>NZ_JGYS01000001.1 GCF_000741175.1 Bifidobacterium callitrichos DSM 23973
CCACATCGTGTCCTGGGCGACCGACGCGCTCGACAAGGTACGAACCGCCGCATGGCGCGAGGCCCGGAAGAAAGGCGTCGCCAAAAAGGGCGCGAAGGACCCGGTCAAGGGCGCCAGATGGGCGCTGCTGAAGAACGAGGGCGACCTGACCGCCGGCCAGAAGGCCCAACTGGAATGCATCGCCAACACCAACGAGACCCTCTGGGAGGCGTACAAGCTCAAGGAACGCCTGCGCATGATCCTCAAACAGACCGCCGACAAAGCCGACCCCCTGCTGCGCCAATGGGCCGCGGACGCGTCCCTGTCCGGCATCCCCGGATTCGTCCAGCTCGGCGAGAAGATCGCCAGGCGCCACTTCGACATCCTCACGACCATCCGCAGAGGACTGTCCAACGCCAGGCTAGAGGCCGTGAACAACAAGATCAAGACCACCATCAAAATCGGCTACGGCTACCGCAACCTCGACAACCTCATCGGCCTCGTCATGCTCAAATGCGGCGGACTCAACCTACAACTCCCCGGACGCCAATAACCAGTAGGCCAAACCAGTGATCCACACCCACACAAACACCCGAAGAGCCTAAAAAAAAACGCTCTTGCACGCACAGGCCATCAGGTCCGTGAGAGACGGGACGGCGGCGACCCATATAACCATGAAATAACCATTAATCCTTATAACCATGGGGGTATACAGTCTGCACACCCTTTTGTATACAATCTGCGCCCTAAAGGGTATGCAGTTTGCGCCATCGTGGGTATACAGTCTGCGTACCCTTTTGTATACAGTCTGTATACCCTTTGTCGGTATCGATGGAATCGGGAGGACGGTTAGGGTATGCAAATCGTGCACCCTAACCGATGCCGCCCATTGTTCCTTATGCCCGGCGTAGGTATCGGCCTATTTCGGCGTTGTCCTCAGGGTAGGTTTGTTGCAGCAAGATACTTTGCACGGTTATCGCTTCGGCTATGCATAGTCGAAAGTCCCGAGCGTATCCGCTGTGAGCGCGGCCGCCGATAGGCATTATTAGCCCTTTGCCCTTTAGCTCCTTTATAGGCCGGTTCAAGTTTCTTGCCTTGCTGCTATCCCCGTATATTTCCTTAGCGAGAGCCGCACGGGAACGTTTACACAGCGCCGGGGGTAGCTCGTTGCCGTCCTTGTCCTTTGCCCCATAGTCGGCCGCACTATTCGCCATTACCGCAAGTACGTGCCGTGCAAGCGGAGTAAGTGAATACGGTTCGCCTAGACGGATGGCCCATTTCACTAAGTTATTGCCCATTGTTCGCAATCTCCGCCCAAGGGTCTAACGACATTGGGGGATGAAGACGACCACCCCCGGCTCTCTGCCGTACGGGCACGAATCCTAGACAACGATCTATGTAGTCGTCACCATATCGGCGTAAGAGTTTCGAGGGGGTGGCGGTCAGCAGCACGAGCACCGTGTTATAGGTGTGCGGCTTTACCGATATCCAGCGTTCACGCTCCAAGCGCTCAAGCCCCTCCCGCAATTGCACAATCACGGGCGCATTGCGACCACTAGTCAAGTCAAAATGCCACGGTAGCCCGACAAGGTGCGCCATCCTTGCATAGTCGAATTGCTGATATCCTTTGGTGCCCTTGACTTGTCTCGCAATGTACAAATACAGTTCCTTCACCGCGTAGTTCTTCAGTCGGCCGGTCTTATGGTCTATTGCGTCGCGCTTAGCCATCATTTCACCGCCTTTCCCATAGCGAGAACGGCGGCGGCGCTGCTGTTTTGCAGATCAGCGGCGGCGGAGACGGCGCGGCGGCGCGGCCTTGGTGCCGAGTCGGGGCCGTGCTGCTGCCTGATCGTGGTGTGCTCCTCGATAAAGCGCTTGAGATCAGCCACGGCATACATGTTGCGGGGCCGTCCCGCCCTACCGGTTCCGGGGACTGTCACCACAGGAAGAGCGCCTATAGCCGTCCACCTATCCACGGTCACGGCTTCCACGCCGAGCATCGCGGCGGCATTGGTTCGATTCACGAGCAAGGCGGGCACGCCCGAGGCTTGCTTAGACATGGTTGTTACTCCCTCATTGAGATGCGGGGGAGCGTCAGAGCGTCATACGTTTATGCCCTTAAGGCCGATGTGCGGGCACGTCTGATCTACTATCCCCCAAGATTCACGCCATTGAGGGGCGGAACTGAGGGGCACGCGGCGCGAGAATGGCCGAAGCGATCAACAGGGAGACGACGGGCGTGATGTCAAGTGGTTGCGGGCCGTCCGGGAATTGCAGCGTGGCGAGTTGCAGCAGCAGGACGGCGAGCAGCGCAAGCGCGGCGGCAACAGCGGCCGTGGGGGCCTTATACGCCCGGATGTCGGCAAGTTCGCGTACATAGTCGGCGCGGGCTTCCAGCATTCCAGCAGATACGTATTCCGTGGCGTATTGGATAAGTGCGGCTAAGGCGTGCGCACGCGCCCACTTGCGGGCGGTTGCAGCCGTTGCCGATGAATCCATGGTGAACAGTGCGATGGTTTCCGCGTTCGTTAGCTGTATGTCGTAATCGTCCATGAGATCAAGGGCGGCGGAAACGGAGATGTCGCCGTTTGCCATGCCGACGAACAGCGCGCAACGGTTGGCCGTATCGTCAAACGCATGCGACATAAGCGAGAATCCAGCACCCGGACGGTTGGGGGTGATGGTTCCGAACTGGATGACGGCGGGGGCAAACTTGATGGTTTGCAGCACCTTGGACAGTTGCGCCACGAGATCACGACACTGTGAGCCGTGGGCCGTCCCACCGTTTCGCAGCATGACGACACGAGCGATACGGCGGATATCGCTTGGCGTGACGGCATGCATGGTTTTCATGTGGACTAGATTACACGGGTTTTCCACCTAGACTGCACTATTCAAGACACGCATAGTTCGCTATTTTGAGGCGTTAGGGCACGCGGGGGGCACGGGGAGTGGTGTCACTATCCCAAAAACGTTGTAAAATAAGGCGTCAGAGATGATAACGGCAGAGACTTCTAATCTGTAGGTCGCCGGTTCGAGCCCGGCCGGGGTCACCGGCAAAGCCCTTGGAATCACTGTGTTCCAAGGCTTTTTCATTCCTTTTTCGGATCGCTTCGGGACAACATCGGACAACATCGGCAACTGTTTTTTTCGGAAACACCCCTAAGGGTGTAAGGGGTGCAAGAGCATCCTTCACGCTATAGACTGACCGTAAGTGTGCGCGACGAGAGATGCGCCGATGTCCGCCAATGGCGACGAATGCAAGGAGAAGGGTCATGCCACCATCACATCCGATGATCGAGGTGCGGCATCTGCGCAAGGAATATCCCACCGCGGATGAGACCGTAGTCGCGCTTGAGGATGTCAACCTCGCCATTCCCCGCGGCCAGATCTGCTGCATCTACGGCGAATCCGGCTCCGGCAAATCCACGCTGCTCAACCAGCTCGCAGGCATGGAGAAGCCCACGCGCGGAGGCGTGCGCATCGGGGGAGTGGTCGTCTCCGCACTAGATGAGAACGAGCTCGCCGCCTTCCGTCAGCGTCATCTGGGATTCGTCTTCCAGTCATACAACCTGCTGCCGAACCTCAACGCCGTCGAGAACGTCGCGATGCCGCTCATGTTCCGCGGCGTGCCGAAGGATCGTCGCGAGGCGGCGGCACGCGGCATCCTCAAGCGCGTCGGACTCGGCAAACGGCTCACGCACTATCCGACGCAGATGTCCGGCGGCCAGCAGCAGCGCGTCGGCATCGCCCGCGCGTTCGTCGCCAGACCCGAGGTGGTGTTCGCCGACGAACCGACCGGCAACCTCGACTCGAAGACCAAGGTCGACGTGATGGAGATGATCTGCTCGTTCGCACGCGACCTCAACCAGACCATCGTGCTGGTCACGCACGACGACAACATGGCGCAGTACGCCGACCGCATCGTCACCCTGCTTGATGGACGGGTCGTCGATGATCGACTCACCGGAAACTGACCGAATACGGAAACACAGGCACACGAAGCCAAGGAAGCAACCAAGGAAGAAGGAGAGACACACCATGACCACACGAGGAACGAAGGGCCCGGACTCCGGAGCCGCAGTGCCGATGGCGTCGGCATCACGTTCGGGCGCACGCATGCCGCGCACGCTGATCGCCCTGCTCATGACGCTCGCCATGGCGCTCATGCTCGCCGCCTCCCCGCTGGCGCCCGCGGTGCGCATCGCCCATGCGGAAGGCACGAACGTCGCCGCCGGACAGGCGGCGTCCGGCGGCTCCGGCGCAGCCTCGGGAGCCTCCGGAGCCTCGGGCGGTGAATCCGCCACACCGATCGCCGGTCCCGTGCCCAACGTCATCATCACCAACTTCACATACGGCGAGGGATCGGTCGCGGTCGGCAGCGACTTCACGCTTTCGTTCACGTTCCAGAACAAGGGCAAGGTGGCGGTGAGCAACATGGTCGTCACCGTGGATGGCGGTGAGAACTTCGCCATCGCCGGCGGCACGAACACGTTCTACTTCGACGCGCTCTCCGCCGGCCGTTCGGCCACGCAGAGCGTGCCGATGCAGGCCCTGCCGACCGCGAAGAGCGGCGCGCAGGGGGTGACCGTGAGCTTCCGCTACGAGTACGTGGACTCCGGCTCGCGCTCCTCCAGCTCCTCCGACATCAGGATCTCCGTACCGGTCTCCCAGCCCGACCGGTTCCAGCTCGACGCCCCCGTGCCGCCCGAGGACGCGATGGTCGGCAACGAGACCACCATCACGATGAACTACGTGAACAAGGGCAAGGGCGACATCGCCAACGTCGAGGCGTCGATCGAGGGCGACGGCTTCGACACCATGACCAAGACCCAGTACGTCGGCAACGTCGCCTCCGGCGCGAACGGTTCGATCGGCTTCGCGTTCACGCCCACGCAGTCCGGCGAGCTTCAGGCCAAGCTGCACATCGCCTATGAGGACTCCGACGGCAAGGCCCAGTCCAAGGACTTCCCGGTGACCGTGAACGTCGCCGACGCCGCCCCCATGCCCGACGACACGGCGATGGCCGTCGACGAGCAGTCGCAGCAGGGTGCGCCCGCGTGGGTGTGGGCTCTTGTCGCCGTGGTCGTGATCGGCGCGATCGTGCTCGTCGTCGTGCTCGTGCGTCGTCGTCGCAAGAAGAAGGCGAAGAAGAGCGAGATCGACGAGGAGTGGGACGAGTGGAACAAGCCCGACGGCGACGGCACGACGGGCCCGTCCGATCCGACCGTCCCCGTTCCGGCACCGTCCGCGGCCAGCCCCGCCGCCGATCCCGAGGCGACCCGGCTGATCGCCACGCCGCAGGCTCCACAGACCCCGTCCCCCGCCAAGGACGGGTCCGCGGATCAGGGCCAGGCGCGCCGCGCTCGCAGGGGACGCGCATGAACTTCGCCGACATCCTCAGACTGTGCGTGCAGAACCTGTTCCGCCGCAAGTCGCGCACGATCCTCACCGTCCTCGGCGTGATCGTCGGATGCTGCTCGATCGTGCTCATGGTCTCGTTCGGCCAGGGCATCAACGAGCAGAACGAGCGCAGCCTCAAGGCGATGGGCGACCTGTCGATCGTCACCGCGTACACGTCCGGCGGCGGCTACGGCATGGCCATGGCCTCCGGCGGCAGCTCGTCCTCCGGCGGTTCCGGCTCGGTCAAGCTTGACGACAAGGCGATCGAATCCTTCCGTTCGATCGCCGGCGTCGAAGGCGTCACCCCGGTGAAGAACCTGCAGTACACCGCCACGGCCAAGGCCGGCGCCGGCGGACGCTACATCGACGACGGCGTGCAGATCATGGGCATCGACATGAGCCAGCTCGACGCCATGGGGCTCAAGCTCACCGAAGGCGACAAGCCGGTGAACGAGAAGCAGATCCTCGCCGGCGAGCATGTGGTCTACGGGTTCATGGATTCGCTGCGCAACGGTGCGATGCGCAGCTACGCGGACGGCTCCTGCACCTACAGCGAGGCCACCGGCCAATGCGTGCCGACCGAAGGGGAGGACCCGTACTTCAACCTGCTCACCACGCCGATCACGCTCGTCACCGGCGCGAACTATCAGGGCGACCCCTACGTGCAGAACCTGTACTCGGGTGGCGCCGCGGGCATGGCCGGCGGGGCTTCCGGGGCCGGGGCGTCCGGCGCGGACGGCCAGTCGCAGAACGTCACCCTTGACTTCACGGTCACCGGCGTGCTCAAGGGCGACTACAACAAGGGCTACGCCACCACCGACGGCTTCGTCATGGACCTGAAGGTCATGCAGTCGCTGCTGAAGAAGATCGATCCGTCGTCCGCGGCCAAATCCATGACCTACGACCAGGCGCTCGTCAAGGTGGCGGACCTGAGTCAGGTGCCCGTGGTCGAGTCGCAGTTGAAGGCGATGGGCTACGAGACGTCGTCGTACGAGGACCTGCGCAAGTCGATGGAGGAGGGCACGCGTGTCATCCAGCTGATTCTCGGCGGCATCGGCGCGGTGTCGCTGCTCGTCGCCGCCATCGGCATCGCCAACACGATGGTCATGTCCGTGTCGGAGCGTACGCGCGAGATCGGCATCATGAAGGCGCTCGGCTGCTACGTGCGCGACATCCGCGTCATGTTCCTGACCGAGGCCGGTGCGATCGGCTTCTTCGGAGGAGTGATCGGCGCCGCGCTGAGCGCGTTCGTCTCGCTGGGCATCAACGTGGGCGGCATGTGGCTGTCCAGCATGTCGTCCTCCTCGTCCGACGGCTCAGGGTCAGGCGGCGGCGCGTCGTTCGGCACGATGGTCTGGCAGGCGATCGTCGGAGGCGAGGACGTGACCCGCTACTCGGTCATTCCGTGGTGGCTGTACCTGTTCGCGATCCTCTTCGCGACCTGCGTCGGCCTGCTGTTCGGATTCGGACCGGCCAACAAGGCCGTGAAGATCCCCGCGCTGGACGCCATCAAGAACGAGCAGTGAGCTCCTCGCGGATGCGTGCGATGATGCTCCCGACGGTCAGGCCGTAGCGTTCGTTCAGCTCGGCAAGCGGGATTCGGTCGGTGAACTCCTTGTCCGCGCCGAAGTTGAGGACGCGCGGGGAGCGCGGATCCCGGGCGGGATCGGATTGCGGCGCGTGGTGATTCGCGTAGTACGCGGTCACCTTCTCGCCCCAGCCGCCCTCGAGCTGACCGTCCTCCAACGTGACGACGAGCCGGTGATCCGCGCGCAGCGATTCCATCGTCACCGTGTCGAGCGAGGAGCACTGGCGTGGGTCGATGAGCGTCGCGTCGATGGGCGTGTCCGCGTAGGACAGCGTGTCGACCACCGCTTCGGCCAGTGGATACGTGTTGCCAAGCGCGATGATCGCCACGTCGGCTCCCTGATGGTCGATACGGTATCGCAGCATCTGCGCGGCATCGCCCGCCTCCGCAGTCGCGGATTCGCCGCGCAGCACCTCCTCGGGCGTCACTGCGCGTCCCAGCGCGCGCTCACGGTCGAGGATCGCCTGACCGGGCACGCGGATCACCACCGGGCCTTCCGGCGTGCCTTCCGCTCTCGTTGTGTCGGCTGGCATGGTCGCCCATGCGAGATCGGCCAGATAGTCGCGCGTCGAGGTCGGCACGAGCATCGTCACGCCGGGGATGTTCGCGAATATCGTCACGTCGTACGCGCCCGAATGCGTGTTGTCCGAACCGGACAGGCCGCCGAGGAAGTCGAGGACCGTCATGCGTGAGCGGTTGAGGCTCATCTCCTGGAAGAACTGGTCGTACGCGCGCTGGAAGAACGACGCGGTCGTCGCCACCACCGGCGTGCCGCCCGCCTTGGCGATGCCCGCGGCGAACGTCACCGCATGCGCCTCGGTGATGCCGGTATCCACGTAATGCGCGCCGGCGCGCTCGCGGAACTCGTGCGTGATGCCGTTCGAGCCCGGTGTCGCGGGGGAGATGACCACCAGCCCCGGCTCCGTGGGGAAACGGCGCTCCAGTGCGGCCATCGCGAGCTTGCCGTAATGCTTGCGCGGATCGTCCGGACGCCCGATCGCCCTGTCCGGCGTCTGCCAGTGCGACGCCTCGCACTGTCCCTCGTGCGGATCGTGGTCGGACAGGTTGCAGTGGTCCGAGTGCCACGGCTCGACGTGCGCGAGGTTGCCCGTCTCGTTGACGCCGGTATCGGTCGCGTGGGCGACCTCGCGGCTGGTGTCGTCCCCGGATTCGAGCCCCGCGCCCTTGAGCGTGTGGATGTGCACGACCACCGGGTGGTCGATGCCCTTGACCTCCTCGAACGCGGCGACCAGCGCATCCACGTCGTTGCCGTCGGCCACATACCGGTAGTCCAGTCCGAACGCGTTGAAGATGTTCGGCTGCGCGGTGCCGTTCGATTCGCGCAGACGCGCCAGCGGCCCGTACATGCCGCCGAAATCGCCCGCGATCGACATCTCGTTGTCGTTGAACACGATGATGAGGTTGCCGCCCTGCTCGGCCGCGTTGTTGAGTCCTTCGAACGCGATGCCGGAGCTGAGCGACCCGTCGCCGATCACCGCGATCACGTTGCCGATGCCGGCGTCGTCGTGGTTCGCCGCGGCCCGCATGTCGCGCGTCTTCGCCAATCCGCACGCCAGCGAGATCGACGTGCCGGTGTGACCGAGCACGAACTGGTCATGGACGCTCTCGTCCGGGTTCGTGAATCCCGTCACTTCGTCGAAGCGCGACGGGTTGAGGTACGCCTGCGCGCGTCCGGTGAGCATCTTGTGCACATAGCTCTGGTGCGAGACGTCGAAGACGATGCGGTCATACGGCGAATCGAAGACGCGATGCAGCGCGACCGTCGCCTCCACCATGCCGAGATTCGATCCGATGTGGCCGCCGTGCGCATGCCCATACGCGATCAGCGTGGAACGGATCTCGCCGCACAGCTCATGCAGCTCGCTATGGGACAGCGCCTTGACGTCGTCAGGGCCGATGATGCGGGACAGCACGTCGCAGCGCCCGGTGACCGCCGCATCGGGCCCTCCGCCAAGTCCGCCGTTGGCATCATCCACCGTACCGGTCATATCCATCCCCATACCTACCGTGCGCCCTTCCTCTCGAATGTCTTCCGAGGGCAACAGCCTAGACGATTCCCTCCGGCATTACACGCACGCATCGCAATGCGCCCAACATCTTCGTATATACATACACCCGCCGTATGTCTGGACCGCACATGGATCGAAACGGATCCTTACACGGCATCGCGATCGGACGTGAGACAATGAAACGGCAGGTGCGGCACCGAAGTCGCGCCGCACGCCGGAGTCATGCCCCATGCCGTCCCGTGTGCGGACATGTCGATCCGCCGCGCGATCGAAGGGCAACCCGAACGAAAGGAACTCCGATGAAGGCCGTATACGCAGCCGCAGTGAACAACGACAACCCGCTCTCCGCACTCGCCGTGGGCGATATGCCCGACCCCGAACCCAGGCCGTACTGGTCCAAGATCTCGGTCAAGGCCGTGACCGTCAACCACCACGACCTGTGGAGTCTCAGGGGCGTGGGACTCGCCGCCGAACAGACCCCGATGATCCTCGGCACCGACGCGGCCGGCATCCTCGACGAGGACATCCCCGTGCGCCACGGGCTCAAGGCCGGCAGCGAGGTCGTGCTCTACACGTTCGTCGGCACCGACGGCGCCGGCGTCATGCCGGGGGAGCGGCGCACGATCCTGTCGGAGAAGTACGCCGGCACGATGGCGGACAGGACGCAGGTGCCCAGCGCCAACGTCTTCGCCAAGCCCTCGAACCTCACCATGGTCGAGGCCGCTGCGCTCGGCACCAGCTGGCTGACCGCCTACTCGCTCGTCTTCACCGCCGCAGGCGTCAAACCCGGCGACACGATCCTCGTGCAGGGCGCGGGCGGCGGCGTCTCCACCGCGGCGATCCAGCTCGCGCACGCCGCCGGCCTCGAGGTGTTCGTCACCTCACGTTCCGCGGACAAGCGAGAGAAGGCGCTCGCGCTCGGCGCCGACGCCGCGTTCGAGACCGGCGCGCGGCTGCCTCGCAAGGTCGACGCCGTCATCGAATCGGTCGGCGCCGCCACATGGTCGCATTCGGTGAAGTCCGTGCGCCCCGGCGGCACGATCGCCATCTGCGGGGCCACCACCGGCGACCAGCCCGGCGCCGAACTGACCCGCGTGTTCTTCCAGGACATCCGCGTGCAAGGCAACACGATGGGCTCGCGCGAGGACTTCGCCCGCCTCCTGCGCTTCGTCGAGCACGCCGACCTGCACCCGGTCGTCGACTCGACCTTCGACGGCCTCGAATCCGCGCCCGAGGCGTTCGCGCGAGTGGTCGGCGGCGACATCTTCGGCAAGGTCGCGATCAGCCTGTAGGGCGCTTCCGCGCGGACCGCATAGAGGAGTACAGTAAGACCGTATTCTCAATAACGCGGAGGTAAATGATAATGACGGACACCAAGCCCGAAGTCGCCGTCGTCATGGGCTCTTCCAGTGACTGGGAGACCATGAAGCGCGCCTGTGACATCCTCGACCAGTTCGGAGTCGCCTACTTCAAGCAGGTGATCTCCGCGCATCGCACGCCGGAACTCATGGCCGACTTCGCGCACAACGCGCGCAAGAACGGTCTCAAGGTCATCATCGCCGGAGCCGGCGGCGCCGCCCACCTGCCCGGCATGATCGCCGCCCAGACCACCCTGCCCGTCATCGGCGTGCCGGTGCGCTCCCACGCGCTGTCCGGCTGGGACTCCCTGCTCTCCATCGTGCAGATGCCCGGCGGCATCCCCGTCGCCACCACCGCCGTCGGCAACTCCGGCGCCACCAACGCGGGCCTCTTGGCCGTGCAGATGCTCTCCGCATTCGACGAGGGGCTCGCCGCCAAGCTCGAGGACTACCGCAACGAACTCAAGGAGAAGGTGGCCGAATCCAATGCCCAGCTTGTTTGAGGAAACCCACGGCGCCACGCAGATGCTCCAGCCGGGCGCGACGATCGGCATCATCGGCGGCGGCCAGCTCGGCCGCATGATGGCGCTGTCCGCCAAGTACATGGGCTTCCGCATCGGCGTGCTCGACCCCACCCCGGACTGCCCGACCGCGCAGGTCGCCGACTTCCAGATCGTCGGCGAATACGACGACAAGACCGCCATCCACGATCTCGCCGAGAAGTCCGACGTCCTGACCTACGAGTTCGAGAACGTCGACGCCGAATCGATCGACGAGGTGCGCCATCTGGTCGCCGCCCCGCAAGGCACCGACCTGCTGCGCGTCACGCAGGACCGCATCAACGAGAAGACGTTCATCAACAAGCACGGCATCGAGACCGCTCCGTGGCGCGAGGTCAACGACTTCGACGAGCTCGAGGCCGCCATCGACGACCTCCACTACCCGTGCGTGCTCAAGACCCGCTCCGGTGGCTACGACGGCCACGGCCAGCATGTGCTCAGGAACGATATGGATCTGGAGAAGATCCGCGCCCGCGGCGATCGCGGCGGCGGCTTCCCGCCGTCCATCCTCGAAGGCTTCGTCGACTTCGCGTTCGAGGCGTCGATCCTCGTGTCCGGCAACGGCAAGGACTACGTCACCTTCCCGATCGTGCGCAACGACCACCGCAACAACATCCTGCACATGACGATCGCCCCGGCCGAGGTCGACCCCTCGATCGCCAAGACCGCGCACGAGATGGCGCTGGCCTTGGCGAAGGGCTTCGAACTGGCCGGCACGCTCGCCATCGAGCTGTTCGTCACCAAGGACAACCGCGTCATCGTCAACGAGCTCGCCCCGCGCCCGCACAACTCCGGCCACTACACCATCGAGGCGTGCTCGATCGACCAGTTCGACGCGCACATCCGCGGCATCGCCGGATGGCCGCTCATCCAGCCGAAGCTGCTGAGCCCGGCCGTCATGGTCAACGTGCTCGGCCAGCACGTCCTGCCCACGCGCGCGCAGATCGCCACGCATCCCGAGTGGAACGTGCACGACTACGGCAAGGCGCAGCTGCGCCACAACCGCAAGATGGGCCACATCACCGTCCTGACGGACGACACGGCCCGCACGGTCGCCGAGCTCGAGGCCACCGGCTGCTGGGATGATCTTCAAGCTTATGCGCGCCCGTTCGTCAAGCCCATGCCCGCTGGTGCTCCGGCCGCCGGGAAATCCGGGAAAGAGGCGTGACGGTTCGCATGGTTGAACACATCGAACGTCAGACCAAACAGAAGGACGCGATCCGAGCCGCGCTCGCCGACTGCGACGAGTTCATCTCCGCGCAGGACCTTCACCGTCGGCTTGAGGATTCGGGATTGCGGATCGGGCTGGCCACCGTGTACCGGCAGCTCAACGCGCTCGCCGACTCCGGCGCCGCCGACACGATCCGCCTCGACGGCCAGCAGCTGTTCCGCCTGTGCGGCGACGACGGGCATCACCATCATCTGGTGTGCCGCAAGTGCGGGCGGACCGTCGAGATAGACCCGCCGAGCGAGGCATGGCTGCGCAAGGTGGCCGAGGGCCACGGCTTCACCGTCGAAAGCCACACGCTGGAGGTCTTCGGCCTGTGCCCCGAGTGCCAGCGGGAGCAGTAAGCGACGGTCAGATAGCGGCATTAAACAGCGAGGCCTCGGCCATATGGTCGAGGCCTCGCTTATGTGGTGTGCAGTGCGGATTCGGACGATACGCGATCATGGCTCCTCGATGATGATGTGCTCGGGCTGCGGCTTTTCGATGAACATCGTCATATACCAAGGCATGTAGGTGATGGCCGGTTGATCGTCGTCGACGGATACGTTGTCTGCGCACAGCACGATCGCTTGGCCCAGCCCCCATTCCCTGACCGCCAGCAGATTGTTCAGGGCCGCATGCCTCGTGTAGTCCTTGCCTGATTTCGCTTCGATGGGAATGACCTGTCCGTTTTGCTCGATGAGAAAATCCACTTCGCCGATCCGCGCGCGGTCGTAATAGTAGGCTCGAGCCCATGGGCGAGCAATTCCTGGGCTATCAGATTCTCCAGGAAGCTGCCCCAGTTGATGCCGCGCATCACCGGTAAGCAGTTCGCGGCGCGCGTCTCCCATACCGAATGCGCTCAGCAGACCGACATCCGCCATGAACACCTTCATCAGGCTCCGGTGCTCGTTGATCTTCAGAGGGCTGACCGGTTCGGTCACGTTGCGGCAGGGAATGACCACGCCGGCGTCCGCGAGCCACATGAAATCGCTGGCGTAGCGTTCCATGCGTGCGCTTTTGGACAGGTCGGCGAGAACGAACCGCTTGTTTTTCTTGTCGAGCTGAGAGGGGATCGCGTCGAAGATGGAGCGGATGTGCATCTTGGTGGCGGCGTATTTGGCGATGTCCTGACGATACAGATCGAGAATGCCGCGCTGCACATTGAATACGGCACGCAGGTCATGTGTTTCGACGAAGGACGACACCGCGGCGGGCATGCCTCCCACGACCATGTAGCGACGGAACAATGTGAGCAGACGTTCATGCACGGGCGCCGGCACCGGCGTTTTGGATGTGAAGCATGCGTGGGTGCGATCGATGATGGGTTTCTGGATGCCGTTGGCGTAGAGGAATTCCTCCAGCGTCAGCGGGTACATGGTCAGCTTCTCCTCGTAGCCGACCGGGTATGAAGGGACCTCCTTGTATGAGACCCCGAGCATTGAACCGGATTCGATGTAGTCAAACCGTCCGTCATCCACGAGGAACTTGATCGCGGTGCGGGCTCTCGGACACTCCTGTATTTCATCTAGGAAGATCAGGGTGCGTCCGGGGGCGAAGGGACGGTTGCTGTAGACGGACAGGTTCGTGATGATGGTGTCGGCGTCGAGATCCCCGGCGAAGGCGTCAATGGCGCTCGGTGTCTCTAGGAAGTTGATTTCGAGCACTACGTCATAGTATTCCGCCGCGAACTGGCGAATGAGATATGTCTTGCCGACCTGCCGCGCGCCGTCGACGAGCAGAGCGCGTCTGCGCGGGTTTGCTTTCCACTCCACGAGTCGTTCCCAAACGGTTCTTCGCAATGTCATTGACGATCCTTGTTCTGTGACGTTTCACAAGTAATCGTATCTGTATATTGCGACGTTTTACGTTATATAAAGGATGGGTTATGCGACGTTATAATATATTTTCAGTGGATGATTTGCGACGTTTTTCATGATACGACATGATCCTATTGCACGAGTTCACCCATGCCTTGCGCTGTTGGTCGCATATGGTTACCGGTTTCGCTGCCCGTCGCCGTCGTGGGCACTGTCGATGACCTTCCGCGCGCAGCGGGGGCACGGGCCATAGATTTCCAGCTCATGGGCGACGTTGATGTAGTGCAGTTTGGCCGCCGCCTGATCGATCCACTGTTCCAGCCCTGGAATCTCGATTTCTATGGTCTTCCCGCAACTCCGGCACATGATGTGGTGGTGGTGACGATGGTCGGCGCAGGCGTGATACAGGGGGTTTCGCCGTTGATGTGAATGACGTCGAGCTTGCCTTGGCTGGCCATCATCTGCAGATTCCGGTATGCGGTGGTGGTGCCGATGCGCGTGCCTCGGTTGCGTAGTATGTCGGTGATTTCCTGGGCGGTGGCGAAGCGCGACAACTCCGACAGCGTCTGCTCGATCAGCATGCGTGGTCTGGTGATGCGGGGGTTGGGCGGCTGCGCTGTTCGCTCGTTGCGCTGTTGCTCCTCATGATCGCTCACTGCATTCCTCCCCTCCCCTGGATAGTGATAGTGGTTATCGTTTATGAGACAAGTCGAGTGGTGCTGCTGGGAATCCATGGGTCGGCCGCCACGACCGTATCGGTCCGGCGTGCCGGTGTCGCCATATCCGTAGGCTGGCGTGACATGATGATGCGCCCCGATCGGCGGAGAACGATGTATTCGATCGGGGCGCAAGTGGTGGTTCAGGGGCCGGCTCGGGACGACGCCGCGGGTATGGCTCAGTGAGCCAGGATCTCCGTGGCGATCTCCTTGCCGCTCATGGACGCCGGGTAGTAGGTGGGCCAGTTGTCCATCTCCTTCAGGGTCTCCTCTTGGGAGGCGTTACCCATGAAGATGTGGAAGTGCGCGGACTTGCCCGGTGCGATGCCGTGATCGGAGAACTGCACGACCTTCGGTGCGCCCTCGGGCACGTCGCCGGTGGCGGTGAACAGGAACCGCACGCCGCGGTTGCCCTTCTCGTAGTCGAGGATCCTGAATCCGTCGTACTTGTAGGTCGCGGTCGCGGTCTTGCCGCCGCGGGTGAAGCTCATCTGGTTGCCCTTGATGACGATCTTCTCTACGTCGGTCTTGTATCCGGTGTCGTAGTACTGCTTGTACTCCTCGGCGGTCATGTCGCCCTTCTTGGCCTTCGCCTCCATCACCGTGTCGAGCGTGCTGTCCTTGAGGAACGGGTACACCGACTGCCATTCGCCCTCGTAATCGGACAGGGTGCGGTCCTTGACGTCCTGCGTGAGGAAGAAGCCGTTCGTGGTGTCGGTCGCCAGCGCCTGCTTGGCGATCAGGGTGAGCCATCCGAGCAGCGTCTTCTGGTTCTCGGGTAGCTGCTCGGTGGCGGAGATGATCGTCTTGTTGCTGGAGATCGCGGCTTCGTTGAGCTTCTTGGCGAAGCCGCCCATCTCCTGCGGGTTGACGACGAGGATGTCCACGTCGTCGCCGGCCACGGTGTCCATCGCGCTCTTCAGATCGGCCGCGGAGGGCTCGGCCTCGCTGTTCATCGCGTTGGTGTAGGTTTCGGGGGTCTTGTCGGTCGCACCGATGTAATCAAGCAGGTAGCTGATGATCGACTCGGTCGCCACGTAGTTGCGTTCGACTCCCGCGGCGCGGCCCTTGTTCACGAGGGCGACGAAGTCGGCGTATTCACCGTTCCACTCGTTGAAGTGACGCTGCACGGTGGCGGCGGTCTTCGAGTTCTCTCCGGCCTCGGCGACGTAGGCGTCGTTGATCGCCTCGGCGGCCTTCAGCACGGCTTCGGGGCTGAACCACACGTGGGGGTTCGTGGAGCCGTGGTGATGGTGGTGATGACCCTCCTCGCCTTCGCCGCCCTCTTCGTGCTCGTGGGAGTGCTCCTCGGTGGCGGTGATGCCCATGAGGTCGCCCACGTTGACGATGCGCTGCCTGTTCTTGTCCAGCTGCGCCTTCTCGGCCCAGCCGTCGTATCCGGCGCCGTTGAGCACGACCACATCGGCCTTGGCGAGCTTGGCCAGGTCGGCGGCGGTCGCCTCATAGTCGTGCGGATCGGCGGAGGTCGAGTTGATCAGCGAGGTGACCTCCGCGCAGGAGCCGCCGAGCTGCTGGGCGAGCGAGCCCCACTGGTTCACCGAGGCGACCACCGTGAATGTCGTGTCGCAGGAGTCCTTGGCGCCGGCCGACGCTGCGGTCGCGTTACCTCCGGCTCCGTTCGAGGATGCCTCGTTTGGCCGCAGGAACGCCACGGCTCCCGCGATGAGCCCGGCGAGCAGCGCGCCGACGATGAACGCGACGATGACGTTGACCGTGCCGTTGCGGCGTGCGGTTCCGTCGACGGTCGGGGTGGTGTCCGTCTGGATGTTGTGATTGGTGTTGGGGCCGGGCTGACTGGTGTTCTGATCGGTCATGTCGGTCCTTCTTTCTACTTGTTTCCCTGATTCTTTGGTTTTTTGATTTCTTTGATTGGCGTTGTTGCGGCAAACCGTGTGGACTAGGCTTTGCCCTTACGGCTTCACGTATCCTTTGCGCACGGCTGGGGCGAGGTTCTGCGGAACCTGTACCGTCTCGCCTTCGGGGGTTATCACCGTGGCGAGCTGCGGTGCCTGCGCCTTCCACTGGGATCGGCGTGTGCGCGTGTTCGCGCGTGACTTCCTTTCTTTCGGCAGTGCCATCAGCCTTGCCTCGCTTTCCATCGGGGGTTCTTCTTGTTGATGACGTACAGATGCCCGCGCCTGCGCACGATGACGGAGCCGTCCTTGCGCGCCAGCGAGCGAATCGATGCCTTGACTTTCATGGTGTTGCTTCTTATCTACGGTTTGTGGTTCACCAGCTGGATTTGGTGACGCCGGGCAGTTCGCCCTTGTGTGCCTTTTCGCGCAGGTTGATGCGCGACAGCCCGAATTTGCGGTTGAAGCCGCGGGGGCGGCCGTCGATGGAATCGCGGTTGCGCAGTCTGGTGGGGCTGGCGTCACGCGGCAGGGCGTGTAGCTTGCGCATCGCCTCGGCGCGTTCCTCGGCCGTCAGGTGCGGGTCGACGCTGTCGTGCTTGTACTGCGCGCGTCGCTCCGCGAACTTGGCGACCATGCGCTCGCGTTGCAGTTGTCGGTTGATTTTGCTGGTTTTGGCCACTGTGATGCTCCTTGGGAATGGGCGGATTCATGTCTTAGGCAGATTTTTCGTTACTTAGGCACCTTGCCGTCGTGTCACGCACGGCCGATGGCTGTATTCGTACGGTTTTGCGTATGCGTTCCACGGCGGATGTGCCTAGGAAACGCAGAATCTGCCTAAGAAACGACGGCGTGGTGGATATGGAGACGGCTTATCGGGTTTCCCGGAAGACGACTCGTCTGCGTACCACCGGATCGAACTTCAGCAGTTCGAGTCGGTCCGGCGTGTTGCGTCGGTTCTTGCGGGTCGTGTAGGTGAAGCCGGTCCCCGCCGTTGACTTAAGGGTGATGACCGGTCGGATCTCCGATGATTTGCTTGACATGGTTGTCGCTTTCGTTGGTGTGGTTCTGCGGACGTGATCGTCGGTTGGTTGCCGTCGCGGGTTCAGCGTCCGTGTGACGCGCGGCGTTCGATGCGTGCCAAGGCCGCTTCGATGCCGATGCGGTCGATGGTCTTCATGCCTTTCGCGCTGACCGTCAGTGTGACGTAGCGCCCCTGCGAGGGAACCCAATACCGCTTGGATTGCAGGTTCGGGCTGAAGGTTCTGCGGGTTTTCCTATGCGAATGGGACACGGTGTTGCCTGTGGAGGCATGCGTGCCCAGCAGTTGACATTGTTTGGGCATGTCCACGAGTGTACCATAATGATAATCATTATCAACAAACGTGTGTCGTGAAAGGGAAACGCATGATTCATCCATCGCTGGGATATGGGGAAAATGAGGCCGGAAACGTCGAAGGCTTCACTCCGGTGGTGTTGCTCACCGGAGCTGACAGGCTGAGTCTTGACGCGGCGGTCTTCTCGCTGGTCGACTCGCATCCATCGGTCTGTTCCATCGTCTACGACGTGCGTCCGGACGAAGCCGCCGAATCTGGGATCGTTCTCGTGCGCAGCGTCTCGTACGCGGGTGTGGATGGCGTCCGGATCGGCGAGTCGGAGACGTTGTCTGTGGATGACTGCTGCCTGTCGTGCTCGGTCAAGCATGACGCCGGTCGGGCGCTTGGGCAATTGCGCGACCGTACCGACGCGTTCCTGATCGTCCTGCCCGTCGGCATGGAGGCGGTGCCGGTGATGCAGTATCTCGAGGACTCCTTCCGGCTGGACGCATGGGGCGAGGCGATGCGTGTCGCCGCTATCGCCGGTGTCGTCGGATTGGATGAATTCGAGGAGCGGTTCTTCGATGACGATCGCCTGTGCATGTATGGCGTGGGGGAAGAGGGTGTCTTCGACGATCGTTCCACGGGTGCCGTGGTCGTACGTCTGATTCACGAGGCCTCGCATGTGCTGCAGCTTCCCGTGGTCGGCGCCGGCTGCCTCACGCGCCATGTCGATGCGGTCGGCGAATGCCGCTGCCGCGAGATCGTCCGCGCCGTGGCGGCTCGCGGTGCCGTGGTGTACGAGGATGCGCACGATGTGTCGCTCGATGATCTGGTGGTGAGGTCGGAGGACGTCGTCGAGTCGGTCTGACGGCGTGTTCTCCTATAGGACTCCTATGGGACACGCCGATTACTAACGCAAATGATAATAATTCTCAATACGTGTTATGCTGTCGTGTCGGTGACCGGTTGAGGGAAGACCGAACGGCCTGTCCCAGGCCTCAGGGGTCCTTGGACCCTAGGCCTCTAGGCCCCAGTCTGGACCGATCGCGAAAGATGTCATTGCAGGTGCAATAGAGAGGAACGCATCATGACTGTCATGTCCAAAGCCAAGCGCGCGCTCGCGCTCGTCGTCGCTTCCGCCGCACTGTTCTCGGTGGCGGCATGCGGATCCGGATCATCCGCCTCCGCCGGAAACGCGGCCGACTCCGCCAAGTCCGATGCCGCCGCAAGCGGCAAGATCGAGGTCGTCGCCTCGATCAACCAGTGGGGCTCGCTCGCCCGCGACCTCGGCGGCGACCACGTCGAGGTCACCAACATCATGACCAAGACCGATGTGGAGGCCCACGACTACGAGCCCACCGCGCAGGACGTCGCCAAGTTCGGCTCCGCGAAGGTGGCCGTCGTCAACGGCGCCGACTACGACCCGTGGGCGTCGAAGGCCGCCGAATCCACCGACGCCACGCTGGTGGACGCCGCCGAGACCGCCGGCATCAAGGAGGGCGACAACCCGCACGTGTGGTTCTCCGCCGATGTGCGCGATTCCACCGCCGATGCGATCACCGCCGCCTACCAGAAGGCCGATCCCGACAACAAGGACGCCTACGCGGAGCTCAACAAGCAGTGGCATGACAAGGAGGACGAGCTCGAGAGCAAGATCGAGGAGACCTCGGCCAAGACCAAGGACCTGCCGTACGCCGCCACCGAATCGGTTGCCTGGTATCTGGCCGACGACCTCGGCATGAAGGATGCCACGCCGACCGGCTACGCGCAGGCGTCGGCCAACGAGAGCGAACCGTCCGCAGCCGACATCAAGGCGTTCCAGGACGCGCTGAAGGACGGCAAGTCCATCAAGGCGCTGGTCTTCAACTCGCAGGAGGCCAATTCCACCACCGACCAGATCACCTCCGCCGCCAAGGAGGGCGCCGTGCCGGTCATCGAACTGACCGAGCAGATGCCGCAGGAATATGATGACCTGCTCGATTGGATGAGCGCGCTCGTCGACGACTTCGCATCCGCGGTGAAGTAGTGAGGTAATCGGGGAAGAGCGGATCGAGAAGGGTCCACGGTCGAATATCAGGGGAAGGCCCCCATATGAATCAGGGTGTCTCGGGGATGGTCCGAGGCACCCTTTCCGTTAGAGTGAATGGTTGAGAAACCGTGTGGAAACCGTGTGGCCTATGGTTTTCCCAAGGTTAACGGAAGACAATATGCGACTGGACAACAGGTGAACCATGCTGTGCGGCGTCGTCGCACGGTTCCGTCATGCCATGTGGGGGCATGACCACATACACATATGAACGGCCATGAACGGAAACGGCAACCGAACGTAGGAGTGGAACGGGCAGTATGAAGCAGCAATCGGACGCGGAAACGATGGGTGACATGACGCGTGGGAGCAACGTCGCGGGCGCTGGACGCCGTTCCAGGGAGTTCCCCGGCTGGTTGTACGGTATCCTGTTCATCCTCTTCGACATTGCTGCCGTGGCGATCCTGGAGGTCGGCGTGAGTCTCGGCGCCTCCTCCCGCGTGACGCTCTCCAGCCCGGACGTCGGCTGGGACTTCGTCGGCAAGATGTTCAACGTGCACGGCCCGAACTTCGTCTTCCTGCTCAACGTCCTGCTGGTCGGCGTGCTGTATCTGGCGCTGCTCATGCTGTTCAACCGGTTCTGGATCGCGACTCCGGTGCTCGTTGCGGCCGCCATCGTCGTCGCGGTCATCGAGCATTTCAAGATCTCGATCCGATACGAGGCGATCCTGCCGTCCGACCTGAACTTCCTCAAGGCGGACGCCGGTAATCTCATGGGATTCATGCCGGCCGGCGCGCATTGGACGATCCTGCTGGCCATCGCGGTGTTCGCGGTGTTCGTCGGGCTGTTCGTGTTCCTCAACCACATCGACGCGCGTCGCGGCCGCATGTTCCGCGGTTCGGACCGTCAATCGAAGTCGATCAACGCGATCGCGCGACTGCTGCTCATCCTCGTGCCCGGCCTGTTCTTCGGCCTGTACGCGATGCAGGTGAGCACCGTCGGATCATGGGCGAAGAGCCTTGCCACCGCGATGGGCGACAAGCCCTCGATGTGGGATTCCGTCTACGACGCGCAGCGCAACGGCCCGCTCGTCGCGTTCATGCGTCAGGTCAATCCGAAGGTGATGGACAAGCCGTCCGATTACTCCGAGGAGACGATGAAGCAGGTCGTCGCGCGCTACGAGAAGGCCGCGAAACAGATCAACGCCTCCCGCAAGTCCAGCCTGACCGATTCGACCGTGATCTACGTGCTGTCCGAATCGTTCTCCGACACCTCCCGCGTGCCCGGGCTCAAGGTCAACAAGGATTCGATGCCGAAGATCCGTGCGATCAAGGAGAGCACCACCTCCGGGCTCATGCTCTCGTCCGGCTACGGCGGCGGCACCGCGAACCTCGAGTACATGGGCCTGACCGGCCTGTCGATGGCGAACTTCGACTCGTCCCTGACCAGCCCCTACCAGCAGCTCGTGCCCGGCGAGCACTGGACGCCGACCATCAACCAGATGTGGGGCGCCGCGAAGAACTCGATCGGTCTGCACCCGTACGAGTCGTCGATGTACTCGCGGGCCACGAACTACAAGAAGTTCGGCTTCTCGCACTTCTACACGCTCACCGGACCGGACGTCATCTCCCATCAGGACAGGATCGACGACAGTCCGTACGTCTCCGACGCCGCGACCTATCAGAGCACGCTGGAGGAGGTCGAGAAGAGCGACTCCAACCAGTTCCTGCAGGTCATCACCATGCAGAACCACATGCCCTACCACGAGTGGTACAAGGACAACGACTTCACCGCCGAATCCACCACCGGCGAGCCGCTCGGCAAGGACGAGCAGGAGTCGATCGAGACGTACCAGAAGGGTCAGGCGATCACCGACGAGGCCACCGCTGACTTCCTCGACAAGCTCGACAAGCTCGACAAGCCGGTCACCGTGGTCTTCTACGGCGATCACCTGCCTGGCATCTACTCGTCCGCCAGCGAGGACGACAACAACTCCCTCGCCCTGCATCTGACCGACTACTTCATCTGGTCGAACAAGGCGTCCGATTCGCAGGGCGTGAAGATCAACAACGCGGCCTACTCCTCGCCGAACTTCTTCGTGGCGCAGGCGGCCGAGCACATGGATGCGAAGGTCTCGCCCTATCTGGCGTTCCTGACCGAGATGCATGAGAAGATCGCCGCGATGGAACCGCCAGTCGTCAACAAGATCCAGGGCTGGGACCGCATCCCCGAAGGCCAGTCGATCTACCTCGATCACGCCGGCAACCCGATGGCGGAGAGTGATTTCGACGAAGAGACCAAGCAGCTCCTCGCCGACTACAAGCTCATCCAATACGACATCACCGACGGCAACAACTACCTGAAGGACACCGATTTCATGAGCCTGCCGTGACGTTTGCCACATGCGCACGCAGCGGGAACCACGTTGTGGCACGCCACCTACGCAAGGAACATTCGTGATGCCCTCGCGATGGCATCGTCCAGTGCCTTGAACCGTAAATTCGATGACAAACGGGGTTTGCGAACTGTGTCACAAGTCCGCAAACCCCGTTTGTCGTCATCTGCCTGTTACCGCCGATACCGTCATGGTCTCCGGCGGTCAGCGCTCCGGTATCACGCGTTCAGCGCCTTGGCGCCGATGTCGTGGCGGTAGAACATGCCCGTCGTGTCGAGTGCGTCGATGATCGCGTAGACCTTGTCCTGCGCGGCCTTGATGTCCGCGGCGGTGGTCTCGACGAGGAGCACGCGTCCGGAGGAGGCGACGAGGTTGCCGTCCGCGTCGTGGTCGACGCCGGCGTAGTAGACGTGCGAGGCGTCGTCGACCGGGATGGACGGGATGCGGGCGCCCTTGACGACGTGCGTCGGGTAGCCGTCGGCGGCGAGCACGACGCCGAGGGTGGCGTTCTCGCTGTCCCAAGTGAACTCCGGGGATTCCCCGACGAGGATGTCGGCGATGCCGCGTCCCAGATCGGAGGTGAGCTTCGGCAGGACGACCTCGGTTTCAGGATCGCCGAAGCGGGCGTTGAACTCGATGACCTTCGGGCCGTCGGCGGTGGCGATGAGACCCGCGTACAGGATGCCGGTGAACGGGGTCCCCTCCTCTGCCATGGCTTCGACGGTGGGGCGCACGATCGTCTCGATCGCCTGATCGACGACCTCCTGCGGAATCTGCGGCACCGGGCTGTAGGCGCCCATGCCGCCGGTGTTCGGTCCCTTGTCGCCGTCGTAGGCGCGCTTGTGATCCTGGGAGATCGGCATCGGCCAGAACCTGGTGCCGCTGACGAAGCTCATCAGGGAGAACTCCTGACCTTCGAGGAAGTCCTCGATGACGACCTTCGCGCCGGCGGAGCCGAAGCGATGATCGATGAAGATGTCGTCGAGCGCGGCGACGGCGGTGTCCTCGTCCATGGCGACGGTGACGCCCTTGCCTGCGGCCAGACCGTCGGCCTTGACGACGATCGGCGCGCCGTGCTCACGCACGTAGGTGACGGCCGGCTCGAGCGCGTCGAAGGTCGCATACTTCGCGGTGGGGATGCCGTGGCGCTCCATGAGTTGCTTGGCGAAGTCCTTGGAACCCTCGATCTGGGCGGCGGCCTTGTTCGGTCCGAACGCCTTGAGTCCGGCGGCGGCGAAGTCGTCGACGATTCCTTCGATGAGCGGCACCTCCGGGCCGACGAACGCCCAGTCGTAGTCGTTGTCCTTCATGAATTCGATCAGCGCCGCGTGGTTCGACTGGTCGATGTGCGTGGTGCGGATGCCGTCGAGATCCATGCCCGGGTTGCCGGGGGCGACGGTCACCTCCTCGACGCTTCCGCCGCGCTGAAGCGCGTGGGCGATGGCGTGCTCGCGCGCGCCGGAGCCGATGACGAGAACCTTCTGTCCCATGGTGATGTCCTTGTGTCCTTTCCGATGCTTCAATGCGATGAGGCTCCTCCTCTACGGGGGAACCTCATCGAAAACGTTGTGTGAATGCCGTCATCCGCGAACCGGAGGCTCCGGATGCGTCACAGACCCTTGTGCAGCTGCACGCGGGTGCCGTCGATGTCCTTGACGATCCTGCCGACGGTGTAGTGGCGCTCGTTCTCCGCGTCGAGCAGACGCTCGACCTCGGCGACCTTGTCCGGTTCGACGACAAGGACCATGCCGATGCCCATGTTGAAGATGTTGTACATCTCGAGCTCGTCCACCTCGCCCAGCTTCTGCAGCAGGCGGAAGATCGGCGGCACATCCCAGCTGGTGATGTCGAACGCGGCGGCCAGACCCTCGGGGATGATGCGCGGCACCTTCTCGACGAACGCGCCGCCGGTGATGTGCGCGACGCCGTGCAGCAGGTCGTCGCCGGCGAAGAGTGGCTTCAAGGGCTTGGCGTAGATGCGGGTGGGCTTCAAAATCTCCTCGCCCAGCGTCTCGCCGCCCAGCTCCTCGGGCTTGGAGTCGACGGTCAGGTCGTGGTCCTTGAACAGGATCTTGCGCACCAGCGAGTAGCCGTTGGAGTGGATGCCGGAGGACGGCAGGCCGATGAGCACATCACCTTCGGCGATCTTCGTGCCGTCGATGATCTTGGACTTCTCGACCACGCCGACCGTGAAACCGGCCAGGTCGTACTCGTCGGCGTCGTACATGTCGGGCATCTCGGCGGTCTCGCCGCCGACCAGCGCGGCGCCGGCGTCGACGCAGCCGTCGGCCACGCCCTTGACGACCTGCTCGAGCAGGGCCGGATCGTTCTTGCCGCAGGCGATGTAGTCGAGGAAGAACAGCGGCTCGGCGCCCTGGGCGAGGATGTCGTTGACGCACATGGCCACGCAGTCCTGGCCGATGGTGTCGTGCTTGTTCATCATCTTGGCGACCATGAGTTTGGTGCCCACGCCGTCGGTTCCGGAGACCAGCACCGGCTCCTTGTAGCCGAGGGAGGCGAGGTCGAACAGGCCGCCGAAGCCGCCGATGCCGCCGGCGCCCGGGCGGGCGGTGCGTGCGACGTGCGACTTGATGCGGTTGACGACTTCGTATCCGGCTTCGACGCTTACGCCGGCGTTCTCATATGCTTTTGGCATGTTGGGGTTGGCCTTTCTTGAGGGTTCTCTGAAGGGTTCTCGGGGGAAATCTGGTATTCGATCCGGTGCTCGCTAGACGAGGGCGTCCTCGGGCTCGTCGCCGTGCTTGGCGTCCTCGACGGGCGGCTGCACGGTGTTGTACTCGTTGCCGATGTACTTGCTCTTGTACAGCGCGAACTCGGGCAGGCGCACACGGTCTTCCGGCGTGAGGGACTTGAGGAAGTCGGCCTCGTAGTCGTCGAGCGCGGTGGGGTAGTCGCCGTTGAAGTAGGCGACGCACAGGCCGCCGTACGGAGCGTCGGCGTTGAGTCCGATCGATTCGATCAGACCGTCGAGCGACAGGAACGCGAGCGAGTCGGCACCGATGTACTGGCGGATCTCCTCCACTGACTTGTGTCCGGCGATGAGCTCGCGGGTGGTGGAGATGTCGATGCCGTAGAAGCACGGGTACTTGAGTGGCGGGGAGCTGATGCGCATGTGCACCTCGGCCGCACCGGCCTCCTTGAGCAGCTGGACGATGCGCTTGGAGGTGGTGCCGCGCACGATCGAATCGTCGATGACGACGACGCGCTTGCCCTTGACCACGCCGCGCACGGCGGACAGCTTCATGCGCACGCCCTGCTCGCGCAGCTCCTGCGTCGGCTGGATGAACGTGCGGGCCACGTACTGGTTCTTGATCAGGCCCATCTCGTTGGGTAGTCCGGACGCCTCGGCGTAGCCGGATGCGGCCGACAGCGAGGAGTTCGGCACGCCGATGACCATGTCCGCGTCGACGCCGGCCTCGGCGGCGAGCCTCGCGCCCATGCGCTTGCGGGCGGAGTGGACGTTGACGCCGTAGATATCGGAGTCGGGGCGGGCGAAGTAGATGAACTCCATCGAGCAGATCGCCAGCTGCGTGTTGTTGGTGTACTGCACGATGCGGTAGCCGTGCTCGTTGACCACGACGATCTCGCCCGGACGGATGTTGCGCACGAGTTCGGCGCCGACGACGTCGAGCGCGCAGGTCTCGGAGGCCAGCACGTAGGCGCCGTTCTTCATCTTGCCGAGGGAGAGCGGGCGGAAGCCGTTCGGATCGAGCGCGCCGATCATCGCGTTCTCGGTCATCAGCAGGTAGGCGAAGCCGCCGTGGACCGTGTTGAGCGCCTCCTTGAGCTTGTCCATGAAGGTGCGCTGCAGGGAGCGGCGGATGAGGTGCATGAGCACCTCCGTATCCGAATTGGAGTGGAAGATGGCGCCTTCGTCCTCGAGCTTGCGGCGCAGGGACGGGCAGTTGGTGAGGTTGCCGTTGTGGCACAGGGCCACGTCCCCGTCGTGGAAGCGGAAGATGAACGGCTGGATGTTGTCCGTGGTGCCGGATCCGGCGGTTGCGTACCGCACGTGGCCGATGGCGCGGTCGCCCTTGAGACGCTGGATCTCGCGCTCGTCTCCGAAGACCTGGGTCAGCAGACCCAGTCCGCGGTGTCCGATGAGGTGACCGTGATCGTTCGATACGATACCGGCGCCCTCCTGTCCGCGATGCTGCAAAGCGTGGAGTCCGAAGTAGGTGAGTCGAGCGGCGTCGGGGTGTCCCCATACGCCGAAGATGCCACATTCCTCATGAATGTCTTCGAGTTCAGCCGACAAGCCAAAGCTCCTTCTCAAACTGGGGGTTCACTAAGTGTTTACCCTACCAATTACCGGCTACATCGGGTGCGTTCCGTGCATCGCCGCCGCGGTTCAGCCACCGATTCTCGTCGCAGGTTTCCCCCGTTTTCTCCTCACCGCGTTTCCGTTGCATTCCGTTGTGTTCCTTCCCGACGCATCCTGACACGCCAGAGTCGAACAAATGTTCGACTTTTTGGTATGCTGGGGTGAGCATCGTTTCGATGTTGGTTTCCTGTCGGGCCGGCCCTCGAACAGCGCCGGCCCGCTTGTTCTCATGTGAAAGCGGGTGATGGCGATGGGTGGCGTCTCCGATGAGTCCGGCCGCGTCTACATCGCCATCGATCTGAAGTCCTTCTACGCCTCGGTCGAATGCGCCGCTCGCCACCTCGACCCGCTGACCACCCATCTGGTCGTGGCGGACGAGACGCGCACCGACAAGACCATATGCCTGGCCGTATCGCCCTCGCTCAAGGCGTACGGCATTCCCGGGCGCGATCGCCTCTTCGCCGTCAAACAGAGGCTTGCGCAGGTCAACGCGGAACGGATGCTCAAGGCGCCGGGGCATCGTTTCGTCGGTGAATCGTGGGATGCGACCGAACTCGCGCGTCATCCCGAATTCAAGGCGTCGATGATCATCGCCATGCCCCGCATGGCCAGATATCTGCAGGTCAGCGCGGACATCTACGCGATCTACCTCGAATATGCGGCCCCCGAACACATCCACGTCTATTCGGTGGATGAGGTCTTCATCGACGCCACGCCGTATCTGCGATCCTCCGGTCGCACGCCCCACGAGATGGCCCGGACCATCGTCGCGGAGATTCTGGAGAGGACTGGCATCACGGCCACCGCCGGCATCGGCACCAATCTGTACCTCGCCAAGATCGCGATGGACATCGTCGCCAAGCACATGCCTGCCGACGCCGACGGCGTGCGCGTGGCGGAACTCGACGAGGCGAGCTACCGGCGTCTGCTGTGGGGGCATCGACCGCTCACCGACTTCTGGCGCGTCGGGCGGGGGTACGCGCGGAAGCTCGAGAAGGCCGGTCTCATGACGATGGGAGACATCGCCCGGTGTTCGATCGGTCGCGCCTCCGACTACTACAACGAGGAACTGCTCTACCGCATGTTCGGTGTCAACGCCGAACTGCTCATCGATCACGCATGGGGGTGGGAGCCATGCACGATCGCCGACATCAAGGCGTACGAGCCGGATACGCACAGCACCAGCATCGGTCAGGTGCTCACCGGCCCGGCGGATCACGCCACCGCACTGCTGATCGTCAAGGAGATGGCCGACGCGCTCGCCCTCGACCTGACCGGCAAGGGCATGGCCACGAACCGCATCGCGCTCGCCGTCGGCTACGACTCCGGCAGTCTCGACCCGAATCGGCTCGACGACGGCGTCGAACCTCGTCTCCGGCGGCTCGCCGAACGTGCATCGACGGACTATCGGGGCCCATGCTCCATCGACCGGTATGGGCGCAGAGTGCCCAAGCCCGTCTCCGGGGAGATCGGACTGGGGGAATACACCGCCTCAGCCGAGCGCATACGCCGGTCGATGACCGCGCTGTTCAGGCGCATCGTCGATCCCGGTCTGCTGGTCCGACGTCTTACGGTGATCGCCGTCGACCTTGCCACGCCCGTCGATCTTGCTGCGGGAAAGCGGTATGAGCAGCTTGACCTGTTCTCGGACGTGGATGGAGATGGGAGCGCTTCGGTCGGCTTGGTCGGTTCGATCGGTAACTTCACGGAGAGAGCCGGCGGGGATTCCTGTGAAAGCGGCGATTCCGGGACCGCCGACGGTACGCCGACACTCCGTCCCGAACGCGCCGATCGCATCGAGGACATGCAGCGTGCGATGCTCGCCATCAAACACAGGTATGGGCGCAATGCCGTCGTCAAGGCGATGGACATGGAACCCGGCGCCACCGGGATCGAACGCAACAAGCAGATCGGAGGGCATCGCGCCAATGGCTTTGACTGAAACCCATCGGTACGACGACATCATCGCACTGCCTCATCACGTCTCCCGGAGGCATCCGCCGATGTCGAGACGCAACCGGGCCGCGCAGTTCATGCCCTTCGCGGCGCTCACCGGCTATGACCGGCTCATCGCCGATACGGCGAAACGCGCCGAAGCCGACATTGCCAAGGCCGAAGCCCAAGGCGATGACGATTTCGGCGCGTGATCGGATATGCCATGCATCGGGACATCGCAGAATGAGTGCTCAGCCGACGTGGCGCTCGAAGCGGTGGAATCCGGTGATCGCGTCGATCTCGGCCATCGCGTCGGCCGGGATCACGAAGCCCGCGGCCTTGAGATTGCTCTCCAGCTGACTCGGCTTGCTGGCGCCGTTGATCACGCAGCTGATCTCCGGATGCTGCAGGATCCACGCCATCGACAGCACCGGCAGGTTCGTGCCAAGCTCCTCGGCGACCTTGCGCAGACGCTCCACCTTGTCGAGGTTCTCGTCGGTGAGCAGATCGTTGATCTGGTGGTCGGGCTGCCACGTGGCGCGCGAACCGGCCGGAAGCGGCTGGCCCTTGCGGTACTTGCCGGTCAGCAGGCCCTGGGCGAGCGGCGAGAACGTGGTGATGCCGATGCCGAGCTTGCGGCAGGTGCCCATGATCTCGTGCTCGATGTAGCGGTCCTGCAGGTTGTACTGCGGCTGGACCACGGTGATCGGGTACAGGTTGTAGCGATCGATGATGCGCTGGGCCTCCTCGAGGCGCGCGGATCCCCACTCCTCGGACACGCCGTAGTAGAGGATCTTGCCCTGGGAGACGAGGTCGCTCAGTGCGCGAAGCGTCTCGGTCAGATCGGTCGTCGTGTCGAAGCGGTGGCAGTAGTAGAGATCGAGATAGTCGAGCTGCATGTTCCTCAGCGTCTGGTCGATGCTCTCGAAGATGTGCTTGCGGCTCAGGCCGCGGTCGTTGACGCCGGGGCCGGTGGGGAAGTAGACCTTGGAGGAGATGACCAGCTCCTTGCGCGGGTACGCCTTGAGCGTCTCGCCGAGGAAGCGCTCGGCGTCACCGCCCGAATAGGCGTCCGCGCAGTCGAAGAAGTTGACGCCGGACTCATAGGCGAGACGCACGATGTCTCGCGCCGTGTCCAGCTGCGCGTCGTTCGTCAGCTGGGTGACCCAGCTTCCCAGTGCGACCTCGCTGACCTTCAGTCCGGACTTGCCTACATTGCGGTACTTCATTGATGCTCCTTCCGCTGCAATCCGTTGCAGCACTGGTACGGCTCACATGGTTCCTGGTTCCGCCGGCGATCCGGGTATCTCCATCGCAACCGGCCGTGAACGCTAACACGTCCATGGAAACACCTCAACCACACTTGAACGCAAACCCACACCGCGCCACCGCGCGTGTTGCAAGGCGCCGTTGGGACAATGATGACCGTGGGATGGCTCACGATGGCTCCGTCCCGCACATTGGCATTCGCCTACGACCATGATTGGCTGACTGCCGGATTCAGCATCAGCCCTCTGTCGCTGCCACTGCGATCCGGCGTGTTCGTAGCCAAGCGCGACCCGCTCAACGGCATGTTCGGGGTGTTCGACGACAGCATGCCGGATGGTTGGGGAGAATTGTTGACCGATCGCATGCTACGGAAACGCGGTATTGATCCGTTCTCGGTCGGCCCGTTGACCCGATTGTCGATCGTGGGCACCGGCGGCATGGGAGCGCTTGAGTACGAGCCGGCCGCATCGATGGATGACAGCGTATTCCCGACGGATCTGGACGACATAGCAGCGGAATGCGCCAGCCTGTTGGAAACGGATTTTTCGGATGGTCTGGACACACTGTTCGCCCTCGGCGGTTCGTCCGGAGGCGCACGTCCCAAGATCCTGACGGAAATTGACGGCGAGGAATGGATCATCAAATTCCCGTCCTCCATGGATCCCGCGAATATCGGCGAACAGGAGTATGCGATCTCCCGATTGGCGGTCGCTTGCGGCATCGACATGCCGGAAACACGGCTGTTCCCATCGAAGCGGTGCGCCGGGTATTTCGGTACTCGGCGGTTCGACCGAGTGGGCGGGCCGAACCGTCCACGAACGAAGATCCATATGGTTTCGGCCGGAGGATTGTTGGAGACCTCCCACCGTCTCGCCAACCTCGATTACGGTCTGCTGATGCGGCTGACCATGCGCCTGTGCGACAGCGTGGAGGACTGCGAGCGTCTCTACAGGCTGATGTGCTTCAATGTATTCATCGGCAACCGGGATGATCATGCCAAGAACTTCTCATACCTGTATGACCGAGACAAAGGGGAGTGGCATCTGTCTCCCGGCTACGATCTGACCGAAAACCCCGGAATCAACAGCGAACACACCGCTGCCGTGAACGGCAAAGGGCGGGGAATCACGATTGGTGATCTGACGATGGTCGGCACACGTGCCGGCATCGCCCGTGCGCGGTGCATCTCCATAGCCAAGGACATCCGTGAACGTGTGGCCGATGCGGGATTCATGGCAAGTATGGGATGAACGCCTCACGGTAGACGGCGATGAGGCGGTCGAGGCTCATCGAGGCGTTGGCCGGGCTGGTCGAGGGCAGTGGCGTCATTGGCACGTCGATGCCGTTCGCCATCAACGTCGGCGCGATGAGACGGCGGTACAGCTGCGCGGCCTTGGCGCCGGTCGTGACGATGCGTGTGATCGGCGCGGCGGCGAGGATCGGCGTCGGATCGTTCGGCACAGCGTTGCGGATGCTCGCGTCGGACGCGCCCATGATGTCGCACGAGGCGATCACATCCCACAACGCGACGTGATGCCGCAGGGCGAACCCGCGACGCGACTGCGGCGTATCGCCCGCGATGTCCGTCGGATCGGCCGGATCGGCGAATACCGACTCCATCACCGGCCAGAACCGGTTGCGCGGATGCATGTAGTAGAACGACTCCTCGCGCGACTTCGGGCTCGGCATCGACCCCATCACCAGCACGCGCGACGTGCCGTCCCACACCGGCCCGAACCCATGCTCCACATGTTTCACACGTTGTTCCACGAGGTTGTCCATTGTTGTCATGTCTTTCACGGATGTACGAACACGGTCAGGGAGCCGGAGTGAAGATCGACGACCCGTGTCGGCTCGCCGCCCGAAACCATGCATGCTCATACGGTTCGTGCGTCCGTCCTCCGCCAGTCGCGGCGTGTTCTATGAGCGAACGGACGCGGATGAGCGAATAAGAGGCCGGTTTCCGCCAGAATGATGTGTCATCTGGCGGAAACCGGCCTCTTATGTCATGCGTCGATTATTGATGGCCTCAGGCGGCGAAGTACTCGACGCCGGCCTCGAAGATCGGCTGGTACTTGTCGCCGGGGACGTTCACGTACAGACCGCTGCCGGAGCGCTCCGAGTGACCCATCTTGCCGAACACGCGGCCGTCCGGGCTGGTGATGCCCTCGATCGCGAGCATCGAGCCGTTCGGGTTCACCGCGAGATCCATGCCGGGCACGCCGGACTCGTCCACGTACTGCGTGGCGATCTGGCCGTTGGCCCTAAGCTGCGCCAGCACCTCGTCGGAGGCGACGAAGCGGCCCTCGCCGTGCGAGATGGCGACCGTGTGCACGTCGCCGACCGACGTCTTCGCGAGCCACGGGGACAGGTCGGAGGCCACACGCGTGCGCACCAGACGGCTCTGGTGACGGCCGATCGTGTTGAACGTCAGCGTCGGGCAGTCGGCGTTCATGTCGACGATGTCGCCGAACGGCACCAGACCCAGCTTGATGAGCGCCTGGAAGCCGTTGCAGATGCCCAGCATCAGACCGTCGCGGTTCTTCAGCAGGTCGCGCACCGCCTCGGTGACGGCCGGGGCGCGGAAGAACGCGGTGATGAACTTGGCGGAACCGTCCGGCTCGTCGCCGCCGGAGAAGCCGCCCGGGATCATCACGATCTGGCTTTTGTTGATCTCCTCGACCAGCTTGGCGGTGGATTCGGCCACGGCCTCGGGCGTCAGGTTGTTGACGATGAGCGTCGAGACCTCGGCGCCGGCGCGTTCGAACGCGGCCGCGGAATCATACTCGCAGTTGTTGCCGGGGAACACGGGGATGATCACGCGCGGCTTGGCCACGCCGGCACCCGTGTACACGGTCTTCTTCGCGTCGTTGTCCTGCGCAACGTGGAAGTCGACCGTCTCGACGGTCTCGCCCTTCTCGGCACCGTAGGAACGGTACGGGAACACGGATTCGATGCCGCCCTCCCACGCGTTCTGCAGTTCGGCGAGGTCGATGGCCTCGCCGCCGGCGACGAACTCGTACTCGGAGGAGGTCACGCCGATCTCGCCCACCTCGACGAGGTTGGAGACGGCCGGGATCTTCTCGTTGTCCTTGAGCTCGACGATGAACGAGCCGTACGCCGGAGCGAACAGGTCGTCGATCGCGATGTCGTCGTTCAGGGTAAGGCCGATGCCGTTGCCCACCGTCATCTTGAACAGCGCCTCGGCGGTGCCGCCATAGCCCGGCGTGGACACGGCCAGCGCGGTGCCGAAGTCGGTGAGCTCTTCGATCAGGCCGAACGCGTCGAGCAGGGAGTCCTTGTCCGGCGTCAGACCGTCGGCGAGGTAGCGCGGCGCGATGCGCACGACGCGGTGTCCGGCGCCCTTGAACTCGGGGGAGGTGGCGCGCTTCATGTTGCCCACGGCCACGGCGAAGGAGATCAGCGTCGGCGGCACGTCGAGCGCCTCGAACGATCCGGACATGGAGTCCTTGCCGCCGATCGCGCCGGCGCCGAGGTCGATCTGCGCCATCAGGCGCCCAGCACGGCAGCCGTCGGCTTGCCCCAGCGCTCGGGCTCGTCGCGCAGCTTCTCGAAGTACTCCTGGAAGCTCAGGTATGCCTTCTCATGCTCGAAGCCGGCGGCGACCAGCTTGGCGAGCGATTCGACGACGGACAGGTATGCGCCGGTGAACTGGTTCCTCTCCATGATGTACGGGTTGAAGCCCCATGCCATCGCCGAGGCGGTGGTGGTCTCGCCGAACACCGGGAACTTGGCGACCATCGCCTCGTTCGGGGTGAGCTGCCTCGTGCCGCCGAACGGCATGAGCACGGTGCCTGCGCCGATCGTGGAGTCGAAGCGCTCGGACAGGCCCTTGTTGGACGCCACGTTGAGGTCGGTCACCAGGGCGTGCATGCGCTCGTTGAGGGAGCCGGAGCGCCATGCGGCCGGCACCTCGTACGCCTGCTGCGCCTCGACGTGCACGGCCTGATGCTTCGGCGCGCCGTTGGAGGCGAGGAACTCGCGCTTGAGGTTGACGATCTCGTCGCCGTTCCAGGTCATCACCATGCGCGGGTCCTCGGTGACGGTGGCGATCACCGTCGCCTCGAGGTTCTCCTCGCGGGCGTAGCCGAGGAACTCGTCGACGTCCTCGGCCGCGACGTCGACGGCCATGCGCTCCTGCGATTCGGAGATGGCCAGCTCGGTGCCGTCGAGACCCTCGTACTTCTTCGGCACGGTGTTGAGGTCCACGTACAGGCCGTCGGCCAGCTCGCCGACCGCCACGGACACGCCGCCGGCGCCGAAATCGTTGCAGCGCTTGATCAGACGGCAGGCGTCGCCGCGGCGGAACAGACGCTGCAGCTTGCGCTCGACCGGCGCGTTGCCCTTCTGTACCTCGGCGCCGTCGAGCTCGAGCGATTCGACGTTGTGCGCCTTCGAGGCGCCGGTCGCACCACCGATGCCGTCACGGCCGGTACGGCCGCCCAGGAGGATGATCCTGTCGCCGGGGGCGGGGGTCTCGCGGCGGACGTGGTCGGCCGGGGTGGCGGCCACGACCGCACCCACCTCCATGCGCTTGGCCACGTAGCCCGGGTGGTAGATCTCGTTGACCTGGCCGGTGGCCAGACCGATCTGGTTGCCGTAGGACGAGTAGCCGGCGGCGGCGGTCGTCACGAGCTTGCGCTGGGGGAGCTTGCCCTCGAGCGTCTCGGAGACCGGTACGGTCGGATCGGCGGCGCCGGTCACGCGCATCGCCTGATACACGTAGGAACGGCCGGACAGAGGATCACGGATGCAGCCGCCGATGCAGGTGGCCGCGCCGCCGAACGGTTCGATCTCCGTGGGGTGGTTGTGCGTCTCGTTCTTGAACAGGAACAGCCAGTCCTGCATCTCGCCGTTGACGTCGACCTTCACCTTGACGGTGCAGGCGTTGATCTCCTCGCTCTCGTCGAGGCCGGTGAGGATACCGTTCTTCCTGAGCCACTTCGCGCCGATCGTGCCCATGTCCATCAGACACACGGGCTTGTTCTCGCGGCCGAGCTCGCGGCGCAGCTCCAGATAGCGCTCGAACGCGTCCCTGACCGTGTCGTCGTCGATCGCGACGTCGGTCAGGCGGGTGCCGAACGTGGTGTGGCGGCAATGGTCGGACCAGTAGGTGTCGATCACCTTGATCTCGGTGATTGTGGGCTCGCGGCCCTCCTCGGCGAAGTACTTCTGGCAGAACTCGAGATCGGCCAGATCCATCGCGAGCCCACGCTCGTCGATGAAACGCTGTCCGGCCTCGGCGTCCATCTCGTTGAATCCGGCGATGACCTCGACCTTGCCCGGGGTGGGCACCTTGGTCTTCAGCGTCTCCTTGACGCCGAGATCTGCCTCGCGCGCCTCGACCGGGTTGATGACGTAGCGCTTGATCGCCTCGACGTCCGCGTCCGTCAGATCGCCCTCGAGGGCGTACAGCTTCGCGGAACGCACGGTCGGGCGCTCGCCCTGCGAGATCAGCTGAATGCATTCGGCGGCGGAGTCGGCGCGCTGGTCGAACTGGCCGGGCAGGAACTCGGTGGCGAACACCGAGGCCTTGCCGAAGTCCGGCAGGTCGGCGTACACGTCATCGACCTGCGGCTCGCTGAACACGGTGGGCGTGACCTTGTCGAACAGGGCCTTGTCGATGCCCTCCACGTCATAACGGTTGACGATGCGGATCCGCTTGAGGCCGGCGATGCCGAGAATGGTTTTGAGCTCGGTGTCCAGCTGCTGGGCCTCGACGTCGAAGCCGGGCTTCTTCTCCACGTACACGCGGAAAACCATGGGATTCCTTTCCACTGAAAGTTACTCGAAAACAGTGTTGCGAAGATGGAAGAACCGTAAGGGGTTCTGTGCGCAATCGAAACTGGCTCCCGTCGTCGGACCCGTACGCCCTGCAAGGCGTGACGATTCCATCAACGGGAGCCAGTGTACGGGTCACTCGGCGCGTTCGATGCCCTCGGCCTCGGCCAGCTTGAGCAGGCGACCGTAGATCTCCTCGTACGCGGGGATGATGTTGCCCAGATCGCGGCGGAACAGATCCTTGTCGAGGTGCTCGATCTTGCCGCTCTTGTCCTTGAGATCCCACAGGCGGCAGGTGTCCGGGGTGATCTCGTCGGCGAGCAGGATGGTGCCGTCGGAGGTCTTGCCCTCCTCGATCTTGAAGTCCACGAGCTGGACGTCGATCTTGGAGAAGATGTCCTTGAGGCCATCGTTCACGGCGCGGGCGATGCGGGAGATCTCGGCGAGCTCCTCCTCGGTGGCCAGTCCCAGCGCCACGATGCCGTCGTCGTTGATGAACGGGTCGTTCAGCGGATCGGACTTCAGGCAGAACTCGAGGATCGGCTTCTTGAGCGGGGTGCCCTCTTCGACGCCGTAGCGCTTGGCGAAGGAACCGGCGGCGGTGTTGCGCATGATGATCTCGAGCGGGAACATGTCCATCTTCTTCACCAGCTGCTCGGTGTCGGAAATGCGCTTGATGAAGTGGCTGTCCACTCCGCGGGCCTTGAGCAGGTCGAAGATGACGGAGGTGATGTGGTTGTTCAGGTTGCCCTTGCCGGCGATCTGTTCCTTCTTCTCGCCGTTGAACGCAGTCGCCTGGTTCATGTATTCGACCCAGAGCACATCCGGGTCATCGGTCGCGTACATCTTCTTGGCTTTGCCCTGGTAGAGCATGTCCAGTTTTTCCATTATCGCCTTCCAAATCGTGCTTGTGAAGCGGCATTTCTGGGTGAACTAACGGTAAAAAGGGTAGCAATCGGCGGTGACACTGCGGGGGTGCGTCGCGGGCTTACGCGAGCAGCGCCTCGGCCGTCGACTGGTCGGTGACGAGCGCGGAGATGAGCCCTCCGATCAGGCACGCGCGGATGGCCGGCGTCTTGACCGACCCCCATGCCACGCCGATGACCAGCGGGATGCGGTGGAGGCGTTCGATGTCGATCGAGATCGTCCGCTCGCACAGGTCGGTCGTGACGTGCCGCCCCTGCGCGTCGATGTGGTGGCCGCAGATGTGGCCGACCACGCCGTGGGCGTGCAGGTCTGCCGCCTTGCGCTGGTCGATGTATGCGTCGAAGATATGCCCGGAGCGTTCCGTGGTGACCGCGCCGACGCCGACGATCGCCACGTCCGCGCCGCCGCCCAAAGCCAGCGCGGTCGCGATCTGCGGTTCCTGACGCATCGCGCGTGCGAGCTCAGGACTCGACAGGATCATCGGCGCGGGCAGTATCGTGAACGTGCCGCCGATGCGCTGTGCGAGCATGCGGCAGATATCGGGGGAGTCGGTCATCGGATTGTCGGGGCTCAGGGTGCCGAGCATCTGTGCGACGTTCGATTTGGGCCAGTCGCACACCGGTACCTCACGCACGGTGGCGGCCACCGCATTGCCGTTCGACACGGTGATCAGCGAGTCGGGCGCACACGTCTCGGCAAACAGCGCGGCCGCGTAGCGGGGCACGATCGTTCTCGGGTCCTCGCCGGGCCGCACCTCGGCCACGCGCGCGTGCCTCAGGCCGTACCTGCGTTTGAGCCCATCCTCTAGGGAGCGCATGCGTTCGAGCGTGTGCCCGATCGTGATGTGCACGATGCCGCTTTCACGCGACTCCTTGAGCAGTCGGGAGACGGTCGGCCGGGAGTAGCCGATCTCCTTGGCGATTTCGGACTGGGTCTTGTCGTCCAGATAGTAGGCGCGGGCCACCTTGAGCATCAGATCGATGTGCTTGCGGGAGGTGGAAGTCGCCATCATGACGTCATCGTTGAACATATGTTCATGTTAGCTCCAATAGCATGGATTGGGCAAGATGGTATTTGAGTTGTTTTTCCTTGCGATTCCAGTATTTGTTGGTTGCTTGTATGGATGAACGATTGTGTCTATGAACATCTGTTCATTGGTGTCATGGTTATTCTGGCGTGTCGCACATAGATTGATAACCGTCAGCCGAACCAAGGGGAAACCCAAGGCGAGAAGAACCGGTGCCTCACAGCGGAAGACACCGCAGCAGACCACAACACAAAGCAACAAAGGAGTACAACCATGGCATTCGCACGTACGATCTTCGGAGACGTCGATCCCAGCACCCTCGGCGTGGTGGACTGCCACGACCACCTGATCCGCGTCGGCGCCGGCGAGGTCTACATTGACGGCGACCACCAGCTCGACTCCGTCGAGAAGGCCATCGAGGAGGGCGGCTACTTCGCCGAGGCCTCCAAGAAGTGGAGCCCGAACGGCGGCACCGTCGTCGACATGTGCCCGATCAACTGCGGCCGCGACCTGAACAAGCTGGCCGAGGTCACCAAGGCCGTCGACGGCCTGCAGGTCATCGCCGCCACCGGCTTCCACCGCGAACACGTCTACCTCGAGACCCAGTCCCACTGGATCAACCGCTACGACGTCGACAAGGTCGCCGAACTGGTCATCGCCGACATCCGTGAGGGCATCGACAAGAACGACTACTCCGGCCCGATCGTCGAGCGCACCCCGTACAAGGCCGGCGTCATCAAGGTCGGCACCGCGTACGGCAAGATCACCAAGTTCGAGCGCAAGTGCATGGAGGCCGCCGCCATCGCCGCCATCGAGACCGGCTGCCCGATCAACACCCACACCACCTACGGCACCTGCGGCCTCGAGCAGGCCGAGGGCTTCCTCGAGCTGGGCGTGCCGGCCAACCAGATCGCCATCGGCCACATCCAGCGCAACGCCGACGTGTACTACCTCGAGCAGATTTTGAAGCTCGGCGTCTACCTCGAGATCGACGGCACCAACCGCATCAAGTACCAGCCCGATTCCAACCGCATGATGGAGCTCAAGGCCTTCTACGAGGACGGCTTCGCCGACCGCATCCTGCTCGGCACCGACTCCGGCAAGCGCGGCTACCAGAAGGCGTACGGCGCCACCTCCGGCGTCGACTACAACCCGGCCGTCGACGGCCCGCGCATGGTCGACGAGGGCTTCGACCGCGAGTACATCGAGAAGCTGCTCATGAAGAACGCCCAGGAGTTCTTCACCTTCAAGAAGGAGGGCTGATCCACGATGACTGAGGCAACCGAAACGAAACTCCAGCGTCCGCGTCTGCAGATCGCACTCGACACCACTGACATGCCGAGCGCCCTGAGGCCCCTCAACAAGGCCATCAGCCAGATCGACGTCATCGAATGCGGCACGATCCTCATCATCGCCGAAGGCTCAAGGCCGTGCGTGAGATCCGCGCCCTCTACCCGGACAAGACGATCCTGGCCGACGTGCGCATCGCCGAGGCCGGCGCCCTGATCGCCCGCAACTGCTTCGAGGCCGGCGCCAACTGGGTGTCGGTCGTGGCCGGGGCCTCCCTGACCACCGTCGAGCAGGTCGTCAAGGTCGCCGACGAGTTCGGCGGCGAGGTGCAGATTGAGCTCGGCGAGGACTACGACGCCGACAAGGCGCGCAAGTGGAAGGAACTCGGCGCCAAGCACGTCATCGTCCACCGCTCGCGCGACGCCGAGGTCGCCGGCACCCTCAAGTGGGGGCCGAACGACATCGAGCGCATCAAGGAGCTGCACGCCATGGGCTTCACCGTCACCGTCACCGGTGGCGTGAACGTCAAGGACATCCCGTTCTTCCAAGGCGCTCCGGTCGGCGTGATCATCTCCGGCCGCGGCATCGTCAAGGCCGAGGATCCGCTCGCCGCCGCCACCGAACTGAAGAACACCATCAACGAGGTGTGGCCCGAGTAAGGCCGCCGCGGGATACCGGGGCCGCCCTCCAATGGAAAAGGGACATCCCCCTAGCCCGGGGATGTCCCTCACGAAACTCCCGACATTTTCGAACAATCCCAAGAATTTCCAACCCGATTATAGACACAAGGAAGTGCGACATGACCGCTAACGCCGCCAAGTCACCCAAGTACGATCTCTCCACCATCGGCGAAGGCCAGATCCGCCTCACCGTCGGACGCGGCGAACGACTGATGTTCACCCGCTCCGTCCACATGAACCCCGCATGCTCCGAGGCCAACGTCGCCGGCCTGCTCTCCCAACTCGGACGCGAAACCCTGTGGACCAGCTCCCTGCCCGAAGGCGACCTCGGCGACTACATCCTCGCCGAATACCGTTCCGTCGGCGTCCACATGGACACCATGGTCCGCCGTCCCGGCGGCCGCACCGCCCTGTACTTCATGGAGCCCGGCGAATACCCGATGCCCGCCAACGTCATCTACGACCGCGAATGGACCACCTTCCGCGCCACCGGCATCGACGACTACGACTGGGACGAGATCCTCAACACCAAGGTCATCTTCCTGACCGGCATCACCGCCGCCCTAACCGACACCACCGCCGAAGTCGTGCGCTACGCCGCCGACGAGGCCGTCAAGCGCGGCGTCGAGGTCATCCTCGACGTGAACTTCCGCCGCAAGCTGTGGAGCGGTGAGAAGGCCCGCGAGGTCCTCGAGCCCATCGCCAGGCAGGCGAGCGTCCTGTTCTGCTCCATTGCCGACGCCGAGAAGGTATTCGGCATCACCGGCACCCCCGAGGAGGTCACCGCCGAACTGCAGAACCGCTTCGGCTGCAAGTACGTCGTCTCCACCAACCACACCGAAGGCCCCTACCTGCGCGGCCGCGAGGGCTTCTACCCCTACCGCACCACCCCGGTGAACGTCATCGACCGTCCCGGCGCCGGCGACTCCTTCGTCTCCGCCACCATCCACGGCTATCTGTCCGGCGACATCCGCGAAGGCGTCAAGTGGGGCCAGTACGCCTCCAAGGTGGCCCTGACGCACAAGGGCGACCTGACCCGCGTACGCCCCGGCGAGCTCGACATCCCGCTCGGCACCGACATCGACCGCTGACGGCCGGGGAGCGTTGAACGTCATGACCTCACCAACCTCCGCCGCATCGTCGGCCGCCGCCGCGCCGATCGTCACCGCATACGAGCAGATCGACTCCCGCCCCCTCACCGGGCATCAGAAAAGCCTCGTCGCGCTCGCCGTCGTCGGCAACATCGCCGAGTTCTTCGACATCTTCATGGTCGGCTTCGTGATCGCCCTGCTGACCGGAGCCTGGAACCTGACCGGCGTACAGGCCGGCATCATCACCTCCTGCACGGGGCTCGGGACCGTGGCCGGCTCGATCCTGTGGGGACGCATGTCCGACCGCATCGGCCGGCGCGGCTCCTTCCGCTGGTGCGTGATCTTCTTCCTCGTGTTCACGGTGCTCACACTGTTCATTCCGAACGGCGCGTGGTACCTGTATGCGATCTGCCGTGTCGGCGTCGGCATGGGTGTGGGCGGCCTCAACATCACCTCCATCCCGTACGTCCAGGAGTTCGTGCCATCCAAGCAACGAGGTCTGCTCGCCGGCCTCGCCTCGGTGTTCATTCCGATGGGTCTGCTGCTCGGATCGATCTGCCAGCGCATCGTCGGCGACAACTGGCGTGTGCTCGTCTCGCTGAGCCTTGTGTCCGTGCTCCTGCTCGTCTGGATCCACTTCGTTCCCGAATCCCCGCGTTTCTACCTGCTCAAGGGGCGCAACGACGAGGCCCGCAAGTCGCTCGCCTGGGCGATGGACATCCCCGAGGACGAGGTCGGTGAACTGCCGGAGGTCAAGGTCGAGAGGAAGGCGTCCTACGGGGAGCTGTTCGCGCATCACCTGCGCCCGCTCGTCATCGTCTCGCTCGGCTCGTTCTGCTTCATCCTCGGCAGCTTCGCCATCCAGTCCTGGGGACAGACGCTGCTCAAGGACGCATTCGGATTCGACACCCAGATGGTCGCCTACCTGTTCATGGGCGTGGCCGTCGCCGACTGCCTCGGACGATTCGGCTCCGCATGGCTCGCCGACCGCATCGGCCGCCGCTGGACGATGTTCATGTACGGCATGATCGGTGCCGCCGCCTGCTTCGCCGCAGCGCTCTTCCATGACTCCGGCTGGGCGTTCTACGTCGAGGTGCTCATCATCATGATGTTCGCCGACGGCGTGTTCGGCATCATCAACGCCTTCGGATCCGAGCAGTTCTCCAACGAGGTGCGCTCCACCGGCATCGGCCTGGGCTATGGCCTCGGCGCGATCGCCAAGATCGTCGGCCCTTCCCTGATGGGCGTGCTCGTCGGCGGCAGCGCCGTCTCCCAGAACATCAGCCTGAACGTCATCACCACGGCCTTCACCTTCTTCGGATGCTGCCTCGTGGTCGGCGCGATCATCTACCTGTTCGCCCGCGAGACCAAGGGCAAGAACCTCGAGTCGCTCTGATCCGAGGCCCTGATTCCCGCTTCTGGTTCCCCCCTGATTTATTCCCTTATCCCCCATTTTTCCCAAAGGACTCATCATGACCGTCAACGCCGTAGGCATCTACGAAAAGGCCCTGCCCACGGGCCTGACATGGGAGGAGACCTTCGATCTCGTCCACGATCTGGGCTTCAACTTCCTTGAGTTCTCCATCGACGAAAGCGACGAACGCCTCGCCCGACTCGACTGGAACGAATCGGAGCGCGAGCTCTTCCGCAACGCCATGTGGAAGACCGGCAGTCGCATCAACACCCTGATGCTCTCCGGGCACCGCCGCTTCCCGCTCGGATCGGCCGATCCGGCCGTGCGCGCCAAGGCCCTCGACATGATGGCCAAGGCCATCGACCTGGCCGTCGACCTCGGCGTGCGCAACATCCAGATGGCCGGATACGACGTGTACTACGAGCCGAAAACCGAGTCGAGTCGCGAATGGTTCGTCGAGAACCTGCGCACCTGCGTCGAAATGGCCGCCAAGAAGATGGTCATGCTCTCCATCGAGACTATGGACGACCCGTTCCTCAACTCGCTGAGCAAGGTCGACTACCTCAAGACCCAGATCCACAGCCCGTTCCTCCAGGCCTACCCGGACGTCGGCAACCTCACCGCATGGCCGGAGAACGACGTCGCGCACGAGATCGAATCGAACATCGACAACATCGTCGCCGTGCACCTGAAGGACACCAAGCCGGTCACCCCCGACTTCCCCGGACAGTTCAAGGAGGTCCCGTTCGGCGACGGCACCGTTGACTTCGAGGCCGTGCTGCGCCTGTTCAACCGGCTTTGCTACAACGGCAGCTACACGGTCGAGATGTGGACCAGCAAGGCCGACGACCCGATCGCCGAGGTCAAAAAGGCCAAGGAGTACTTCGACTACCTCTTCGACAAGGTCGGCATCACTCAGGAGCCCGTCCTGCGCCGTGCCGCGTAATGGTCACCAACTTGGCTCCCCTTGTCAGGGAAGCTGGCCCGGGAAGCGGGTCTGGCAAGCAAAAGTGGAAAGACATTCGTCAATTCAAACAGTGGAAAGGAAATCCGATTATGGCTACTTTGGCTGATTATGGTCCGCAGGTGCGTGCCGAGGTCAAGCAGGTGCGTGAGGTGGTCTCGAATCTGCACCAGCAGCTGATCAAGTGGAATCTGGTCGTGTGGACGGCGGGCAATGTGTCGCAGCGTCTGCATACGGCGGATCTGATGGTGATCAAGCCGTCGGGCGTGCGTTATGAGAACCTGACGCCGAACTCGATGGTCGTCACCGATCTCGAGGGCAACGTGGTCGACGGCTCCGAGGCGCCGAGTTCGGATACGGCGTCGCATGCGTACATCTATCGCAACATGCCGGGCGTGTATGGTGTGGTGCACACGCATTCCACCTATGCGACGGCGTGGGCTGCGACGGGTCAGAACATTCCGTGTGGTCTGACGATGATGGGTGATGAGTTCGGTGGTCCGGTGCCGGTGGGTCCGTTCCGTCTGATCGGTTCGGAGGCGATCGGCAAGGGCGTGGTGGAGACGCTGGCGAAGTATCCGAAGTCTCCGGCTGTGTTGATGCAGAACCATGGTCCGTTCACGATCGGCAAGGATGCTGAGGCCGCGGTGAAGGCGGCGGCGATGACCGAGGAGGTGGCGCACACGATGTGGGCGGCGCGTCAGCTTGGTGAGATCATCGAGATCCCGCAGGCGGATATCGATAAGCTCAACGATCGTTACCAGAACGTCTACGGTCAGCACTGACCTGGCGGAGTGTCCGCGGCGTTGCTCCTCGGTCGACGTGCCTTCGCACGCCTTCCCTCGGTGCGCCTTGCGGACACACGCGCCAGGCCACCGCTGACTACGTCAGCACTGAGGGCTTGCAGCAAATCGTTCTCAATAACGAAAGTGTGAGCCTGCCGCACACAGACGCACAAACGAACAGGCGCCGGAATCGTTGAGATTCCGGCGCCTGTTCGCTTTTCATGTGCGATTGACAACGCGTCAATCCTCACACGTTTGTTATTGAGAACGATTCGCTGCAACGGTATGCAAGCGTCAACTCAGCATCGCTTCGATGTTGTTGCCGTCCGGGTCGTGGATGAACGCGGCGTAATAGGTCGGGCTGTAGTTCGGACGCGGTCCGGGCTGGCCGTTATCGACGCCGCCCGCGGCAAGACCCGCCTCATGGAACGCCTTGATCGCGTCCTCGCTCTTGGCACGGAACGCGACATGGGTCGGCACCACGGGGTTGCCGTCCTTCGGCGACTCCAGCCACACGCTGTCACCGTCCTCGGCGTTGGCGAAGCACACCGCACCCGGGAATTCATGCTTCTTCTCGTAGCCCAGCGGGGCCAGCAGCTTGGCGTAGAACTCCGCGCGCTCGTTCGCGTCGGCGACGAACAGTCCGATGTGATCGATCATGACAAACCTCCTTGTGGACGGGAAACATCCCGTAACCATTATCGGCCATGGAGCACAGGCATGGCATGCAAGGTCACGATTCGGCCTTAGGAGGGGGCTAGCGCACGTCGATCGTCAGCGCGTCGGCCACATGCGCGGCCCGGGAGCGCGCATCCGACTCGGATGCGCCGATCGCCAGCGCGACCGCCATACGGCGATGCCCATGCACCGCGGGCTTGGCGAAGATACGCAGATCGGTGCCCGGCTCGGCCAGTGCCTCGGCGAGGCCGGAGAACTCCGCCTCGCCATCGCCCTCGACGACGATCGCGTGGCTCGCCGCCACGGACCCGGCCGGCAGGGCCAGCGCCACGTGCCCCTCGGCGACCGGCAGACCGAGAATCGCGCGGGCGTGCAGCGCGAATTCGCTCAGGCGCTGCGAGGCCATCGTCACCATGCCCGTGTCATGCGGACGAGGGGAGACCTCGTTGAACAGCACACGACCGTCGGTCAGCACGAACAGCTCCACGCCGAACACGCCCCAGCCGGTCTCCCCAGTCGTCCTCGCCTTGGCCACCAGTCCCTCGACGGCCGTACGTGCGATGCGTCCGGCCTCGGCGAGCACGGCGTCCGTCGCCGAAGCCGGCTGCCACGACTCGCGGTAATCGCCCGACTCCTGACGTTGGCCGATCGGCGCGCACGTCACGATCCCGGCCGACGACGACACCGTCAGCACGGTCAGCTCGTAGTCCAACGGCGCCAGCGCCTCGACGATCACGCGCGACACATCGCCCTCATCGGCCGCGCGACGGCCCTCCTGCGCCTCCGTCCACGCCGCCCCGATCGCATCGGCCGATCGCACGACAGACTGACCGTGCCCGGACGAGCTCATCACCGGCTTGACCACGCATGGATAGCCGACCTCGGCGGCGCCCTCGCGCAGTTCGGCCAGCGAGCCGGCGAAACGATACGGCGTGGTGGGAAGACCCAGCTCCTCATGCGCGATCACGCGCAGACGTTCGCGATCCATGCAGATCGCCGCGATCTCGGCGCTCGGCACCACCTGGATGCCACGGGCGGCCGCATCCGCAAGCTCGGACGTGGCGATCGCCTCGACCTCCGGCACGACGATGTCCGGGCGAACCTCGTCGAACAATGCGCGCAGCTCGTCCGCATTCGCCATATCCAATACGCGATGCTCATGCGCGACCTGCTGCGCCGGCGCGCCCTCATACGAATCGGCGGCGCACACCCACGCGCCAAGCCGCATCAGCTCGATCGTGACCTCCTTGCCAAGCTCGCCCGAGCCGAGGAACAGCACGCGCGTCGGACGGTCGCCGAGCGGAGTGCCCAGCACGCGCTGCGAACCGGATTCGTGCGTGGAGGAAACGGAATCGTTGAGAATCTGTGCGTTATCGGTCATGTGCACATTCTCGCATCGCCCATAGAACACGTCGAAATCCGTCCGTCCGGCCCGGGAATCCACCCGCCATATGACATATGGCGCAGTGCAGCGCGTAACCGGTTATAACCAACGCGTATAGACGCGCCCTTGAGCATGAAACATGACCTGCCGTATGGTGGAACCACCGGTCGATGGAACACACGATCGGGCCAACGTCATAAACGTCATAGCAGAGTCAACATGCCAAGGGGTGTCTGAGGGGAAGAACATGGGCAGTGACACGCCGTCGTTCATCGAGCATCTGATCTCACGAAGGGCGGCCGGACTGCCCCCGAACCCGTTCGCCGAGGCCGACGCCCGCGCGGCCGCGGCGATCGCAGCCGGACGTCGCATCATCGACCTGTCCAAAGGCAATCCGGACGGAGCCCCGCCCTCGTTCATGCAGGATGCGCTCGCCCACGCCGCGCACGACCCCGCCTATTTCCGATACCCGCAGTTCGACGGCGTTCCCGTCTATCTCGACGCGATCCGTCATTGGTATGACAGCCGTCACGGCGTCGCCCTCGACACGACAACGCAGATCCTCGCCGTCGCCGGCGCGTCCGTCGGCATCTCCACGGTGATCGACGCACTGGTCGACGAGGACGATCTCGTCGTGGCGGTGGACCCGTACTACCCTCAGTACGAGGGCTCCACCGCCGTTGCGAAGGGCGATTTCACGTCGATTCCCGTCGACCCGGACCACGGGTATCTGCCCGATCTCGACGCCGTCGACCCGGCGCTATGGGATCGGGCGAAGCTTCTCATCCTCAACTATCCGAACAACCCCACCGGCGCCGTGGCCACACTGGCGTTCTATCGGCGGGCCGTGGTGCTCGCGCACCGTCATCACTTCGCGATCATGAACGACTTCGCCTACGCCGGCATCGAATTCGGCAGGGAGCAAGGCCACAGCCCCAGCATCCTTGAGATTCCGGGTGCGCTCGACGTGGCCGTCGAACTTGGATCCCTGTCGAAGATGTTCATGGTCGCCGGCTGGCGCGGCGGATGGATCGCCGGCAACACGCGGATCCTCGCCGCCGCCAAGGCTGTTCACCGTCAGACCACTGTGCTCGCCCCCAGCGTCATCCAACAGGCCGGAGCCATGGCACTGAACAGCGACCTGCATTCGGTCGCGCAGCTCGCCGCCGTCTACGGCCATCGGGCTCAGGTACTGACTCAGGGCCTGACCGAGGCCGGCATCGACGTGGCCGAGGTGCATGGCGGCCTATTCCTGTGGGCTCGGGTCCCGGAGGGCTTCGGCACCTCCTCAGAATTCACCACATGGCTGCTCGAACACGCCGGCGTCGCCGTGATCCCCGGATCCTGCTTCGGCCCCCATTCCGACGGCTACGTCCGCTTCAGTCTACTCAAGCCCGAGGCGGACCTCTACGAAGCCGCATCGCTCATCACGCGCGCACTGGCGTAACGACACAACCGAGGGGAGTGGTGGGCAAGCCAATGCATGATCGTAAAGACTTGGCCGGAGCGGCCCGGAGCGTGTCGTGCATTGGCTCGCCCACCACTCCCCGGCAATATGCACAATGCCGAACGATCAACGTAGTCGTACCATGGAGCAATGCGTGAACGTGAAATCAGGGAAGAGCACGAGGAAAGCATCGACCGTCCGCTGACCATCGCGCTGGTGGTGGACACGGTAGGCAATCAGGGCAACGGCACCTCCAATTCGGCGTTGCAATGGGCGGCCGAACTGCGGCGTCAGGGACATCACGTGCGACTCGTGGGCATCGGGGCGCCGGAGTATCCGGCGCACGTGAACAAGGTCCCGTTGGTGTCCTGGGTGGCGGCCAAGCAGCAGATGCAGTTCGCGCAGCCCAGCGACACGCTTTTCCGCACCGCCTTTCAGGGCGTTGACGTCGTGCATATCTACATGCCGTTCAAGTTCGGTCGTCGCGCGGCCAAGATCGCCCGGAGGATGGGCATTCCGGTGACGGCCGGATTCCATCTGCAGCCGGAGAACGTCCTGTATTCGGCTGGTCCGCTGCGCTATGTCCCCGGCATGGAGCGCTTCCTCTACTGGCTGTTCCGCCAGTGGCTGTACAAGCGCATCGATCACATTCACACGCCCACCGAGATGACCGCGAGCCTGTTACGCGAGCATGGCTACAAGGGTGTCATGCATGTGATCTCGAACGGGTATTCGCCACGCTTCGTCGCGCGTGAGCCCGTCGACCCGTCCGAGCCGGCACATGTGCCCTTCCGCATCGTTGCCTCCGGGCGTCTCGCGCATGAGAAGGATCAGATCACGCTGATCAAGGCGATCTCGATGAGCAGACACGCCAGCGACATCCAGCTGATCATCGCCGGCACCGGACCGCTCAAGCGTTATCTCACGTTCCGTGCGAACCGTCGGCTCAAGCGCAGGGCCGACATCGGTTTCCACCGTAATGCCGACATGCCGGCGCTGCTGCGCTCCTGCGACCTGTTCGTGCACTGCTCGATCGCCGACATCGAATCGGTGAGCGTGATCGAGGCGATGGCGAGCGGCCTTGTGCCGGTGATCGCCTCGTCGGAACTGTCCGCGGCGAGCCAGTTCGCGCTGCTTGATGAATCGCTGTTCCCGGTGCGTGACACCGCGATGCTCGCCCGGCGCATCGACTGGTGGATCGATCATCCCGATGAGCTCGCGCGATGGGGCGAGCGCTATGCGGTCCATACGCGCGAGCACTACTCCGTCGAGGCGTCCGTCCACAAGTTCGTCGACATGGAGCGCGAGGCGATCGCCACGGCGGGCGCATCGGCTACAGCAGTGCGATAAGCGCGTTGGTCTCCTCGTCGGTGGTGGCCCAGCTGGTGCAGATGCGCATCACGGTGTGCGTGTCGTCGGCCTTCTCCATGAAGCCGAGGCGCACGTGCTGTTCCAGCCGGTCGATGGTGGACTGGTCGAGCGTGATGAAGATCTGATTGGTGGGCGCGTCGAAGGTGAGCGTGTAGCCCTTGTCACGCAGCGCCTTGCGGATGCGGTCGGCCTGCTCATTGGCGTTGCGTGCGATGCGGAAGTACAGGTCGTCCGTGAACAGCGTGTCGAACTGCACGCCGAGGAGGAATCCCTTGGCGAGCAGGGCGCCATGCTGTTTGATGATTGTCAGGAAATGCTTCGGCGTGTTGCGTTTGGTGAAGACGACGGCCTCGCCGAACATGGCCCCCACCTTGGTGCCGCCGATGTAGAACACGTCGCAGATGTCCGCCAGCTCCGGCAGCGTCAGGTCGCATCCGGTCGCGGTCAGTCCGTATCCGAGGCGTGCGCCGTCGACGAAGAGCGGCATGTCGTATCGGTGCGCGACTTCGGCCAGACGCTCGAGCTCCGCCTTGGTGTACATCGTGCCGTATTCGGTGGAGATGGAGACGTACACGCATCCGGGGAAGACCATGTGCTCGTGGTTGTCGTCCGCATAGAACGTGGCGCAGTACTCGTCCAATTCGTCGGCGTCCATCTTGCCGTCGTGGTGGGGGAGGGTGAGCACCTTGTGCCCGGAGTATTCGATCGCCCCGGCCTCGTGCACGTTCGGATGCCCCGAGGAGACGGTGACGACGCCCGCGTAGGCGGGGGTGATCGCGTCGATGACGACCTGATTGGTCTGCGTGCCGCCGACCAGGAACCAAACGTCGGCATCCGGTTTGCCGCAGGCGGTGCGGATCTTGCATTTGGCGGACTCGCAGATCGGATCGGATCCGTATCCGGGGTAGAGGTTGTCGTTGATGCGGGCGAGCGCGTCGAGGATCGCGGGGTGCGCGGCGCGCGAATAGTCGTTTTCGAAGGAAAGCATGGTCACGAGTCTATGCCCGGGGCACGTCGGAAGGCGACCTCGGTGCCCGCGAGCCGGATCGGTTGGCAAGGAACGGCAAACGACGACAGGCGACGACAAAAAGCGGCCCCCGGAACCGAAGGGAAAAATTCCGGGGGCCGCCTGATATGGGGGAAGGAGGTGATGGAACGTTTCGCCTCATCCTGGTCGCCACGTTGGGGGAGCGTGGCGTTTTTAGCTCACACAGTACACATCGTTGGATGGATGCACGGCCCGGCGCCTGCGCCGTATGACCTCACCGTGCCTTGTCGCGAATCGTTATCGCCATATTCAGTTATTTCGAAGGCGTTGCGCCTGCGGTCTTACGACGTTCTGCGCTTCGTTGCGACCTGCCGAATTCTCGGCCGATCTTAAACTCCGGCCTTCACTTGCAGTATACCCTGATAATGAACATCGACACGCGGTCAGAAGGGCTGTAGATGTTGCTTGAAGCTAATCAGGAGTAGTGATTATTGAGTATAGGCGAAATAGAACAAAAACGAACATTGATGCAGTGTCTTTGTAGAGAAAGCGAACATTTTTCGTGTCGCTCGGTGTACTTGGACAAGCGCGACACGCCGAGGTTGGACAGCCTCGGAAACTCATGTATAGTATCCACTCGTTGTCCAACACCGACGCAAGCCGGTCAAGGAGAACGCCACATGGTGGATATAGCTCAGTTGGTAGAGCATCTGATTGTGGTTCAGAAGGTCGCGTGTTCGAGCCACGTTATCCACCCCACGAAATCCCCGAGGCGAAAGCCTCGGGGATTTTTCATTTCCGCGGACCGATCCACAAGGTGTCTTGCTCCAGAGCATGCGGGCCACGTGTGCCGTGTGTGGGGTATTCGCCGCGTGTGCGCCGCATGCCGTATGCACTCGAAGGGTACTCCGGCGTGTCGTTGTCGAGCTTGAACGTATTCTAGATTTCGTGTGTGCCAGCGGCATGCCTTATGTGACAGGCGTGCGGGCTGGGATATCCTGCGAATCGCATGCATCGCGCGCAGTAATGCGGCGGCGAGAGATGAGCGGGCCATCGGGCCGGTGGGCAGTGGCTGACTTTCCGATTCGGATGCGCATATGGGCGCGTCGGGGGAGTGCGGTTCACAGCGTCGCGGGCCTCACGAAAGCAAGAGATAACACTGAATCGGAGAATTCAAGTTGCCTACTATCGAACAGCTCGTCCGTAAGGGACGTTCGCCGAAGCCGAAGAAGTCGAAGACTTTGGCGCTCAAGGGCAGCCCGCTGCGTCGCGGCGTGTGCACCCGTGTCTACACCACCACCCCGAAGAAGCCGAACTCGGCACTGCGTAAGGTCGCCCGTGTCCGTCTGTCCTCCGGCATCGAAGTCACCGCCTATATCCCGGGCGAGGGCCACAACCTGCAGGAGCACTCCATCGTGCTCGTGCGCGGCGGCCGTGTGAAGGATCTGCCGGGTGTTCGTTACCACATCGTGCGCGGCGCGCTCGATACCCAGGGTGTCAAGGACCGCAAGCAGGGTCGTTCCCTGTACGGAGCAAAGAAGGCGAAGTAAGAGATATGTCACGTAAAGGACCCGCTAAGAAGCACGTCGTTCTGCCCGATCCGATCTACGGCTCGACCGTTGTGGCGCAGCTGATCAACAAGATCCTGCTCGACGGCAAGAAGTCGATCGCCGAGGACATCGTCTACTCCGCTCTCGACATCGTCAAGGAGAAGACCGAGCAGGAGCCGGTCGCCGTCCTCAAGCGCGCTCTGGACAACATCCGCCCGTCCCTCGAGGTGCGTTCCCGCCGTGTCGGTGGCGCCACCTACCAGGTCCCGGTCGAGGTCAAGCCGAACCGCGCCAACACCCTGTCCCTGCGCTGGCTGACCGACTTCTCCCGCGCCCGTCGCGAGAAGACGATGGCCGAGCGCCTCGCCAACGAGATCCTCGACGCCTCCAACGGCCTCGGCGCTTCTGTCAAGCGTCGCGAGGATACTCATAAGATGGCAGAGGCTAACAAGGCCTTCGCTCACTACCGCTGGTAATTCAAGTAGAACGAGAGTTAAGGAAAACTCATGGCGCTAGACGTCCTTTCGGATCTTCACATGATCCGCAACATCGGTATCATGGCTCACATCGATGCCGGTAAGACCACCACCACCGAGCGTATTCTGTACTACACCGGCAAGAGCTACAAGATCGGCGAGGTGCATGATGGCGCCGCGACGATGGACTTCATGGAGCAGGAGCAGGAGCGCGGCATCACCATTCAGTCCGCCGCCACCACCTGCTTCTGGAACCGTCAGACGCACGACACCGAGGACAAGTTCCAGATCAACATCATCGACACCCCCGGCCACGTGGACTTCACGGCCGAGGTCGAGCGCTCCCTGCGCGTGCTCGATGGTGCTGTCGCCGTCTTCGACGGCAAGGAGGGCGTGGAGCCCCAGTCCGAGACCGTGTGGCGTCAGGCCGACAAGTACGGCGTTCCGCGTATCTGCTTCATCAACAAGATGGATAAGCTGGGCGCGAACTTCTACTACTCGGTGGACACCATCAAGGAGAAGCTGGGCGCCAACCCGATCGTCATGCAGCTGCCGATGGGTGCCGAGAGCGACTTCACCGGCGTCATCGATCTGGTCGAGATGAAGGCCTACGACTGGAACACCGGCGACGAGCTGGGTGCCCACTACAACATGGACCCGATCCCGGAGGAGTACGCGGAGAAGGCTCAGGAGTACCACGAGAAGCTGGTCGAGGCCGCCGCCGAGGCGAACGACGAGCTGATGGACAAGTTCTTCGAGGAGGGCGACCTCTCCAAGGAGGAGATCCGCGCCGGTATCCGCGAGCTGACCATCTCCAAGCGTGCCTTCCCGGTCTTCTGCGGTTCCGCGTTCAAGGATAAGGGCGTTCAGCCGATGCTGGACGGCGTCATCGACTACCTGCCGTCCCCGGAGGACGTGCCGGCCATCAAGGGCTACAAGCCCGGCGACGAGTCCGTCGAGATTGACCGTCACCCCACCATCGACGATCCGTTCTCCGCGCTGGTCTTCAAGATCTCCACCCACCCGTTCTACGGCAAGCTCGTGTTCGTGCGCGTCTACTCCGGCGTTGTCAAGCCGGGCGACTCCGTCCTCGACTCCACCCGTGAGAAGAAGGAACGCGTCGGCAAGATCTTCCAGATGCACGCCGACAAGGAGAACCCGGTGGATGCCGCCGAGGCCGGCAACATCTACACCTTCGTTGGCCTCAAGAACGTCACCACCGGTGACACCCTGTGCGCCATCGACGCCCCGATCACCCTCGACTCCATGACCTTCCCGGAGCCGGTCATCCAGGTGGCCGTCGAGCCGAAGACCAAGGCCGATCAGGAGAAGATGGGCATCGCTCTGGCCAAGCTGGCCGAAGAGGATCCGACCTTCCAGGTCACCACGGACGAGGAGTCCGGCCAGACCCTGATCGCCGGCATGGGCGAGCTCCAGCTCGACATCATCGTCGACCGTATGCGTCGCGAGTTCAAGGTCGAGTGCAACCAGGGCAAGCCGCAGGTCGCCTACCGCGAGACCATCCGCAAGGCCGTCATGGATCAGGGCTACACGCACAAGAAGCAGACCGGTGGTTCCGGCCAGTTCGCAAAGGTCCTGATGAACTTCGAGCCGCTCGACACCACCGAGGGCAAGACCTTCGAGTTCGAGAACGCCGTCACCGGCGGTCACATCTCCCAGGAGTTCATCCCGTCCATCGAGGCCGGCGTCAAGGAGGCCATGGAGTCCGGTGTTCTGGCCGGCTTCCCGGTCGTGGGCGTCAAGGCCACCGTCACCGACGGCCAGATGCACCCGGTCGATTCCTCCGAGATGGCCTTCAAGCTCGCAGGCTCCATGTGCTTCAAGGAGGCCGCTCCGAAGGCCAAGCCGGTCATCCTCGAGCCGATCATGGCCGTCGAGGTCCGTACGCCTGAGGACTACATGGGCGAGGTCATCGGCGATCTGAACCAGCGTCGTGGCAACATCCAGTCCATGACCGACGCCACCGGCGTTAAGGTCATCGACGCCAAGGTCCCGCTGTCCGAGATGTTCGGCTACATCGGTGATCTGCGTTCCAAGACTCAGGGCCGCGCCATGTTCTCCATGCAGATGGATTCCTACGCCGAGGTCCCGAAGAACGTCTCCGACGAGATCATCAAGGCCCAGCGCGGCGAGTGACACGCGTGGCTACGTTGATTTGCGGTCAGTCTCCAGTCAGCGGTAATATCGTGTACCGCTGACTGGGTTCTGACTTCTCAATGTGGCACGAAACCCAGAAACCCAGTAAACCTACGAAACGTCCAGGAGGACAAAGTAATGGCAAAGGAAAAGTACGAGCGTACTAAGCCGCACGTTAACATTGGTACGATCGGCCACGTCGATCACGGTAAGACCACGCTGACCGCGGCCATCTCCAAGGTTCTGTACGAGGAGTACCCGGATCTCAACACCGAGTACGACTTCAACCAGATCGACTCCGCTCCGGAAGAGGCTGCTCGTGGTATCACGATCAACATCTCCCACATCGAGTACCAGACCGCGAAGCGCCACTACGCTCACGTGGACTGCCCGGGCCACGCCGACTTCGTGAAGAACATGATCACCGGTGCCGCCCAGATGGATGGCGCCATCCTCGTGGTCGCCGCCACCGATGGCCCGATGGCCCAGACCCGCGAGCACGTGCTGCTCGCCCGTCAGGTCGGCGTCCCGAAGATCCTGGTCGCTCTGAACAAGTGCGATATGGTCGAGGATGAGGAGCTCATCGAGCTCGTCGAGGAAGAGGTTCGTGACCTGCTCGACGAGAACGGCTTCGATCGTGACTGCCCGGTCATCCACGTGTCCGCCTACGGCGCTCTGCACGACGACGCTCCGGATCACGAGCACTGGGTCGAGCAGATCAAGAAGCTCATGGACGCCGTCGACGAGTACATCCCGACCCCGGTCCACGACCTGGACAAGCCGTTCCTGATGCCGATCGAGGATGTCTTCACCATCTCCGGTCGTGGTACCGTCGTCACCGGCCGTGTCGAGCGTGGCCAGCTGGCCGTCAACTCCCCGGTCGAGATCGTCGGCATCCGTCCGACCCAGAACACCACCGTGACCTCCATCGAGACCTTCCACAAGACGATGGACGCCTGCGAGGCCGGCGACAACACCGGTCTGCTGCTGCGTGGTCTCGGCCGTACGGACGTCGAGCGTGGCCAGGTCGTGGCCGCTCCGGGCTCCGTCACCCCGCACACCAAGTTCGAGGGTGAGGTCTACGTCCTGACCAAGGATGAGGGTGGCCGTCACTCGCCGTTCTTCTCCAACTACCGTCCGCAGTTCTACTTCCGCACCACCGACGTCACCGGCGTCATCGAGCTGCCGGAAGGCGTCGAGATGGTTCAGCCGGGCGATCACGCGACCTTCACGGTCGAGCTGATCCAGCCGATCGCTATGGAGGAGGGCCTGACCTTCGCTGTGCGTGAGGGTGGCCACACCGTCGGCTCGGGCCGTGTCACCAAGATCATCGACTGATTATCATCGGTTCGATCATCGACACGCTTGAACTAGCGTTCTAGGAGATCCCCCTTCGAGAGCAATCTCGGAGGGGGATTTTCCATATCAGAGATCGTATTGCACGGGGCATGCGCCATCGGTCGTGAGGCGCGCCACGCCACTGTATATACGTTGTGGCATAATTGCCAAGGCAAATTTTGGGCGCATCGCCCCAGCCCTAGAAGTTTGAATTTGAAAATAGGTGAGTAACTGTGGCACAGACTACCAATGACATCAAGAACGGTTCCGTTTTGAACCTTGACGGCCAGCTGTGGACCGTCCTGAAGTTCCAGCACGTCAAGCCGGGCAAGGGCCCTGCCTTCGTGCGCACCACCATCAAGAACGTCCTCTCCGGCAAGATCGTCGACAAGACCTTCAACGCGGGCATGAAGATCGAGTTCGAGACCGTCGACAACCGCAACCTGCAGTACTCCTACGAGGACGGTGACAGCCTCGTCTTCATGGACATGGAAACCTACGACCAGATCTATGTGCCGAAGGCCCTCGTCGACACCAAGTTCCTGCTCGAAGGCACCGACTGCGTCGTCTCCTTCCACGACGGCACTCCGCTGAACGTCGAGCTGCCGGCCTCCGTGGTCCTGACCATCACCCACACCGAGCCGGGCCTGCAGGGCAACCGCTCCAACGCGGGCACCAAGCCGGCCACCGTCGAGACCGGTGCCGAGATCCAGGTCCCGCTGTTCATCAACGAGGGCGAGAAGGTCAAGGTCAACACCGAGGACGGCTCCTACCTGGGTCGCGAGAACTGATTCCCACGGATCGGTTCTCCCAACGGGAAACTCGATACAACCAGTCGATACGGTAACCAAGCAGGCAACAGCTAAGCAAAGGACTTGAGAAGCTCATGGCACGTTCCACCGCCCGTAAGAGGGCTCTGAACACGTTGTACGAAGCGGACGAGAAGGGACAGGACATCCTGTCCCTGCTTGAGGAACGCATCCAGACCCCCGGCGCGCAGACGCCGCTGCCTGAATACGCCATCGAGATCGTCCGCGGCGTCGCCGAGCATCTGGATGAGATCGACGCCACCCTGGATACGCATTCCACCGGGTGGAAGGTCAAGCGTATGGGCGTGGTCGATCGCAACATTCTGCGTATCGCCACCTGGGAGATCCTCTTCAACGATGACGTGCCGGACAAGGTCGCCATCGACGAGGCGCTGTCGCTCGCCAAGACGTTGTGCGACGACGATTCCCCCGCATTCATCCACGGACTGCTGTCCGCCATCTGCACGGCTAAGGAAAAGCCGATCGACTGATTTTCCCTTCAACGCCTCCCCGCAATACGGGAGGCGTTTTTGTGAACGGAACGGAACGGTTCCGCGAACACGCCTTACGCCAGCGAGGCTTTGGATTGACACGTGTTTCCACCCGCGTGTGAGTCTGTGCTGGCCGATAACCTAAGTTACGAATACCCGAGTAGAAAAGGGGGTTTTGGTGAGCGAGAACGCGAACTATGGCAAGGACGATGCTGTCCTTGTGTTGGAGGATGGGCAGGTGTATGTGGGAGAGCCCTACGGTGCCCGAGGTGCTACCACGGGCGAGATCGTGTTCAACACGGGTATGACCGGATACCAGGAGACGCTCACCGACCCGAGCTACGACCGTCAGATCGTGGTGCAGACCTTCCCCCACATCGGCGACACCGGCGTGAACCATGAGGACCCGGAGTCCTCGCGCATCTGGGTCGCCGGATACGTCGTGCGCGATCCCTCCCCGAACGTGAGCAACTGGCGTGCCGACGGCAGCCTGGACGATGATCTCGTCGCCAACGGCATCGTCGGCCTTGCCGATATCGACACCCGCAAGCTGGTGCGCCATCTGCGCTCCGCCGGCGTCATGCGCGCCGGCATCTTCTCCGGCGACGCCCTGCTGGACGGCAACGGCCATCTCAAGGAGATCGACGAGCTGCTCGAACAGGTCAGGCAGACCCCGCAGATGCAGGGACTGAGCCTGTACGACGAGGTCTCCACCAAGGAGACCTACACCATCGAGCCGTGCGGCGAGTTCGAGGGCAAGGAGCCGCTGTACACCGTCGCCGCCGTGGACCTCGGCATCAAGGCGATGACCCCGCACCGCATGGCCGAGCGCGGATGCCGCGTGCACGTCGTGCCGTCCACCATCACGTTCAGCCAGATCGAGGAGCTCAACCCGGATGGTGTCTTCTTCTCCAACGGCCCGGGCGATCCGGAGCAGGCCGGACCGGAGGTCGAGCTGCTGCGTCAGGTGCTCGACGCGGGCTACCCGTTCTTCGGCATCTGCTTCGGCAACCAGCTGCTCGGCCGTGCGCTCGGCTTCGGCACCTACAAGCTCAAGTTCGGCCACCGTGGCGTCAACCAGCCGGTCAAGGACATGACCACCGGCAAGATCGAGATCACCGCCCACAACCACGGCTTCGCCGTCGACGCGCCGATCGGTGAGATGGTCGACGCCCCGTTCGAGAACGGCAGGTACGGCAAGGTGTTCGTCAGCCACATCGATCTCAACGACGATGTGGTCGAGGGCCTGCAGTGCGTGGACATCCCCGCGTTCTCCGTGCAGTATCACCCGGAGGCCGCCGCCGGCCCGCACGACGCCGCCTATCTGTTCGACCGATTCTGCGAGCTCATGAAGAACAATCCGCGCGACGAGCGCGCCAACTCCAAGGAAGGTAAGTGATATGCCGAAGCGCACCGACATCAAATCCGTGATGGTCATCGGATCCGGCCCGATCGTGATCGGTCAGGCCGCGGAGTTCGATTACTCGGGCACTCAGGCATGCCGCGTCCTCAAGGAGGAAGGCATCCGCGTCATCCTCGTCAACTCCAACCCGGCCACCATCATGACCGATCCGGAGATGGCCGACGCCACCTACATCGAGCCGATCGCCACGCCGATCCTCGAGCAGATCATCGCCAAGGAGCGTCCCGACGCGCTGCTGCCGACCCTCGGTGGCCAGACGGCGCTCAACGCCGCGATGGCCCTCGGCGAGGCCGGCGTGCTTAAGAAGTACAACGTCGAGCTGATCGGCGCCTCCCTCGAGGCCATCGACCGCGGTGAGGACCGTGAGTTGTTCAAGAAGGTCGTCGAGGAGGCCGGCGCCGAGTCGGCGCGAAGCGACATCGCCCACAGCCTCGAGGAGGTCGACCGCATCGCCGAAAGGTTCGGCTACCCGCTGGTCGTTCGCCCGAGCTTCACGATGGGTGGCCTCGGCTCCGGCATCGCCCACAACGAGGAGGAGCTGCACCGCATCGCCGGCGCCGGCATCCACTATTCGCCGACCGATGAGGTCCTGATCGAAGAGGGTATCGAGGGCTGGAAGGAATTCGAGCTCGAGCTCATGCGCGACCGCAAGGACAACGTCGTGGTCGTCTGCCCGATCGAGAACGTCGACCCGGTCGGCGTCCACACCGGCGACTCCATCACCGTGGCCCCCTGCTTCACGCTCACCGACCGCGAGTACCAGAAGCTGCGTGACATCGGCATCGCGATCATCCGCGGCGTCGGCGTCGACACCGGCGGCTGCAACATCCAGTTCGCCGTGCACCCCGAGACGGGCCGCATCATCGTCATCGAGATGAACCCGCGCGTTTCGCGCTCCTCCGCGCTCGCGTCGAAGGCCACCGGCTTCCCGATCGCCAAGATCGCCACCAAGCTGGCCCTCGGTTACACGCTCGACGAGATCCGCAACGACATCACCCAGTCGACGCCCGCCTCCTTCGAGCCGACCATCGACTATGTGGTCACCAAGGTGCCGCGCTTCGCGTTCGAGAAGTTCCCGGGCGCCGACCCCACTCTGACCACCTCGATGAAGTCCGTCGGCGAGACCATGGCACTGGCCGGCAACTTCCAGGAGTCCCTCGGCAAGGCCATGCGCTCCATCGACAAGCGTCACATGGGCTTCAGCTGGGACGGCGACAAGCCGACCGCCGAGGAGGTCGACGAGCTGCTCAAGGCCATCCACGTGCCCACCGAGCAGCGCTACCTGCAGCTCATGCGCGCCATCTGGGGCGGCGCCACCATCGAGCAGCTGTTCGAGGCAACCAAGATCGATCCGTGGTTCTTGAAGCAGCTCACGCTCATCAACGAGACCGCCCAGGCCGTGCACGAGGCTGAGACGCTGACCCGCAAACTGCTGCGCCGCGCCAAGCTCGCCGGCCTGTCCGACCTGCAGATCGCCCATCTGCGCGGTCTCGGCGACGAGGGCGAGAACACGATTCGCGAGCTGCGCTGGACCTACGGTCTCAAGCCCGTGTACAAGACGGTCGACACCTGCGCCGCCGAGTTCGACGCGGCCACGCCGTACTACTACTCCTGCTACGCGGACGAGAGCGAGGTCAAGCCGCGCGAGCGCGAGGCCGTGATCATCCTCGGCTCCGGCCCGAACCGCATCGGTCAGGGCATCGAGTTCGACTACACCTGCGTGCACGCGGTGCAGGAGCTCGGCAAGGACTATGACACGATCATGGTCAACTGCAACCCGGAGACCGTCTCCACCGACTACGACATCTCCGATCGCCTGTACTTCGAGCCGCTCACCTTCGAGGACGTGCTCGAGATCTACGAGGCCGAGAAGAGGATGGGACCGGTCAAGGGCGTCATCGTCCAGCTCGGCGGCCAGACGCCGCTCTCGCTTGCCGCGCGCCTCAAGGCCGCCGGCGTGCCGATCCTCGGCACCACACCGGAGGCCATTGATTTGGCCGAAAACCGCGAGCTGTTCGGCGAGGTCCTCAAGAAGGCCAGGATGAACGCGCCGCGCTACGGCACCGCCCTGAGCCTCGAGGAGGCGCAGGAGGCCGCGCACAACATCGGCTACCCGGTGCTCGTGCGTCCGTCCTACGTGCTCGGTGGCCGTGGCATGGAGATCGTCTACGACGACGCCCAGCTGGAGAAGTACGTCGACCGCGCCCTGGCCGAGGCCAAGGCGGACACGGTCGTCTCCGGACGTCTGCCCTCCCCGCTGCTCATCGACAAGTTCCTGCAGGACGCCATCGAGATCGACGTCGACGCGCTGTTCGACGGCAAGGATCTGTACATCGGCGGCATCATGGAGCACATCGAGGAGGCCGGCGTGCACTCCGGCGACGCCGCGTGCACCCTGCCGCCGTCCACCCTCTCCGACGACCAGATCCGCCGCCTTAGGGAGGGCACCTACGCCATCGCCAAGGGCTGCGACGTCAAGGGCCTGATCAACGTGCAGTATGCCTTCATGGCCAACACGCTGTACGTCATCGAGGCCAACCCGCGCGCCTCGCGCACCGTGCCGTTCGCCTCCAAGGCCACCGGCGTGGCGCTGGCCAAGGCCGCCGCGCGCATCATGGCGGGGGAGACCATCGCCGACCAGCGCGCCAACGGCCTGCTGTTGCCCAAGGGCGACGGCGGCGTCATGCACCGCGGCCAGCAGGTGGCGGTCAAGGAGTCCGTCCTGCCGTTTAAGCGCTTCCGCACGCCGGTCGGCAAGACCGTCGACATCCTGCTCGGACCCGAGATGCGCTCCACCGGCGAGGTCATGGGCTTCGACCGCGACTTCCCGCACGCGTTCGCCAAGAGCCAGCTCGCGGCGTACGAGGGCGGCCTGCCGACCCACGGCAACGTGTTCATCTCCGTCAACGACGCCGACAAGCGCCAGCTGCCGCTGATGGCCGTGCGTCTCGAGGAGCTCGGATTCACCATCTGGGCCACCGAGGGCACCGCCTCCGTGCTGCGTCGCTACGGCATCGAGTCGAAGATCGTCGACAAGATCTCCACCCGTGTGGATTCCGATCCGGAATCCCCGGTGAAGGTCATGCACGCCGAGGGCTCCGTCGGCAAGAACGTCGTCGAGCTCATCGAAGAGGGCAAGATCGACATGATCCTCAACACCCCGAACTCGCGCGGATCGCGCTCCGACGGCTACTCCATCCGAGCCGCCGCCATCGCCGCCGACCTGCCGCAGTTCACCACCATCACCGAGTTTTCCGCGGTGCTCCTGGCCATCGAGGCGGTCAAGCGCAACGATTACCAGATCATGAGCATCCAGGATCATTCCAAGCAGTTGTTCGAATTGGAAAGCAAGGATTTCTAAACACAGAATTCCCCAAGGTTCACACATATCAGGTTCACACCAAACGAAAGGAACCGCGATGAACGCCAGCACCCAAGAGGAACAGGATAAGGAACAACTTGCAAGGCGCTCGGACTTCGGTCTGCGCCTACGCAACTCGATGGACAAGTACGGTCCGTTGTGCGTGGGTATCGACCCACACCGAAAGCTCCTGACCGATTGGGGCTACAGCGTTGACGCCGACGGCGCGGAAATGTACTCCATGCGCATGCTGCAGGCTGTGAATGGCCGCGCCGCCGCCGTCAAGTTCCAGCTGCCGATGTTCGAACGGTACGGTTCGAAGGGATTCGCGGCGCTGGAACGCGTGCTGTACGCGGCACGGCAGATGGACGTCATTACGATCGTCGACTGCCTGCACGGCGGCCTGCCGACCACGATCTCGGCCATCGCCGACGCCTACTTCAAGCCCGAAGCGCCGCTGCGCGCCGACGCGATCACCCTGCTGCCGTACTACGGCGCTCGATCGCTGCAGGGGCTGATCGATGAGGCGCTCGACAATGGTCGCGGCGTGTTCATCGCCTCCCTGACCTCCAACGAGGAGGGCAAGAGCCTGCAAAGCGCCATCCGTCAGACCGGCGACTATGCGGGCAAGACCGTGGCCTACGGCATCGCGACCACCGCGCAGAAGCACAACGCCGACATCGACGGTATGGGTTCCGTGGGCCTGATCATCGGCGCGACCATCGGCCAGTGGATCAACGAGACCGGCGTCGACCCGGCCCGCTTCACCGGACCGATCCTGTCTCCGGGATACGGCTGGCAGGGTGCCGAGGCCAAGGACCTGCGCACCGTGTTCAAGGGCACCAAGGGCAACGTGCTGGTGACGGTCTCCCGCTTCATTGCCTCCCACGGCCCGGACATCTCCGCGCTGTCCGAGGCGACCGAGGCGATCGCGCTGGATGTGCGTCAGGCGCTGCTCGAGGCCACCCGAATCGGTGATAGGCACGAAGAACCGGAGGGGGAGAAGTCCTCTTCCACGGTGATCGATCTGGGCGCAAACGCCGCCGACACCGCCGACAAGCAAGGAGCACAATCCGTGACCGATACTTCCGCATCCTCCGACACCGCCGAAACCGCTGCCGCCGATACGACCGGCACCGCAACGCAGAGCGCATCCGCGCCGGCCTCGACCAGTACCGTCGAAACCGATACGCAGATCGATGACGCTGCCGTGCTGCACGGCAGCCGTCTGCTCGTGCTGACCGGCCCCGCCGGCGTCGGCAAGGGCACCGTCGAGGTGGCGCTGCGCAAGAAGCACCCCGAGGTGTGGGTGTCCGTCTCCGCCACCACGCGTGACCCCCGCCCCGGCGAGGTCAACGGCGTCAACTACTGGTTCATGAGCGAGGAGGAGTTCGCCGCCAAGGAGAAGGCGGGGGAGTTCCTTGAGACCGCGCTCGTGCACGGTCTGGCCCACTACGGCACGCCGCTCAAGCCTCTGGTGGACCACCTGTCCGTCGGCACCCCGACGATCCTCGAGATCGACCTGCAGGGTGCGCGCCGCGTCAAGCAGAAGGCCGCCGAACTTGGTCTCGAGGTGATGACCGTGTTCATCGCCCCGCCGAGCTTCGACGAGCTGGTGCGTCGTCTGACCGGCCGTGGCACCGAGACCGAGGAACAGCGCAAGCGTCGTCTGGAGACCGCGCACGTCGAGCTCGCCGCCGAAAACGAGTTCGATGTGACGATCGTCAACGACAACGTGCAGAAGGCCGCCGACGATCTGTGGAACGTCATCGCCAAGGAGTACGGCGCCAACGCCTGACAAGGCAATGAAACGCTCTGTATGAGATAGTGAAGGGGCTTCCTCTCGACGAGGAAGCCCCTTCACTATCTTCGGGGAAGCAAGCAGCAAGCGCCCTTTGTCTACTCCTTCTGCCGCGCGATGATCTCGTCGGCCAGCTTCGGCTTCTCCGTCAGCTGTCCGGTGAATCCGGGGCGGATATCCATGTGCAGCACGAGACTCGTGCGATAGCCCTGTTCGGCGAGCTTCTTGGCGGCCTCGCCCGCCACGTGCAGGATGTCGTCCAGATCGCCCTCGACGTCGGTGAACAGCGCGTTGGTCTCCTGCGGCAGACCGGAGTCGCGAATCACCGAGATCGCCTGCGCGACGTACGGGGAGACCTCGGAGCCGGTACCCGTCACCGACACCTGGATGGCGGCCACCGTATTGAGATACGGCTTGCCGGTTTCGGGATTGACCGGCACCTCCTGCCTGATCGCATTGCGGTCCGACACGGTGTTGAGCGTGGCGTCGGGAGTGGTGGAATCCTGCGGCATGCTTGTCGTCATGATCGATTCACCTCCATGCCCATGCGTGGTCCATCGGGCCGGAACCCTGACCAAGATCGAGCATCGCGTTCAACGCGCCGGTCAGATACTCCTTGGCATGGCGGATCGCCTCGGGCAGCGTCTCGCCCTTCGCGAGATTCGCCGCGATCGCCGAGCTCAGCGTGCAGCCGGTGCCGTGCGTGTTCGGATTGTCGACGCGCCTGCCCTCGAACCAGGTGATCGTGCCATCCGCTTCGGCCAGCACGTCGTTCGCATCGTTCGTGTGATGGCCGCCCTTGACGAGCGCCGCGCAGCCATAGCGTTCGGTCAGCGTCTTCGCCGCACGCTCCATCGAATCAGCGTCGGTGATCTCCATATCGGACAGCACCTGCGTTTCGGGGATGTTCGGCGTGATCACGGTCGCCAGCGGGAACAGCTTCGAGGTCAGGGCGGCGATCGCGTCGTCGCTGATGAGCTTCGCGCCGGAGGTCGCGACCATCACCGGATCAAGCACCACGTTCCTCGCGTGATGGAAGGTCAGACGGTCGGCGATCACGTCGATGATGTCGGTGGCCGAGACCATGCCGATCTTGACGGCGAGCGGCGGAATGTCCTCGAACACGGCATCGATCTGATCGGCGAGGATCTTGGGCTCGGTGTCCTGGATGGAACGCACGCCGGTGGTGTTCTGCGCGGTCAACGCGGTGATCGCGCTCATGCCGAACACGCCGTTGGCGAGCATGGTCTTGAGATCGGCCTGCATGCCGGCCCCGCCGGACGAGTCCGAACCGGAGATCGCGAGTACTGGGGGAAGGGTTGTCGTATGTTGTGCCATAGCCTCCAAGTCTAGTAGTCGAAGGCCGGAATATCACGCGGTTTTTCCTTGATTATTCGCCGTTCCTATGGTGTGATGGGGAAGGTTCCGCGAGAGGTTCGACATAAGGGACGGGAGGAATTATGGCCGGCAACGACGTGCTGCGGCGCGATGGCGTTCTGGCGCGCATCACCGGATTCGACGAGGGACGCGTCGCCTACTACGCGGTGATGCCGAACGGGCACACCACGCAGCTCACGTTCCCCCGTCAGGAGGTGTTCGACGTCGGCGACGTCCTGCTCGTCGGCGAGGACTTCTACACGAAGGTGCCGGCGGACGTGTGGCCGGTCAAACCGCGCGTCGGCATCGTGCGCCGCGCATTGGACGACTGCGTGGTATTGGAGACCTCCGACGGTCTGGAACTGCTGGAGGGCGATTACCCGCTCAACATCATGCCCGGCAACACCGTGGAGTTCACCGACCTGTTCGGCATCGAACGCGTGCTGTGGCCCACGGCCATCCGTCCCGGCGAATCCGACCACGATGACGACATCAAGCAGTACCGGATCACCCCCGGTGCCGATCCCACGCTCACCTTCGACTCGTTCGGCGGCTACGAACAGGTCATCACCCGCGCCAAGGAGCTCATCGAAACCCAGCTGGGCAACAGCGAGCAGATGCGCGCGATCGGCGCCAAACCCATCAAGGGCGTGATCTTCACCGGCGCGCCCGGCACCGGCAAGACGCATCTGGCGCGCATCATCGCCAACGTGGCCGACGCCCAGTTCTACCTCGTCTCCGGTCCGACGATCGTGAGCAAATACGTGGGCGACAGCGAGGAGACGCTGCGCATGATCTTCGCCGCCGCGCAGGCCGACCGGCGTGCGATCATCTTCTTCGACGAGATCGACTCGATCGCCTCGTCGCGCGACACCGACACGAACGGCGTCGGCAAGCGGCTCGTCGCCCAGCTGCTCACCCTGATGGACGGCTTCGAATCCAAGGGCAACGTGGTGGTCGTCGCCGCCACGAACCGCATCGAGGACGTGGACCCCGCCCTACTGCGCCCGGGACGCTTCGACTGGCAGATCCCGTTCCCGATGCCGAGCGAACACGACAGGCTTTCGATCCTTCAAGTGCAGGCACGCGCGCTCGCCACCGAGGGGGAACTGCCGCTCGCGGACATCGCGCGGCGCACCGAAGGATGGAGTGGCGCCGAGGTGTGCGCGATCTGGACCGAGGCCGCGCTCGTCGCCGCCAAGGACCGCCGCGGCGCGATTCGCGCGGCCGACCTTGCCACCGCGTTCGCACGCGTCGAACGCAGACCGGAGCTGCACGCACACCGGATGCCCTGAAAACGCAGATGAGCCCCTCGCATGCGAGGGGCTCATCGGGACGTCACCCGAGATATCACTCGGTAGATATCACTCGGTGGCGGTGGAGTACAGCTTGCCGCCCTGGGCGGTGTACTTCTCGCTCATCGCGTTCATGCCGGCGCGGATCTCCTCCGGGCTCAGCACGTTCGCGGACACGACGGTGTCGTCGTTGACGACGTTCGGGGTCGTGGTCGGGGTCACGCCGGCGATCGCCTCCTTGACGATCTGCTGCTGCGCGGCCTCGCCGCCGAACGCCTTGCGGATGTTCTGCGAGATGGCCATCGAGCAGAACTTCGGGCCGCACATCGAGCAGAAGTGCGCCATCTTGGCCGGCTCGGCGGGCAGCGTGTCGTCGTGGAACGCGATCGCGGTGTCCGGATCGTAGGAGAGGTTGAACTGGTCGAGCCAGCGGAACTCGAAGCGGGCCTTCGAGATCGCGTCGTCACGGTCCTGCGCGTGCGGGTGGTGCTTGGCGATGTCGGCGGCGTGGGCGGCGATCTTGTACGCGATCACGCCCTGCTTGACGTCGTCCTTGTTCGGCAGGCCCAGGTGCTCCTTCGGGGTCACGTAGCACAGCATGGCGGTGCCGTAGCGGCCGATCTCGGTGGCGCCGATCGCGGAGGTGATGTGGTCGTAGCCGGGGGCGGTATCGGTCGTCAGGGGGCCGAGCGTGTAGAACGGGGCGCCCTTGCACACGGCCTTCTCGAGCTCGATGTTCATGCGCACCGTGTCGAACGGCACGTGGCCCGGGCCCTCGATCATGACCTGCACGTCCTTGGCCCAGGCGCGTTCGGTGAGCTCGCCCAGGGTCATCAGCTCGGAGAGCTGGGCCGCGTCGTTGGCGTCCGCAAGGCAGCCGGGGCGAAGGCCGTCGCCCAGCGAGAACGCGACGTCGTACTTGGCGAAGATGTCGCACAGCTCGTCGAAGTGCGTGTACAGGAAGCTCTCCTGATGGTGGCGCAGGCACCAGTCGGCCATGATCGAGCCACCGCGCGAGACGATGCCGGTGACGCGGTTGGCGGTCAGCGGCACGTAGCGCAGCAGCACGCCGGCATGGATCGTCATGTAGTCGACGCCCTGCTCGCACTGTTCGATCACGGTGTCGCGGAACAGTTCCCAGCTGAGCTTGGAGGCGTCGTCCTCGACCTTCTCGAGAGCCTGGTACATCGGCACGGTGCCGATCGGCACGGGGGAGTTGCGCAAGATCCACTCGCGGGTGGTGTGGATGTCGTTGCCGGTGGACAGATCCATCACGGTGTCGGCGCCCCACTTGGTGGCCCATGTGAGCTTCTCCACCTCTTCGTCGATGGACGAGGTGACGGCCGAGTTGCCCATGTTCGCGTTGAGCTTGGTGAGGAACCGGGAGCCGATGATCATCGGCTCGGCCTCCGGGTGGTTGATGTTGCACGGCATGACCGCACGGCCCGCGGCGAGCTCGGAGCGCACGAGCTCCACGTCGCAGTTCTCGCGGGTGGCCACGTACTGCATCTCCGGGGTGACGATGCCGTGGCGGGCGTACCACATCTGGGTGATCGGGTGGTCCTTGGCGCGCATCGGCTGGTGCTTGCGTCCACGCCATTCCTTGCTGGCGCGGCCGCGCTTGATGGCGCGCTTGCCGTCATCCTCGAGGTTGCGGCGGCGGCCCTCGTACTCCTCGACGTCGCCGCGGTCGCGGATCCAGTCGATGCGCAGGGGCTTCAAGCCCTCCTTCGGATCGCACTTGGGGCCTTCGGTGTTGTAGTCGTGGAACGGCGGGTTCGGGCCCACGCCGGGGGTGTCGGACAGCTTGATCTCGGTGTACGGCACCTCGAGATCGTACGAACCGTACTCGTAGGAGAACGGCACGGACTTCGTCTTGCGGATGTGCGCCTTGTCGCGCTGCTTGGAGCCTCGGGCGGCGATGTCGACGCGCTGCTGCTTGGCGAGCTTCTGCGCCTCCTTGGCCTCCTTGGCGTTGGTGAACTTCTTTTCGGTGGCCTCGGCGCCCGGCTGTGCGGCGCCCTCCTGGGCGGCCTGCGTGTCGACGGCCGGGGTGTGGGTGACGATGCGCGGTGCGTAGCCGTGCTTCGCGTCCCCGCGCACGGCCTTCCAGCCCTCGACCATCGCACGGGTGGCCTCCTCGGGGTTCTCGGCACCGGCGATCGCGGACACCGCGAACCAGCCGGCCGCCTTCGTGCCGGCCAGCATGGCCATGTCGTCGGCGGTCACGCCGCCGCCGACGACCACCGGGAATTCGGAGGCTGCGCAGATCGTGTTGATCTGCTTGGCGTCCAGGGTCTTGCCGGAGCCGTCGTTGCCGCCCACGGAGGCCTCCGGCTTGGTGGTGGAGACGTGCAGCGGGCCGGCGCCGATGTAGTCGATGCAGCCGTCGGGCAGCTCGTTGATGAGACGCACCAGCGACTCGGTCTCGGCGGACAGACCCACGATCGCCTCGTCGCCCAGCAGGGCGCGGGCCTCGCGCGGCTCCATATCGGTCTGTCCGATGTGCACGCCGTCGACCTTGATACCCTTGCGGCGGGCCTGCCACACCACGTCGGCACGGTCGTCGATCACGAAGGCCACGGAGTCGGACTTGCCGTTGTCCTCGATGATCTGCGCGATGTCCTGCGCCATCGTCGTCAGCTCGGAGGCGTCGGCCTTCTTGGCGCGAAGCTGGATGAAGGTCGCGCCGCCGGTGAGGGCCTGATCGACCACGTCGGTCAGCGGTCGGCCCTTGCAGTCCTCCGGGCCGACCACGAAGTACGCGGACAGGTCGAAGCTGTCGCGCATCGACGCGTATGGGTATTCGTTGTTCATTGATTTGTTCCTTTGGTTGTTGGTGGAAGTGTCAGAACATGTGGATCTCGGAGGCGGCCACCTGATCGGCGGTCACGTTCCACAGGGCGTCGAGGAAGGCGACCTGGAACGAGCCGGGGCCGTTGGACTGCGTCTCGGCGATCTCGCCGGCGCGGTCGTACAGGGCGCTCGCCGCCAGCGCGGCGGTCAGCGGGTCGGCTACGGCGAGATAGGTGGCGGTCACGCCGCCGAGCGAACAGCCGGCGCCGGTGATCTTCGTCATCATCGCGCTGCCGCCGGGCAGCCGGTAGACGGTCCGTCCGTCGGTGACGAGATCGACCTTGCCGGAGACGGCCACGGCGGCCGTCTTGTCCGGGGCGGAGGCGGCGAGGAACTGCGCCAGACGTCTGGCTGGTTCGACGGCCGCGTCGACCTCGTCGACGGCCTCGGCGCCGGCCGGGCGGGTGGCGGGCTGGTTGCCGGGTTCGGCGTCGGCCGACAGACCCCACATGTCGGCAAGGGCGATGATCTCGGAGGCGTTGCCACGCACGATGGTCGGGGGAGTGGCGCGGAAGGCGCGCAGGATCTCGGTGCGGGTGCGGCCGATGCCTGCGGCCACCGGATCGAGCACCCACTTGTGCCCGGTCTTGTGGAAGGCGCGTGCGATCTTGGGCAGCGCGTCCTTGTAGAACGGCAGCAGCGTGCCCACGTTGATGTAGTCCGCGCCGGAGATCGGCGCCGTGTCGATCACGTCGTCGGGCAGGAAGCTCATCGCCGCGGCGCCGCCGGCCGCGAGCTGGGCGTTGGCCACGAGGTTGATCGTCACGAAGTTGGTGAACGACTGCGCCAGCGGGCGGGTGGCCCTCACCTGTTCGACGGCGGTTCGGATGCGGTCGCGCAGGTCGGCGAGATCGCCGTCGTCGTCGCCACAGCCGTCATAAGTGGAATCGATACCGCGTTCGTTGCGGATGGATGGCGAAACATCGCTCATATTCACTGCTCCCTACGCTGGTCTTAACCAACAGGTTCAAAGGGTCGGGCCATCGCCCATCTCAACCCGCCTAGTGGTGCGGGTTCCCCTGCATTTCGTTTGTTGTCTTCCGAAACTACGCGCCGATACGGACATGGTTGTTACAAAATCGCACAGACACGCCGAATCGGCCCGGCGTGGGTCTGGCGAGTCGCAGCTCGGCATGGTAAAGATCCGCGATCTCCCTGACGATCGACAGGCCCAGTCCGTTGCCGGGCCGGTTCTCGAGTCGGGACGCCCTCCCGCGATGGAACGGGATCAGCAGATCATCCAGATCGTGCCCGTCCGCCGACTCCGCAGCCTCCTCCGCCTCCGTGCTGTTGGTGACGGACAGCTCGACGCCCCCGCCGTCAATGCGCCGCACGTCGACTTCGATGTCGCCGCGGTCCACGTTGTGCACCACGGCGTTGCGGATGAGGTTGCCCGCCAGCAAGGCCAGCATCGTCGGGTCCGCATGCACCGTCGGCGCGGGGTCGATGCCGCAGCGCACGTCGAGGCCGCGTTCGTCGATCGCGTCCCACGAGGCATCCAGCGCGTGCTCCACAACCTCACCGAGCGACGTCTCGGGCGGTCGCTCATCGCCCGGATGCAACGCCATGCTCTGCACGCGCGACAGCGCCAGTAGCCCCTCCACCAGGTCGGCCGCGTTCCGGTCCGCCTCCAACGCCCGGCGCACCGCCGGCTCCACGTCCGCCGCGAACCGCCCCTGCGCGAGCGGGGCGTCCAGACTGGTTCCGATCACCGCGATCGGTGTGCGCAGCTCGTGCGAGGCGTTCGCGATGAACTGCCGCTGAGTGACCGCCGCCTGCTCGATGCGAGTGAGCATCGCGTTCACGTCGCCGGCCAGCGACGCCACCTCGTCCGAGCCGGCGATCGACACGCGCTCGCCGGTGGCCGCTGGGTCGAGCCGTCGCATCTGCGCGCCCAGCGAGGAGATGCGTCCGGCCAGTCTGCGGGAGATGAACCACGCCGCGACCATCGCCAGCACGGCGAACCCTGCGAACAGCGCCAGCGAGAACCACATGGCGCCCTGCATCATGGGCCCGCGCATGTCCGAGTCGCTGATCTCCATGATCGACCCCGGCGTCATCGGCCCGCAGCCCACGGCGTAGTCGGTGTAGTAGCAGCCGGTGGAGGACACATACAGTTCGCCGCCGTCGGGCGTGGGCAGCGTTCCGCCGCTGGCCACCTGATACAGCCGGTAGGACGACCGGTCGTAGATGCGGCCGAACAGCATGGTCTGCAACGCCAGGGCGATCCCGAGGAACACCGCCACCAGCAGGCCGATGGCGAGCGCGAGCTTGCCGCGGAAGGTGCGCGGGCGTAGATGGAACCGGCGTTTTCCGGACGGGCGGGACGGATCGGATGGGTCGGACGGGCTGGACGGGCTGGACGGGTCAGTCAGGCTGGACGGATGGTTCATGGCAGCCGGTATCCCTTCCCTCGCGCCGAGACGATGGCGCCCTTGCCGCCGGCGGCCTCGAGCTTGCGTCTGAGCGTGTAGACGAGCGTCTTGGCCGCCCCGGCGCTGGCCGTGCCGTCCGGCCATGCGGCGGCGATGAGTTCGTCGAGCGTGACCCATCCGCCGTCCGCTTCGACGATGCGGCGCAGCACTGCGAACTCCCGAGCGGTCAGGTCGAGCGGGGTGTCTCTCCAGTAGGCGAGTCGGCGGTCGTCGTCGATGACGACCGGTTGCGCGACGGCGCCGGAATCGTCGGAGGGCCCTGTTGGTGTGCGGCGTCTCGCGTCGTGGCGCAGCAGGGCGCGGATGCGCGCCGACAGCTCCCGGTAGACGAACGGTTTGGGCAGGTAGTCGTCGGCGCCGAGGTCCAGCCCCTCCACGCGCTGCTCCGGGCTGGCCGAGGCGGTGACCATGAGCACGCTCACGTCCAATCCGAGCGCGCGGATCGTCGTCATCACCGTGTCGCCGGACATGACCGGTAGATCGCGATCGAGCAGGACCACGTCGATGGCGTCCCGGTGCGCGGCGAGCAGTTCCAGCGCCTCGACGCCGGTTTCGGCCGTCCAGATGCGGTAGCCCTCATGCCGCAGTGCGTCGTCGAGCGAGGCGGCCATGCCCGTGTTGTCCTCGACGATCAGTATCCCCGCCATGATCTACCAGAGGTACTCCACGGGGTCGTCGGCGCTGCTTGACGACCAGCCTGCGCCGCCTTGCAGCCGCGCACGCGCGCGTCACCGAAATCGTAGCCGAGCTTGTCCTTCGCGTCCGTCCACCCCTCCGTCTGGAGCAGGGTCTGCCCGTCGTTGAAGTCCTTGACCGTGTAGCTCGGGGGCACCACGCCCTCGCGCCGCATGCAGTCGACGACCGCCTCGTCGACGTTGGCGTACAGGTTTGGGTTGCCTTGCTGCTGACCGTACAGTCCCTGCACATGGGAGAACCGCAGGTAGCAGTCGGCGTAGGCGTCGCGCCACCGCTCCTCCTGCTCGTCGGTGCCAACGGCGTGTTGCATGATGTCCATCATGCCGTTCGGGAATCGTTCGATCTTCGGCTCCGGGAAGCCGTGGTCGACCATGCACGTCTTGTAGTCCGACCAGACCTTCTCATAGATGGTCGTCGACACCCACCCCTCTTTCTTGGCCTGTTCGAGGAACGGGCGCTCGTAGTCCGACACGTACGGGTCGGCGAGCACCTCGTCGATGTATGCGGACAGCGAGCTCGCCAGACGCCCGTTGCCGTCGGCGTCGCGCAGCGTCGAGACCGGCCCCTGCTGCGGGGAATCCTGCCCCTGCGCCGACGAACCGTGATCCCCGGATGCGGATGATGCGGTCTGCGTGCCGTTCGTCGGCCCCGCGCAGCCCGCGAGCCCCGCGAGCAGCGCCGCCGCGGCCAGCGTCGCGGCCAGCAGGCGCGGGATGCGCGCAATTCCTTGCGATGATTGTCGTCCCATCTCAACCTCCTTGTCTGCAGAACCCCTGTGCCGCACGGCTTTGCAGCCTGTGCACCTTCCATCGTATGCGGCCCCGCCCTGACCTTCGCCTGACCGTGCGCGTGGACGGCGTGGAACGATGGAATCGGACACGACGCCGAAGCCGACGTCGGGATCGAAGCCCGATCGGACGCGAGGGCGAGCGCGAGGAGGGGAGGCCATCATGGCGAAGATATCGAAGACATCATCGGCATCATCGGGGCCGTCGACGGGGCGGGGAACGCCGCGCGGTACTTCACACGGCACCGTGCGCCGCAGGTTCCCCGTCGCCTGGCTGCTGATCGCCGTCATCCTCACCGCGGCCGTCAGCGTCGGCGCGGCCGCGTTCCTGCTGCCCGACCGGCACCCGGCGATACTGTCGAGCGCGAAGGAGGTCACCAGCGCGCCGGTCGGCATCCAGCGCTACGACGCGAACAGGCAGATCAGCGTCATCCCCACGCTCTCCGCCTCCCGCCAGGTGCTCATCAACACGTCCGGCACCGTGACCGCCGACCATTCCGGCGAGGGGCTCGTCTCCGGCAGAGCCGCGCTCGCGGTCGACGAACGGCCCATCGTCGCACTCGCCACCGCGACCCCGCTCTACCGCGACCTGAAATACGGCGACAAGGGCAGGGACGTGCGCGCGTTCAACGACGAACTCGCGCGGCTCGGATTCGGCGCGCCCGCCGACACCGACCGGTACACGACGCGTACGGTCAAGGCCGTCAAGGCCCTGTGGCGCGGGCTCGGCGTGACCTCGACTTTGGATGGCAACCTCGCCATCGCGGACGTGATCTGGCTGCCACAGCGCGAGGCGACCGTCTTCGACTGGAACGGCGTACCCGGCACCATGGTCACGGCCGGGACGCCGATCGGCCGGATCCCCGGTGCCCTGACCGCGATCAGCTTGAGGGACGGCGCCGCCGAGAACGCCGACCGGACGATCACCGTCTTCGGCCAGCAGGGCGTGCTCAAGGCCGGGGCCACGCGCATCGACGACCCGGAGTTCTGCGCGCGCGTCACCGCCTCGCCGGAATTCCGGATGTTCGCCCAATCCTCGTCGTCCAAGTCCGCGCAGGGCCAGTCGTCGGGCCAGTCATCTGGCCAATCCGCGTCGCAGGAGTCCGCGCAGGGGATCGACGCCACCGTGGCCCTGACGCAGCCTCTCGACGTGATGCGCGTGCCGGCCGCCGCCGTGTTCGGCGTCGACGGCAATACCGGATGCATCGCCTCCGACGGCAGAACGATCCCGGTGACGGTGATCGGCGCGGACCTGGGCGTGAGTCTCGTCAGACCCGCCGACGGCTCCGAACCGTCCGCCGGCCCCTCCACGGTGCAGGTGGGCGGGGCGATCAGGGGGCTGACATGTCCGCGAGGGTGACCGGCCACGACCTCGCCCACCGGTTCCCCGGCACGGACACGCTGTTCGAACACCTGTCGTTCACCCTCGAGGCGGGCACCACGACGGCGATCTGCGGGCCGAGCGGCTGCGGCAAGTCCACGCTGCTGTCGATTCTCGCCGGATGGGAGAAACCCTCCTCCGGCACGGTCACGCGCGACGGCGTGAACCGCGTCGGCTGGGTGTTCCAGAACCCGTACGGCGTCGCCGAACGCAGCGCGCTCGACCATGTCGTCTTCCCGTTGCTCGCACGGGGACTGCGCCGGCGTGAGGCGGAGCCGCAGGCGCTGGAGGCGATGGGCCTGTTCGACCTCGGGGCCGTCGCCGACCGCCCGTTCGCCGCGCTCTCCGGCGGCGAGGCGCAGCGGCTCATGCTCGCGAGGGCCGTCAGCTCGGCCCCGGACATGCTGCTCGTCGACGAACCCACGGCCCAGTTGGACACGCGCACCGCCCACAGCGTCTCGGGCGTGCTCGGCAACCTCGCCGGACACGGCATGATCGTCGTCGTCGCCACCCACGACCTCGCCACCCGCGACGCCTGCAGGCGGGTCATCGATCTCGCCGACTACGCGCCGGAAGAGGCGACGACGCAGTCGCGGCTAAGGAAGGAGCCGTCATGAGACTCGCGTCCATCCTCTCCGAGGCGATGCGCAACATCGGTTCCGGCGCCGCCCGCGCCGCGGTCTGGTTCCTCGCCGTGGCCGTGGCCGGCACGCTCATCGGCGGGTTCGAGGCGCTCGCCGTCATCGGCCAGGAGCGTGACGCCGTCACCCGCATCCGGGCCGCGGCGGACGTCACCACCATCGTCAGCCCCGTCTCCGTGATCGACGGCGCCGCCTGCGACCGTCTCGTCGACGCGGACGGCGGTCCGCAGGCCGCGGGCGCCATGCGCGAGGGCGACCAGATCACCCCGCGCTCGACCCCGGGACGCAGCATCGGCTCATACGAGGTCACCGCCGGCATGATCGGCCTGCTCGCGGCCGCCGACGCCGACCCCACCGGCGTATGGGTCTCCACGACCCTCGCCCACGACTTCGGCTGGGCCAGGGGCGTCACGATCGAGACCGACCACGGCGACATCCCCGTCGCCGGTGTCTTCGACTGGCCGAACGACGGACGCGACACCCGCTTCGCCTACGCGCTCGTCGTCCCCGCGGCGCCCGACGCCAAGCCGTTCAGTGAATGCTGGGCCAAGCAGTGGCCGCGCACCGACGCGGTCGAATCGCTGCTCACCACGACCGCCATCGCCGGCAAATCCACCACGCAGACTCTCCCCGGCACCACCATGCTCAACAAAAGCCTCGATCGCGGATGGAACGCCGCGGCGCTCTACGAGACGCGCATGACCCGCATGCTGCCCTGGGCGGCGCTCGCGGTCGGCCTCGTCATCGGCGTCGCATCCGTACGCCGTCGGCGTCTGGAATACGCGGGCGCCCTCCACTGCGGCCAACGCAAATCGGACCAGCTGCTCGCGGCGCTGATCGAGACCCTCGTATGGGCTGGCGGAGCCACGGCGGCGGGCCTGTCGCTGATCGCCGCGCTCTGCCTGCGCGCCTCCCCATCCGATCCGGCGGCGGTGCTCCTCGCCGCCGCCCGCTCGCCGCTCGCCCTGTTCGCCGGCGTCCTCGCCGCAACCGTCGTGAGCGTGCTCGCCGTGCGCGAATCCCGCCTGTTCCGCCTGTTCAAGGGGAGGTGATGCGGCGCGGAGGAGGTCCGGCCGCCACTGTCAGACTGTGCCGGTATCCTGAAGCGGTTGTAAAGACCCCAAACCGTTCATACCAGAAGGTGCATTGTGGCTCAGTCCAAACTTGATGAAGTCGTATCCCTCGCGAAGCGTCGCGGTTTCGTGTTCCCCGCCGGCGAGATCTACGGCGGAACCCGTTCCGCATGGGACTACGGTCCGCTCGGTGTCGCCCTGAAGGACAACATCAAGCGCGAATGGTGGCGTTCGATGGTCGTCACCCGTCCCGACGTCGTCGGCGTCGACACGTCCATCATCCTGCCGACCCCGGTGTGGGTCGCCTCCGGCCATGTCGCCGTGTTCAACGACCCGCTGGTCGAATGCCTCAACTGCCACAAGCGCAACCGCGCCGACAAGCTCCAGGAGAGCTACGCCGAGAAGCACGGCGACAAGCTGCCCGAGAACGGCATGGCCGACATCGTGTGCCCCGACTGCGGCACCCGCGGCAAGTGGACCGAGCCGCGCGACTTCAACATGATGCTGCGCACGCACCTCGGCCCGGTCGAGGACGAGAACAGCCTGCACTACCTGCGCCCGGAGACCGCGCAGGGCATCTTCGTCGACTTCAAGAACGTGATGACCTCCTCGCGCTCCAAGCCGCCGTTCGGCATCGCCAACATGGGCAAGTCCTTCCGCAACGAGATCACGCCCGGCAACTTCATCTTCCGCACCCGCGAGTTCGAGCAGATGGAGATGGAGTTCTTCGTCGAGCCCGGCACCGACGAGGAATGGCACCAGTACTGGATCGACGCCCGCACCCAGTGGTATCTGGACCTCGGCGTCAAGCCGGAGAACCTGCGTCACTACGAGCACCCGAAGGAGAAGCTGGCCCACTACTCCAAGCGTACCGTCGACATCGAGTACAAGTTCGGCTTCCAGGGCTCCGATTGGGGCGAGCTCGAGGGCGTGGCCAACCGCACCGACTTCGACCTGTCCGCGCATGCCAAGCACTCCGGCGAGGATCTGAGCTACTTCAACCAGGCCACCGGCGAGAAGTACGTGCCGTACGTCATCGAGCCGGCCGCGGGACTCACCCGCTCCCTGATGTGCTTCCTCGTCGACGCCTACGACGTGGACGAGGCCCCGAACACCAAGGGCGGCGTCGACAAGCGCACCGTCCTGCGCCTTGACCCGCGCCTCGCACCGGTCAAGGCCGCCGTCCTGCCGCTCTCCAAGAAGCCGGAGCTGCAGACCGTCGCCCAGGATCTGGCCGCCGACCTGCGCCAGCACGAGTGGATGATCGACTACGACGAGGCCGGCGCCATCGGCCGCCGCTACCGCCGCGAGGACGAGATCGGCACCCCGCTGTGTATCACTGTCGACTTCGACACCCTCGAGGATCACGCCGTCACCATCCGCGACCGCGACACGATGAACCAGGAGCGCGTCTCGCTGGACAAGGTCGCCGAGTACGTCGACTCCCGCATCGGCGAGCACCGCACCCGCGTGCCGATGAAGCCGGTCGCCATGGGCGGCGAGGCATGGCCCGACTCCGTGAAGATCAATGAGGCCGGCGGTCTGTACTGAGTTGACAGCCAACAGCGAAACCGTCATCGACGAGCGCGGCGACTCCCTTACGGGGGAGGATCCGCGCTCGCCGCGTCATACCGCCGCGCTCGACGCACCCGCACCGGCCATCAGGCCGGTCCGTCTCGGGCCGATCGACGTGCCCACCCCGGTCGTGCTCTCGCCGATGGCGGGCGTCACCAACTGGCCGTTCCGCGTGCTGTGCGAGGAGTACGGCCCCGACGGCCTGTACGTGGCCGAGATGATCACCGCCCGCGCGCTCGTCGCCCGCAACCCCAAGGCCCTGCGCCTGTGTCGGTTCGCGTCCACCGAGCGCGTGCGCTCGCTGCAGTTGTACGGCGTGAACCCGGCGATCGTCGAACAGGCCGCGCGGATCGTCGTCGACGAGCACATGGCCGACCACGTCGACCTCAACTTCGGATGCCCGGTGCCCAAGGTCACGCGCCGCGGCGGCGGCTCCGCCCTGCCATGGAAGACCGACATCTTCACCGAGCTCATCCGACGCGTCGTCAAGGTGTGCGAGCCGGCGAACATCCCGGTCACCGCGAAGATCCGCGTCGGCATCGATCACGAGCACGAGACGTTCCTCGAGGCCGGGCGCATCGCCCAGGAGGAGGGCTGCGCCGCCGTGACCCTCCACGCGCGCACCACCGCCGAATACTACGGAGGCCACTCGGACTGGAGCCGCATCGGCGAGCTCAAGGAGCATCTGACGATCCCCGTGTTCGGCAACGGCGACATCTGGGGCGCCGACGACGCCCTCGCGATGATCGCCGAGACCGGCTGCGACGGCGTGGCCATCGGACGCGGATGCCAGGGGCGCCCGTGGCTGTTCGCCGACATCAAGCACGCATTCGAGGGCTCCGACGAGCGGTTCAACCCGACCCTTGGCGAGGTGTGCCGCGTGATCGCCCGTCATGCGCGCTTGCTCGTCGAGTTCTACGACGGCGACGAGCGCATGGCAGTGCATGACCTGCGCAAGCACATCGCCTGGTACCTGAAGGGCTTCCCGGTCGGCGGGTCCACGCGCAAGGCGTTCATGGAATGCGAGAGCCTCGAGGACGTGGACCGTGAGATCGGCCGGCTCGACCCAACGGTCGAGTTCCCGCCCCGCGTGGTCGACAAGCCGCGCGGCCGCGTGCGCTTCGCCAAGAAGGTCCACCTGCCCTACGGCTGGCTCGAGTCGCGCACCACCAGCCACGAGGAGCGCGAGACCCTCTTCGGCGACGACCCGATGGACGCCAGTTACTAAGCTATAAATGTGCGCTACACGCGCGAAAATATCACACAATACGGCGTGGCCCTGCGCTAGTCTAGGGTGTAACCGTGAAGTGACAGGAGCACAACGTGAGCGAGATCGCCCAGAACGAGGAGTTGAACGACAGGACCAACATCAAGGTCGTCGGCGTAGGCGGTGCCGGTGGCAACGCCGTCAACCGCATGATCGCCGAGGGCTTGCAGAATGTCGAATTCATCGCAGTGAACACCGATGCCAAGGATCTGCTGCGCTCCGACGCCGATGTGAAGATCTCCCTGTCCGATCAGTCCAGCCGCGGCCTGGGAGCGGGCGCCGACCCCGAGAAGGGTGCCAAGGCCGCTCAGGACCACCAGTCCGACATCGAGGAGGCCGTCAAGGGCGCCGATATGGTCTTCGTCACCTGCGGCGAGGGCGGTGGTACCGGTACCGGCGCCAGCCCGATCGTCGCACGTGCAGCCCACCAGCAGGGCGCGCTGACCATCGCCGTGGTCACCCGCCCGTTCTCGTTCGAGGGTCCGCAGCGCTCCGCCTCCGCCGAACTCGGCATTGACAACCTGCGTCAGGAGGTCGACGCCCTCATCGTCATCCCGAACGATCGACTGCTGGAGCTGTCCGATCGTTCGATCACGATCATGGACGCCTTCAAGACCGCCGATTCCGCACTGCTCTCCGGCGTGCAGGGCATCACCGATCTGATCACTTCCAACTCCTACATTCACGTCGATTTCTCCGATGTCACCGCGATTCTGCGTGGCGCCGGCACCGCGCTGTTCGGCATCGGCTCCGCACGGGGCGAGGATCGCGCCACCCAGGCCGCCGAACTGGCCATCAGCTCCCCGCTGCTCGAGGAGAGCATCGAGGGCGCCCACGGTGCGCTCATCAACGTCGCCGGCCCGACCGACATCGGTCTGCAGGAGGCCTCCGCCGCCGTCGAACTGGTGCGCAAGGCCATCCACCCGGAGGCCCAGATCATTTGGGGTCTCGCGCTCGACGACGCCTATGGTGACGAGGTGCGTGTCACCGTCATCGCCGCCGGCTTCGACACCGCCAAGCAGGCCGCGGCCAATGCCGCCGCCGTGGGCATGCCCGTCGTGCCGCAGCGCGCCGCCGCCCAGGCCGCCCAGCAGCCCACCCGGCAGACTCCGGCCGCCCAGCCGCAGCAGCAGTCCGCTCCGGCCGACAATCCGGCTCCGGCACAGACCCAGAACCCCGCCCCGCAGTCGGCCCCGGTCGCTCCGGCCCAGCCGGCCGTGACGCAGACCGGTCAGATCCCGGTCCAGCAGCCGGTCGCTCCGGCCCAGCCGCAGCAGGTGCCGCCGAGCACGTCGCCGTTCACCTTCGCGCCGGCTCCCGGCTATCCGCAGCAGCCGTACCCCCAGTACCCGCAGACCACGTACACGCCGGACGCGAATGATCCGGGCGATCTGGACATCCCCGACTTCCTGCGCTGAAACCACCACGGACGAGACTAAAGAAAGGATTGAGGCATGGCTGGATTCATGAAGAACGCGATGTCCTATCTGGGCATGTCGGACGTGGCTGAGGACGATGACGATTTCGATGTCGCCGACGAGCCCGATACTCCGGTCTCCGCCGCGACGTCCGCGCCGGCGTTCGATTCGGATCGCGTGGTCACGCCGATGCCGGCGGCCAAGCCGGCCCAGTCCGGCCCCACGTTGTCCTCCGGCTCCACCACGCGTACGGCGAGCCCGTTCCAGAATCGCATGAACCGCATCACCACCATCCATCCGAAGTCCTATGAGGACGCGCAGATGGTCGGTCGTGCGATCCGTGACGGTGTGCCCGTCGTGCTCAATCTCACCGGCGTGCCCGAGGCCGTGGCCTATCGCATCGTCGACTTCTCTGCCGGTGTGGTGTTCGGCGTGCACGGTTCGATGGAGCGCGTCACCCCGCGCGTGTTCCTCCTGAGCCCCTCCCAGGTGAACATCAAGGTGGAGGAGCCCATCACCGCCAACAGCGCCCACGATCTGTTCACCGAGTGACCGGCGACCAGGGCGGGCGTCCACATCTGACGGACACGTTCATCGAAACGGGATCGGACCTTTACGCTCCGGTCCCGTTTCGCGTAATCGGACTTGATCCGGCTTGCATCCAGTCCGTTCACAGCGAACGTTGCGCGAACCTTCCATAAGGCTTGATACGGTGTCGTATATGCTTTTCATCATCTTGATGCGTCTGCTCGACGGTCTTATCGACGCCTACATCACCGTGCTGTTCATCCGCATGATCCTCGACTGGGTCGCGATGCTGTCCCCGATGTGGCGTCCGCGTGGCTTCGTCTACACGATCATCGACATCATCTATCGGATCACCGATCCGCCGCTCAACTGGCTGCGACGCTACATCCCGCCGCTCAGGCTCGGTCCGGTGGCGCTCGACCTGAGCTTCATCGTCCTGTACTTCCTGCTGGTGGTGCTGCGCGTGCTGATCTGATCGGGCCGCGTGCGAGGATATCGGGTGATATCGGGGGTATGTCGGCGTTTGCCCCCGATATTTTCACGGGATATGCCCTCAATCTTTTCGTAAAAGCCACGAAAACTCCATAAAGGCTCATGTCCGTGGTAAGGTCGTATCTGATACCAACGTAAGCGAGGCACAGCCCCAAAGCGAGGTGTAAGATTTATGGCTCTGTTGACGCCGAAAGACATCAGGGAGCGCACGTTCCAGACGGTGCGTTTCAAGGAAGGATATGACGTCGACGAGGTCGACGATTTCCTTGACCAGGTCACTGAAACCGTCGAAGCGCTCGGCAAGCAGGCCGTTGCGGGCGGTCAGGCGACTCAGTCGTTGGGTCCGGACGTTACCGCACTCAACAAGAAGATCTCCGATCTCAACGCTCAGGTTCAGCAGCTGCAGGATGAGAACAAGCAGCTGAAGGATGCAATGCAGCAGGGGGCCGGCAAGGGAGATCAGAACGCCCAGGTCGTGGCCGCCAAGCTGTCCGAGGCCGAGGAGTCCAACCGTGCGCTGACCTCCCAGAACGAGCAGCTCAAGGCGCAGACCGATCAGCTCAAGGCGCAGACCGATCAGCTCAACGCTCAGATCGACCAGCTGACCGCACAGGTCGCGCAGGCCTCCGGCAACCAGGATGCCGTCGCACAGCAGATCGCCGCCATCCAGAAGGAGCGCGACCAGTTCCGCTCCCAGAACGAGGATCTGTCCCGTCAGGTGGCCGCCTTCCAGCAGCAGGCCGCCGGCGTGCAGCAGCAGGCGCAGCAGATCGCCAACCTGACCCGCCAGCTCGAGGAATCCAAGCAGCGCGAGAACCAGCTGCGCGAGCAGGTCTCCAAGGTCGAGCCGAGCACTGAGACCGGCTCCCTGCAGAAGATCGCCGGCGCCGCAGCCGGTGCGGGCACTGAGCCCGAGCGCGCCACCGCCATGCTGACCCTGGCCATGCAGCTGCACGACCAGTACGTCGACAAGGGCAAGGCCAAGGCAAAGGAGATCTCCGAGAAGAGCCAGCGCGACTACAACGACCTTATCGGCAAGGCCAACGACTACAACGATCGCACCCGCACCGAGGCCGACGACTACAACAAGCGCGTCCACTCCGAGGCCGACGCCTACTCCGATCGCACCCGCTCCGAGGCCGACGCCTACTCCGTCAAGACCCGTCAGGATGCCGACACCTACCTCACCGAGAAGCACAACGAGGCCGATCAGTACGAGGCCGAGGTGCAGCGCCGCGCCGCCGACTACGACAAGAAGGTTCGTGCGGACGCCGTCGCGTACGACAAGAAGCTGCGCGCCGAGTCCGACGGCTACAGCAAGAAGACCCGTGCCGCCGCCGACGACTACGCCGATCAGGTGCGCACCAACCTCACCAATGAGTCCAAGCTCATCGAGGGCAACATCCAGGGTCTCAAGCAGTTCGAAGCCGAATACCGTGCCCGCCTGACCGACTTCCTCGGTCAGCTGGTCAATCAGGTCTCGGATACGAACAACTACAGCCGAACCGAGCAGTCCGGCGAGTGATTTCGGACTGAATCCGCTCTATGGAAACGATTCGAAAGGGACGGCTGCGCATACGCGTGGCCGTCTTTGCTTGTGTCGCCGTCGTCGCGCTGATCGTCGACCAGCTCACCAAACTGTGGGCGTTGGACGTGCTCGGCGACGGTCGTACGATTCCCGTCATCCCCGGTCTGCTGTCGTTCACGCTGGTGCGTAACCCGGGTGCCTCCCTCGGCTTCGGTTCGGGATCCACATGGATGATCTCGCTGCTCGCGATAGTCGCATGCATCGCACTGATCGTCGTGGCCGTGCGCACCATCTCCATGGCATGGACCACCGCGTTCGCGTTCGCGTTCGCCGGCGCCTTCGGCAATCTCATCGACCGCGTCGTCTATGCCGACGGGTTCCTCAACGGCAAGGTCGTCGACTTCCTCAACTACGGCTGGTCCGTCGGCAACGTGGCGGATGTGTATCTGGTCATCGCCGGCGTCGTCATCGTCGCGATGATCCTCGCGAACGTGCCGTTCAGCCAGAAGGACCTCGACGAGAAGCGGGGTGCGAGCGAGAAGGGCAGTGCGGCATGAGCCGTCTTGTCCCAGCCCCCGACGCGCTGGTCGGCAGGCGCTTCGACGTCGCGGTGGCGAAGATGCTGGGCGTCTCCCGCTCCAAGGCCGCCGAACTCATCGATTCCGGTCAGGCGCGCGTGCTCGACCGCAGCATCGCCAAGTCGGGCACGCTGCAGTCCGGTGAGACCGTGGAATTCGATCTCGCCGAAGAGCAGCAGACCCCCGAACCGATAGCCGATGACATGGCCGTCGTCTACGAGGATGATGACGTGGTGGTGGTCGACAAGCCGGTCGGCGTCGCCGCCCACGCCTCCGTCGGATGGACAGGCCCCACCGTGCTTGGCTCGCTGCGCGATCGCGGCGTGCACATCACCTCGTATGGCGCCGCCGGGCGCGAGGGCATCGTCTCCCGTCTCGACGTCGGCACATCCGGCTTGATGCTCGTATGCAAATCCGATCTGGCATACGTGGAGATGCGCCGTCAGTTCGCCGAACACGAAGTCGTCAAGACCTATCATGCGCTCGTGCAGGGTTCCCTCAAACAGGACAAGGCCACCATCGAGGCGCCGATCGGACGTGCGAAGGTGTCCGACTTCCGCTTCTGCGTGACGCCCGCCGGCAAACCGGCCGTCACGCACTGGGATGTGATGGAGCGATTCGGGGGAGAGGCGACGCTGGTGTCGGTCAACCTCGAGACCGGCCGCACGCACCAGATCCGCGTGCACTTCTCCTCGATCGGACATCCGCTCGTCGGCGACCACATGTACGGCGCGAACCCGGTGCTGGCCGAGGAGGTCGGCCTCGACCGCCAGTGGCTGCACGCGATGCAGCTCGAGTTCCGCCATCCGCGCACCCGCGTGTGGACGACCGTCACCTCGCAATACCCGGCCGATCTCGACCACGCCTTGGAGGTCATGCGCGCCCGCCACAAGAACGACGACGTGGTGGCCGCCGACTGACCTGCCGGGCGGGCCCGGCGGTATGCTGGAACGCATGGCTGATTCGGGAAACTTCGTTCATCTGCACAACCACACGCATTACTCGCTGCTCGATGGGGCGTCCAAGATCCCGGATCTGGCGAAGTATACGGCTGAACTGGGCATGCCGGCGGTCGCCATTACGGATCACGGCAACATGCATGGTGCGTACGAGATGTATACGAACTGCGTGGCCAACGGTGTCAAGCCGATCATCGGGATCGAGGCGTATGTGACGCCGGAGACGGCGCGTCAGGACAAGTCGCGCGTGCACTGGGGCACCGAGGAGCAGCGCAGCGACGACGTCTCCGGCGGCGGTCTGATCACGCACATGACGATGTGGGCGGAGAACGATGAGGGTCTGGTGAACCTCATCAAGGCGTCGTCGGTGGCGAACCTCGAAGGCCGAGTGCAGCGTTATCCGCGTATGGACAAGGAGGTGCTCGCGACCTATTCGAAGGGTGTGATTGCGTCGTCGGGTTGTCCGTCGGGCATCATCCAGACGAGGTTGCGTCTGGGGCAGTTCGATGAGGCGTTGCGTGCGGCGGGGGAGTTCCAGGACATCTTCGGGCGTGACAATTTCTATATCGAGCTGATGGATCATGGTCTGAGGATCGAGCAGCAGGTCACGTCCGGTCTGCTGGACATCGCCAGGCGGCTGAACGCGCCGCTGTTGGCCACGAACGATTCGCATTACGTGCATGCGGAGGACGCGGAGGCGCAGGATGCGATGCTGTGCATCAACTCGGGTTCGCATCTGGATGATCCGAACCGGTTCAAGTTCGATGGCACGGGCTATTACATCAAGCCCGCGGAGGAGATGCGCGAGTTGTTCCGCGAGTTTCCGGAGGCGTGCGATAACACGTTGGAGATCGCGGAGCGGTGCAATGTGATCTTTGATGATCACGAGGACGGTGCGTTCATGCCGCAGTTCGACTGTCCGGAGGGGTGGGATGAGGCGAGTCTGTTCCTCAGGAAGGTGGAGGAGGGGCTGGAGCGTCGGTATGACGGCAACGTGCCGGAGCATGTGTCCCGTCAGGCGGATTACGAGTGTGGTGTGATCTGTCAGATGCAGTTCTGCGGTTACTTTCTGGTGGTGGCGGATTACATCCAGTGGGCGAAGGATCACGGGATCATGGTGGGGCCGGGTCGTGGTTCGGCTGCGGGGTCGATGGTGGCGTATGCGATGGGCATCACGGAGCTGGATCCGTTGAAGCATGGTCTGATCTTCGAGAGGTTTCTGAATCCGGAGCGTGTGAGCTTGCCGGATATTGATGTGGACTTCGACCCGGAGGGGCGTCTGCATGTGATCGACTACTGCGGTGAGAAGTACGGGCGGGACAAGGTGGCGCAGTGCGTGATCTACGGTGTGATCAAGACGAAGCAGGCGTTGAAGGATTCGGCGCGCATCATGGGCTATGAGTTCGCGATGGGCACGAAGGTCACCGAGGCGCTGCCCCCGTCGAAGAACGGCAAGGACGCGAGTCTCAAGGAGATCTTCGATCCGACGTCGAAGCGGTATGCGGAGGCGCGTGAGTTCCGTGAGCTGTACGAGTCGGATCATGACGTGCACATGGTCGTCGACAAGGCGAAGACGATTGAGGGTCTGATTCGTCAGACGGGTGTGCATGCGTGTGCGACGATCATGGGTAGTGAGCCGATCACGGATACGTCGCCCCTGCTGGAGCGTACGGATGGCACGGTGACGACCACGTTCGAGTATCACACGTGCGAGACGCTGGGACTGGTGAAGATGGACTTCCTGGGGTTGTCCAACCTGACGATCATCCAGGACACGCTTCGGAACATCGAGGCGAACGGCAAGCCCGCGATCGACTACACGAGGATCCCGTTGGATGACAGGGCCACGTACGAGCTGCTGTCGCGTGGTGACACGCTGGGCGTGTTCCAGCTCGATTCCGACGGCATGCGCAGTCTGCTCAAGATGTTGAAGCCGGACAACTTCAACGACATCTCCGCTCTGATCGCGCTGTACCGTCCGGGTCCGATGTCGATGGAGTCGCATATCAACTACGCCAAGCGCAAGAACGGGTTGCAGAGGATCACGCCGATCCATCCGGAGCTGGACGAGCCGCTTCGTCAGGTGCTTGACGAGACGTATGGTCTGATCATCTATCAGGAGCAGGTGCAGTCGGCGGCGCGTATCCTGGCGGGGTATTCGCTGGGCAAGGCCGATGTGCTGCGGCGTGCGATGGGCAAGAAGAAGCCGGAGGTGCTGGCCAAGGAGAAGATCCCGTTCTTCGCGGGCATGAAGGAGCACGGCTATTCGGAGGAGGCGTCGCAGGCCGTGTGGGACGTGCTGGTCCCGTTCTCGGGGTATGCGTTCAACAAGGCGCATTCGGCCGCGTACGGTTTGATCTCGTATTGGACCGCGTACTTGAAGACGCATTATCCGGTGGAGTTCATGGCGGCCCTCCTGCAGGGTGCGAAGGGCAACAAGGACAAGACCGCGTTGTATCTGGGCGAGGCGCGGCGCATGGGCATCCAGGTGCTGTCGCCGGACGTCAACGAGTCCCAGTTCGCGTATTCGGCCGTGGGTGACGTGGTGCGTTTCGGTCTGGGTGCGATCCGTAACGTGGGCGAGAAGCCGGTGGCGGATATCATCGCGGAGCGTTCCGGCGGTCATGGCCGGTATGTGAACTTCATGGACTTCATCCGTCGCGTGCCCTTGACCGCGCTCAACAAGCGCCTTGTCGAATCCCTGATCAAGGCGGGCGCGTTCGATTCCATCGACCCCAACCGTCGCGCGCTCTACGAGATCCACGAAGCCGCCATCGATTCGGTCGTCAGCCTCAAACGCAAGCAGGCCGAGGGCCAGTTCGACCTGTTCTCCGACGATGAGGACGGTGGCGCCGAGGCGATGGGCGACGCGTCCATCACCGTGCCCGACGTGGAGGAGTGGGACAAGAAGACCAAGCTCAACTTCGAACGCGAGATGCTCGGCCTGTACGTCTCCGACCATCCGCTTTCCGGCATGTCCGCCGTGCTGGCGGGTCTGCGCGAGATGTCGATCGCGCACCTCATCGACCGTGCTCGCACCATGGGCGACGGCCAGCAGGTCACCCTCGCCGGACTCGTCACCAACGTGGACCGCCGCGTCTCCAAGAAGGGCAACGCGTGGGCGATCGTCACCATCGAGGATCTGGAAAGCTCCATCCAATGCCTGTTCTTCGGCAAAGTGTACGAAGCCGCGGCAGCCGAACTCACCGTCGACCAGATCGTCCAGATCCGCGGACAGGTGGAACTGCGCGACGAGACCGTCTCGCTGCGCGCCACCGAAATGCAGGTGCCGTCATTGGAGGCGGAGGACGAACGTCCGCTGGTCATCACCCTGCCCGAAGTGGCGGTCGACCGGCCGCACATGATGAAGCTCGGACAGGTGCTCACCAACCATCCGGGGTATTGTGAGGTCAGACTCGCGATCATGAACGAGAAGGGCGACGCCGAGGTCATGACCTTCGGCGACCGGTTCCGCGTCAAACGCGACACCTCGCTCTTCGCCGAACTCAAGATCCTGTTCGGACCTCGATGCCTGCCCGCCGCGTGAAAGCTCACACGTGTAGGATAAGGCGGTGAAGGGCGGTCCGGGGCAGACCCTCCCCGGACCGGCAGGCAGACCGGCATACGCATCGGCGCACAATCGTCGCACAGGTTGGGAGGACTTGTCATGACACTTGGGGAAGCAGCACTTCAATCGCCGGAAGTCACGTTGAACGACGCGAACCACACCGTCATTCCGCAGATCGGATTCGGCGTCTTCCAGATTCCGCCCGAGGACACGCAGCGGGCCGTCGAGGAGGCGCTCGCGATCGGCTACCGTCACATCGACACGGCCGCCGCCTACTACAACGAGAAGGAGGTCGGCGAGGCGCTCAAGGCCACCGGCATGGCCGGCAAGGTGTGGGTCACCACCAAGCTGCGCAACTGCGACCAGGGACGTGAACCCGCACGCATCGCCCTCGAACGCTCGCTTGACAAGCTCGGCCTCGACCACGTCGACATGTACCTGATCCACTGGCCGTTCGCCGCCGTCGACCTGTACCGCGAGACGTGGCGTTCGCTGCTCGAACTGCGCGACGCCGGACTCATCCGCGTGCCGGGCGTCAGCAACTTCCTGCCCGAGCATCTTGAGGCCATCATCGACGACTCCGGCGCGGCCCCGGCAGTCAACCAGATCGAGGTGCACCCGCGGTTCAGCCAGCCGGCGAACATCGCCTATTGCAAGGACCACGGCATCACCGTGGAGGCGTACAGCCCGCTCGGCCACGGTTCCGACATGAACGCGGAACCGGTGCTCGCCGCCGCGCAGGCGCATCAGGTCACGCCCGCCCAGGTCGTGTTGCGCTGGCACACGCAGGAGGGTCGCATCGTCATCCCGAAGTCCAAGCACCCCGACCGCATGCGTCAGAACCTCGCCGCGGCGTCGTTCGATCTCACCGACGCCGAACTGGCGGCCATCGACGCGCTCGACACGCCGGAGGGACGCGTGAGCGCGGATCCGGCCACGTTTGTTCAATCGCAGTCGTGGGCCAACCAGCACTCGCGCGGCAACATCTAGTCCTCTGTCGGATCGCCCCCGTTATGTGACGATGCACGACACACTCAAGGCCGTTCGGCCAAGCCTACGGTCGTGCATCGTCACATAACGGGGGCTCGGATAGTGACGAACTCACGTTCGCGCGCTGCTGGTTGAAAATCCCATTAAGCGCCAATCACCACGGTTTGGTGGTTTGGTTCTGGTTGGCCTTCTTGCTGGGGGTCTGCTGGGTGGAGGTGCTGGTGTCGGTGGACTGCTGGTTCGATTTGAGCAGCTGCTCCACCTGCGCCCTCTGCTGATCGGTGAGTGCCGGGCCATTGGAGGAGTTGTCCTGGTTGTTTGTGGCTGCGCCTGTATCGTCGGACCCACTGCCGGAGCCGTCCGTTCCGTTGCCGGACGAGGACGATCCCTGCTGTTCGGCGAGACGCCGCTCGATCAACGCGGTGAGCTGGCGGGAGATCTCTGTGTTCGTCTTCAGAGACGACCGCACGTTCGGCAGCAGCGCGGCTTCGAGCGTGGCGGCCTCCCTGAACTGGGCGTCGGTCTGCTGCTGACTCGCCTTGAGCGTGGCGAGGTCGGCGTCCTCCTTGTCCGCGGCCTTGATGTTGCGCGTCAGGGTGGCGGTCGCCTGATTGAACTGGCCGACCGCCACGAGGTTCGTCAGAGCGAGACCGGCCATGACCAGAGCCGCCACGGCCACGACGATGAGCAGGATACGCACGGGCAGTGCGGCCCGGGGTTTTGGCCCGGCCGTCCGTGCGGCGTTCGCGGCGTGCATATCGGTTCTATCGCTTCCGCGTGTCATATCAGTCTCCTCGACAGTACGATCTGTGCGCCGGCCTCCCATGCCAGCAGCAGAGCCATCACGATCGCCAACGGCCATACGACGGGCGTCGTACGGGTGCGGGACTTGGCTGTGGACGTGATCTTCCACTGGGTGGATGCCTTGGCCGACATCCCGTCCTTCATGGTTTTGGTGGCGGAGACGGGCAGATACGAGCCGCCCATCTCGTCGGCGATGTCCTTGAGGTTGCCTTCGTCCATCCTCGAGATGCCGGGCTGTCCGGTATCGGGATCCGTCACCCACTCCTGGGCGTTCTGGCCGTTCGACGTCTGTGCGCTCACCCCGTCATCGATCTTCGGGATCCTGCCGCCCTCCGTTGATCCGACGCCCACGGTGAACGCGTCGGTCAGATAGCTGCGCAGCGTCGAGAACGTGCGTCGCGTGCGCGCGGAGGTCTGCTCGCCGTCGGTGATCACATACAGTACGATCGCGTCGTCGGGATGCAGATCGCGCATCTGCTTCAATGTGGAGACCAACGAGTCGAGCGGCGCATCGAGCGACGAACCGCTCGACACGCTCGTCGCCTCGGGAGCGAGCGTCGCGGCCCAGTTGCGGATCGCCGGCGCATCCGGCGTGAGCGGCACGTCAAGCGTGCCGGACGCGCCGAACCGCATCGCGGCGAAACTCGCATCCGCATACAGGTTCGTCAGATCGTCCACGGCCCTGCGCGCCGCATCCAGACGCGTGATCGTCTCATCGGAACCGTATTTCGCATCCGAGACGGCCATCGAACCGGTCACATCGACCGCCACGACCACATCGGTGGCGTTCACCGCACGTGATGTGGTCGAAGAGACGACGCTCGGCGTGAGCATCATCAGCGCCGCGATCAGACAGACAAGCGTGCGCCTGACGCACGAGCCTATCGTCTCGTCGCCGGCACGCCCACGTGCATGCCGTACGATCTCGACGACGGCGAACACGATCATCAGCGCTGCGATCGCGCCGCCCGCAAGCCAGCCGAGCGCGGGGGAGAGGGTCAGCGACGTCAGTGCATGCAACGGATTCGTCATCGCTTCAACCTCCAGACGGTGATCAGCCACAGGCCGAGCGTGATGCTCAGGGCCAGCGTCCACCATTTCGGATCGTCGACGACGGCGGCCTGATGGGCCTGACGTTCCTGCGTCTCGCGTCTGCCGTCGATGTCACGCACCAGCTCGTCCACGCTCGACCCGTTCGCCTGGGTCAGGAAGACGCCGTCATGCGCCTCGATGAGCTGCCTCATGCGCATGGTCGTGTTCTCGCCCTCGCTGGCACGGGGGCCGGAGAACAGGCCGTCTACGGTGATCCCCGCCTGCGAGGTCAGATCCAGCGCCTGCTCGAGCGTATACGTGGGCGTGCCGGACACCACGTTATCGGTGGCGAGCACGATCGAGGCGGCGCGGCTGCGATTCGCCGATGCGTCGGCGGAGCCGGATGAACCGGAGGAGCCGTAGGTGAATCCGGGCAGCATCGCGGCGCAGGAGACGACGCCATCGCCGATCAGCGACGTCGTGTCCTTGCGGTTCTGCGTGCCCTCAAGCCAATCGGAGATCCTCTGATAGTCGGAGTCGCTCATCTTGTCGATATCATCCTGCGATTCGACGCCCTTGAGAATATCCGACGACTCCCTGAGCTGCCTGGAGACCAGATCGTAGTCGTCGGTCAGCGGAAAGACCGTACGCGAGGTCGAGTTGAAGATGCTCATCCCGATGCGCTCGCCCTGGAAGCGCGAGACGAGATCACGATACGTGTCGATCACCTGACGGTCGTACGGCAGCGTCGATCCGGACACGTCGAGACACAGGACGATGTCACGGCTTGCGGAACGCTCCTGACTGCTGTCCACCGTCGACGGACGCGCGATCATCGTGACCGAGAGCAGCGCGGCCGCCGCCAGCAGCGCCATCGCGACGCGGTTGAGCCAGCGCCACCGACGGAACAGGCGCGAGGCGAACTCGGTGTTGAGATCGTCATCCAACGAGAACACCCGTGCCGCATCGGATTCGTCACGCCCCCGGCGCGACATCGCGATCGTCAGGATGATGATCGCCGCTACGACGGTCACGCCTACCAGTGCGGCCCACGGCCATTGCCAGGACAGTTGCATCAGCGAGACCACCTTTCCACCAGATTCGACACCCATCCGGCGGCCTCCTCCACACTCGCCTCCCGGGCGGGGCCGTTGACCGTGCTATCCGCGAACTCCGGCGGATACAGCGCCGAAATCGTCAGACGCAGCATGTCGAACCCCTGCTTCGTCGACGACGTGCGCGGTTCGCGACGGATGTCGGCGAGCGTATGCGACTTGAGATCACGTCCCGACGCCTCGGACGCATAGTCGCGGGCGATGGACGCCAGTTCGGCGAACGCCTCGCCGCGTTCCAACGCTCCGGCCTGATGGCGCGACACCACGTCGTCGATACGCCGATGCCAACGTCGACGATCCTGCGCATCGGCATGCGCGCCACGCTGGCGCGCCGCGGCACGCACCCTTCTGGGACGGGACAGCAGCACCACGCCCACGACCAGTATGATCGCGGCCAGCACGCAGGCGACGGCGACGAGCGGCGTAGTCAGATCGATCGGACCGACGGGGGTGCCTAAAGCAACGTGTTCCGCGGCCGCGAAGACGAACGAACGCATGATCACGCCTCACCTCCCGACATCGACAGCGAGCCGCCGACCGCCGGATCGCGCGCAACGAGACGGACGCCGGAAGTGCCGGCCAGCGAGCGGGAGACCAACGCGACGAACGCGTCGAACATCGCCTCGCTGGAACCGGCATGGATCAGATGCCCTCCCACACGCGAGAGCTCATGCTCCAGCGAAGCCGCCAGAAACGCGCGATGCGTATCCACCTGTTCGGCCGCACGCGCGTCGACGAAGAACGCGGGCAGCCGTCTGCCGCCGAGCCCATCGAACACATGCGTTCCGGCCGCCACGGCGAACGGATTGACCGTCGCCACATCGATGAGCACCACCGGATGCGTGCGGGCGATGAGCCGGATCGACTTGATATGCCGTTCGACCAACGCCTGCTCGTCGGTGGCGATCACCACCAGCGCACGGCGATCCTTGATGCGCCGCGCGTAGTCGAGCAGTGCATCGATATTGCGACCATGACGCCACCTGCGGTTCAACGCGCCGTCCAGCGTGCGCTCGAACTGGGCGAACCCGCCGTTGAACGGCACTCGCGTGATGCTCGCCGCATCGCCGAACACCAGCGAGATGTCATCCGAACGGCGCAGCGACAACGCGGCGAACATGCGCAGCGCATTCGCCGCCACCTCATACGCGCGTTCCCCCGACTCGCATGAACCGGTCATCTCCAGACCGACATCAAGCAGCATCCACACGCGCGACGTGACCAGACGCTCACGATGCACCACCATCGGCCGGCCCATGCGGGCGCTGGTCTTCCATTCGATGAGACGCGCCTCGTCACCGGGCTCGTAGGCACGCACATCCATCAACTCGTCCGAGCCGCCCGCACGCCGAGAGGAATGCTCGCCCTCGATCACGCCCAGCGCCTTACGGACGGTGGGCATCGTCAGCTGCGTGCCCAACGCCTCGATCCTGGCCCTGATCGGATCGTCGATCATGGAACGGGGACCGCCTGGACGATGCGATCAACCACCTGATCGGCGTTCACGCCATCCGCCAGCGCCTCGAACGTCAGCAGCACGCGATGGCGCAGAATCTCACGCATGTGCGCCTTGAGATCCTCCGGCACCACGTAATCGCGGCCTGACAGCAGCGCGCTCGCCTGACCGATGCGGACCAGCGCGATGGAGGCGCGCGGCGAGGCGCCAAGCCTGACCAGCGACCCCAGACCCTGCACCGGATGCGAGCCGGCACCTCGGGAGGTCGCCGTCACATCGGCCGCATAACGCATGATCGCATCGGAGACATGCACGCGTCGGGCGGCATCGCGCAGGAACTCCACGTCACGGATCGACAGGCGCTCGGCGGTCAGCTGCGTGGGATCGAACACATCCGAGCCGCGACGGGTGAGCAGCGCCAGCATGCGCGTCTCCTCGTCCGGCGTCGGATAGGTCATCATCGCCTTCATCATGAAACGATCCATCTGCGCCTCGGGCAGCGTGAACGTGCCCTCCTCCTCGATCGGATTCTGCGTGGCGATCACCATGAACGGCTTCGGCAGCGCGATACGCTGGCCGCCGATCGTGGTCGCGCCCTCGGCCATCGCCTCGAGCATCGCCGACTGCGTCTTCGCGTTCGAGCGGTTGATCTCGTCGAGCAGCACGAAATTGGCGTGGATCGGACCGATCTGCGTGGTGAACTTCTGCGTGGCGAAATCGAAGACCTGCGTGCCGACCAGATCGGACGGCATGAGATCGGGCGTGCACTGCACGCGCTTGAACGTGCCGGAGACCGACGTCGCCAGCGTCTGTGCGGCGGTGGTCTTCGCCAGACCGGGCACGGATTCGATGAGGATATGGCCGCCGGCAACCAGTGTGAGGATCAGCGATTCACGCAGATTGTCCTGACCGACCAGCGTCTGCGCGAACCGTGAGCGGATGCGATCGGCAAGCGCCTTCGAGCGCGCGACATCATCGGCGCTCAGCGCGCTCGCCGACGCGGAGACCGGCGTCGGCGGCATCAGAGGCGATTGCGTAGGCTGCAGGGGCGTCTGCGGTTTGGGAGGGAAAAATGCCATGCGCTCCACTGTAACTAGGTGCGGTGACCGGGATCAGGGCAGCTGCCAGTTGACGGGGTCGGCGCCCATGGCGATGAGGGCCTGATTGGCCCGGGAGAAGGGGTGGGAGCCGAAGAAGCCGCGTGAGGCGGACAGTGGGCTTGGATGTGGGGATTTGATGATGACGGCGTTGGTCAGCAGAGGTTCCAGCGTCTGCGCATTGCGGCCCCACAGGATCGCGACCAGCGGACGCGGCTTGCCCGTCTGCGGATCGACGCGCGCGTTCAGGGCTCTGATCGCCGCCTCGGTGACCTGTTCCCAGCCCTTGCCCTGATGCGAGTTCGGACGGCCCACGCCGACCGTCAGACACCTGTTGAGCAGCAGCACGCCGCGTTCGGTCCATGGGGTCAGATCGCCGTTGCTTGGCATCGGCACCCCCAGATCGGAGACCAGCTCCTTATATATATTGATCAGGCTCTTGGGCAGCGGGCTGACGTCCGGGGCGACGCAGAAGCTCAGTCCCACCGGGTGCCCCGGAGTCGGGTAGGGGTCCTGACCGACGATCAGCACCTTGATCGAATCGAAGGGGATCGTGAACGCCCGGAGGATGTTATGGCTTGCGGGCAGCCAATGGCGTCCCGCGCGATTCTCCTCGCGCAGAAAATCTCCCATGTGGTGGATCGCCGGTTCGACATCCGCCAATGCGGCGGCCCAACCGGGTTCGACGAGTTCACTCAACGGTTTGACGCTCATGATGGTCTACTCTACGCGCTCCATGCGCCGTACACGAACGTGCACATCCGGTGGCGGCACGGGCGCATCATTGCGTATGGGGATGCGCTGACGTTACACTCTTGGATAGTTCACATGGATGGAGGAATGAGCAGTATGGCGAAGCGAGATCGAAAGCGGGACAACGGCGAATCCTATGAGCCGGACGTCTTCGACAATCCGCCGTCGGGCCCTGCCGGCGTCCATCGCGGCAACACATCCCTAGCCTCACGCCTGGTGCCGTTCGCGATCGTCGTGCTGGTGGCGGCGCTGTGCGGATTCGCCGCATGGGGATTCTTCTCCGGCGAAGTGAACAACATCACATGGCCGTGGTCCTCGCATTCCACCACGCAGAGCGCGGCCGACGCGTCGAGCGAGTCGAAGTCGTCGTCCTCCGACTCCACGGACTCCTCCGATTCATCCGATTCCTCGAAGTCCGACTCCTCGGCGTCAAAGGATTCGTCCTCTGATTCGTCCTCGAAGCAGGATTCCTCCGATCAGCAGACGAGCGATGCGCAGGCCCAGCAGGATGAGGCCGCCAAGCAGCAGGCGGCGCAGCAGCAGGCCGAGGCGGCCGCCCAGCCGAACAAGGCGACCGAGGTGCGGGTCGTCAACGGCACCAGAACCTCCGGATACGCCACCTCCCGGAAGAACACGCTCAATGCGGCCGGCTATACGAATGTCGTGGCCGCCAACCCGAGCGGCAGCCTGCCGAGCTCCACCGTGGTGTGGTACCAGTCCGAGTCGGACAAGGCCACGGCCGAGAACGTGGCCAGTACGCTGGGCATCTCCAATGTGCAGCAGGCGTCCGGCATCTCCGCCGCGATCGTGGTGGTGCTGATGAACTGAAATCCCATGAATCAGTTCCATGCGTGGAACCCGCCTTGTTGTTGTTTTGGGTCGCGTCTATACTGGCCCTTTAGTCGCGAGGCGGGGGGAGCGCGGTGTTGTGGTTGTATGTCCCTCCGTGTCGGGAGAGATATAGAGCTCACACAGCTAAGGGAAGTGCAAACATGGCGCAAGGAACCGTAAAGTTTTTCAGTAACGGCAAGGGGTATGGCTTCATCACGCCGGAAGGCGGAGGTGAGGACGTGTTCGTCCACTACTCGGTTATTCAGGGCGAGGGATTCAAGACTCTGGACGAGGGAGACAAGGTCGAATACGAGGCCGAGAAGGGCCCCAAGGGAATGCAGGCCACGAAGGTCACCAAGCTGTGAAAATGTGACCGCGTGCGAGTACAAGGCATCGCCCGCATATAAGTGAAGAGTTCGTGAGGTTGAGGATTCGGACCCCTCAGGTTCCCCCGGTCAGTACGACGGGGCTTTTTTCATGCCTTTTTTCCATCTTTTCCCTCGGCTGTTTCATGCCCAAAGCGCAATCGCCGAAACGAATGTTGGCACTCGACGATGCAGAGTGCTAATGTCTGGGTTAGCACTCGGAGGTCGAGAGTGATAACCCGCAGCTGACGGCGGGAGGTTGCTCCGGACCGTACGGGTGAATAACCGGAACCGAATAAAGCCATTTGGAGGAACACAACCATGGCAAAGATCATCGCGTATGATGAGGAAGCCCGTCAGGGCATGCTGGAGGGCCTCGACAAGCTCGCCAACACCGTCAAGGTCACGCTGGGCCCGAAGGGCCGCAATGTCGTGCTCGACAAGACCTACGGCGCTCCGACCATCACCAACGATGGCGTCTCCATCGCCAAGGAGATCGATCTCGAGGATCCGTACGAGCGCATCGGCGCCGAGCTGGTCAAGGAAGTCGCCAAGAAGACCGACGACGTCGCCGGCGATGGCACCACCACCGCTACCGTGCTGGCCCAGTCCCTCGTGCACGAAGGCCTGAAGAACGTGGTCGCCGGTTCCAACCCGATCGCGCTGCGTCGCGGCATTGAGAAGGCCGCCGACGCCATCGTCAAGGAACTCATCGCCGCCGCCAAGGACGTCGAGACCAAGGACCAGATCGCCGCTACCGCGACCATCTCCGCCGCCGATCCGGAGGTCGGTGAGAAGATCGCCGAGGCTCTGGACAAGGTCGGTCAGGACGGCGTCGTGACCGTCGAGGACAACAACCGCTTCGGTCTGGATCTCGAGTTCACCGAGGGCATGCGCTTCGACAAGGGCTACATCGCCCCGTACTTCGTCACCAACGCCGACGACCAGACCGCCGTGCTCGAGGATCCGTACATTCTTCTGACCTCCGGCAAGGTCTCCAGCCAGCAGGACGTCGTTCACGTCGCCGAGCTGGTCATGAAGACTGGCAAGCCGCTGCTGATCATCGCCGAGGACGTCGACGGTGAGGCTCTGCCGACCCTGATCCTGAACAACATCCGCGGTACCTTCAAGTCCTGCGCCGTCAAGGCCCCGGGCTTCGGCGACCGTCGCAAGGCCATGCTGCAGGATATGGCCATCCTCACCGGCGCTCAGGTCGTCTCCGATGAGCTGGGCCTCAAGCTCGACTCCATCGACACCTCCGTGCTCGGCCACGCCAAGAAGGTCATCGTCTCCAAGGACGAGACCACCATCGTTCAGGGTGCCGGCTCCAAGGAGGACATCGACGCCCGCGTTTCCCAGATCCGCGCCGAGATCGAGAACACCGATTCCGACTATGATCGCGAGAAGCTGCAGGAGCGTCTGGCCAAGCTGGCCGGCGGTGTCGCCGTCATCAAGGTCGGCGCTGCCACCGAGGTCGAGGCCAAGGAGCGCAAGCACCGCATCGAGGACGCCGTGCGCAATGCGAAGGCCGCCATCGAGGAGGGTCTGCTGCCCGGCGGTGGCGTCGCCCTCGTTCAGGCTGCCGCCAAGGCCGAGAAGGATGAGTCCGTCACGTCTCTGACGGGCGAGGAGGCCACCGGTGCGGCCATCGTGTTCCGCGCCATCGAGGCCCCGATCAAGCAGATCGCCGAGAACTCCGGTGTGTCTGGCGACGTCGTGATCAACAAGGTCCGCTCGCTGCCGGAGGGTGAGGGCTTCAACGCCGCCACCAACACCTACGAGGATCTGCTGGCTGCCGGCGTCACCGACCCGGTGAAGGTCACCCGCTCCGCTCTGCAGAACGCCGCCTCCATCGCCGGTCTGTTCCTGACCACCGAGGCCGTCGTCGCCAACAAGCCGGAGCCGAAGGCCGCCGCCCCGGCCGCCGGTGCCGACATGGGCTACTGATCGTCACCCCAAGGATAGACGGACAGTTACGTAGACGAATAGTCTGACGCAAGGGTCCCGGTTCCCGCTCATGGGAACCGGGACCCTTGTTGTCGTTCATGGGTTCACGCGGTTCATGGGTGTGTATGAGTTCGACGTGCGTGTCGGTCATGCCGGACCGTTCCCCGGCCGGAAGGCGCTAATGTGGGACATATGACTTTCGCTTTCGCACGATTCGCTGATCACGACGATTCGAGAACGTCGTCTTCGCGCCCGATCATGCTCCCGGTCGTGGCGGCGCTGCTGATGTGCCTTACCATGATCGTGCCGTCCATGGTGCTTGCTCCCGTCGCCGTGGCGGCGCAGACCGGAACGATGACCAACGAGATCACCGACCCGCAGAACCTGCTCGGCTCCAACGTCTCCACGGTCACCGACAAGATCAAGCAGACCGAGGAGACCACCGGAGTGCACGTGCATCTGCAATACGTGGAAAGCTTCGGATCAGACATCACGCCGTCCACATGGGCGAACCGCGTGCTGGAGGCGAGTAAGCCGGAACCCAACACCGTGCTGCTCGCGGTGGCCTCCGGCGACGGCAATCTCATTGTGGCTGTCTCGTCGAACTCCGACGAATGGCTGCGCGACGAGAACACCGTCGACGAGCTGAGCAAGGCGGCCACGGCCCCTCTGGCCAAGCAGAACGACCAGAACTGGTCGGGCGCGGCGATCGCCATGATGGACGAGATCGAACAGCAGAAGCGGACCTCGACCAACTCGCGCGCCATCAGAATCGGCGTCATCGTCATGGGCGTCGTGCTCATAGTGCTCGTCATCGTGATCGTGGTGACGCTGACCGTGCGTCGCCGTCGCAGGGGGCGCAGAGCCGCCGGCGGCTCCGGATCGAAGTCGTCGAAGAAGTCGGACAGGTCGTCGAAATCGCAGCCGGCGACCGGTGCCGGTGCCGAGCCCGCGGCGGAGGAGAAGGCCATGGCCGACCTGCTCAATGCGATCGAGAAGGATGAGAGGAACGAGGAGAGCGGCGGAGCCAGGCCGATGACCCGACGTCAGATGCGCGAGGCGCGCAAGGTCAAGCGGGGCCCGTTCGGCCGGAAGTAGGCAGGACAGGCCGCACATCGCCAGGCCGGTTCGATCGGCAAAGAACGCACAGACGCCTTTCAGGAAACCTCCAGACAGAGAGGCCAAGCTGGAAGCCATGAGCAAGCCTATTGAAGCAAACATCGTCGTCGTCGACGACGAGCCGTCCATCCGTGAATTGCTGGTCGCCTCGCTCCATTTCGCGGGCTTTGAGGTGAACACCGCAGCCTCCGGCTCCGAGGCCATCGAGGTCATCGAGAAGGTCAGGCCCGACCTCATCGTGCTCGACGTCATGCTGCCGGACATCGACGGATTCACCGTCACCCGCCGCATCCGTCAGGAGGGCATCGATTCCCCCGTCTTGTTCCTCACCGCACGTGACGACACTCAGGACAAGGTCATGGGACTGACCGTCGGCGGTGACGACTACGTCACCAAGCCGTTCAGCCTCGAGGAGGTCGTGGCGCGCATCCGCGCCATCCTGCGCCGCACCCGCGAGCAGGAGGAGGATGATCCGGTCATCCGTGTGGCGGATCTGGAGATCAACGAGGACTCCCACGATGTGACGCGTGCCGGTCAGACCATCGATCTGAGCCCCACCGAATACAAGCTGCTGCGCTACCTGATGGACAACGCCGGACGAGTGCTCTCCAAGCCGCAGATCCTCGATCACGTCTGGCAGTACGACTGGGGCGGCGACGCGGCCATCGTCGAAAGCTACATCTCCTACCTGCGCAAGAAGGTCGACGGCATCGAGGTCACCGACGAGAACGGAGAGAAGCATAAGGTCACGCCGCTTATTGAGACCAAGCGCGGCATCGGATACATGATTCGCGAACCGAAGTCATGATCGTACATCCCGCGAACACCGCCGGAACGTCGAAACCAACCGCAGCTGCAGGCGCTCCCGGAAGGCCCGCAGCCCCCGTCCCTGCGGCGGGCAAGGGCCCGTGGCATCGATTCACCCGACTGTTCCTCGACAGGATCGACCGCGTCTCGCTGAGCGCCAAGCTCGTCGCCTGCACGCTGGTCATCCTCATCGTCGGAACCGTCGGCATTTCGGCTACCATCCGCCAGCTCGTCAGCGGCTACATGCTGGAGAAGACCGACTCGCAGATCATCTCGCAGCGTGACATCGTCTTCCAGTACGTGCAGCAGAACCCCACACAGAACAGCGGTCTCAACAGCTACTTCGTGGAGGTCCGCTACGCGAAGGACGGCAAGCTGACGAACGTCTCCAGAACGCCATCCTACCCGGTGCTGGAGGGCAATGTCGTATCCATGCCCCAACTGCCGTCCAACGCGCAGATCACCGCGGACATGCTCGGCAAGCCGTTCACCACCAGCGCGAAGGTCGTCTCGCTGCAGACGATGAGCTCGAACTCGTCGGGCACAGTCCCCGGTACGGGCACGCCCGACGCCAGCGGGGGAGCTGCGGATGGCTCCGGATCGACCGGATCCGACGGCTCCTCCGACCAGTCCGCGAACGGCGCGGATCCCGGGCAGTCCCAGCAGTCGTCGCCGGACGGCCAGAGCTCTGATGCGTCGGGTTCCTCGCAGGCATCAGGGACACCGGTCACCAGCTCCCGCAAGACGCTGCAGGCGGCAAGTGCCCCGTGGCGCGTCGGCGTCTTCCAATGGGAGGACAAGGAGACGGGCGCATACAGGGGAGTCGTGTTCATCGGACTGTCCCTGGCCGATCAGATCGACACCATCAACACGCTCACCCGGTACTGCATCACGGTGGGCATCGCGATCGTGCTGCTCGGCGGATCCCTGTCGGCGCTGATCATCCAGCGCACGCTCGACCCGCTCAAGCGCATCGAGAAGACCGCCGCCAAGATCGCCGCCGGCGATCTGAGCCAGCGTGTCCCGTACGCGCCGGAGAACACCGAGGTCGGCTCGTTGTCGGCATCGCTGAACATGATGCTCACACGCATCGAACAGAGCTTCCACGAACAGGAACAGACCACGGCGAAGATGAAGCGGTTCGTCTCCGATGCCAGCCACGAGCTGCGCACACCGCTCGCGGCGATCCACGGCTATGCGGAGCTGTACACCATGCAGCGAGGCATGCCCGGGGCATTGGAGCGCGCCGACGAATCGATCGCGCACATCGAGCGTTCCAGCCAGCGCATGACCGTGCTCGTCGAGGACCTGCTGTCTCTGGCGAGACTCGACGAGGGTCGCGGCATCGACATGACCCAGACCGTCTCGCTCACCACGCTGGTCACCGATGCGGTCGACGACCTGCACGCGCTCGACCCGCAGCGCGAGGTCACCCGCGGCACGGTGGCGTTCGAGCCATCCAGCGACATGACGCATCCGAGCACCCTCGGCATCGAAGGCGACTCGATGGCGTCGATCACGATCACCGGCGACGCTTCGCGTCTGCGGCAGGTCGTCACCAACATCGTGGGCAATATCCACCGGTACACGCCCGATGATTCGCCCGCACGGGTGGGACTGGGAGTCGTGGCCGCGTCGATCACCCCCGAGCAGCTCTCCCGCATGCCCTCCAACGACGAATCGCTGCGGCGGTTCCTCGAGGCGGCCGAGGTCGGACACACGATGCACACCGGCACCAACTATGCGGTGCTGCGGTTCGAGGACCACGGACCCGGTGTGCCCGCCGAGTCTCGCGCGCAGATCTTCGAACGCTTCTACACGGCGGATCCCTCGCGCGCCCGCGAAAAAGGCGGCACTGGCCTCGGCCTTGCCATCGCGCAGTCCGTGGTCAAGGCGCATAGGGGACTCATCTGTGCCACCGAGACCTCGGGAGGCGGTCTGACGTTCACGATCATGCTGCCGCTGGGACCGGTGGATGCCAATGCGTCCAGCGAAGTCGGCGCTGCTGCCGCAACGGGCAAGAACGGCGGTGCGGCAGGCAGCGCCAAACAGGCTCGTCAGACCAAGCGAGGCAAGGACGGCAAAGGCGGCAAGGACGGCGGTAAGCGGGGATCGTGGTTCTCCCGTTCACGCTGATCGCGGTTTCCTTCGGCTTCGCCATCGGCGTGTGACGGGGTGATGCGGTAGAATAAATCGGCTTAGCAATACTGGAGTAGGAAAGTGAGAGTGTACGATGCCCACCGGTCGAGTTCGTTGGTTCGATGCCGCCAAGGGATATGGCTTCATCACCAGTGAGGAAGGCAAGGACGTGTTCCTGCCCGCGGCCGCGCTGCCGACTGGCGTCACCACGTTGCGCAAGGGCGCTAAGGTGGAGTATTCCGTCGTCGAAGGCCGCAAGGGACCGCAGGCCATGGATGTGAACGTCGTCGCCGCCGCGCCGTCGCTGGTCAAGGCCACGCGGCCGAAGCCGGACGATATGGCCGCCATCTGCGAGGATCTCATCAAGATGCTGGACTCCGCGGGCAACACGCTGCGCCGCCATCGCTATCCCTCCTCCGCCGAGAGCCGCAAGCTGGCAACCCTGCTGCGTGCGGTGGCGGACAACTTCGACGTACAGGACTGAAAACCGCATATGACCGATACGAGCGAAACCAACATCACCGACGACGAGGAGCAGGACATTGCCTCCCCGCAGCCGCGGATCGATCCTCGTGATCTTGCGCGCGCCGTGGCCATCGAGGTGGCCGAGGAGCCCGAACAGGTCGGTGATGTGGTGGACGCCATCGATTTGGGCGACGGCGTCACCGATTTCCGCATCGCCGCGCACATCCGCGGATACGAGGGCTGGCAGTGGTCGGTGACGCTGTACCATGACGAGGAACTCGATCACTGGACCGTCAATGAATCCTCGCTCATTCCCACGTCCGACGCGCTGGTTCCCCCGGCATGGATCCCGTGGAAGGATCGTCTGGAACCCACCGATCTGGCACCGACCGATTCGATCGGCACCGATCCCGACGACCCCCGTCTCGAGGAGGGATTCCGCAGGACCGATCCTGTCGTTTCCGTTGATGCGGCTGATGCGGTTGCTGACGCCGATGCCGCCGGTACTGTCGAAGAGCGACCGTCCAAGGACGGCGATGGCGACGGTGAAGGTGACGGTGATGGCAGCGATGAGCAGCGGGAGACAGCCGTCGATTCCAAGGAGGACGTCGATGAGGCGGTCGAGGAGTTCGATCTGTCCCGTCGGCATGTGTTGTCCTCGCTCGGCCGTGCGCAGGCCGCCAAACGCTGGTATGAGGGCCCGCGTGGCCCGAAGGCCATGAGCACGAAGACCGCTGATGGCAACCTGTGCTCGACGTGCGGGTTCTTCGTGCCGCTCAAGGGCGAACTGAACCTGCTGTTCGGCGTGTGCGCGAACAAGTGGAGCCCGGATGACGGTCGTGTCGTGTCCCTCGACCACGGCTGTGGCGAGCATTCGGAGATCGAGCCTCCGGAACCCAGTCGTCTGTGGGTGCAGTCGAAGCCCGCCTTCGACGATCTGCACATCGACATCATCGCCCAGCGCCCGCGCGAGGACCGTGCCCAGATCGAACTGCTCGAAGCGCAGGACGACGACACCGAAGACGTGAACGACGTCGACGTGAACGATGCGGATAAGGCGGCCGATGCCGCCGTCGATACGGACGCGCAGGACATCGCCGACGCGCAGGACATCGACGAGAACACCGAGATCGATGCCGATTCCGAGGACGTCGAGGAGAACACCGTCCCCGACGACGAGTCCGAGCCCGAGGTCGAGTCCACCGTCGATCTGAGCGGTGAGCCGGATATTCCGGGTACCGCGGATACCGCAGACGATGCAGGTGATGAGGATGAATCCGAAGAGGACGATTCCGAGGGGTCCGAGAAGAGTGATACCGAGGACGGCGGCGACAATACGTCCGACGGATTCAAGGACGATGATCCGGACTCCGTCGACAACGGCGATACCGTCGGCGACGATGACACCGTCGATGCCGGCGGTTCCGAGGAGTCCGAGCAGGTCGAATAGCGATCACGCCGATACGCACAAGGGCTGTGAATCGTTGGGATTCCAACGATTCACAGCCCTTTGTCGAACGTGCCCTCGGTGGGACTCGAACCCACACTGCGCAGATTTTGAGGCTGCTTCCTCTACCAATTGGGATACGAGGGCGATCCCGTGCTTCGACTCGGACATCGACCGCATTCATAGACCGATGCCCAAAAGCACTCGTGACAATGTACCACAACTCTCCGACCGCGTTCGCGCGACATGCCGGCCGAAGCCACGGCGCTGCGGCACGGAGACGAGTGCGGCCGACAGCGTACTCCAGCGTGGCTCACGACGAATGAACATTCGCGATCTACAATAAATTTGGAACGTTTCTCATGGAAAGGACCGAGGAGGGACCATGAACAACGAGACCTATCGTCAATTCGACCCGTGGCGTCCCGCGCCGCTCAAGGAGGAGTCGCGGACCCAGGTGATGACCAGCCACTACTTCAACATCGACAGCGTGACGCTCGAATCGGCGCAGGCCGGCAGCATCAAGCGTACCGTCGTCCACGTGAACAACGGCGATTCCGTGTCGGTCGTCGCTCTGACCGAGGATGGCAGAATCCCTCTGGTGGAGCAGTATCGCATCCCGATCCACCGTTGGACCCTGGAGATCCCCGGCGGCCACGCCAACACTCCGGACGAGCGTCCGCTCGACGTCGCCAAGCGCAAACTGCGCGAGGAGGCCGGATACGAGGCCAAGTCGTTCCGTCAGGTGATGCGCTACGCCAACACTCCGGGCTTCACCACCCAGTACACGTCCCTGTACTACGCGACCGGACTGACCTCCGTACCGGATGACCGCACCCAGATCGGGCCGGAGACCCCGCGTTCCGAGGTTCGCCTCTACACGATCGACGAGGCGTACCAGATGGTCGTCAACGGCACCATCATGGATGTGAACTCGATCATCGCGATCCTGCGCATGCATTCGGGACTCTCCGAGATCGAGGGCGACTGACCACTGCGATGAACGGCAACCGACGCCGGCACCGCACCGGTATTGTGCCGATGCAGTGCCGATATTGCGTTGCGGGCACGTCGTCCGCGGCCAATCGCGGTTATGCGTTAAAATCACGAAGCATACAGAATTCAGCCAAACAACGCACGTAGGAAAGGGACTGGCATGGTTGCTAGGAAGACCGCTGATCAGGCTCCGCAGATGGAACCGGTACTCACCGAGGAGGAGCTCGAGGCCGTGGCTCGCGGCGAAACCGACATCAAGGAGACGGCGGCTCCCGAAGTGGATGAGAACCGCAAGCGCACCGTCGTCGTGGCCGAGGACGAGTCCGTCAATCGCATGGACCTCGTCGGCATGCTCGAGGACAACGGATACGAGGTCGTCGGCGAGGCCGCCAACGGTGAGGAGGCCGTCGAACTGACCCGTGCCAAGCGTCCGGACGTGGTGTGCATGGACGTCAAGATGCCGCGAATGGACGGCATCACCGCCGCAGGCATCATCTGCGACGAGAACATCGCCCCCGTGGTGATGCTCACCGCCTTCTCCCAGCCCGATCTGGTCAAGAAGTCCACCGGCGCCGGCGCGATGGCGTACGTCACCAAGCCGTACGAGGAGTCCAAGCTCATCCCGGCGCTCGAGGTCGCGATGGGCCGCTTCGCCGAGATCAACGATCTGCTCGACAACGTCGAGCGCAGCGAGAACAAGCTCAAGGAGACCAAGGAGGAGCTCGCCAAGGCGCAGGCCGATCTGCAGAAGGCCCAGGACACGCTTGAGGAGCGCAAGCTCGTCGATCGCGCCAAGGGTCTGCTCATGGACAAGGCTGACTTCTCCGAGCAGGGTGCGTTCCGCTGGATCCAGAAGACCTCGATGGATCAGCGCATCCCGAAGAAGCGTCTGGCCATGGCCATCATCGCGAAGTACGGCGATCCCAAGCCTGAGCGCGACGAGCACTGACGGTTCAGGCCCCGATAAGCCCCGATAAGGAATCATGGCGGATATCGAATCCACTGAGACCACCGAGACGCGCGGAACGCTACTGGTCGTTGACGGCCATTCCTTGGCGTTCCGCGCGTTCTTCGCTCTTCCGGTCGAAAACTTCTCCACAGCCTCCGGTCAGGCCACCAACGCCGTATGGGGATTCGCCTCGATGCTCTCCCAGGTCATCGAGTCCGAAAAGCCCGATCGCCTCGCCGTCGCCTTCGACGTCAAGGGCGGCACGTTCCGCAATACGCTGCTGCCGCAGTACAAGGGCACGCGTGACGCCGCCCCCGAGGAGCTGCTCACCCAGTTGCCGCTCATCCAGCGGATGCTCGCCGCACTGGGCGTCACCTATATCGAGAAGCCCGGCTACGAGGGCGATGACGTGATCGGCACGCTCGCCACGATGGGCGATCACGCCGGATACCACACGCTCGTCCTCTCCGGCGATCGTGACGCGTTCCAGCTGATCGACGATCGCGTCACCGTGCTGTACCCCGGGCACCATTTCAAGGATCTCAAGCACATGACCCCACAGGCCGTCGTCGCCAAATACAAGGTGACGCCGGCCCAGTACCCGGATCTGGCCGCATTGCGAGGCGAGACCGCCGACAACATCCCCGGGGTTCCCGGCGTCGGCGATGGCTTCGCGGCCAAATGGATCAACCTGTACGGCTCATTGGACGGCATCCGTGAGCACGCTGATGAGATCGGCGGCAAGAAGGGCGAGGCCCTGCGCGCCAACATCGATCAGGTGATGCTCAACCGCAAGGTCAACGCGCTGGTGCGCGATCTGGATCTCGGCGTCACCGTCGATGATCTGACCTTCGGCGATCCCGATGTCGACGAACTCGACGCGCTGTTCAAGCAGCTCGAGTTCGGACCGCGCACGAAGAACCGTGTATTGAAGGTCTTCGTCAGCGGCCGCTCCGTGCACGGTACGGACGGCAAACGGACCGGAACCGGAGCCGCCGGATCGGCGGGAGCGAAGGCCGAGGACGAGTCAGGCCTGACGATTCCCGAGGCCACGCATGCCGCAGGCGCCGAGGACATCGCGCTGTGGGAACGCGAGAACCTGCCGGCTGCGGAGGATGGCGCGAATGATGACGCCGACGCGAACAACGTGCCGAACCTGATCATCCACGCGGAAGGCGACGACCGTCCCGGACGCGTCTCGCTCGAGGCGGTCACGCTGCTCGCCGCGGACCGGAACACGGCCCTCGTCCTCGATGCGCCGTTCGGCACCGACATGGCCGCAGCGTTGGAAGGACTGCTTGATCGTCATCGTTCGATCCTCGCGGTGCACGGGTACAAGGAGCATCTGCATCTGCTGGCGGCGTACGGGGTCGACGTGCCCCAGCCGGCGTTCGACACCAAGCTCGCCGGATACCTGATCCGACCGGATTTCCACGCGGACGGTCTGGAACAGGCCGCCTCCCAGTTCCTCGACCTGCATCTGGACGAGGAGCAGCCCAAGGCCACGCAGGGCCTGCTCGACTTCGACGCCGAGCCGGACGATTCCGCGGATTCCGGCGACGGCGAGTCGGACGAGAGGCGTAAGCAGGATGCGACGCTGCTGCGCCACGCCGCCATCGTCGCCGCGCTGACCCGTGAGCTCGGACCGAAGCTCGAGGCGTGCGAGCAGACGAAGCTGCTTTCCGCCATCGAACTGCCCGTCTCCCGTGTGCTGTTCGGCATGGAGAACGAGGGCGCGAAGCTCGACATGCGTCGTCTCGACGATCTGCGTGACATGTTCGCCGCCGAGGCGAATCAGGCGCAGGAGATCGCGTGGGACAACGCCGGATCGCGCGTCAACCTGCAAAGCCCCAAGCAGCTCGCCAAGGTGCTGTTCGAGGACATGGGACTGAAACCCACCAAGCGCACCAAAAGCGGTTCGTACACGACCAACGCGGATGCGCTGCAGACCCTGTATGTGCGCAACGCGGACAACGATCGCGCCAGCGGATTCCTCGGAGCACTGCTGCGCCATCGCGAGACCAACAAGCTTCGGCAGATCGTCGCCACGCTGATCGACGCGGTCAACCCGGCGGACGGGCGCATCCACACCACGTTCGAGCAGACGGTGGCCGCCACCGGACGCCTGAGCTCGGTCGACCCGAATCTGCAGAACATTCCGAACCGCAACGCGGCCGGACGCGAGATCAGATCCGCGTTCGTGCCCGGCGAGGGCTACGAATCGCTGATGAGCTGCGACTACTCGCAGGTCGAGCTGCGCATCATGGCCCACCTGTCCGGAGACGAGGCGCTGATCGAGGCGTTCCGTTCCGGCGCCGACTTCCACCGCTACGTGGCCAGTCTCGTCTACCAGCTGCCCGTCGACGAGATCAGCGCCGACCAGCGCAGCCACGTGAAGGCGATGAGCTACGGACTCGCCTACGGGCTGAGCACCTATGGCCTGTCCCAGCAGCTCAAGATCAGCCCGGGGGAGGCCGAAGGACTCAAGGCCAAGTACTTCGCGACCTTCGGCAAGGTGCATGACTTCCTGGAATCGTGCGTCTCCGAGGCGCGCGAACGCGGCTACACGGAGACGATGTTCGGCCGCCGTCGCTACTTCCCGGCGTTGAACTCGGTCAACCGCGTCGCACGCGACGCCGCCGAACGCGCGGCGCTCAACGCGCCGATCCAGGGCACGGCCGCCGACATCATGAAGATCGCCATGATCCATGCCGATGAGGCGCTGCGCTCCGCGGGTCTGAACAGCAGGATCATCCTGCAGATCCACGACGAACTCGTCGTGGAGATCGCGCCCGGCGAGGCCGAACAGGCCACACGTCTCGTGCGCGAGGCGATGGAGGGAGCCGTGTCCCTCGATGTGCCGTTGGACGTCTCCACCGGCATCGGATCGGATTGGCAGCTCGCCGCGCACTGAGCCATCACTGACTCAGCTCTGACCCATACGGGCCCGAGGAAGCCCGGACCAGATCAAGGGAGGACATCATGCCGAATCTCAAACAGGTCGTCGACGTACTTGAGAGCCTGTATCCGTTGCGATACGCCGAACAGTGGGATGAGCCGGGGCTCATCGTCGGAGATCCGGCCCGTCCGGTCACGCGCATCGTCTTCGCCGCCGATCCGACCTCGGCGATCGTCGACGAGGCGATCGCACATGGCGCCGACCTGCTCATCACCCACCATCCGCTGTTCTTCCGGTCGGTGCATCAGGTGTCCGGACTCGGCTTCCGCGGCGCCATCGTGGATCGTCTCGCACGCGCCGGCTGTGCGCTGTGGGTCGGGCATACCAACGCCGATGCGGCGTATCGCGGCGTCGCACAGGCCGCCGCGGACGGGTTCGGGCTCGTCGACCAGTGCCCGCTGGTTCCCATTGACGATCCCGCTTCGCCGCACGCCGTCGGTCTCGGACGTGTGGGACGTCTGGTCGAACCGGTCTCGTTCGAGGCGTTCGCCAGACGCGTGGCCACAGCCCTGCCCATCGATACCGCGCTCGGCGTGCAGGCGTGCGGCGATCCGGACGCGCCGGTCTCGACCGTAGCCGTGCTCCCCGGATCCGGCGACTCCCTGTTCGACGAGGTGCGCGCCGCCGGCGTCGACGTGTACGTGACCAGCGATCTTCGCCACCATCCCGTCACCGACGCCATCGAACAGGCGCGCTATGAGGCGTCGATGCGTGCCGCCGGCATCGTACTCGACAGGGGAGGGGAGCCGGGCGACGGACAGGTGCGCCCCTGCTTCGTCAACACCCCGCATTCGGCCATCGAATCGATGTGGTTCCGTTACGCCATCGAGGACGTTCCCACGGCAATCGAACGCGCCTTGGGGGAGCGGCCGGTCGTCGACTGGATCCGACGCAACACGGATCCGTGGACCTTCACCATCCATTCGGGACGGATCGTCACGCCACGCACGCCGGCCACGTCGGATACGGGTGTCGGCGACGGCAACGGCGATGCGAGGGAGGCTTGACATGGCGACGGATGCGCTGGACGCCAGTTCCGACGGCATCGACATGAACACGCCCGCGATGGTGATCGACAGCCGCGAGGTGTACCGCGGCGCGATCTTCCACGTGGACGACATGACCATCGGACTGACCACCAACACGGGCGGTCTCGTACGTATCAGACGGCAGGTGCTCCGGCACGCGCCATGCGTGGTCATGCTCGTGCACGATACGACGACGGACCGGTATCTGATCGAACGCGAATACCGTGCCGGTAGTGACATCTTCGCCTACGGACTGCCCGCAGGACTCATGGACTCGGGCGAGGACGTGGAGACGGCGGCGCTGCGCGAACTCGCCGAGGAGACCGGCGTCGTGCCGACATCCCGCGACGCACTCGACATCGACCACGTCGGCGACTACTACTCGTCGGAGGGGATGACTGATGAACTCGCGCACATCATGGTCCTCCATCTCGACTCATGGACGCATCGCGACACGCACTTCGACCCCGACGAGCACGTCGAATCCGCATGGGTGGACTGGGACGACCTTCTGTCCACGCGCATCACCGCGTCCAATTCGATCATCGCCATCCAGCACGAGACGATACGACGGCTCCGACACGAATCGAACCGTGTCTCCTGATCCCGCGTTCCACGCCGCTTCGTCCACGAAGAAACACCGACTGTTCATACAACAACACATTTCCATACGATTTGAGGTGCGATACTGGTGACTATGCAGATACGACCAGGTTTAACCTATCCGCTCGGCGCCAGCTACGACGGCGCCGGAGTCAACTTCGCATTGTTCTCTCAGGTTGCCGACAGCGTCGAGTTGTGTCTTTTCGACGACAACGACTATGAGACCCGCATCCAGATGACCGAGCAGAACTCGTACATCTGGCACAACTACATTCCCGGCCTCCAGCCGGGACAGCGCTACGGCTTCCGCGTGCACGGACCGTACGACCCCAATCAGGGTCTGCGCTGCAATCCCTCCAAGCTCCTGCTCGACCCGTACGCCAAGGCCATCGAAGGCAACATCGACGGTGACGAGAGTCTCTTCTCCTACCGGTTCTCCTCGCCCGACAACCCCTACAACGTCAACCTGCTCGACTCCGCGGCGCACACGATGAAGTCCGTGGTCGTCAACCCCTACTTCGACTGGGGCAACGACCAGCACCCGCGCATCCCGTACCACGACTCCGTGATCTACGAAGCCCACGTGCGTGGCATGACCAACCTCAACAGGGACGTGCCTCCGGACATCCGAGGCACCTACGCGGGCCTCGCATACCCGACGGTCATCGAGTACCTGAAGAAGCTCGGCGTCACCGCCATCGAGCTCATGCCGATCCACCAGTTCGTCAACGACTCCTTCCTGCAGGAGAAGGGGCTGTCCAACTACTGGGGATACAACACCATCGGCTTCTTCGCTCCGCACAACGCCTACTCGTCCGCAGGCGAGCGCGGCCAGCAGGTCAACGAGTTCAAGTCCATGGTCAAGGCCTACCATCAGGCCGGCATGGAGGTCATCCTCGACGTGGTGTACAACCACACCGCCGAAGGCAACCACATGGGTCCGACCCTGAGCTTCAAGGGCATCGACAACCGCTCCTACTACCGTCTGGTCGACAACGACCAGCAGCACTACTTCGACACCACCGGAACCGGCAACTCGCTGCTCATGCGTTCGCCGCACGCGCTGCAGCTCATCACCGACTCCCTGCGCTACTGGGTGTCCGAAATGCACGTCGACGGCTTCCGATTCGATCTTGCCGCGACGCTGGCCCGTCAGTTCCAGGAGGTCGACAAGCTCTCCGCGTTCTTCGACATCGTCGAGCAGGATCCGGTCATCAGCCGCGTCAAGCTCATCGCCGAACCGTGGGATCTGGGCTCCGGCGGCTATCAGGTGGGCGGCTTCCCGTCCAGCTGGTCCGAATGGAACGGCCGTTACCGCGACACCGTTCGTGACTTCTGGCGCTCGCAGCCGTCCACGCTGCCCGAGTTCGCGTCGCGCCTCATGGGCTCGTCCGACCTGTATCAGATGAACGGACGTCGTCCGGTCGCGTCGGTCAATTTCATCACCGCGCACGACGGTTTCACGATGAACGACCTCGTGTCGTACAACGGGAAGCACAACGACGCCAACGGCGAAGGCAACCGTGACGGCGAGTCGAACAACCGCTCGTGGAACTGCGGCGTGGAGGGTCCCACCACCATCCCCGACGTCAACGAGCTGCGTCAGCGTCAGATCCGCAACATGTTCTCCACGCTGCTGGTCAGCCAGGGCATTCCGATGATCTGCGGCGGCGACGAGGTCGAGCGTACCCAGCAGGGCAACAACAACGCCTACTGCCAGGACAACGAGATCTCGTGGACCGACTGGGATCTGGATGAGACGCGCGAGGACATGTTCGAGTTCGTCTCGAAGCTCATTCACCTGCGCCTCGATCATCCGGTGCTGCACCGGCGTCGCTTCTTCTCCGGACGTGAGCCGGGGGAGGACACCGAGACGATCCCGCAGGTCGAATGGTTCGATCACACCGGCTCCATCATGGACATGGAGGACTGGCAGAACACGCACGCCTTCTCGATGATGGTGTACCTCAACGGTTCGGATATCCCCGAGCTGGACTACTACGGCAACCCGATGGTGGACAACGACTTCATCCTCATCTTCAACGCGCACTACGAACCCATCCAGTTCACGCTGCCTGAGGAACGTTACGGCCACAAGTGGAAGCTGATTGTCGACACGCACAACCCGAAGGGTCCGGTGCTCAACTACGAGGCCGGGTTCACGATCACCGCGCAGTCGCGCAGCTTCATGCTGCTGATGAGCGCCGAAAAGCCCGTCCAGCCGCGCAACTTCTGATCGGTAGTCGATTTCTGTCCGTTTGTCGGCCCCCTCGTCAGAGGGGGCTGTCAGCGGCTGACTGGAGGAGAGAAGTCGACGGGGAACATCGGTGCGACACGCGGGTTGACGATTCGTCAAACTGTAGTAAACTCATCATCTGTTGTCTGATCGACACCTGCCCGGGTGGCGGAATGGTAGACGCGCTAGCTTGAGGTGCTAGTGCCTATTTTTAACGGGCGTACGGGTTCAAGTCCCGTCTCGGGCACGGATAACATACGGCTGAGGCCTCGTGGAAACACGGGGCCTCAGCCGTATTGCCGCTTCAGTTCCGTTTCCGGAATCCCGATCATCTCGAAGGCTCGTGGGCCCGGGGATTCAACGCCGAATCCGGTCGCAGTCGTGTTGAGTCCCGCGTATCCGGTGAACTCAACATGATTGTTCGCGTTTTGATCAGTTGCGTGATGCTGTTGTCTACTTCAGGTATTCATCGCTGTCGAAGTAGCCGGCGATGTACGGTCGGGCCGGCGGGATTTGGACCCGCGACATCCTGCTAGGGTTCGAGGTTTCTTGGCTCAGGCAGCTGGTCTTGGCTCACCTCGAAACCACTTCAATGATGGTCGTCACGGAAACGCTGCAATGTCATGTGATAGATGCCAACATGGCATTGATCTCACAGTCTTTGCGTCACCGTGAAATGTTCCAGCACCACAAGGGTGTCGTCGTCGAGAGGAAAGTTCGGGTCTCTGAACTCGGCACGGTATTCGTCAGAGTCCCAGAATATCTCGTGGGTGCGCCGCCATTCTGCCGCGGTCGTATCACCTTCGCCTTCGTCAATCGCATGCTGGTCAGTGACGTCGGCCAGCCGTATGACGGCCACATCGGTGGTGGCCAGCACTGCCACCCCATGGTCGTCGGAGTTCACCAGTACGGACCGGTTTCCGGTTCTCGGCAGTGGCTCGGCGCATTCGACATAGTCGAGGAGCAGTGCTGCAGTGGCGATCTTAGTGCCGTCGAGAATGAGTCCCACCAGCCGATCGCGTTCTGGTCCGGGCATCATGAATTCGGCCTTTGGTAGGTTTGCGAGGTCCGATGCTGAATGGAACGGGCGCAATTTACGCAATGTGGGCACACGGGATTGGCCGCGAATCCAGTCGGCGGCTTTCGGGTCGATGACGCGGGCAACCCATAGCAGATTTTCCCACTGGAAGTCGAGATACTCTCGTTCAGCGTTAGCATCCGGTCGAATAAGCGGTTCCTGATGGCTGCATCGGTTGCGCATATCCAGTAGTTGAACGATGTGTGTCTCGAATTCCTTGCGTCGACGCGATTTATAGTATGGCATACCGCCGTTGGCGCGGTCACGCAGTGCCTTCCATACGGTCGGCTCCAGTTTGCGCACCAGAAGGAACCGCCATGAATCCAGTGATAGTCCCGCAATCACGCGGTCCGGGGTGATGTTATGACCGGCGTAGCGGATACGTCGTTTGACGCGTTCGACGGCTTTGCAAAATTCGTAGTCGAAACCGAAATGATCTGTTTGGTCGAACCAGTCCTCCCGACCGCAGTCGGATGCAAGTCGCGTGGAAATAAAGTTGCGCAGCATGACCTCGACATGCGCGATGTCCTCAAGGTACGCTTTGGACATGCGTGTATTCCACACATACAGCGCGACCGGGTCCAACGCCGATTCCTCGTATCGGCGCATTCGTTCCGCGGAGAACCAGCTGCATAGATCGAAGGCTGTGACTTGCATATTCTCGGTCATAGTGTCTATACTATGCTGTGCAAGGCCCCGTGAAAGTCACTCATGCGAAACATCATGAAACTCCGGGGTCAACGTATATCCGCAGCGGCATTCGCGGTTCCTTTGATTTGGCTCTTCGGGTGTTTGTGTGGGTGTGGATGACTGGTTTGGCCTTCTGGTTATTAGCGTCCGGGGAGTTGTAGGCCGAGTCCTCCGCATTTGAGCATGACGAGGCTGATGAGGTTGTCGAGGTTCCTGTAGCCGTAGCCCATCTTGATGGTGGTCTTGATCTTGTTGTTGATGGCCTCGAGTCTGGCGTTGGACAGTCCGGAACGGATGGTTCTGAGGATGTCGAAGTGGCGTCTGGCGATCTTCTCGCCGAGTGGGACGGATCCCGGGATGCCGGACAGGAACGCGTCGGCGGCCCATTGGCGCAGCAGGGGCGCGGCCTTGTCCGCCGTCTGTTTGAGGATCATCCTGAGGCGTTCCTTGAGCTTGTACGCCTCCCAGAGGGTCTCGTTGGTGTTGGCGATGCATTCCAGTTGCGCCTTCTGCCCGGCGGCCAGGTCGCCCTCGTTCTTCAGCAGCGCCCAACGCGCGCCCCCTTGATCGGGTCCCTGGCGCCTTTCCGGGCCGTGCCGGTCTTTCTGGCCTCGCGCCATGCGGCGGTCCTGACCTTGTCGAGCGCGTCGGTGGCCCAGGAGACGATTGTGTGTGTTCAATTGAAAGTGGGCCGCCCGGGGATGCGTTCGGCCTGCGGGCACCAGCGGAACGCGCACTCGTCGATCCACCGGGCCCCGTCGCCGGTGATCACCCGGATGGAGGCACGCTGCTCCTCGGTGAGCGTCCGGAAGAACAGGTCGAACACCTTCTCCCCGTGCCTCTGGTGCATCCAGACCACGCGCCCGCGGTCGTGGTCGACGACGACCGTCATGTACCTGTGGCCCTTGCGGTAGCTGGTCTCGTCCACGCCGATGGAGCGCAGATGGTCGAACAGGCCAGCGCCCTGTTCGGCGCGCAGGTCGTCGGCGACCCTCTTGCACACGGGTCCCACGCTCTTCCAGTCGACGCGAGTCAGGGCCGACACGGCGCTGCGCGACGCGTGCACGCTCAGCCACGCGACCTGTTGTTCGAAGTCGTACGTGTACGCGCTCTTGCGTCTCGCCCACGGCACCATCGCGACCGTCACACCATGCCCGGCGCAGGTCACGCGCCGCGGCGCGTACTCCAGAAAAAGCCTCGCGCAGCCGATGTCGAGATGCCGCCATCGTCGCGTGGGTGTGTGTGTTCAATTGAAAGTGGGCCGTGTGAGCGTGTGGAAAGTCTCCGAATGAGCGGCAGGTTTTAGTCCATTTCAGCGTGTGGTGAGAGATGAACACCGGCCCGTCCTGCCCGGACTAGTTTCCCGAGTTGAAAGCAGACCATTCGGTTTCTCGGGAAAGGAAAGGAATGACGGTACCGGTGTCCGTGCAACAACGTATCAGGGTGCTTGACGCGCGCGGCGTGTCATGGAGAGGCATCGCGAAGGAGGTGGGCGTGGCCCGCGACACGGTCGCGAAATACGCGGGGAAGGAGGATTGCTCGCCCGGGCCGGAGCGTCACGTCTCGAGGCCGTCGAAGCTCGACCCGTTCAGGACGACGGTGGACGGTTGGCTGGAGGCGGACCGGTTCATGCCGCGCAAGCAGCGGCACACCGCCAAACGCGTGTACGACCGGCTCGTGGCGGAGAAAGGATACCAGGGCTCGTACTCGCCGGTGCAACGCTATGTGAAACGGTGGCGCGAGGAGCACCGGCTCCCGGAGGAGGGGTATCTCGAGCTCGAGTGGCATCCGGGCGAGGCGCAGGTCGATTTCGGTCTGGCCCAGGCCGTGATCGGCGGGAATCGCGTCGACGTGCATTGCCTGGTCGTCACGTTCCCGTGGTCGAACATGCGCTACTGCGTGGCGTTGCCGGGCGAGAACGCCGAATGCGTGTGTATGTGTTCAATTGGATGTTGAGGTTGTAGTCATGTAGTTTTTTCGGGTTTAGGCAGAAAGGCATGCCGACCACCCGTGGGCCTTAGCCTGATGGTGCTTCGAATCCATTCGGGAAAGGTCCGGAAAGGCAATGATCAGCATGCCCAAAATCCAGTCTATCCGTATGCGGCGCAGGAATGGCGAGTCCATCGCGTCGATCGCGCGCAGCGAGCAGGTCAGCGAGCCGACGGTGCGCAAGTATCTGAGGGTCGACGATTTATCGGCCAGGCCGCCCGTGAGGCGACGCCGTGGTTCGGTGATCGATGAGTGGGTTCCCGTGATCGAGGGGATGCTCGCCGAGGATCGGGAGACGTGGCATAAGCAGCGTCACACGGCGACGCGCATCCACGAGCGTCTGCGTGACGAGTACGGCGCCGCCGTGTCGTTGTCGACCGTTACGCGCAAGGTCGCGCAGCTCAGACGCGAGTCCGCGTTGGAGCGGGAGATGGGTTTCCTGGATCTGACGTGGCATCCGGGCGAATGCCAGGCTGATTTCGGCCAGGTCGACGTGCGCTGGCGTGGTTCGACGGAGCGGATGCGTCATTTCGTGTTGGATTTCCCGCATTCGAACATATCCCCGTGCCAGTTGATGCCCGGGGAGAACGCGGAGTGCACGTGCCAGGCGCTCCGTAACCTGTTCGAGTGGTTGGGCGGAGTGCCCCGGCGGATCGTGTACGACAACGCGGCCGGCGTGGGTCGCAGGGCATCCGGCGAAGTGCGTCTGACCCGTCTGTTCCAGGCGTTCCAGGCTCACTACGGGTTCGAGTACGCGTTCTGCAACCCGTATTCGGGTCATGAGAAGGGAGCGGTCGAGGCGCGGGTCGGCGCGGTGCGGCGCAGGCTGTTCGTGCCGGTTCCAAGCGTATGGAACCTCGAGAGCTTCAACCGGAGGTTGCCCGACAGGTGTCTGGAACTAGGGGCCAAGGAACACTATCGCAAGGGCGGCAAGGAGACGGACCTGTTCGCCGAGGACCGTGAGGCGCTGCTGCCCCTGCCGGCCAAACCCTTCGACGTGGTCACCTGGAAGCGCGTGAGGGCCGACAGGTACGGCAACATCGTCCTCGAGGGGCGCCACCGGTATGCGGCCGGTCCCGAGCATGCCGGCAGGGATATGATCGTCGGCCTGCGCGCGCTGGAGATCGAGATCCTCGATGCGGGCGGCGTCCACGTGGCCGCGCATCCCAGGGCCTACGGCGACAAACCCACCAGCAGCACCGACCCGTCAGGCCAGCTCGAGCTGCTGTGCACCCGTCCCGCGGCCTGGCGAAACAGCCGGGTGCGCGACGCGCTGCCCGACCCGTTGCGCGAATGGATCGACTCGCAGGACGAGGCCACGCGGCGCGCAAGCCTGCAGACGCTCAGACACGCGGACCATGAAAGCGGCTGGACGCACGCAGTGACGGGCATGCTCGAGATCCTCGAGGCCACCGGGGGCGTGGATCGGGCCGGCGTGTGCCTCGCCGCCGCCCGCCACGCCTCGGGCATGGAACCGGTCGAGTACGAGGATCCCGTCGATCTGAGCGAATACGACATCGCCTACACCAAGGAGACCGCATGAACCAGAAAACCGACATCGACCTGCTGCGGGAAAGGGCGCGCGGCCTGTTCATCTCCCAGGCGACCATCGACGCCACGCTCGAATGGGCGACCCCGCGCCAGATCGACGCCATCGACCGCATGCTCGCCACGGAACTGGCCAACCGGGAATCGTCCAAACGCGCCAGGCTCATGCGCCAGGCCAGGTTCCCCGTGCCCAAAAGCCTGGACGGATACGACTTCGCGAACGTGCGCCTGCCCGACGGATACGACAGGGAACAGATGACAGGACTCGACTTCATGGACAAGGCCCAGGACCTCGTGTTCTACGGCAGGACGGGAAGAGGCAAGACCCACCTGGCGACCGCGCTCGGCATGAAGGCCGTCGAGATGGGCAGAAGCGTGCGCTTCCGCCAGACCGCCGAACTGGTCCTCCAGCTCGGCAAGGCCAAACGCGACGGCACCCTCGACAACCTGCTCAAGGACCTCTCCAGAGCCGACCTGATCGTCCTCGACGAGTTCGGCTACGTGCCCTTCGACATCGACGGCGCACGACTCCTCTACCAGGTCATCGCCGGCAGCTACGAGCGGCGCAGCATCATCTTCACCACGAACATCGAGTTCAGCAAATGGGGCACGATCTTCGCGGACGACAAACTCGCCGCCGCGATCATCGACCGCATCGTCCACCACGGACGCCTCATCGAGTTCACCGGGCCAAGCCGACGCGTCAGCCAGGCCCTCATGTTCGGCAAAACCGACACCAGCCAATAAACCAACCAACCACCGGCCGGCACGCCCGACGCCGAAACCCGAAAAAAATCAGGGCTATTCGCTGTTTGTGGTGGGTTGTGGGGGGGGGGTAGGCGGTGACTGCTTTGAGGTCGAGTTTGCCGCAGGTCAGGTAGATCATGGTGGCGAAGTAGTCCATGTTCCTAAATCCGCGTGCTCGTCGTTTGACGTTCTGGATGACGCTGTTGACGCCCTCGAGGACCGCGTTGGTGTACGGGTGGGTGAAGTAGGCCAGGATCTCGTTCCAGTGCCTGCGGATCATGCGGGCGAGGTCCTTCATGGGTTCCAGTCGTGAGTGCATCATCCACGAGCACAGGCGGTGCAAGCGCACCCACGCCTCGCCTGACGTGCGGCTGGTCTCGTAGATGTCCTGCAGGGTCTCGCGCATCTGGCACGCCCGGCCGGTCTTCAGCCGCTGTTTCATGAGCGCGCGTTTGGTCTCCAACTGCAGCTCGCCCAGCCCGGACTCGTTGCGCAGCCACAGGTACTTCGTCCTCTTCAACAGCCCGTTGGAGCGTCCCTCGGCCTTCCGGACCTTGTCGACGGCCTCGTTGGCGTGCTTGACAACGTGGAACTTGTCGACGATCCGCTCCGCGTTGGGCAGGCATTCGCGGATGCCCTTCCGGAACCCCAGGCTCATGTCGCAGGTGACGAGCCGCACGTATCCGGGCACTCCGTTGTGCGCCGTGAAGTCGTCGACGAACCGCTTCACCGTGGACGAGTCCTTGCCGGCCGTCACGTTGATCACGTCGTGCTCGACGAGGTCGGCGACCACCGTGATGTAGTTGTGCCCCTTGCGGCTGGTCTCGTCGATGCCGATGGCCTCCACGCCCGTGTAGTCCTCGAGCCTGCGGGCCTCGTCCACGTAGTGCGCGATGAACCGCCACAGGCGGGTGTCGGTCTCGTCGACCTGCTCGGCGAGCGTGCTGACCGGCAGGTGGCGGGCCATCTCGACCGCCCACGCCTCGAACAGGAGCGTGAACCCACTGCCCGGTCTCGCCCACGGGACAGGCACGGTCCTCACGCCATGCTCCGGGCATGTCACGCGCGGCACGCCGGCATGGATGAACGCCTTGTACTGGAAGAAGTTCAGATGCCTCCACACGCGCCCGCGCGTGTCATGCACCGGGCACTCGTCCCGCCGGCACCCCGGCTCGGGACAACGGAACCGCGAGCCCGCCTCGAAACCGATCCCGATATGCAACTCCTGCCTGCCGTCGTCGCCGTCCCGGAAATCCACCGACTCGACCCTCCAAGGCTCCCGCAACTGAAGCGCGGCCGTGAACAAACGCGAGGTATCCATGCCTCCAACCTACCCGACAGACACCACACCGCACACCATCACCCACCACAAACAGCGAAAGGCCAAAATCAGTGACGAAACCCGAAACGCCGATTTGACGAAATACATGCGTGTGCGAGGGCCTGCGTATGGTGTTCGAGCATGCCGGCGCGGTCCCCTTGACGCTGGTTTTGGATAATGCGACCGGCGCCGGCCACCGGGTCGCCTGGGACAGGGTCACGGTCGTCAGGGTGTTCGAGCTGTTCGTGGCCCACTACCGGCTCGAGACCAGGTTCTGCAACCCGAACTCGGGCAACGAGAAGGGCAGCGTGGAGAACGCGGTCGGGTTCCTGCGCCGCAACATCATGGTGCCCCTGCTGAACGCGGAATCCTACGCCCAGCTGACCAGGTACATGCTCGAACGCTGCGACGCACTGGCCGGGAACAGCCATTACAGGAAGAACATCGACATCGGCGACCTGTTCGCCGAGGAGAAGACGGGGATGCAGCCCCTGCCCTCCAAACCGTTCGACGCGATCCGCTGGGAGACCAGGAAGGCCGACAAGGACGGGCGCGTGCGGATCGACGGCAATTATTATCTCGCCGGTCCCTCGTGGCGCGGCTGGACGCTGGACGTCGCCCTGCGCGCGTTCGACGTGACGATCCGCACCCAGGACGGGCGCACCTGCGCCAGACTGCCACGCGTGTACGGTGACGCCCCGGCCACGGTGCGCAACCCCGCCACGCTCCTGCCCGCACTGGGCCGCAAGACCAACGCGTGGCCCGATTCCACCATCCGCGGCGACTTCCCCGACAAGCTCAGGCTCGCGATCGACCGGATGGACGCCAAGGCGAGGCGGAACGCGTTCCGTCTCATCGCCAAGGCCAGCAACCAATCCGGTTTCGAGCCGGCGGTCCAGGCCGGCGAATACCTGGTCGAACAGGGACATCGACTCGACGAGGACAGCCTGACCGCCATGGCCCGGCGCATCGCCGCCGGCGAGCAGCCATACGAACAGACCGCGCCCGACCTGACCGGATACGACATCTTCATGAAACCCCATGAAACGACCATGAGGAAGGAGGCCTGACCATGGGAACCCACCGTCCGCCGGTCGTCATGCCCGACATGAAACGCAGGCGCGCGTCCACCGGCGAAAGAATCGAAACGGTCATGACCCTGGCCCGCCAACTGCCCCTGACCCGTCAGGTCCTCGCCGACCAGCTCGCCCAGGCAACGCCAAGCCAGATGGAGTTCATGGAATCATGGATGAACGCCGAGATCGACTCCCGGGAACGCTCCAAACGCACACGCCTGCTCAAAGCGGCCGGTTTCCCGGCCGACAAGGAACTCGACGGCTACGACTGGACCTCCATCCGCTTCCCCGTCGACTACGGGCGCGAACAGCTCACCGGCCTCGACTTCATCCATGAGCACGACGACCTCGTCCTGTTCGGCCCTCCCGGCACCGGCAAGACCCACCTCGCCATCGCGCTGGGACGGGCCGCATGCCGCAGGAGCACGCCCGTACGCTACTATACGGCCGCGGGCCTGGTCATGCGCCTGCTGCGCGCCCAGACGGACAACCGGCTCGACAGGGAACTCGCCATGATCGGCAAGGTCCCGCTCCTGATCATCGACGAGCTCGGCTACGTGCCCATCGACGAGGAAGGCAGCCGACTCCTGTTCCAGGTCGTCACCAACGCGTACGAGACCCAGAGCATCATCTACACCACCAACATCGAATTCAGCGGATGGGGCAGGATCTTCGGCGACCCCAACATGGCCGCCGCGATCATCGACCGCACCATCCACCACGGCAGGATGATCCGATTCGAGGGCGAATCCTGGCGCAAAACCCACGCCCTTATGCAATAACCAACAACCCGACAGGACCGGCCAACGCCCAAACGGCCTAAAAACAACCGCTCAAACGGACCAAAAAACACGCCGAAACGGCCCACCCCAGTTTGACAAAACACAGCGTGGGCAGACGGTCATACGGCCGGCCATGCCCGCCGCATTCGGCGCACCGGCCCATGTCCCTCGCATACGGGCGGACCGGGACGACGACGATCTCACGGCCGGCGCGATCCCGTTCGACGCGGGGCGTGCCGATCACGACATTGGCGGGCAGATGCAGCATGCGCTTGAGCGCGCCGGCTGATATGGTAGGCACAGGCGTTCCCCTGTTCTTCGGTTCTATTTCTTGGCGGAAACAAACCTAACAGGCGAACGCCCCTTCCATACCTGTATACACAAAAGCCCCGGCCACGACACCGAGGCCCAACACTCCACCACACAAACTGGCGAAGGCTCAAAAAGATCCGCAGGCGACGCCCCGACATCCTCAGGACGATGGAGCTTGACTACTCCAACGCTAGTCTCGAGGCGTTCAACAACCGCATCAAGGTCACCATCCGCATGGCCTACGGCTTCCACCACGTCACCAACCTCATGGCCCTGATCATGCTCCGATGCGGCGGCCTCAACATCCGACTACCCCAACCCACCAACTAACCCACGAAAACAACACAAGCCTCTTTTTCTTTCCTGCACAGTCAATTGAGGTTAAAGTCTGCGGTCATCGTTACCGAATCGTTACCACAGCGGCCTTCCGCCTCGAACGGTGAAACCCAAATTCCATGCGGGAGTAGGGCTCTCTGTCGGGCTAGCCGGATTTGAACTGGCGACATCCTTTTTGATAATTGTTGCTGTTTCTTTTATTCAGGTTCTCAAGAGTTTCCTCTTTATTTAAAATCCATGGAAACAACAACTTTTCCTTGTGTGTGAGAAGATACAATATAACGAATGGCTTCTTTTGTGTCCTGAACGGAATAGATCTTGTCTATATAAGGTAGCAATTTGCCGGTTTCTGCCAGCTCTTTTGCATAAGACAAATAATCATTTTGAGGCATAATAGGTCCAGCAAAATAAGAAAAATTCCTTGATATAAAGGAAAGGAGGAATGCTTTGCTTACTTGTTTCACATCTCCTCCCACACCTACGAAAATCCCGTTTGGTTTTAAAAGTCGTTTATAGTCTTTCATGGAATTGCAACCATTCACTCCTATAATTGCATCAAACTTTGTCTGCGTTTTCGTAAAATCTTCTTTTTTGTAGTCGATTACGTAATCGCACCCCATCTGTTTGGCTAGTTCAAGATTGCGGGTGCTGCATACACCAGTTACGTTTGCGCCCATACTTTTGGCTAATTGCACCGCATATAAACCGACGCCGCCCGAAGAGCCGTAAATCATAACTTGCTGTCCTGCTCTTACATTCCCTTTGCGAAGTGCGCCTAACGCGGTTTCAAAAGAAATGGAAATAGCAGATGCCTGTTCAAAAGTCATATTTTGAGGTTTTACGCAAACATGGTCTTTATCCATAAGAGCATATTCCGCAAAACCGCCTTTAGGAAATGTGCCTGCCGTTTTTCCGTATACACTATCTCCAACTTTCACATGGGTGATATTTTCCCCGACTTCGACAACTACACCTGCAATCTCTGCGCCGATTGGAGAACCTGCGAAGCCCATTAGAGTGGAAATTATTTGCGTCGAGAAAGAAACTTTTGAACTTAATGTTTTAAACCGTTCATAATCTGTGATACTTAAAGCGCAAGCCTTTACAGAAATGAGTACTTGATTGTCCTTTGGAGTAGGTTTATCTATTTCTTTTATTTGCAGTACATCCAAATCTCCGGTCTTCGTATAAATCAATGCCTTCATTTTTCTTCTTTCTGAAATACATGTTCAATCGTGTGGCATCCTGTGATCAAGACAGGCGCGTACTGAGCCTCCCAATGTCCGGCGCCATGCCGGTGCGGCATATCCTTGCGATTGGTCGTACCGCTCGGAATATGGCCGTCCTATGGCAGCGGCTCCTCAGACGTGCTTGCTGAAATCTTCGGTACCGGGATACATGAACTCATAGATGAGCGCTCCGTCACGGTGCAAGGTCTCTTTGCCGCCTTCGGTGACGGTCAGGTCTCCGGTCGCCTCGTAACGGACATAGCTGGGGTCCAGTCCCTTGAGCTTCAGCATCAGCACGGCCGGTGCCGACATCTTGCGCGCCTTGGCGTTCTGGGATTCCAGCACCTTGCGCTCCTCGAGCTCATATTCAATGTGCTTGCCGTTCACGTCGAACGTGTATTTGGAACGCCTGGGATAGTATTTGCCGCTGTCCGGATCTCGGTACTTCTCGATGAGCTGGTAATTGACATCCTTGGTGTTTTCGAAGACGATGTTGCCGTCCTTGTCTTGCAGGAACGCAATCGGGAAACGCTGGTAGCCGTATTTCTTGCTGGCCACCATGTCGAAGACCAGCAGCGAATGGTCCTCGAAGTTGTGACGGGCCCAGAGCCAGTTGTTCCACAAGCTCCAGAACAGCGCGCTGCCCCACTGATGGTCGTGGTAGCCGCGCCCATGCACCTCATGCGGCACGCCATCCAACGTAACGGTGCCGGTCACTTCACCCCGGGGGACGACGCAGAGCCACGTGTAATAATCGTCGCCGAACTCGAAGTAGGAGGTTCCGGGACGATACGGCTTGGACTGGCTTTTCAATGTGATGTCCACGCCGAATCCGTCATCCGACGAATCGACAAGGATCCGATAGGTTTCCAGGTCACCTTGGAACAGATTGCTCCCCAGCCGCACGTCGCAGGCCTCCTTGGCGAAACGGCACTGTTCCGGCCGGAACGCCGGATGCTTCTCGTAAGTCCTACCGTCCTTGGTCACCACCCTGGCCGTAAGGTGTGGACTATCCACACTCTCCTTGGTCCTCATGTTGTCTTTAGGGAAGAACTGGACGACCACGGAACTGCCATCGTCCAGAATCGAGTCGAAATACCACCATTCCCAATGGCCACGAGCGCTGGTATCACGTCGCCCATCCTCCCATTGCTCGACCTTGTCCGGGTTGATACCAAGCTTCACGAAGTCTTCCTTGGTGTCCATCAGTCGCACATCCGTCATGTCAGTCGTACCTTTCATCGATACTGTCCGTCGGTTTCCGGCGTCGCGTCCACCGCCGTATGCGAGCGGTCTCATGCCTATAAGTGAGACGATTCATATCGTCCACTATCAAGGCTAGGGCCCGGCGATCGTGTCGACGTCACGGTGACTGAGCCAATAATCGGCGATCTGACTCACCGGTGAAGATATCCCATCGGCGATTCATGGAATACTGGTTGAGACGATATGTTTCATACGATTCTCAACGAAGGGAGACATCGTGAGCCGGGGCTCTATGGAAAATGATCGCGTGCGCAGGCAGATCACCGAAGCTCTGTTCGCCCTGATGGAACGCAGACGATTTTCCGCCATCACCGTCACCGACATTGTCGCGGAGGCCGGGGTCGCCCGCGCTTCCTACTACCGCAATTTCAAATCAAAGGAGGACGTCATCAACGCATGGATGAGCGACCTGCACGACAGCATCCAGCCCTCCGACACCAAACCGAGGGAATACGACGTATTCGCCCGCGCCAACATCGCCGACGGGTTCGAGCGCTCGCTCACCCGATGCCTGACCGCCAAATCCTACATTCTCACACTGTATCGCAACGGGTTCGCCAGCCTAATCCAGGACATGATTAACGGATACGTACGAGGGATGGCCGGACGAGCACCCATGGGATCCATCGGCCAATACCGACTCTACTTTGTCGCCGGCGCCATGTTCAACATCCTCATCAAGTGGCTCGAGGGAGGTGCCGTCGAATCTCCGCGCGCCATCGCCCAAGCCTGCGCCGACTGGCTAGCGCTCGGTGTCTCCGACAAACCGTGCTGACTGCATTCCGTAAGCCGAACGTCATAACCGGCGATGGTCTGTGGTCATTGTTATCCAGTGTTACCATCAGCCTGTTCGAGGAAATATGACAAAGCCCCACATCCCAAGCGGGAGTAGGGCTTTTGGTCGGGCCGGCGGGATTTGAACCGGCGACATCCTGTTAGGATCGGGGGTTCTTGGCTCGGGCCGCCGGTCTTGGCTCAACTTGAAACCGTTGGAATTATGCCGTTCTTGAGTTTTGAGTTTCTTTGTTCAGACCACCCGGATTGGTAAATCGTGACGGTCATTGTTAGCAAAATGTTAGCGTCCCAGACCATCGAAACAGCTTAAACACTCGGCGCGTCGAAACACTGCTCCAGATGCTCTGTTAGCATCACTGCCCTTCATGATGACGATCTTCTCCGAACAGGTGATTGAAGAGAACTTGACCCGCTCTCCCCATTCACCCTAATTGGAGCTGAATGCGGAATAATCGACCCGTCTCCAACGACTGTCGTTCAAGTGTGGCGGATATCGCCATGAACGGGACACCCGAAGTCAGCGCTCAGCCCAGCGCAGCCGAGCGTAGGCGAATGCGCAGATGAGCAGCAGGGCGGCCGCGATGAACACGGCGCGCAGGGAGCCGTCAAGCGAGGGTGTGAAGGTGGCGACCACACCGAACACGGCCACGCCGATCGCGCCACCGACCTGACGGAACGTGTTGAACACCGCGCTGGCGATACCCGCCTGCTTCTGCTCCACGCTCACCAGCACCAGTCCGGACAGTGCCGGCGTGACCAGTGCGCCGCCAAGGCCGACGACGCTCAGGGCGACGGCGATCACCCATGCGGGCATTGGAGCCGGCACCAGCACCGCGGCAAGGAACCCGACGGCCATGGCAATCAGTCCAATGGACACGGTGAACCGGGTGCCCATCGAGTTGATGACCTGCCCGCTGAACACGTTGGTGACCACCATGACCACCGCGGAGGGAATGAACACCAGCCCAGCGGCGAACGGGCTCATGCCCTGCTCGCTTTGCAGGAACAGGGTGGAGATGAAGACCATGCCGAACCAGTTGAAGATCATGATGAAGCCCACGATCAGCGAGATGCGCATGCCGTCGTTGCGGAACAGGTTCAGCGGCACCATCGGATGCCCGACCTTGGCTTGTGCGATCACGAACAGCACGAGTGCGGCGACGCCGACAGACAGCAGCGCGAGCGTCACCGGCGAGGAGATGCCCAGGGAACCGATTTCGATGACGCCGGCCACCAGCGAGGCGAGGCCAATCAGCGCGAGCGTCTGGCCGAGCCAGTCGAACGAGATGGCACGGGTGGGCGATGGTGCAACCTTCGGTGCAAGAGCGAGCACAATCAGGCAGAACGGCACGTTGACCGCGAAAATCAGGCTCCAGTGGATTGGTGTGAGCAAACCGCCGAACAGTGGGCCGAACGCGGATGCCGAAGCCGAGCCGGCGCCCCACAGGCCGAGGGCGAACGCACGGCGGCGCGGATCGGGATTGGCCTCGTTAATCAAGGCCATCGACGCCGGCAAGATCAGGCTGCGGCCACGCCCATCAGGCAACGGCCGACGATGAGCACCAGCATGGTCCACGCGAAGGTGCTCAGCAGGGATGCCGCTCCGAACAATGCCGTGCCGAAGAAGAACATGCGCTTGGCGCCGAACTTGTCAGACAGACTGCCGGCGAGCAGCAGCAGCGAGGCGAACAGCAGAGTGTACCCGTCGATCATCCACTGCTGCAACGCCATATTGCCGCCAAGGTCGGCGGTGATGGTCGGCAGTGCCACGTTGACAATCATGGTGTCCATACCGGTCAGGAAGAACGCCAGCGAAGTGGCGAAAGTGGTCAGCCCGGCGCTGTAGCGGGCCGAGCGACGCGATGCGCGACGGGTTTCACGCTCGAGGCTTTCGTCTTCGCGCACGAGGCCGAGGGCTGCGGATTCGTTGATTGATGTCATACTCACCTATATCCCATTGGTTTACATGTTTCCGTTTGGTTATTGCAGTAGCTATGGTATGTCTTCAAGACATCAGTAAAACAGCGGTTTATAAATGCTTATGGCTTACATCATATAAACCTTTGGTTTATGGAGGTCGCAATGTACGACAGAAGACTGGACGCGGTGATCGCCGCCGCGCAGACCGGCAGCTTCGCCAAGGCCGGCCATCGCCTGCATATTTCCACGCCGGCGGTGGCCAAACAGGTCAATACGTTCGAAAGGGAATACGGCCTGACGTTGTTCGACCGATCGCGCAGCGGCGTGCAACTCACCAAAGCCGGCCGAGAGTTCGTCGAGGACGCGCGGATGATTGTGCGCCAATGCGAGGAGATCCTGCGCCGTGCGCAACAACGCGGCACCGACGGCATCGCCACCGTTCGTCTTGGCGTTTCCATCCTGCGCCCCGGCCGCCGTATCCTCGATCTATGGCAACGCGACGCCGGCAAGCACACCGACATCCGCCTGGAACTGGTGTCGATGCCCGACGACTCCGAAGCCATCAACGACATCATCACCCATCTCGGCGAAAACATCGACCTGGTCTCCACGGCGTTCGACACCGGCTATTGGAACGACACATGCAGCACCCTCGCCCTCGATTCCGAGCCACTATGCGTGGCCGTGCCACGCAACCACACGCTGGCGAGACGCGCACGACTCACATTGAAAGACCTCGAAGGCACGCGCATCCGCATCCTCATGCGCCATCGCGGCGCCAACGACACAGCTCGGGACTTGTTGGAACAATGCCCTGCCATCGATCTGATCGACATCGACCACTACGACCTTGACACGTTCAACGACTGCGCCGAATCCGGCGACCTGCTCATCTCCAAACCGATGTGGGCCGGCATTCACCCACAGCTCATCAACGTAGCCGTGGACTGGCCCGAACCGGTCATCATGCACTACGGGCTGCTCTATCCGCTCGATGCCACCCCGGCAATTCGCACGTTTATCTCCCGCATCACCGCACTATCCGGCCTTACTGGCGAACCCCGTGCACTACCTCATTCATGATCCTTGGGCCTTTGTCTTCCGGCTCCTGGCTTGCGGGATTGGTGACATCCGCCGTCTACTCGATAGACCGTGGCTCGTGTTCGAGCACGAGTTTCATCTTGCTGTTGTCCATCAGCCACGAGTACAGATTCCGGTCCAGAATCATCGCCAGATCGAAACAGGCCCGCACCGCGTCCGCCAGTGTGATGCGCCGGTTCTCGCCCGGCAGCGGGACGCCGTTGACGAGCGGCTCGTGGTGGGCGACCCGGTTGCGCAGGGCATGCGCGGTCTTGACAATGATCAGCGCTTAGTCTCTTGTCCACTTGGCGTTCGCGTCCGCTGCGTGCCGACGGCCGCCAGGGAAGGACTTGACGATGCCTTTGCGCCAGAGATCGTTCTCGTAATCGGCGCTGCCCTCGTCCGGCCAACGAGCATGGATTGCTCCGCCGTTCTCCAGCAGATTGCGCCAGAACCCGAACGTCAACGCCGCGACGAGATGGCCATGCGTGTGCCATTTCTTCTGCTGGATGGTGAGATGGCCCCATGCCTCACGGATCTGACGCTGAGTACGGTCGTCGAAACGCAGCCCCGCCATGTACCAGTCCTCGGTGCCGGCCTGCTCCAAGGCGATGAGGGACAGCTGCCGATCCATGTGGTTGCGCAAGGCGACTTCAAGGATGGCGATGTCGCCCATGCACGCGCTGGCCATGTCATGATCCCACAGGTACAGTCGCAAAGCCGGGCATGAACGTCTCCGTGCTTCGGAGTCATAGGATGAGAGCCGTTCGTCGGTGATGCACGAGCGTAACGCCTCTCCTGTGGACTGCCCTTCCGGGGAGTCTGTGAGAGGAAATCGGCTGCTGGGTTTGACTGTCGGCTCATAGCCCGTTATCATATTCCATGAAATCCCCCAAAGGGCCTCTCCGGACGGTCTTCGACTGAGCCGTGATGCACTGGGGGTTCTCTTTTATCCGGATGATTTGCCCGGATCCTGTTATCGATGTTATCGAAAGGCTTCCTTCCCGTAGAAGGCCATCTGCTCGTCTCCCCACCATGCAAGAAACCGCTCGGCTATCTCGCCGTTATGCCCGCTGCTGCCGAACGCCTCATCGGTGGAAGCCAAACGCCATTGGTTTCCTGGCCCTCGGCTTCCGCAACCTCGACAACTACATCACCCGCAGCCTGCTACACACCGGAGGATTCAGACACACCATCCAAACCCACCTATGGCAACCCACACCTACACACCAAAATGCGAAGAGCCGTTAAAATCTGCGGTCATTGTTACCGGATTGTTACTGCAGCGGCGTTCCGCATTGAATGGCAGGCTGCAAAACCCAATCGGGAGTAAGGCTTATGGTCGGGCCGGCGGGATTTGAACCCGCGACATCCTGCTCCCAAAGCAGGCGCGCTACCAAACTGCGCTACGGCCCGTATCCGTGCCTAGTATCAGGCACAACCAGTCATTGTACAATACAGGTGGACGTGACACGAAGGAGGTAGGACATGGGCCGTCATCAACGTGCGGAGACCGGCGGCCTGATCTCGTTCATCCTGTGCGCCTGCGTCGGTGCCATCGGCATGAACCTCTACCTGCGGTACGCCCCCGCCATCTGGCAGGTCTCGCAGCGCCGGTTCACCGTCTGCGCGGGCATCGTCGCCGCCTGCGCCGTAGTGTCGTTCTGCGTCGGATACATCTCCAACTCCCGCTCAATGACCCTGAAGAACGGCTGGCTCGCGCCGATCCGCCGCATCATCGAGACGCTGGCCCTCTCCACCGTGTACGCCGCGACCACGTTCCTGTCGTCGTTCGCGCTGCTCGGCGCGATCAACGAGATGATGGGCACGCTGTTCGTCGGATACATGTCGTCGGTGTGCGCCGCATTCGCCGGAGTCGTCGGCTATATGACGTTCGTGCAGGCGGAGATGATGAGCGCGAAGACCCTCGCCTCCCTGCTGCCGTTCTTCGTGATCGCCGGCGTGAGCGTCGCGGGACTGACCACGGACGACCCATACTGGTATCACAACAACTTCTCCCAGCTGGGGGACAGGACCACCTTCGCCGCCACGATGTTCAACTCCACGCTGATGCTGGCCGGCGTGTGTATCATCATCGTCAGCTACTTCGCGGTCTCCGAACTGCTGACCACCGAACGACTCATGCGCCTATGGCACGACCACACGCGTGACGACCCCAATCGCGGCTACGACATCCCGCATTTCGTCACGCGCATGACCGTACTCGCCGTGCTGCTCACCCTGTCCGGTCTCGCATTCATAGGCATCGGCGCGTTCCGCTACACGCCGCACAACCTGATGCACAACATCTGCGCGAAGGGACTGCCGTTCATCATGCTGCTGCTGTTCCTGCTGCTGCCATGGCTCGCGCCACGCATCGGCAAGGCGGTGATGGTCGTCTCCGATCTCGTCGCACTGGTGTGCGCGGGATTCTGGGCCAACATGATGCTCGGCCACAACACCCTGACCAACGTCGAGGCGCTTGCAGGTCTGCTCTTCCTCGGATGGTTCATCGTCTTCTCCAGGCAGATCGCCGCGATCGAGGCGGATCGTGTCACGATGCAGCTCGTGCGCCATCAGGCGCAGCTGCAGCTCGAGGACAATGGTGAGGGACAGTCGGACGACAACGCCCAGATCGACTCCGACGTCGATGCGAGCACCGGTACCGGATCGCAGACCGTTCCCATGAGCATCACGGCGAATGTTACGGCCGGCACCTCTATACACGCAGACGCGCACAAGCCGTCAACCGCCATGCCGGAGTCACGCATCGCCTCCGACCGCTGATCAACGTAGACCCGCGCTACGATGAACCCATGAGCAATTCGCAACGAGGTGCATCGTCGACAACCGGGGACTGACTCCCACCCGTGTCCCTGCTCATGTTCCTCATGATGCTGTGCGCCGGCGCCGCCGAGCAGGGCATGAGCGGCGATCTGGGATGTGCGGGAGGTCCGTCGTTGGTCGGTTTCGTCGCCTCCGCCAACGGCGACGATCTCAGGACGGGTCTGTTGTTCGGATCCCTCTTCGCGCTGATCCTGCTCGTGTGCGTCTTCGTCGCCGGACGGATGAGACGTGTCGGGCACGGATCTGCGGTGGTGACGCGAGACGGCGAATCCGCGGCTAGGCGATGAATCGCAGGTAGGTGCGGTCGTCGAACGACTTCAGGCCGGCCGTGAAACCCTTCGTGGAACGGTATTCGCGGATGAGCTGCGGGTCCTCACGGCGCAGCCGCTCCAGCTCGTGTTCCGAATCGTCCAACGTGGGTGCGAGTAGGGGATAGCCGTCCGAGGCGAGCACCACCTCGTCACCGGGACGGACAAGCACGACGTGGATCGGATACGTCGGATCGGTGAACCCGTCGAATACGAAATAGCCGTATTCGCCCCGTCGGTTCGCGAACTGCGACTGGAGCCGCAGGAACGGCAGGATCATCTCGCGTGCGGGATCGTCGGGTGGCATGCGTGCTCCGGCTGCGGTCTCGGCGTCACCGACATCGTCCAAGGTGTCCTGTTCGCCCTCCGCGTCCCGTTTCTTGCCTGCTTCCATGAGCCGCAAAGCCTGCGCCGCGAACGACCGCAGGTCGCCCAGCAGCTCGTCCACCTTTTTCAACGTGGGCGTTTGCACGCCGTTGACCATGATCTGGCAGTCGCCGAACAGCCACGCCTCGCCCTTCGACACGCTATACACCACGGCATTGGCCTGCAGACGTTCCAACGGCTCATGCTCGAAGAACGACGGGCCCAGCGGATGCGCCTGATACGCGGCCCGGAACCGTTCATCCACCAGATACTGGACGTCCCTCATGCCCGCATCTGCGGGCAGCGACGCCAGTACATCCAGCATCGCCTCCTTCGCCACCACGCCGCCGCTCGGATCCCACGGATGACGCACGCTCTTGCCGGTCACGCCATCCACCACCGCGGCGAACCGATCCGAGACGAACAGCCCGTCCTCATTGAGCGTCTGATCCGTATGCTTGCCTCGGCAGCATTGCTCGATGATTCTCATAAGACACCTCCGACGTCACGACGATTCCGTCATCCACCGTGATCCACTGTATCCATCGTGTATCCTCCGTGCATCCGTGCCCCACGGATGGCCGTTTCTTGGTCAGTCCTCCCGATTACCCTGAGAATGTTCACCACCGCATCGGACGGATTCGACCGGACGCTTTCGGCAGACGATTGCGATGACGGCCGATTTCCGCTGCGATTCCGCCATACGATGGCGCAAGCAAGGGAGACCGCATGACCGACGTGCAGGACAGGAACGTCACCGACGACGAACGTGACGAACACAACGAACGAAACGGCAGTCAGGTCGATATCGTGCCGCTGGACGCTCCCGGCATGCGTTCGCCGATCGAAGCGCCCGACTTCGACGAGCTCATTCGCCCGGTCGAGCTCAAACGCAGGCGTCCTCCGCTGCCGACCATCATCGGCACCATCGTCGCCGTAATCGCGGTCATCGCGGTGGTCGTGGCGCTGATCGTGCTCAAGCCGTTCTCCGCCGTACGCGCCTCCGACTATTCGACGGCTGCGCAGCAGACCTCCACGATGGCCAAGCAGTACGCGGCCACGTCGGCGGCCGTCGATGACGCGTTCAAGTTCCTCTACGCACAGGGCGTCTCCTATGACGCCTCCAAGGAGCAGACCCTCAAGGCGCAGGCCTCCAAACTCGGCAAATCGGTGGACGCATTCGCCGATCTGCGGGCGGCCAAGGATCCCGACGTACTCGCCGCGTACACCGTCTACGCCACGCAGGCCAAGCATTTCGTGCGATTGTCCGAGAACCTGGCGGATTCCGCACAGCCGCTGTCCGCAATGGTCACGGCATGCGGCAAGACCCCCAGCGGCACGATGTACGATGCCGATTTCATCACCAACTATGAGCAGTACATCGCCACGTGCAAGGCCGCGGTGGAGCCTCTGGACGACGCGAAGGCACAGGTCGTCTCCGAGTTCTCCTCCACCCTCGGACGCACGCTCGATCAGATGACCGCGATCATCAACCAGATGAAGGCGATCGGCGATCCCTCGTCGTATTCCTCCAGCTCCGATCAGGGCAAGCAGCTGAAGGATCTCTCCTCGCAGCTCGTCGACCTCGACACCTCCTACGGCGCGCTCAACACCCTTCAGGAGCAGCTGCGTCAGTCACGGGAGAACGCGGACCCGACCGCCCTGCTCGACAAACTCAACGTCGCGATCCAACAGGGATACCAGCGCAACGGCAAGTAGCGTCCGTTCGTCCCCACATGGGGCTTGGCGATGTTGATGGTCCGTCCGACGAATGCCTGAGACGAACGCCCGGCCGATAGTGACACTGCGGTGGACATGCGGCTTCTTCAGTTCGCAGACGCCTTATACGATGGGGCGTATGAGCGAAACGAAGCATGAGAGCCTGTGGGCCGCGCCCACGCCCGATGGCCCGATCGACGCGACCATCACCATCCCCGGCAGCAAGTCCCTGTCGAACCGGTATCTGATCCTCGCCGCATTGGGATCGAAGCCGGTCACGCTGGTGGGACTGCTGCGCTCCCGGGACACCGAATTGATGATGGGTGCCCTTGAGGCGCTTGGCGTGACCTGTGCCGTCGATCCGGACAACGACACCACCGTTACCGTGACGCCCCCGGCCTCCGGCCGCTTCCGCGGCAATGTGGACGTATTCTGCGGCCTCGCCGGAACCGTGATGCGATTTGTGCCCGGTCTCGCGCTGTTCGCAGACGATGCCGTGCGATTCGACGGCGACGAACAGGCGTACGCACGTCCGATGAAGCCCGTACTCGACGGACTCGAGCAGTTGGGTGCGACGATCGAATACCACGGTGAGGAGGGCTTCCTGCCGTTCACGGTCACGCCGCCGAAGACATTGCCGGATTCCCTTGCCAAGGTGTCGATCGACTCCTCCGGTTCGTCCCAGTTCATCTCCGGACTGCTGCTTGTCGGCTCGCGTCTGCCCGCAGGACTCGAACTGACGCACACGGGGGAGAGGACCCCGAGCCTGCCGCACATCCGCATGACCGTCGCCGACGTCAACGGCGCCGGCGGCCATGCCACGGCCGATGAGGCGCATCACCTGTGGAGTGTCGAACACCGCGAACTTCAGCTGCCCGAGCGCGTGGTCGTCGAACCGGACCTGTCGAACGCGGCGCCGTTCCTCGGAGCGGCGCTGATCGCCGGAGGGCGTGTCCGCGTGCCCCACTGGCCGGTCGAGACCACCCAGCCCGGCGGTCTCCTGCCCGGATATCTTGAGGCGATGGGCGCGCGCATCACGTTCCCCGAGGAGAACGGCGTGCGCTACTGTGCCGTGGAATCCGACGGGAGCATCCATGGCCTCGGCGACTTCGACCTGACTGCGGCCGGTGAGATCGCGCCCTCCCTGGCGGCGATCCTCGTCTTCGCCGACAAGCCCACGAACATGATCGGCATCGGACATCTGCGCGGCCATGAGACGAACAGACTCGCCGCACTCGTCACTGAGATCACGCGGATCGGCGGTCAGGCGGCCGAGCTTCCGGACGGCATCGCCATCACGCCGGTGCCGGCGGACCGGCTGCACGGCGCGGTGATGGAGACCTACGCCGATCACCGCATGGCCACGTTCGCCGCGATGGTCGGACTCAAGGTGCCCGGTGTGGATGTGGTCGACGTCGAAACCACCAGAAAGACGCTGCCCGACTTCGTGGGCATGTGGAACAGACTGCTCGGATAGCTGTTCGGAAATCCTGACAAGCAGCATCCGGAAACGGCAGGGGCCTGCATCGGAGTTCGGATGAACCCGATGCAGGCCCCTGCCTGTCTTCGCGTCGGATCGCCCGCTTCGGCGGCGACCTGACGGCTCAGGCGATCAGACTACTTACTTGGCGAACTTGTTGCCGTAGGTGTCCTCGCCGGCCTCGGCGATGGCGGCGGACTTGCGGGCGATGGCCAGCTCCTCGTTGGTCGGGATCACGGCGATGATCACGGAGGAATCCGGCGTGGAGATGATGCGCGGCTGCTTGGAACGGGTCGCGTTCTTCTCCTCGTCCAGCTTGACGCCGAACGGAGCGAGCTTGTCGCACACCATCTTGCGCACGATGTCATCGTTCTCGCCGACACCGGCGGTGAAGGTGATCACGTCGCAGCCACCCATCTGGTAGGTGTAGTTGCCGATGTAGCTGACGATGCGGTGCACGTAGACGTCGAGGGCCAGCTTGGCGTCCTCGTTGCCCTCGGCCACCAGACGGTGGACCTCGCGCAGATCGCCGAAGCCGGTCATGCCCATCATGCCGGAGCGCTTGTTGAACAGGGCGTCGAGCTCGTCGACGTTCATGTGGGCGTTGCGGATCAGGTGGAAGACCACGGCCGGGTCGATGTCACCGGTACGGCCGCCCATGACGAGGCCCTCGAGCGGGGTCAGACCCATGGAGGTCTCGACCGGCTTGCCGGACACCTCGGCGGAGGCGGAGGCACCGTTGCCGATGTGCAGGACGATCTGCTTGAGACCCTCGGCCGGCTTGCCGACGACCTCCGGCACCACGGAGGAGATGAACTCGTGGGAGGTGCCGTGGGCGCCGTAGCGGCGGATATGGTACTGATCGGCGATCTCCTTGTTCAGCGCGTAGGTGCTGGCGGCCTTCGGCAGCTGGAAGAAGAAGGAGGAGTCGAAGACGAAGATCTGCGGCACGTCCGGCAGCAGGGAGCGCATGACCTCGGCGCCCTTGGCCTCCGGGCCGTTGTGCAGCGGGGCGAGCACGGCAAGATCCTTGACCTGGTTGATGGTCTTGTCGGTGACCAGCGCCGGCTTCGGGAAGATGGAGCCGCCCTGGACGACGCGGTGGCCGACGGCCACGATGCCCGCCTCGGACAGGTTCGGACCATACTCCTCGAAGAAGCCGAGCACGCGCTTGAGGCCCTGCTCGTGATCGTGGATCGGCTCCTCGAGCTCGTGCTTCTCGCCGTTGTACTCGTGCTTGTAGTGGCCGTCGATCGGCTCGCCGATCTTCTCGACGAGGCCGGAAGCGAGGCCTTCGCCGGTTTCAAGGTCGACCAGCTGGTACTTGATAGAGCTGGAACCGGAATTGATGACAAGGACGGTTTTCGCCATTGTGGGCATCCTCCATTGTGATTTGTCTGTTTCCCGCTGACACGGGTTACCGTTAGTCAGACTACTCGCTACTTACTACAAACTACTGGGCTTCGATGGCGGTCAGGGCGATCGTGTTGATGATGTCCTGAACGAGGGCGCCGCGGCTCAGATCGTTGACAGGCTTGTTGAGACCCTGCAGGATCGGTCCGATGGCGAGTGCCCCGGAGGAGCGCTGCACGGCCTTGTACCCGATGTTGCCGGCGCACAGGTCCGGGAAGACGAACACGTTGACGTGACCCGCCACATCGTTGCCCTTGGCCTTGGTGGCGGCCACGGTCGGCGACCATGCGGCATCGAACTGGATGGAGCCGACGACCGGCAGATCCGGCGCCTTCTCCTTGAGCAGACGGGTGGCCTCCTCGACGACGTCCACATCCGGGCCCTTGCCCGAGCCGAGCGTGGAGTAGGAGAGCATGCCGACCTTCGGATCGATGCCGAACGCCCTTGCGGTCTCGGCGGACTGCAGCGCGATCTCGGAAAGCTGTTCGGCGTCCGGGTTCAAGTTGATCGCGCAGTCGGCGAACACGGCCACATGATCCTTGAAGCACATGAGGAACGAGCCGGAGACGAGCTTCTGGCCGGGCTTGGTCTTGATGACCTGCAGAGCCGGGCGCACGGTGTTAGCGGTGGAGTTGATCGAACCGGAGACGAGGCCATCGGCGTAGCCGAGCACGACAAGCATCGTGCCGAAGTAGCTCGCGTCCTTCAGCTGCTGGCGGGCCTGCTCCTCGGTCATGCCCTTCTTGGCGCGCAGTTCGCACAGCTTGGCGACCATCGGCATGAGCACGTTCTCGTCGTCGATCGCCTGGAAGCGGGCGCGGTCCAGATGGTTCAGCCCGAGCTCCCTGCCGCGGGCGAGGATCGCGTTCTTGTCGCCGACGATGATGAGGTTGACGATCTCGCGCTGGAGCAGGTAGTCGGCCGCCTTGATGATGCGGTCCTCCTCGCCTTCGGGCAGAACGATCGTCTTCTTGTTGGTCTTGGCCTTGCCGAGCAGGGAGAACTGGAAGGCGTACGGGGTGATGGGGAAGGTCACGTCCACGTTGAGCGCCGCGAGCACCTCCTCGGTGGGCACGTTCTTGCGGAACGTCTCCAGAGCCACGTCCTTGGTGGAGGCGTCGGTGAACTGCACCTGCGGGATCGTCCACACCGGCAGACCATACTTGGCGAGCGTCTCCTTGACGGAGAAGGCGTGGCGCGGCTCGCAGCCGGTCACGAAGATGCCGAGCACCTTGTTGCCGGCGGCCTCCATGCCCTCGATGGAAAGTTTGACGGTCTCGTCGAGCTCGTGCGGCCAGCGGTCGATGGTGGCGATGGTCAGGAACACGCCGGCCTCGAGATCGGCGGCCACGTTCGCGTTGAACTCGTAGGTGGTCGGATCGTTGACGTGGGACTTGTCCGTGCCGACGATCAGCGCGGCCTCGGCGCGGGAGACTTCGAGCGCGTCGTTGAAGGCGCCGACGATGTCGCCGCGGGCGGTCTCCTTGTCGCGCCTGACCTCATGGATGTCGAGGCCGGTCGACAGGGCCACGCCGAGTCCGGCGTTGGATGCGGCCAGCAGCACCGGGGTGAAGTCGTCGTGATTGGACACGGCGGGGCGGAACACCATCGTCTTGTACTTCGAGGTCAGTGCATTGAGCACGCCGTAGGCCACGACGTTGCGGCCATTGGCGCCTTCCGGGCTAGCGATATACACACGGGTTACGGTCACGATGTCTTGTCTCCTTTGATAACAGGTAGGGACCTCGCCCATTATAACGACGGTTTGTTGACGCCAACGGTATCGGGGGAGAGTTTTGTAGGACCGAACAACGAAAAATCCCGGACCGCTCTTGTAAAGCGATCCGGGATCCGTGATCGTGGAGCTAAGGGGATTCGAACCCCTGACCCTCTCCATGCCATGGAGATGCGCTACCAGCTGCGCCATAGCCCCGTGTTGAGTTATGTGGTGAACAAGTTCGACTGTGTCGGCTTGTTTCGTGGAGCTAAGGGGATTCGAACCCCTGACCCTCTCCATGCCATGGAGATGCGCTACCAGCTGCGCCATAGCCCCGTGTTCAATTGTTTGGCTTGCTTTTTGAGCCTCGTATACATTACGACGACATGCGGATTCCGGCAAATACGGCGTGTCGCGTGTGTGTCGCACACATGAACCGCAGTGCCGGAATCCTTTGTTTCCGGGCTTTTCCCAAGCCTTTCCTAGCGTTCGCGCTCCCATTCGGGGGTGTCGGCGACGGCGGGACCGTGGTTGTAGTCCGTCAGTCGCCAACGTACTGAACCGTCCGGCAGATCCATCGGATCGAGTCTGACCCAGTGCGCGTTGCGCATCGCTGTGAACGTCGAGAACGTGGGATCGACCTCGTTCACCCCAAGCAGGGTCTGCAGGGTCTGAGCGATCCATGCCCCGTGCGAGAAGACGAACAGGTCGGTGTCGTCCCCGGCGAGCGTGGACCAGTAGGAGAGCGCCTCGACGCCTCGGGAACCCACGTGCTCCTTGGGTTCGGCGCCGTACTTGAGTTCACCGCCCTGATGCAGCCTCCACGAGCGGAAGTCCTCGGGGTAGCGTTCGGCCAGTTCGGCCACGGCATGGCCGTCCCAGTCTCCGAAGCTGCGTTCGCGCACGCGCGTGTCGTCATGCACCTCGACTCCCGCCTCGACGCCACCGAGCACGTCGGCGAACGCCTGCGCGGTGGCGTGGGCGCGGGAGAGATCGGAGCATACGATCAGTCTGCTGCTTGTCTCGGGACGCTGATCGACATACACGGCCTTGAGCCATGCGGCGGTCTGGGCCACCTGCCAGCGGCCCACGGCGTCCAGCGGGATGTCGACCTGTCCCTGCAGCTTGTGCGCCGCGTTGTAAGAGGTGCGTCCGTGGCGCACCAAGAAGATGGAACGGACGTGTTTCATCGTTCCACGCTTTCCACCGCAATGTTCTCCGGATGCGCGCTCTCCGGATGCTCGAGTTCGAGATCGATCTGCGGGCAGTCGCGCCACAGGCGTTCGAGACCGTAGAACTCGCGCGACTCCTCGTGCATGACGTGGATCACGTAGTCGCCGTAGTCGAGCAGCACCCACTGGCCTTCGGTCAGTCCCTCACGCTCGCGCGGGCTGCGTCCGCCGCACTTGACGTACAGGTCCTTTTCGATCTCCTCGGCCACGGCGAGCACCTGGCGTTCGTTGGACGCGCCGGCGATCATCACGATGTCGGTGATGCCCAGAGGGCCGGTCACGTCGAAGGCGACGATGTCGGTGGCCTTGACTCGGTCGGCCGCCTGGGCGGCGATGCGGATGTCGTCGATGGATGACTGCAATGCGGGCATGGATCTCCTCTATGCGGTTGTATGTCTATGCGGTTATGTCGGTTATGTCGGTGCGTTCGCGTTGGTGCGCACGTATGGTCGGGCTGCGGCTCAGCGCTCCCAGGCGGGCTTCCAGCCCTCGACGTTGTGCTGCGTGTTCTCGGAGTAGACCATCGTGTCGTCGGGCACGGGATGACGGACGACGGATCCGGCGCCGGTGGTCACGTTGTCGCCGACCTCGACGGGGGCCACGAACAGGTTGCCGGCGCCGACGTGGCATCCGGCCCCGATGTGCGTCTTGTTCTTGTGCACGCCATCGTAGTTGGCGGTGATGGTGCCGCCGCCGATGTTGGTGTGGTCGCCGAGCGTGGCGTCGCCCATGTAGCTCAGGTGCGGCACCTTGGTGCCGTTGCCGATGTGCGCCTTCTTCATCTCGACGAACGCGCCGGCCTTCGATTCCTCGCCCAGTTCGTTGCCGGGACGCAGGTACGTCCACGGTCCGATGTTCGCGGCGCGGCCGATGTGCGTCTCCTGCACGCGGGAGCGCTCGACGGTGGCCTCGGCATCGACGGTGGCGTCGATGAGCGTGGTGTACGGGCCGACCACGGCCTCCTCGCCGATGACGGTATGACCCTGCAGGAAGCATCCGGGCAGGATCACCGCGTCACGGCCGATCTCGACCTCGTCGTCGATCCACGTGGTCTCCGGATCGAGGATCGTCACGCCGCCGCGCATCCATGCCTCGCACACGCGACGGTTGTGCGCCTTGGCGAGCGCGGCGAGCTGCACGCGGTCGTTCACGCCCTCGACGCTCAGCGGGTCGGGTGCGGTGAACGCGCCGACCTTGCCGGCCGAACGGGCGGTCTCGAGCGCGTCGGTCAGGTAGAACTCGCCCTGCGCGTTGTTGGACTTGAGATCCGCGATGGCGCGCGTGAGCAGTTCGGCGTCGAACACGTACACGGACGTGTTCACCTCCTGCACGGCCAGTTCGCTGCGATTGGCGTCCTTCTGTTCGACGATGCGCAGCACGTTGCCGTCACGATCGCGGATGATGCGGCCATAGCCGGTCGGGTCGTCGAGCACGGTCGTCAGGACCGTGGCGCCGTTGCCGGATTCGGTGTGGAAGGCGACGAGACGTTCCAGCGTGGCGGCGTCGAGCAGCGGCATGTCGGAGGCGGCGATGAGCACCGGGCCGGTGATCGGGCCGTGCTCGGTCAGCTGCGCCATCGCGCACTGCACGGCACGACCGGTGCCGGGGATGTCGTCCTGGTTGACGATGGTGACCGATTCGTCGTACGACCGGGCCGCCGCGGCGACGCGGTCGGCCTGGAAGTGGACCACGACCGCGAGGGTTGCCGGATCGAGCGCCCTGACGGAGGCCATCACACGGTTGAGGAAGGTGCGTCCGGCGAAGGTGTGCAGCACCTTCGGCTTGTTGGAACGCATGCGGGTGCCTTCTCCCGCGGCGAGAACGATTGCGGCGGTCAATGCCGAGGATGCCATGAGTGTGTCGTTTCCCTTCACTGGCTGGTTTGATACATGGTGCTTATCCAAGCACCTAACAATAGACGGCCGACCGGATGAGTACCGGTCGGCCGTCCTGACGGTGTTCCCCCACCTGGATTCGAACCAAGACAAAGGGTTCCAAAGGCCCGTGTGCTGCCATTACACCATGGGGGAGCGGCGGGCGAACCCGCCAAGTGTTCATTTATACCATAAGGTCAGGCGAACAGGAAACCCTGACCGTGGTGTTCGGGGTACGTGTCGAACAGCTCGGCCACGGAACCATCCTCGAACACGGCGCGGATGGCGCCGGCCAGCAGCGGGGCGATGGACAGGACGGTCAGGCCGTCCCAGCGCTTCTCCTCCGGGATCGGCACGGTGTCGGTCAGCACGACCTCGCGGGCGCCGCACGACTTGAGTCGTTCAACGGCGGGGCCGGAGAGCACGCCGTGCGTGGCGACGACGGTGACGGACCTGGCGCCGGCGTCCTTGAGCACGTTGCATGCGCCGACGATGGTGCCGGCCGTGTCGATGAGGTCGTCGACGAGCACGCAGTCCTTGCCCTTGACGTCGCCGACGACGCGGTTGGAGACGGCCTGGTTCGGACGGGTGATGTCACGCGTCTTGTGGACGAAGGCGAGGGGGCCGCCGCCGAGGCGCTGCGCCCACTGCTCGGCCACGCGGATGCGGCCGGCGTCGGGGGAGACGACCGCGACGTTGTCGAGGTGACCCTGGAAGCGGTCGCGGATGTAGTCGACGAGCACCGGCATGGCGATGAGATGATCGACCGGACCATCGAAGAAGCCCTGCGACTGCGCGGCATGCAGGTCGACCGACATGATGCGGTCGGCGCCGGCGGTCTTGAGCAGGTCGAAGACGAGACGGCAGGAGATGGGCTCGCGGCCGCGGTGCTTCTTGTCCTGCCGGGAGTAGCCCAGCATCGGGCATACGGCGGTGATGGAACGCGCGGATGCGCGCTTCAGGGCGTCGATCATGATGAGCTGTTCCATGATCGCCTTGTTGATCGGCTTGTAGTGGCTTTGCAGCACGAACACATCGGCGCCGCGCACCGATTCGGTGTAGCGCACGTACATCTCGCCATTGGCGAAGTCATAGGCGGTGGTTTCCAACAGGTCGATGCCGAGCTGTTCGGCGACGTCCTGCGCGAGTTTCGGATGAACCCTTCCCGTAACGAGTATCAGGTTCTTGTCGGGCTTCCCTTCGAGGATTGCGCTCACCGTATCTCCCAAACGTCATTTGAAGTTTTCGCTTGCGTCATCCAAGTGTAGTGGCTCGCGCCGACCGGCCGCGCGCCGCCCTTGCGAGGGTCTCTCGTACGAAAAGGAGCGCCGCCCGGGGACGGACGGCGCTCCTTATGTTATTCATGCTTCAGCCGTTGGTGCTGCACGCATGACGTCACTCCCATTCGATGGTTGCCGGCGGCTTGGACGTGCAGTCCAGCACCACGCGGTTGATCTGGCGGCATTCGTTGGTGATGCGCGTGGAGATGGCGGCGAGCACGTCGTAGGGCAGACGCGACCAGTCGGCGGTCATGGCGTCCTCGGAGGAGACGGGGCGCAGGACGATGGGGGAGCCGTAGGTGCGTTCGTCGCCCTGGACGCCGACGGAGTGGACGTCGGCGAGGAGCACGACGGGGCACTGCCAGATGTCGCGGTCGAGGCCGGCCTTGGTGAGCTCCTCACGGGCGATGGCGTCGGCCTCGCGCAGCAGATCGAGGCGCTCCCTGGTGATCTCGCCGATGATGCGGATGCCGAGGCCCGGTCCGGGGAACGGCTGGCGCCAGACGATCTCGTCGGGCAGGCCGAGCTCGGTGCCGATGGCGCGCACCTCGTCCTTGAACAGGGTGCGCAGCGGCTCGATGAGCTGGAACTTGATGTCCTTGGGCAGACCGCCGACGTTGTGGTGGCTCTTGATGTTGGCCGCGCCGTCGCCGCCGCCGGATTCGACGACGTCGGGGTAGAGGGTGCCCTGCACGAGGAACTTGACTTCCTTGCCGCGGGCGCCGGCCTCCTCGAGCACCTGACGCTGGGCCTTCTCGAAGGTGCGGATGAACTTCTCGCCGATGATCTTGCGCTTGCGCTCGGGCTCGGAGACGCCCTTGAGGGCCTCGAGGAAGTCGTCGGCGGCGTCGACGGTGATCAGGCGGATGCCGGTGGCCTCGACGAAGTCATGCTTGACCTGCTCGACCTCGCCCTTCCTGAGCAGGCCGTGGTCGACGAACACGCAGGTGAGCTGGTCGCCGATGGCCTTGTGCACGAGGGCGGCCGCGACGGCGGAGTCGACGCCGCCGGACAGGCCGCAGATGACCTCGGCGTCGCCGACCTGCTCGCGGATCTTCTTGACCTGGTCGTCGATGATGGAGGAGGCGTTCCAGTCGTCGGGCAGTCCGGCGCAGTCGTGCAGGAACGTCTCGATGAGCTCCTGGCCGCGCGGGGTGTGCTTGACCTCAGGGTGCCACTGCACGCCGTAGAGTCCGCGGGAGCGGTCCTCCATGGCGGCCACGGGGGCGCCCTCTGTGTGGGCGAGGACGTCGAAGCCTGCGGGGCGGTCTTGACGGCGACGCCGTGGCTCATCCACGTGCTCTGTTCGGACGGGGAGCCGGCGAGGATGCCCTCCGCCCTGTCGATGACGGTCTCGGTCTTGCCGTATTCGCCGAGGGCCGCCTTGTCGACGTCGGCGCCGAGGGCGTAGGCCATGGCCTGGAAGCCGTAGCAGATGCCGAGCACCGGGACGCCGGCCTCGAACAGCTTCGGGTCGACGCGCGGGGCGCCGGGCTCGAACACGGAGGCCGGGCCTCCGGAGAGGATGATCGCCTTCGGATCCTTCGCCAGCATCTCGTCGACCGGCATCGAATGGGGCACGAGCTCGGAATATACATTGGCCTCACGCACGCGGCGGGCGATGAGCTGGGCGTACTGGGCTCCGAAGTCGACGACGAGCACAGGACCTGTTGCCATGGAAATTCCCCTAACGTTTATCGTGATGTAACTTGGGTGGTGTCACGTTGATTATCCCTATCGAGCCAGACAAGGGTTAAAGGCGTAGTTTCTGTGCGAAAAACGCACAAACAACGTATGGGGATTCCGTCAACACGCCGATAGTGAACATGGCGAATCGAACGTCGGCTTTCGTTGCAAAATGGCGGATTGCCGCGATATTCCAACGTTTTCATTGCATGCCTGCGTTAAACCCATGCGCACAATCGATCGGCTAATTCACACAAAACCAGCAATTTTCGCAACATTTTCGAACACACCCGCAAGAAATCGTTCAAAAGTCGCGTTGTCCTCGTAACATGACTGGTGATTGGAAGCGGGAAACCGCGTAACCGCAAGGTTATGGAGGTCTCGCGACCGAAACAGAAATAATCAATCGCACATTACGTGCAGGAGTACAGGAGTACACATGACGAGTCCTGTTATTGGCACCCCTTGGAAGAAGCTGAACGCTCCGGTTTCCGAGGAAGCCCTCGAAGGCGTTGACAAGTACTGGCGCGCCGCCAACTACCTCTCCATCGGCCAGATCTACCTGCGTAGCAACCCGCTGATGAAGGAGCCCTTCACCCGCGAGGACGTCAAGCACCGTCTGGTCGGCCACTGGGGCACCACCCCGGGCCTGAACTTCCTGATCGGCCACATCAACCGCTTCATCGCCGACCACGGCCAGAACACCGTGATCATCATGGGCCCGGGCCACGGTGGCCCGGCCGGCACCTCGCAGTCCTACCTGGACGGCACCTACACCGAGACCTTCCCGAAGATCACCAAGGACGAGGCCGGTCTGCAGAAGTTCTTCCGCCAGTTCTCCTACCCGGGCGGCATCCCGTCCCACTTCGCTCCGGAGACCCCGGGCTCCATCCACGAGGGTGGCGAGCTGGGCTACGCCCTGTCTCACGCCTACGGCGCCATCATGGACAACCCGAGCCTGTTCGTCCCGGCCATCGTCGGCGACGGTGAGGCCGAGACCGGCCCGCTGGCCACCGGTTGGCAGTCCAACAAGCTCGTGAACCCGCGCACCGACGGTATCGTGCTGCCGATCCTGCACCTCAACGGCTACAAGATCGCCAACCCGACCATCCTGTCCCGCATCTCCGACGAGGAGCTCCACGAGTTCTTCCACGGCATGGGCTACGAGCCGTACGAGTTCGTCGCCGGCTTCGACGATGAGGACCACATGTCCATCCACCGTCGCTTCGCCGACCTGTGGGAGTCCATCTGGGACGAGATCTGCGACATCAAGGCGACCGCCCAGACCGACAACGTGCACCGTCCGTTCTACCCGATGCTGATTTTCCGCACCCCGAAGGGCTGGACCTGCCCGAAGTACATCGACGGCAAGAAGACCGAGGGCTCCTGGCGTTCCCACCAGGTGCCGCTGGCCTCCGCCCGCGACACCGAGGCCCACTTCGAGGTCCTCAAGAACTGGCTCGAGTCCTACAAGCCGGAGGAGCTGTTCGACGAGAACGGCGCCGTCAAGGAGGACGTCGTGTCCTTCATGCCGAAGGGCGAGCTGCGCATTGGCGCCAACCCGAACGCCAACGGTGGTGTCATCCGTGACGACCTGAAGCTGCCGAACATCGAGGACTACGCCGTCAAGGAAGTCGAGAAGTACGGCCACGGCTGGGGCCAGCTCGAGGCCACCCGTCGTCTGGGCGTCTACACCCGCGACATCATCAAGAACAACCCGCACGACTTCCGTATCTTCGGACCGGATGAGACCGCCTCCAACCGTCTGCAGGCCTCCTACGAGGTCACCAACAAGCAGTGGGACGCCGGCTACATCTCCGATGAGGTCGACGAGCACATGCACGTCTCCGGCCAGGTTGTCGAGCAGCTGTCCGAGCACCAGATGGAAGGCTTCCTCGAGGGCTACCTGCTGACCGGTCGTCACGGCATCTGGAGCTCCTACGAGTCCTTCGTCCACGTGATCGACTCCATGCTCAACCAGCACGCCAAGTGGCTTGAGGCTACCGTTCGTGAGATCCCGTGGCGCAAGCCGATCGCGTCCATGAACCTGCTGGTCTCCTCCCACGTCTGGCGTCAGGACCACAACGGCTTCTCGCACCAGGATCCGGGTGTCACCTCCCTGCTGCTGAACAAGTGCTTCCACAACGACCACGTCATCGGCATCTACTTCGCCACCGATGCGAACATGCTGCTGGCCATCGCCGAGAAGTGCTACAAGTCCACCAACAAGATCAACGCCATCATCGCCGGCAAGCAGCCGGCCGCCACCTGGCTGTCCCTCGACGAGGCTCGCGCCGAGCTCGAGAAGGGTGCCGCCGCTTGGGATTGGGCCTCCACTGCGAAGTCCAACGATGAGGCCGAGATCGTGCTTGCCGCCGCCGGCGATGTCCCGACTCAGGAGATCATGGCCGCCTCCGACAAGCTCAAGGAGCTGGGCATCAAGTTCAAGGTCGTCAACGTGGTTGATCTGCTCGCTCTGCAGTCCGCCAAGGAGAACGACGAGGCCCTGTCCGACGAGGAGTTCGCCGACATCTTCACCGCCGACAAGCCGGTCCTGTTCGCGTACCACTCCTACGCTCACGACGTGCGCGGCCTGATCTACGATCGCCCGAACCACGACAACTTCAACGTCCACGGCTACGAGGAGGAGGGCTCCACCACCACCCCGTACGACATGGTTCGCGTGAACGAGATCGACCGTTACGAGCTGACCGCTGAGGCTCTGCGCATGATCGACGCCGACAAGTACGCCGACAAGATCAACGAGCTCGAGGCCTTCCGCAACGAGGCCTTCCAGTTCGCTGTCGACCACGGCTACGATCACCCGGACTACACCGACTGGGTGTACTCCGGCCTGAACACCTCCGAGAAGGGCGCCATCACCGCCACCGCCGCTACCGCCGGCGACAACGAGTGAGTCTGACTCCTCCAACTCGTTAGTGTTCTAACGAAGGGGCTTGGGGATTTCCCCCAAGCCCCTTTTCGTATCTGTACTGGTTCGGTTGCGTACATGAATCCCCAGCTCCCCTGACAAGGGGAGCCGAAGGAGAGTTAAATGAATAGAGCCTCGGCAGGATGAATGCCTGCCGAGGCTCTATCGCGTATGCAAAGTATGGATCAGTTGGTCGAGCCGGTACCGGAGGAGGTTTCGCCGGATGAGGAGCCGGAGCCGGTGGAACCGGATGTCGAACCCGATCCCGAGTTCGATCCCGAGTTCGATCCCGAGCCGGTGGAACCATTGGAACCGGTGGATCCGGAGGAACCGGTCGATCCCGTGCCACTGGATGAGGAGGAGCCGTTCGACGTGCCCGAACCGGAATTGGTGGTGCCGGAGCCGGTGGAACCGGATTCATTGGAATTCGAGCCGGTGGAGCCGGTGCCGGAGGAATCGGAGGAACCCGAATGGTTCCCCGAACCGGATTCGGTTCCCGTCGTGCCCTCGGAGGAGCCGTTGGAATCGGTGGTGTTCGAATCGGTCGTCGAATCGCTGTCCGTGCCGTTGGAATCCGTGGATCCGGTGTCCTTGCCGGAATGCTCCTGCGGCTGGGATGGGGCGGTCGGCGTGGTGTCCGTGCCTGTTCCGTTCTCGGTCGTCGTGGTCTGCGTGGTGGTCGGATGCACCACGTCACGCACGACGGTATCGGTGCCGTTGCCGTTCGTGAACAGCAGCACCAGACCGGCAGCGAAGGCCACGCCGATCAGGCCGGAGACCACGGACACGATGATCGCCATGCGCTTGGGGTCGATCCGGCGTTTGCGCGTGCGACGGATCTCCTTGAGCGTGTAGGTGCTCGTCCTCGTGGCGGGCAGGCCACGGCGATCCGCGGTGGGAACGTTCGAACTGACCTCGCGGGGAGTCCGGACGGCACCGGCCGCACCGGCGATGACGGTCGTGGCATCGGACGGTTCGGCGTCGCCGTCCGTCGTCTTCGCGGCATCGGCGTCGGAGGTCGGCTTCTGCTCCTTGTCGGCCCCGTCGGCCCCATCGGAGGCATCGGACGCATCCGAGCCGTCGGACGAACCGGGGGTGATGGATTGGAGCTTCTCGCCGGAGACGTCGAGCACGTTCTTGTAGATGTTCGCCGCGACGGTGGAGATGATGTAACTGGCTGCGGCACCGATCACCGAACCGCCGACGCCGATCTTCGCCGATAGCAGGAACGACGTGATCGCGGCAAGGGATCCCGCAACAATCTGGGATATGGAAAGACCTTTGATAAACTTCATCACCCTTGAAGGTAACCGTTCTCGCCGCAAGATACCTGTGAAGCGCCATGATGGCGCAAAACACACACAAGCATCGCCGAAATCTCCACAACCCGTGCGAGGATGATCCGCATGCTAGGGACGCATGGCGGGGACGCATGCCGGGAATATATGGCGGGGACGCATACCGGGGGAATGCGGCCGGGACGCGCGCTTGGACGATGAGGTCAGTTGCGATGCAGCGAGTGACGCGTCGGTTTGATCACCGACAGCAGCACGGCCGCGAAGATCAGCGCGAAACCGACCAGCGAACTCCACGTGATGCGCTCTCCCCAGAACAGCGCCGAGAACGAGACCGCGAACAGGCTCTCCGTGCACATGATGATCGACGCCTGCGAGGGCGGCACATGCGCCAGACCGATGTTCTGCATGATCTGCGCGGACATCGTCGCGCCGAGGAACAGGTACAGCACGCTCGCCAGCACCGGCGGAGCGAGCCAGCCCGCGTTCGGAGCGGGTTCGGTGCATACGGCGCCGATCATGAACAGGACGCCGGCGACGGCGAATTGGACGAACGTCACGGCGATCGGGTCGAATCGCTTCGTGTACACGCCGAGACACGTGAGGTTGAACGAGAAGATCACGGCGGTCGCGATCGTCAGCCAATCGCCGACCGACAGGGACAGGGACGTCCCGTTCTTCAGCGAGACGAAGGCGACGCCAGCCAGACAGATCACGCCGGCGACCAGATTGACGGCCTTCGGACGGACCTTGGAAACGATCCAGGTGGCGAATGGCGTCAGCACGCAGTACGCGGCCGTCAGGAACGCGCTGCGACCCGGGTCGATGGTCTTGAGGCCGATGGTCTGCGTGACCATCGTGCCCCAGTAGGTCAGTCCGACCACCAGCGCCGGCACGATGATCGCAGGTTTCAGGGACGGAATGATATGACGATGGAACAGCGCCAGCATGCACAGGCAGGCGCCGATCATGCGCAGACCCATCAGCCACTGCGGGGGAATCGCCTCCATCGCGAATTTGGCCAGCAGATAGCTGCCGCCCCATAGCGCGGCGCAGGAGAGCAGCATCAGACGTGCGAGGTTCGGAGGGAAGGATCGTGACCAGCGACTGCGCAGTGCGCCGATTCGTGCCGACAGACCCATGAAGATGACCTCGCTTCCATTGCGTCCGGTGTCGTCGATACCTACGATACGGCCGGACGTGCCGGCGACATGCCTGCGGTGCAAAGGTGAACATACTCACAGCAGCTCACGGCGGACGATGCGGGCGGCGCGGCGGGCGAATGAGTAGAGTGGAATTCGGATAACGTATTCGCCGTACCATGAAAGGATGTCACTATGGCAACGCTCACCGAAGAGATGAAGACCTTCATCGAGAACAACCTGGGCTGGATCTCCACCGTCTCCAAGGACGGCGAGCTCGATCTGGGCCCGAAGATGTCGCTGTTCGTGCTGGACGACAACCACATCGCCTACCACGAGCGTACCGCCGGCCAGGCCTACGAGAACCTCAAGAACGGCTCCCCGCTGGTCATCGCCTTCGCGAACCTGGAGAAGAAGCAGGGCTACCGCTTCCGCGGTACCGTGACCCTGCACTCCGATGATGCGATCTACGAGGAGCAGGTCAAGGTCGCCGAGGAGAAGGGCACCAAGAAGCCGGCCGTCATCCCGGTCCTCGAGATCACCGAGATCCAGAACCTCGCCTCCGGCCCCACCGCCGGCAAGACCATCGTCAAGGACTGAGCCTCGACTGAGTCACCGGACGAGTCGACGCCAAGGTCGACGAAACGTCGGGAACGCCCGTATGCCGCATCCGAAAGGTCTCGGCGTACGGGCGTTCCCGACGTTTCCCGATACGATCTGCAGCACGATCTACAACGCCTTGCGGCACCGGATCACGAGATGCCGTCCGTCCGCGTCCGTCGTGGCGAACAGATAGGCGTCGCCGCCGTCCTTGAGTCTGAGCTTCCTGCGCAGTGCGGCGACCGGCATCGGGAAATTGCGCACGGCGATGTTGGCGTGCGTCAGATCGCCCAGCATCGTCCTCAGCTCACGTTTGTTCATCGTCGATACCTCTTCGACACGGAACGAACGCCCGGGAAAGTCCCCGACCGGCTCCGGCGAGACGAACAGGTGACTGTTCGGTCCGATCATCCGCACGCCGTAGTCGTCGGCAAGCGGGCCGAAGCATCCCGCCTTCATGATCGAGGCGTTCGGCTCGTACAGATACTTCCATTCGCCCTCGTCGCCGGTCGCCGCCACGGTGGATTTCGCGGCATCCGTCGCCTCGGACGGGCTGAAGGTGAGGATCTGGTCGTCGTTCACGCATGTGACACGCGGCGCGGCATGCATGTCGCGGTCGACGACGAGCAGCAGCTCCTTGCACTCGTTGCCGGTGGAGACGATATGCACCTCGGCCACGTGCCCGGCGAAATCGTCGACCGTCTTATGCCAGTCGAGCATCGGCGAGAGCTTGACCATCACCCGATGCGCCTTGGCGAGCAGACGATCCAGCATGCCCAGTACGTCCGGCGTGCAGTCGGCGATCGCATAGGTGCGAGCCCCATGCGTATCGCGCCTCGCCGGATCGAGGAAGACGAGCGTCGCCTCCGGCATCGCGTCCAGATACTCTTCGGCGTCCGCGTTGACGACCTGTGCGTATGACAGTCCCAAGGCGGGCATGTTGTGTTCGGCGATCGCGCACAGATGCGGCTGACGCTCCACATAGACCGCACGTCCGAACGCGCGTGCCATATACGAGAAGTCCGCGCCGAACCCGCCAGTCAGATCGACCAGCGTCGAGGACAAGGAGACGGAGGATTCGGGATCGTCCGCGACGAGACGCCGGGCGATACCCTCCTTGTACGTCGCCGTGAACTGCGATGAGCACTGCTCCATCGACAGATGCGGCGGATACCATACGCCGTCATGCGCCGCCCAATCGGGCAGCTTCGTACGCGCCGCCTGCCATCCGGCGATCTGCTCCAGCGCGATCGTCAGGTCGACGCCGTCCGGACGCCCCGCGTGCAGAGCCAGATCGCGTACGTCCTCGTTGCGGTGCGCGGCGACGAACGCGCGCGTCTCATCGGAAATCATCACCATGCCATTGTACGGAATGCCATTGCACGGAAGCCTCGCGTGCACGGAAACCTCGCATGCACGGAAGGACGCCGTCCGCGCGGTGCCGATGACCGGCGGATGTGGAACACTGGGGTGGGAACCGTTGCGTACCCGAATGACGGCGAACGAAAGGTGTCGACGATGATCGAAGAAGTGGTGATGCTCAGGCACGGACGCACGAACTACAACCTGACCCGGCGTCTGCAGGGGCAGATCGACGTGCCGCTCGACATCGTCGGCCAATGGCAGGCCGACCAGACGGGACTCGCGCTCGCCGGCCGATACTACTGGGCGAAGATCAGCCGGCTCGCCGCCGATCCCGAGCTGATCGCGCAGCCGGGGCCGGAGGCTGCCGAACGCAGCAGCATCGACGAGTACCGTGATGCGCCCGCCGCCCGCAAACGCATGGTCGTGGTCAGCTCCGACCTGTTCCGCGCCCTGCAGACGGCCCATGCCTTCGCCGACATCCTGGGACTCGAGGTCCATCCCGACGCACGTCTGCGCGAACGCAGCTTCGGACAGTGGGAGGGCATGACCCGTGACCAGATCAAGGCGGTGGACGCCGCCGCCTACGCCTCATGGAAGCACCATACGGGAGGCGAGCTCGCGTACGGCGTCGAAAGCCGCAAGGCACTGGGCGAGCGCGGGGCGAGCGCATTGCGCGAGATCCTCGCCGACCCCGCCTACGCCGATGCGACCCCCACCACGCTGATGCTCGTCGGACACGGATCGTGGATCATCGCCACGATCAGCGAACTGCTGGGCATCGACCCGGATGGGATGAATGCGCTCGGATCCATGCGCAACGCCTGCTGGAGCCGTCTCAAGGTGCGCTATACGGTCAACGGTGAGCCGGCGCCGGAGCCGCTGTGGGAGCTGGTGGAGCACAATCAGGCGCCGCAGATCGCGAATCTGTCCGACTGGGAGAACGGTCCCGACGAGCTGCGCGGCCCCGATATGCCTGCGTGGAGTCCGATCGCGTGGTGACGTGCACAGGTTACGTGGAATAATTCACGCCGAATTCAGAATTCTCCCGCCGTCGCGGTGGCGCCGAACGTGGCCGCGGACTAGACTTGACGAGGTTTCAGCCGGCAATCGGCTCGACCGGGTAAACGAACGTATCGAACATGCATTGGGCGCGGATTCGTCGCAGGTGGAAGGAACGAGGATATCGATGCCGGGAGGCGTCGGTGCGGCGACGCGTGGCGCACGGAAGGCGGGTGAGAAGACGATGTTGAGGATGTTCAGCACCATTAATGGTCAGGTGGAGCGCATAGACAAACCCGAGAACGGCTCATGGCTGTGCCTGAGCGAACCCACCGACGTCGAGCTGGCCACCGTCGCCTCCGAAACCGGCGTGGATCTGGCCGACCTGCGCGCCCCTCTGGATGACGAGGAACGTTCCCGCGTCGACGTCGAGGGCGACTACACGATGGTCATCGTCGACATCCCGACCGTCGAGGAGCGCGGCGGACGCGATTGGTACGAGACGATCCCGTTGTCGATCATCGTCACCGAGCATCTCATCATCACCGTGTGCATGCAGGACACCCCGGTGCTCCACCCGTTCATGGAGGGCACGATCCGCGGGTTCAACACGTACATGCACTCCCGTTTCATCCTGCAGATCCTCTACCGCAACGCCACCATGTACCTGCGGTACCTGCGCATCATCGACCGCGAGAGCGACAAGCTCGAACTGAAGCTGCGCCATTCGATGCAGAACCGCGAGATCATGATGCTCATGGAGCTGTCCAAGACCTTGGTCTACTTCACCACCTCCCTCAAATCGAACGAGATCGTGATGGAGAAGCTCAACACGCTGCAGCGCATCAAGCAGTATCCGGACGACGAGGACCTGCTCGACGACGTCATCACCGAGAACAAGCAGGCCATCGAGATGGCCAACATCTACAGCGGCGTTCTTGCGAACATGACCGACGCGTTCGCCTCGATCGTGTCCAACAACCTGAACAACGTGATGCGCATCTTCACGATCATCTCGATCACGCTGTCCATTCCGACGCTGATCTTCTCGATGTACGGCATGAACTTCGTGCCCGGCCAGCTGGGCATGCCCTTCACCGACAAGACCTGGGGATTCGCGCTCATCATCGTCATTTCCATCATCCTGTCGCTGTTGGTCACCTGGTTCCTCACCCGTTCGCGCATGTTCAAGTGACGATGAGACGATGAGCAGGTGACGATGCGGATGACCGGACGGATGACGCGACGGATGCGCGTGGCGTGCTCCATGCTGCTGTCCGTCGCGATGACGGCCGCGTTCGCCGGATGCGGGGAGGCCCCCCGGACGTTCGTCCAGCCCGAAGGACCGACCATCGCGATCGGAGTCGCCGCCGACGAGCCGGGACTCGCACGATGGCACGGCGGAGCCTACGAGGGCTTCGAAGTGGACGTCGCACGCTACATCGCCAAGAAACTCGGGTACGCGAACAAGCAGATCGTCTTCAAACAGGTGCTGCCGTCCAACCGACTCGATCTGCTGGACGACGGCACCGTCGACATGGTCGTCGCGTCGATGCCGATGCCACGGACCTCATCGTCCATCGCCTACGCAGGCCCGTATCTGCAGGTCGCGCAGGGACTGCTGGTGCGTCCCGACGACGCCGGGACGATCACGGAGCCCTCGGCGCTCGCCGGCAGGGACGTGTGCGTGGTCTCGGGATCCGGTGCGCGGGAGTCGCTGCTCGCCGTCCAGCCGAAGGCGCTGCCGCGCGAACGCGACACCTACCCGCAGTGCGTCACCGATCTGATGATCGGCACCGCCGATGCCATCGCCGGCGACGACGTCATCCTGTCCGGTCTGGCGCGTTCGCAGGGAGCCGATATCGCGGTGCGTGTGGACGGAGTGTCCTACGGGCGCAGGCGGTATGCCATCGCCCTGCCGTCCGGGGCGGGCACGCTGGCGCAGAACGTGGACGCCGCGTTGAAGGACATGCGCGATGACGGCACCTATGACGCTCTCCTGCGTACGCTCAGGGCCGATACGGGGTGGAGCAGGGGCCGCTGACGGCTCGTGTCGATGACCGTATCGGCGTCAATCTGCGCCCTCGGATAGGATGGGACGGTTTCGTCGGTCCGGATCCACAGGGAGAACGGAAGAAAGGGAGGGTCGAGATGCGACGTGGTCCGCTTGAGGCGGGGGAGAAGGTGCAGTTCACCGACCGTAGGAACAAGAAGATCACCGATCAGCTCGTGGTCGGAGGATCCACGCAGACCGACCATGGCCTGATCCTGCACGATGACGTGATAGGACTGACCGAGGGAACGGTGGTCACCACCGTCACGGCCAAGCGCGAGGCGCAGGTCAATCAGGTGCATCCCGAACGCGACGCCGCCAAACCATGGAAGGCGACACGCGCCATCGGCGGATGGCAGTACGCGGTGATGCGTCCCCGACTCGCCGACTACGTGCTTTCCATGCCCCGCGGTGCGCAGATCATGTATCCGAAGGACATCGCGCAGGTCATCCAGCTCGGCGACATCAGAACCGGTCACCGCGTGCTCGAATCGGGTGCCGGATCCGGTGCGATGAGCCTGAATCTCCTCGATGCGGTCGGTGAGGGCGGCGAGGTCACCACCATCGAGCTGCGGCCCGACTTCGCGCGAGTGGCCGAGGCCAACGCGACGCTCTACTACGGTCGCCGACCGGAATGGTGGAGCCTCAAGACCGGGGATTTCGACTCGATCGCCGCCGGACTGCCCGAACACTACTACGACCGCATCATGCTCGACATGCTCGACCCGTGGAATCGCCTCGAACAGGCGTATCGCGTGATCGCACCCGGCGGCGTGATCGTGGCCTACGTCACCACCACCACGCAGATGAGCCGCATGGTGGAGGCGCTGCGCGACGCCGGCGTATGGACCGAACCGGTCATCCAGGAGACGCTCGAACGCAGCTGGAAGGCGCAGGGACTCGCCGTGCGTCCCGATCATCAGATGATCGGACACACCGGATTCCTCATCGTCTCGCGGGCGATGGCCGAGGGCTTCACCGCCCTGAAGAAGCGGGAGCGCGCAGCCAAGGACACCGTCACCGATGTGGACGATCTGACGGACGAGGAGCGCGAGGCGCGGCTCGAGGATCTCGAGCTGCGCGATATCTCGGATCGCAAACTACGTAAGGTGCTGCGTGATCTTGATCGCATGGTCGATGCGCTCGAGGGCTGACCGGACTATAATTGGTCAGCATTGCGGATATGAGTGTTCGCCGATTGTTTCCCGGATGTTGGTCTGACGTTGACCGAGGGGTCGGCGGGTGTTCATGAGCGTATCCGCCATAAGTCCGAGGGGAGCTGTCATGGGAGTCAATCCGAACAAGGTCGCCAAGCGGGTCAAGGGGTACGACCACATCCTGATCATCATGCGTCACGCGAAGGCCGAGCCGTTCCATGCGGAGGGCGACTACGGCCGTGAACTGACGAACAAAGGGCTCAAGCAGGCCAAGAAGGTCGCCAAGGGGCTGACGGACATGAAGCTCGACCCGGATGTGATCGCCTGCTCGGCGGCCACCCGGGCCCGCCAGACCTGCGCGAAGATGCTCAAGACCTTCGGTGACAAGCCCAAGGTCGACTACCACCAGAGCCTGTACGAGGGGGGAGTACAGGCCGTGTTCGACGAGCTGGCGCACGCCAAGGAGAAGGATCGCGTGCTCATGGTGCTCGGCCATGAGCCCACCGTCTCGATCGCCAGCCAGTGGATCGCCTCGTCCGATTCCGATTCGGAGCGCCTCGACCTGCTCAATCTGGGATTGCAGACCGCGGGCGTGGTGATCTTCGGATCGGACAAGCCGTTCGACCAGTGGCAGGTGCATTCCGGCGATCTGCTCGCCGTGATGAGCTCCTCCGACTTCGACTGATGCTGTCGACTGATGTTTCGATATGTGGGCGCGATGGGTTTCTCCATCGCGCCCCAAGCGTATGATGTCCGCTATGCCGTTTGCCAGCTTGATTGATCGGTCTCACATACTGTAAAGAGGCGTGAAACGGCGGTATAAAGCCGATTTATGAGGCGGGAATAGTGTAGAACCGTTGAAAACATGGGCTTTCCCTGATATTCCAACGATTGGCGGTGGATTGGGCCGTGGCCTGTTTTATGCAAGTTCTGCGTCGTTCTGCGGCGTTTTACACCCACTTAAGGTGAACTGTAAGGTGCACTCCCAAGAGACGATATCGGGAGGCACGCATGACCAGAACGACACGCAGGACACGCGGCGCAGGCAGCATCTTCAAGGACGCAAGAGGACTATGGCACTTCCGTCGGCAGCTTGACCCCGACCCCGCCACGGGGGCACGCAGGACCATCGAGGCGACCGGCAAGGTCAAAAGCGAGGCGAGAGCCAGATTCGACGCCAAGGTCGAGGAATACGAGCGCACCGGCGTCATCCGCACCGCCAAAGGCCCCTATCTCAGGGACTACGCCGAACGGTGGCTCGACCAGCACCGCGCCGACGTCAAACCCAACACATGGGCCAACGAACGCAGCTGGACATCGCTCATCTGCCAGCACATCGGCGGACTGCGCCTGACCGAGCTGAGACCCGAGCACATCCAGACGATGATCCGCACGCTCTCACGCACCCGCAAGCCAAGCAGCATCAGATGCTACCTGTGCGTCCTGTCCTCCATGCTCGACGCCGCCGAACGCGAGGACCTCATCGCCGCCAACCCCATGCGCCGCGTCCAGGCACCGAAACTCCGCAAGCCCACGCGGGCCATCCTCGCCGACGACGAACCGCGACGACTCATCGAATCGGCCGGCGAACCCGTGAAACACCCCAGCCGATACGACGACACCCCCGAGGAACGCGAAATGTGGGGCCTCATGTTCGAACTCGCGTTCTCCACCGGCATGCGACCCGGCGAACGCTACGCGCTCATGCCGTACCAGCTCGAACGACGCCGAGACACGCCCGGCATCTACGTCTGCCAGCAGATCCAACTCTATCTCGACGGACCCAAGGCAAGGATCCCCGACTGGCTCGACGCCACCCACCTCACCGGCCGAGCATGGCTCACCACACCCAAGAGCCAATCCGGCAACCGGTTCATCCCCGTCAGCGAACAACTCTGGAACCGGCTCTGGGACCACATCGCCGCATGGGGCATCGGCCCCCACCAGCTCATATTCGCCAACGGATTCGGCCGACCGATACGCCGCGACAACGAGATCCTGCGATGGAAACGCGCGCTCGCCGACGCGGGCCTGCCCACGGACATCACCATCTACTCGGCCAGACACTGGCTGTCCACCGAGATCGCCGAGGCCGGAGCCAGCGACGACGAACGCATGCTCATCATGGGCCACGCCGACCTGTCCACCACCGCCCGATACACGCACTGGAGCCCGCAGGCGTTGGGCAGAGTCATCGGTCGGGCCATACCCGACCTCGCCGCAGCCGAATAAGCGATGCCCCCGGATCCATTGGGATTCGGGGGCATGATCTGTATGACAAAGGTCTTCTGGTCTAAGCCCAGTTGCCCTTGCTGACGGTGACGACCGTATACGGATCGGTGGTGATGTTTACGAGGCAGTTGACCGCGGCCTTCTCCTTGCCGGCACCTACCTTCACGTTGTATCGTGCCAGCCACTGGCCGGCGTCAAGTCCCTGCTGCCATGCCTGCTTGCCGAGGATGGGGTCGGAGTCGTACGCCATGTTCGGGAACAGCTGCTGCTTGGCAGCGTTATCGCAGACCTGCACGGCCTTGCCGTAATCAGCCTCGGCCGATTGCTTGGGCTTCGATGCGCTGTCGTCAGATGACTGCGTACTGTCTGATTGGACTTGCTTCAGATCATCCACTTGCTTCTGCAGATCCTTGCTCTTCTGCTTTTCGGTATCGAGTTGTGTCTGAAGTGTCCTGCTCTTCTGCTTCTCCACGTCGAGTTGCATTTGGATGGTACTGTACTGGGGCGTGATGGTCGGATCGATTGATAATGCAACACCGATGGAGGCGGTGCCGATCGCGCAACCCACGCAGAACACGACGAGATAGATCAGGATGCTGCGTACGATATGCCTCTTCGCCTTCGGCTTGCCGTGGGATCGTCTACGTCCGGATTGCGGTGGTAACGGTTGCGCGGGTGGGACCATGCTCATTTCTTCCTCTTTCCCTTCTTGGACCATATGGTCATGCAACATATTCTATGATCACCGATCACCTGCACGGCGTTCGATGATCATAGCGATGTGAAGTTCCGAGCATGATGCATCGTGATGTGTTGATCATGCGTCCTGCAGCGCGCTGACTCGCTGAGGGCTTACGCCGGTGACCGTGGCCACGTCGCGGACGGTCAGTCCCTCGCCGCGGAGTGCTGCGACGGTGGAACGGGCGAGTCTCGATGCCTCATCTTGCGCCTTTCGTGCGGCCGCGCGTTTTGCAAACAGGTCATCCACCATCCGTTGCGTGTCCTCGTCCAGCCGGGGGTCGATGGTCACGGATCCGACCGTCACGCCGAGCATGCCGGCGGCATCGCGCACCATGGCCTCCACCTGATCGAGGCGCCTCGCTTGGCTGAACAGGCCGGGGATTTCTGGGACCTCGATAGCCCACCAGCCGTCGCTGCGCGTGCAGACGGCAGTGGCGTTCGCTGCTTCGCTCATTTCATATTCCTTTCGATGTATCTCAGGATTCCCCTGGCGGTGAGCTCGTTGACCTCGCCATGTCTCGGCACCGTGGTCTGGGCCTTGCCGACGGTTACCTTGCTGTGGTTGCCGCCCTCGGTCCAGATGTCCTCGAGACCGTTGTCCTTTGCGAGCCTGTGGATTCGTCCTTCCAGTTCCTTGCGCTTCATAGTTATAGTCTATATGTATTTACTTATCAAGTCAAGTGGTATTGACTATGCCTGAGGGTGTGGTGCTGCCGACTCGCATCGACTAATGCGCGTCTGGGACGCGCTGTCGGTCGAGCAGTCCGACTAATTAATCCGAAAATGAAGGAGTCGCTGTCGCGGTAGGGGACATTCGATGCCTCCTACCGCGACAGACGCGTCCATGAGGCCCGCATTATGGACGCAGCAGCCGCTGTACTTCCGCCCGGATGTCGTCGGCGAATTGGTAGATGCCGTTCAGATCGTCGATCGGCTTGCGTTCACAGTTCCGATTATCGTCGAAGACTCCGATGTACTTCTGCTTCGTGTTGAAGAAAAGACGGGCGATGGGCTTGCGATTGTTGTCATCCAGGAAGATCGAGCAGTAGCTTTTCGCGTCTCGCATGGTGATCCGGGCCGGGTCCACATCACGGCATGCGATGGCCTTGATAATGCGGTATGCGGCGATCTCCTCCTCGGTGGTCACGATGCCGTCGTCGTTCGGCTCGGCATCATCGACGGGGATGTCCTCGGCCTGATCGGACTCGGCTTCCGGCGCGGACGCCATTTTGATGTCATCCGCACCGAGAGCGGTCTTCAGCCTGTCATTGACCTGATCGGAAAGGAACTGTTTCAGCGCCTTTGCCGCCAATGGGCGGAACTTGTCCATCACGGAGGCATAGAAAGCGCCCTCGTAGATATGGCCGGCAAGCAACTTCACAAACTCGTCGGATGGCTCCCTGAACTCGTCGCCGACGGCTCGCTTGAGCGCTCCGACGTACTTGAGCTCCTCGGCACTGCTGGCGATGGAGTCAAGATCGAACGCAGGCTTGGTGAGCTTCTCCAAAGCGGGAAGGACGGTGGGGTCGATATCGAGAAGATCGAGCACGAGGAAAGGCTTCGAGTCCATTTTGTTCGGCTCGTCGATGTCCATGTAGAAATTCCAGATCTGACCATTGGTCAGAATCCCGATGCGGGCATTCGTGGCGGCAAAATACCTATACAGCTGACTGGCGTTTTCAAGACTGAGCTGCGCGCCGATTTTCTTGCACTCGATGAGGATCTGCACCTGTCCGTCGCGGACGAGGGCGTAATCGACCTTCTCGCCTTTCTTGATGCCGACGTCGGCGGTGAATTCGGGAACGACCTCAGTCGGATTGAACACGTCGTAGCCGAGTACCTGACCGATGAAAGGCATGATGAACGCCGTCTTGGTGGCCTCTTCGGTTTCGATCCCGTCCTTCAGATCGCGGATCTTCGCTGCGACCTGGTTCAGGCTCTCCGCAAATTCCATTAGCTGTTCCTTTCCTTCATACTGCACGATCGTGCAGCCAAATCCTGTAATCGTTGATCACATCCACGGTGACGTTCAATTCGTCGGCCATCAGCCATGGATCGCCATCGTACATGAACTCGGCCCTGGCGTAGTCTCGCTCGTCGATGAGCCGGCGTGCCGTCTGGATCCTGCAACGCAGCTCCCGGCAGTGCCCCATGTCCCCATACGCCCTGTGGACAAGCTCGTGCACCAGAGTGCACCGCTTGCGCGTGTAAGTCATGGTCCGGTCAATGAGGATCACGTCTGTAGAGAACCGGTACAGGCCTTCGAGATCATCCGGCAGCAGGGCGCTCATGACCTTCAACTTGGGCGCGGCGCCGTACAGTCGCATACGCATCGGCCCGTAATTCAGATGCGTGTCCACCGGGATCGGCGCGATCATCACGCGCCCGGTTCAGGGTCAGGTTCATGCTTGTGGCTGCTGTGCGACGCCGCGAGATCCACGGGATTGTCACGATAGGCGCGCAACGTCTCCTCGATGGCGGACTGCTCATCGGCCGCGATGTCATCCAACGACACAATGCGCTCGCCGGCGTTGGCGGGACCCATTTCCTCGATGAGTCTTCTGTACGCGGCGTCGAAGATATTACGCGGATCGACTCCGATGAGCTCGCAGGTGTTGATCATGGCCTCCATCGGCATCGACGGCTTCGCATTCAACCAACGGGAGTAGCCGGATTTCGAATGTCCAAGCTTTTCGGCTACCTCGGCCTGCGACGTCTCGTGGCGAGCGAAGCTGGCTTTGAGCTCAAGTCCAATTAGCTGTGAGAATCGGTGGCTGCGTTCGTCTTGCGTGTTGCTCATGCGAGTACTTTACATCCCGAATGATGCAATTGCAATTCATGAAATGGGATCTGATTGCTCAAATGAGACACGCCCACATTGACTGTGGTTGAAATTGGTTATATCGTTGCTCACATGAGCAATCTTAATGCATGGGTCGGCCATCGGATCGAGACTTTGATCCGATCTAAGGGCATGACCAAGCGAGCCGTGTCGGAGAAATCCGGCATGCCCTACAGCAGCCTCAACAGCAAGATCAAAGGCTACCGAGGCTTCGACCTCGACGACATCCTCGCCCTCGCCGAAGCCATCGGAGAACCCCCATCCGAACTCCTGCCCCCACAATTCCATCCAGCCATCACAGCGCTCGCCGACTCGAAGGAGATGGAGTGATGAAGCAGGTCACCAGCATCCGCTACGGGGCTGAGCCGTTGGTTGTCATGCCCGAGGGCGATGGCCGGTATTCGCTGCGTTTCGACACCGCGGACGAGGCCGTGGTCATCACCGGTCTGAACAAGACCGCCCTGATCCGCAACAAGAGCCGTCTCACCGAGGCGCTCGGTCGTATCGAGAGGGGGAAGGCGTCATGAACGTGTTCACGTATGGCCGTCATTGCAGTGGCTATGAGCATCCGGTGCGGCCTCGTCGGCTGGTGGATCGGTATCCCGCGGTCCGTTGGGTGGCGGCGAATCTGGTGTTGGGCGTGGTGTGCGTGGTGTCGCTGTGGTGGCTGCTGACGCATATGGGCGTGCTGCATCCTGTATCGAACTTGATCGCTCTGGTCGCGTATGCGGGGTCGGCGACGTTGCTGCTGCTGCCACATGCGGCCAAATGGGTCGCGCGGCATCTGCCGCGTGATTGAAGTCTTGCCTGTCGGTCGCTTTCATTTCCTTCCCCTCCGGCGGGCGGCGGTAAAGGAGACCGTACAAATCCCAGATAACTGAAAAGTCAACCAAACCATACTAGGGGACCGTCGGTCCGTTGTCTTGTCGATTTCACTTCTGACGGTTCCTTCGGGCGGTGCGAGCAGCCCCCGGCCAAGATCGCGGTGTCATGTACGCGGCAACGGCCGGGACCGTGGTGCGATTCCACGGCCGTCCACGATCCGGCTGCTGCCGGTTTCCGATGACTCCCAGAGGAGGTGGAGTGATGCCGTTGACCGAGGAGGGCGTGCGGATCGATGCGAATCCGGTGCCGTTGTGGGCCCGGAAGGCGTGGACGTTGCCGCAGGCCGCGCAGGTGTTCAGTCTCGACTATCAGGGTGTCCGTTTGGCCGCGCTGAAGGGGGATCTGGACACGTTCCGGCCGCCGAACAAGCACGGCGACCCCGGTCGCCGTCACGTGACCGAGGAGGCGATGCTGTCGTGGATCAAGGGAATGGAGGAATAGGCATGGCGGGTGAGACCGTGTTGACGATCATCGGGAATCTGACTGCGGATCCGGAGGTGAGGACGACGTCGCATGGGACGAGCGTGGCGAGTTTCACGATCGCGGCGACGCCTCGTGTGCTGAACCGGCAGACGGGCCAGTTCGAGGACGGTCAGGCGTTGTTCATGCGTTGCAGCGCGTGGCGTGATCTGGCGGATCATTGCGCTCGGAGCCTGTCGAAGGGCATGCGCGTGATCGCGCAGGGTCGTCTGCAGCAGCGTTCGTACGAGGCGCAGGACGGGTCGAAACGGGTCGTGATCGATATGACGGTCGATGAGATCGGTCCGAGTCTGAGGTATGCGACCGCGGCCGTGGCGCGTCAGCAGTCGTCGCATGGCTTCCAAGGGCGGCAGCAGGGCGGTTATTCGGGTGGCGTGACCTACGGGACGGCCCAGCCGGCGCAGCCCGCTCAACCGGCCCAGCCTGTGAAGTCCGTGCCGTCGGATCCGTTCGCGGACGCGAACCCGAAGGATGAGCATGATCCGTGGGCCAACGATGGCACGGGCAGTGATTTCAAGCCGGACGCCGGCACTGACGATCCGGAATTCTAGGCGGAGGGAAAGCGATCATGGCGAGATTGAGTGCGGGGGAGCTGCGTGACCTGTGCGGCGTGCCCTGGAATGATCTGTCCGAGTCGGAGCGGCGCAGCGTGCGCCGGGCCAAGGCGAAGCAGTATGACGAGGACCTGAACTCCGCGGCCGAACGGCTCATCGAGCAGTTGCCGCGACTGTCGCTGGACGAGGCGTACACGCAGGCCGCTCAGGCCCTCAAACAGGCGCAACCGGCGCACGGCGACGCGGACGCGTCGACGATGCTCGACCACCTGTGGCGCGAGATCCCGGCAGACAGGCCGGAGGATGACGGGTTCCTGGCGGATTGGCCGGACGACATCATCCATCTTGACGGGTTCAACCCGAACGCCCGCTGGGGGTCGATCGCCGAACGGCTCAGGACGCGTCCTGATCGTCCCATGAGCGTTCAGGACAACCTGCCGTACAAGACCGCGCTCTCCCAGAGGAGCGCGCTGCGCTGCGGCGCACGCAAGGGCTGGACGCGCGGCGAGTATCGGGTCGAGATCGCCCCGGACCACGAGCATGAGGGCATGTACCGGCTGATCGCCGCCTACACGGGCAAGGGGGAGTGATGAGTTTTTTCGTCAGCATGGTGCTCCTCGCGCTCGCAGTCCTCATCGCGTGGGCAGGAGGCCGGAAATGACCGACACCAGGGTCGATGTGTGGTATCGGGTCGGTGACGGTCCGCGCAGGCGGATCACCGACACGATCGTGGGCGACGCCCTCGCGGTGGGCGCCGGCGTCAGCGCCTACGCGCTGACCGAACTGCTGAGACGCGTGCCGGAACGGGCGCACGTCACCGAAGTGATCATCGAAAGGAACGAGCCATGAGCCAGCAGGCAACGAACTGGGTAAACTATCAATCTCCGATCGACCTCGACCCGATCGAATTCCGACTGCTTCATGTCATCGCCGACAACGTCGACGTGAACGGCCGCGGCTACGGCAAGAGCGTGAAGACCACCATGGAGCTCTACCGCGCGCCCATCTGCGAGAAGACGGTGCGCGAAAAGTTCAAACACCTCGTCGAGATCGGCGTGCTGCGCTACGGCGACCAGCGGCTCGTCGCGTATCTGCCGGCCAACCGGCGTCCCAAGGTCTACGACATCGTCATGACCACCGGCGAGGACAGGGGTGTATATCATACACCCCTGGAAATCGAGGATCCCGCCGACGATGAGCCGACCCCTGCGCCTGCGGCCGACGCGGACCCGGAACCCTCCGTCGGCGCGTGGGCCGACGACGGCCAGGGGTGCAGCAGGGGTGTAGCTGGGGTGCAGCTGGGGTGTAGCAGGGGTGTACGTATGCGTACCGACAAATATATTAAATCCACTAAATCCACTAAATCCACTAAATCCACTAAATCCACTAAATCCTTAGAGAGAGTACGCGCGCGCAAAACCGAACAGCCACGAGCGGGATCCGAAGCCGAGTTCAACCAACGTGTCGACAGGCTCCTCGCCCTCACACCCGACGAGACCCATCTCGCGCTCGCCGCCCGGTACGGGCTCGACGCGGATCTGGAACTCGAGAAGTTCGTCGACCGCTGCCGTGCCGAGGGCAAACCGCCCGCGGACCCCGCGGCCGCGTTCCGCAACTGGCTGCGGCGCGCCCCCGAACTCGGCATCGGCGGCAACGGGACGAACGCGACCGCAGCGCTCGCCGGCATCGGTTCCGGCATTTCGGAGCCGGTGGACGGGGACGTGGAGCTGCGGCGCAGGGCGCGCAAGCTGCTGGAGTCGTCGAGGCCGATAGCGCGTCGGATTCCGGAGCGCGCGGCCCGGTTGGATCTGGTGCCGGGCGTGGCCCGTCTGCTGGACCGGGGCATGAGCCCGGTCGACATCGTGAATCTCATCGCGTCGGGCGACTCGCAGGAGCTGGCCGACGCGGGAATCGAACTGGACGATCTGGAGGCGATCGCATGAACAACAACAACATCAAGCAAACCCCTGAAATCACGCCGTCGAGGCAGGACGCGCTCCTGTGGCTGGACATCGAGACCACGGGTCTCGACCCGGACGCGGGTGTCCTCGAGGTGGGGATGCGCTGCACGAGCATGGACGCGGGCTCGGAACTGTCCGAGGGCGTGTGGCTGGTGCGCCCCTCGGAGTTGAGCGTGTACGACTTCGACGCGAGGACGCTGGCGATGCATACCGGCAACGGGCTGCTGCGCGAGGTCATGTGCTCGAGTCCGGACGTCACGGGCCCGGATGTCGTCGCCCGGGATCTCGAGGAGTTCGTGGCCGGTCTCGCCCGCGAGTACGTGCTGCATCCGGCCGGGTCGAACGTGCAGCATTTCGACCTGCCGGTCCTACGCGGATTCCTCGAGGCCGAGACCGGTTCCGTCATGGACTGGATGGACGAGTTCCTGTCCTACCGCGCGTTGGACGTGACCGCGCTGCGTCTCGCGCTCACGGCCGTGGGCGAGGATCCGTACGCGCATCGTGAGGGCAAGTCGCATCGCGTCATGGACTGCATCGACGGGGACGTCGCGTTCTACCGGCGGTTCATCCGGGAGCATCTCGCATGAGCGACAATCCCACCGACCAGACGCGTCGTCTCACCGCGATGCGCGACCACTACGAGTGCGTGCGCTGCGGCAACGAACTCGACCAGATCTGGGGCGGCCACAGCCTGCATCACCGGATCCCGCGCAGTCACCCGTTCCCGGGATTGCACGAGCCCGCGAACCTGATCCACCTATGCGGCTCCGGCACCACCGGCTGCCACGGCTGGGTCCACAACCACCCCCTCAGATCCTACGAAAACGGCTGGCTCGTCCACATGGACCAGGACCCCACGCTCATCCCCGTATGGAGCGCCCGCCACGGCTGGATCCTCCTCGACAACCAAGGCCACTACCACCTATGCGACCGTGACGGCAACCCCAGAACCACATTCACCTACCGAAAGCTCTACCGATGACCGAATTCCTCAAACACCAATGGGTAGCGTTATTGGTCACCCTTCTCTGGATCGGGTTCACGATCTACCACATCACCGCCGACAACACGACCGAGGCCGTATTCTCCGCCATCGTCGCCACGGTCGCGCTCACCACCGCCATCCACGTCCATCTCCTGACCCTCATGCAAACCGACTACGAAGACCTCGCCAACCGACACATGAACGCACTCGCCGAAAGCCTCCTCCTCGAACCCCTCCAACACGGCCTCCAACAGGACGGCGACAAAGCCTCATCACCCTCCACCAACACGACGACCACAACAGAACCTACCAGGTCGAATACATCCCCAACGACATCAACGAGAACATCCAATGAGCAAACCACCATACACCATCGACCAGTTCGAACGCGCCTGCGAAGCCCTCGACACCACCTACCAACTCGACACCGCCATCCGCAACACCATCATCGACCGAGTACTCACCGCAGCGCTCGCCGACGAGGAGGGAGCACAATGACCACCCAACCCGCCACCAGAGACGCGATCGTCATCGCACTCAGCAAACTCGACACCGGAACCAACGACGACGCGTTCACGATCCCCATCCAGCAGATGTCCGCGCTCGCCGACCTGCTGGAGCCGGAGTTCCGTCGGCTCATGGCCCTCGCGTGGTTCGTCGGCTGTGATCAGGGCATCAAATGGGCGCAGGGCAAGGCCGACAGGCCGTTGAGGAACCCGTACATGGACAAGGAGACGAAATGAGCATCATCACCAGAGAGGCCGAACTCAAATACCCGGACACGATCCCCGGCATGGACCCCACGCCACTGCGCAGCGGCTACGTTGACGGCGCGGACAGGGAGTGGACGGACATCGAAATCATGGCCGCTGCGGAGACGGCGGTCAACACGTGGAAGCTGCTCAGCCGGAATGCCGAACGCATTCGCCCGGCTGATGGTGAGAGCGTCGAACTGGGTATCGCGCGTGAGGCGGTTACTGCCGCGTGGCGGGCCGCGCACAATGTCGCAACGAAGGAGGAATCATGAGCATCGTCGAACAGGAAGCGGAGAAGCGGTATCCCGATCTGGTGTTCCCCGGCTATCCGAGGGACCAGAAGCATTTCCAGCAGGTCTACACGTCGGATGATTTGCAGGAGGCGTACATGCAGGGCGCGGACAGGGAACCCACCGACGCGGAGATCGAGGCAGCCGCCCGGGCTCTCTACGAGGCATGGAGACCCGCCAGCTACCCGAAATGGGACCAGTACAAGCGGTGCAGCCGCGTCGAGGACTACCTCGCCGCCGCAAGAGTCACCCTGACCGCCGCACGAAACAAAGCAACTGAGGAGACGGAATGAGCGACGTGCAGCAGATCATTCACGGTCGGATCGTCAGAGAGTCGAAATACGGGGTTGACGACGACTACACGGCAGGTCTCGTCGCCGGACTCTCGTTCGCGCTCCACCGCATCGTCGAACGGGATGGTGAGAACCGGACCGGATGTAAGGAATTCGACCTCAAAGAGGAAAACGCATGAACGTTGAACCTGTTGAATCGGTCCTGCGCGAAGGCCGTTGCACACCGAAATGTCTTCTCGCGCTCGGAGACGAGTCAAAGCAATGCCACTGCCGATGCCGAGGATCCTATCATGGCGTTCTCTCGGACAGCATTGTGGAAAGAAACCCTTCTGCCGGCATAGTCGATGAATGGTGGACGCACTTCTGCTGCCTTGGCCCGAAAAGGCGGATGTCGCGGCGAGAAATTCAACGCCTATATCCCGACATGACTGTTGAGCCTAGCATTATTCCTTTTGATGGGAATTATCACCTAGTCACCAATCTCGGAGATTCGTTTATGGTAGCGATAAACGATATAGGTGACTTCGATGAATATTGGTGGGGAGGTAGTGATTACTATCACAGTGAGGGGGAAGGCCCCAAGATTCTTGACCTGTTCCTACGCAGTCTAACAGAACAGCATCGAGCCTCTCGCTGCCATAGATCAAAAATCATCCAATGCGATGGCGATAATCCATATGGTGTGCATGTGGAAATAACCGGCATTCGCGATCTATGTGAGGCGATTGTAATCTGTGAGGCCATATGGCAGGCAATAGGCGTATCGTCTGGCGGCGGTTACTCCATGGATATGCTCATGAGTTCCATATGCCTCATAAACAATTATTGGGATGAATGCATCGAATCTCATCACGACTTGTTCATTTTCTCCCCATCAGAAGCGAACATCGATAAACGTGCCGTAATTCCCTTCGGGTTAAGCGATGAAGAGTCTGAGGAAAAGTGGGAAGACAGAAAGAAATATTACAAGGAGAAGCATCCATATGAGTAGGAAGTTTGAGTTCGAGAGCGTGGCCTATGACACGGTGTTCCGTGTCGTGGAACGCCGGAACGGCGAGGCTTTCGCCCGGTGGAACGCTCGCGTGATCAAAACCCCCTCATGGGACGAGACCGGCACGACGTACACGATCACCCTCGAACGCACGACGGACCCCGCCAACAGCGGCACCCTGTACCTCAACGAATGAGAGGAAATCATGAGTGAGACCAATCCTTTTTACGGTGACATGGATCATAGCATGATCACGCAGGATATGGGCGTATGCGACATCTGCGGCCGGAACTGTCTTCGGGCGCTCTGTCAGCAGGTGACCGTCGTCTACGGCACTCAGTCGAAGATCGCATCCAGCGTGTGCGCCGAATGCATGAACCGTATGCAATTCAAGCCACAGCGAGTGCTCGACGAGGACCAGTATCAGCGTCTCATGGACACGCTCACCATCGCAAAGGAGGAACGATGAACGACTGGATTCCCGACACCGACGATATATCGAGGTTCTTCACGCGGGGCGCTGAGGAAGCATACTCGCTTACCGCCGACCCCAATTTGATCAACCCCACCAGCGCATTCGCCCGATGGATAGCCGAACACGATCGACAAGTAGCCGAGAAAGCCTACCAAGCGGGCTATTCGTCCGGCTGGTATCGCGGCTGGGACGACGACGGCGACAACTGCTGTCCAGACAACCCATACAGGAAGGAACAATCATGACGATCAATACGATAGTCCACCGCAAACTCCGCGTCCTTATCGGCTGCGCGCTGATCATCGCAGTCGGGATCCTCGCCGGATGCGGCGACACCGAGACCGTGGACACCTCCACGAAAACGGTCGTGAAAAGCGAATGCTCCAGCACCCTCGCCGATTACCAGGCATGCACGATCACCATGCCGGACACGCGCCGCGTCACCTGCATCACTCGTGGCGGCACGCATGGTCTCGCCATGTCCTGCGACTGGATCCACGCCGACGGCTCGGACCGATTGGAATAGACGATGGTCTCACAGCAGATACGCGACAAGGTCCTCAAGGCCCACGCCCACGGGTACAGCGTCACCGAGATCGCCAAATGGCTCGGCATCACCATCGACGAGACCCGGGCCATCATCATCCACGGCGACAGACGACCACGCCCGGCGCTGAAACCCGAGTTCATCGAACCGAAACTGTTCTAGACAATTACCGAAGTTTTGGAATCAGGCCGTTTCCAGACCCTATGGGTCGGGGATGGCCTGTTCCGGTCGGATAGGAGATGGGGAGTATCGAATGGCGCATTGCCAGCATTGCGACGCCGTGATCAACGACGGATTCCGCCTATGCCGTGACTGCAGACGAGACTACTCGCGCCAGCTGCACGAGCTGCTGGGCAACATGGACGAGCTTCGCCGGCAGACGCTGCGTCAGACCAGGATAGACGCTCATGGCGGATCCCGGACGATCAGCAGCTCACCAAGCCTGATCGACATGTCCCGACAGGAGCTGTTCGACCATGCGACGGCGGAGATCAGCGAGATGGCACGCACCTCGGACTGCTACGGCGTCGACTGGAGACATCAACTGCGCATGATGATCGCCAAAGGCAGACGCACCTGCCAGACCCTTGAAGCCGGCCGCAACTATGCGAAATCCATCCTCCTCAACAAACGGATCGCGGGCAGGATCGAACGCCACGGTGCGCGGCCGTTCGTCGGAGTGTGCCCGGCCTGCGGCGCAGACATCGAGGCTGAACGCTGGCAGACCGTCACCATATGCGAATGCGGCCAGCCCATAGACCTCGCAAAACTGTCCGAGGCGACCCACAAGGCGCTAGACGCCACATACATCACCCGCACCCCGAAGGGCGCGGCGGAGTTCATCCGCGACCAGACCGGGATCCGTGTGGACCGCAATGCGGTCACCACATGGATCAAACGCGGACGCCTGCAGGCCGAACGTCTGGAGGACGGCTATTGGAGAATCCCCGTCGGCTCCCTGCTCAGGCTCGCCGAACGAAAAGCCAAGCGACAGTAGGCTGCCCGCGATATGTGATATGATGACCATGTCATACGTGTGAGGCCTTCGGGAATTATCCCGGAGGCCTTTCGCATACCCGGGAAAAACACCCCCCCGGGGGGTTGTCTTTTCCGGCGTCATCGCCCCGGACATGGCGGGGCGGCGTTCATACCCCGTCCGGGTTCGACTCCCGGATGACGCACCCGGGCCACGGGCACTCCTTCCCCCCCACCCCGCATGTGGCGCCTTTCCCACTGGGACATCTCGGCTCGTGGCCCCCTAAATTCTTAGAGCATCATCCCATGGCAACCAACAACCCCCGGCGTGCCAACGGTTCACGCAGACGCCAGCTCACCCAACGCATCCTCGCCAGCGAAACCACATGCTGGCTATGCGGACAGCCAGTCGACAAGACCCTGCCCGCAGGTCAGCCCGGGTCTCCCGAGATAGACGAGGACATACCGGTGAGCCGAGGCGGCGACCCATACAGTCGCGGCAACTGTCATCTCGTGCACCGCTGGTGCAACCGCATCAAATCCAACCATTCGACCGAATGGGCGAGACGGCGCATCCTCCTGCTCCTCGAACACCAGCAGCCGAAGGACTTCCGCCCCACCTCCCTGCCGCTCAACACGAGCGGCGAATGGTGAACGACGATCGAATCGACGCGAAAACCCAGGGGGAGTGACCCCGCCCACCCGCCAAGGGCCACCTCGGGCACAGTGCCGATATCTCCCCGAACGTTAACACCGTTAAGGGGCTGACCGTTAAACCTTCCGGAAAGGGGCTGATACCAATGGCTCAACGCCTGTGCGCCAACTGCGGCAAGCCCCTGCCGAAGAGCATGAGCGTGCGGGCGAAATACTGCTGCGACTCCTGCCGGGTCAAGGCATGCCAGCATCGCCGCAAGAACGGAGAACCGGCGGCCCCGAAACCCAAACCCCGCAAGAAAGCGCCGGTCATCGACAAACGCGAGTTCGAACGGATGATGGACGGCAGCATGGAGGACGTGCTGCGCCACAACCGCGACGTGCTCCGGAAGGCCCTGGACGATCCGGACACGCGCCCGCAGGACCTGCCCGCCATCAGCCGTCAGCTGATCGCAATCGCCCGGGAGCTCGACTCCATGTCGGGCGGCGATCCGCTGCTCGACGACCTCGACGACGAAACCACGGAGGTGAGCGAGGATGCCGGAGCGTCGATTGTCTGAGATCGCCCGGCATCTGATCCGCCCCACCGGCATCGCCGGCAGCGACTTCCCACGAATCCAGCGCGTCGCCCTCAAGGCCGGCATCCACTACGACCTCTGGCAGCAGGGATTCCTCTACCTGATGCTCGCCAAGCGCGCCGACGGCAAATACGCGTGCGGCGATGGCGGCACCGTGCTGAGCTCCTGCCGGCAGATAGGCAAGACGTTCACCGTCGGCACCGCCATGTTCATCAAGGCGATCCTGCACAAGGGACTGAAGGTCATCTGGACCGCACACCACACGAGAACCAGCGATGAGACGTTCGCGGACCTGTGCGATCTGGCGAAGAACCGTCTGCTGGCCCGCTACGTGGAGCGCATCCGCAGGGCGAACGGCCAGCAGGAGATCGTATTCCGCAACGGTTCGAGGATCATGTTCGGCGCCCGCGAGAACGGGTTCGGCCGAGGACTGCACTCGGTGGACGTGGAGATCTTCGACGAGGCCCAGATCCTCACCGTGCGAGCCCTGGACAACATGATCCCCATCGTCAACGTTTCACCCAATCCATTGGTGGTGTTTCTCGGCAACCCGCCCAAGCCCGGCGACCAGTGCGAGGCGTTCGAGGAGAAGCGCCGCACCGCATTGGCCGGAACCGACGGCATGGTGTACGTGGAACTGTCCGCGGACCCCGACGCGGACCCCGACGACCGCGACCAATGGGCCAAAGCCAATCCCAGCTACCCGAAACGCACGTCGGAGACCGCGATCCTGAGAATGCGCAACCTCCTCGCACCCGACAGTTTCCGCCGCGAGGCGCTCGGCATCTGGAACGAGACCACCAGCGCATACGCCATCAGCCCCGACCAATGGGCCGCAGCCACGATCGACCAACCGGACCGTGAGGGGCTGGTCGGCTACGCGCTCGACATGCCACCGGACCGCAGCTCGCTCGCGATAGGCGGCGCCATCAAACACCCGGACGGCAGCGCGCACATCGAACTGCGCGAATTCCGCGCCACCCAGTCCGCGGGCACCATGTGGGCCGTGGACTACATCGCCGAACACTGGCCGCGCACGGCGAGCGTGGTCATCGACTCGCAGTCGCCGGCCATGAGCCTGCTCACCGACCTCAAAACCCGCCACGTGCGCGTCATCGTCACGAACGCCAGCGACATGGGCCGCGCCTGCGGCCGACTCCTCGACATGCTGCGCGACCACACGCTCACGCACCTGCCCGACGACCAACAACCCGCCATGGCCACAGCCGTACGCAACGCCACCACACGCCCCATCGGCCAATCCGGCGCATTCGGCTGGAACAAGACCGGCAGCGACGTCGATTTGAGTCCGCTGGTCGCATGCACGCTCGCCCTCTACGGCACGTACATCACGAAACGCGACCCCAACCGCAGACAGGAGGTGATGATCTGACATGTCTGACTACTCCATCGCCTCCGGCACCCCGTACCTGAGCATCGCAAGCTCCCAGATCCGCCACATCGACGGCGTCCCCGACGACGACATGGACGCCATCCGCCAGCTGCTCAAGGTCTGGCGCGACCACTACCCGCGCAACCTCCTACGCAGCGCGTTCTACGACGCCAAGGAACAATTCAACAACCTCGGCATTTCGATCCCGAACATCGTCGCCCAAAAAGCCGGCATCGTGGTCGGCTGGCCACAGAAAAGCGTCCGCGCGCTCGCCGACAAATCCGTGTTCGAGGGATTCGAGCTCCCCAAGGGCGTCGACGATCACGGCATCCCCGAACTCGTCGACGGCAACGAACTGACCGACTCGGTCGGCGAGGCCATCATCAGCTGCTACAAGCACTCCTGCGCGTTTCTCACGGTCGACTACGATCCCGAGGACCCGACGGGGGAACGGATCCTGATCACCCCCCGCTCGGCCGACTGGTCCGCCGCGATCTGGGACAACACGCACCGCAGGATCGCCGCCGCGCTCACCGTGACCGACAACGACCGGTACGGCAACATGACCTCGTTCAATGTATGGCTGCCCGGCCGCAACTACGCGTGCGTCAAAAACGGCGGCTCGTGGACCGTCACGGACATACAGACCAACAAGCTGGACCGTGTCAGCGTCGTGCCGATCGTCTACGACCGGCAGATGGGCCGCCCTTTCGGCCGCAGCCGCATCAACCGCGCGCTCATGAACCTCACGGACATGGCCATGCGCACCATGGTCCGCATGGAGGCCAGCGCCGAATTCTATTCGGTGCCGAAGATCTGGTTCCTCGGCCTGTCCAAGGACGCGTTCAGCGCGGACACCTGGAACTCGCTCGTCAGCTCGATCAACGCGGTATCACGCGACCAGAACGGCGACATCCCCACACTGCAGCAGGTCACGCAGGCCTCGATGCAGCCGCACGGCGACATGCTCGAGACCATCGCCATGCTCGCCAGCAGCGAGACCGACATCCCCGCTGAAAACCTCGGCATCCGGCTCACGAACCCGACCAGCGCCGAGGCCCTCGCGGCCAGCGAGAACCAGCTGACGCGCGTGGCGAACCGGCAGAACCGGGCGTTCGGCGTGCAGCTGATGAACGCGATGCGCATCGCCTGCCAGCTCAGGGACAACACGGACTCGCCGCCGGACCTGACCGGCATCCGCCCACTGTGGGCTCCGACCCGCGAGGTGAGCGACGCTGCCCGCGCCGACTACTACGCCAAGGTCGCCGGCGTCAACGCCGATTGGGGCGACAGCGATGTGGGACTCGGCATGCTCGGCCTCAACGCCGACGAACTCAAATCGTTCCGCTCGTATCAGGCGCGGCAACGGGCCCAACGCAACGTGGACGCGCTCAAACAGCGCACGGCGCAGCAGGAGGTGACGGCGGATGGCGGACAGTCGACCGGCGTCGCCGGAACTGCAACGACTGCTGGATCAGGCGTACAGGGACTACCAGACCAATCTGGACAACCTGACTGACGCGGCCACCGACGACATCGAGACCGCCGTCAACGCCGGCGACCTTGACATCAAGGAGCTCGTACGATCCTACTCGCGTGACGCCTCCCAGTTGTCAAACGACTACTACGACCAGGTGCGCGAGCTCTGGCACGAATACGCCGGCGTCGACATCCCCGATTTCGACCACACCGACCTGCTGGACCCCGACCGCGCCCTGTGGCAGACCCAGCATGGGTTCAACAACACGGACTATGCCGGCCTGACCTACAGGCAGGTCAAAAACGGCCAATCCCGCGCCGGCCTGACGATCGACGACCTGTGGCCCGACCTGTCGAATACCGATGACGCGCAGCAGTTCATCGCCGACATGATCGAATCGTCCGCACGACTGACCACGCAGCGCAACCTGCGCATCGACCCGTCGAAACCGAAATGGGCCCGTGTGCCCAACGGCAAGGCCTGCGCGTTCTGCGTCATGCTTGCCTCCCGCGGATTCGTCTACACGAGCGAGGACACGGCCGGCCGGCAGATGCAATACCACGCCGACTGCCACTGCCGCATCATCCCAGCTGGGGCAGACAGACCCTCGACGGCTACGATCCCGACACGTACATGCAGATGTATCAGGAAGGAGTCAAAGCCGCAGGCAAGGGCAACGGATACCGTTCCGCACTGGCCGCCATGCGACGACTACACCCGGAGGATCTCAAGGACGGCGTGGTCCCGCAACCGCAGATCCGCTGGTCGCACGCCGTCATCAGGCCGACTGCCGATGAACTGACAAGACTATCCGATTTCACCGTTCGCATGCCATGGGACCAATACACCCCCGAACATAAACAGAAGACATTACGCGGCTGGACGGATGGCACATTCAAGGAAACCAACGGCGCTCTGTACGGTCGGATTCCCATGAGCGACGACGTACGGCAACGGATCGACGTCATCGATGAGGCCATAAGCGATCACTGGACCACCCATCAGTTCACCGTGGACCGACTCATGCCACTTGACACCTTCGAATTGAAGTCCATCGAAGGGGTCTTCGATCTCCAGAGGAACGATGTGTTTGGCCATGCAGGATACATGGCCACCTCTCTTCTCGAGGGCGGGGTGCTCGCCGACAAAAGCCTCGATCGCGTGGCGACCCGGATACTCGTGCCCTCCGGCACCAACGCCGTCTATCTCCAGCCCATCAGCAAAGCCGCAAAACGGCAGGAAGAAGTGCTCCTACCACGTGGCACTCGTCTTCAGGTCGACGGCGTCGGCAATACCCCGGATGGCCGATAGTGTTCATCAGACTGGTAGACTGGACGACATGAGCGACAACGAACACGATGAGGAATACGACCGCTTCGTCTTCCATCCTGGCGATCTCAAGCGTGTAACCGATCCTCAGCAGCTTGCCTCGATCTACGAAAAAACGGGTGTCCACCCATATGCGGAAGAAAAGCAGGACTGGATCTCCCATGAGGCGAAGCAACGATTCCGCGCCGGGCTGCTCTTTTCCACCAATGATCTGGCCGACGAATACGACCGTCTCAAAGCACAAGGAAAGCTATAGGGACGGTTCCTCCGCCATCGGCATATAGCCGAAAACCAATTTTCCAAGCCACCTCGATCGGGTGGCTTTTTTCATGCCCGAAATGGGCTGACGTAAGGAGATACAACATGTTCAACCTCGACATGCCCTGGCATCGCCACTACCGTGACCGCATCCGTCTCGCGGACGCCGGTACGGACGCGGGCGGCGCCGGTGATGACGCGGGCCAGTCCGCAACGGGCCAGTCCGACGCCGATCCGGCCGACACGATCGACTGGAAGGCCAAGTACGAGTCGATGCGCCAACACTCCCGCGACTGGGAGAAACGCGCCAAGGCCAACTCGGACGCGGCCGCGGAGCTGGAAAAGCTCAAGGAATCCCAGATGAGCGACGCGGAGAAGACCGCGAAACGCATCAGGGACCTCGAGGCCAGGAACGCCGCCTACGAGGCCGAGAAACAGCAGAACGAATGGAAGACGCAGGTCTCCAAGGAGACCGGCGTACCCGCGGACCTGCTGCACGGCGACACCCTCGACGACATGAAGGCATACGCGAAGGCCCTCGACCAGTGGGCGCACCCCAAACCCAAGGGCATGCCCAACCAGGGCAAGACCCCATCGACTCCCGCCTCCGGCACGGAGGAACGCTCCTGGGCGAACAGCCTCTTCGCCAACATCTAACCCGTAACCACAAATCGAAAGGACAACACCAATGGTGATGGACACCACACAGGTCCACCTGCCCAAGACGGTCGCCAGCGCGGTGATCGACAAGGTCAAGGACACCAGCACGATCGCGGCCCTCAGCCCGAGCACCCCGCAGATCTTCACCGACAAGGAATACATGGTGTTCAACGGCAAGGCCGAGGCGGACGTGACCGCCGAAGGCCAGACCAAGAGCACCTACGAGCAGGACCTCGACTACGTGACCGGCAAGCGATTCAAGGTCCAGACCACCACGCGAGTCTCCAGCGAGCTCAAATGGGAGGACGAGGACAACCGCTTCCAGATCATCTCCAGCATTCAGACCGACCAGGCGCAGGCCCTCGCCCGCGCCCTCGACTACGTCGTCTACCATGCGATCAACCCCAAGAGCGGCGAAAAGCTCACCGGATTCGACGCGCTCGCGGACCAGGCCGTGCAGGTCACCGCCGGCGACGACGAGGTCCAGAACGTGGACGCGCTGGCCGACGCCCTGAACCAGACGTACGACATCAACGGCGTCGCCCTGTCCCGCACGTGGGCGTCCCGCCTGCGCAAGGTCCGCGTGCCGAACACAGGCATGCGCTTCTACCCGGACATCCCGCTCAACCTCAACGTCGGCAACCTCGAAGGCATCGACGCGGCCACGTCCGGCACCGTCAACGGCACGCTCGCCAAGACCCCGACCAACGTGCTCGCGATCATGGGCGACTTCAGCCTGATCAAGTGGGGCATGATCCGCGACATCACGAGCGAGATCATCCCCTACGGCGACCCGGACCAGACCGGCGTCGACCTGAAGGCCCACAACCAGATCGCCTACCGCACCGAAGCGTTCTTCTCCTACGCGGTGCTGGAACCGAAGGCGTTCGCGGTCCTCAAGTCCGCGCCGGCCGCCTCCGCCAAGACCTCCCGCGCCAAGTGATCGGAGACCCACCATGGCTCTCTTCGTACCACAGAACCTGATCGCCCACCCGGGCGACGAGGAACACCACGAGCGAGGCGTGTTCGACAAGGACGTATACCTCTACGACCCGGACGGCAACCCGATCGACCTGACCGGCGGCGGAACGCCGTCCAACCCGGCCGAATACGTGCCCAAGGCCACCGACGCCGCCAGCGCGCAGACCACGGTCAACAAGCTGATCGACGCGCTGGTCGCATCCGGCCAGATGAAGCCGGAACCGCCGAAGGTCATCACGTCGGTCACCATCCAGCTCGCGGGCGACTGATTCGAGGCCGACATGCACGGCCCCGAATTCCTCGAACCCATCATCCCCAAGGCCACGGTCGAACCGCCGTTCGCAACGGTCTCGGATCTCGAATCACGCTGGCGCAAGCTCACGCCCGACGAGGCCGAAACGGCCGCATCGCTGCTCGACGACGCCAGCGACAAGATCATGACCGACTGCCCCGGATGGGTCAACGCATCCGCGAAGACCCTGCGGCGCATCGCCTGCGCGATGGTCAAACGGGCCATGATCGCCGGCGACTCGGCCGCACTGGGCATCACCCAATCCCAGCAGACCGTCGGCCCATTCTCGCAGATGTACTCGTACAGCAACCCCACCGGCGACCTGTACCTGACCGCGTCGGAGAAACAATCCCTCGGCCAGGGCGTGCAAACCGCCTACTCGGTCAGCCTCCTGACATCGGAGGCCGGCCGATGAAGGGTCGCGAGATCACCATCACCTACCGCACCGACTCCGGCCGACGCGACCCCGGCAACGACATCGTCTGGACCATCGACGACACCGAAACGGTGTCCGACGTGCTCGTCGCCCCCGGAACCAGCAGTGACGCGACCGAGACCACGCGCCCCGACGGGGTCGACAATCCGATGACGTTCTACATGCCCCGCAGCTGGACATGGCGGAGCCTGCGCAACGCGCTCATCCGCTACGAGGGCGTCACCTACCGCGTGATCGGCGACCCGCAACCCTACGGCGTGGACATGACACCCACCGACTGGGGACTCGCGGTCACCGCCACCATCTCGAAGGGATAGACACCATGGGCAGCAGCGTGAAACTCGATCTGGCGGGATTCCGCGCCTACCGCCGCCAGTGCGCGCCACTGGTCGACGAACAGGCCGACCGCATCGCCGCAGCAGCCAACGGCATGAAGCAGATCCCCGAGGCCGAATACAAGGCCGTGCCCGCGAGGGAATCCCCCGAGGGCACCATCGCCCTGGTCACCACCGGCAGGGACAGTACCACCGCAGGCTACACGGCCGTGGACAACATGCTCCACAACACGCTCGCCAAAGCCCTCGGCAGTGGGGGCGGCTGATGGCCAACATCGAAACGCTCCTCGTCCAATGGCTCAACACGGACCCCGCATTGCGGGACTATCCCGCGAGCATGGACGTGCCAGCCGACCGTCCGCAACGGTTCATCACGGTCGAACGCACCGGCGGGGACGACGGGCCGGTCGGAGGCCACCCCATGGTCGCCATACAGGTATGGGGCGTGAGCCGCTACGAGTGCTCGCAGACCGCCGGACTCGTCCGGCATCGCCTGCTCGCCATGCCCGCCGACCCCCTGCTGGACGCGGTCACCGGCGTCACCATCCAGTCGACCGTGAACTTCCCTCTCGGCGACATCCCCCGCTACCAGATCCTCATCACCGTCGATGTGAAGAACGACGGCCGATAACACCTCTATATTAAGGAGAACATCATGCTTTGGCCACCAGCGGCAACCCGCAGAACGTTTCGTTCGGCAAGGGCTTGAGTTCGGGCTGCGTGTACCGCGCACCCACCCGACTCGTCACCGACGACAAGCTCCCCAAGGACGCCGCCACACCGCTCGACGCGATCTTCAAGCCATGCGGCCTGATCGGCGAGGACGGCATCACCAACAGCTCCAGCACGGACACGACCAGCGTCACCGACATGGACGGCAACACCGTCATGACCGTCGTCTCAAGCTATTCGGAAACCTACGAGATCCCGTTCCTCGAACTCAACGAACAGGTCCTCAAAGCCTACTACGGCGAGGACAACGTGACCGTGGACGACGCGCAGCTCGACGAGCTCCTGCGCAAATACACCGCATGGCACACGTTCCCCGACACCGAGCCGACCACGTACGTGCTCGAACGCCTCATCACCGGCAACAGGGTCAAGCGCACCGTCATCGACCGCGGCACCCTCAACAGCCGTGGCGACATCCAGGAGCATTCCTCCGACCCGGTCATCTACGACGTGACCCTCAACGCGAACGCGTCGAGCCGCATCCCGTCCCCGACCGGCCAGCTCGCCACCAGCGTCGACTACATCGCCCCCATCGCCACCACGCCGGCCGGCACGCTGACCGCGCTCACCGTGACCGCCGCACCCCGCACCGGCGGACAGACCATCACCGTCACGCAGACCGCAGGAGAGGGACTGGCCCGCGTGTACCGCATCGACGATGCCGGCAAGGAACCCGCGATCACGTACGACGTGGAGCTCGGCGACCCGAAATGGGTCGCATTCCCCGCCAACGGACAGGTGACCGGCGCCGAAGGCCAGATCGCATCCGTCGCCGACATCACCACGGACAAACACGTCCGCGCATACGGCAAGGCCACGCTGCCCGCGGCGGGCAAGTGAGATAGGAGGATCGCATGGCTGACAATCCGATCATGCTGGCCGCCGACGGCACGCCCGTGCCCGGCCAGCTCGAACTCAACAAGACCATCAATCTGGTCGCGGTACCCCACTACTCGGACGGCACCACCGGCCAGCCGACCGCCAACGCCGAATGGGCGCTCGACCCTGCCGGCAACGGCACCATCACCGCAGGCGGCGCGCTCACCCTCACCAAACCCGGCGCCACCCAGATCACCGCCACCCTCGCCAACGACGACGGCACCCAGATCACCAGCACGCCGGTCACCATCACCGGCGTCCAGCTCTACGCGCTGACCGTGACCGCGGTCACCCGCAAGGGCGGCCAGACCGTCACCGTGGACCAGGCCCCCGCCAACGGGGAACTGCGACGCTACAAGATCACCAACGCGGACGCCAAACCGACCGTCGCGTACGATCAGGTGCTCGCCACGGCCGACGGCTGGGTCGAATGGCCCGAAAACGGTCAGATCACGGGCACGGCGGGACAGGTCATCACCGTCGTGCACGTCACCACGCAGGGCGCGAAGGCTCGCGCGGTCGGCACCGCGGTCCTGCCCGCCCCGTCGACCGGCACGGTCGAAAGCGTAGCGTTCACGGCGGATACCCCCGTGGCGGGCGTCCTGTCACACGACTACACGCTCGGCTGCGTGCTCACCCCGGCCGACGCAGACGACCAGGCGGTCACATGGACGTCAAGCGATAAAACCATCGCCGATTTCACCAAGACCGGCGCGGCCCCGCTGCACAAGATCCTGACCACCACCGCGAAGGCGGGCACGACCAAGATCACCGTGACCACGCACGACGGCAACCACACCGCCGAAATGACGTTCACCAACTCGGTCGCCCCGACCGGCATCGAGGTCACGCCCAACCCGATCACCATGCGAGTCGGCGAGGCATTGGACCCGGCGGTGAATATCCTGCCCGCCGAGGCGTATCAGGGCGTGGTCATTACCAGCGATGACCCGGACATCGTGAGCGTGGTGGACGACTCCAAGGCGGCCACCGTGGACGAGTCGCGCGTGGGCGAGGCGAGGATCGGATGAGCTACACGCCGCTGGGACTGCACTCCGGCGACGTGCTCACCGCACGGGCGCTGGCCCATATGGAGTCGGGGATCATCGACGCCGCCACACCCGCGCAGGTCGCACTGGGAATGATCTCGGCCGAGAGCATCGGCTGCCGCGCCAACGACCCCGATTTCGACAACGCCGTCCCGCTGAACGAGTATTTTTCCACGGCGGGCAGGAGCATCGCATTCGCGCAGGGCGACTACCATTTCCGCACACCGCTGGTCCTATCCAGCCCACGCCGCATCTCCTGTCCCCACGGCAGCCGGCTCGTGCTCGATGCGGACGTGGAGGGGCCGGCCGTGTCAATCCGCTACCGGTACGCGGACAAGGTCCCGGCGGACACCGGCATCAGCCTGCGCGTCGATCTGGACGGGCACGCCCGCGACGGGATCATGATGGACGGGGCGTACGGCGGGGATTTCAATCTCATGGCGCGCGATTTCACCGGCGTCGGCATCACCATCACCCACAGTCTGGGCCTGTCGGGTCGCTTGCAGGCGTCCAACACGAAAACGCTGGCCGACACTGGGCTGCTGCTCGACAGCACGGACGACCGGTGGGACAAGCTCGGCGCGGTCAACTGCCGTGTCGGCGTGCGATTGACCGGCGCGGACAGCTGGGCGGACGTGGTGCACTGCTGGTGCGACGGGGTGCGCGGCGACCAGACGGTGACCGGCGTGAGCGTGGAGGGAGACTATTACACGATCGGCATGCTCGTCAGCGACGGGCTCGTGCGTGCGATCCGCCTGACCGACCAGCCCATGTGCACGATCCTCGCGTACGTCGAGTACGCGACCCCCGACTCTGACCAGTCATGCGTCGCCTACCTCGACCCGCCCGTCGGATCGGGCTCCACGCATCCGGGCCTGTCGATCATGGACTCGCGCATCGGGACCGCGCCGGCGCATCTGCTCGACTCGTCCGACTGGACGCGCGCGGCCACGCACCGCATCGATCTCGGCCGGCTCCACATGCCCCACGCCTCCCCACTCACCCTGTCCGGCATCGCCTCCAAGCCCGGCATGCTCCCGGCATTGGAGACCGCGTTCGGCCGGGCCAACTGGGACAGTCTCGTCCCGTGCGCGCAATCAGACTGCCCGGGTGGTGTGCTGCGCGTCACCCCCATGGGAGGTCCCGGCGGTGACCCCGGCGCGGTGGGCCTGCTCGCCGAGATCACCACCCCCGACCGCTCATGGCGGGCCGTCCTGCCCGCCGGCGGCCCACTGACTGCGGACACGACATGGCGGCAGACCATTGCCGCGACCATCCCCAACCCCAACAACCAGTAAGGAGCACGCATATGAGTGTCATCGGCAACAAGACCGGCGACGCGGCCCTGAAGGTCGCGTCCGCCGCGGATCCCGCGGTCGCGGTCAGCATACCCGTACGCGTGAGGAGTAACCTGCTCACCGTCCCTGCCAGCATCAAATCGAACGGCTTGTCATGGGACCGCGAGGGCGAGGACTCGATCCACGCCACCGGCACGGTCCCAGCCGCCGGATGGACCAGCGTCGAATACTCAATGGGCCTCGATGCGGGCACGTATTACCTCGGCATCGACAAGCCCGACAAGGCGACGTTCGTGATCCGCACCGCGGGATCCAACACGTCGATCCTGTCCACGTCCGGCACCGTCGAGGGGCATCTGGACGCCGGCACCTACCGAATCATCGTCATGCTGATGAATGTCGAGGCCGGCCAGCAGATCGATCTCACCATCCGTCCGATGCTGGGCAAAATCAAGTAAGGGGAGTAGCAAGTCATGGTGGTTTCACATGTATGGAGGACGGGCGACGTGATCACCAGCGTCCGACTCAACTCACTCGAATCCCGAGCGCTCGACTCGGTGCCCGCCATGGCGTCCGCCGGCCTCACGTCGGGCGACGTGGTCGCCACGCGCGGCTGGGCGACGCCCGGTGACGGCGGCGCGGCCGCGTACGACATCCGCGCCCGACAGGCCAACGACCAGCTGGACGGATGGAGGCTCATCGCGGTAGGAGACACGCTCACGGCCGTGCTGCGGATCCCGCAGGACATGGACTGCCGGATCGCGGGAATATTCCCCAACATGGACACGGATATCTCCGGCCGGCTCAACAAGCTGTTCGCGATGCTGGTCGAGGGCGACAACACGAGCCGGCCCGTGGTGCGCATGCCCTCGGGATCCTACCGGTGCGACAGTCCCATCACCATGGGCACGGGCACGCGCCTGGTGGGCGAATACCCTCCTGTCGGCTGGTCCCAGGGCGTGCGCGTACCCGGCACTAAACTCAATTTCGCCCATGCCACTTTCACGGGCGTGGCGTGCGTGACGGGCGATGAGATCGAGGGTGTGTGGATCAACTGCGGCGCATGCACCATCAAGGACGACCGCACCAAGCTCAGACCGGGAGACTCCGCGTCGGACTATGGCGGATGGAGCGTGGAGACCGTGATCCGCAGCAACGTCGACGGTCTCAGGGTCGGCATCGGCGCACACCGGGTCGTGGTCACCGGCGCCTCGCGCACGGGCTACGTGGTCGGCACCGCCAAGGACCTGACTAACTGCGCCGCCTACGAATGCCACACCGGATTCGACATCGGCAACGACTGCATCATCTACGGGCTCTACGGATTCAACTTGGAGACGTTCATCCGCCTGTCGGGCGCAATCAGCACACTGATCGGCGTGCGATGTGACAGCGTGCACGGCGACGCGATCATTTTCGACGGCTTCGCAGAAACATTCACGCTGATCGGAGTGAATCTCGACTGGGTGGGCGGTGCTGCCATCCGCTTCGGAGACTCGGCCGTCGGCAACATGGTCGTCGCCCTGTCCTGCTCGCGCGTGGCCGCCCACGGATCCAGCCTGCAAAATGCCTTGCCCTTGCCTGGCTACGGGTGCGTGCGCTTCCAAGGCGGGGCGAGCGGCAACACGGTGTCCATGCTCACCGGCCGGGACACGATCCTCGACCATCCCGTCGAGGGCATACCCGACTACAAGAGCCCCGCCATCCCGGTCCTGTGCGACAACACGGCGGACGGCACGACCAACCTTATCGAACTGCGTGGCGGACCATACGGCATGTTCGAAACCGAGGGGTACGAGAATCCGGTCGCGACCAAGGTTTCGGGCAGCACGAACTCGGGTAGCCTCGTCATTGACAACGGACTGACCCGACGCACCATCAAACTCAACACCATCTGAACCATCTGACAGGAGGCATTTTCAATGATCCAGAACAGCATCGGGGGGGGGGGCTGATCGGCCGCCGTAAAGGCAATACCACAGTGCGCGTCGCTAGCATCCTCGACCCCACCAAAACCGTGGGCATCCCCGTTACCGTGCTCGCCCCGCTCAAAAACCTGTGGCACGCGCCACAGGAGCAGACGGCCGATGGAATCTCATGCACCGTGGCATCGGACGGCGGCATCCGCCTCAAAGGCGTGAGTACTCTGCCCGAGGGGATCAGCAATCGCACCGATTTCTACCCATTGAGCGACGGCCAGAAAATAGCACTGCCGGCTGGCGAGTACACGCTCTCCTGCAAGGACGACATGACCGGCATCATCCTGTTCTGCATCATGTCGGTCGACGATCAACCCGATCGGTACATGATCATCCCGACCTCGAACGGCAACGCGAAAACCCTCACGTTCACCCTGCCGGAGCATGCGAGCGTGACCCCGGTCGTGGGCGTGCAGGGCGGGGCCACGATCGATCTGACCGTGCATCCCATGCTCGAGGACGGCGACACGGCCCACGACTACATCCCATACCAATAACCCATCCCGCTCGGCATGGGATGGGCCCATTCGAAAGGATTCATCCTATGCCCAGCATCGGTATTACCGGCCGCGTCCTCGGTCAATCCAGCATCCGGGTCGCGTCCACGCTCGACCCGGCCATAAAGGCCGCCGTCCCCGTCAGGGTCGAGGGCGCGAACCTGTACACGCCCCAACTGCCCTTCACCTCGAAGGGCGTGACGTTCAGCCGCAACACGGATGGCAGCATCCACGTCGCCGGCACAGGCACAATCAACTGGGTCGCCCTCCCCATCAGCCTGAAGCTCGCCGAGGGCGACTACAAGGCCACCCTAAGCCGCAAGACCGGATCGAGCCTGACATCGAAGGTCTCGACAGACGATCAGACCAACCTGTGGATATTCGAGGAAGGCGAGCAAACCAGACATCTGACCGCCGGCGTCTACAATATCCTCATCCTGACCGGCGATGCGGGCCAAACATACGACGAGGACGTCACCCTCGACGTCCACCAAATCAACTAAGGAGCACAAAATGGCGGAACAAAAAGCAATCGGGGGGGGGGGTATACCCTCACAGGCTTGAAACCCGGCAGCACCACGGTCAAGATTACCAGCGTTGCGGACCCGGCGAAAAGCATTGAGGTCCCGGTGACGGTGACCGCTGAGCTCGCGGTTCATGCGGCTGCGTGGCCGGACGGTCAGCGGATCATCGTACCCGCGCCCCCGGCCGGCTACGAGGATCGGTATACGATCACCGACCCGGACGGTATCCCCACGGTCACACCGGGCGGCACGCTGCCGGACGGATGGTCGATCCTGCCCGCGTCCGGTGTGGTCAAGGAGCCCGAGGGACGTGTGATCACGGTCGCGGCCGTCAAAACGATCGACCGATCGATCCTGTACGCAGGCAACACCACGCTGCCGACACCGTTATCTCGCAACATCGCGTACATGCCGGCCATGGACAACGCGGCCGGCATCACTGTCGAACTCAACGAGGACGGATCCCTGAAACTGTCTGGCAAGAGCACCGTCATCGGATCCGGCCCGCACTATCCGATCAACGACGGCTTCCTCCTGCCGGGCGAGACGTACACGCTCAGCGCCTCGGGCATGCCCGAGGGCTACAAGCCGTCGATCTGCACTAACGATCTGGCAACGGTCATCCAGGACGACACCGGTACCTTCACCGTCCCTGTCGAGGGATATGCGACGCCGGTCGAACTGCTGATCGGCTCGAAATGGTATCCGTCCCTCGAGGATCTGCCGGAGGCGACCGCCGCATCAGTCAAAATCCAACTCGAGCGAGGATCCACGGCGAGCGAATGGGTCAAGCCCATCCAACCGCAGGGCGTCGCCTCCTTTCGTGACGCTTACGTCGGGTGAACCCTGCGATCTGCGACTGGCCGACGGGTACCACCGCCTGCGCATACTCTCCGGGCGGCTGTTCGACGGGCTGACGCTCGATAATGATGGCGTCGTCCGGGGCATCACCTATGACACCGGACGACGCCGACTGTTGCTGGACGACCGACTCAGCGTCCCCACGGAGATGACGCTCGCCGCGAAATACGCCGACACGTCCGATCCCGGCACCCGATGGACGCCCGCCGGGTACAGGCTGGCATGGTCGGACGAATTCGCGCAGGGCGACACGGCCGTATGGGCGTCGGCGAGCCCGGAGGACGCGCCCGCATACCCTCAGCTCCTGCCGCCATGGCGCACCATCGACGGCAACATGATCCGCTTCCATCTGACCGACGACGCGGGTGGCCCCCCATATCCGGGACGCGTACGCAACGCCGGCGCCATCAGCTCCAAAAACGGATTTGAATACCGGTACGGGTATCTCGAGACTCGCTTCCGCGCGAACCAGTCATATGGTGGATGGCCAAGCATCTGGATGCAATCCGATCCCGCCAACCCCGACGCCTCGGCGCGTGAAACCCTGGAACTGGATCTCATGGAGGGCGACGGCCAAGGCAGCCAGGCGACGACCATGCACAAATGGTGCAACGGTTACGACGGACTCAACACCCTTGGTGCCACGGACAGGGATCACGCCTATATCACCAGCCCAAGCCAGCTCATCGATAACATGTGGAGCGTACTCGGACTGCTATGGACACGCGATCTCATGATCTGTTACCTCAACGGCCACGAATACCGACGGTTCACCCGATCCGACATGCCCAAACCGGTCGGTGACACCACCGGGGACACATGCTGGGACGACCCGAGATACCTCATCCTCGACTACGTCGTCCATAGCGACGCTCCCGGAGTCAACAAAACCGCATTGATAGACCCGGCCCATGACCTGCTCGTCGACTACATACGCATCTACCAGGATCCCACCGACAGCGAGTCAGGCATATGGCTCGATTACAAACGACAATAACCCCCATATATAGAAAGGTCTCCCATGCCCAAATCCCCGTTGCATCCCTCTCCGAAAACCGTGACCGTCCACGGCGTCACCCTGACCATCGATCCGGAGCTGTTCGATGACTACGAGATCGTTGAGGATCTGTACGATGTCCAGTCAGGGGAGAACCCGCTCAAGGCGGTACCTCTGTTGCGTCGCCTGCTCGGTGACAAGTATGAGGAGGTCAAGGACGCGCTGCGCGGCGAGGATGGACGCATCACGAGCGAGGCGCTGGACACCTTCCTCACGGACCTCATGGAGGCGGCGAACCCAAACTCGTGACGCTCGTGGCGATGCTGGTGCACGGTCCGGATGCACTCCGGGCCGATTTCCAGCGTTTCTACGGGCTCGACCTCGACGAATTGGGCGGGACTCTGCGTGTGGGGCGGGTGGCGGATCTGGCCGCGAACCTGCCGCCGGACGCGATGGGCTGGCGTCGTCTCGACCCCCGTTTGGAGTGGCCGGCGTGGATGCAGCTGCTCGCGAACATGAGCGACCGGCTGGACTTCATCGCGTGGACGAAATCCGAGGCGGGCGCCAAGCGCGGTGCACGCTGGGACAACGCGATCCACAGGCCCGGCTTCGACCATGCGCCGACGACCACACGACAGCAGGCGTCGCATCGTCCGCGTGAGGCCGGCGTCGTCGCACTGCCGATCCCGGATCTGCTGGCGCGGTTGAGCGCGCCTCGTGGGGCGACTGAATAGGGTCGTCCCTTTTTGTTTGACAACTGAATAGTGAGGAGCCGCTGATGGCTGCTGGTACCCGTTTGGCTCAGGCGTATGTGCAGATCGTCCCGTCCATGCAGGGCGTGGGCACCGCGATCGAGAGGGCGTTCGGCTCGGCGAGCACGTCGGCCGGCAGCAAGGCCGGCATGGCGGCGGGCGGCGGCTTCTCGAGCGGCTTCGGTTCGAAGATCGGCGCGGTCGCCGGTATCGCCGGCAGCATCGCCGGCAAGGTGGTCGATTCGTTCGCCGGCCTGTCCGGCGAGATCATCGAGGCATCCGACTCCGCGCAGAAATTCGGCAGCACGCTGAGTTTTGCCGGAGTTTCGACCGAGCAGATCAAACGGCTCACCGAAAGCACGCAGGCGTACGCGGACAAGACCGTGTTCGGCCTGTCCGACATCCGCAACACGACCGCCCAGCTCGCCGCCAACGGCGTCCCCAACTACGACAAGCTGAGCGAGGCGGCGGGCAATCTCACCGCCGTCGCCGGCGGTGGCGCGAACGAATTCAGAAGCGTCGCCATGGCCCTCACCCAGACGGCCGGCGCCGGAAAGCTGACCACCGAGAATTGGAACCAGATCGCCGACGCGATCCCGGGTGCCTCCGGCAAACTGCAGGAGGCCATGAAGGCCAACGGCGCGTACACGGGTGATTTCCGCGACGCGATGGCTAAGGGCGAGATCACCGCCGACGAATTCAACCAGGCGCTCATGCAGCTCGGCATGAGCGACGTGGCGGTCAAGGCCGCGACCTCGGCCAGCACGATCGAGGGCGCGACCGGCAACCTCCAGGCGTCGATGGTCAAACTCGGCTCGACCATACTGGACGCTGTCAAACCCGCGCTGACCGGCGCGATGAACGCCATGGCGGACTTCGTCACCGGCGTGACCGACCGATTCACATCCCTCGTCAACTACCTCAAGAGCGGGGGCATCGGCACTGCGATCAGCAGCGCGCTGCATATCGACGGGGATTCGCCGATCATCGCGACGCTCCTGAAGATCCGGGACACGGCCATGCAGGTCGGGCAGGCAATACCGACGGCATTCGCGGGGATCGGCGGGAAACTGTCATCCGCGTTCTCGCAGGCGATCCCCGTCATCACCCAGGCGTTCACCGGGATCATCACCATCGTCAAACAGGTCGGCACTGCGTTCATGTCGGCGTTCAGCGCCGGCGGCGGCACCGTCACCGGACTGGTGACGGTCGGCACGACACTGATGAGTCTGATGAGCCCGCTCGGCGCGGTCCGACTGCTTGTCACCCAGTTCGGCGGCCAGCTGCAGCAGCTCGGCGCGGCGATCCTCCCGTCGCTGGTGAGCATCCTCACGAGCGTGGCGAGCGTGCTCGGCGGCGCGATAGCGGCGATCCTCCCGGGCATCCAGAGCATGATCGCCAGCCTGCTGCCGGTCATCGGACAGGTCATCGCCATGGTCGGCGGCATCGTCACGTCGATCATGCCTCTGCTGGCGTCCGCGATCCAGCAGCTCGTGCCCGTGATCCAGCAGATCACACCCGTCATCACGCAGATCATGCAGCTCGTCACGCAGGTCATGAACGCGGTCGCCCCGCTGATCACCCAGCTGATGAGCGCTCTGATGCCCGTGGTCCAGAGCATCATGAGCGCGCTCATGAACCTCGCGACCGCGATCATGCCGGCGATCAGCGGTCTGGCGACGATCATCTCGAATGTCGTGCAGATCATCGTCAGCGGCATCCAGATGATCATGCCGTTGATCCAGACGGTACTGTCCGTGGTCGTGTCCGTGGTCAGCGGCATCGTGTCCGCGATCGGCCTCGTGGTCACCACGGTGACGAACATCGTGGCCGTCGTCGCGTCGGTGATCTCCACGGTCATCAACGCGATCAGCGTCGTCACCTCGGCCGTCGCCGGCATGGCAAGCAACGTGAGCGCGATATTCCAGGGCATCTTCACCGTGATCGGCGGCATCGTCTCATCGATCGCCGCCGCGGTGAGTACCGCCTTCCAGACCGTCGTGAACGTGATCTCCACCGCGGTGAACTCCGCGGGCGCGGCCATCACCGGCTTCCAGTCGCTGGTCAGCAAGGCGTTCAACATGATCGCCACCGTGATCAGCACGGTGATGACCGCGGTCGGCAACGGCATCCGCAGCGCCGTCAACGGCATCCAGAGCTCGTTCAACGCCATGGTCTCCGCAGCCAGCTCGCTGGTCGGCCGAATCCAGTCCACGATCGGCTCGATCCCCGGCAAAATCCGCGGATGGTTCGGCAACGCGGGCAGCCTGCTCGTATCCGCCGGACGCAACATCATCGCCGGTCTGTGGAACGGCATCAACAGCGCGATCGGCGGACTGTACTCGAAGATCAAAAGCGCGTTGAGCGGCATGGTCAACGCGGCCAAATCCGCGTTGGGCATCCACTCGCCATCACGAGTGTTCCGAGACCAGGTAGGCCTCATGATCGGCGCGGGCCTCGCGGACGGCCTGACCAGGGGCATGCCGCAGGTCACCAAGGCCATGACGAGTCTCAACGGTCTGCTGGCCACGCAGGCGGACAGCCTCGACATCAGCCCGCACGTCCAGTGGGATACGCGGAACCTACCGAGCATCGACCCGTCGCTCACCCGGCCGATCACCGCCACCACACCCGCAACCACGGCGGATAATACGGCGATCAGCGACGAGCGGCTCGCCACGGCGTTCGCCGCCGCGTTGCAACGGCTGCCGGTGGTGACCACGTACTCGGGTCCGCGCGCCGCCGCGATCGCGTTGGCGCCGGCCATGAACGACCAGCTCGGAGTGCTGAGGGGGATGGGATACTGATGGACTACGTGCCCCGTGACACAAGCATGCTGATCGACGGGCGTCCCCTGTCGGATTGGGCATGCATCATCGGCTCCGACGGAGTGCAGGTCGCCGCCGTCGAATCCCGCACCTCCTACGTGAGCGTGCCCGGACGGCACGGGCGCATCGACCAGACGCTGCGCGACCCGATGGGCCACGCCTACGACGACGGACGCGACATCACGATCAACCTGACCATGCTCGCCTCCGCCTACGACCGGCCACGGCTCATGGCCGACCTCGGCGGACTGCACGGCCGACACGTGGCGATCGCATGGCCCAGCATGTGGCTGGGCGAATACCGTGGCACCCTGCAGGTCGGCGAATGGCAGGACGTGTTCTCCCCGGCCGGCTACGTGTACTCGTCCGGCATGCTCACCCTGCACACGGACGACGCCCTGCAGCACGGGCGCCGAACCCGCGTCACCCTCGCATGGGGAACGAACCGGTTCTCGATCGACGGCAACCGGCCCGCATGGCCGGTGATCACGCTCCAACCCGATCCCACGGCCGAGACCGTGAGCATCGCCATCGGCGGGCGGACCATCGCATACCGGTTCACCCGCGCGCAGACCAGGACCATCACGTCGGTCAGCATTCAACCGGCCGGCGAATACACGGGCAGCCTCCTCACGATCGACTGCGCGGCGGAGACATCCACGTACGGGTCGAACCCGATCCAGCCGACCCTCGACAGCGACTACCCCATGCTCTCGCCCCGACTGGTCGAGGCGACCGTGACCGGTGCCGGTGGCTGGATTGAATACGAGCCCCTCTGGCTCATGTAAACCACAAGGGAGAAACCGTGCTTTTCCATCACTACGACGGGCGGAACCGTCCCGCGTCGAATCTGACGGTGTTGTCGGCGGTACGCACGCAGGCCACGGACGGATCCGACTCGCTCGACCTGACCGTGATCGGCGACATCCAACGCAACGACATCATCCTCTACCAGGACGCCGGCACGTGGCATGAGACCATATGCGCGAGCGTGAAAAGCACTCGCGCGGAGGGCATGCCGGTCACCGTGGCCAGACTCGTCCCATCGATGCGCGAACTCGACGACAGCGTGTACCTCACGGGCTGGGACCCTGAGAACATCACCCCGCAGGCGATGCTGGAACGCATCCTGTCCGGCTCCCGCTGGCAGGCAGGCCATATCGACGAGCCAAGCCTCGCCACGAGCGCGTCGTTCGAGTTCGAGCATGCGAGCGGACTCGAGGCGCTCCAGCAGCTCACGGACACGTTCGGCTACGAGATCGACCAGCACGTCACCCTCGACCCCGGGCACACGACCGTCACCGGCCGGTACGTGGACCTGCACAGACACAGGGGAGGCGACACCGGCAAACGCTTCACCTACGGCAAGGACCTGACCGAGGTGGAGCGCGTGGTCGGCGACCATCCGGTCATCACCCGCCTGTACGCGTACGGCAAGGAGATCGACACCACGACCGGCAGCGGCGACGAGCAGACCACACGATCCAAGCTCACCATCGAATCGGTCAACAACGGCAAACCCTATCTCGACGCCGACCGGAGCGTACAGGAGGCATTCGGCGTACCCGGCCCCGACGGCACGCCCCAACCGCGCATCGGCTACGTCGAGGACACCGACATCGACGACCCGAACCAGCTGCTCGCCTACGCGCAGGCGCAGCTCGCGCAACGCACCGTCCCGCAGATCACCTACACCGCGTCGGTCGCGGTCATGGGCCTGACCGGCGTGGGCGTCGGCGACACCGTGCAGATCGTCGACACCAGCTGGCCCGAACCCCTGCGCCTGTCCGGCAGAATCCTCAAATTGAAACGCGACCTGATGGGCGGCGCGGACGACGCGGAGATCACACTCGGCAGCATCATCCCCTCCCTGAGCCGACACCAATCGCAGGTCGAAGCCGACGTGCAGAAGATATGGAACAGCAAGGGCTCGTGGGATGCGGCCGCGAACGTCGACTCCAGCTGGCTGGACGGCGTCATCAACGGCCTCAACACGCTCATGAACCAGACCGGCGGCTACACGTACCTCGTACCCAACGAGGGCATCTACGTGTACGACAAGCCCAAGGACCAGAACCCCACGCAGGTCATCCAAATCGGCGGCGGATACTACAGGGTCGCCAACAGCCGAAAATCCGACGGCACATGGGACTGGCGGACCATGGCCACCGGCAGCGGACTCGTCGCCGACCTCATCTACACCGGCACCATCAAGGGCAGGAACCTCACCATCAACCTGAGCACGGGCGAGGTGAATTTCCAGGGCGGGCGCATCAGCGACGACCAGGGCCACTACTGGGACCTCAACAGCGGCACCATGGACCTCGGCACCGGCGAGATCCGCATCGACGGCACCATGGCCGGACACAGTTTCACCACCATCATCGACGGCAGCGGATTCCGCATCACCGAAGGCGGCAGCGAGGTCGGCGGACTCATGATCGACGACCAGGGCGAACTCGCCCTGCGAGGCGTCACCCTCGGCAACAGCGACAACGACTACATCCAGAACAACAACAACTCGATCGACATGTACTCCAACGGGTCGAAACTGTTCAGCATCGAGGGATCTGCCAGCAGCTACAACGGGTGGCTCAACATGATCTGCGCCAACTACAGCCCATTCCTCTTCACCGGAGACAAAGGCGGCTACCCCAACTCGACCATCATCTACCCAGGCAACGGAGACACCGGCAGCAGCATCGTCCTCGAACCCAACGCCATCAACCTCCAACAATCCAGCGCAGGCCTCACCCTCTCCACGGACGGATGGGCCGGCGTATACGGCCTCGAACTCTCCTACGGCAGCACCAACCGCCTCGACATGAAGGACGGCAGCACCAACCTCATCCACGACAGCGACTCACGCGTCGACCTCGCCGGCAGCTACGCCGCACTCGTCTACGGCAACAACCACGTCCAGGTCACCGGCAGCGGCATCGGATTCACCCCATCCATCAGCAACGCCAGCCTCACCATGCAAAACCGACTCGACACCCAACTCACCACCCTCGCCGACAACGGCGTGGACCTCGACCAACCCGACATCGCCTACAACCAACTCCCCATCAGCGTCACCGAAATCGACATCCCCACCATCCACGACGCACTCCGCGCGCTCGCCGACGGGGACACCGCGACCGCGAAGCAGCTGCTGGACGAGTTCGAGGCGAACGCTCCGACCCTGTCCCAGAGCGATCTCGACAAGATGAACATCCCGCGGCCGGATCCGAGCCTGTCGCACACGCTCGCCTTCCGCAGCTGAGAAGAGAGAGGAGATTCTTATGGCTTTGGACGACTACCGGACCATCGTCCTGCACCTGGATTCCAGCACCCAGTACGTGCCCGACGTGACCGTCAACGGCGCCGACCTCAACGGCACCATCCTGCGCGCCGTCTACACGGACAACGGGGTCGACGACCCCGGTGAGGGGCTCGACGCGCGTCTCCTGTACAACACGGGCGACGCGACCGGCGACTTCCGCGACATGACCCGCGTCGACGGCGAGGCGACCGCCACGTTCGAGACGATCATCCCCCGACCCGCGATGAAGAGCGGCAGCACGCGCATGAGCATCCAGCTCGTCAACCAGGACCACACGCAGATCGTCTCCACCCGCACGTTCACCATGCGCGTCGAGACGCCGGTCATGCACGTCGAGGACCCCGATGCCATGACCCAGTTCGAACTGTACGTGACCGCCGCATCCGACGCGGCGAAGCAATCCGAGACCAGCGCCACCGCGGCCAAGACCAGCGAAACCAACGCGGCCGCCAGCGCCACGGCCGCGAAGGCCTCTCAGGACGCGGCCAAGGCCAGCGAGACCAACGCCAACGCCAGCGCCGCGGCCGCGGAACAGTCCAAGGCGGACGCGAAGACCAGCGAAACCAACGCAGCCGCGTCGGCATCCGCCGCGGCCGGCAGCGCGACCGCCGCCAAGACATCTCAGGACGCCGCCAAGACATCTCAGGACGCGGCGGCCACGTCGGCGACCGCGGCCGCACAATCCGCGAAGGACGCGTTCGACGCCGTCAACTCGTTCGGCCTGTTCGTCGACGACACGACCACCGGCGAGGCCGGCACGAAGGCCACGGTCACCGTCACCCGGCAGAACACCGCCTACCACCTCGGATTCACGATCCCCACCGGAGCGCCCGGACCAGCCGGACCGGCCGGCATCAGCATGCACCTGGCGAACGTCGACGTGCCCAGCGGTGGCACGGTCGGATTCGCAAACATCTTCCCGTCACCGGTTTCCACGCCCGCGAAGGACATCCACGAGGGCGCGATCATCGTCGACTCGCACGGCGACGGCTACCTCGTCCAAACCGTCGACGCCACCAAGCAGACCATCACCGTCGGCAACGCGCTGCCCAACTGGGCCCTGCGCAGCGCGATCGCCACCGCCAGCACGGCCGGCGTCGTCAAACCCGGCACCGGCCTGCAGGTCACGGACGACGGCACCCTCAACCTGCGCACCCACGGCGCGGGCAGCACGTCCGGACTCGCCCTGGCCGCAGGAGACGACGGCATGGCCCGACTGATGATCGGGACGGGCCTCGAGAAAACCGGCGACACGGTGGACACGCTGCGCTGCCATAGTGCGGACGTGACCACGCCCGCCAACGGGTGCAAGCTCGTCGTCGTCAACAACGTCGCCACCCTCTACGTGGAGCGCACGCTGCCGACCAGCGGCACGACCAGACTGTTCACCCTCGACGAGACGCTGCGCCCGAAGGTACAGCTGGAGACCGCCATGGTCATCCAGGATCTCACATACATGGATCAGGAGGGCTACGTCGGCCTGTCCGTCACAACCGCCGGCGTGGTCGCACTGTACGTGCGCGGCGGCTACATGTCACAGGACTACAACGGACGCGGCAGCCTGTCATGGGGAGTGTGAGCCGTGGACGAGATCACCACCAGCGTCGTCGCCGGACTGATCATCGCCGTGGTCGGATGGATCGCCGGCGGCCTCTGGCGTCAGCTGAAGATGGCGCGGGCCGCCCTGAAGGAGGACGTGCAGCGCAAACGCGAGCATGAGGAGCTCATGGCCTACATGCGCGGCCGACAGGCCCACGACCGGCTCGTCGACGAGGGCCTGCGCACCCTGCTCCTGTGCAACCTCGAAACCATGCAGGACCACATGGTCTACGACAACCATGGCATCGCCAGCAACGACATGAAATTCCGCGCCCAACGCATCTACGACGCATACCACTCGCTCGGCGGCAACGGGCACGGCACACAGGTCAACGCGGACATACAGGACGCGCCCATCGCGCCCAAACCGTCCACACCGGACAACCCCACCAACCCGACTCCATAGATATAGATAAGGAGACAATCATGACCAACACCACAGGCACCCCCGACCACAAGGCCGACACCATCCCCGGTCTGACCACGGAACGCATCAAATCGATCGTACTGCTCGCAGTCCAGCTCTACAGCCTTATCCAGACCGGACTCTCCCTCGCCGGCATCGCCATCCTCCCATTCACCAGCTACCAGGTCAGCACGGCGATCACCGGCGTGATCGCCCTCATCACCGGCGTCTACGCATGGTGGCGCAACAACAGCATCACCGAGGCGGGCTACGCCGGCAGCCAGCTCACCGCGAGCATCAAGAACGGCAGCATCGCCGCCGTGCAGGGCGACAGCCCCGCACCGGACGTCACGCCCGTGAATGATGATGCGAGCCTGTATGCGACGGATGCGGACGGCAGGATCGTCACCGACACGGTGACCGGCACGCCCGTCATCAACGTGGAGTGACCCCATGGGCGACATCAACACGCTCATCACCCGGATGCGCTACTGGTGCGCGTCCGCGAACCTCGGCTACGACCAGTCACAACGCTGGAACATATACCCCGGCGGCGAATGCGACTGCTCCTCGCTGGTCATCCACTGCCTCAAGGAGGCCGGATTCGACACCGGCTCCTCGAGCTACACAGGCAACATGAGCTCGCAGCTCACAGCCCGCGGATGGCGGCGCCTGCCCAACAACGGCAACCCGCAGCCGGGCGACATCCTCCTCAACGACATCCACCACGTCGCCGTCTACTTGGGTAATGGTCAGCTTGCTCAGGCGTCGATCGACGAACGCGGACGCGGATCCGGCGGCCGCTCCGGCGACCAGACCGACCACGAGACCAACATCCGCCGCTACTACAACTATCCATGGAACGCGTACCTCAGATACGCGGGACCAATCGAAGGAGCATCAATGACCAGCGCACAGGACGTCTGGAACTACGACTGGAATCACACCGCCAACGGCGGCAACACCTACAACGCCCTCATGGGAGCCGCGACCAACACGGCCCACATCTGGAACTACCTCCAGCCCCGATTCATCGGCGCGAAGGATACGCACGCACGCCTCCTCTGGATCCCCGGACAGGGCATCATCCCCATGTACGAGCCCAGGGAGATGCAGGAGATGAGCGAGGACTACCGCAACATCACCGGCCACCAGATCCCCACCGTCCTCTACCGCACCGAGCGGCAGATGCGCTACGCCATCGCGATCCTCAACAACGAGTCGGCAGAGGACCGCAGACGCCTACGTCCGTAGACCCGCATAACGTCCTACCCGATACCGCCCCGTCCTCCATCTTGGAGGCGGGGCGGTTTTCGCACTTTGCGGGAACCCATACGGCTTTGTCTTCATGGCGCGATCCCGCGTTTCGGATCCCGTGCAGTGGATATACTGTCCTCAACAATCAAAAGAGTGCACATAGAGTACACCGCAAAAGCGGATGCCTTACGACAGTAAGAGAGGCGTGAAACGGCGGTATAAAGCCGATTTATAGCGACACTTCCATGTCATTGATGACTTTGTTTTAGGACGTGTTTGATAGGCTGGGCGGGTTGAAAAGCCGTTTCGCTAACGAAGCAGTATGGAGGATTCATGACTGCACTCACGTCCGTGTCCGGGTTCCCGCGCATCGGTCAGAACCGAGAGCTCAAGAAGATCATCGAAGCCTATTGGAAGGGCAACGCCACCCTTGACGAGGTGCACTCCACCGCCAAGGAGCTGCGCGCCAAGCACTGGAGGATCCAGGCCGAGGCCGGCGTCGACCTGATCCCGAGCAACGACTTCAGCTACTTCGACCAGCTGCTCGACACGGCGATCCTGCTCAACGTCATTCCGGAGCGCTACCAGCGCCTCTCCTTCGAAAATCCGGAGGAGACGCTGTTCGCCATGTCCCGCGGCTACCAGGGCGAGCGCGGCGACGTTACCGCCCTGCCGATGAAGAAGTGGTTCACCACCAACTATCACTACATCGTGCCGGAGATCGAGCCGTCCACCGAGATCAAGCTCAACGGCACCAAGCCGTTCGACGAGTTCAATGAGGCCAAGGAGCTCGGCATCACCACCAAGCCGGTGCTCATCGGCCCCTACACCTTCCTCAAGCTCTCCCGCGACGACAACGCCCAGGAGCTCACCTACGACAAGGGCCTCGTCAACGCCGTGGCCGCCGTCTACGCCGAGGTCATCACGAAGTTCGCCGAGCTCGGCGCCGAATGGATCCAGATCGACGAGCCGTTCCTCGTGCTCGACAAGCAGCCGGGAGACGTGGAGCTCTTCAAGAGCCTGTACGCCAAGATCCTGCCCGCCCGCAAGAACGGCATCAAGGTGCTGCTCAACACCTACTTCGGCCACATCGCCGACGTGTACGAGACCGTCAACCTGCTCGGCTTCGACGGCATCGGCCTCGACCTGAACGAAGGCAAGGAGGAGAACCTCGAGGCTGTCGCCAAGTACGGCGTCGCCGACGGCACCACGATCTTCGCCGGCGTGGTCAACGGCCGCAACATCTGGCGCAACAACTACGCCGTGAGCCTCGGCCTCGTCGACGCCCTCAGGCAGGTCACCGACAACGTGGCCGTCTCCACCGCCAGCTCCCTGCTGCACGTGCCGTTCAGCACCGAAGGCGAAAACGCCCTCAAGCCGGAGGTCCTCAAGCACTTCGCGTTCGCCGTCGAGAAGCTCGGCGAACTCAAGGAGATAGCCACCCTGGCCGACGCCTCCGACGAGGAGCGCAAGGCCTCCACCGAGCTCGCCGCCAACCAGGCCCTGTTCGACGGCACCCGCGTGGCCGCCGATCCGGCCGTCGCCGAGCGCATCTCCAAGCTCACCGACGCCGACTTCGTGCGCCAGCCCGCCCGCGCCGAGCGCCAGAAGCTCCAGCGCGAGGCCCTCGGCCTGCCGCTGCTGCCGACCACCACCATCGGCTCCTTCCCGCAGACCCGCGAGATCCGCGCCGAGCGCGCCAAGTTCCGCAAGGGCGAGATCACCAAGGAGGCGTACGACCAGTTCATCAAGGACCAGATCGACGCCTGCATCAGGCACCAGGAGGAGATCGGCCTCGACGTGCTCGTCCACGGCGAGTTCGAGCGCAACGACATGGTCGAGTACTTCGGCCAGAACCTCAACGGCTTCCTGTTCACCAAGAACGCCTGGGTGCAGTCCTACGGCACCCGCTGCGTCAAGCCCCCGATCGTCTGGGGCGACGTCTCCCGCGCCAAGCCGATCACCGTCGAATGGTCCGCATACGCGCAGAGCCGCACCGACCACGTCATGAAGGGCATGCTCACCGGCCCGGTGACCATCCTCAACTGGTCCTGGCCGCGCGAGGACATCACCCACGAGGAGCAGACCAAGCAGCTCGCCCTCGCCATCCGCGACGAGGTCCTCGATCTCGAGGCCGCCGGCATCAGGGTCATCCAGATCGATGAGGCCGCCCTGCGCGAGAAGCTGCCGCTGCGCAAGACCGACTGGCACTCCAAGTACCTCGACTGGGCCGTCCCGGCGTTCCGTCTGGTCCACTCCGCGGTCAAGCCGACCACGCAGATCCACACGCACATGTGCTACTCGGAGTTCAACGACATCATCCGCGACATCGATGCGATGGACGCCGACGTGATCTCCTTCGAGGCGTCCCGTGGCGATCTGGTCGTGCTCGACGCCATCCACGAGGCCAACTTCGAGACCGAGGCCGGCCCGGGCGTCTACGACATCCACTCCCCGCGCATCCCCTCCGAGAAGGAGATCGAGGAGCGCATCTACGAGATCCTCAAGAAGATGGACGTCGAGAAGGTGTGGATCAACCCCGACTGCGGTCTCAAGACCCGTGGCGACGCGGAGACCTGGCCGAGCCTCGAGCACCTGGTCGCCGCCGCCAAGGCCGTGCGCGCCAAGCTCGCATGAAAACAGCTGAATAGTTTCCGATAGTTCCAGCGGGGGAGGCTGGGCGTTGCATGCGATACGCGACACACTCAAGGCCGTTCGGCCAAGCCTACGGTAGCGCATCGCATGCAACGCCCAGCCTCTGTTTGTGTAGACGTGGCACCTGTGTGTGATCTGTGATCCGCGGGTGTGTGATCCGGGCGCATGGCGCGCCGGGGATAAGGGAAGGGAAGAACAATGCATAAGCCGATGTTTTCGCTTGAAGTGTTTCCGCCGAAGAGGGATGCTCCGGTGGGTACCATCTACGACACGCTGGACGGGCTTCAGGGGCTTGACCCCGATTTCATCTCGGTGACCTATGGCCACGGCACGCACGCCGACCGTACGGCCACGGCGCGCATCGCCAATACGATCCGCAACGAGTACCGCATTCCGACGGTGGCGCACCTGACCGCCCTGTATTCGGACGAGGCGAAGATCGACGAGGCGCTCGACATGTTCGAGCATGCCGGCGTGTCCGCGGTGCTCGCCCTGCGCGGCGACTACATCGACGGCGAGGAGCCGGTCGGCGTGTTCGAGCACGCCAGCGATCTCGTGCGTTATATCCGCTCGCGCAAGCCCGATCTCAAGGTGTTCGGCGCCTGCTACCCGGAGGGGCACATCCAGTCCGAGTCGCTCGATGAGGACATCGAACACCTGAAGGAGAAGGTGGATGCCGGTGCCACACACCTGATCTCCCAGCTGTTCTACGACAACGAGGACTTCTACCGCTTCCTCGACAAGGCCCGCGCCGCCGGCATCGACGTGCCGATCGAAGCGGGCATCATGCCGATCAACGGCGCGAAGTCGCTGCGTTCGATGGCGGCGAAGAACCGCACACGCGTCCCCAAGGCCGTCGAGTCGCTGCTCGACAAGTGGGGGAGCGACGTGCCCACGCTGCGTGAGGCCGGCATCAACTACGCGTCGGCGCAGATCACCGATCTGGTCGCGCACGGCGTCGACGGCGTGCACCTGTACACGATGAACCGTCCCGCCACCACGCGCCGCATCTGGCGTAACGTGCGTCCCCTGTTCCAGACCGCGGAGTGATGAATTGGCTCCCTCTGACGAGGGGGCTGTCAGCGAAGCTGACTGGGGGAGAGAAAACCCACTGGGAAAACCAGCTACTTGCGCTTCTTGCCGCCCTTGCCGGCCGGCTTGGCGCGCTTCAACGGGCTCTTCGGCTTGGCCGGGGCCATCCACGGGAACTGCTCAAGCCCCCAGCGGTGCAGCGGCGGGATCTTGGCGATGAGCACGCCGGCCAGCATCGCGAAGATCGCCGCCCATGAGGCGAAATCCTGCTTGGTGAAGATCAGGACGATCACCAGACCGACGCCGATGATGCCGAGGACCTGCGAGTACCTGTTCTGCTCCTCGGTGGTCTGCTCGACCCTCAGCGGGATCAGACCGAAGTAGAGGCCGATCACCACCGAGATGATCACGACGATGACGGTGACCGTGATTTCCAGACTGCTCATGACGAATCGACTCCCTTGTATCGTGTGAACCGGCGAACTGCGTCCCAGTCTAACCCACCGGGATGGGCGCGCCGGTCATTGACGGCCCCTACTCGTTGCCGGCCCAGTACCCTTTGGCGTTCCTGTCCAATGCGGCGCTCATCGTGCGGTCGATGAGCTTGCGCTCGCGCACCATGTTGCCGTACTTCGGGCTTTCGGTGATCTCCTCGTATTCGTGTTCGGTCACGACGCCGGCGATTTCGGCGATGATCTCCTCGTACGAGGTCTCCACCGTGCGATGCACGCCGCTGATGCGCCCCTGACGGATGACGACGATGCGGTCGGCGACGGCGAACACGTCCGGCAGATCGTGGCAGACCATCACCACCGTGCGCCCCTCGGAGCGCAGTCGCTTGATGTACGAGAGCACTTCCGCGGTCTGCATCACCGACAGGGCCGCGGTCGGCTCGTCCAGGAGGATCAGCTGCGGGTCGTTGAGCAGTGTGCGTGCGATCGCGACGGTCTGCCGCTGACCGGTGGACAGCGCCGAGATGGGAGATCCCACGCGGATCGCCGAGCTCAGGGTCTTGAGCACCGATCGGGCTCGGGAGTTCATCTCCTCGTCGTTGCGCACGCCGCCGATGTTGACCTCCTTGCCGAGGAACAGGTTGGCGGCCACGTTGAGGTTGTCGCAGAACTCCTGCCCCTGGAACACCGAGGCGATGCCCATGCGGTCCGCGGCGCGGATCGAGGGGATCGTCACCTCCTCGCCGTTGAGGTAGATATGTCCGAAGCCGGGTTGGAGGAATCCGGCGATGATCTTGACCAGCGTGGATTTGCCGGCGCCGTTGTCGCCGACGATGGCGACGACCTCCTGCCGGTTGATGTCGAGGCTGACCGATTTGAGCGCCTCGACGAAGCCGAATTTGATGCAGATGTCCTCGAGCCGCAGCAGCGGCGGATCGGACTGTCGCTTCCCGTCGGATGAATGAACGTGTGTGTTCCCTCGTGCCATCTCGTCCTCCACGCGGCCGCCGCGTGCCGAATGCCTGTCCATGTCAACCATAGTCGATCCCGATCGTTGTCCGCCGTGCACCGTCATTGCGCTGCGGCCGTTGCGGATGTCGCGGATGCGACGGGGTTGCGATCCGAGTATTCGATGGCGACCAGCGCCCCGCCGAGTGCGGCGCCGTCTATCGGATGCGCCGACACGCGCACTTCGATGGGGGAGACCGCGTCCGGGAACAGCATGCGTTGCAGCGCCTCGTCGAAGGGTTGGGAGAACGTCTCGCCGGCGAGGGCGAGCTTGCCTCCCAGCACCACGATCTCGGGGTCGACGCTGATGCACAGGTCGGCGACCACCTGTCCGATGCGTATCGCGGCGTCGGAGATGACGCGACGGCATCCCGGATCGCCATCGTTGGCCTTGGCGACGAGATCCTCGAGGGTCATGTTGCCGTGCGTGACGCTCAGCAGCTGTACGAGGCGGTTCTCGGAGACCACGGTGTTGAGGCATCCGCGGTTGCCGCATGCGCAGATCGAGCCGAGCGGATCGATCTGAATGTGCCCGATCTCGCCGGCGAGCCCGGTGACGCCGTGCAGTATGGCTCCGCCGATCATGATGCCGGCCCCCACGCCGTCTCCGGTGCCGATGTACACGAAGTTGCGTCTGCCGGGGGCGACTCCCATGCGCGCCTCGCAGAACGCCGAGAGGTTCGCGTCGTTGTCGACGTAGACGGGACAGTTGAACGCGGTCTTCAGCGGCGAGGCGATGTCGACGCCGTCCCAGCCAGGCAGGATGCCGGGGATGGCGATCATGTGGTCCGTGGTCGCGACGGGGGCAGCCACGGCCACGCCGATGCCGACGATCTCGTTGGCGTCGGCGTCGATGTTGTTCAGGGTCTCGTTGATGAGCACCATCGCGCGTTCGAGCGTGGTGTCGGCCTTGTGTCCGAAGGCGAGAGGCAGTACGTGCTTGGCGATGATTGACTTCGAGAAGTCAACGAAGACGAGGGTGAGCTGTCTGCGTTCGACCCACAGGCCGATGCCCATGCCCTGATGGCGGGCGAGGGCGACCAGCGTGGCGCGGCGTCCGTTGCGCGTGGTGCCCTTGGTCTCCAGCAGGCCCTCGTCGACGAGCTGATGGACCAGCGTCGAGACCGTCGCCGTCGACAGTCCCGTGACTTCGGCGAGCTCGACCTGCGTCATCGCGCCGAACCTGTGGAGGCTGTCCATGAGATTCGCGCGGTTGGCCTCGCGCAGTGAGGTCTGCGATCCGAATAATCGTCGTGTCATACCGATCCAGTGTAGTCGAAGCGTTTCAAGCGGCGGTCATGATGATTCGTCCTCCGATGGCCGTCGGAGGTGGTCATCGGACGATTGGTCGTGACCGTTCACGGCGTGTCGAGCATCCGTGTTTCGGGAATGGCGTATTTCCGCCATTGAGTTCATATCTCAAACTCAAAAAGGCGTGATTGCCGATTTATGAGTTTGACAACTTAATTCAACTTGGTATTCTGTTACGTGAACCTGAGGAAACACCAAGGTTCGGGGGAACAACGGTTGTTCACCCGCCCTCAATGAAGAAGGAGAGCACATGAAGTTCACCAAGAAGATCGTGGCCCTGGTGGCCGGTGTCGCCATGATGGCGGGCCTCGCGGCCTGCGGCGGCGGAAGCCGTACCGGACAGGCCGCCGGCGGCGACGAGAAGATCGAGAAGGGCGCCACCATCGGCATCTCGATGCCGACCAAGTCCGAGGAACGCTGGAACAAGGACGGCAACAACCTCAAGGCCAAGCTGGAGAAGGCCGGCTACAAGGTCATCCTCTCCTTCGCCGACGACAAGCCCGCACAGCAGAACGCCGACATCGAGAACATGGTCAACAACGACGCGAAGATCGTCGTCGTCGCCTCCAAGGACGGCACCGCCGTCGGCCCCGCGGTCGAGAAGGCCCGCGACGCCGGCGCCAAGGTCATCGCCTACGACCGCCTCATCATGAACACCGAGGCCGTCGACTACTACGCCACCTTCCAGCTGGAGCAGGTCGGCGTGCTCGAGGCCACCTGGCTGATCGACAAGCTCGGCCTCGAGAAGGGCGCCACCGGCCCGTTCAACATCGAGCTGTTCACCGGCTCCCCGGACGACAACAACGCCAAGTACTTCTTCAAGGGCGCCTGGGATCTCCTCCAGCCGTACTTCGAGAAGGGCGTCCTCGTCTCCCCGTCCCAGCACGGCCAGGGCGGCGTGACCAAGGACTTCACCGTCGAGGACTGGCAGAAGATCTCCGTCATGAGCTGGAAGACCGAGCAGTCGCAGAAGGACATGGAGTCCATCCTCGACTCCACCTACGCGCACGGTGAGAAGCTCGACGCGGTCCTCACCCCGTACGACGGCATCGCCCAGGGCGTCATCAACGCCATCGAGTCCAAGCGTCCGGACATGAAGCCCGGCACCGACACCTGGCCCTACATCACCGGCCAGGACGCCATGGAGATCGCGGTGGCCAACATCGCCAAGGACAAGCAGGGCGAGACCGTCTTCAAGGACGTCAACAAGCTCGCCGACGCCGTCTACGACATGATCGTCGAGATCGCGGAGAACAAGGAGGTCTCGGGCATCAACGGCAAGTTCAACAACAACAACATCGACGTGCCGTCCAAGCTCCTCGACCCGCAGAACATCACCAAGGACAACCTCGACGACCTCGTCAAGGCCAACTACATCACCCAGGATCGTTTCGACGAGCTGACCAAGTAGCGTCCCGAAAAGATTCCCACGAATCCCAACGACATGCGGCGTATGGCGCAACCGTGCGCCGCATGTCCATGAAACCAGCACTGTGAACGAGGAGTGATGACATGTCAGACAATGACACCATTTTGACGATGGAGAACATCACGAAGACGTTCGGACCGGTCAAGGCGCTCACCAACGTGAACCTCGAAGTGGGGCGTGGCGAGATCCACGCCATCTGCGGCGAGAACGGCGCGGGCAAATCGACCCTGATGAACGTGCTTTCGGGTGTCTACCCCTACGGCAGCTATTCCGGCAGGATCACCTTTGACGGCAAGGAATGCAAATACCACACGATCAACGACTCCGAGGCCGACGGCATCGTGATCATCCACCAGGAGCTCGCGCTGAGCCCGTTCCTGTCGATCGCCGAGAACATCTTCATCGGCAACGAACGCGCCAAGGGCGGCGTCATCGACTGGGACGAGACCCGCGCCGAGGCCAAGAAGCTGCTCGACCGCGTCGGCCTTCCCGAGGACCCGGACACCAAGGTCATGGACATCGGCGTCGGCAAGCAGCAGCTCGTCGAGATCGCCAAGGCCCTGTCCAAGGACGTCAAGCTGCTCATCCTCGACGAGCCCACCGCGGCCCTGAACGACGAGGACTCCGCCCATTTGCTCGACCTGGTGCGTCAGCTGCGCGACAAGCAGGGCGTGACGAGCATCATCATCACGCACAAGCTCAACGAGGTCGCCGCCATCGCGGACACCGTCACCATCATCCGAGACGGCTCCACCGTCGGCGTCATGTACGTCACCCCGGAGACGCCGCTTGATCAGGAGGAGCTCATCCGCAAGATGGTCGGACGTCCGCTGCACAACCTGTATCCGGACCATCCCTCCAACAAGCCCGGCGCCGAGTTCCTGCGCGTCGAGGACTGGACCGTCCACCATCCGCTCGACTCCGAGCGCGTCATCGTCGACCACGCGAACATCAACGTGCACGCCGGCGAGATCGTCGGACTCGCGGGCCTGATGGGCGCGGGCCGCACCGAGATGGCGATGTCGATCTTCGGACACTCCTACGGATCCAACATCTCCGGCAAGGTGTTCGTCAAGGGCAAGGAGGTCCACCTGCCCAACGTGCAGTCCGCCATCGACGCCGGCCTCGCCTACGCCACCGAGGACCGCAAGGGCAACGGCCTGAACCTGCTGCAGAACATCCGCGAGAACGCCTCCCTGGCGAGTCTGACGAAGATGAGCAAGTACGGCGTGATGGACGACAACATCGAGCGCAAGGAAGTCGAGCAGTACCGCAAGGACTTCAACATCAAGTGCCACGACATCGACGTGAACGTCTCCACCCTCTCCGGCGGCAACCAGCAGAAGGTGCTGCTCGCCAAATGGGTCATCTCGCAGCCGGACATCCTCATCCTCGATGAGCCGACCCGAGGCATCGACGTCGGCGCGAAGTACGAGATCTACGAGATCATCGACAAGCTGGCGGACGCCGGCAAGGCCGTCATCGTGATCTCCTCCGAGCTGCCCGAGCTCATCGGCATCTGCGACCGCATCTACACGGTCTCCTACGGTGTCGTCACCGACAATGTTGAGAAGAATGGATTCACCCAGGAATACCTGATGAAGGGTATGACCAAGGAAAGGGAGGTGGCAGCCTGATGAGCGCCGCAACCGCAACACCTGCTAAGAAAGAAGAGAAGGTCGGCCTGCTGGCCACCGTCGCCAACAACGCCCGCCAGTACGGCATCGTCGGCGCACTGCTGGTCATCGTCGTCGCGTTCCAGATCCTCACCGGAGGCGTCCTGCTCAAGCCGAACTCCTTCGTGTCGCTGATCCAGCAGAACGCGTACGTGATCATCCTCGCCATCGGCATGGTGATGGTCATCATCGCCACGCACATCGACCTGTCCGTCGGCTCGCTGGTCGCCTTCATCGGCGGCGTGTGCGCCCTGCTCATGGAACGTCAGGGCGTCAACTGGATGGTCGCCATCCTCGTGGCCCTGATCGTCGGCCTCATCGTCGGTGTCTGGCAGGGCTTCTGGGTCGCCGTCGTCGGCATCCCCGGCTTCATCACCACGCTGGCCGGCATGCTGATCTTCCGCGGTCTCGCCACCGTCATCGTCGGCGAGTCCGTCCCGATCACATCCCTCGAGTTCCGTGGCATCGCCCGCAACTACCTGCCGAACGTCCTCGGCTGGTGGGGTCCGTTCGACGGTCTGACGATCGTCCTCGGCATCCTGTGCATCGTCGCCTTCGCCTGGAGCCAGCTGCGCAAGCGCGCCCGCGTCGCCAAGGTCGGTCTCGTGCCCGAGCCGATGAGCCTGACGATCCTCAAGATCGTGCTCGCCACCATCGTCATCATCTTCGTGACCTACCTGCTCGCCTCTTCCGGCAACGCGGATCAGGGCGGCACCCCGATCATGCTCGTCATCGTCGGCGTGCTCGTGTTCATCAACAACTTCATCCTGACCAAGACCGTGTTCGGACGCCACGTGTACGCCGTCGGCGGCAACCGCAAGGCCGCCATCCTCTCCGGCATCAACACCCGCCGCGTGGACTTCCTCCTGTTCGTCCACATGGGCTTCCTGTCCGCCGTGGCCGCGGTGTGCATGCTCTCCCGTCTCGCCTCCGCGACAGCTCAGGCCGGCATGGAGTTCGAGATGGACGCCATCGCCGCCTGCTTCATCGGCGGCACGGCCGTCACCGGTGGTATCGGCACCATCCCGGGCGCCGTGGTCGGTGCGTTCGTGATGGGCGTCATCAACCAGGGCCTGTCCATCATGGGCGTCGACACCGCGGTGGTCAAGACCATCAAGGGCCTCGTGCTCCTGCTGGCCGTCGCCGTTGACATCATGTCCAAGAAGAAGAGCTGAGCCGTCCGGCTTCATCCCGCTCCTCCTCCTAGAATGGGGTCCGTGCATCGGGGCTTCGGTCCCGGGCGCGGACCCCATTCGCCTGCATTCGGCTCGGCCCCGAACCGCCCGCCAGATCCATCGGGTATCCACAGGAAGGGAATCGCACGTCATGAAACTCAACAAGAAATCGACCGCGCGCCTCTACGCGCTCACCTGCGTCGCCTGCGTGGCGTGGCTCGTCCAGTCGCTCATGGAGGCCAATGCGGATGGATCCCTGACCAACTGGGCCACCATCGTCTTCTCCCTGTGCCTGCTCGTCGTCATCGGATGGACCGGATACAGCGCCATCAGCGGCTGGAACGCCAAGGACGACGACGATGACGAGGACGGCGGGGACGGGAGCGACGGCAGGTGACGGACGGTTCCGCGCGGATGGTCCGACATCGCGGACATGACACTCCGGAACGCCGTTTGCTCCGTGTACATTAGCTAAGTATGAATGCAAGAGACGCCTTCCACCCTTCCGCGATGGACCTGATCCGCGCGGGATTGCAGAATCTCGACGAGGCACGCGACATGCTCGACCGGCTCAGGGCGGACGGCGTGCCGGACGGGCGGCTGAGATTCGTCCTGAAGGCCCTTGCGGAGGCATGCGATCCGGACTGCGCGCTCGCCAACCTCGTCAGCATCACTAACGCCGTGCAGAGCCAGGGGCGCGACTTCGACCGCATGGTGCCCGACGCCAAGGCCTTCGAACGGCTCATCACCGTGCTCGGCGTCTCCGACGAACTCGGCAAGCTCATGCGCTTCCGCCCCGAACTGGTCGAGGCCGCCTCCACCGACGCCTGCAACAGCCACCTGTACACGCGCGAGCAGCGACGCGCCCACGTGCTCAAGGCCGTCGGCGCGGACCCGGACGACATGGTCGCGCCCGTCGCCACCAAGGAGCTCGCCGACGCGGCCACCGCCCTGCGCGGCACCTACCGCCGTCAGCTCGCCGCCATCATGGCACAGGACGCCACCGCGCCGGATCCGTGCGACATCCAGCCGACGATCAGCCGCAGCCTGTCCGATCTCGCCGACGCGGCGCTCGAAGGCGCGCTCGCCATCGCCCGACACGAGGTCAAGGGCAGCGAGCACGTGCGCTTCGTCATCATCGGCATGGGCAAGCTCGGCGCCCAGGAACTCAACTACGTCTCCGACGTGGACCTCATCTACGCGGTCGAACCCGCCGACAAGGAGATCGGGCGCCAGGAGCTGCTGCGCACCGGCACGAAGATGGCCACCACGATGCAGCGCGTATGCCAATCCATCATCATGGGCGTCGCCGAACCCACCCTGTGGCAGATCGACGGTGGCTACGCCCCGAAGGCAAGGACGGCCCGCTCGTGCGCACCATCGAATCGCATGAGGCTACTACCAGCAGTGGGCCGAGAACTGGGAGTTCCAGGCGCTGCTCAAGGCACGTCCCGTCGCCGGCGATCCGGATCTGGGCCGCCAGTACATGGACATGACCCGCCCGTTCGTATGGACCGCCTCCAAGCGGGACAACTTCGTCTACGACTGCCAGCAGATGCGCAAGCGCGTCGAGGATCTGATCCCCGCGCCGTTGAAGGACCGCGAGATCAAACTCGGACGCGGCGGCCTGCGCGACGTGGAGTTCACCGTCCAGATGCTCCAGCTCGTCCACGGGCGAGCCGACGAGACGCTGCGCACCCGTTCCACGCTCGAATCCCTGGCGAGGCTCGCCGAAGGCGGCTACGTCTCGCGCAAACAGGCGGCGAGGCTCTCCGCCGACTACCGGTTCGAGCGCGTGCTCGAACACCGACAGCAGATGTGGGCCTTGAAACGCACCCACCTGTTCCCCGACCTCGGCGCCACGGCCAACCTCGGCGGACTTGAACGCAAGCGCGACGTCGACGTCGACGCGCTGAACCAGAACCAGGAGCTGCGCCGCGTGGCGCGTGCCTTCCACATGCACCCCGAACAGCTCGTCGAACGCTACGACGAGACCCGCCGCGAGGTGCGCCATCTGCATCTCGACATCTACTACCGTCCGATGCTGCCCGTCTCCGCACAGCTCGAGGACGATCAGATCGACCTGAGCAAGACCGCCGCGCAGGAGCGCTTCAGCTCCATCGGCTTCGGCGACCCGGACGCCGCCATGCGCCACGTCGCCGCCCTGACCTCCGGCATCGGACGCGCCGCCAAGATCAACCGCATCATCCTGCCCGCCGTGCTCGAATGGCTCGGACAGGGCCAGAACCCGGACATGGGACTGCTCAACTGGCGCAAGCTCGAGGAGCACTTCGGCACCGAAAGCGAATACCTCGGCTTCCTGCGCGACTCCAACTCCGCGGCACAGCGCCTGTGCCACGTGCTGTCCAACTCGCGATTCCTCGGAGACGCGCTCAACAAGTCGGTCGAATCGGTCACATGGCTGGGCGACGACGAGCGGCTCAGGGCACGCACGCGCGAGAGCCTCGACGTGCAATGCCGCTCATCGCTGGAACGCAACTCCGAGAACATCAACGACTTCGCCACCTCGATGCGCGCGATGCGCCGCCACGAGATCGAACGCATCGGACTGGCGTGGATGAGCGGCGTGATGGACGACGCCGCAAGCCTCAAGGGCATGACCGACGTGTACGACGCGATCATCGAGGCGTCGCTCGAATGGGCGGTCGGCCGGCGCGTGCGCGAAGGCGGGCTGGCGTCCGCGCCGGCGGCGCTCGCGGTCATCGGCATGGGCCGTTACGGCGGACGCGAGGTCAACTTCAGCTCCGACGCCGACGCGATCCTTATCTACCGTCCGATTCCGGCCGGCTCCGGCGACATCGACGAGGGGACGGCGAACCTGTTCGCGCGCAAGGTCGTCGAGGACCTGCGCGCCATCCTGCAGGGGCCCACCACGCTGGAACCGCAGATCGAACTCGACTTGGACCTGCGTCCCGAAGGCAAGAACGGTCCGCTCGTGCGCTCCTACGCCTCGTGCGAGGAGTACTACCGTTCGTGGGCGAGCACATGGGAGCATCAGGCGCTGCTGCGCGCCCGGTACGCGGCCGGAGACAAGGAGCTCGCGCACGACTTCCTGGCCAACATCGCCGACCCGCTGCGCTACCCGCACGTGGACCTGACCGACACCGAGATCGGCGACATCCGCAAGCTCAAGGCGCGCATGGAGGCCGAGCGCCTGCCGCGAGGAGTGCGCCGCGACCGGCACCTGAAGCTCGGCAAGGGCGGACTGTCCGACGTCGAATGGACCGTGCAGCTCATGCAGCTCGAGCACGCCGGCGACATCGCCGATCTGCGCGTCAACGGCACGCTGCCGGCGCTCGATGTGCTCGAGGCGCGCAAGATCATCTCCAAGGCCGACGCGTTCACCCTGCGTCGCGCGTGGACGATGTGCACGGCCGCGCGCAACGGCAACTACCTGTGGAGCGGACGTGCGCGTCAGGCGGACATCCTGCCCGACGACATGTACTCGCTCGGCGGCATCGCCGTATACCTCGGATACGACGCGAACCGCGGTCAGCATTTCGAGAACGACCTGCTCGCCGTGATGCGCAAGGCGCGCGAGGTGACCGAACGCCTGTTCTATGGTCGCTGAGCGTCGTAGCGGGCGGCATCGGGAAGGAGAACAAATGGTTTCCAGCAAGCTGGTGTTCATCGACATCGACGGCACGTTGGCCGACGAACGGCACATCGTGCCCGATTCCGCGATCCGGGCGTGCCATGAGGCGCAGCAGAACGGCCACAGGCTGTTCATCTGCACCGGACGCTCCATACCGAAGATCGAGAGGAGCATCCTCGACCTCGGCTTCGACGGCGTGGTGTCGGTCGCGGGCGCGCAGGCGAACATGGGAGACGAGATACTGTTCCAGCATTTCGTCTCCCCGGAGGCGATCGACGCAGCCGACAGGTATTTCCGCGAGCATCACATCGAGGCCTACCAGTGGCAGGGCCCCGATGGCATGTACATCTCGGAAGGCTATCGCCGTCATCTCGAGGAGAAGGGATCGGCGTGGAACCGCGGCGAGTTCGCTCGATTCTGGCATCGCCTCGACCAGATCGAGATTCCGGAGGGCTCCACGCTCGGCCATGTGATCCACGTGTGCAAGGGATCGTACTTCATCCTCGGCGATCATCCCGAGGTGAGTTTCGAGGAGACCAGGCGCGACCTGTCCGACTGGTTCGAGACCGTGCACGGTTCGTACGACAGGATCTCGGCGAACAACGGCGAACTGCTCATCAACGGCGTCGACAAGGGTACCGCCGTACGCGACGTGGCGGCGCATCTCGGCTATGACATCGCCGATACGATCGCGATCGGCGACAGCGACAACGACACCGCGATGCTCAAGGCGGCCGGCACATCCGTGGCGATGGGCAACGCGATCCACGGCATCAAGGACTTCTGCGATCTCGTCACCACTGACATCCACGACGACGGACTGGCGAACGCCTTCCGCACGCTGGGGCTGATCGATGGCGATGATGCCGGTGCCGATGATGCCGGTGTCGACGATGCGCCCAGAGGAAAGGACGGTCGATGATGCCTGTTGCCGTTGCCCACTGCGGATCCGTATCCGCGCTGACGCTGGGGTTGCCCACGTCGATGGCGGTGCCTGAAGCCAAAGGCGTGCTGCCCAAGGCGATGTTCCTCAAACTGCCGATCTCCGCCAAACTGAAGCAGCGGCTGAACACGGAGGTCGAGTCGATCACGATGCTCGCGCTGATGCGCCCGGCCAACACCGGGCTCGAGGCGGACGGCGGCAGGATCCCGGAGGTGCTCGTCATCGGACTGAAGCTCACCGGCAAGACCGACGTGGTGCCGGCCGAGATCGTCGAGCTCATCTCCTCGATCCGCAGCAAGTCGGGCATTGTGTTCGCGTGCGTGAGGGACGTGCCGTTCGAGGGCGCGACGCGCGAGGAGTGCGCATTCGCCGTGCGCCGCGCCGTGCCGGTCAAGCCCGGCAGACCGGCCGCTGCGAAGGTGTATGCCGGGCGGTGGATGCCCGCTGGCGAGGCACAGCTGGAGGTCGATGCGGGTGATGACGGTTCCAAGGAGGCCGCGCCGCGGACGATGGACGCGCTGTGGCACTCGCTGTGCGCGCAGGCCGTACTAGGGGAAACGGACGGCACGGATCTTGACGCGCGCATCGCGCGGCGGGACATGCTCGCCCGACTCAGGGCCGACGAGGCCAAGCTCTCGCGCGACCATCAGCGTGCGAAGAACCCCGCGCAGCGCAACGAGATCTACGCGAAACTACACAAGGTGCGTGTGCAGATCGCCCAGATGGAGGGTTGAGCGTCTTCTTTGGAAGTCGGAGCTTCGGAACGGGACTACCGCGCGTCCGTGAGGAACGCGCGGATGTCGCGGATCTCCTCGTCGCGGATCGCGTGACCCATGCCCGCGTACTCGCGGTAGGTGAGATGACCGGCGGACTCGAGGACCCGGCGCGCGTTGCGCTGGTCGTCGAGCGGGATCGTATGGTCCTTGGAGCCGTAGGCGAGCAGGAAGCGGGTGGGGGAGTCGAGCGTCGCGCCCTCCTCGCCCTTGAACGACGGGCTCATGAGGATGGCCGCGTCGAACGCATCCGGATGCTCAAGGACGAGCCGGTAGGAGAGATACCCGCCCTGCGAGAAGCCGACGAGAACCTTGCGGCGGCCGGCGAACAGCGGGTTGTCGAGCAGCGGGATCAGCGCGTCGCCGACCGCCGTGCAGGCGTTGCGACGTTCCTCGACCCCGCAGCCGTCCGGATACCAGTACGCGCCGCCCATGTACGGACGATCGTAGGTGCCGCGGAATGAAAGGTAGCTCGGAGTCGCGGCGAGACCGCCGTCGGCGTAGACCGCGTCGATGATGCGGATCATCTCGTGCTCGTCGTTGCCGTACCCGTGGAACATGACGAACAGCGGGTCGTCGAACGACGATCCGTCCTGTGGAACATTGATCCGGCTGGTCATACGCAACTGCATCGTCGATCCTCCCTCACCCATCGGCTCCGTTTTCCCGGTTCGATTCCAGTGTAGGCAGTGTCATGGGCAGCGCAGACGTCAGGTTCTCTCGGGATCGACCGGTATGTACGTTTGTACACACCGAAGGGCGTGTTGTTCGAATAACTTTTGGTTATGGGGTATAGTTTGACGTGAGATCACGCTCAGGTCGGACGATGGCCGTCAAAGCCGCGAGGGCTTCCAGGGAGGGATTCATGGCTCGGGACTACCGCAAGCTTGCACAGCAGCTACGTGACCGTATAGCATCCGGCGAATTCGCTCAGGGAGGCAAGCTTCCCACCGAGGATCAGCTCATCGAGGAATACAAGACCACGCGCTACGGCGTCCGTAACGCCATAGCGTTGCTTGCCGAGGCCGGCGATGTGTTCCCCGTGCGAGGCAGCGGGGTGTTCGTGCGGGAGGATCGCGGCGAGGGGGATTACCTGTCCATCGGCACCACGCGCGGCATCTCCGGCGAATACCCGGGGCGTAAGGTGACGTCCGTCGTCTACGAGCTGTCGCTGCTGCGTGCGGACGAGACGCTTGCCAAGCGTCTGCGATGCTCGGAGGGCGATCAGGCATGGAAGGTCGTGCGTCTCCGTCTCGTCGACGGTGAACCGCTGGCGTATGAGACCGCATGGTATCTCAAGGAATTCGTCCCCTTCATCAATGAGCAGATCGCCGAGGGTTCGTTGTTCGGATATGCCCGCAATGACCTGGGACTGAACTTCGGATATGTGGACAAGGTGATCCGCGCCGGAGAGCTTAACGCCGTTGAAGCCAAGGCACTCGGTCTTGAGGCGGGACAGCCCGCACTGTATCTCGATGATGACTCGTTCCTGACGAATGGCAGGCTGTTCAATTCCTCCCATATCGCCTACCACTACCGAAACGCGCGCTTCTTCACGATGACGTCCATGAAGTGAACCGCCTGTGCACAATGCATGGCGCAATGATCCGCGGCACGCGTGCAGTCGATGAAACGGAACGGGGAGGACGGAACAAGGAGAAAGGACGATGATGCCCAGAATCATCCTGCTCGATGTCGACGGGACGCTGGTCGACTACGAGAACAACCTGCCGGTCTCCGCGGTCGAGGCGATCCGCAGGGCGCGGGCGAACGGCCACAAGGTGTACATCTGCACCGGCCGCAGCAAGGCCGAGGTGTATCCGCCACTGTGGGGGATCGGCCTTGACGGCATGATCGGTGGCAACGGCAGCTATGTGGAGAGCGGCGGCGAGGTCGTCATGCATAGGACGCTCACCCTCGAGCAGTGCACGCGGGCGGTCGATTGGCTCAACTCGCGCGGACTCGCCTTCTACCTTGAAAGCAACAGCGGACTGTACGCCAGCGTGGGTTTCGAGGAAGGGGCGCTCGCCGCCGTGCGCGAGTACTCCGCGCGCAAGGGCGGGGAGGGCGCCTGTACGATGACCGTGCGCGACGGCTACCCGGAGATGATCTACGGCGGCGAACTGTACCGCGATGACGTCAACAAGATCAGTTATGTGCTCGGCTCCTATCAGGACTTCCTTGATACCAGGGAACGGTTCGACGACCTGCAGAACGGCACATGGGGCGGCAGGGGCGCCACGGCGCTCTGGGGTGACCTCGGTGTCAGGGGCATCACGAAGGCCCATGCCATCGACGTACTGCTGGCGCATCTCGGAGCGGACAGGGCCGACACCGTCGCATTCGGCGACGCGACCATCGACGTGCCGATGCTCGAGTACTGCGCGTTCGGCGTCGCGATGGGCAACGGGTCGGACGACGTCAAGGCGGCGGCCGATCTCGTCACCGATGACGTCGAGGCCGACGGGCTCGCGCACGCCTTCGAGCGGCTGGGGCTGGGGTGAGAATGCGTGGATGACGTGATCGCACGTCGGAGCGATCGGATTGCATGGGGGCGGGCCACCGTGGGCGGGCTGCCCCTTGTGTTTTTGGACCCAGCTGCACCGTAAGCTATGCGAATATCACGTTCTTATTCGAATAAATTTATCGTTCGGCGTGTCGCGAGTTCGGCAGGTGAGCGCTAACAGTAGTGCGTTTGCAAGGGTTTATGACTGATTGTAGAGGGGATGGCCCACATTTGACACTTTCTTCGGAAAACGTATACTGGAGGCATAAGTTATTCGAACAACATGAAAACCAACGAATAACTAAGGCTCACAAGGCCAAGGAACAAGGAAAAACAAAAAAGGTGCGGGCTACGAAAGCCCGCAAAGTCCGAGGAAGGACCCCTTTGATGAAGGAATGGTTCACCAACGCGGCGCAGAAGGCGCTTGACGTGTTCGTGAAGTTCGCGAGCACCAAGGCCATCACCGCGCTCAAGGACGGCTTCGTCCTGTCCATGCCGGCGACACTCGTCGGTTCGATCTTCCTGCTGCTCGCCAATCTGCCGATCAACGGTTACACCGAATTCATGGCCAGGACGTTCGGCGCGGACTGGAACATCGGCCTCAATCAGATCAACAACGCCACGTTCAACATCCTGGCGATCATCATCGCCGTGGGCATCGGCTACTCCTACGCCCGCAACGAGAAGCTCGACGGCATCTCCTGCGGTATCCTGACGCTCATCTCCTTCCTGATCGTCTCCCCGTCCTCCCTGCAGATCACGGGCGACACGGTCAAGGCCCTGGGGGACAGGACCGCCGAGGTCTCCGGCGTGCTGCCGACCACATGGATGGGCGGCAACGGCATCATCTCCGCCATCATCATGGGTCTGATCGGTTCGTGGGTCTACTGCACCTGCATCCAGAGGAACCTCCGCATCAAGATGCCCGACGCGGTCCCCGAGGGCGTGTCCAACGCGTTCTCCGCCATGATCCCGGGCTTCTTCATCATGTGCTATTCCGCCGTGATCTACCAGCTGTGCCAGATGTTCGGAGGCGTGTCCCTGACCGAGCTCATCTTCAAGATCATCCAGACCCCGTTGCAGGGCCTTACCGACAACTGGGCCGGCGCCATCATCATCGTCCTGCTCATGTCCCTGCTGTTCTGGTGCGGCATCCACGGTCCGAACGTGGTCTCCGGCATCATCTACCCGGTCCTCACCGCGAACTCCCTGGTCAATCAGGACCTGATGAGCAAGGGCATCGAAGTCACCCAGGCCAACGGCGGCCACTATCTTGTCCCGCAGCTCATCGACTGCTTCTGCAAGTTCGGAGGCGTCGGCCTGACCCTTGGATTCATCGTCTCCGGTCTGCTGGTCGCCAAATCCGCGCAGATCCGCGAGATGTCCAAGTTCGCCCTGGTGCCGGGTCTCTTCAACGTCAATGAGCCGATCATCTTCGGTCTGCCGATCGTCTATAACCCGATCATGCTCATCCCGTTCATTCTTGGCCCGCTGGTGGCCGTGATCCTCACCTACGGCGCGATGGTCATCGGCTTCCTGCCCGCCTTCGGAGCCATGCAGGTGCCGTGGACGACTCCGCCGATCATCTCCGGCTTCCTGCTCGGCGGCTGGCGGGGCGTGGTCATCCAGCTGGTGATCTTCGTCGCCTCCGTCGCGATCTGGTTCCCGTTCGTCAAGATGCAGGACAAGGTCTACGTCGAGCAGGAGCAGGCCAACGCCGAGGCGGAAGCCTGATCCGAACCGGACGTCTCTCAATTCACATATAACCAACACAACCATTCGCGGTTCCTGAAGATGGAACCGTGCAACTGAAAGGAACAATGATCATGACCCACATCGTGCTGTGCTGCAACCAGGGCATGTCCACCTCCATCCTCGTCAAGAAGATGCGCGAGGCCGCCGCCAAGGAAGGCGTCGAGGACGTGCAGATCGATGCCTACCCGATCTCCGAGATCGAGGAGAAGGCTCCGGACGCGGCGGTCATCCTGCTCGGACCGCAGGTCCGCTTCGAACTGGGACGAGTCCAGAAGCTTTTCCCGAACACCCCGGCCGAAGCCATCAATCCGCAGGATTACGGTCTGGCCCGCGGCGGCAACGTGCTGAAGCACGCGCTCGAGCTGGCAGGTAGGTGATGCAGTCGCCGGCGTCGCCGGTTTCGGTCGGCGCCGGCGTTTTTCGCAACTGAACGGTTGCACTCCCGAAATACGACAAAGAGACCCAAGGGAATCCCCGCCCGGCGAGAACAGCTGGGCGGAATCATGAAAGGAACCAATGATGGCTGACGAACCCATGGATATGGAAGTCCTGTGCATGCAGATGATCGTGGCGGCCGGCTCCGCCAAGTCGGATTACATGGAGGCCCTGCAGGCTGCCAAGGCCGGCGACTACGAGACCGCCGCAGCGAAGATGAGGTCCGGCGATGAGAACTACGCGGTCGGGCATGAGCAGCACGCCCGCATGGTCCAACAGGAGGCCGCCGGTGACCCCGTGGCCATGACCCTGCTGCTCACCCACGTCGAGGACCAGATGATGAGCACCGAGACCATCAAGACGATGGTCACCGAACTCATCGAACTGTACAGGAAAGTCAATGCCTGATCGGGAATGCTCCCGGCATCGGACAGTAACATTCACGGATAAGGACAACGACAATGGGTTTCCCCGATAACTTCCTGTGGGGCGGCGCGGTGGCCGCCCACCAGCTCGAAGGCGCATGGAACGAGGACGGACGCGGCCCCAGCATCTGCGACGTGCTCACCGGAGGCGCTGCCGGAGTCGCTCGCAGGATCACGGACGGCGTGATCGACGGCCTCAACTACCCGAACCATCGCGGCATCGACTACTACCACACGTTCCGCGAGGACGACGCCCTGTTCCAGGAGATGGGCTTCAAGTGCTTCCGCACGTCGATCTCCTGGTCGCGCATCTTCCCGAACGGCGACGACGAGGAGCCGAACGAGGCGGGCCTCAAGTTCTACGAGGAGCTGTTCTCCGACTACCGCGCCAAGGGCATGGAGCCGGTCGTCACGCTCTCGCACTTCGAGATGCCGCTGCACCTCGCCAAGATGGGCGGCTTCACCAACCGCAAGGTCGTCGACTGCTTCGTGCGGTTCGCGACGACGGTGATGGAGCGCTACAAGGACCTCGTCACCTACTGGCTGACCTTCAACGAGGTCGACAACCAGATGAACATGCACACGCCGATCTTCCCGTACACGAACTCCGGCATCATCCCCAATCCGGATGATGATCCGCATACCGTCGAGCGGAAGGTGTGGCAGGCGATCCACAACGAGTTCGTCGCCGCGGCATTGGCGGTCAAGAAGGGACGTGAGATCAATCCGGACTTCCGGATCGGCTGCATGCTCTCCTTCGTGCCCATCTACCCGGAGACCTGCCGCCCGGACGACGTGATGCTCGCCCAGACCGAGATGCGCAACCGCTATCTGTTCGGTGACGTGTACGTTCATGGCGAGTATCCGCGTTACCTGCGCAAGCGTTGGGAGCGCGAGGGCATCGATATCGCGATGGAGCCGGGTGACCTTGAGATCATCAGGGAAGGCACGGTCGATTTCGTCTCGCTGAGCTACTACATGTCCGTGGCCGTCAGCTCGCAGGGATCCAGGCTCGACGTCATGGAGCACGGCCTCGATGGACTCGTGCCGAACCCGTACATCAAGGCCACCGATTGGGGATGGCAGATCGATCCGGTCGGTCTGCGCTATTCCCTGTGCGAGATGTACGAGCGCTGGAACAAGCCGCTGTTCATCGTCGAAAACGGCGTCGGCATGTATGAGACCCCCGATTCCGACGGCTATATCGCCGACGATTCTCGTATCGAGTATCTCAGGAGCCACATCGCGGAGGTCAAGAAGGCCATCGACCTCGACGGCGTCCCCGTCATGGGATACACCGTCTGGGGGTGCATCGATGTGGTGAGCTTCACCACCGGCGAGATGAAGAAGCGCTACGGACTGATCTACGTCGACGCGGACGACGAGGGCCACGGCACCTTCGAGCGTCGCCGCAAGAAGTCCTTCGGCTGGTACAAGAAGGTCATCGAAAGCAACGGCGAGGAGCTGTGAACCCGATGAGCGGCCATGCCGCGCTCCACAGTGCGTGACGACGTACGAAATCCTCCCTTCGCATACGCGGCGGGAGGATTTCGTCATATAGATCATGTTCATCGACGCCAACCGGTCCCATCCGGAGATCGACGACGAGGCGTTCGTCCCGGATTCAATGGCAGCCGGAATGGTGAACGCGAGGTGACGCGCGGGTGACGCGGTGTTGCGGCATGCGTCGGCGAAATGGTCTATAGTCGGATAGGTCACGTTAGTGGCCACCTTATCCGCTTCACGCACGAAAGGTGAGCCGTGTCAACTCCACAAGAGCCGGCGGAGACGCCGATGATCGGTAAGAGCGTTATTTCGCTGGATGATCTGTCCATCGCCCAGATTCGGGATCTGCTGCACAAGGCGCAGTACATCGATTCGCACCGCAAGGAAGTGGCGCACACCTGCGACGGCAGGGTGCTCGCCACTCTTTTTTACGAGCCCTCGACCCGCACGCGTCTGAGCTTCGAGACCGCGATGCTGCGTCTCGGCGGTCAGGTGATCGGCTTCGCCGGCGCTCAGCTCGCCTCCGTCACCAAGGGCGAATCCATCGCCGACACCCTCAAGACCGTCTCCAACTACGTCGACGTGGTCGCGATCCGCCATCCGAAGGAGGGCGCCGCACTGGTCGCCTCCCGTGCCGCCTCCGTGCCGGTCATCAACGCCGGCGACGGCGGCCACATGCACCCGACGCAGACGCTCGCGGACCTTGCGACCCTCCAGTCGCGCTTCGGCCGCGTCACGAACCTGACCGTCGGCCTATGCGGCGACCTCATGTTCGGCCGCACCGTGCACTCGCTGATCGAGACGCTGTGCCGCTTCGGCAACGTGAACTTCGTGCTCATCAGTCCCGACGAGCTCAAGACCCCGCAGTACGTGCTCGACCGCATCGACGCCACGCCGTCCTGCTCCTACACCGAGGTCAAGGACCTCGTCTCCGTGATCGGCGATCTCGACGTGCTGTACATGACGCGCGTGCAGAAGGAACGCTTCTTCAACGAGGACGACTACCTGCGTCTGCGCGATACGTACATCCTCGACGAGGACAAGCTCTCCCACGCGAAGAAGGACATGGCCGTGCTCCACCCGCTGCCGCGCGTCAACGAGATCGCCGTCGAGGTCGACGACGATCCGCGTGCCGCGTACTTCGAGCAGGTCAAGAACGGCATGCTCATGCGCATGGCGCTCGAAAGCTCCGTGGTGGGCGACGAGCTGCCCGGATACGAACCGCTCGAATCCAAGGAGGTCCAGGCCTGATGGAGGTCACCAGCATCCAAAACGGCATCATCATCGATCACGTGCCGGCCGGCACTGCGCTCAAGGTGCTCGAATACCTGAAGATCGATCCGGCGAAGACCAAGCTCGCCTGATCATGAACACCGACAGCCACCTGTACGGCTCGAAGGACATCATCAAGATCGAGGATCGCGACGGCGAGGACAACCCGGCCATCGACCTCGACGTGCTCGGCCTCGTGGCCCGCACCGCGACGGTCGGCATCGTGCGCGGCGGCACCATCGTCGAGAAGAAGACCCCGACGCTGCCCGAGCACGTGGTCAACATCCTCACCTGCAGGAACCCCCGCTGCGTGACCACCACCGAACGCGGCATCGACCAGATGTTCCACCTGACGCACTCCGGTCGTCAGGAGTACCGCTGCGACTACTGCGACGAGGAAGCCAAGCTGTAAGGGCCTGCATAGGCAGGTAAGGAGGACGCCATGCTCACGCTGCGCAACATCAAGGTGTGGGACACCGACGAGATCATCGATCTCAAGGTGCCTACGGACGGGACGCTGTTCGAGGACGGCGCAAGAGGCGCGGAAGGCGGGAACGCCGACGTCGAGATCGACGCCACGGGCCTGACCCTCGCGCCCGGATTCGCCGATCCGCACGTCCACTTCCGTGATCCCGGCCAGACCTACAAGGAGTCGATGGTCTCCGGTTGCGCGGCGGCGGCCTCCGGCGGATATACCGACGTGCTCATCATGCCGAACACCGTGCCCGCCATGGACGGCGAGACGATCACCGATCCGGACGCCCCCGGCGCGAAGGAGGTGCTCGACTCCGGCTACGACACCGTCATCGACTACCTGCAGCACTACGAGGCCATCCACGGCGTCCGCCTGCCGGTGCGCTACGACCTGTGCGTGTGCGCATCCAAGGGGCGCGCGGGGCGCGAGGCCACCGAACTCGAACACTGGCGTCGCTATATGCCGGGCGTCGACGACGAATCGAAGGACGACGCCCAGCTCGCCCATCCCGTCACCGCGATCAGCGACGACGGTTCCGCCGTCACCCCCGAGATCCTCGACGACGTGCTCGAACTGGCCCACGAGAGCGGACTATGCCTGATCGAGCACTGCGAGCACCACGACACCGGAGCCGTCAACGAAGGCCCCGTCTCACGCGAACTCGGCGTGCCCGGCATCCCCGAGGACACCGAGCTCAAGGTCGTCGCACGCGACATCGCCAAGGCGCGCGAGACCGGCGTGCACGTCCACTTCCAGCATGTGAGCACCGCGATCTCGTTCGACGCGATCCGCGAAGCCAAGGCCGAGGGCCTGCCGATCACCTGCGAGACCGCGCCGCACTACCTCGCGCTGAGCGACGAGGCGCTTCTCAAGTACGGTACGCTCGCCAAGATGAACCCGCCGCTGCGCTCCGAAGCCGATCGCAAGGCCACCATCGCGGCCATCGCCGACGGCACGGTGGACCTGCTCGCCACCGATCACGCCCCGCACACGATGGAGGAGAAGGACCTCGGCTTCCTCGAGGCGCCCAACGGCATCATCGGACTGGAATGCGCTTACGGCGTGTGCCACGCGAAGCTCGTCGACGGCGGCTTCATCTCCGACAGGCGACTCATCGAACTGATGAGCGTCGAACCGATGCGACTCATGGGCCACGAGCCCACCGACATCACCGCGCTGCTCGATCGCGAGACCGACGCCTCCCGCGAGCCGGATGCCAAGCGCGTGCTCGACCTGACGCAGCCCGGCGAGACGGACGGCATCGGACTGGTCGTGCTCGACACGGCCGCCGCATGGACCGTCGATCCGGAGGCCTTCCACTCCAAGGCCCGCAACACCCCGTTCGGCGGATGGCATGTCACCGGTCGTCCGATGGCCACGATCATCGGACGGAACCTGACGTTCAGTCGACTGTAGAGGAACCGCGCACACGGAAAGCAACGTAGAAAAGTAGAGAAAGGGATCATCATGGACCGTCTGATCGACGCGATCGAGGCGACGCAGAATCCGAGCGTCGTCGGACTCGACCCCACCGAAGCGCTGGTGCCGCCGCAGGTCGTCGCCAGCTTCGCCGAGGAGGTGCGCGACTCCGTCGACACCCCCGAGGAGGTGCCCGCCGCACAGCTCGCCGTCGCCTGCTACGAGTTCAACCGTACGATCATCGACGCGATCAGGGGCATCGTGCCTGCGGTCAAGCCGCAGATCGCCATGTACGAGGCGCTCGGCCCCGCCGGCATCGACGTGTACACGATGACCTGCGAATACGCGGCCGCGCAGGGCCTCTACGTGCTCGCCGACGTCAAGCGCGGCGACATCGGCTCGACCGCCTCCGCCTACGCGCACATGCTCTCCGGCGTCGAGGGCCACGATCCGTGGCATGTGGACGCCGTGACCGTCAACCCGTACCTCGGCACCGACGGCATCACCCCGTTCGTCGACGCCGCCAAGGAGTCCGACAAGGACCTCTTCGTGCTGGTGCGCACGTCCAACCCGTCGTCGAGCGAACTGCAGATGCTCGACCTCGCCGACGGCTCCAAGGTATACGAGCACGTCGCCGATCTCGTCGAAGGCTGGGGCGCCGATACGATCGGATCCCACGGATACTCGCGCGTCGGCGCGGTCGTCGGCGCCACCCACCCCGAGGAGGGCAGGGCACTGCGCGCACGCATGCCGCACACCTTCTTCCTCGTACCCGGATACGGCGCCCAGGGCGGCACCGCAGCCGACGTGCGAGGCATGTTCGACAAGGATGGCTCCGGCGCCATCGTCAACTCCTCGCGTGGCATCATCGGCGCGTGGAAGAAGCACGGCGGTTACTCCAAGTCCATGTCCGCCGACGACGCGCTCGCGCTGGTCTTCGACACTGCGCGCGAGGCCGCCGAATCCATGCGCGACGACCTGCGCGCCGTGCTGTAACGCCACAGGAGCCCGATTTCCCGGCATCGTCATACGGTTCACAGGCCTCACAGGCCATAATCCACAAGTCACCCAAGTCACAAGGAGCATGATGACCTCCACCTTCACCCCCACATACGACGTGGTGGACGAAGCCGTAGCGGCCGGGTACTTCCCGCCGCGTCACCCCGTCGAGATCACCGACGTCACGACGCTCGCCGACCGAGTAGTACGTCTCACCTTCCGCGACCCGTACATCGCGAAGCACGCGCGTCCGGCGCAGTTCGTGAACCTGTTCACCAACGATCCGCTGATGCCGATGCCCCGTCCGTTCGGCGTGAGCGAGGTCGACGGCGACGAGGTGAGCGTGATCTTTGCGGTCGTCGGCAAGGGCACCGCAGAATTCGCCGAGCTGCGCGCCGGGGACACGCTGCAGGTGCTCGGCCCCCTCGGACGTCCGTTCAGGACCAAGCAGGCCGCCCACTACGTGCTGGTGGCCGGCGGTCTCGGCGTGCCGCCGCTCATCTACGCCGCACAGTGCCTCGCCGCCGATCCGGCCGTACGCACCACCGCCGTGTTCGGCTACCGCAACGATCATTTCGCCGACCGCTTCGTCGAACCGTATGCGGACGCCACGCTGAGCATCGACGAATCCGAAGGCAACGTCATCACGCTGCTCGACCGGCTCGAGGCGTCCGGCGGGCTTCACGTCGGCGGACTCGACACCGTGATCCTCTCCTGCGGCCCTCTGCCGATGATGAAGGCCGTGGCATCGTGGGCCGCCAGGCGCGACCTCGCCTGTCAGCTGAGCATGGAGCAGCGTATGGGCTGCGGCTACGGCACCTGCGTGCTGTGCACCGTCGACACCGTGGACGGACGACTCAAGGTGTGCGCCGACGGACCGGTGTTCACCCGCGAACAGCTCGGATGGGGGGAGTGAGCATGACGGAACGCAACGATCACATCAACCTGTACGAGGCCCACGAGTGGAAGCACCCCACCAAGGTCGCCGGCGTCACATGGAAGAACCCGGTGGGCACCGCCTCCGGCACCTTCCAGTACGCGGCCGTCCGCTGGTTCTACGACGTCAGTCAGCTCGGCGCCGTGTGCACCAAGGGATGCTCACCCGTACCGTGGGAGGGCAACCCGTCGCCGCGCACCGCCGAGGGGCCGGCCTCCAACATCAACGCCGTCGGTCTGCAGAACCCCGGCGTCGACCACTATCTCGTCGACGACCTGCCCAAGCTCAAGGAGGCGGGCGCCATGGTCATCGCCAACGTCGCCGGGCACAGCGACGACGACTACGCGGCGGTCGTGGAAAAGCTCGCCGACTCCGCAGCCGACATGCTGGAGATCAACGTGAGCTGCCCGAACGTGACCCACGGCGGCATGAGCGTCGGCACCGACCCGGTCGCGCTCGCCAAACTCATGGACCGTCTGCGTCCGATGACCGACAAGCCGATCATCGTCAAGCTCACCCCGAACGTCACCGACATCACGGTGCCGGCGCGTGCGGCCGTCGAACACGGCGCCGACGCGCTGAGCATGATCAACACGCTGCTCGGCATGCGCATCGACATCCGCACCGGCGAGCCGATCATCGCGCACGTCACCGGCGGCGTGTCCGGACCGGCCGTGCTGCCCGTCGGACTCGTGGCCGTCTACCGTACGCGCACCGTGCTGCCCGACACCCCGATCATCGGCATCGGCGGCGTCGACTCCGGCGAGAAGGCCCTGGAATACCTGTACGCCGGCGCGAACGCCGTCGAAGTGGGTGCGGCCGCGCTCTTCGACCCCGTGGCGCCCCTGCGCGTCGCCCGCGAACTCGACGACCTGCTCGACGATCGCCCCGAACTCGCCGCCAAGCTCGCCGCGGGCGAGACCTGGCGTTGAGCCGGGACCATCGAATCCCATACGCTTCGCATCAGCTTCGCACCAACGCAAAGAAGGAGATACCAGATACCATGACCGACGCCACGTCGCTCGACATCCGCTTCACCCAGTTCCTGCTCGAGGCGCAGGCCCTGAAATTCGGTGAGTTCACCCTGAAGTCCGGACGCAAGTCCCCGTACTTCATCAACGCCGGCGCGTTCAACGACGGCACCAAGATCGCCACGCTCGGCGCGTTCTACGCCGAGAAGATCGCCGCCGAGATCGAGGCGGGCCGTCTGCCGAAGGACATCGACACCGTGTTCGGCCCCGCCTACAAGGGCATCCCGCTGGCCGTCTCCACCGCCATCGCGCTCGTCAGCGCGCACGGCACGGAGATCGGCTACACGTTCGATCGCAAGGAGAAGAAGGACCACGGCGACGGCGGCATGATGGTCGGCACCCAGCTGAAGGACGGCATGAAGGTCCTGCTCGTCGATGACGTGATGACCGCCGGCACCGCCGTGCGCGAGGTCATCCCCAAGCTCAAGGCCGAGGCGGACGTCGAGGTCGTCGGCCTCGTGCTGTCCGTCGACCGCATGGAGAAGACGAAGGATTCCGACACCTCCGCCGTCAGGGCGGTCGAGGCTGAATTCGGCTTCCCGGTGTTCGCCATCGCCAACGTGCGCGAGATCTTCGAGGCCGGCCAGCACATCGCCGCCGCCTCCGGCGAGCCGTACGTGACGCCCGAGATCAAGGCCGCCGCCGACGCCTACCTCGCGCAGTACGGCGCCTGACAGACCCCGCGCCAGCGCGGCAGAGATTTGGGCTAGGGCGCGCCATCGCGAGACAAATTACTGGAAGCCGTGATCCTTCTGATGTATTCGGGGAGGGATCACGGCTTTCGTTGTCTCTCGCATGTCCTTGGAGCCATCACATCGATTCCCCGTCGACGATGAATTCTTGATGACATCGCTGTTCGAGACTGTCCGAATCGAGCCCGGATCACTACAGTTGATGATATGAGAGATAGGAATACGGCGCAGGTGCCGATTGAAGGGGTCAAAAACACGCAGGTCAATCCGGTCATCGTCGTGGTGGCGACGGCGGTCGTTGCGATGATGATGTTCGCCGGCGCGTACGCCGCCGGGCGTTCCGCCACCAAACCGACGGACAGCCCCGAATACCGTGCTCTGGTGTCGGACATCGCCGACGTGAAGAAGCGTACGGCGGCCAACAAGGCCAGGGCGAAGGAGCTCACCGACGAGGTGGAACAGCTGGAGGAGAAGCAGCAGGCCGCGGACAAACGGCTTGAGGAGGCCAAGCAGGCGTATCAGCGGTATGTGCCCGCAGGCAGTGTCAAGGACCAGCCGCTGACCGTCGAATCGCTCGACGTGGCGTTCGACAACTCCGACGGCACGGGGATGCACGTGCATCCTAGGTTCGTCGTGCGCAACACGTCTGGGCACATCATCACCAAGATCGAGATCGTCGGCGAGATCGTGCGTCCCGATGGCAGTGTGGTCTCCGACGATCAATTCGTCTCCGCCGACGACATCCGCCTTATGCCCGGCAGGACCGCCGTCATCGAGAAGGTCCTCTTTTCGAAGGTCGGCGGCAGGGGAGATCTGTTCAAGCCGAAGCACTACTACTATCAGATCGCCTCGGACAGCCAATCCAAGGACGTGCAGTTCGGCGGCGACGTGACGGCGAAGGTGATCTCATGAACGACCTCATGAACGACAGGAGGGCAAAGACCGCGATCGTCGCTGCCATCTGCCTGATCGCCGTAATCGCGGCCGGAATCATGGGCTGGAACATGGGAGGCCGCTCCATCGACGTACGTGCCAGCGCGGAATACCAGGTCAGGACGAAGGAGCTCAGGCGCGCCGAAACGGCGTTGACCGAATCGCAGCAGGACATCGACAACCGCAACACGCAGCTCAACGAGACGGACGATGCCATCGGGAAGACCGAGCGGGAGATGGAACGGTATCAGGATTTCGCCAAGGAGTTCGGCCCCTCGGCCGGCGACGCCAACCCGCAGATCACCGTGAAGAGCATCGGCGCAGTGGATGCGGCGTACGGATACTATAAGATCCCGATCACCGTGCACAACAACACCTCGGCCACACTCACCTACTACGAGGTGCGGTACCAGCTCACCGATGACGCCGGGAACATCACCAACACTCATTTCGCAAACAGCGTCAACGGTTGCGCCGGCAATGCCGATTGCACTTTCATGGGCTACGGTCGGTTCAACCCGGCGGGCATGACGCTCACGCCGATCTCGTGGACCACCGGTTCGGCGGAGAACAGCTACGGGCACTACGGCACCGACGTGGTGACACGGAAATTCTAGACGGACCGTTGATTGTGTGTCTGCGCGACCGTGTATCCACGGCATTTCCACGGATGCAGATGCGGTGTGGGCTCGCGGTATGACCAATGTGCCGGGGTATGCCGTTTCTGAACGACTCAGGAACGGCTTAGGAGTACCTGTGCGCGTTTCTTAGGCACTTTTTGCGTTTCTTAGGCAGGTCTCGTTTGAAAGCTGCCCGTTGGGCTTTTTCTGTTCCTTGATTTATCAGGGATTTTGATGTCACATGGAGATATGCACGGCAGACCATCTGCCTAAGAATTGAGAAAAGTGCCTAAGAAATGAGGGACAGAGTTCTGAAGTGGCTCCAAGCTGGCTTCCAAGCCAGTCAAGCCGCCCAAAACCAAAGCTTGGCATGTTGGATGCGGTCTATGTCGGGTTCGGCCTTCCATATATGGCACGTCTGGCCGTTGTCATTGTAGACAGCGCGGTTGCTGAGGTCAGCCTCCGTTTTTGCGTCTGCCAATCTCCTGAGCGATCATGGCCAGAAAGGCGTTTAGATTGTGTGAGTTGGCCATGGTTACTTTTGTCGCGACGAAGGTTGTCTTGCCGAGCGCGGAGAGGCGGTTCCGCTTCGCCAGATCCGCTTCCCACCGCTCCATCGTGTAATGATGCCTGCCGTCATATTCGATAACGATGTCGTATTCCGGCAGAGCCATATCCACGACGTATGCCTTACCCAACTCATAGTCCATGATAGGCATATTCACCGTCAGCTTCGGAATCCCATATTTCTCCGCGGATAGCCTCAGCAGCGATTCCTGAGGGGAATCGGTTCCTTCGCGGCTGTAGGAGAGGGCTTGGCGGCACAGTCGTACGCCGGGGAACCGTCCAAGCCCCTGCACATGCTCCGCCAATTCGGCATGGGACATCATCTTCATATCCGGATTACGGCAGGTGAGCCAGTCCATCGCAATGACCAGACTGGTCAGATCGGTGTATGACGCCATCTGGCAGATGGCGTCCGCGGCCGGCATGCAGTTCACCAACTCGTCGAGTATGACCGGCGATGGGTCCTTCGACCACAGGTGAAACCGGACGTCTCGTAGGTGTGAGAGTCTTCCCGCCTGCGAGACGCTGACATGCAGCTTGTTCTCGTCGAATCCGGGGCGGAGATCCATTGAAGCGGCCATGCCGTGGAGCTTGAGAGCCGTGATATGGCTGAAGCATAGGGGTTGCGTGGTGTGCATGGCGATATCGCGGCATGCGGCGTGGGTCTGCCTTGCCAACGACGCGGCCTGTTCCAACGTGAAGAAGGTGTTCTGAGGCATATCCATGTGCCCACGGTATTGGCGATTCGCAATGAATCGCAAGATGGCCAGGCGCCGTTGTGGATAACACCTCTGAAATGGTGATGAGATTGTGTCGACGACGGACCGGATGAGATGTGTCCCCGAGGATGCATAGTGCAACAACAGTAGGATGAGAAAAAGGTATGACCTTGTTAATTGGGAGGCTCCCATGGGCAATATCACCGATGACATCCGCATACGGTTCGCGACGTTCGACGAGGATGCGTTCAACGAGACCGATTCCCTGGCGCTTTCGCAGCTGGCGTATGCGCGCATGCCCGATAACGTGCCCCGATGGCGTGATGATGAACGGGGGAGTGGGGCCATTCCCATGGTTCCCGTCCGTGACCTATTGCGCGCCGAATGCTATGACGCGATGTTCGGCAAGGTGTGGTCGCCCGACATGAACGTCGACCTGCTGCGCGCGATGGCCGAAAGCCCCCGGTGGCGCGACCTGCGTATCGGCGCGTATGTGGACGAGTTCGATCCCGAGACCACGAAGCAGTTCTCCGCATGCGCGTTCGATCTCGGCGACGGCACGCTCTACATCGCCTTCCGCGGCACCGACAGTTCGATCGTCGGGTGGAAGGAGGACTTCATGATGGCCTTCCGCCGCCCGGTTTCCTCGCAGAAGGCCGCGTCGCGCTATCTGGCCGACGTTGCCTCGAGGTGGGATGGGTCGATTATGGTCGGAGGTCATTCCAAAGGAGGCAACCTCGCTGTGTACGCCGCCGCATGCACGTCCGAGGATGCCCAAAGGCGTATCACGACCGTGTACTCGCATGACGGCCCCGGTTTCGACGAGGCGTTCTTCGCCGCTGACGGCTATGCCCGGATCTCCGCGAGGATCCACAAGTCGGTGCCGGGCTCATCGATCATCGGCATGCTGTTCGAGACGCGGGAGAACGCGGCGGACGGCTATACGATCGTCAACAGCGACGGCGTGGGCATCATGCAGCATTTCGCGCTCCACTGGCAGGTCAAGGACGGCGCCTTCGTCCGGGCGGACGGGCTCACCGCCGGCGCCCGATACGCCGCACGCACGCTGAACGACTGGATGGCGCGGTACGACGACGAGCATCGACGGCTGTTCATCGAGAACCTGTTCGCCATCCTCGAGGCGGGCGCGGCCTCCGGCGGGTATGCGACCTTCGGCGAACTCACCGCGCACTGGACGCAGTCATTGCCCGCCATGCTCGTCGCGATGCGCGACGTCGACCCCGCCGACCGGGCCGTCATGATTGAGGTCGTCAAGGGGTTCGCCGCCACCGCGGCCGGCGCCGCAACCACCGTGATTCCCGCGATCGCGCGATAACTAGTCGATGAGCTTGTAGCCGTGGTCGGAGACGACGGACTTGAGCTTCTCGAGGTAGTTCTCGGCCGCCGAGGAGAGCTTGGCGCGCTCGTTGGTGATCCAGCCGACGAGCATCGTCTCGTCCGAGTCGAGAGGGACGGTGCAGATCTTCTCGTTGTTGAGGTCGCCGTTGTCGATGCCGGTGCACACGGTGTAGCCGTTGAGGCCAATGATGAAGTTGAGGATCGTGGCGCGGTCGGTCACGTTGATCTGCTTGGGGGAGTAGTCCGGCCAGACCGCCTCCTCGGCGAAGTAGAAGGAGCCGTCCTCGCCCTGCTCGTACTGGATGAACGGGAAGGGCTTCAGATCCTTCATCGTGACCATCTTCTTCGTGGCGAGCGGGTTGGTGCGCGCCAGGAACACATGCAACGGGGCGCGGAAGAGCGCATGGAACTCCAGATGCTTCTCGCGCAGCAGCTTGCCGATCACGTCCTTGTTGAAGTCCGACAGGTAGATGATGCCGACGTCCGAACGCATGTTGGCGACCGAGTCGATGATGTCGCGCGTGCGGGTCTCGCGGATCGTGAACTCATACTCGTCGGACTTGATCGAATTGATCATCTCGACGAACGCCTCGACGGCGAACATGTAGTGCTGCGTGGAGACGGTGCACAGATGCTTGCGGGGCTTCGCGTTCTTGTAACGCTCCTCGAGGAGCGCCGCCTGATCGAGCACCTGACGCGCGTAGGTGAGGAACTCGGCGCCGTCCACGGTCAGGGCGATGCCCTGCGAGGAACGGGTGAAGATCTCGATGCCGAGCTCCTTCTCCAGTTCCTTGACGGAGGAGCTCAGGGCGGGCTGCGAGACGTAGAGCTCGTGGGAGGCCTCGTTCATCGAACCGCATTCGACGATCTTGACGATGTATTTGAGTTGCAGAAGCGTCATAAGCCACAGTTATAGCAGTCAGGATGGTCGAAGAGAGAGGTTATAGCCGATTACTTCCACGACGGCGGACGCCATGTGAGACGGAGTTGGGGCACACCACGGCTGACGGAGGGCCTGGCATGACATGCATCGTTTCGATGGAATATATGCCACCGGTTCCACGATTTGGCTGCTAACCTGTTGGGGTCGAAATCCTTCGACCTTCAGACTGTAAAAGGAAGGTGGCTCGGGTGGGAACCGTCAGAGTACTGATGCGGCACATCGGGGAGTTCAGACGGGATGCCGTCATCACCCCGCTGGTGATGATCGGCGAGGTCGTGTGCGAGATGATCGTCCCGCTGCTCATGGCCACGCTCATCGACGACGGCGTCGAGAAGGGGAACATGGGCGTCATCGTGCGCACGTCCCTGATCATGCTCGTTGTCGTGCTGTGCGGACTCACGGTCGGATGCCTCGGATCGGTGTTCGGCTCGAAGGCCGCCGCAGGTTTCGCGAGGAACCTGAGGCAGGACCAGTATGACAACATCCAGACCTTCTCCTTCACCAACATCGACCGCTTCTCCACGCCGAGCCTCGTCACGCGACTGACCACGGACGTGATGAACATCCAGAACGCGTTCATGATGATCCTGAGGATGGTGCCGCGCGCGGCCAGCTCCCTGCTCGTCGCGATGTGCATGGCGTTCGTCGTCTCCGGGCGCATGGCTCTGATCTACCTTGCGGCCGTGATCTTCCTCGGCATCGTCCTCGGCGTGCTCATGAACGTCGCGGCCCGCTTCTTCCGCCGCGCGTTCCCCGAGTACGACGTGCTCAACGAGAACACCGAGGAGAACATCACCGCCATCCGCGTGGTCAAGGCGTTCGATCGCGGCGACATGCAGAACGAGCTGTTCCGCACGGTCTCCAAACGCATTTACGACATCTTCCTCAAGGCCGAGCTGACGCTCGCCTCCGTCAACCCGGTCATCCAGTTCACCATCTGGGCCTCGATGCTGCTCATCAGCTGGTTCGGCGCGAACCTCATCGTCGCCGGCGACCTGACCACCGGAGACCTGACGTCCCTGCTCATGTACTGCATGAACATCCTCATGAGCCTCGTCATGCTCTCGATGACCATCGTCATGATCACGATGTCGTCCGCATCCGCCCGACGCGTGGCCGAAGTGCTCACCGAACGGGCCGACATGCCCGTGGCCGAGCATCCCGTCATGGCCGTCAAGGATGGGTCCATCGACTTCAACGACGTCGACTTCAGTTATCCGGAGGTCACGCTCTCCGACAACGATCCCACCGCCAAGCGCAGAGCCGCCATGGCCGCGAAACTCACTGGCGCTCGGCGCCGCGAGCGCGTGCTCGACGACATCGATCTGCACATCCCCTCCGGCGCGGTCGTCGGCGTGATCGGCGGCACCGGATCGGCCAAGACCACGCTCGTCAACCTCATCCCGCGCCTGTACGACGTGACCGGCGGCTCGGTCATGGTCGGCGGCGTCGACGTGCGCGACTACGACCTCGACACCCTGCGCGACAACGTCGCCGTCGTCCTGCAGAAGAACGTGCTGTTCTCCGGCACCATCGCCTCAAACCTGAAATGGGGAGACCCGAACGCCACGATCGAGGACATGCGCAGGGCATGCCGCATCGCCTGCGCCGACGAGTTCATCGACCGCATGCCCGACGGCTACGACACCGTCGTCGAACAGGGCGGACAGAACCTCTCCGGCGGCCAGCGCCAGCGTCTGTGCATCGCCCGCGCCCTGCTCAAACATCCCAAGGTGCTCATCCTCGACGATTCCACCTCCGCGGTCGACACCGCCACCGACGCGCGCATCCGCCGCGCCTTCGCCAACGAAATGCCCGAGGTCACCAAGATCATCATCGCCCAACGCATCTCCAGCGTGCAGGATGCCGACATGATCGTCGTCATGGACGACGGACGCATCCATGGCGTGGGCACGCACGCCGAACTCGTCGGCAGCGACGAGATCTACGCGAGCATCGTCGAACTGCAGACTAGGGGCGGCGGCGACTTCGACGAGGCCGCCGCGAACACGAACGAACCGGAGGTGAAGTGATGCCGGGACCAAGGGGCAATGCGGCGAAGAACGCCGCGGCGGCGAAGGACTACCTGAAGATGGGCCATCCGTGGCGCACGTTCACACGTCTCATGGGTGACCTGTTCGCCAGATACGGCGTGCAGTACGCCATCATCATGGCGTGCATCCTCGTCACCGTGCTCGCCAACGTGCGCGGCAATCTGTTCATCCAGCGACTCATCGACGACTACATCATGCCGCTCGTCCATGCGAAGCCGGCGGAACGCGACTTCGGCCCGCTGCTCGGCGCCATCCTCGCGCTCGCCGGCCTCTACGCGGTCGGCGTCGTGGCCGCGGGCGTCCAGGCCGTCCTCATGGCATTCGTCACCCAAGGATTCATGCGTCGGCTGCGCAACCGCATGTTCGGGCACATGCAGAAGCTGCCGCTCGGCTATTTCGACACGAACTCGCGCGGCGACGTGATGAGCCTGTACACCAACGACATCGACACGCTGCGCCAGATGGTCTCCCAGTCCATCCCGCAGATCCTCACCTCGGTGCTCCAGATCGTCATGGTCCTGGCCTCGATGATCTACCTGAGCGTGCCGCTGACCGGTGTGATGCTCGTCATCGCCGCGGTCATGGTGCTCCTGACCAAGGTGCTGACCGGCCGCTCCGGCGCGCACTTCTCGCAGCAGCAGCGGTCCGTCGGCAAGCTCAACGGCTTCGTCGAGGAGATGATGACCGGGCAGAAGGTCGTCAAGGTGTTCACGCACGAGGAGGCCGCCAAACACGACTTCCGTGAGGTCAACGACCGTCTGTATGACGCCTCCAACAAGGCCAACAAGTTCGCCGGCTATCTGGGCCCCATCAACAACCAGCTCGGCTACATCGGCTACGTGATCTGCGCGCTGGTCGGCGGCGCGCTCGCGATGACCGGCGCCACCGGTCTCACGCTGGGCGCGCTCGTGAGCTTCCTGACGTTCGTCAAAAGCTTCACGATGCCGATCTCGCAGGTCTCGCAGCAGCTCAACGCCATCGTCATGGCGCTGGCGGGCGGCGAGCGCGTCTTCGATCTGCTCGACGAGCGCATCGAGGAGGATGACGGCCGGGTCGCGCTCGTCAACGTCACGCACGACGCGGACGGACGATTGGTCGAGTCGCGCGAGCGCACCGACGACTGGGGTTGGAAGGATCCGTCCGACGGCCGTATCACGCCGATGCGCGGCGACATCCGTCTCGATCACGTGAACTTCAGCTATGTGAAGGGCAAGGAAGTGCTTCACGACATGACGATGTTCGCCAAGCCCGGGCAGAAGATCGCGCTCGTCGGATCCACCGGCGCCGGCAAGACGACGATCACCAACCTCATCACCCGCTTCTACGACATCGATTCCGGTTCGATCACCTATGACGGCATCGATATCCGCGATATGCGCAAGGGCGATCTGCGCAGGTCGCTGGGCATGGTGCTGCAGGACACGCACCTGTTCTCCGGTTCGATCATGGACAACATCCGCTTCGGGCGTCTCGACGCCACCGATGAGGAGGTGAGGGCCGCGGCGCGCCTCGCCAATGCGGATGCCTTCATCGAGAAGCTGCCCGACGGCTACGACACGCAGCTGACAGCGGACGGCGCCGCCCTGAGTCAGGGCCAGCGGCAGCTGCTCGCCATCGCGCGTGCCGCCGTCGCCGATCCGCCGGCGCTGATCCTCGATGAGGCGACCTCGTCGATCGACACCCGCACCGAGTCGCTCGTCCAGCATGGCATGGACCGGCTCATGAAGGGGCGCACCACGTTCGTCATCGCGCATCGTCTGTCGACGATCCGCAACGCGGACTGCATCATGGTCATCGAAGCCGGCCGCATCATCGAACGCGGCACTCATGACGAGCTCATCGCGATGAAGGGTCGGTACTACACGCTCTACACCGGACTCAAGGGCGACGCCGACTGACCGGGGCTGACCGGTGACGCTGACTGACCGGGGCTGGCCATACTGGCCAGCCAGTATGGCCGATTGGAAGCGTATTAGAGGCGCACGCCCAGCGCGGCGAGCGCCTCGCGGGCTCCGAGTGCGTTCTCGAACAGTCGGCCGTGGATGCCGACCTCGTTCGCGCCGACCACGTTCTTCGCGGTGTCGTCGAAGAACACGCAGCGCGAAGCCGTAAGACCAAAGCGGGAGAGCGCCAGTTCGTAGATGTCGGCGTTCGGCTTGTGCATCTTCTCGATGCCGGAGACGACGGTGCCGTCCAGCAGATCGTTGAGGACCGGGTATTTGTCGAAGGCGATGTGGATCGTCTCGTGCGACCAGTTCGTCAGACCCCATACGCCGTAGCCGTGCGCCTTGAGATCGCGCAGTAGCTGCTCCATGCCGGGCAGCATGCGCGGCAGGGCATCGCCGTAGTGCTCGATGTAGTACCTGAAGATCCGTGCGATGTCCTCGCCCTGCTCGCGCACCACGTCCGGGTAGATGTCGGCGAAGTCCTCGCCGGCGTCCATGCGGTCCTCGTAGCGGAAGAAGCCGTGCGGGTCGTCGTCGGCGCAGATCGCATCCACACGTCATCGGGGAAGTGCCCGGTCAGGCAGGCGCGCGTGTTCCAGTCGAACAGGACGCCGCAGAAGTCGAAGATCACGTCGGTGACGGGGGAGTCGGTGTGGGGGGAGGTCATGCAAAGCTCCTTGGACGAGTCGGCGGACATGGGGGATGTCCGACGACAGCCAGACGTCCCCGCTGATCACATACCTATATATACGCGATGCAGCGGCCAACGCGAGGGTGGCCTAAGGTAAACGGACACGGGGAACTACGTTGACCAATGGCGTTAGCAAAGCGTTAGCGAATCGCCATGCGTCGTTGTTGCGGTCGTATGTAACCCGTAAAAACCGTTTCATCTCCTTCACATTCCCAATAGCATGAAGAGCTGTAATGACCCGACGGTGATGTCTGACCGCTCTGCACAGCCTTACGGCTGCGTTGCGGGGTGGGAAGGTTCAGCACCGTCGGGTTTGTTCAATGATAAGGAGAAAGACATGCCCTGGTGGGTAGATGTTGCCTATGTCGTGGGCACGATCGTCATCTTCGTCCTCTTCGATCTGTTCGGAAAGTGGGTTGACAAGCTATGATGACGTTCTTCACCGTGCTGGGTGTTGTGCTGGGAATCGTGGGAATCGCCTACATGATCTATTCCCTGTGCCGTCCCGAGAAATTCTGACAGGCCCTTAAGAGAAAGCAGTCTAGGGAACAAAGGTTCATCACATGGTATATCTTTTTGCGATCATGGCATTCGCGCTGATTGCCATCATCCTGGCGGCGATCTACAAGCCGCTGGGCGACTACATGTACAACGTGTTCACGTCCGACAAGGATCTTTTCTTCGAGAAGTGGATCTACAAGATCATCGGCGTGGATTCCAAGAAGGGGCAGACCTGGAAGGCGTATCTGCGCGGTCTGCTTGGCTTCTCCCTCATGAGCGTCCTGGTGCTCTACCTGCTCCAGCGCGTGCAGCAGTGGCTGCCGTTCTCGCTGGGCTTCCCGAACGTCGAAGGTCCGCTTGCGTTCAACACCGCGGCCTCGTTCGTCACCAACACCAACTGGCAGTCCTATTCGCCTGATGTGACGCTCGGCTACACCGTCCAGTTCGCCGGCCTCGCCGTGCAGAACTTCGTCTCCGCCGCCGTCGGCATCGCCGTGTCGATCGCCCTCGTTCGCGGCTTCGCCTGGCGCAAGTCCGAGACCATCGGCAACTTCTGGGTCGATCTGACCCGTGGCACGCTGCGCCTGCTCATGCCGATCTCCATCGTCATGGGCATCATCCTCATCGCCCTCGGCGTCGCCCAGAACTTCGCCGGCTTCGTCGACGTGAACACCATCGCCGGCGGCACCCAGAAGATCATGCAGGGCCCGGTCGCCTCCCAGGAGGTCATCAAGGAGCTCGGCACGAACGGTGGTGGCTTCTTCAACGCCAACTCCTCGCACCCGTACGAGAACCCGAACATGTGGACCAACCTCATCGAGATCCTCCTCATGCTGTGCATTCCGGTCGCGCTCACCCGCACCTTCGGCCGCATGGTCGGCGACGTGCGCCAGGGCTACGCGATCCTCGGCGCGATGGTCATCCTCTTCGGCGTGAGCTTCCTGTGCGTCGTGACCGCCGAGTCCTTCTCCAATGACGCGATCGTCAACCTGACCGGCGGTTCGATGGAAGGCAAGGAGACCCGCTTCGGCATCGTGTGGTCCGGCCTGTTCGGCACCACCTCCACCTCCACCTCCACCGGCGCCGTCAACTCGATGCACGATTCGTACACGGCACTGGGCGGCATGATGTACATGCTCAACATGATGCTCGGCGAGGTCTCGCCGGGTGGCGTGGGCGCCGGCCTCTACGGCATCCTCGTGATGGCCGTCGTCGCCGTGTTCATCGCAGGCCTCATGGTCGGCCGTACGCCTGAGTACATCGGCAAGAAGATCGGTCCGCGCGAGATGAAGATGGCCTCGCTGTACTTCCTCGTCATGCCGATCACCGTGGTCGTGGGCGTCTCGCTGAGCTTCGCCCTGCCGTTCGCACGTCAGTCCATCTTCGACACGTCGCTGAACAACTCCGGCAACCACGGCTTCTCCGAGGTCGTCTACGCGTTCACCTCCGCCGCGAACAACAACGGTTCCGCGTTCGCCGGCATCACCGCCGACACCCCGTGGCTCGACACCGCGCTGGGTCTGGCCGTGCTGCTCGGCCGCTTCCTGCCGATCGCCCTGGTGATCGCTCTGGCCGGCTCGCTGGCCAAGCAGGACAAGGTGCCGGTCACCGCCGGCACGATGAAGACCGACAACGGTCTGTTCGTCATCCTGCTCGTGTTTGTTATCGTCCTTATTTCCGCGCTGACGTTCTTCCCGACGCTTGCTCTGGGACCGTTGGCAGAAGGTTTGGTGGCGTGATATGACTTCCGCAACTGCGAACGACGTCACGAACGACGCGACTTCCCTCGCGAACGACGTCAAGAATTCCAACAACCAGTCCCTCGGCGTGATGCTCGGCAAGAGCCTGCCGAACGCGTTCCGCAAGTTCGACCCGCGCAACATGTGGCACAACCCCGTCATGTTCATCGTGTGGGTGGGCGCCGCGTTCCTGACGCTGCTCGGCATCTGCCAGCTGTTCGACGCCTCGCTGACCAACGGCGAGCCGGTCTACTTCACGTGGATCGTCGCCATCGTCCTGTGGGCCACCGTGCTCTTCGCCAACCTCGCCGAGGCCGTGGCCGAGGGCCGCGGCAAGGCGCAGGCCGACGCGCTGCGCAAGACCCGCACCACCACGCCGGCCCGAATCGTGCGCGGCTACGACGAGAAGAACGATCCGGACGTGCAGGGCCCCGAGAAGGGTGAGGGCCCGGCCTACATCGAGGAGATCCCGAGCTCCGATCTGAAGCTCGGCGACGTGGTCGTCGTCTCCGCCGGCGAGCTGATCCCGGGTGATGGCGACATCATCTCCGGCATCGCCTCCGTCGACGAATCCGCCATCACCGGCGAGTCCGCCCCCGTCATCCGCGAGTCCGGCGGCGACCGTTCGTCCGTCACCGGCGGCACTCGCGTGCTCTCCGACCGCATCGTCGTGCGCATCACCCAGAAGCCTGGCGAGAGCTTCGTCGACAAGATGATCGCCCTGGTCGAAGGCGCCAACCGCCAGAAGACCCCGAACGAGATCGCCCTCGACGTGCTCCTGAGCTCCCTGACCATCATCTTCCTGGTCGTCGTGCTGTGCATCAACCCGCAGGCCTCCTCCGTCAACGCCTCCGTGAGCCTGACGGTCCTCATCTCCCTGCTCGTCTGCCTCATCCCGACCACCATCGGCGCCCTCCTGTCCGCCATCGGCATCGCCGGCATGGACCGTCTGGTCCAGCGCAACGTGCTCGCCACCTCCGGCCGTGCCATCGAGGCGGCAGGCGACGTGACCACCCTGCTGCTCGACAAGACCGGCACCATCACGTACGGCAACCGTCAGGCCTCCGAGTTCCACGCGCTGCCCGGCATCGACCACGACGAGATCGTCAAGGCCGCCGCCCTGAGCTCGCTCGCCGACTCCACCCCTGAAGGCCAGTCCATCGTGGCCCTCGCCAAGACCGAGGGCTTCGACCTCGACGAGGTCCCGGGCGCCGTCTCCGTTCCGTTCACCGCCGAGACCCGCATGTCCGGCCTCGACCTGCCCAACGGCGACCGCATCCGCAAGGGTGCCACCTCCGCCGTCGAGGCGTGGATCGACAAGGAGGGCGGCAACATGTCCTCCGAGGTGCGCGATGCGCTGCACGACCGTGTGGCCGCCATCTCCGGCCAGGGCGGCACGCCGCTCGTCGTCGCCGAGCAGAACGCCGCCGGCGTGGCGCGCGTCCTCGGCGTCGTCCAGCTCAAGGACGTCGTCAAGGCCGGCCTCAAGGAGCGTTTCGCCGATCTGCGCAAGATGGGCATTCGCACCGTCATGGTCACCGGCGACAACCCGCTGACCGCCAAGGCCATCGCCGCCGAGGCCGGTGTCGACGACTTCATCGCCGAGGCCAAGCCCGAGGACAAGCTCGCCTACATCAAGAAGGAGCAGGCCAGCGGCCAGCTCGTCGCCATGACCGGTGACGGCACCAACGACGCCCCGGCCCTCGCCCAGTCCGATGTCGGCGTCGCGATGAACTCCGGCACGTCGGCCGCGAAGGAGGCCGGCAACATGGTCGACCTCGACTCCGACCCGACCAAGCTCATCGACATCGTCGCCATCGGCAAGCAGCTGCTCATCACCCGTGGCGCCCTGACCACCTTCTCCATCGCCAACGATGTCGCGAAGTACTTCGCCATCATCCCGGCCATGTTCATGGAGAAGTTCCCGGGCCTCGGCGTGCTCAACATCATGGGTCTGCACAGCTCGCTGTCCGCGGTGCTCTCCGCGATCATCTTCAACGCGATCATCATCGTGCTGCTGATCCCGCTGGCGCTCAAGGGCGTCAAGTACCGCGCCGAATCCGGTGAGAAGATCCTCGGCCGCAACCTCAAGATCTATGGTCTGGGCGGCATCATCGCACCGTTCATCGGCATTTGGATCATCGACCTGTTCATCCGCCTGATCCCGGGCTTCTGATCGGTCCCGAGACACTAGGCAATTGAAGGAGCGAATGAAATGAATTCCTCGATGTCACTGAACCTGCGCAGCTACTGGGCCGGTTTCAAGGCAGTGATCGTCTTCACCGTCATCGTCATCGTCTACACGTTCGTGATGACCGGCGTCGGCCAGCTCGGCATGCCCGACAAGGCCAACGGTTCGATGGTCACCAACTCCCAGGGTGAGGTCGTCGGCTCGTCGCTGATCGGCCAGTCCTTCACCGACGAGAACGGCGACGCCCTGCCGCAGTACTTCCAGTCCCGTCCGTCCGCGGCCTCCGACCCGAACAAGGAGGAGGACAACCAGGCTACTACGCCGCCGCGTCGTCCGGCACCAACAAGGGCCACGCCGACGAGGACCTCATCAAGAGCACGACCGAGCTGCGCAAGGCCATCGCCAAGCGCGAGGGCGTGAGCGTCAAGGACGTGCCCGCCGACGCGGTGTCCGCCTCGTCCTCGGGCCTTGACCCGGAGATCAGCCCCGAGTACGCGGCCATTCAGGTCAAGCGCGTCGCCAAGGAGCGCGGTCTGAGCCAGGAGAAGGTCGAGTCGCTGGTCAAGAAGTACACCACCGGCCGCGGTCTCGGCTTCATCGGCGAGTCCACCGTCAACGTGGTCAAGCTGAACCTCGCACTCGATGAGCTCAAGTAGCCATTACGAGTGATCGACATCCTTCAGGGGTGATGGCGTGAGTGTCCGACGCCATCACCCCTGAAGGTGTTTTATAACGTATAGTCGAAGGCAACGGGATAAGGGGAAGGCGGGAAACGCATATGGCAGAGGCGCGAGGAACGTTCACGGTGCTGCTCGGCGCCGCGCCGGGCGTCGGCAAGACCTTCGCGATGCTCAAGGAGGGGCATCGCCTCAAGGACGAAGGCAAGGACGTCGTCATCGCACTGCTGGAGACGCACGGCCGCAAGAACACCGCCGAGGCGGCCTACGGACTCGAGATGGTCCCACGCAGGCACGTGCGCTATCGCGGCATGTGGCTCGACGAGATGGACCTGTTCAAGATCATCGAACGTCACCCGCAGGTCGCGCTCGTCGACGAGCTCGCCCACACCAACGTCCCCGGGTCCGTCCACGAGAAGCGCTGGCAGGACGTAGAGGACCTGCTCGACGCCGGCATCGACGTCATCACCACGATCAACGTCCAGCACATCGAATCGCTCAACGACGTCGTCCGTGAGATCACCGGCAGCACGCAGAAGGAGACCGTACCCGACAAGGTGCTGCGCTCCGCCTCGCAGGTCAAGCTCGTCGACCTGCCGCCCGAGGGCCTGCGCGAGCGTCTCTCCGCGGGCCTCGTCTACAAGCCGGACCGCGTCGACGCCGCGCTGAGCAACTACTTCCGTGTGGGCAACCTCACCGCACTGCGCGAGCTTGCGCTGCTGTGGCTCGCCGGCCGCGTCGACGAGACGCTCAACACGTATCGCACTGAGCACCACATCCGCGCCAAATGGGAGACCCGAGAACGCGTCATCGTCGCCCTGTCCGGCGGCCCCGAGGGCGAGCAGCTGCTGCGCCGTGGCGCTCGAGTCGCCCGTGCATCCGGCGGCGGCGACCTGATCGCCGTGCACGTCACACCCGAGGACGGTCTCGCCGGCTCCAACCCCGCCCTGCTGATCAAGCAGCGCGAGCTCGTCGAGAAGCTCGGCGGCACCTATCATCAGATCGTCGGCGAGGACATCGCCGACGCCCTGCTCGACTACGCGCGTGCCAACAACGCCACGCAGGTGATCGTCGGCGTCTCCCGGCGCGGCTTCCTCGCGCGGTGGTTCGGCCGTCCCTCGACCCCCAACGGGATCATCGAGAAATCCGGCGACATCGACGTCCACATCGTCACGCACACATTCGCGAACCGTGGTCTGGCAGGTCTGCGCATGCCCTCGAGGCACCAGTCGCCGATCGCCCTCGGACGGACGGTCGCAGGTCTCGTGTTCTCCGTACTATCCGTGCCGATCGCCGCATGGGTGCTCGCGAACTTCAGTTCGGTCGACTTCGCGCAGCGTGACGCGCTCATCCTGCAGCTGCTCGTCGTGATCTCGGCGGTCATCGGCGGATTCATCCCCGCGACGGTCTCGGCCGTGCTCAGCGGACTGGTGCTCGACTTCCTCTATACGGAGCCCATAGGCACCCTCCATGTGATGCACGCCTCGGACGTGGTCACCATCATCCTGTACGTCGTGGTAGGCCTCATCGTCTCCGCCGTGGTCGACCGCGCCGACTCCCATACGCGTCAGGCGCAGCGTGCCAGCGCCGAATCGGAGATCCTGGCTTCCGTGGCGGGCTCCGTGCTGCGCAGCGACGATCCGCTCGAGGCCATCGTGCACCGTACGCGTGAGGCGTTCGGCTTCAGCTGCGTGCGCGTCGTTCAGGACGGACACGTCATCATCTCCGACGGCGAGCCGGGCACGCTGTCCGACGAGGACGGCAAGGAGAGCGCGGGCTCCCGCGACTCCATCGCCGTCGAGGAGCCGGAGACCATCGCCCATGACGACCACGGTCCGGCCCTCAAGCTCTACGGCAGGTCGGTGGAGGCCTCCGACCAGCGCATGCTCATGGCCATCCTCTCCCAGATCGAGACCGTCATCGAACACAACGATCTCGAACGCAAGGCGCAGGAGATCGGTCCGCTCGCCCAGGCCGAGAAGATCCGCACGGGTCTGCTCAACGCCGTCAGCCACGACCTGCGCAGGCCGCTGGCCTCCGCCACGGCCGCCGTCTCCGGCCTGCAGCGCATGGGCGACACGATGGACGAACGCGATCGCGCCGAACTGCTCTCCGTCGCCTCCAATGGTCTGAACCAGCTGACCAAGCTCGTCACCGACCTGCTGGACGTCTCGCGCATCCGCGAGGGTGCGCTGCCGTTGTCGCTCGTCGCCACCGACGTGGGGGAGGAGATCATCCCCCTGTTCGACGAGCTGGGCATCGGTCCGTGGACCGTGGACCTCGACATCGCCCCCGATCTGCCGCTGGTGGTCGCCGATCCGCCGCTGCTGCGGCGCGCACTGTCGAACGTGGTGGTCAACGCGCTGCGCTTCACCCCGAAGAACAAGCGGGTGCGCATCGCCGCCTCCGCGTTCAACGGCGTGGTCGAGATCCGCGTCGCCGATCAGGGGCCGGGCGTACCGGACGACCGCAAGAACGACATCTTCCTGCCGTTCCACCGGCTCGGGGACACGGACAACAGCACGGGCCTCGGCCTCGGCATGGCGCTGTCCAAGGGCTTCGTCGAATCGATGGGCGGCTCCATCACTCCGGAGGACACTCCGGGAGGCGGACTGACCATCGTCATCACCCTGCGTGCCGCCGACCGCGTGCTGCGCGTCGGCCAGCTCATCCCGAAGAACGAGCGGCCCGACCCGTCGGACATTCTCGAGCAGGATACGCTCAAGGTGTCCGGAGCGGTCTCGGATGTGATCCTGCCGCTGCCCGGCAAGGGCAATTCGGATGAGCGCGGGCTCGACCGCTTCATCACCTACGGCATCATGCGAGGCGGGGGGAAGGATCGCGATGACGACAAACGGGCCTCGAGTTCCGAGGCCACAGAAAAGGACGCGAATGACGCGAAGAACGGCGCCCGGCGAGCCGACCGCGGCGAGGAGACCATGAAGAACACGACCGATCAGACCGATCACGGGAAAGGGAGCGACGCATGATGAAGATTCTGGTTGCCGATGACGACCCCCAATTCCTCAAGGCGCTGAAGATCACCCTGCATTCGCAGGGATACGACATCGTCACCGCACGTGACGGCGTCGAATGCATCACGGTTGCGGTCAAGGAGCATCCGGACCTGTTCGTCCTCGACCTCGGCATGCGAGGATGGACGGCATGGGGGTGATCCAGGGCGTGCGCGGATGGACCGAGGCGCCGATCCTCGTCGTCTCTGGCCGCACCGATGCGCGCGAGAAGGTCGCCGCGCTCGATGCGGGCGCCGACGACTACGTGACCAAGCCGGTGTCGATCGACGAGCTGCTGGCCCGTATCCGAGCGCTGCTGCGCCGCGTCGCCCTCGAGGGAGCGTCCGAAAGCGCGGCGCCCCTGACCCGTTTCGGTGACGTGACCGTTGACCTCAACGCCAAGGCCGTCTTCCGCGGCGGCTCGGGCAGGCAGACCCGCATCAGGCTCACGCCCACCGAATGGAAGGTGCTGGAGGTGCTGGTGCGCAACGCGGGCAAGCTGGTCACGCGTCAGGATCTGCTCACCGAGATCTGGGGAGCCCAGCATGTCAAGGACACCGGCTATCTGCGCCTGTACATCTCGCAGCTGCGCAAGAAGATCGAGCCGAACCCCGCCCATCCCCGGTATCTGAAGACCGAACCGGGAATGGGCTACCGTCTCGACATCGGCGGCACCGATGGTGCCTCGGAGGCTCCCGAGGCTAGCCGATGAGATCGGCGATCGAATCGGGGATGGCGTCGATCACGTCCGAGGCGACGATCGGATGGCCGATCGTGTTGAACCGGGCGGTGCGCGTCATGCCGAACAGCTCCGGCGTCTGCCAGCCGTACTGTTCCGACTCGCTGGCCAGCCCCGCTGCCATGCCGTGCAGATAGGCCGCGGCCGCGGCGGTATCGGCGACGAGCGCGGCGTCATAGGAGAGCGGGGCGTCCGTGGCGCCATCCAGATCATCATCCATCTGCGCGAGCAGCGCGCCGGTGATGCCGGCGAGCACATCACCGGCGCCGGCCGTCCCCAGCCATGCGGGGGCGCTGCCCGAAACCATCGGATGGCCGTCCTCGCCCACGACGATGGTCGCCGCTCCCTTGAGCAGCACCGTCGCACCGGTGCGCTCATGCGCCTCCACGGCGCATCTGAGCGGCTCGTGCTCCACCTGCTCGCGGCTCACGCCCAGCACTCGCGCCAGTTCGCCGGCATGGGGCGTGATCACCACCTGCGGCGAGACGCGGTCGGGCATGAGATCGAGCGCACCCGCATCGACGACGATCGGCGGCATCACCCGGCAGTCCGCGGCATCGACGGCGTAGTAGGCGAGCAGCGCCGCGATCGTCTGACGCTGGATGTCCTTCAACTCGGGGTCGCCGTCATTGTCCGGCACACCGGAACCCACCACCCACGACTGCACGTGGCCCTTGCCGATCACGGCCTCCGGCAGGGCGTTGAGCACCATGTCCTGCGCGCGTTCCGGGCCGAGATAGCGCACCATGCCGACGTTCGTGCGCGCCGCGGCCCTCGCCGTCAGCACCGCGGCACCCGGATAGCGCGACGATCCGGTGACGAGCCCCACCACGCCGCGCGAGTACTTCGCGTCCGTGACCCGCGGCAGACGGATCGCCTCGGCGGCCAGATCGCGCGACATCGCCTCGACCGACGGTTCGACGCCGTCGAGATCGAAACCGAAGTCGACCAGCGTGATACGCCCACAGGCGAACGTCGCCGGCGGCAGTATCGCGCACGGCTTCATCGCGCCGAACATCACCGTCTCATCGGCCGGAATGTACGCGCCCGACAGCGCCCCATCGTCCACGCCGACGCCGGAGGGGGTGTCCACCGCCAGCACCAGAGGGAAATCGACGTCGGCGTTACGGTTCGGCAGCGCCGGACGATCCGGCAGCGGGGAGGCGTCCTCGTCCTCGGCGGCATCGTCCCGGGACTGCGAGTCGTCCGCCGTCTCGTTCCTCCATGGCTTCATGCCCAGTGAGGCTGCGATCGCCGCGGGAATGCCGCGAAGATCGCCGGCGACGCCGATGCCGGTCATCGCGTCGATGATCAGATGGGAGCGGCGCGCCAGTCGTATGGCCGCCTGCAGTCGTTCGCCGGCCTCGCCCGCGGTGAATCCGGAGGAGCATCCGGGAATCTCGGCCTCGGGATCCAGTACCAGCACCTTGCCGCCGGCCTGCACGAATGCGGTGAAACCGGCGTCATGCAGCGCGCGTCCGGTAGCCACCGCGGTCACCTGGGCGCCCTCGTCGGCCAGTGCGGCCGCCGCGAACAGGCCGTCGCCGCCGTTGTCGCCGGAGCCCGCCAGCAGCGTGACCGCCGCGTCCTCGATGTCGACGTCCGCGTCGTCGAGCATGCGCGCGGCCACATGTGCGGCGGCGTTGGCGGCCATGCGCATCAGCGGCACGCCGTCGTCGAGCAGAGGTCGTTCCATGTCGCGCACGTCGGCGGTGGCATACGCGTTGTGCAGCAGGGTGTCGCGGCGTTCCGAATCGTTGCGGGTGTCCATGTGTGGCCTCCTTGACCATTCGATCCTTCGGGTCCAGTTTAGTCCGCATGGGGGCGGCGGGGTTCTCGCGTGTAGGGTGACGTGGTGTTGTTCTCGCCTTGCCGTTATAGTGGTTAGTCGGCAAAACGCCGGATACGGCGGTATGCGTGAGAACGACAACGGGCGCGATGGTTATTCGCGATGGTGATTCCAAGGAAAGCGGCAGGTGGGGTATGGCGATCGATGCACAGGGTCTGGAGATTCAGATCGGCGCGCGCACGTTGTTGCATCCCACCGACTTCCACGTCGCCAAGGGCGACAAGATCGGTCTGGTCGGCCGCAACGGCGCCGGCAAGACGACGCTGACGCGCGTGATCACCGGCGACATGCTGCCGACGTCGGGCAAGGTGCGCGTCTCCGGCAAGCTCGGCTACCTGCCGCAGGACACGCATGCGGCCGATCCGGAGCAGACCGCGCTCGACCGCATGATGAGCGCCCGCGACATCGCGACGATCATCGACCGGCTGCGCAAGGCGGAGAAGGAGATGACCGATCCGGATCCGGATGTCATGTCCAAGGCGATGAACCGCTATGACAAGGCCATGCAGGACTTCGAGAAGGCCGGCGGCTACGCGGCCCAGTCGGAGGCGGTCACCATGGCCGCGTCGCTGGGACTTCCCCAGGGCGTCATGGAGCAGAAGCTCGGCACCCTCTCCGGTGGTCAGCGCCGTCGTATCGAGCTGGCGCGCATCCTCTACTCGGATGCCGATACGCTGATCCTCGACGAGCCCACCAACCATCTGGACGCCGATTCGATCGAATGGCTTCGCGGATACCTCAAAAAGTACGAGGGCGGATTCCTCGTCATCTCCCACTCGACCGAGCTGCTCGACGAGGTCGTCAACAAGGTGTGGCATCTCGACGCGCAGACCGGCAGCATCGACATGTATTCGCTCGGCTGGAAGGCGTACCTGCATCAGCGCGTCGTCGACGAGGAGCGTCGCCGCCGTGAGCGCGAGGTCGCCGAGAAGAAGGCCGAACGCCTCATGAAGCAGGGCATCCGCCTGCACGCCAAGGCCACGAAGGCCGTCGCCGCGCAGAACATGATGCGCCGCGCCGAGAAGCTGCTCGAGAACACCTCCGAGGCGCAGAAGGCCGAGAAGGTCGCCGACATCCGCTTCCCCGAACCCGCCCCCTGCGGCAGGACGCCGATCATGGCCAAGGACATCTCCAAGGCGTACGGGTCGAACATCGTGTTCGCCGGCGTCAATCTCGCCATCGACAAGGGTTCGCGCGTCGTCATCCTCGGTTACAACGGCGCCGGCAAGACCACCACGCTGCGTCTTCTGGCGCACATCGAACAGCCGGACACCGGTTCGGTGGAGTACGGCCACGGCTGCAAGATCGGCTATTTCGCGCAGGAGCACGACACGCTCGACCTGGACGCCACCGTGTTGGAGAACCTCACGCACGTGGCCCCCGATCTCAACGACACGCAGGCCCGCTCCATCCTCGGCTCGTTCCTGTTCTCCGGCGACGATGCGTTGAAGCCCGCGCGCGTGCTCTCCGGCGGCGAGAAGACCAGGCTCGCCCTGGCCACGCTTGTCACCTCCCGCGCCAACGTGCTGCTGCTCGACGAGCCGACCAACAACCTCGACCCGGCCTCGCGCGACGAGATCCTCAAGGCGATCGCCAAGTACGAGGGCGCGATCGTGCTGGTCACCCACGATGAGGGCGCCGTCGAGGCGCTGAACCCCGAACGCGTGCTGCTCATGCCCGACGGCGACGAGGATCTGTGGAACGACTCCTACCTCGAACTGGTGGCCGAGGAGTAACGGGTAACGACCGGGCAGCCGCCGGGGGCGGCCGTTGATTCAGTCGAAGAAGCCGCTCGGACGGTTCCCGTTCCGATGCGGGGTGCGATGCGCGTACGTGAACACCTCCGATTCGCTCGGCTCGGGCTGACGCATCCAGGCGAGATCGCCGGCGACCAGCGGATCCTGCTCGTCGATGCAGGCACGCATCGCGTTGATGTCGCGCAGCATGCCCTCCTGCTCCGCGGCGTCGTCGTAGGTGCGCTGCGCGAGCGAGCATTCGACCTTGTCAAGGTAGGAGCGCTGCCGTTGCAGACGATCATGCCTCGACACGTCCTCGCACAGGGCTGCATACATCCGTTCCCGTCGGAAATCGTGTTTGGCGGCGGCAGAGCGTCTGCGCTCCTCGGCCGTTCTGCGCCTGACCTCGCGGCATCTGACCATCTCCCCGGTAAGCGCGTCGAACAGGTTCGGCACACGCGTCTCCACAGGCGTGTTGACGGTGTCCTTGCTGGTCTTGAGCCGATAGTGCGCCATGTCGCTGTCCACGCGGATCGTCATGACTCCGGTGGGTGCGAACCGGGTGGAACGCTGCGCCTTCCAGATCGGCGCGTCATCGGCCATGCGCCGATCCTCCAGCGTGCGCGTCTTGGCCTCGGTGCCATGGCGCGAACGCTCCGAAAGATGAAACGAGAGCATGTGCCCATCCTCGGTGCCCACGACGATGTGCGGCCATGACCACCTGGCCTGTTTCGCCTTGGCGAACAGTCGTGCGCATGGTTCCCGGACGGTGAACCCCCGGTCCAGCGCATGTCCGCCGATCGTCTCGATCAACGCCGTCGATCGTCCGATCAGGTCGGCGGACACATACTGATGGTCGACGTCGCGGCCGAACAGTTCGGACCATCGGCGGATGTTTTCGTCGCTCGCAGTCATGATGATTCCCTTTCCGTTCGAGGGTCTTGCGGCCGGCATGCCCGCCCCCATTGGCGGGACATGCCAACCACCATCCCACGCCGGCGCCGATGACGGCAAATCCTCCTCGCCCGTATGTGCACAATCACGTCGACGATGTGTATAACGTGATGCGCGTCGTCATCGCGGGAATCACGTGGCGGATCATCGCTGGTCGGACAGCATGACGATGCGGTCGCACCATCCGGCCGCCAGCTCCTCGTCATGGGTGACGACCAGCAGCGTGCGTCCACTGTCCGCCAGACGGCGCAGCAGCCTGCCGACCTGCTCCATATGCAGCCGGTCCAGACCGCTGGTCGGCTCGTCGAGGACGATGAGATCCTTGCCGCACATGAGCGCCGAACCGATCGCCACGCGCTGCTTCTGACCGCCGGACAGGCTCATCGGGTGACGGTCGGCGAACGCCGTCAGATCCAGCTCGTCGAGGATCGAATCGCATCGGGTCCGGGCGTCCGCGTCATCCTCGTCGAAGCCGAGCATGAGCTCCTCGCGCACCGACGCGGAGAACAGCTGATAGTTGACGTCCTGCATGACCATGAACCCCGCCCGGGTCAGTGCATGCGCGTTGGCCACACGCCCGTCGAGCTCGATCTGTCCACTCAATGGGCGCATCAGCCCCGTCAGCGTGCGCACCAGCGTCGTCTTGCCGGCCCCGTTGCGCCCCATCAGCCCGACGATCTGCCCGCGGTACAACGTCAGATCGTCGACGGCGCGTCTGAACGGCATGCTCCGGTCCTGAACGCCACGATGATCGCGTCCGTTAGCGCGTCCTGCGCCGGCAAGACCGAAACGCAGCCCCGTGCGGCGACGATCATGGCCGATGACCAGATCGCGCGTGCGCAGCAGCGGGACGCCGGACGCGCCGTCGGCGCCCCGACCTGATGCCGCCTCGGATGCGACAAGCCCGCGAACCCGCTGCCGGTACGGTTCCAGATCCAATGCGCGCAACCCCATGCCGGCCACCGTATCGGGGGAGAGCGCCAGAAACTCATCCGCCGCACACGAGCGGACGATGCGTCCGGACTTGAACACCACATACCGATCGGCCACGCCGTTGAGCCACGCAAGACGATGCTCGGCGACCAGCACCGCCACGCCATCGGCCTTCATCCTCGCGACCAGAAGCCGCATGTCGTCGATCGCCGACGAGTCAAGATTGCTCGTTGGCTCGTCGAGCACCACCAGACGTGGCTCGAGCATGTTTGCCGCGGCCATCGCGATGCGCTGACGCTGTCCGCCGGACAGGCGCAGCACGTCACGCTCCAGCAGGTCGGCCACGCCGAAGCGCTCGGCCACCTCGGACACGCGCCGGTTGATCTCGGCCGTCTCCATGCCCATGTTCTCGCACGGAAACGCCAGCTCGTCGGTCGAATTCGCGTTGAAGTACTGCGTCTTCGGATTCTGGAACACGCTGCCCGTCAACGGCGTCAGACGGTCGATCGGCACCTGCGTCGTATCGAGACCGCACGTCAGACACGATCCCGTGAACACGCCATGGAAGAACGAGGGGATCAACCCATTGGCCACACGGGTCAGTGTCGTCTTGCCGCAGCCGCTCCCGCCACACAGCACCACGCACTCGCCCGGGGCAAGACGCAGCGACGCATCATCCAATGCCGGAGGCGATGCGGTCTGTCGCGCGTCGGCGAACGCATCCGGCGGCACCTCGGCGGCATCGGCGGCGTCACCGGCATCGTAGCGGAACGACACCTCGCGCATGTCGAGCGCCGTTCTCGAAACGACATCGGCCATCTCAGATCACCCCCGCGATATCCAGAACAAGCGGGGCCGTCGCCGCCGACATCATCACCCAATCGGCCGCGCGCATGCGGATCGCCGTACGCGACGTATGCGCGCCCTTACGCCCAAGCCCCTTCGTCAGCGCCGCCACCGACAGATCCTGCGCCACCGTCGTCGCGTTCATCAGCAACGGCACCACCACGTACTCCAGCGACTGCGCCGGATGACGGATCCACGCGAACGCGCCCGAGGCGATGCCCCGCAACGCCATCGCCTCGCGGATGCGCCGATAATCCGGCAGGATCGTCGGAAAGAACCGGATGATCACCACGCACGGGATCACCACCGTCTCCGGCACGCGCATACGACGCATCGCGCACACGAACGCGCTCGCCGACGTGGTGGTGAACGCGTACGCGCCCGTCATGAAGCACGGCAGCATCATCGAGACGCCAACAGCCAGCGCCGCGACGACATGCAGCTGCGGGACGCCCATCGCATCCGGGTCGAGCATGCCGAGCGCGGTGAGAGCCGCATACAGCACGGCGAATCGTGCGGCCATGCGCAGGCGTCCCGCGGCCGCCAGCGGCGTCAGGAACAGGACGACCATGACGATCTGCGTGACGAGCCCCACGTGGAAGAACAGCATGAGGTTCGCGAGCAGCAGCAGGTAGAGTTTCGCGCGCGGGTCGAGCCCCATCAGGCGATGCCGGCCTTGACGAAGTGCTTTCTCATCAGACGCTGTCCGAACCACCCGCCGATCAGCGCGCACACGAGGATCGCGACCATCGCCAGCACGAACGTGCCCATGTTGATGTTCGCGAACACGCCGTCGATGTACGCCGCGTCCTTGCCGCGCGCCTCGAGGCTCGCCACATACGCGTCCTTCATGAACCACAACGGCAGGATCGGGCCGGTCAGACCGTACGAGAACACGACGTAGGAGACCAGAAGCAGCACCTTGTTGCGGTATGCGCCGGCCCGTGCGATGAGATCGGCGGCCAGCGGGAAGACGATGCTCGCGACGAACGAGAGGGCGAAATGGCCGGAGACGAACAGGAACAGGCCGATCACCAGACCCATCACCGTGATGCCGCCGAACTTGCGCAGGCGAGCGTCGAGCAGCATGAACACGGGGCCGGAGATCAGCGCCGCGATGGCGGGCAGGAAGATCGAACCGAAGCCTCCGGTGAACAGCGTGCTGACCAGCGTGGCGATGCACACCATCACGAAATACAGTGCGGAGAACACGCCGATCGTGATGAGATCGGCGGTGGCGAGTCCCCTCTTCGCTCGAGTGTCGGGGGATTCGGCTTCGGAGGACGGGGTCGTGGGGGTGGTGACGGGGGCGTTCGGTGCGGTCAAGACTGTTCTTCCGTTTCCTGTGATTCCTGTACTTCGCATCGTCCGCGGCGGTTGCGGCGGACGTGCCATACTCGCCAATGTAACGGGGAAGCGGAGCAAAGGCAATACCCAATTTTCCACGATTTCCCCGACACGCCATCGAACAACTGTTCGAATTGTGTCGGGGAATCGGGTATCCTTGGGGCAGGTTTGACGTATTGACACACATAGGAACAGGGACGAGGAAGGCGGGGCGCTGTGGCGGCGACGCGGACTGATACTCATGCACGGGAGGACGTCGGGGAAGACGGGAAGGTCGGCGGTCACGCCGTCGGAGGCGTCATGGGCGCGGCGGTCGCCGGAGAGGAGTCGTTCCTCTCGCGCGAGATCGCGAAGGCGCCGCTCGTCGAGCGTGGCGGTTCGCTGATCGCGGACATCTCGCACATTCCGAATGATCTCAAGATCACGATCCAGGGCGCCCGCGAGCACAATCTGAAGAACGTGGATCTCGCGATCCCGCGCAACCGCATGGTCGTGTTCACCGGCCTGTCCGGCTCGGGCAAGTCGTCGCTCGCGTTCGACACCCTCTTCGCCGAAGGACAGCGCCGATACGTCGAGTCGCTCTCCGCCTACGCCCGTCAGTTCCTCGGGCAGATGGACAAGCCCGACGTCGACTTCATCGAAGGTCTGAGCCCGGCCGTCTCCATCGACCAGAAGACCACCAACAGGAACCCCCGCTCCACCGTCGGCACCATCACCGAGATCTATGACTACCTCAGGCTCCTGTTCGCGCGCACCGGCGTGCCGCACTGCCCCGAATGCGGCGAGCCCGTCGCCTCGCAGACCCCGCAGCAGATCGTCGACGCGCTGATGGCCTACCCCGAGCGCACGCGCTTCCAGATCCTCGCTCCCGTCGTCAGGGGGCGCAAGGGAGAGTTCGTCGACATGCTCGAGCTACTGCGCTCCGACGGCTACGCCCGAGCGCTCATCGACGGCGAGATGAGGCAGCTGTCCGACGACATCACGCTCGCCAAGCAGAGGAAGCACACCATCGAGGTGGTCGTCGACCGTCTCGTCGTCAAGGACGGCATGCGCCAGCGCCTCACCGATTCGGTCGAGACCGCGTTGAGGCTCGCCAACGGATCCATCGTCATCGACTTCGTCGACGAGGAGGAGGGGTCGCCGGCGCGCCGACGTCCGTTCTCCGAGCATCGCAGCTGCCCCAACGGGCATACGCTCGAACTTGACGAGATCGAGCCGCGCACCTTCTCCTTCAACGCGCCCTACGGCGCATGCCCGGCCTGCACGGGTCTGGGATTCAAGCTGGAGATCGACCCGGAGCTCGTCATCTCCGATCCTGACAAGTCGCTCGCCGAAGGCGTCATCGAGCCGTGGAGCGGCACCAAGATGGCCTCCCAGTACTACGGGCACGTCCTCGAGGGGCTCGCCAGGGAGATGGGATTCTCGATGCGCACCCCGTGGAAGGACCTTCCCGAGGACGTGCGCCACGACATCCTCTATGGCCACGATTTCAAGGTCGACGTCTCCTACCGCAACCGCTGGGGGCGCCTGCGGGAGTACTCCACCGGTTTCGAAGGGGTCGTGCGCACGCTGATGCGCCGTCACGAGGAGACCGATTCGCAGTCGATGAAGGAGTACTACGAGTCGTACATGCGCGAGGTGCCCTGCCAGGTGTGCAAGGGCAGGAGGCTCAAGCCCGAGGTGCTCGCGGTCACCGTGGACGGCAAGTCCATCTTCGACGTGTGCGACATGCCCGTCGTGCGCGAGCTCGCATGGATCAACGGTCTGCACCTCGAGGGCTCCGCGCTGAAGATCGCCGGCGAGGTGCTCAAGGAGATCAGGGCGCGTCTCGGCTTCCTCAACGACGTCGGCCTCGACTACCTCACCCTCTCACGCGCCGCGGCCACGCTCTCCGGCGGCGAGGCGCAGCGCATCCGCCTCGCCACGCAGATCGGCTCCGGCCTCGTCGGCGTCATGTACGTGCTCGACGAGCCGTCCATCGGCCTGCATCAGCGCGACAACGCCCGGCTCATCGAGACCCTGCACCACCTGCGCGACCTCGGCAACACGCTCATCGTCGTAGAGCACGACGAGGACACGATCCGCGGTGCCGACTGGCTCGTCGACATCGGCCCCGGGGCGGGCGAGCACGGCGGCGAGGTCGTCTACTCCGGCCCCGCCTCGCACCTGATCGAGGCGAAACGCTCCATCACCGGCGACTACATCGCCCGCCGCCGTGAGATCGCCGTGCCCGCGCATCGCCGCAAGATCACGCGCACCGCGAAGCTCAGGGTCGTTGGCGCGCGCGAGAACAACCTGAAGAACATCGACGTGGACTTCCCGCTCGGCGTCTTCACCGTCGTCACCGGCGTCTCCGGCTCCGGCAAGTCGTCGCTCGTCAACTCGATCCTCTACCCGGTCCTCGCCGACAGGCTCAACGGCGCACGCATCGTGCCCGGCAAGCATCGCCGCGTCGAGGGACTCGACCAGGTGCGCAAGGTCATCCACGTCGACCAGAACCCGATCGGACGCACCCCGCGATCCAACCCCGCCACCTACACCGGCGTGTGGGACAAGATCCGCACCCTCTTCGCCAAGACCCCCGAGGCGCAGGTGCGCGGCTACGGGCCGGGGCGCTTCTCGTTCAACGTCAAGGGCGGCCGATGCGAGGCCTGCCACGGCGACGGCACGCTCAAGATCGAGATGAACTTCCTGCCCGACGTGTACGTCGAATGCGAGACCTGCCACGGCAAACGCTACAACCGCGAGACCCTCGAGGTGAAGTACAACGGCAAGACGGTCTCCGACATCCTCGACATGCCCATCGAGGAGGCCGCCGACTTCTTCAAGGCGTACACCGGCATCTCCCGGTACCTCAAGACCCTGGTCGACGTCGGCCTCGGCTACATCCGTCTCGGACAGCCCGCGCCCACGCTCTCCGGAGGCGAATCGCAGCGTGTCAAGCTCGCCACCGAACTCCAGCGCCGCTCCGACGGCAGGACCGTGTACATCCTCGACGAGCCGACCACGGGCCTGCACTTCGAGGACGTCAACAAGCTGCTCAAGGTGCTGCAGGGTCTCGTCGACAAGGGCAACACGGTGATCGTCATCGAACACAACCTCGACGTCGTCAAGTCGGCCGACTGGATCATCGATCTGGGGCCCGAAGGCGGCGACGGCGGCGGCACGATCGTCACGCAGGGCACACCGGAACAGGTGGCGGCGTGCGAAGAGTCGTGGACGGGGAAGTTCCTCAAGGGCATGCTGTGACGAACGACATTGAACGGCATTCGCCGGAGGTGTGGCGCAGGACCGCCGACGCCCTGCTCGGCGAGCATGGGGCGAGCGCGGACGACGTCGGTGAGGGCACGGCGCGCGTGAACCGCAACGGGGCTCCGCTGCTGGGGGACTCGCGCGACCTGTTCCGTCCCAGAACCTCGGACATCCCCGCGAAGCCGGGAGTGTACAAGTGGCGCGACGGCGAGGGGCGCGTCATCTACGTGGGCAAGGCGAAGAACCTGCGCAACAGGCTGACCAACTACTTCCAGCCGCTCTACCTCCTGCACCCGCGCACGCAGACGATGGTGCTCACCGCCCGCAGTCTCGAATGGACGGTGGTGGGCACCGAACTGGAGTCGCTCACGCTCGAATACACGTGGATCAAGGAGTTCGACCCGCGGTTCAACGTGCAGTTCCGCGACGACAAGACCTACCCGTATCTGGCGATCTCGGCGGGGGAGCCCGTTCCCCGCGTGTGGGTGACGCGCAGCCGCAAACGGCGCGACACCCGGTATTTCGGCCCCTACGCGAAGGTGTGGGATCTGCGGCACGGGCTCGACAGGCTGCTGCGCACCTTCCCGGTGCGCACCTGCACGACGAACGTCTACCACAAGGCCGAGCTGACCGGGCGGCCCTGTCTGCTCGCCTCCATCGGCAAATGCTCGGCGCCCTGCGTCGGGCGCATCGCCCCGGACGAGCATCGGCGCATGTGCGAGCAGCTCATCGGCGTGATGACCGGGCGCCTCGGCAGGTCGTACATCACCCAGCTGACGCGTGACATGAAGGCCGCGGCAGCCGACCTCGAATTCGAGAGGGCCGCGCGGCTGCGCGACGAGATCGCCATGCTCTCCACCGTCGTCGAACAGAACGCCGTCGTCTTCGACCAGGACGTGGACGCCGACGTGTTCGGCTTCGCCACCGACGAGCTCGAGGCGTCCGTGCACGCGTTCCACGTACGTGCCGGTTCGATCCGCGGAGAACGCAACTGGAGCGTCGAACGCGTCGAGGACATCGACGACGCCGATCTGATGGCCGACCTCATCGTGCAGGTCTACTCCGAACTGACCGGGGACCAGACACGGGCCGCGGATGGGGACGCGGTTGGCGAGTCCGATGGACTCGTGCGGGAACGACGAGAAGCGGTCGGCTCCACGCAGAGCGTCACGGCGGTGGACGCGCAGGCGCGTGCGAAGGCCACCCGTGAGCGCAACGCGAGACAGGAAGTCACCGGACGCGCCGACCTGCTCGCGCCGATCGCACCCGTGCCGCGCGAGGTGATCGTGCCGGTCGAACCGTCGCGCCGCGAGGAGCTCGAGGGCTGGCTGACGACCCTGCGCGGGGGAGCGGTGTCGATCCGCGTCGCCTCGCGCGGCGACAAGCGCCAGCTCATGGACCGTGCGAACGAGAACGCCTCCCAGGCGCTTGAGCGCAGCAAGCTCAGCCGCATCTCCGACATGGGCGCGCGCACGCGGGCCATGAACGACGTGGCCGATGCGCTGGGACTCGACGAGGCGCCGCTGCGCATCGAATGCTACGACATCTCGAACACCGTCGGCGGGGCGTTCCAGGTCGCCTCGATGGTCGTGTTCGAGGACGCCGTCGCGAAGAAGTCGGAATACCGCCGCTTCGCCATCCGCGGCAGGGACGGCCGGGGTGCGCTCGACGATCTGTCCGCACTCTACGAGACGCTCACCCGCCGGTTCCGTCACGGCAACATCGCCGGCGACTCCGGCGAGAGCATCGACGCGGAACGGCGCATGACCGAGGCCGGCATCCCGGTCGGACCGGATGCGGCGCGCGGCGACGGCGACGCGCTCGTCCAGCAGAACACGGACCGGCACCACTTCGCCTACAAGCCGAATCTCGTCGTGGTCGACGGCGGACAGCCGCAGGTCATGGCCGCCGCCAGGGCGCTGCGTGACTGCGGCGTCGACGACGTGGCCGTCTGCGGGCTCGCCAAGCGGCTCGAGGAGGTGTGGGTGCCGGACGACGACTATCCGATCATCCTCAAACGCCAGTCCGAAGGCATGTACCTGCTGCAGCGCGTGCGTGACGAATCCCATCGGTTCGCCATCACCTACCATCGCCAGACCCGGCGCAGAGGGGCGCTGCGCAGCGCGCTCGACGACATCCCCGGAATCGGCGAAACCTATCAGAAACGTCTGCTCGCGCACTTCGGGTCCGTGCGCGCGATGCGCACGGCGAGCGTCGAGGAGCTGGAGGCCGTCAAGGGCATCGGGCACGCCAAGGCGCAGGCCATCCATGACGCTCTGGCGAAGGAAAGCGGAAAAGTGAGGGACGCGGGAACGCAAAGCGCGGGGCGGTAGCATCCGTTCCACATAGTCCGAGTAGGATGGGGTCCAGCGAACTCCAAGGAGGCATGGATGACGATCGACAACCGATGCGCGGTGCTGGGCAAGCCCATCGCGCACTCGCTGTCCCCGGTGCTGCACAATGCGGCGTACCGTGCGCTGGGACTGAAGGACTGGGCCTATGACAGGCACGAGGTGGGCGAGGACGATCTGGACGCCTTCCTCAAGGGTCTCGACCCCACCTGGCGCGGTCTGAGCCTGACGATGCCGCTCAAGAGGACCATCCAGCCCTACGGGGTGCCCAGCAACGTGTGGGCGCGCGAGCTCAAGGTGGCCAACACCGCGATCCTCGACTGGTCTGCGGCGGACCATGACGACCCCGCCTGGCCCAACGGCAGACCGGGCATCAAGCTCTACAACACCGACGTGGTCGGCATCCAGCTCGCCTTCGACCATGCCAACCGCGAGCTCGGCGTCCATCACGCCGACGGCGAATCGGGCCGCGCGCTCATCATCGGCAACGGCAACACGGCCACGTCGGCCGCCGCCGCATGCCTGATGATGAGCGAGATCGGACGCATCACCGTAGCCTCGCGGCACCCCGGCAGGAGCCTCGGGCTCGACTCCGCCTCCCGGATCTTCAACGGCGACGGCCGTCGTCCGTACGACGAGATCGACCTGAACGACGAGGAAGCCATGATTCGGGCGGCGTGCGAGGCGACCTACGTCATCAGCACCATCCCCGGGCGTGCGGCGGACGGACTCGCCGCCATGCTCGACGCATCGTCGGCGTCGTTCGACGGCCTGCTGCTCGACGTGGTCTACGATCCACGGCCCACGAAACTCATGCAGGCATGGCGCGACCGCGGTGGACATGCGATCGGCGGCGAGGAGATGCTGCTCTACCAGGCCGTCATCCAGGTGCTGCTCATGACCGGAATATGGGACGGCGACCCGCCCTCGGACGCCGACAGGCGTCTGCAGGACGTCACCACCGACGACGACCAGTTGGAAATGGCGATGCGACGGGCCCTCGAGGAGGCGTTGTGATGAGAAACCGGCGACTGATGACGATGATCAACCAGGCCGAACCGGGCGAGGAGAACAAGCCCGCGCCCGCCGACGCGTTCGAGGTGCTGCTCATCACCGGCATGTCCGGCGCGGGGCGCTCGCACGCCGCCGACTGCCTGGAGGACATGGGCTGGTACGTGGTTGACAACCTGCCGCCCAAGCTGCTCGTGCCGCTCGTCGACATGATGACCAATGCGCGCGGCGGCGACGGCGTGCACAAGCTCGCCGCCGTCATCGACGTGCGCTCGCGCTCCTACTTCGACGATCTCAACGAGGTGCTGAGTCATCTGGACGATCTCGGCGTCAAGACCCGCATCCTGTTCCTTGACGCGCGTGACGACGTGCTCGTCAAGCGCTACGAGTCGGTGCGCAGGCCGCATCCGCTCCAGCGCGGCAACCGTCTGATCGATGGCATCAACGAGGAGCGCGTGCTGCTGTCCGATCTCAAGGAGCGTGCGGACATGGTGATCGACACCTCCGCGCTCTCCATCCACCAGCTGTCCACCAAGCTCTACGAGGCGATGATCGGCAAGGGGCCGTCCACGGTCTCCGTGCACGTCTTCAGCTTCGGGTTCAAATACGGCACGCCCACCGACGCCGACTTCGTGGCCGACGTGCGCTTCCTGCCCAACCCGTTCTGGGTGCCGAGCCTGAGGGAGCTCACCGGACGGGACAAGCCCGTCGCCGACTACGTGCTCGGCTCCAAAGGGGCCACGGAGTTCCTCGACGCCTACGAGAAGGCGCTGGTGACGGCCATCGAGGGGTACGCGAAGGAGGACAAGCACTTCGTGACCATCGCCGTCGGCTGCACCGGAGGACAGCACCGGTCCGTGGCGATGAGCGAGGAGCTGGCCCGCCGTTTGCGTTCACATGGGCTTGATGTCACCGTTTCGGCGCGCGAGCTGCAACGTAGGCGATGATCGCGGGCTGACCATATCCCGAGACGGCACCGTCGAAAAGGTGAAAAAGGTAAGAATGTTGTCCAAGATGGTCGGTATCACAGAAGTTCGGCGGACGGCAGGAGTATCCATCCTTCAGGGCCGGGCCTGAGACCATTGAGAGGGACGAGACTTAGGAGGTTGGCTCTTGGCTCTTCTGGATGATGTGAAAAGCGAGCTGGCGGCGTTGGAGGATGAGAAGGCGGATGCGCGCAAGGCGCAGGTGACCGCCATGATCCGCTTCGCCGGCGGCTTCACGAACAATGCCCAGAAGCAGATCGTCATGCTCGCCACATTCGATTCGCTGATCGCCGCACAATGGCTGCAAAGGAACATCGAGGACCTGTACAACCTCGAGGCACGGCTCATCACGTCGAGCCGCACCACGCCCAAGGGGACGCACCAGTACCATGTCGTCAAGGTCGAGCGCGGTGCCGTGAACCTTGCGGTGGCCACTGGCCTGATCGATCGCAACAAGGCGGTGCGCGGCCTTCCCGTCAAGATCGTGCAGGGCAAGATCGCCCAGGTCCGCGCCGCATGGCGAGGCGCGTTCATGGCCAAGGGCATCCTGTCCGATCTGGGCAAGAACCCGTACATGGAGATCATCTGCCCGGGCAACGAGGCCGCCATGGCGCTGGCGGGTCTCGCTCGCAGGCTCGGCATCACCGCCAAGCCGCGTCAGCTGAGCAAGTCGTACCGCGTCACGCTCACCGACCCCGATTCGATCGAACGCATGCTCAACTCGCTGGGCGCGCTGCGCTCCGCACGCGAGTGGACCGGCAAGCGCACCGACGGGGAGACCCGATCCAAGGCCAATCGACTGGCCAACTTCGACGACGCCAACATGCGTCGGTCCGCCAAGGCCGCTGCCGAGGCGTGCGAGAAGGTGCGCAAGGCGTTCGAACTGTTCGAGGAGGCCGGCGTCGAGGTGCCCGACAATCTTCTGGCCGCGGGCAAGCTGCGTCTGGAGCACGGCGACGCGAGCCTCGAGGAGCTCGGACGTCTCGCCGAGCCGCCGATCTCGAAGGACGCCATCGCCGGCCGCATCCGCAGGCTGCTTCAGCTCGCGGAGAAGACCGCCAAGTCGCGTTCCTGATCGCGAACACACGGAAACGTTTGTCAAAAAACATGTGTCAGGCCTGCCGTCCGCGGCAGGCCTGTTGTATTATGCGAAGTGGCAAGAACTCGCCACTTTCCCGCGCGAGCGGTTCAGAAAGGATACACATGAAGACACTCAAGGATCTTGGAGATCTCAAGGGCAAGCGCGTTCTGATGCGCGCCGATTTCAACGTCCCGCTGGACGGCACCACGATCACCGACGACGGTCGTATCAAGGCCGCCCTGCCGACGATCAAGACCCTGCGCGAGGAAGGCGCCAAGGTCATCCTGATGGCCCACCTCGGCCGTCCGAAGGGCAAGGTCGTCCCGGAGCTGTCCCTGGCCCCGGTTGCCAAGCGTCTGGGCGAGCTGCTCGGCATCGAGGTCCCGCTGGCCAAGGATACCTACGGCGAGGACGCCCAGGCCAAGGTCGCCGCGATGAACGACGGTGACGTCGTCCTGCTCGAGAACGTGCGCTTCAACCCGGAGGAGACCAGCAAGGACCCGGCCGTGCGCGCCCCGTACGCCAAGAAGATCGCCGCCCTCGGCGAGGTCTTCGTCTCCGACGGCTTCGGCGTCGTGCACCGTGCCCAGGGCTCCGACTACGACGTGGCCGCCGATCTGCCGGCCGCCGCCGGCCTGCTGGTCGAGAAGGAAGTCAAGGCCCTGTCCAAGGCCACCGAGAACCCGGAGCGCCCGTTCACCGTCGTGCTCGGCGGCTCCAAGGTCTCCGACAAGCTCGGCGTCATCGAGAACCTGCTCGACAAGGCCAACCGTCTCGTCATCGGCGGCGGCATGGTCTTCACCTTCCTCAAGGCCAAGGGCTACGAGGTCGGCACCTCCCTGCTCGAGGAGGACCAGCTCGACAAGGTCAAGGGCTACATCGAGACCGCCGAGAAGAACGGCGTCGAGCTCGTGCTGCCGACCGACATCGTCGTGAACCCCGGCTTCCCGGCCGGTGACACCCCGGTCGCCCCGGAGGTCGTCCCCGCTGACGCCATCCCGGCCGACAAGATGGGCCTCGATATCGGCCCGGACTCCCAGAAGCTGTTCCACGACAAGATCGTCGACTCCAAGACCGTCGTGTGGAACGGCCCGATGGGCGTGTTCGAGATCGCCGCGTTCGCGGACGGCACCAAGGCCGTTGCCCAGGGTCTGGTCGACGCGACCGCCGCTGGTGCCTTCACCATCGTCGGTGGCGGCGACTCCGCCTCCGCGGTGCGTAACCTCGGCTTCCCGGAGGACGGCTTCTCGCACATCTCCACCGGTGGCGGCGCCTCCCTCGAGTTCCTCGAGGGCAAGGAGCTCCCGGGCCTGAAGGTGCTCGAGTAGTCATCACGATTTCGTGAGGAAGGGGCGGCGTCAGGCCGCCCCTTTCGCTTGACGGCGTCTTTCGCCGTCCCTTACTCTTTACGTTCTCACCGCTTCCCAACCACTCCACATGCAGCGCGATGTGCTGCATCATCGCAACCCGCGCAACGGAAGGAAACCCATGGCGTCCAAACGCATCCCGCTGGTGGCCGGCAACTGGAAGATGAACTTCGATCATCTCGAGGCCACCTATTTCGTGCAGAAGCTCGCATGGCTGCTGCGAGACGCCCATTTCGACTTCCGGTCCGTCGAAGTGGCGCTGTTCCCCTCCTTCACGTCGCTGCGCAGCGTCCAGGTGCTTGTCGAGGCAGACAAGCTCAGGATCCGCTACGGCGCGCAATCCGTATCCGTCACCAACCAGGGTGCGTTCACCGGCGACATCTCCGCGGACATGATCGCGCACCTCGGCTGCTCGTACGTCATCATCGGCCACTCGGAACGCCGCAAATACCATCCCGAGGACGACGCCAACATCGTCGATCAGGTGCGTGCCGTGCTCGCCGCCGGCATGCAGCCCATCCTGTGCGTCGGCGAAAGCTTCGAGGAGCGCCGTCAGGGCATCGAGCTCGACTTTGCCGTCGGGCAGGTCCACGACGTGACCCGGGACCTCAACGAGGACGAGGCGGCCAAGCTCATCATCGCCTACGAGCCGGTCTGGGCGATCGGCACCGGCATGGTCGCCACCCCCGAATCGGCGCAGGACGCCGCTCAGGCCATCCGAGCGACATGAGGTCGACGTTCGGCGCCGACGTGGCCGACACCGTGCGCATCCTCTACGGCGGCTCCGTCAGCTCGAAGAACGCGGTCGAGCTCATCGGCGAGCCGGACGTGGACGGCTTCCTCATCGGCGGCGCCGCGCTCGACGCGGACGAGCTGGCCCGCATCTGCCGTCTCACCGAGCGGACCGTGCGCTGATCATCACAGATCATCACATGTTTTTCAACACGTTGCGCTATGCTTAGGCGCAGCATTAGTAGAACCCGGAGGTATACACACCTTGACCGCTGTCAAAATCGCCCTTGAAATCATCGTCGTCATCCTGAGCTGCCTGCTCACCCTGCTCATCCTCATGCACAAGGGCAAGGGCGGCGGCCTGTCCGACATGTTCGGCGGTGGCCTGACCCAGAACGCGGGCACCTCCGGCGTCGCCGAGAAGAACCTGAACCGTTGGACCGTCTTCATCGCCCTCATCTGGGTGGCGATCATCATCGCCTTGGGTCTGATGACCAAGTTCAACCTCATCTGAACCATCCGATGAACCATTCGGGCTTCGGCTCGAGCTCCCCGAGTATCGCATAGGGACATACATACGGCGTACAAGGGCATATCCGCAATCGACCCATGACCCAACGGCCATGGGTCGCATTCGTATGCGTCCGCATGCGCTGGAAACGCTCAAAATGGTCGCGCCCGCAACAGGAGAAAAGGAACAATCCATGGTCACCATGAACCGCAACAAGGTCGTCATCGTCGGCACAGGACAGGTCGGCTCCACCGCCGCGTTCGCCATCGTCACGCACGGCCTGTGCAACGAGCTCGTGCTCATCGACCACAATCCGGACAAGGCGTCGGGGGAGAGCCACGACCTCGACGACGGCAGCGAGTTCTGGGACCGTCACATCCGGGTCCACTCCGGCGACTACTCCGACTGCCGCGACGCCGACATCGTCGTCATCACCGTCGGCCGCAAGCCTCCGGCCAACTCCACGCGCCTGGCCGAACTCGGCTTCACCGTGGGCCTCGTCGGCGACGTCGTCGACCATGTCATGGCCTCCGGCTTCGACGGCGTGATCGTCATGGTCTCCAATCCGGTCGACGTCATGGCTTGGTACGCGTGGAAGCGCTCCGGACTGCCCCGCACGCAGGTGCTCGGCACCGGCACCGCGCTCGACACATCCCGCCTCAAGACCATCATCGGCGAGGAGACCGGTCTCGACCCGCGCAACGTCGGCGGATTCGTCATGGGCGAGCACGGAGACTCCCAGTTCACCGCATGGTCCACCGTCGCGCTCGGCGGCAAGCCGTTCGACCGGTTTCTCGCCGACAACCAGAGCCGCTTCTCCTCCGTCTCCACCGAGGAGATCGAGCGCAAGACGCGCATGCGCGGCAATGAGATCGTCGCCGTCAAGCATGGCACCAACTTCGGCATCGCCTCCACCGTCGCCGGCATCGTACAGACGATCCTGTGGGACGAACGCCGCATCGTGCCCGTCTCCACGCTGCTCGACGGCGAATACGGCGAGCATGACGTCTTCCTCGGCGTGCCCACCGAGCTGCGCGCCAACGGCGCCAACGAGATCGTCCAACTCGACCTGACCGACGAGGAACACGCCAAGCTCCACCGTTCCGCCGAGATCGTGCGCTCCTACTGCGAGGGACTGCTGTGACCGCCATCGCCACGACCACTACCGTAACCGCCCAGCCGAAGCTCATCGTCGCCGACCTCGACGGCACGCTCCTGCACGGCGCGCCCACGTTCGAGCAGCGCTACATCACCGACCGTTCCGTCGAGGCGGTGGAGCGCCTGCACGACGCCGGATACCGATTCGCGATCGCCACGGCCCGCCCGGTGAGCACCGGTTACGAGTACGCCGAGAGACTGCCCGTGGACGCCTGCATCTACCTCAACGGCGCGCTGATCGACTTCGATCCCGCGAAATCCGACTACGACATGCTCACCTCGGGCGTCATGCCGGCCGACGGGCATCTCATGAAGATCGGCTTCCCCTCGTCGCGCGCCTGCGAGGTATGCCGCTTCCTGCTGGAGGAGATGCCGGGGCTGAAGCTCGGCATCGTCATGGACGACGTGCGGTACACGAACTTCGACGTGAGCGTCTACTGGAAGACGCAGACGTGGCGTCCCACCGACTTCACCGACGTGCCCGACGGCGTGGCCGACAAGCTCATCATCTTCCCCGAGCCCGAACAGTGGACGCGTTTGAAGACACTCGTGCCGCCGGACTTCGACGTGGCGATCTCCGAGGGCTCGATGTGGATGCTCATGAACCCGCTCGCCAACAAGCGTCATGCGCTCCAGACCCTGTGCGAGCGCATGGACGTGCCGCTCGAGTCGAGCGTGAGCTTCGGTGACGACCTCATCGACATCGACATGATGACCGCCTCCGGCATCGGCGTCGCCGTAGCCAACGCCAACCCCGAGGTCTTGAGGATCGCCGACCAGATCTGCCCTCCCAACGACGACGACGGCGTCGCCCAGTGGATCGACGCCCACCTGCTCGGCTAGCGGTCTGTATCCGTACGTTCCGTGGGACTCAGCACGAAAAACCGTGGCAATCACCGCGGCAATCACACTGAGTCCCTCGGATTCGCGGAACTCAAGAGCAGAATCGGCCATGGCCGCACTGAGTCCCGCTGAACAAATCTGAGTCTTCTGTTGTTTTCGTGGGGTTGGTTGGCTGGTTGGGGTAGCCGGATGTCGAGGCCGTCGCATCGGAGCATGACGAGGCTGATGAGGTTGTAGACGTGGCGAAAAGCCGTCGGCCATCCGGATGGCCGACCATGATCCGGTTGTCGGGCGCCTCGAGCCTCGCGTTCGAGCGGCCGGCTTGATCGTCTCGAGGATGTCGGGGCGGCGTCGTCTGATCTTCTTGGCCGGCTCTGCCTGTCCCGGGGAATTCAGCACGAAAAACATGGGGAATCGTGCTGAGTCCCCCGGATTTGCGGGACTCAGCACGGTTGCGGGCGGTTCCGTCGCTGAGTCCCGCGGCTTGAACGCCGATCCCCGCGGCCGCCTGTCGGCCGTGGAATAGAAACCATTGGAATTCCAATGTTTACGGTGGTATTGGCGGGGCGTTTCCGGTCCGGTGTTGGGGTGGTCGGGTGTTGCCGGGGGACTCGGCGTGACAATCGCGGGGAATCGTGCTGAGTCCCCCGGATTTGCGGGACTCAGGGCCGGAATCGGCTTTGGCCGCGCTGAGTCCCCGCGGGTTGCCGAGACGGACCATGGGGAAGCGCACACAACGGCGGGAACAATCAGGCCGATCGAAAAATCGAGTATTGGAAAGCCGTTTCAGCAATGAAAGGGCCCTTTTTCCTGAGGCTCAATGGCTCAACGGCAAACAACCGCCCACGAAAACAGCAATAGCGCCACAAATCTGTCCTCATGTCGGGGACAAGACCTTGTCCAGAACTCCTGTCTTGTGGTGTAATACAAGAGCATTGTTCAGCACTACAAAGGAGTTGATCATGAACACAATGCGTAAGACGGTTATCGGAATTATCGCTGCTGGTGCCATTTCTTCCGCTGCAATAATTCCTGCTGCTGTGGCTTCGACCTTGGAACTTGAAGGTGTAAGTAATACATGCCGGTTTATTGCCACAAAGCCTAAAATTGATTATGGCAATGCGAAAAGGCTTACCGCTACGGTTGGCCGGACCGGGTGCGTGAATGAAGTTGTTTGGTTCCATGGCTCTTTGCGTCGCGATATGCCTGGTGCCAATGATCAGATTCTCGCAAGAACGGATCCCGGACGCGTGAATGAGTATTCGAAGAATTTATCTTCATGGGCAACGGAAGGTCATACATATTTTTCATTTGTCTCTAGTTCTACAGGTGGCAGTAAGGTTTCGGCAAAAACTACCTGTAATTGATTCCTATAGGTGAACAACATTATCTCAAGAATGTGTGAGTATGATCGTATGCGACGATTCGATTCGGTGAGGTTCGAGGATGTGAGCTACCGTTATGGGCGTCGTCGCACCGCCTTGGATCATGTGTCGTTCCGGCTCGGCATCGGGATGACGGTGCTGCTTGGTCCGAACGGAGCAGGAAAATCGACGCTGATCGGCATCCTTTCGACGTTGCTGACGCCCGGTTCGGGAACCGTGTCATACGGTCGGATCGTCAATCCCAAGGCGAGTGCGATGGAGACCGTTCGATCGTCGATCGGCTATCTGCCGCAGGATTTCGAAGCCATTGAATGGTCCTCCGTGCGCCGCAATGTGGAATATGCCGCATGGGCGCACGGAGTGCCCGGACGATCCTGCGCGCAGGCCGCCGAAACGGCCATACGTGACATGGGTCTCACCTCGCAGACGGATACCCGGGCGAGGGAACTGTCCGGCGGCATGCGACAACGGCTTGGTCTAGCCTGCGCGATCGCCCACAGGCCATCCCTGCTGATTCTGGACGAGCCGACGGTGGGCATAGATCCCATGCAGCGCGTGCACGTCCGGGAGATGATCCGCCGGTATGCCCGGCGCTCGATGGTGATCATGAGCACGCACATGGTCGAGGAGCTGCATGGATCCGCATCCCATGTACTGGTCCTCAACGAGGGCGGACTGGTCTTCGACGGTGATCTGACGTCGTTCGCGGCCATCGGGAACAACGGTATGACAGCGCATCAGACCGATCGGGAGGACGTATTCGGCGGGTCGGAGTTGGAGTCTTCCTACATCGCTCTCATGCGCTCATCGGCACGGGGGCAGGAGTCGCGGCGATGAACAATGTCACGGATCATCGTAACCGTGCGCCATGGTTCCCACTGTCCACGGGGCCACTGGTCATGATGATGCTTGTGACGGCATGCTCGGCTGCGGTCATGTCGGAGTTTCTCATCGCGTGGCCGCCGCCGACATGGGTCGGATGGCAGGCGCATTTCCGCGATGGGCAGATCGGAGCCGCGGCCGCGGGATCCTTCATGGGAGCCGTGATCGCGAGATCATTCGACGTGCGGTCGGTGATCGCCCCACCCTGCGCCTCCCGACCGAAGGCGGGAGCCGTCATCCAACTGCTCGGATGGCCGTGTCTGGCCAACGCGTTCGCCTATTGTCTCGGCATGGCGCCATTGACCGTCATCACCGCAATGCACGCGTCCTACGGAACTCCCGATATGCTGGCCGTTTCGGGGACTCTGGTCAATGTGGCGGCATGGCCCGCGTTCGGCGCCATGGTCGCGATGATGGTCGTTCACCCGCTCAGTGCGCTGTTCGCGCTTGCGGCCAGTGAGATCGTCATCATGGCGCCGATTGTGCTGAGCAATACGATTCCGGGTTTCTCGGCTTTGTCGGTCGCCCCGATCTGGCAGTTGGATTTTCCCTTTGTAGGGGAGCAGGCCAATCCGTGGGTTGCGGTATCGCGCCTTACGCTGTTCCTCGTCGTATTCTGCTGTCTGATCGTCGTGGTCGTTGTACGTGCGTCGGATGGGTGCCGGGAAGGAATGCATCTTCGAGCGTATTCGTGGCTTGCTCTTCCGGCGGCGTTGTCCGCCATCATCGTGGCGTTCCAGCCGAACATCATCGCGATCGACCATCGGCTGTCCGCGGTATGTGCGACGGAGGGTCGCATCACCGCGTGCGTCGCCGAAAGCTATAGGGACACGTTGCCGACTCATCTCGGGACGGCTCATGATGTGTACGATGCGTTCGGTCCTCTCGGCCCGATCACCATCATCGGTATGGGTTTGGAAGGGCGGGATCTGAAGTCGATGCCGGGAATCGAACCGCGGATGCTGGATGCCGGCGAAGTGATCCAACCCACCAATGCGATCGTCGAAACCAAACATGCGTTCGAGATGGATCTGCGTGGTAGCCTTATCGATTACGTTTCCGGCGGCCCCGCCTGCGATGAGTACGGCAGCATGTTCTCCAGACTGTCGGCCTTCGCCTTGGGAGAGCATATCGACGAATATCTTCGCTTGGGGAAGCAGCGTTATATGCAGTCTCAGACACAGGAATCGCGACGAACACGGGATACCGGCTCCGACAGATCGGATTCGTTCGATACTGATGCCGATACCTACGATCTTGCGGCATGGTATGACGCTCATCGTTCCGATGTGCTGTCGTGCGCATTGAATGAGAAGGATTTCTCATGAGAACGTGGATGGAAGGCAGACATGCGATGGCCGTCTATGCGGCGGCGATATTGGGATTGGCGACGGCTTGCCCATGGATGGATATCGTGCTGGTGTTGGGCCCCTCCAAGGGGGCCGGAAGCCATCTCATGATCTCGCTGGCGGACATGATGCTTCTGGTATGCACGCACGTCATGACGTGGGCGTTTATCCCCTGCATGACCCATGTGGATGCGCTTGGCGGAAAGCCGATTGCGCTGGATTCCGCCATGGCGTCCGTCGCGATGCTGGTCTACGCGATCGCCGTCCCGTGGCTGAGGTTCGTGTACTCGCCTACGGTGGATGACGCATACACGTCGGTGTTCGGTTCGCTGCTGGTCGGCACGGCGACCGCCATGACGATGCTGATGGTCGCCTGCATCGGCGCGGATGGCGCATTGGTGGGAGCGGTCGTGGTCGTACTGCTGATAGGTGGCGAAAGCTGGCAGACGCGTCTCTTCGGGTTCAGCGCGTTGCCCGGGGATATCAATCAGATGACGAAGCTGCGCGCTGTGCTGCTGATCGTGCTGGCTGCGGCGGTATGCTGGTCGTGGTGGTCGTCCCGAGCCGGTGCACGGCCGTTGCTGGGAAGGACCCTATGGGAGCGGCGATGATGAGTGCGTCCGACGTCATCCGCATCGGCGTCGTCGACAATGATGAGCTCGCCTTGGGTGCGTTGCGGTCGGTGATCGCATCCTCCGACGCATGGTTCCGGGTGATCTGGACGTGCGCTCTCGGATCGGTCGCAGTGCGCCGATGCCTGTCCTCCGCGACGCGTCCGCAGGTGCTGGTCGTCGATATGGCTATGGAGGAGATGAGCGGCGTGGAGCTGTGCGCCAAGATCCGACGTCTCAACGCGGGCATCGGCATCGTCGGCGTCACGTCGTACGCGCTGGGCCCGTATAGGCGGGATCTGGCCGCCGCGGGGGCGCAGGCGCTGGTGTCGAAGACCGATTTCCGGGGATTGTGCGAGGCGATACGTTCGGCCGCTGAAGGCAGGGGAGTGGGAGCCGGTTGCCGATCCTCCGCGTATGATGCCATGGCGTTCCCCGATGTCGAGGATGCGGAACGTGACGTGGAACGCGCGATGAACGCGCACGCCGATTCGACTCGCGCACCTCGGGAGGGTGGATTGTTCTTCTCCGCGAAACTGTCCGCGAGCGAATTGCGCGCCCTGCGCCTCTATGCGTCGGGGGCCTCCACGGCCGACATCGCGGCGTTGATGGGGGTCAAGGAGTCGACGGTGCGCACGTTCGAGAAGCGCGGCATCGCCAAACTCGGCGCGCGTTCGCGCGCGCATGCGATCGCGCTGTGCCTGACACGGCACCTATGGTAGGCACAGCATGAGCTGGGAGTGGTTCGAAGGGCATTGGCGACGATATTCGGCCGTGGCGGTCGGCCTCGCCGTCATGATCTCGTGCATTCGCGAACTGATGTGGACCGATGCTGTGTACCCGGCGTCCGCGCCGTTCACCGGCGGCGTGTACGTGGCGTGCGTGCTGCTGATGGCGGTGCTGCCGACCGTCGGAGCGTGGATGACGCTGGTGCTGTCGATCGCCGGCATGCTGTCGTCGGGGTTCGTGGACGCCGTCAACGATGGTCTGACCCTTATCGGCGCGCATGCCGTTTCGGTGCCGTGGATGCCGCCGCTGATGATGCCCGCTGCGGGACTGTCCCTGCTCATGCTGGGCTACGCGGGCGGCTTGCATATGCTTTTGGCTGCAATCGCGGTGCTGATCGCTGCGGGATGGGGCTGGCTCCACGGAATTCCGCCGTTCTCGGTGCCGGTCGTGTCCGTCGTGATGACGGCGACGATGGCGCTGCTGCTGATCGGGGCCACGATACGCTGGCGCGGACAGCGTATCCGTGCGGTCGCGGAGGAGCGTCGCATCGCCAGCGAGATGACGGTACGGGATGAGCGACACAGGATGGCGGCCCGTCTGCATGATGATGTGACCAACAAGCTGGCGTTTCTCATCACGGATCTCGAGTGCATGCGCTCCGATCCCCATGGGATCACGGGTGAGCGTCTTGCGCTGTCTCAACGGATGGCGCGTGAGGCGCTGGACCGGGTTCATGAGGTGATCGTAATGATGGAGGGGAACGTCGATGACAGGTCGGAGACGATTCCGGCGGCAGCGCATCCCGATGCTCGGGACGATGCTCGGGACTCCATTCAGGACGACATGGGCGAACGCATAGTGGAGCATGACGTCACGGCCCTGCTGGCCGAACTCGATGACCGACTGCGGATACTGGGCTTCGAGGGCGGCTCCTCGGTGGAGTGCCGCTTCGCGTGCGCCCTGCACGCTGATGCCGCCGACGTTCTCATGGCGCTGATCCGCGAACTGTACACGAATATGGCCCGTCATGCGAGGCCCGATGGCGGATACGACGTGAACGTCGCGTTCGACGAGCATCGCGTCATCGTCACGGCCTGCGACGTGGCGAACGCGGAGGATACCCACGGTGCCGGCACCGGGCTGGAACGACTGCGACGGGAGCTCGCCCCGCTGGGCGGGACCATCGATGTCGTTGCGGGCGGCGGTGGCAACGAGGCGATCCCCGGCGAATGGTCAGTCACCGCGGTGATTCCATACGATCCCCAAAAGTTCAATTCACGATGTGAGATGACGCCGGGATCAAATTGAACTTGTCTTGAACTGGGTCTAGCTTTTGAACCAATGTTCAATATAAATTGAACTTTATGGTTTGGAGGAAGCCATGACCACTACGGTGTTCGCCGACCGTCTGCGCAACGCGATGATCGACAGGGGAATGAAGCAGATCGATCTCGTCCACGCCGCCGAACGCAGCGGCGTCAAGATGGGTAAGAGCCACATCAGCCAGTACGTGGCCGGCAAGACCATGCCCCGCGAGGACGTGCTCGACTTCCTCGCCGGCGAGCTCAAGGTGGATGCGGCCTGGCTCAGGGGGGATCTGGGTGTCTCGTCCGACGCCGGCGCGGCCCCTGGTCCGGAAGTCGCGTCGTCCTCCTTGGTGGATGACGGGGACGCCATCGATCCCGAATCCACGGCCGATACCGATCCGATCGTCGAACCGTTCCCCGAACCGACCCACGCCGTGCGTCCGGTCGACGATGCCGCCATGGCGTCCGCCGAGACGGGATCGAACGGTTCGACGGCATCTCCGTCCGCATCGCCGTCCTCGCCGAGCTCCTCGACGCCGCGTCGCCGCACGTTCGGCAAGTCGCACAAGCTCGACCATGTGCTCTACGACGTGCGCGGCCCGGTCGTCGACGAGGCGGCCCGCATGGAGGCCGACGGCACCCATATCCTCAAGCTCAACATCGGCAACCCTGCGCCGTTCGGATTCCGCACCCCGGACGAGGTCGTCTACGACATGGCCCACCAGCTGACCGAGACCGAGGGCTACTCGCCGTCCAAGGGCCTGTTCTCCGCCCGCAAGGCCATCATGCAGTACGCGCAGCTCAAGAACCTGCCGAACGTCACCATCGACGACATCTACACCGGCAACGGCGTGAGTGAGCTCATCAACCTGTGCATGTCCGCGCTGCTCGACGACGGCGACGAGGTGCTCATCCCGAGCCCCGACTACCCGCTGTGGACCGCCTGCGTGAACCTCGCCGGCGGCACCGCCGTCCACTACGTGTGCGACGAATCCTCCGAATGGTATCCGGACATCGACGACATGCGCGCGAAGATCACCGACCGCACCGTCGCCATCGTGCTCATCAACCCGAACAACCCGACCGGTGCACTCTACCCGAAGGAGGTGCTCGAACAGATCGTCGAACTCGCCCGCGAGCACCATCTCATGATCTTCTCCGACGAGATCTACGACCGCCTGGTCATGGACGGCCTGAAGCACACGTCCATCGCCTCGCTCGCCCCCGACCTGTTCTGCGTGACGTTCTCCGGCCTGTCCAAGTCGCACATGATCGCCGGCTACCGTGTCGGCTGGATGGTGCTTTCCGGCAACAAGCGCATCGCCCGCGACTACATCGAGGGCATCAACATGCTCGCGAACATGCGCATCTGCTCCAACGTGCCCGCCCAGTCGATCGTGCAGACCGCGCTCGGCGGCCACCAGAGCGTCAACGACTACATCGTGCCCGGCGGCCGTCTCTACGAGCAGCGCGAGTACATCTACAACGCGATCAACTCGATCCCCGGCCTGACCGCCGTCAAGCCGAAGGCCGCGTTCTACATCTTCCCGAAGATCGACGTGAAGCGGTTCCACATCCACGACGACGAGCAGTTCGCGCTCGACCTGCTGCACGACCAGCGCATCCTCATCACGCGCGGCGGTGGCTTCAACTGGGGTGAGCCGGACCATTTCCGCATCGTCTACCTGCCGCGCATCGAGGTGCTCAAGGACGCCACCGCCAAGATCGCCGACTTCTTCAGCTACTACTGGCAGAGCTGATCCTGCGCGCCCCGCGCAGCTCCGGCAGCATCACCACGAACAGCACCACCGCCAGGATCGCCGTCACGAGATCGGCCAACGCCTGCGCGGCGATCACGCCGTCATAGCCCGCCACGCGCGATCCGATGAACAGCGTCACGGCGAGGATCACGCCCTGACGTCCGATCGACAGCAGGAACGCGCCCAGCGCCTTGCCGGTCGACTGGAACGTGCATGTCGTGACCATGACGATCGCCACGCACACGAGGCTCAGCAGCTGCACGCGCAGGATGCCCGCGCCGAGCGTGATGATCGTCTCGTCGGCGATGAAGAAGCGCATGAGCTGACGGTCGAAGACGCTTAAGGCCACCGTCATCACCAGCGCGAACGAGCACAGGAACGCGTACGCGAACCGCATGATCCCGGCGAGCCTGACCATGTTCCGCGCGCCGTAGTTGTAGCCGATGAGCGGCTGTGCGCCGAACGCGAAGCCGACGAACACGAGCACGGCGATCATCACGATCTTGAGCGCGATGCCCATCGCCGCCACCGCGTCGGTGCCGTAGGGCAGCAGGAACAGGTTCATCATGACGATGCCGACGCTCTGCGTGAGGTTCGTGATCGCCGAGGGAATGCCGATGACGAGGATGTCGCGCACCTCGGCGCCGGTGATGTCGAGGCGGCCCCGCGCTGGTGCCATGCGAGTCGGTGTTGGCAAGTTCTCCGCCGTCTCCTCCGCCGTCGTGCGCGATGCATCGCCCTTGCGGAACATGAGCCGCGGGTCGATCGACAGGTTCGGGCTGCGCTTCAGCAGGAACCACACGAAATACGCGTCGGTGAGGATGTTCGCGATCACCGTGGCTCCCGCGGAGCCGGCCGCACCCCAGCCGAACACGTGGATGAACAGGGGATTGAGCACCACGTTGATCGCGGTGCCGGCGATCGAGCCGATCATCGACTGCACCGCATGGCCTTCGGTGCGCAGCATGTTCGTCGGCGTCATCGACACGATGATGAACGGCGATCCGATGATGATCAGCGTGTAGAACTCGCTCGCCGGCACCCACGTATCGCTGGTCGCGCCGAGCAGCGTGAGCATCTGATCGCGGAAGACGAGACCCAGCACCACGATGAGGATGCCGGTCAGAACCGCCGCATAGAAGCAGAACACGCTCAGCCGCCTGCCGTCGGCGAACCGGTGCTGGCCGAACAGCCGGGAGATGACCGAGCTGCCGCCGAGACCGAAGATGTCTCCCAGTGCGATCATCACCGTGAACACCGGGGCGGTCAGGGAGACGCCTGCCACCATGTTCGTGTCGCCGGTGTGCGCGATGAAGTAAGTATCGACCATGTTGTACACGAGCGTGACCAGCATGCTCAGCACCACCGGCATCGCAAGACTGAAATACGCCTTCGGAATCGGCGCCCTCTCGAACAGTTCGCTGTCCATGACCGCTTGGCTCCTCCCCATGTCCGTTCGTTCTCTTCCACTGCCCGTCGCACTCGGGCCGTGGGCATTGTATCCGCAACAGTGCGGACAAACGACACGCTGGACGACCGTTGACCTTCAGCGCTTGAAGTCCATAGGGTGGGAGTCATACGTCCACGCATGTCAAGGGAAAGGAACCCTATGTTCGGAACCAGAAAGGGTGGTCTGTTCGCCGACAACAAGCCGACGCTCGGCCAGTGCGACCCGGAGTTCATCGACCTGTTCACCCGATTCGCCTACGACGAGGTCATCCACGAGCCGGGCGCCAACCACCCCGATCTCGACGACGTCACCCGTTCGATGGCGATCCTCGCCACGCTCATCGGGTGCCAGGGCACGGACGCGTTCGCCACGATGCTGCCGGTCGCACTTGATGGGGGAGCGACGCCCGTCCAGGTCAAGGAGATCGTCTACCAGGCCGTCGCCTACCTCGGATTCGGGCGTGTCCTGCCGTTCCTCAACATCGTCAACGAAGTGCTGACCGACCGCGGCGTCACCCTGCCGCTCGAAGGACAGTCCACCACGACGCCCGAGACGCGCGCCGAGGCGGGCGAGCGCTCGCAGATCGAGATCTTCGGCGAGGGGATGCGCGGTTTCGCCTCGTCCGGCCCTGAGGAGACCCGTCACATCAACAAGTGGCTGGCTGACAACTGCTTCGGCGACTACTACACGCGCGGCGGCCTCGACACGCGCCACCGCGAGATGATCACGCTGTGCTTCCTCGCCGCGCAGGGCGGCTGCGAACCCCAGCTCGTCGCCCATGCGAAGGCCAATCTGCGCGTCGGCAACGAGAAGGCGTTCCTCATCGCCGTCGTCTCGCAGACGGTGCCCTACATCGGCTATCCGCGCACGCTGAACGCGATCCGCTGCATCAACGAGGCCGCCGCAGCCGTCGCCGATTGATCATTGATCGTTGTCCCGGCTCCCTTGGAATCGGCCAGTCGGTCCGGACACTAGTGGCGTTGTTTCCGCACCAGCGAGTCGACGACGCCGCAGATGATGCCCAGCACGGCCGGCAGCACCCATCCGAGCTGGGCGTCATGCAACGGCAGCAGCGCCAGCGTCGCATCCAGCCAGGGGAGCGAGCCGCCGAACACCGCGACCAGTGAGGATACGCATCCGGCGAACGTCACGATGCCGACCAGCAGCACGGTCCAGAAGTACACGCGCGGCAGACGCGCACCCAGTATGCGATGCGTGAGCGCCAGCAGCACCAGCACGATCGAGATCGGATACAGTGCGGAGAGCACCGGCACGGACACCTTGATGATGAGGCTCAGTCCGGCGTTCGACACGACGAAGCTGAATACGGTGAACAGCAGCTGCCAGGTGCGGTAGCTCACCGTGCGCCCGCCGACGGTGGGGAACTTCGTGTGGAAGTACGTGGCGCACGTGCAGATCAGTCCGGTGCACACGTTGAGGCATGCGATGACGAACACGATGCCAAGAAACGCGGTGCCTGCCGTGCCGAACACCGACTGGGTGAGGTTGGTGAGCACCGTGGCGCCCGTGTCGCCGGACGGGTCGATTGCGGTGATCGCGCCGGAGACCACGCCCACGTAGCTCAGCGCGCCGTAGATGAGGATGAGCAGCACGCCGGTGCCGACGCCCGCGTACGCGGTCTCGATCTGCACCTGCCGTTCGTCGTCGATCCTCAGCGCACGGATGTTCGCCGAGATCACGATGCCGAAGTACAGGGCGGCGAGCAGATCCATCGTCTGATAGCCGTCGAGGAAGCCGCGAGCCAGCTGTCCGGACGTGTAGTCGCCGATCGGTGCCACGTTCCGACCGATGCCGTGCACGAGACAGGCGACGAACAGTACGGCGATGAGCGTGATCAGCAACGGTCCCATGAATCGTCCCAGCACCTTGGAGAGCTTCTCCGGATGCTGCGCGAAGAGGAACGACAATGTGAAGAACACCAGCGAATAGACAAGCTGTGCGATCCATCTGGAGTCGGATGCGACGTACGGCGCGACCATCATCTCGAACGAGGTGGTCGCCGTGCGCGGGATCGCGAAGCACGGTCCGATCGTCAGGATGATGGCGATTCCCAGCAGCAGCGCGAATCTGGGGGAGACCCGGCCGGCCAGCGCGTCGAATCCGCCCGCGAACGTGACGGCCAGCACGCCGAGGATCGGCAGTCCGACCGCCGATACGATGAAGCCGACGGCCGCGGGCAGGGCGGCGGATCCCGCCTGCGCGCCCACGAACGGCGGGAAGATGAGGTTGCCCGCTCCGAAGAACATCGAGAAGAACGTGAAGGTCATCACCAGTCGCTGGCGTGCGTTCAGTTGCGTGTTCAATGGCATGGAGCATCGTCCTCTCTGTTTTTCTTGGATTCGCGCGGCTCGCTGCGATTCGCGCGAATCCACCATACTCCACCATACGCATTGAGGCTCCCGACCCGTGGGGTCGGAAGCCTCAATGGTTCAGCTATTCAGCCGATATGTGGACGCGCGATGTGCGACCGAGAGGATCTCAGGCGTTGACGCGGTCGATGCCGGACTGGACGTCGGCGAGGACGGAGTCCCAGGACTTGATGAAGGCGGCGACACCGTCGGCCTCGAGCTTGTCGGTGACGTCCTTGAGGTTGATGCCCAGCTCAGCCAGCTTGTTGATGATGGCGTGGGACTCCTCGTAGGTGCCCTCGATGGACGGAGCGCCGTTGCCGTGGTCGGCCAGAGCGTTCAGGGTCTTCTCCGGCATCGTGTTGACGATGTGCGGGGCGACCAGCTCGTCGACGTACTTGCAGTCGGAGTAGGCCGGGTTCTTGGTGCCGGTGGAGGCCCACAGCGGACGCTGGACCTTGGCGCCCTTGGCGGCCAGCTCGGCCCAGCGCGGATCCTCGGCGAACTTCTTCTCGAACAGCTCGTAGGCGAGGCGAGCGTTGGCGACGGCGGCCTTGCCCTCGAGGGCCTTGGCCTCATCGGAGCCGTTGGCTTCGAGCAGCTTGTCGACCGCGGTGTCCACGCGGGAGACGAAGAAGGAGGCGACGGAGCCGATGTGCTTGAGGTCGTGGCCGTTGGCGGCAGCCTGGGCGATGCCCTCGATGTAGGCGTCGATGACCTGCTCGTAGCGCTCGAGCGAGAAGATCAGGGTGACGTTGACGGAGATGCCCTTGGCCAGGGTGGCGGTGATGGCCGGCAGGCCCTCGAGGGTCGCCGGGATCTTGATCATCGCGTTCGGACGGTTGACCTTCTCCCACAGCTCAACAGCCTGCTTGGCGGTGTTCTCGGTGTCGTGGGCCAGACGCGGGTCGACCTCGATGGAGACGCGGCCGTCGACGAAGTCGGTCTTCTCGGCGATCTCACGGAAGATGTCGGTGGCGTTGCGCACATCGGTGGTGGTGAGCTCACGCACGGCGGTCTCGACGTCGACCTTGCCCAGCTCCTTGAGCTGCGCGTCGTACGGACCGACCTGGCTCAGGGCCTTCTGGAAGATGGACGGGTTGGTGGTGACGCCGACCACGTTCTTGTTGGCGATGAGGTCCTGCAGGGAGCCGGACTCGATGCGGGAGCGGGACAGATCGTCCAGCCAGATGGAAACGCCGTTGTCGGACGTGCGCTGAGTTGCTTCAGTCATTTATTTTCTCCTTGATACCTTATTGGATCAAACTTCGAAATCTATTGTTGGTGGGCGGATCGGTGGCCTTCGGCACGGCCGCTATGGCGTGCCGAAGGCCACCGATCGACGGGTCACTTGGCGGCTTCGACTTCCGCGATGGAGGCCTTGGCGGCCTCGACCACGTGCTCGGCGGTGATGCCGAGGTCGATCATGTTCTGCGCGCCGTTGCCCTGCAGGCCGAACTGCTCGATGGAGACGGGCTTGCCGTAGGAGCCGAGGTACTTGTACCACGGCATCGCCACGCCGGCCTCGACGGAGACGCGGGCCTTGACGGCGGCCGGAAGCACGGCCTCCTTGTACTCGGCGTCCTGCTCCTCGAACCACTCCATGGACGGCACGGAGACGACGCGGGCCTTGACGCCCTCGTCGGCCAGGGTCTTGGCGGCGGCCACGGCCCACTGGACCTCGGAACCGGAGGCCAGAAGGATGACGTCCGGGGTGCCCTCGGTGTCGACCAGGACGTAGGCGCCTTGCGGACACCGTCCTTGGCCTTGGCGGCGGTCTCGGCGAGCACCGGCACGCCCTGACGGGTCAGCACCATGGCGCCCGGCAGCGTGTTCTTCTTCTCGAAGAAGTAACGGTAGGCCTCGGCGGTCTCGAAGGCGTCCGCCGGGCGGATGACCTCGAGCTGCGGGATGGCGCGGAAGGAGGCCAGGTGCTCGATCGGCTGGTGGGTCGGGCCATCCTCGCCGACGGCGACGGAGTCGTGGGACCAGATGTACAGGTTCGGGATCTCCATGAGGGCGGCCAGACGGACGGCGGAGCGCTCGTAGTCGGAGAACATGAAGAAGGTGCCGCCGAACGGACGGGTGTGGGAGCCCAGCAGGATGCCGTTGGTGATGCAGCCCATGGTGAACTCGCGCACGCCGAAGTGCAGCTGGCGACCGAACTCGTTGCAGTTCGGCCACTGAGCGGTGGCGCACTCGGCCGGGGCGAAGGTGGCGGCGCCCTTGAGGTCGGTCTTGTTGGAGCCGCCGAGGTCGGCGGAGCCGCCCCACAGTTCCGGCATGACGGCCGCGATGGCGTTGAGGACGGAGCCGGAGGCGCCACGGGTGGCGACGCCCTTGCCGACCTCGAAGGTGGCCTCGAGATCATCGATGGCCTTGTCGAAGCCCTCCGGCAGCTCGCCGGCCTTCAGACGGTCGTACAGGGCGGCCTTGTCCGGGTTGGCCTTGCGCCAGGCGTCGAACTTCTCGTCCCATTCCTTGTGGGCCTCGAGGCCGCGCTCGGCGACCTTGCGGGCGTGGGCGAGGGCCTCCTCGTCGACGTGGAAGGACTCCTCCGGGTCGTAGCCGAGGAGCTTCTTGAGGCCGGCGACGGCCTCGGCGCCCAGCTTGGAGCCGTGGGAGGACGGATCGTTGGTCTTGCCCGGGGTCGGCCAGGCGATCAGGGAGTGGACCTTGATGAGCTTCGGCTGGTCCGGAGCGGCGGCCTCGGCCTTGGCGATGACGTCGGCCAGGCCCTCGATGTCCTCCTTGTAGGAGCCATCGGGCTGGATGAAGCTGAACTCGTCGGTGTACCAGCCGTAGGCCTGGAAGCGCTTGAGCACGTCCTCGGCCAGCACCAGGTTGGTGTCGCCCTCGATCTGGATGCGGTTGGCGTCGAAGATCACGGTCAGGTTGCCGAGCTTCTGGTTGGCGGCCAGCGAGGCGGCCTCGCCGGAGATGCCCTCCTCGATGTCGCCCTCACCGCAGATCGCCCAGATCTTGTGGTAGAAGGGGGACTCTTCCTTCGGGGTGTTCGGGTCGAGCAGGCCGCGCTGGAAGCGCTCGCCGTAGGCGAAGCCGATGGCGGAGGCGAAGCCCTGGCCCAGCGGGCCGGTGGTCATCTCGATGCCCGGGGTCAGACCGTACTCCGGGTGGCCCGGGGTGCGGGTGTCCGCGCCGCCGCGGAAGTGCTTGAGGTCGTCCAGGGTCACGCCGTAGCCGGAGAAGTACAGCTGAACGTACTGGGTGAGGGATGCGTGACCGCCCGAAAGGATGAAGCGATCGCGGCCTTCCCAGTTGGGATCGTTCGGATCATGCTTGATGAAGTGCTGGTACAGGGTGTAGGCGACGGGCGCCAGGGAGATGGGGGAACCGGGGTGGCCGGAACCGGCCTTCTCAACCGCGTCGGCCGACAGGACCTTCGCCATCTTGATGGCGCGTTCGTCCAGTTCGGTCTCCTTGAATTCGGTCATGGATTACTTTCCTTCCAATTGGTCGGGCCGCGTATCCGGCTTGTGCCGAGCGCAAGACGCCCTCACATTGCGATGCCTATGTTACCGTCATTTCACGACGTAGTGGTGTGATTTTGGCGTGTTTTGGTAGCTTCTGTTCCGTTAGCGTTCACAGAATGTGCCACTTCGCTGCCGACGAACGCGTTAGCACTCGACATATAGGAGTGCTAATACAATGAATACGTGCGAAAAGGCCATTTTCGACGGCGTGTCGACGCCGGAGGCCGCATTGCATGAAGCGAGATGAATTGTTGATGAACGTTTGTCCGGCGGGCGCGGACCGCTGCCCATCGGGCCGTATCTGAAGGAGGTGCGCATGCCTCAATCGAGGCGCATGCTGGTCCTGCGCGCCGTCGTCGAGGACTACATCCGTTCCCAGGAGCCGGTCGGATCGGGGGCGTTGACCAAACAGCACGATCTCGGGGTGAGCTCGGCCACCGTGCGCAACGACATGGCCGCGCTCGAGGACGAGGGCTATCTGATCCAGCCGCACACCTCGGCCGGCCGCGTCCCCACCGAGAAGGGATACCGATACTTCGTGGACCGGCTCGCCACCGTCGTGCCTCTGTCCAAGGCGCAGCGGCGCGGCATCGACAGCTTCTTGTCCGGATCGGCAAGCCTGCAGGACACCCTGCAGCGGGCCGCACGACTGCTCTCGCAGATCACCGGACAGGTGGCCGTCGTCGCATCGCCGTCGCTCGCCCGCGCCACGCTGCGCCATGTCGAACTGGTGCCCGTGGCCATGAGCACGCTCCTCGCCGTAGTCATCACCGACACCGGACGCGTCGCCCAGCACACGCTTGCCGTCACGACCATGCCCCCGACCGGCGCCCTCAACGACCTCACCGACGCGATCAACGCCGGATGCTCCGGTTCGTCACTGCTCGCCGCCGCCCAGATGGTGCGCGCGCTCGCCAGGGACGCGCGCTTCCGCGACCTCGCCCCGCTGGCCGAGGAACTGGCCGGAGCGTTCACTTCGATGTCCGACGATGAACGCGCCAGCGAACTGTACATGTCCGGCGCCTCCAGGCTCGCGCACCGGCGCACGATGGCCGACCTCGCGCCGCTCTTCGACGCATTGGAGGAACAGGTCGTCCTCATGAAGCTCATGAGCGCGCTGAGCGAGCAGAGCGCGCGCGCCGACGGGGCCGACGGCGTCGGCGTCGCCATCGGATCCGAGACCCACACCCCGGGACTGCTGCACGCCGCGGTCGTCTCCGGCGGATACGGCCACGCCGAATCGGAGCCATCCGCACTTGAGCCGGTACGAAACGAATCCGGCGAACCGGTCGCGTTCGTCGGCTCGATCGGCCCAACCCACATGGACTACGCCGCCACCATCGCCGCCGTGCGCGCGGTGGCCCGATACCTCACCGCCTTCCTCGGCGGCGACGAGCCCGCCGACGGATCCGGGGACGACCCATCCCGATCCGCACCATCCGCATCATCCGGACGGCCGAACGGAACGGACGGCGAACCGGCCTCCTGACCGAGCCTCTGACCGAGCCTTGTGACACAATAACCCGCTAGCAACCAACCAGAATAAAGGACCAAACGAACCGTGGCAGATTACTACGAGGTGCTGGGAGTCGAACGCACCGCGAGCGAAGAGGAAATCAAGAAGGCCTATCGCAAGATGAGTCGCAAATACCATCCAGACATCGCCGGACCCGAGTTCGAGGACAAGTTCAAGGAGGTCAACAACGCCTACGAGGTGCTGCGTGACCCCGACAAGCGGCGCATGTACGATTCCGGCGTCGACCCGAACGATCCCAACGCCGCGGCATCCGGCTTCGGACAGGCCGGCTTCGGCGACATGGGCGACGTGTTCAGCACGTTCTTCGGCGGCGCGTTCGGAGGCGGCGCACAGGGGCCGACGCCGCGCACCCAACCCGGACGCGACGCGCTCGCCAGCATGTCCATCGATCTGAAGACCGCGGTGTTCGGTGGCACCGAACAGGTGCGCATCACCACGTTCGGTCTGTGCCCCGACTGCTCCGGCACCGGATCGGCCGACGGCTCCAAGCCCACGACGTGCCCCGACTGCCACGGCAGCGGCTTCAGGCAGAAGGTCGTGCGCACGATGCTCGGCCAGATGATGACCTCCGCGCCGTGCGAGCGCTGCGAGGGCCACGGGGACATCATCTCCAAGCCGTGCCCCTCGTGCATGGGCCACGGTCGTGTGCGCGTCACGCGCAACGTAGGCGTCAAGGTGCCCGCCGGCATCCGCGACGAATCCCGCATCCGTCTGGCCAATCAGGGCGAGGTCGGCGAGGGCGGCGGCGCGGCCGGCGACCTCTACGTCGACATCCGCATCAAGGCGAACAAGGAGTTCACCCGCGACGGCGACGACCTGCACTGCTGGGTGCGTGTACCGATGAGCTGGGCCGTGCTCGGCCATGATCTCGAGATCGAGACCTTCGACGGGCCGCAGACCGTCTCCGTGCCCGCCGGATGCCAGCCCGAGGACACCGTCACCCTGAAGGGTCTGGGCGTGGCCCGCATGCGCGAGCAGGGCGAGCGTGGCGATCTTGTCGCCCATATCGCCGTGGAGATCCCCACCAAGCTGTCCGACGAGGAACGCGACCTGATCGAACGCTTCGCCTCCTCGCACGACAACGGCGCCACCCATGTGGCGCAGAGCTCGCGTCCCGCCACCGGCGGCGCCTCCGGCAAGAAGGGTTTCTTCTCGAAGCTGAAGGACGCCTTGAGCTGAGCTAAAGCGATTCTGACGATTCCGGACGATAACGAGTGAGGGCCGCATCCCCGCGCGCATTGCGCAACGGGATGCGGCCCTCACTCATGAAAGCATGGTTCACCGCCGGTCATGTCCGGCGGTGAACGTCGTCATCCGGCAACGGACGGATCGATCGCCGGCAGTACGCCGGTCAGCAGCAGAATCGCCACCACGACGGCCAGACCGATGCGGTAGATCGCGAATGCCCTGTAGGAGAACGTCGAGACGAACTTCAGGAAGCCGATGATCACGATGTAGCCGACGAAGAACGCCACGATCGTCGCGGCGATCGTCGGACCCCAGCCCGGCCAGGCCGCGCCACCGATCGCCGCGCACGCGTCGGCGGCCTTGGTTGCGGCGCACTCGTTCACGTCCTTGATCGCGGAGACGGACTCGAGGATGCCCGCGCCGAACACGGCCGGAATGGCCATCAGGAAGCTCACACGCACGGCCGCCTCGCGGGTGTAGCCCATCGCACGGCCGAAGGTGATGGTGCCGCCGGAGCGGGAGACGCCGGGGATCAGGGCGAGCATCTGGCCCACGCCGAAGATGATGGCGTCCTTGACGGTCATCTGGCTCATCGACTTGACCTGCTTGGCGCGCGAATCGAAGATCCACAGCAGCACGCCGAACACGGCGAGCACGGTCACTGTGATCCACAGGTTACGCAGCGTGGTCTCGATGACGTCCTTGAACAGCAGGCCCGCGATCAGGATCGGCATGGTGCCGATGATGATGAACCAGCCCATCTGCGTATCCGGGTTCTTGGCGCCCAGACGCGATTTGAGATCCGTGCCCTCCTTGCCGAACAGCGAACCGAACCATGCGCCGAGAATGCGGATGATGTCACGGCGGTAGTACAGAATCACGGCCAGCTCGGTGCCGATCTGGATGATGGCGGTGAATGCGGCGCCCGGATCGGAGCCGATCATCAGATCTCCGATGATGCGGATGTGCGCGCTGGAGGAGACCGGCAGATATTCGGTCAACGCCTGGACGAGACCGAGGAAAATCGCCTGAAAGAAATTCATATCCCTTTACTTACCTTCTATGATCTTCGGGCAAATCGTCAATTGCGTTGTCCACTGTACTCATTGGGGGCTAAGACCACGCTCACGACGGGGGGTATATGTGGATATCTTGCACAAAGCACACATTGGAGCCGACTATCGTGGAATGCGGAACGCGGCATGGTCGTCGTCACGCACTGCGCGGCCATGGAGAAGCGTAACAGCAGCATTGAAAGGAGTCGTCATGGACACGTATCGCAAAAGCAGGGCCTTCAGTCCGAAGGGATTCTTCGAATGCGAGGGCAGGGGACTGCAATGGCTCGGCGAGGCGATGGAGCAGGGCGGCCCCCGGGTCGTCAAGGTGATCGGCTGGGGTGACGACCATCTCGACATCGAACGCGTGCATTCGGCGATGCCGACCGTCAAGGCCGCGCACGACTTCGGCGCGGCGCTGGCTCGGATGCATGACGCCGGCGCACCACACTTCGGTTCGGCTCCGGCCGGCTACGAAGGCACCTGCTACTTCGGACCGCTGCAGGACCCGGTGCCGATGGACACCGGCACGTGGGACGACCCCGCCACCTACTTCGCCGAGGGGCGGCTTCTGCCGATGGTCGAGCTCGGCATGCGCCGTGGCGAACTCGACAGGCATGACATGGAACTGACCGAACGCGTCATCGATGCGCTGCCCGATCTGCTGGGGCGCGCCGCGAACGACAAGCCGGCGCGTGTGCACGGCGACCTGTGGAGCGGCAACGTGATGTGGACCGCGGATCGTGGATACAGCGAGGCGGTGCTCATCGACCCGGCGGCACACGGCGGGCACCGCGAGGAGGATCTCGCCATGCTGGGTCTGTTCGGCATGACCTATCTGCGTGACATCCTCGACGGCTACCAGTCCGTGCATCCGCTCAAGGCCGGATGGGAGGAGCGCATGACGCTGTGGCGTCTGTATCCGATCGCCGGGCACTGCGTGTTCTTCGGCGGAGGATACGTGAGCGAATATCGCTCGATGTGCCGTTCGCTGCTCGGATGATCAGAACCTCTGATCAGAGGTTCTGATCAGAGGTTCTTGAGGAAGTCCTCGGCTTCCTTGACCAGTTGTTCGGCCTGGGCGGGGTTGGCGGCGGCGGTCCGGCGGGCCTCCTCGGCGGCGTCCCAGTCCCGCTCGAGGTGATGCACGTACTCGGCGAGCTGGTCGCTGCAGTGCAGCAGCATCGACGCCTTGGCCTCCCAGACGCGGGTCTCGGCCTCCAGATCGCCGGGATCGAACGTAAGGCCCAACTCGTCGCCCAGGCGATCGAGCAGCGCCAGCGTGGCCTTCGGGCAATCGTCGTTGCCGGTGTACTGGGGGATGGACGCCCACAGGGACGTGGTGTCGAACGACTGCTCGCGGGCCATGTCGTCGAGCACCGTGGGGATGCCGACCGGACCCGTATAGCCCTCCGAGGGGTTCTCGACCTCGAGATCGTGGGAGACGTCCACCGGCACCGGACGCGTATGCGGGCAGTTGGCGAACATCGAGCCGAGCGTCACGATATGGTCTACGTCGAGCTCGTCGGCGATATGCAGGCTCTGACGGCAGTATTCGCGCCACCGGTAGTTGGGCTCGGGCGCGATCTGCGCGAAGATGCGGCGCGTGGGGGAGAGGGTGATCTCGTAGAACGTGGTCTGCGGCCATATGATGCGCGGTGAGCCGAGTGCCCGGCAGAGCATCGGGCGCGACACCTGATAGTCGTAGTAGCCGTCGCAGCTGATGTGCCTGATCTCGCGGGCGTCGTACCGGTCCACCAGATGACGGACCGCGTTCGTGGCGGCCTGGCATGCGTCATTCCAACCTTCGAATGCCGCGATCAGCACATTCGGATGTTCGTCTCGTTCTTCGCTCATATCTCCTACAGTAACCGGCGAATATGTCGGAAAGGGCGGTTTCATGCGGTTTTCGCCGTGGGCGTTCCCGCATGCTCCCGACCTGTTCTCCTGCCGATCAGGAGCGCGACACGCCGTGCTTGCAAAACAGAAGGATGTCGTTATAGTAGTTACTCGTGCTTCGGCGGGAACAACCGCTGGAAATCACGCGGACATAGCTTAGTTGGTAAAGCGCAACCTTGCCAAGGTTGAGACCGCGGGTTCGAGTCCCGTTGTCCGCTCTAAGGTCCGAAGAGTTGACGAACCTTACGGTGGGTTAGCCAAGCGGTTAGGCAGCGGCCTGCAAAGCCGTATAGACGAGTTCGACTCTCGTACCCACCTCTCGGACGGCTGATGCGCATCAGCCGAATGACATGCAGGCCCGGGCGGTTGGCGCAGTGGTAGCGCACTTCCCTGACACGGAAGGGGTCACAAGTTCGAATCTTGTATCGCCCACGAAATCGGAGCAATCCGGTGGATATAACTGAATACCGAATTTTTTCGGGCGATTGGCGCAGCGGCTAGCGCACTTCGTTCACACCGAAGGGGTCGTAGGTTCGATTCCTACATCGCCCACTGGAATCCCGCTTCTCACGGCGGGAATCCTATGCGGACATAGCTTAGTTGGTAAAGCGCAACCTTGCCAAGGTTGAGACCGCGGGTTCGAGTCCCGTTGTCCGCTCCATCATTACCCCGCTTTGAGCGGGTTTTTCTGTTTGCGCAGAGTTCTGTTTGTGAAGATTTTCGCAGGTTTCATCCACATTCTCCGTTCGACTGGATTCCTCCCGGTCTTCGTGTGCATCGTGGACGGGACCATCCATCGATGGGGACCATCCATCACGTGGCAAAGGAGCCCGATTATGAACACCATGAACCCACTGCGTCGTATATACGACGCATGCAAGGCATATATGACGCAAGCAGGTCGCGATCGTCGCGATCGTAGAGGTCGATCGGATGAGAGGAACGACGAACGTCGACGCCGCGGAGAACGTCGGTATCACGGATCCGGTCCGAATCACGGTCCCGGTGAAGGAGGCAATGGAGGAGGCATGGGCCCCAGACGACGTCTCATGGCGGCGATGCTGACGGCAACGGGGATGATGACGCTGATGATGACGACGATCCCGGCCGGCGAGATCGCACTGGCGAATGCGGCATCATCCGGCATGTCATCCGGCAACGGCGATGACAACGGCGATGACGTCGGCGGCTCCATGGGTGCGTGCCGCGTTGGTATGGCCTGGCCGTTGGAAGCGCCCGTAGCCGTCGCCCCGTTCGACGCTCCCGACAGCCCATGGCTCGCCGGACATCGCGGCATCGATCTTGAGGCTCAGGAGGGGGATCGGCTGATCGCCCCGGCGCGGGGCGTCATCGCGTTCGCCGGCCAGGTCGCCGGCAAGCAGGTGGTCAGCATCCGCACCGACGACGGCCTCATCCTCACCTTCGAACCGGCGTCCACCGATCTGCCGGTCGGCACGGAGGTGACCCGCGGTGAGCCGTTCGGTCAGGTGGCGGTGGCGTCGGACCATTGCCATGACGGCTGTCTGCACTGGGGTGTTCGTCGAGGCAGACGCGACTATCTCGATCCGCAGCCGTTGACGGGCAGGCGACGCATCGGTCTCAAACCGGCCGTCCTTCCGTCGGGCTGGCTACAATCGGGGACGAAGCATTAGGTACAACTCGTAGGGGAGCATATGATCAAGGAATACCTGCGGCCGTTGGAACAGCCGATCGACACCGACGGCAATCTGTTCTCGATCCTCGATGACCGTGCCGCGCGTACGCCGGACAAGTCGCTCGTCGAATACAAGGATCCGAAGACCGGTGAATGGAAGTCGTTCACCGCCGTCGAATTCCGCGACAAGGTCATCGCCCTGGCCAAGGGACTGATCGCGCGCGGCGTCATGCCCGGCGACTGCGTGTCCGTGATCTCCAAGACCCGTTGGGAGTGGACCGCGCTCGACATGGCCATCATGTCCATCGGCGCGCTCACCGTGCCGGTGTACGAGACCAACTCGTCCGTGCAGGTGAGCACGATCTTCAACGATTCCAATGTGAAGATGGCCTTCGCCGAGAACGACATGCAGCGCGACAAGATCGAATCCGTGCGTGATCGCTGCCCGGATCTGGGTGACGTGTACGTCATCGACTTCGGTGCGCTCGACACCATCGAGGAGTACGGCAGGACCGTCACCGACGCGGAGTTCCGCGAACGCGAGCAGGCGGTGCGCGGCACCGATCTGGCGACCATCGTGTACACGTCCGGATCCACCGGAACGCCGAAGGGCATCGAGCTGAGCCATGGCAACTTCCTGTTCATCACCTACTCCGGCGTGCGTTCGATGCCGGACATCGCGATGCCGGAATACGCGCGTCTGTGGCTGTTCCTGCCGCTTGCGCACGTCTTCGCCCGGTACATGCAGTTCTTCTGCTTCGCCGGCAACGTCACGCTGGGCCTGTCCGGCAACCTGAAGACGATCCTGGCCGACTTCGCCGCATTCAAGCCGACGTTCATCCTCGCCGTGCCGCGCATCTTCGAGAAGATCTACAACGCCGCCTCGCAGAAGGCAGGCGCGGGTCTCAAGGGCCGCATCTTCGCGGGCGCCACCGGCGTTGCGCGTGAGTGGAGCGTCGCCCAGCAGTCCGGGGACCCGATCCCGTTCTGGCTGGGCGTCAGGCATGCGGCGTACTCCAAGCTCGTCTACAAGTCGATCATGCAGGTGTTCGGCGGCCACGTCGAATACGCGGTGTGCGGCGGCGCTCCGCTCGACAAGTCGATCGCGCACTTCTTCAACGGCATCGGCCTGCCGCTGCTCGAGGGCTATGGCATGACCGAGACCTGCGCGCCGGCCTCCGTCAATCCGACCTCCGGCTATAGGATCGGCACGATCGGCCTGCCGATGCAGGGCACCGCGGTCGGCATCGCCGAGGACGGCGAATTGTGCATCAAGAGTCCCGCCGTGTGCGTCGGCTACCATAACCATCCGGAGATCACCGCACAGCAGATCGTCGACGGATGGCTGCACACCGGTGACCTGGGCTCGCTCGACGATGACGGCTTCGTCACCGTGACCGGACGCAAGAAGGACCTCATCATCACGGCCGGCGGCAAGAACGTCAGCCCCGGCGAACTCGAGGCGTCGGTGATGACCTCGCCGGTCGTCAACCAATGCGTGGTCGTCGGCGACCGCAAGCCGTTCATCGCCGCGATCATCGCACTCGATCTGGCCGAGACGAACGCGTGGCTGGAATCGCAGGGAGCCGCACCGTGCAGGGATCTGGCCGAGGCCTCGAGGAACCCGATCGTGCACGCGGAGGTCGAACGTGCCGTCAACCAGGCGGACGAGCTGGTCTCCCGCGCGGAATCGATCCGCAAGTTCGAGATCGTGCCCGACGACTTCACCGAGGACAACGGTCTGGTCACCGCGTCGATGAAGGCCCGCCGCGAGGCGATCACCGAACGCTACCGCGACCTCATCGACAACGTGATCTACGCCGGCAAGCGCTGAATCGCAACAATAAAGCCCCCTCGTTACGAGGGGGGCTTCGTCGTATGGAAGGCCGTCAGCCGTCACTGACGCGGGGCGGTCTTCTTCGTGTACATCTGCGTGGCGAGCAGTGTGGCGTAGCGCTTGATCACCTTCGGACGGATGACCTTCAGAGACGCGGTCATCAGCCCGTTCTCCTGCGTGAACTCCTCGGGCAGGATGATGAACTTGCGCACGGACTCGGCGCGGGAGACTCCCTCGTTGGCCTGATCGACCCACTTCTGCACTTCGGCGCGCACGGCCGCGTTGTTGGCCGCGTCCTCCATCGACATGTTGCGGTCCAGTCCCTTGGCCTCGAGCCACGGGCGCAGCGTCTCCTCGTCAAGCGTGATCAGCGCGGAGATGAACGGACGCTTGTCGCCCAGCACCAGCGCCTGCGAGACGATCTCGCAACGCTGGATGACCTCCTCGATCGGACCGGGCGCCACGTTCTTGCCGCCGGCGGTGATGATGAGATCCTTCTTGCGTCCGGTGATGTACAGGAAGCCGTCGTTGTCGAGTCGGCCCAGATCGCCGGTCATATGCCAGCCGTCCGGCGTGAACGCGTTCTCGGTGGCCTCGTCGTTCTTGTGGTAGCGATGGAACACCACCGGGCCGGCCACCTGAATCTCGCCGTCCTCGGCGATGCGAAGCCTGAAGCTCGGGAACGGAATGCCGACCGAACCCTCGTGGAACGGCACGCCCAGCGGGTTGAACGCGCACGGGGCGGTCGTCTCGGTCAGACCGTAGCCCTCGTACACCGGCACGTTCGCGCCGCGGAAGAAGGCGAGCAGCTCGGGGTCGAGCGGCGCGCCGCCGGTGACGATCCAGCGCATGCGTCCGCCGAGCACCTCGCGCAGCGACTTGTAGACGATCGGGTCGAAGGAGGAGCGGCGCATCGCGGTGAGCGCACCGGCCTTGCCGTTCTCGCTGACCTCCTTCATGTACTTCTGCGCGGAGGTCACGGCGGCGGCGAACAGCATGCCCTTGGCACCGTGTCCAGCCTTCTGCGAGGCCGCGTTGTACACCTTCTCCAGCACGCGCGGCACGACGATCATCACGGTGGGCCTGGCGACCTGAAGATCGGTGAGCAGCGTCTTGATGCCGGTGGCGATGTAGATGCGCAGGTCGCTGGCCACGCAGATGTAGTTGATCGCACGGGCGAACGTGTGCGCCTGCGGCAGGAAGAGCAGGATGGATCCGTGCTTGTCGTTCTTGAGCAGGTCGGGCATGTAGTCGCGCAGATTGAACGCATCGGTGCAGTAGTTCTCGTGGGTCATCTCGACGCCCTTCGGGGCGGAGGTGGATCCGGAGGTGTAGATGATCGAGCACAGGTCGGTCTTGCGCAGGGAGTCGATGCGCTCGTCGAGCTCCTCGTCGCTCACCGAATCGCCGTATGCGGCGATCTCGTCGAGGCCGCCGGTCTCGATGCATACGATCTGCTCGAGCGAGGGGCAGTCCTCGATCGCCCCGTCCGCCTTGTCGCGCATCGCCGTGTCCTGGACGATGAGCAGACGGGCGTCGGAGTTGTTGACGATGTTGCGGATCTGTTCGGCCGAATCGGTGTCGTAGATGGAGGCGAGCACGCCGCCGCACGCCATGATCGCCGCGTCGGCCAGATCCCACTCGTAGGAGGTGCGGCACATGAACGCGACCGCATCGCCCTTCTTCAATCCGTAGTGCAGCAGGCCCTTGGCCACTTTGCGCACTTCGACGAGGAACTCGTTGGCGGTCTTCGAGACCCACTCACCGTTTTCCTTGTACGTGTACAGCGGCTCGTCGCCCATGCGGCGCGCACGGTCCTCGTAGATGCTGTAGATCGTCGTGTGATCGTCGAGCGGCGGATTGCCGGCGGTCTCGGAGGTGAGCAGACCGGTCTTCTCGTCGATGAAGGTGGTGGTCGGGTATCCCGGGCCCCACTCGTCGGTGTGCGGCAGGGTGATGTTCTTCTCGCGGGAGATGCCCTCCTGGGCCTCGTCCTCGGAGACGTAGTCGGGCTCCATACCCGAATCGTCACCCACCGGGTGCACGAAATCGGTGCCGAGACGCAACGCCTTCCGCGTGATGTTCGTGGTCTGCTGTTTCAACGTGGAGAAAACCGACACGTGACGCTCCTTGCCAATGCTGCTATGTCCTGTCTCAACCAAGCCAGTGTAGCCGTCACGTCGCGACACGTCACCTTACGGTAGCGTAGGGAAAACGCCGGTGGGAAGCCCGTTTGACGGATGATATCCGGGCGCGGCGCGCTTTTTCGATTACACTGGTCGGCGTATGGCCAGTTATGGTGCTGGTCTAAAGCTAATGTCAGAAAGGGCTCTCATGGCTGGAAGCAAGGAAGCCACGGTGGCTTTCGGTGTGCTCAGCGAGACGTCGGATGTCGAATCCCGTGTCGCGCTGACCCCGGATATCGTCACCAGACTAGGGCGGAGCGGGGTCTCCTGCCTGATCGAAGGCGGCGCTGGCGCCGCCGCGCACTACACGGATGACGACTACACGAAGGCGGGAGCGACCGTCGCGACGCGGGACGAGGTGATCGCCGGAGCGGATGCGCTCGGATTCGTCGACAGGCCCGACGCCGATACGCTCGCCAAACTTCGTAAGGGGCAGTGGGTGATCGGTATGCTCGGCTCGTTCACCGACGCCGAATACGTCGCCGCGCTCGAGGACGCGGGTCTCGTCGGCGTCGCCATGGAGAGACTGCCCCGCCAGCTCTCAAGCGCGCAGTCGATGGACGAGATGACCTCCCAGAACTCGGTGATGGGCTACAAGGCCGCGATCCTCGCCGCCGACGCCTACGGCTCGTTCCTGCCGATGATGACCACCGCCGCGGGAACGATACGACCGGCCAAGGCGCTCGTACTCGGCGCCGGCATCGCCGGTCTGCAGGCCATCGGCACGCTGCGCCGTCTCGGCGCGGTCGTCACCGCCTACGACGTGCGCCCCGCCTCCAAGAGCGAGGTCGAATCGCTGGGTGCGAAGTTCCTCGATCTGGGACTCGACTTCTCCAAGGGGCAGGGCGAAGGCGGCTACGCGCGTGCCCTGACGCCCGAGGAGCAAGCGCAGCAGCAGGCCGCCGTCGATGAGAAGGCCGCCGGCTTCGACATCGTCATCACCACCGCGAAGGTTCCGGGCAGGAAGCCTCCGGTCCTGCTCACCAAGGCCGGCGTCGACGGGCTCAAGCGTGGTGCCGTCATCGTCGACTGCGCGGCCTCCGATCTCGGCGGCAACGTCGAGGGATCCGCGGTCGGCACGCACGTGACCGACGGGGGAGTCACCATCATCGGCGCCCCCTATTTGGCTTCGGGAGTGGCGACCACCGCCTCCAACCTGCTCTCTCGTAACGTGGCCGACGTGCTCGCCCACTTCGTGCGCGACGGCAGACTCGCGCAGGACCTTAATGAGGAGCTGGATTCCGCGCTGATCGTGGCGGGACGCGCCGAGGCGCCGACGCCCACGGCGTCCGGAGCGTCCGCGGCGGAAGAGAAGAAGTAAAGGAAGGGAATAAGGATGCCTACGCTCGTCGTTTCCATCACACTGTTCGTACTCGCCCTGCTCATCGGCATCGAGGTGATCGGCAAGGTGCCCGCCACCCTGCATACGCCGCTCATGTCCGGAGCGAACTCCATCCACGGCATCGTCATCGTCGGCGTCGTGATCGTCGCCGCCGAGGCCAACTCGCCGCTCGCCTACGCGTTCATCTTCCTCGCCGCTGTACTCGGCACGATGAACGTCGTCGGCGGCTACGTGGTCACCGATCGCATGCTCGAGATGTTCAAGTCCAACAAGAAGAAGGGGGAGGAGAAGTAAATGGCCTCCGCAACCGTGGGAACCATCGACATCGTCGCATGGTTCGTCTATCTGTTCTCCGCCGTCATGTTCGTGGTGGGTCTGCACTTCATGAACTCGCCCAAGACCGCGCGCAAGGGCAACCAGATCTCCGCGTTCGGCATGGTCGTCGCCGTGCTCATGGCGTTCATCGTGCTGTTCGCCAAGGGCTTCATCAACACGATCGCCGTCGTCGTGCTCGTCGTCGGCATCGCCATCGGCGCGATCGCCGGCGTCGTGTCCGCCAAGAAGGTCAAGATGACCGATATGCCGCAGCTCGTCTCCGTGTTCAACACGGTCGGCGGCGGCGCGGCCGCCCTCGTGGCCCTGAACGACATCCTCACCAAGGAGGGGCTGCCGGACATCGTGGTGCTCATCACCGCGGGCCTGGGCATCCTCATCGGCTCCGTGACGTTCACCGGCTCGCTCATCGCCGCCGGCAAGCTGCAGGGCATCAGGTGGGTCAAGAAGCTCGCCCTGCCCGGCAAGGGCGTATGGAACGTGCTGTTCGCCGTGCTGTCCATCGCCGCGCTCGTCATGCTGTGCGTCCAGCCCGAGCAGCGACTCCTGTGGTCGATTCTGACCACCGTGTTCGCCCTCGCCTACGGTCTGGTGTTCGTCATCCCGATCGGCGGCGCCGACATGCCCGTCGTCATCTCCGTGCTCAACGCCTGCACCGGTACGGCTGTGGCCATGTCCGGCCTCGCCATCGACAACGTGGCTCTGATCGTCGCCGGTGCGCTCGTCGGCTCGGCCGGCGTGACCCTGTCCATCCTCATGGCCCAGGCCATGAACCGTCCGCTGATCTCCGTCCTCGCCGGCGGCTTCGGCGGTGGCTCGGGTGCCGCGGCCGCGGGCGAGGGCCCCGAGGGCACGATGAAGGAGACCTCGCCGGACGACCTCGCCGTCCAGCTCGTCTACGCCGAGAAGGTCATCTTCGTGCCGGGCTTCGGCCTCGCCCAGGCGCAGGCCCAGCGCGAGCTCGCCGACCTCGGCGAGCTGCTCAAGGCCCACGGCGTCGAGGTCTCCTACGCGATCCACCCGGTGGCCGGCCGTATGCCGGGCCACATGAACGTGCTGCTCGCCGAGGCCAACGTGCCCTACGAGGAGCTGGTGGACCTCGAGGAGATCAACCCGCAGTTCCCGCAGGCCAATGTGGCCCTGGTCGTCGGCGCGAACGATGTGACCAACCCGGCCGCACGCCGCCCCGGCACCCCGGTCTCCGGCATGCCGATCCTCGACGTGGACAAGGCGCAGAACGTGGTCGTCATGAAGCGCGGCCGCGGCATGGGCTACGCCGGCATCCAGAACGAGCTCTACTTCGAGGACAACACGCAGATGCTGTTCGGCGACGCGAAGAAGAGCCTGCAGGCCGTCATCGCCGCCGTCAAGGAACTGCTGGCGTAGGGGAGGCTGGGCGCGTCCTGCGTGCCGTATCAGATTCGAAGCATGCGGCTTCATCTGCGTGCGGCACACAGACGCGTGCATCAATGCCATGCTTTCTCCCACTCGTGGGACTCAAGCGGGACTCAACGCGACTGCAGCCGGATTCGGTGTTGAGTCCCACGGAATACCAAATGAGGCTAGAGAAATAGACCGGTAGTCGATCACAGCGTGTGGCGGAACGGGGGAGCGGGGAGGGCGTCGCCGTTGAACAGTGGAGCGGGACCCCAACTGCGCCACGCGTAGCGCACCTGCGTGGGTCGGTCCCCCTGCTCGGTTCGCACGGTGACGGTGCCGTGCTCGGCGTCGATGGTCGCCTCGGCCGGATGGAAGTCGCCGTCGGTGCCCGCCAATTCGAAGCCGGATTCCGCTGCATCACGGTGGAATCGGGAACACGTATCGCCCATATCCGCCCCGACTTCGGCCGTATTCGACGCCGCCGGTGCGGTGATGGCGATGTCGTGTCTGAATGTGCCCGGCACGGTGCCGTCGAAATGCAGTCCTGCGGCGTGACCGTAGTGCAACGTCACCGCTGCGCCCTCGCCTTTGCCGTCATGCGCGGCGCTGCCGCTTGCGTCGTCGGTCTCGGCCGCGGCGTGCACGACGACGGACGTGACCTCCGGTCCATCGACGGCGATGTCGCCGCGGTCGTATACGTCGTGCAGCGCGCAATCGGCCAGACGCTCGCCCGGCGTGCGCTTGTCGGTGGGGTGGAGATTGTCGAACTCGCCACAGTCAATCAACGTGATCATGGACACGTCTGCGATCGTGCGCGCCGCGTCTTGCTGTGCCTCGCGGATCAGCGGCCAACGTAGCGGGTCATTGCCGGCCTCGGCCGTCGCCTTGTCGATCCACTGCGGCAACTGCACGATAAGGAACGGCAGCGGCTTGCCGTTCGCGCTCCCCGCATCCGATCCCGCGCCGGGAACCGTCCACAGCCCACGCCATTCGTCGATGAGCATGCCCAGCAGATGACGGTAGCTTTCAGGACAACCCTCATCCGACTCGCCCTGATACCACAGGAATCCCGCAATGCCATACGGCGCGACTCGCTCGACCATCGTGCCGTACGCGCCGGTCGGACGCCACTGTGAGGTCGGCGTTTCCGGCGGCGGCCACGGGCATTCACCGTACTGCGCGGTCAACTTTTCCCACGCCACACCCGGGTCCGCCTTGCGCGCCGTGTCGATGTCGTGGTTCCACTGGTCGAACTTCGTCTGCCACTCCTCGGTTTCGGCCCGGAACTGCTCGTCCGTTTTGCCTGCGATCGCCGCGTCGAACCGCTCCAGATAGTCGCGTCCGGCTTTGCACTGTTCCACGCTCGATCGACTCATCCACGCCGTGATCGACGTGCCGCCGATATAGCAGTCCACAATGCCCACCGGCACGTTTGGGCCGAGTTCGGCGCGCAGCTTCCGCGCGAAGTAGTAGCCGATCGCGGACATCGACCCGCTGGTATCCGGTCCGGCGACCTGCCAGCGGGCGTGACGCTCGAGCTCCTCGCTGACGACACCGGTTTTCGGCGTGTTGTAGAAGCGCAGCAGCGGGTCGGTGCTCGCGGCGATGGCCGCGTCCGCGCCTGCGCTGGAGTGCAGTTCGAGCTCCATGTTGCTTTGTCCGCCGGCGAGCCACACTTCGCCCACGACCACGCGACGGTAGACGAGCGTCACGTGGTCGCCCGACGAGGTGATTTCCAGCCGGTACGGCCCGCTTGCCTCCACCGCGGGCAGCAGCGCCAGCCAGTCGCCGTGTGCGTTGACGACGGAGGTCGCTTCGGCAACGCACACGGCGGCCGTCCCGGCAACGTCAGTTGCTGCCGACTCGCCCGGTTCCTCCTCGGTCAGCCGCACACGCACGTCGATGCCGGGCTTACCGGTGCCGAATACGGGGATCGGGCGTCGTCGTTGCAGTACCATGTCATGCGAGAAGATGGCAGCGGCGCGCAACGCGTCCGTGCCCAGCGGTTTCGCGTCGTTCGCCGCGTCGCCGTGATCGTTTAATCCGGAAAGGTTGGCGCCGGGCGCAGGCCCGGTGACCAGAACAGTGGTTTCGGTCATGATGATCCTTAGAGGATGGGTAGGGTGTGATTGGTTGATGTGGAGTATCTGTCGTTCAGTCCGGCCCGTTCGATCAGTCTTGCCACACGTCCTCGCCGAGGGATTCGATGAACGCGGTCAATTCGCGCGCCATCTCCTTATGCTCGGCGACGCGCGGGTGGCCCGGCGTGGCCGAACCGTTACGCGTGAACAGGAAATGATGCGCTACGGCGTGAGAGCCGGCATCGCGCACGGCGCCGATCTCGTCGTTCGTCGTGCCGCCGGCAATGGGTGCATCACTTTCGGTGAACTTGCCGTACGCTGCGCTGACCGGCGCGTCCGGCGCAGCGTTGAACGTGCGCACCGCCTCGTCGATGGCGCGATCCCACGCCGGATCATGCTGCAGCACCGTGGTGAGACACACGATGACGGCCTTCGGATAACGCGCATGCAGCGACTTGAGGAAGTCGACGTAGCGCGTGCGCCAATGCCGCGCGCGTTCGCCGTCGTAATCGGAGGCCATGAAATCGTCGGGATGCGCGTCGTTCTGCCCGATCGCGACGACCACGACGTGTGGCGTGTACCGGGAGAAATCCCACGGCTTCGATTCGCCGAGCGCGGGGTTGTACTGGATGCAGTCCCACGCGCTTTCCTGCCCCACGTAGTCAGGGCCCGCGAACCAGCCGATGCCGTCAAGCAGTGAAATGCCGCCCTGCGAAGTGTCATGCAGCTGCGCGCCGAGATTGCGTGCGGTGATGGCCGCATACGAGTACCACGCGTTGCTGTATCCGCTCAGGTCCGCGGCCGGGTCGAGCTTGCCGACGTACAGGGACGCCTCGTTACGCTCGCCGCAGGACACGGAGTCGCCGAACACTTCGATGCGTCGCGTCGGTTCAGGGGTTGCCGGCGGCAGGATGGTTGCGCCCGCGTCCATCCTGTAGTCGAGCACTTCGAGGTAGTGCATGCCGTCCTGTCGTTTGAACAGTGTCACCTCGTGTTCGATGTCCGGCAGCCGGTCCGCCAGGGTCACTGTAACCGGTCCATACGTTGGCGCGGTGCCGCCTGTGTCGGCCGCGACGTCCGCTTGCGCGGCGTCGTCGGCCTCGACGGCGGTTGCCGGCGCCGAGGCCGCGCCTTCAGCGGTGCTGCTGTTAGGCATGTCGTTCGCGCCGATGAAACCGGAGGGGATGCGTACGGCGGTCTGCACGCCGTCGATGATGACGCCGAGTTTGGTGTCTCCGTAGTTCCAATGGTTGACGACAGTGACGCTGAGCGAGGTTCCGGTGAAGCGGAAGGAGACCTGCGTGTAGGGGTACACCCACACCGGTCGGGTCGGGTCGGTCAGGTCGCTGCGGCCCATGGCACGCAACGCCGGATGATCGGGACTGATGATGGTGCGGTCGCCGTCCCGTGTGACATCCGCATCGGCGGCGGAAGTGGGAACGTCCGTAAAAGCGGTCGTGTCTGGTAGGTGTGACATGGCGATTCGTGGCTCCTCGTTGACTGAATCGATGCGGTTCTAGGTCTTTCTCCGGTTCCTTCGATGCGGCGTGGGCATGAAACGTTTGCGCTCGCAACGCCTTAACCGGTTCATGTTTTTATGATACACTACTGCCGGACGGGCCGACACCCGGCCGTTACCACAGCAATCACATACGCACCTGACGTCAGGCCGATGAAGGCCTCGACGACGCATAACCCCAAGAAAGGACATGGCAATCATGCGATTCCCCGAAGGATTCCGATTCGGCACGGCCACCGCCTCCTACCAGATCGAAGGTGCCGCAAAGGAAGGCGGGCGTACCCCTTCCATCTGGGACACGTTCTCGCACACCCCTGGAAAGACGGTCAACGGCGATACCGGCGACGTGGCCTGCGACTCCTACCATCGCTGGCGTGAGGATATCGCCTTGCTCGCCGATCTCGGCGTCAACTCCTACCGCTTCTCGGTGGCCATGCCGCGCGTACTGCCCACCGAGGGGGGTCCGGTGAACGAGGAGGGCCTCGACTTCTACGAGCGCATCGTCGACGAACTGCTCGCCAAGGGCATCGAACCCACGGTGACGCTCTACCATTGGGACCTACCGCAGTATCTGGGCGACAAAGACGGCTGGCTGAACCGTTCCACCGCCTATAAACTCGCCGATTACGCCGGTGTCGTGGCCCATCGTCTGGGCGACCGCGTGCGGACCTACACCACGCTGAACGAGCCGTGGTGCTCCTCCTACCTGAGCTACGGCGCCACCGAGCATGCGCCCGGCCTGGGGCTCGGTCCGGGCGCCTTCCCCGCCGTGCACCATCTCAACCTTGCGCACGGCCTGATGGCGCAGGCCGTGCGCGCCGAAGTCGGCGACCGTTCGGACGTGTCGGTCACATGCAACCTCCAGCTCAACCGCGGCGACGCCGACGCCGTGCACCGTCTCGACCTCATCGCCAACCGTGTGTGGCTCGATCCGATGCTGCGCGGCTACTACCCGGACGAACTGTTCGCCATCACCAAGGGCATCTGCGATTGGGAGTTCATCAAGGACGGCGATCTGGAGCAGATCCACCAGCCGATCGACGTGCTCGGCGTCAACTACTACAACACCTCGCTGCTCGCGATGAGCGACCGGCCGCAGTTCCCGCAATCCACTGCCGCCTCCACCGCGCCGGGCGCCAGTGATGTGGATTGGCTGCCGACCGAGGGGCCGCACACCGCGATGGGCTGGAACATCGACCCGGACGGACTGTACGACCTGCTGATGCGCGTGCACAACGACTACCCTGAGATGCCGCTGATGGTCACCGAAAACGGCATGGCCTGCGACGATCATCTGGTTTCCGAAGCCGATCCCTCCACGGGCGAGACGGTCAAGGCCGTGCACGACGCCGACCGCATCGACTACCTGCGCCGTCACTTCGAGGCCGCCGGCCGCGCGATGGACGCTGGCGTTGATCTGCGCGGCTATTTCGTGTGGTCGCTGCTCGACAACTTCGAATGGGCGTTCGGCTACACCAAGCGTTTCGGCATCGTCTACATGGACTACGAGACGCTGGAGCGCACCCCGAAGGACAGCTTCAAGTGGTACAGGAAGCTCATCGCCGACCGTGCCATCCCGCAGGCGTAGCGCTTCCTTACGGGATTCCCGAGGAGCGTCGCGGATAAGCGGCTTGGTCCGCATGACAGACGACACGCCGAGTGGCGCAACTTAACCGGTTGAGTTATAGTAAAGGCAACTCAACCGGTTAAGTCACATGATCGGCAAGAGCGGTCGGCGAAGTCGCCGGCATAGAGAGAATCAACCAATCGAAAGGATTGACGATGACGTCGAAAGTGAGGAAAGCCCTGCGCCGAACAATCGCCGCGGTGGCCGCGCTTGCCTCCCTGATGTCCGTCGCGGCCTGCGGCGGGACCTCGTCAAGCACCGCACAGGACGGCACGGTGGTCAGCATCTTCAACGGCACGACGGGTACGTTCAACGAGAACTTCAATCCGTTCTCGCCCACCGCACTCGGCCCCACCCTGGGTGTGATCTACGAGACGCTGTACTGGTACAACTTGGCCACTGACGAGGATCCGACCCCGATGCTCGCCACCGGCTACGAGTGGAACGAGGACGGCTCCGAACTGACCATCACCACCCGTGAGGGCGTCAAGTGGCATGATGGCGAACCGTTCTCCGCTCGGGACGTGGCGTTCACATTCAACCTGATTCACAACACCCCGGCCCTGAACACGAACGGCACCGCATGTACGGCGGAACTGATCGACGACAATCACGTCAAGCTCATCTTCCCGACCAAGAACGCCGATGGCACGCCGTTTGACGAGCCGTTCAAGGGCGCCTACATGCAGGAAGGCGGCATCCTCGGCGGTCAGGCCATCGTGCCCGAGCATATCTGGAAGAATGTCAAGGATCCGATGAACTACACGAACGCCAACCCGATCGGCACGGGCGCGTTCAAGCTCAGCAGGTTCACCAACCAGTCCTACAGTTTCTCTGCGTTCAAGGACTACTGGAACGGTGCCCCGAAGATCGACGGCGTGCGCTACATCGCCTTGAACGACGCCTCCGCCGCCACCAGCACGCTGATGGCCGGACAGGTCGACTGGATGAGCGCCTACATCCCCAGCTACCAGATGCTGCTCAAGAACTACCCGCGCATCTCGGCCGTGAACACGCCGCGACTGACCACCGTGGTCATGACCTGCTCGAACACCGAAGCCGGATGCAAGGGCCCGCAGACCGACACGGCCGTGCGCCAGGCCATGTACTACGGCATGAACCGCACGCAGCTCAACAAGCTCGCCGGCGCCGGCGCGGGCGCCATCGGCTCGCCGACGATGCTCATGCCGGACCGAGACCGTAAATGGATCACCGACAAGAACCTCGTCACCACGCCGGAGACCGAGGATCAGGAGAAGGCCAAGCAGATCCTCGAGGACGCCGGCTGGAAGATGGGTGACGACGGCTACCGCCACAAGGACGGAGTCAAGCTCAGCATGACCATCCAGACCGTGGCCGGCTGGTCCGACTACATTCTGATCAACGACACGTTGAAGCAGCAGATGAAGCCGCTGGGTATCGAGATCATCTCCACGCAGATGGCATGGAACCAGTGGAACGAAAACGAGCAGAAGGGCAACTACCAGCTCTCCCTTGACTCGCTGGGCTTGGGTGTCACCGCCGACCCGTACTACACCTACAACCCGCGCTACAGCTCCCTGCAGATGGCCAAGGTGGGTGAGACCTCCGGCGGCCAGAACTACGCCCGCTACTCGAACCCGAAGGTCGACGATGCCATCGAGGCCGCCGCCGGCACGGAGGACGAGGCCGAGCGCAAGGCGCAGTATGCGATCGTGCAGAAGGAGATCGCGAACGACGTGCCCTACATCCCGGTCTACATCAACTCGATGCTCACCGAATTCAACGACTCCAAGGTGACCGGCTGGCCCACCGAGGACAACATGTACGCGCTGCCCGCAGCTTGGAAGGCGTGGGACATGGGCATCATCCTGCAGCATCTCGAACCGAAGCAGTGACGGCAGTAAGGAACCAATCATGAAATATGTCCTGAGAAAGCTGGGCTTCTACTTGGTGGCCCTGTGGGCGGCACTGACGCTCAACTTCTTCCTGCCGCGCATCATGCCCGGCAACCCGGTCGACCAGATGATCTCCAAGCTCGCGCAGAAGGGCCAGGTCACCCCGGCCACTCGCCACGCTATCGAGCTCATGCTCGGCTCCGACTCCTCGGTGCCGATGTGGCAGCAGTACCTCAACTACTTCGGCAACATCTTCCGCGGCGATCTGGGCGTCTCCGTCACCTACTTCCCGAACTCCGTCTCCTCCGTGATCGGCAGTACCCTGCCGTGGACCGTCGGTCTGGTCGGTATCTCCACCATCCTCGCCTTCCTCATCGGCACGCTGCTTGGCACACTCGCCGGCTGGAAGCGCGGTTCCTGGATCGACAACCTCATCCCGGTGACCACGCTGTTGCAGTCGATCCCGTACTTCTGGCTCGCGTTGATCCTCCTGTACTTCTTCGGCCTGCTCAACCCGATCTTCCCGCTGTTCGGCGGCTACGACGTGTGGAGCGTCACTCCCGGCTGGAGCTGGGAGTTCATCGGCTCGGTCATCAAATACGGCACGCTGCCGGCCATCACCATCGTGCTGTCCTCCGTGGGCGGCTGGATGCTCGGCATGCGCAACATGATGGTCGCCACCCTCTCCGAGGACTACATCCTGACCGCCGAGGCCAAGGGCCTGTCCCGGTTCAAGATCATGACCTCCTACGCGGCGCGCAACGCCATCCTGCCGTCCATCTCCGGCTTCGCGATCTCCCTCGGCTTCGTCGTCGCGGGCTCGATCGTCGCCGAATCCGTGTTCTCCTATCCGGGCATCGGCTTCGCGCTGCTGACCGCCGTGCAGAACAACGACTACGCGCTCATGCAGGGCATCTTCATGATCATCACGGTCTCCGTGCTCGGCGCGAACCTGTTCATGGACCTGATCTACGGCTTCATCGACCCGCGCACCCGGGCCCAGGGCTGAGGAAAGGACTGAAAGACAATGGCTGCAACAACCACCAAAGCCGGCAAGGCCCGCAAATCCCGCGCCGACTCCATGCTTCCCCCGATGACGCCGAAGCTGGCCGTCGGTCTGACGATCGTCGCTCTCATCGCCGCGTTCGCCATCTTCGTGCCGTTCTTCGTGGACGACCCGAACAAGGTCAGCGACATCGGCATGACCGGCCCCAGCGCCGAACACTGGCTCGGCACCACGCAGACCGGACAGGACGTGTTCGCCCAGCTCGCCTACGCCTGCCGTGGCTCCCTGTTCATCGGACTGACCGTCGGCGTGCTCGCCGTGGCCCTCTCCAGCTTCTTCGGCATCCTCGGCGCCTACGTGGGCGGCGCCACCGACGAGGCGTTCTCCCTCCTGTCCAACGTGATGCTCGTCATCCCGGGCCTGCCGCTGATGATCGTCATCGCCAGCTACATGCCCTCCAAGTCGTCCGTGCTCGTCGCCGGCGTGCTCGCCCTGACCTCCTGGGCAGGACCCGCCCGAGTGCTGCGCGGCTACACGATGTCCGTCCGCTCCCGCGACTACGTGCTCGCCGCACGCGTCGCCGGCGAGAAGCCGTGGCGCATCCTGTTCGTCGAGATCTTCCCGAATCTCATCCCGCTGCTCGCCTCCCAGGCCATGAGCGCCATCATCGCCGCCATCCTCGGCGAGGCCGGCCTGTCCTACCTCGGCCTCGGCGCCACCGACTCGTACACCTGGGGCACGATGCTCTACTACGCGCAGAACGGCATGGCGCTGATCCTCGGCGCATGGTGGTGGTTCATCCCGCCGGGACTGTGCATCGCCCTGTTCGGCGCGGCCCTCGCGCTCATCAACTTCTCGGTCGATGAGATCGTCAACCCGAAGCTCAAGGCCGCGACCCGTAGCCAGATCAAGAAGTGGAAGCTCGAGGAGAAGGCCGGCAAAGCCAAGACCGACGCCGAGTTCACCCCGGCTGCCAACGTCAACGGCAACATCATCAACGGTACGAAGGAGGCCGTGGCATCATGACCGAGACGACTGAGATCAAGACCAACGTCATCCCGCCCGTCTACGAAACGGACCCGGTGCTCGAGATCGACGACTTCTGCGTCGAATACCGCGCCGAGAAAACCGTGCAGGCCGTCAAGCACGTGAACCTGCAGCTCGGCCGCGGTGAGGTCCTCGGCCTCGCCGGCGAATCCGGCTGCGGCAAGTCCACGCTTGCCTACGGCGTCAACCGGCTCCTGAAGCCGCCGGCGGTCGTCACCTCCGGCCGTGTGGTCTTCAACTCCCGTGAAGGCTACCCGATCGACGTGCGAGCCCTCGAAGGCGACGACCTGCGCATGTTCCGCTGGGAGAAGATCTCCATGGTCTTCCAGGGCGCGATGAACTCGCTCAACCCGGTCAAGAAGATCAAGGACCAGCTGGGCGACGTGTTCACCACCCACCGTCCGGAAATGAGCAAGAAGGAACGCCTCGACAAGTGCGGCGAACTGCTCGAGCGCGTCGGCGTGGACCGCAACCGCCTCAACGCCTACCCGCACGAGCTGTCCGGCGGCATGCGCCAGCGCGTGATGATCGCGATGGCGCATGGCCCTCGACCCGCAGGTCATGATCATGGACGAGCCCACCACCGCCCTCGACGTCGTGGTCCAGCGCGAGATCCTGCGCGAGATCACCCGTCTCAAGGACGAGTTCGGCTTCGCGGTGATCTTCATCACCCACGACCTGCCGCTGCTGCTGGAGATCTCCGACCGCATCGCCGTGATGCGCAAGGGCGAGATCATCGAACTGAACGACGCGATGAGCCTGTACACCAACCCGCAGCAGGAATACACCGCCAAGCTGCTCTCCAGCTTCCCCTCCCTGATCGGAGACCGAGGTTCGTTCATCCGCACCGGTTCCGAGGACCTCGCCGAAGGTGCCTCGCCGTTCGCCACCAAGGAGTGAGCATCATGACTACGCTGCAACTCAAGGACGTCACCAAGCAGTTCGACCTGCGTTCCGGCCTCAAGACCACGAAGTTCACGGCCGTAAGCCACGCGAACTTCACGCTCGAATCCGGCAAGACCGTGGCGCTGGTCGGCCAGTCCGGCTCCGGCAAGTCCACGATCGCGAAGATGATCCTCGGTCTAGAGATCCCCACCGAAGGACAGATCCTCATCGACGGCAAGCCGGTCGACCATCATGGCCGCAAAGCGGACCACATCTTCCGCAAAACCGTGCAGATGGTCTTCCAGGACCCGTACGCCTCGCTCAACCCGTTCCACACCGTGGAGCACCATATCGCCAGGCCGATGAAGCTGCATCACCCGGGCATGAGCAACGAGGAAGTGCACAAGCGCGTCATCGAACTGCTCGACCGTGTGCGTCTCACCCCCGGCGAGGACTTCGCCAAGCGCCTGCCCAGCGAACTGTCCGGCGGCCAGCGCCAGCGCGTCGCCATCGCCCGCGCGCTCGCCCCGGAGCCGAGCATCCTCATCGCGGACGAGCCGGTCTCCGCGCTCGACGTGTCCATCCGACTCGGCGTGCTCAACCTGCTCGCCCGACTCCAGCGCGAGGAGAACCTCGGCGTGCTGTACATCACGCACGACATGGCCACCGCACGCCACTTCTCCGACGAGATCATGGTGATGCGCCGCGGCGAGATCGTGGAACGCGGCCCCGCCGACGACGTGATCCTCAATCCGAAGAGCGACTATACGAAGACCCTCATCGGCGCCGCGCCCGACCCGGAGCGCCGCCTCAAGGAGCTCGCCGCCGCCCGCGCCGCCCACTGAAACCGCAAACCGTCATCATCATCGCAAGGAACACCATGACGACCATCACCACCCCGCGCACGTTCTCCGCACTCGAGAGCGGATGGACGCTCACCGCGCTCAACCCCGAACTCGCGCCGGAGGAACTGCGCGAACGTCTCACCGCAGGCATCCCCGCCACCGTGCCGGGAGAGGCAACCATCGACCTGTTCCACGCAGGTCTCATCGACGACCCCTTCGACGGCGACAACGAGACCCGGCAGCAGTGGATCGGCGACATCGTCTGGCGATTCACCTGCGAATTCGACTGGCATGACGATGGCAACGCGCGCCACGATCTCGTCGCCTATGGACTCGACACTGTTGCGTACGTCGCACTCAACGGCATCATCGTCGGCGAAACGCGCAACTTCCACCGCACATACCGTTGGGACGCGCGCCCGTACCTGCGCGACGGAGCCAACCGTCTGAGCGTCACGTTCCTGTCGCTTGTGGCAAGCTCCGACGACGCCGAACGCCGTCGCGGCTACTACCCGCATACCGAACACCACGCATTCAACCAGATCCGCAAGCCCAGCTACTCCTTCGGTTGGGACTGGGGCATCGACGTCGCCAATGCCGGCATCTGGCGTCCAATCGGCATCGACTCGTGGAGCGGCGCGCGCATCGCCTCCGTCCGCCCGCTTGTCGACGTCCGTCCGGATGGCACCGGCGTGCTCGACGTTCACGTCGAGGTCGAACGCGCCGGACGCGGCCGCGTGATGACCGTGGCCGACGCGCTGGACCTCAACGGCGTGACCGGCGACGGCCGCGGCGCGCTGCCCGTGACTGTCACCGTCGGCGGCTACGACGTCAACCTCGAAGTGGCCGGAGTCGTCGAGGAAGGACGCGACGAGGCCGTACTCACCGTCGAAATCCCCGAAGTGCGGCGCTGGTGGCCGCGCGGCTACGGCGAGCAGCCGCTGTATGACGTGCACGTGGCGGTCGGCGGCATCGCCACGGAAGCCGAGTGGCACGGCCACGTCGGCTTCCGCACCCTCACCGTCGACACCCGCGCCGACATGACCGGGCGCCCGTTCCGGATCGCCGTCAACGACGTGTCGGTGCACGCGCGCGGCTACAACTGGATCCCCGATTCCGCGTTTCCCTCTCAGGTGGACGACGCGCGCTACCGTCGCGGCATCGCCGACCTCATCGAATCGAACTCGAACATGGTGCGCGTGTGGGGCGGCGGCATCTATGAAGCCGACGAATTCTACGACATGTGCGACCGCGAAGGCATCATGGTCTGGCAGGACTTCATGCTCGCCTGTGCCGCCTACCCGGAAGACGCCGAAACGAAGGCCGAAGTGGAAGCCGAAGCCCGCGAACAGATCGCGCGCCTGAGCTCCCACGTCAGCCTCACCGTGTGGAACGGCTCCAACGAGAACTACGTGGCCTACAGCGAATGGTGGGGCTTCAAGCAGGCCCTGCGCGCCGACGACCTGCCCGCCAACGAGCACGGCTACGGCGAAAAGGGCTGGGGCGACTACTACTACTCCGAACTGTTCCCCGCGTTGCTCGCCGAACTCGACCCGGTCCACGTGTACCTGCCGAGCTCCCCGATGAGCTTCACCCCGTTCACCGACGCCAACAAGGACGTGGACGGCACCATGCACATCTGGGACGTGTGGAACCGTCAGGACTACCGCAAATACCTCGACTACACGCCGCGCTTCGCCGACGAATTCGGCTATCAGGCGCCGCCCGCCTGGAGCACGCTCACCAGCGTGGTCCACGATGAGAAGCTCGACCCGTTCGGCACGCAGATGCTTGTTCACCAGAAAGCGTCCGGAGGCAACGTCAAACTCGCCCGCGGCATGCGCTCGCATCTGACCCCCGGCCGTTTCGACGACGTGAGCTACAACGCCGACGGCACGCGCGACTGGCTCATCCCCACTGACCGTTGGGACGACATCGAGGACTGGCATTGGGCATGCCAGCTGCAGCAGGCACAGGCCATCCGCTTCGGCGTCGAGCACATGCGCTCGCTGGAACCGGTCAACGCCGGCGCGCTGATCTGGCAGATCAACGATGACTGGCCGGTCGTCTCCTGGGCGGCCGTCGACTACAACGGTCACCGCAAACCGCTGTGGTACGCCTCGCGCGACTTCTTCGCGCCGCGCTTCGCCACGATCCAGCCGCGCGTCTCCGCTCAGGCGCAGGCCGACCTGAGCTGGGAAGGCAAGAAAGTCAAGCCGGACACGCTCGCGCTCGTCGTCGTCAACGACACCTGCTCGCCGTGGCATGGCTCGTGGACGGTCGAACGCCGTACGCTCGCCGGCGAGACGCTCGCCTCGCAGACCTTCGACGATGTCACGTTGGAGGAGACGTCATCGGTCACGCTGACGCTCGACGCGTCCGTCGCCGCGTTCCGCGACGCGACGGACGAGATCCTCGTCGCGACGCCCGCCGGTGATGACGGCTTCGCCCGCGTCATCCACAACCCGGCCGAAGTCATCGAACAGAAGCTCGACCGTGCGCCGTTCACGGCGACGGTCGAGGCCGTCGACGAGGGATACACGCTGAAGGTGACGGCGCATGCCTACGCCCGCGACGTGTTCTGCATGGTCGACAAGGTCGATGCGGCCGCGTCGATCGATGGCGGACTGGTGACGCTGCTGCCCGGCGAGACGGTCGTCTGGCATATCGCCTCGGACGGCGTCGACGATCCGCAGGCGTTCACGGCGGACAACGTGCTGCGTTCGGCCAACGATCTCAAACGAGACTGGGCTGCGGCGTGACGGAACTGAACGCCCTCGGCCTCGGTCTGGGTGGAGCAGTGGGCGCGTGGTGCGCCGCATGGATGGCGTAAGGCTAGTATGGAGAACAACTGTACGGGTTCAGTGCTACGGCATGGAACCCGTACGGCGCACCTGAACGGGAATATGCCGGGATGGGATGCGCCTCGCGTAATCGCGCGTAAATCGCGTGTAAATCGCGTGTAATCGGTTCGGATGAATCATACGAACCGGTGTGATACGTGGCAGGGTCCCGGTGCATGAGGAGAGTGGAGAACCATGGCGAAAGGCACCATCACCATCGCTGATGTGGCGAAGGCTTCCGGTGTATCGAAAAGCGCGGTGTCGTACGCGCTGAACGGCAAGCCCGGCGTCTCCGAGGAAACCCGCGACAAGGTGCTCAAATTGGCACGTTCCATGGGGTGGAAGCCGAACAGTGCCGCGAAATCTCTTTCCGATGCCTGCACTAGGTCCATTGGCGTGGTGCTGATGGTGGCCGATGCCGAGGATTTCGGCTCGGGCATGTTCGGCATGGACTGCCTCGCCGGTTTGAGCAAAGCCATGGACCCGCGCGACTATTCCATCGTGCTGCGCATGACCGCGGGCGGCGCCGCGGCTGCCTGCCGCATCTACGAGGATTGGATCGCCTCCGGCAAGGTGGACGCGCATCTCATCATGGGTGTCGAACTTGGAGACCCGCGACTGGCGCTGTTCCGTGAACACCCCGAAGCCAAGGCCCTGTTCATCTCCCAGCGTGAGATCACCAGCGGGCTGCCCACGCTCTACAGTTCCGACGACGAAGGCGCGCGCATGGTCGTTCGATACCTGCACGGTTTGGGCCATCGCAACATCGCGCGCATCGCCGGCCCCGAGGAATACGTGCACACGTTGGCGCGCGACAATGCCACCGCCGATGAATGTTCCAAACTGGGCATGCGCTGCACCACCCTGCATGGCAAGTACATGGCTGAAACTGGCGAACGGCTGTGCAACGCGATTCTGGACTTTGGACACCGTCCCACCGCGATCGTATGCGATACGGATATTACAGCGGTCGGCGCGCTGCATACGGCCTTGGCCCGTGGAATATCCGTGCCGGAGGATCTTTCCATCGTGGCCTGGGATGATTCCGCCGCATGCGTTTCGGCCACGCCCGCGCTCACTGCCCTGCACCGCGATGTCCGAGCGATCGGACTGAAAGCGGGGAAGATGCTGTTGCGCATGATCGACGGGGAGACCGTCGGTGATGAGCCGGAGCCGCCATACCGTCTGGTGGAGCGGGCTTCCACAGGTCCGGTGGCGTAGGGGCGCCTCTGAGGTCATCGATATGGGGACGTCGTGTTGATCGTCACGATCGACTCGTCCGTCTATTCCGTGGCGACGTTCTAGAAACTGAACCGGTAAAGTACGCAATTGCAGGTCCTCGCGCTGGGCGTGACTCTACACTTCGCGCCTTACCTGCCGCTTCTCGACATACTTCGCTATATCTTTCCCAAATCTAGTATGAAAGGCAACATAATCATGTCAATCGCACCTCAATACACGCTCGGCACGCCGGAGAACAAGGTCTGGCTGGACTCCCAGCGCGACTCCCTGATGGCCTTCGGCCACGCGTTCCCCGCCCCGACAGGCGGTTCCTACTGGCTTGGCGACGACGGCACCCCGTGGAAGGACCGCAATCGCGAAACGTGGATCACCTGCCGCATGACCCACGTCTACTCGCTCGCCGCGTTCACCGGACATGACGGCGCCGAGGCGCTTGTGGACGCCGGATTGAAGGGCCTCACGGGTGAGCTCCACGACGACGCCAACGGCGGCTGGTATGCGGCCGTCACCCCGGAAGGCGGCCACATCGGCACCAAGCAGTGCTACGCGCACGCCTTCGTGCTGCTCGCCGCATCCTCCGCCACGCTGCTCGGCCGTCCCGGCGCCGCCGAACTGCTCGCCGACGCGCAGCAGGTGTTCCTCAAGCGATTCTGGGACGACGAAATCGGCCTGTCCGTCGACACGTGGAACGAGGACTTCACCGAGCTTGACCCGTACCGCGGACTCAACGCCAACATGCACTCGGTCGAGGCGTTCCTCGCCGTGGCCGACGTCACCGGCGACGAAACGTGGCGCACGCGCGCCGGTCGCATCATCGATCACGTCATCGGCTGGGCTGAAAACAACGAATGGCGCATCCCCGAGCACTTCCATGAGGACTGGTCGCTGGATCTCGAATGCAACGCCGACAAGAAGGACGATCAGTTCAAGCCGTACGGCGCCACCCCGGGCCACGGCATCGAATGGGCGCGACTCATCACCCAGTACGCGCTGAGCGCCCCCGGCCTCGCCGAGTCGAAGAAGGCGCAGCTGGTCGACGTCGCCGAAAACCTGTTCCGTCGCGCCGTGGCCGATGGTTGGGACGCCGACGGCGCGCCCGGCATCGTCTACACCACCGACTGGAACGGCGTGCCCGTCGTGCACGACCGCATGCACTGGACACTCGCCGAGGCGATCAACACCTCGTCCGTGCTGGCCCGTGTGACCGGCAAGGCGGAATACGCCGACCTGTACTCGACCTTCCTCAAGTACGCCGACGATTGCGTCATCGACCACGTCAACGGTTCCTGGTTCCACCAGCTCGACCGCGCCAACCAGCCGATCGGCACCGTCTGGCCGGGCAAGTCCGACCTGTACCACGCCACCCAGTCGATGATGATCCCGTTGTACGACCCGTCGCTGTCCATCGCCGTCGCCGCCAAGGAGACGCGCGGCTGATCTACAGCCCGAACACCCGTTCCACGAACGCCGTGACCCGGCTCCAATAGAGGTCGGGATCAATGCTCGCGCTCATCGCATGACCCGCGCCGGGCACGAGCAGGCGTTCGCGGTCGGGGCCGGCGCACGCCGCGATGTTGCGGTCGAGGAACCCCGGATCCACGAAGGTGTCCGCGGCGCCGTGGATGAACATCATCGGAATGATCGTGTGCCGCAGCGAGGCGACGCTCGACGCCTCCTTGAATCCGTATCCGGCCCTCCTCCGCGCGATCGCGGACATCGCGGAGACGACCGGCACGCCCATCCAGCGATACGGCAGATGGTACATGTGCTTCGCATTGAACAGGAACTGGTCCCACGCCGACGTGTAGCCGCAGTCCTCGATCGCCGCGACCACGTTGCGCGGCAGCTGCGGCTCGCCGGTGGTCATCATCACCGTCGCGGCCCCCATCGATACACCCTGCAGCAGGATGCGCGCCTCCGGATCGCTTGCGACGATGAGCGTGATCCATCCCATGAGATCGCGACGCTCCAGCCATCCCATGCCGATGTAGCGGCCCTCGCTCCTCTCGTGGCACCGCTGCGCGGGCACGAGCACGGTGAAGCCCATGCGCGCGAAGCGATGCGCATACTTCGCCATCTCCGCCGGGCCTCCGGTGTATCCATGCATGGTGATCGCATACAGATGCGGGGCGGGGGAGGCGCAGTCCGGGTCGAACAGCCATCCGTTGAGCTTCAGGCCATCCTCGCTGCGCAGGCAGACCGGCTGCTTCGCCGTCTCGAACCAACGTGCGGCCTCCGCCTCCTCGGCGGCATCGCGATGCGGCGTCTCGAGATACGGGGCCGCGGCCGGAGCCGACATCAGACGCGCCATCCAATGCGAGTATTTGACGTCCAACGACAGGCGGAACATCAGCTCGGCCGTCGACAGCAATCCTGCGCCAAGGACTCCGGCCGCGACGCCGGACCCGATAAGCGCGTCTCTGGTGATTCGCTTCATCGCAACTCGATTCCCTCGAAGCAACATCAATCCCCTCCAGTCTAGTCGTTACCGGTACCTTGTCCCGTCCCCGGATATACTTGAATGCTGTTGCTTTGGCAGGCCGAGCCGTGAAGCGAACAATCCAGTGGATTGCTCGTAGGCGAGGGGAACGCGGTTTACCGCGTGACCTTGTACCGAGCCAAAGCGTGTTGCTTTGGCGAGGGAGGATGCAGTCCCGCAAGGGATCCGCGTTCTCCGTTATCGACTCGGCGTGAATACCTTCCCTCCTTAGGGGATCGTTCTGCGGCGCGTCGTGGCGTCAAACAAGACAGAACGACAAGTGACACAACACTGTTAACCAACCTAAGGAGTCCAGCAATGGCCAACAAGATCACCCTCAACGGTGAAGTCCGTAACGAGTTCGGCAAGGGCGTTGCCCGCCGTATGCGCGTCGCCAAGCGCATCCCCGCCACCATCTACGCCGGTGGCACCGAGCCGAAGTTCATCACCCTCCCGATGAAGGAGACCACCAACGCCCTGCGCCACACCAACGCCCTGTTCGAGCTGACCTTCGGCGAGGACAAGGCCATGGCCGTCGTCAAGGACGTCCAGCGCAACCCCGTCAAGCGCATCGTCGAACACATCGACTTCTACGAGGTCAAGGCCGGCGAGAAGATCGACGTCGAGGTGCCGGTCTTCGTCGAGGGCACCCCGAAGGGCGCCGCCGTCGCGTTCGTCGACATCCAGGAGCTCAAGGTCCGCGCCGATGTCGCCAACCTGCCGGAGAAGATCGTCATCAACGTCGACGGCCTGGCCGACGGCGCCAAGGTGTTCGCCAAGGACGTCGTCCTGCCGGAGGGCGCCGAGCTGGACATCGAGGATCCGGAGGAGTCCGTCGTCTCCGTCGAGGTTCCGGAGGACGCCACCGAGTCCACCGCCGCTCCGGAGGCCGCTCCGGCCGCCGACGCCGCTGCCGCTCCGGCTGCGGACGCCGCTGCCACCAAGTGATCGATGCCGGAGCGAATCCGGCCGACGACATGACGGACCTCGCGTCCGTCGTGCCACATGAGATCGACATCGAATCGACCCGCGACCTTGAACCGTCGCGGGTCTTTTCATCTCTTTTCAGAATGTGAACCAGACCATATTCTGGATGACGGGATGTGACAAAGTATCCTTCAGCACCGCGTGCCACGAGCGCGCGACCGAATCTTCGCAACGAACACCGCCTCCGGCGGCCTGATACCAAAAGAAGTGAACATGACTGAAAACACGCATCACGATCCTGCGGAACTCGACAAGCTTGCCGAGCCCTTCACCGTACTGCCGAACGAGAACCCCGCATCCGACGCCAAGCGTCAGGAGCTGATCGACAAGCCGGCGTTCGGACAGGTCTTTTCCGACAACATGACCCACATGACCTGGACCAAGGGCGAGGGATGGTCCGATCGTCGCGTCGAGCCGTACGCACCGCTCAAGCTGGACCCGGGCGCCTCCGTGCTGCACTACGCGCAGGAGGTCTTCGAGGGCCTCAAGGCGTACCGCCACGCCGACGGCTCCACTTGGCTGTTCCGCCCGGACGCGAACGCCGAGCGTTTCCAGAACTCCGCCAAGCGCCTCTACCTGCCTGAGCTGTCCATCGACGACTTCCTTGGCTCCGTCGCCGCGCTCGTCAAGCGTGACGTCAACTGGGTGCCGTCCCGTCGCGAATACACGCTGTACATGCGTCCGTTCATGTTCGCCTCCGAACCGTTCCTCGGCGTGCGCGCCCCGCAGGAGGTCGACTACTGCGTGATCGCCTCCCCGTCCGGCCCGTACTTCCCGGGCGGCGTCAAGCCCGTGAGCATCTGGGTCGAGGACAAGTGGTTCCGCACCGGCCCCGGCGGCACCGGCTTCGCCAAGTGCGGCGGCAACTACGCCGCCTCCCTGCTCGGCGAGTACACCGGCATCGACAACGGATGCCAGCAGGTGTGCTTCGTCGACGCCGCCACCAAGACCTACCTTGAGGAGCTCGGCGGCATGAACATGATGGTCGTGCACAAGGACGGCCACGTGGAGACCCCGTCCCTGACCGGCAACATCCTGCCGGGCGTGACCCGTCGCTCCCTGATCCAGCTCATGCAGGACCGCGGCATCGACGTCGTCGAGACCATGATCCCGCTCAAGCAGCTGCTTGAGGACATCAAGTCCGGCGAGGTCACCGAGGTGTTCGCCTGCGGCACCGCCGCCATCATCACCCCGATCGGCCGCTTCAAGTCCAAGGACTTCGACGTGACCGTCGCCGACGGCGAATCCGGCAAGCTCACCGTCGACCTGCGCGACGAGCTGCTCGGCATCCAGCTGGGCGAGCGTGAGGATCCGCACAACTGGATGTGGAAAGTGTGCTGAGATAGCCTAGGTTGCTTGGCTTGGGGACCCCTTGGAATCGCAATGGTTCCAAGGGGTCTTCGTGTATCTGGACAAGGTGCGGAAAACCCTTCCGGGTAAAAGGCGGCGTTGGTCCCTGTGGTGTTGGTCCCCGGCGTCGGCCTCTGTGACGTCAGCCTCTGTGACGTCGGCCCCTGGTCAGCGTCATATATTCCCGGGATTTCTCCAGTGCTCGGTAAAAGGTGACGCTGACATCGGGATAGAGTCACTTATTCCCGGGAGATGGGCTTATTTCGGGAATAAGTGACGCTGAGAGACGGAAATGGGGACGCAGATGGGAGGTATTGGGTGGAAGGTGCTCAACCCGACATCAGGCCAGCCGGACCTGCGCACGATTATCGCCGTCCATAACGCCCGATCCAGTTCGTTTCGCTGACATGTGACATGCGGTCGGCTTGCGGAACGCGCCGGGGCGCCGGCGGCCTGTGGTAGCTTGTTGTGCGGTTCCATGAGGTCCCATGTCTATGAGGGTTTCACCGGAGGGAGGAAGACGCCATGCAGCTGGCGCTGGAGAGCAACATGTTCTTCATGCTGGTGGAATACCTTGCGGTGTTCTGCTGCGGACTGGTCGGCGGACTTGCGGCCGTGCACAAGAACTACGACCTGTTCGCCATCCTCGTGACCGCGTGGCTGACCGCGTTGGGAGGCGGTATCCTGCGTGACGTGCTCCTCGAGGTGCCGCCGGTGGGCATCACCGACCGGTGGTCCGTGCTCTCCGCGCTGGCTTCCGGAGTTGCCATCGCCGTGCTGCACCTCGAGGTCGACAAGCTCAAATGGTCGATGCTGACCTTGGATGCTCTGGCGCTTGGTCTGTTCGCCGTGATCGGCACGTCCAAGGCCATGTATCTCGGCGCCTCCGGCATGACCTCGGTGTTCCTTGGCATGGCGACCGCGCTCGGCGGCGGATTGGTGCGCGACATGCTGCTCAACGACGTGCCGATGATCATCCGCGACAAGCACTGGTATGCCGTGCCCTCGGCCGTCGGATGCATCATCGACGTGTTCGTGTGCAAGGGGCGCATGGCCGGTCTGCTCAACGCGGAGCAGGAGATCGCGCTCGATCTGGTCATCATCGCCTTGGTCGTCGGCATGCGTCTGTCGTCGGTGATCTTCAACATCAAACTTCCCGGTGCGATGGAGCGCCATACCGTCTACCTGCCCGGCGAGGCCCGGTACCTCAGGCGTCCGGACATCACTCCCCACAAGACGGATAAGAAGACGGATAAGACCGGTCAGGGCCGGCGCACGGGACGTGACGACAAATCCCGTCGAGGGGGAGACTGATACCCGCAACGGCAAGGTGCGAGTGTCGCGTCGTTTATCCTCGCCGCGTGCTATCATCTACGTCTCGTATGTCCTTATAGCAAACGTCGTTTGGAGTTACATTGGCAAACATCAAGTCGCAGAAGAAGCGCGTCATCACCAACGAGAAGGCGCACAAGCGTAACGTGGCCGTCAAGTCCGCGCTGAAGACCGCGATCCGCAACACCCGCAAGGCCATCGAGTCCGGTGACAAGGCCGCCGCCGAGGCCGCCTTCAAGGTCGCCGCCCAGAAGCTCGACAAGGCCGCCGGCGCCGGCGTGATCCACAAGAACCAGGCCGCGAACCGCAAGTCCGGCCTCGCCGTCGCGATCAACGCTCTGTGAGTGAACACCCGGTGATCCTGTAAGGGTGTGAGTCGCCGTCAACGGCGACATTGCCGTAAAGACCCCGTGAACCCGTCCGGTTCGCGGGGTCTTTCGCGTCGAGTACACTGGTTTCGTTTGACTTGAGTAAGGCTTGACAAGCAAGGTAGGAGGCACGTTCAGTGGTCAGCCAGCACAACCAGCCCGGTTCCACCGATCAGTCGTTGATCCGTAATTTCTGCATCATCGCGCACATCGACCACGGCAAGTCCACCGTGGCCGACCGCATCCTGCAGTTGAGCGGCATCGTGCCCGAACGCGAGATGCGAGACCGCTTCCTCGATCGCATGGATATCGAGCAGGAACGCGGCATCACCATCAAATCGCAGGCCGTGCGTGTGCCGTGGACCTTCGACGGCACCGAATACACGCTTGGCATGATCGACACCCCCGGCCACGTCGACTTCACCTACGAGGTCTCCCGAGCGCTCGCCGCGTGCGAGGGCGCGGTCCTCCTCGTCGACGCCACGCAGGGCATCGAGGCGCAGACGCTGTCCAACCTGTACATGGCCGTCGACCACGACCTGACCATCATTCCGGTGCTCAACAAGATCGACCTGCCCAGCGCCGAACCGGACAAGCACGCCGAGGAGATCGCCGGCCTCATCGGCTGTGAGCCTAGCGATGTGCTGCGTGTCTCCGGCAAGACCGGCGAGGGCGTGGCGGATCTGCTCGACCGCATCGTCATGGAGGTCCCCGCGCCTCACGGCGACCCCGAGGCTCCGGCGCGAGCCCTGATCTTCGACTCCGTGTACGACTCCTACCGCGGCATCGTCACCTACATTCGTATGGAGGACGGCGAACTGCACGATCGTGAAAAAGTGCACATGATGGGCATCGGCATGACCCACGATCCGATCGAGATCGGCGTGATCAGCCCCGACATGACCCGCACCAAGGCGCTCGGCGCCGGCGAGGTCGGCTACATCATCACCGGCGCGAAGGACGTGAGCCAGTCCAAGGTCGGCGACACCCTGACCTCCGCCGTGCGCCCGGCCACCGAGCCGCTGCCCGGCTACCGCGACCCCAAGCCGATGGTGTATGCCGGCCTGTTCCCGATCGATAACGCCCAGTTCCCGGAACTGCGCGACGCGCTCGACAAGCTCAAGCTCAACGACGCCGCGCTCATCTACACGCCGGAGACGTCCGTGGCGCTGGGCTTCGGCTTCCGCTGTGGCTTCTTGGGCCTGTTGCACATGGAGATCGTCAACGAACGTCTCTCCCGTGAGTTCGGCTTGGACCTCATCCAGACCGCTCCCAACGTCACCTACGACGTGACCGCCGAGGACGGTTCCGAGCATCACGTGACCAACCCGAGCGAGTTCCCGGACGGCAAGATCAAGAAGATCGTCGAGCCGATGGTCGCCGCCGACATCATCACCCCCAAGGAATTCATCGGCTCGGTCATGGACCTGTGCCAGGATCACCGCGGCCAGATGGGCACGATGGAGTACATCTCCACCGACCGCGTCGAGATGCACTACCGCATTCCGCTCGCAGAGATCGTCTTCGACTTCTTCGACCAGCTGAAGTCCCGCACCAAGGGCTACGCCTCGCTGGACTACCACGAGGACGGCGAGCAGTCGGCCGACCTCGTCAAGGTCGACATCCTCATCCAGGGCGAGAAGGTCGACGCGTTCAGCGCCATCGTCCACCGCGACAAGGCATACAGCTACGGCGTGATGATGACCAAGAAGCTGCGCGAGCTCATTCCGCGCCAGCAGTTCGAGATCCCGATTCAAGCTGCGATCGGCTCGCGCATCATCGCGCGCGAGAACATCCGCGCCTTGCGCAAGGACGTGCTCGCCAAGTGCTACGGCGGCGACATCACCCGTAAGCGCAAGCTCCTCGAGAAGCAGAAGGCCGGCAAGAAGCGCATGAAGATGCTCGGCCATGTCGAGGTGCCGCAGGAGGCGTTCATCGCCGCCCTGTCCACCGGCGATGATTCCAACGACCGAGACACCAAGGACAAGATCCGCGCCGCTCAGAAGACTGAAGGCTGAGCCGGAACGGATTTGCAAAACTTAGGCATTTTTATCGTTTCCTAGGCAGGTGTTGGTCCGGAGACGGTTCAAAATCCCTGTCTTTCCAAGGGTGTTCGTATCTGTATCCGGGGAGCTCCTGCCTAGGAAACGCGAAATCTGCCTAGGAAATGAGGGGAGGGCATTCGGAATGTCGTTTGAGGTGTACATTCATGTGCCGTTCTGCCTTCGGCGTTGCGGCTACTGCGACTTCAACACATATACGGCGGTTGATTTAGGCGCCGGGGCCTCACGCGGCAACTATGCGAACATGGTCATCCGCGAGATGGAGCTCGTGCGCGTGTGGCAGGAGGCGCACGGCGTCGACGAACCGCCGGCGGATACCGTGTTCTTTGGTGGCGGTACGCCCACCATCCTCGCCGCGGATGATCTGGTGGCCATGCTGGATGCGATCCGACGCATCTGGGGACTCGCGCCCGGCGCGGAGATCACCACTGAAGCCAATCCGGACACCGTCAACGAGTACTACATCAACCGTCTCGCCGAGGGCGGCTTCACGCGCGTCTCCTTCGGCATGCAGTCGGCGGTGCCGCATGTGCTGAAGACCTTGGACCGCACGCACACGCCCACGAACGTCGAGGCGGGCGTACGCGCCGCGGACGCCGCCGGCCTTCGAACCAGCGTCGACCTCATCTACGGGGCGCCGGGGGAGAGTCTCGACGACTGGCGCACCTCGGTCGAGACGGCCATTGGCCTCGGCGTCAACCATATCTCCGCCTACGCGCTGACCGTCGAACCGACCACGAAGATGGGGCGTCGGATCGCCGCGGGCACACTGCCCAAGCCGGATGACGACGACGAGGCCGCCAAGTACGAGATCGCTGACGACCTGTTTTCCGCCGCCGGTCTCGAATGGTATGAGGTCTCGAACTGGGCGCGGCCCGGATACGAGAGCCGTCACAACCTCGGCTACTGGAGGAACGTCGACTGGTCGGGACTCGGACCCGGCGCCCACTCGCACTACAACGCGTGCGCCGATGCGGGTGCCCTGCCCCCTCTGACGAGGGGGCTGTCAGCGCAGCTGACTGGGGGAGAGACGGCGTCGACCCAACCGAGGGAACAGATCGCGGGCATGAACGCCCTGCGTGCATGGGACATCGCGCACCCGCGCCTGTGGGGCACGGCCATCAACGAAGGCCGTGTGCCGTGGGCGGGCAGCGAGGAGATCACCCCGGACGAGAACCTCGAAGAGCTCATCATGCTGGGCCTGCGCATCCGTGAAGGGCTCGATCTGGACCGCATCAACCGTGCCATCGCCTCAGCCGCTGGTGGCGGGGCGGCCGTCTCCTCGAGCCTCAAGCCCATCGACCCCGCGCAGCTCATGCCGATGGTCGACGAGGGACTCATCACTTTGACCCAGGATTCCCGTGATGCCGGAGACTCCGGGGCCCGCGTCGTTCCCACCCGCAAGGGCCGTCTGCTCAACGACGCCGTTATCGAACGCCTCTTCGACCTCGCCGGCGTGTGAGTCCTCCGGATTCGGGGGCTCAGTGTGATTGCGTGAGGATCCGTCGCTGAGTCCCGCGGCACGGCCCTTTCTGTTGATCTCAACCATTCCCACCTTCCTGTACTTCCCTCATGGAAAGCAAATATGGCATATTATATAGATGAGATACACAAAGAAGTATGCCGAAACAATGTGACGGTGGAAAGGAATCGACGATGATGACGGCAACACGCGAACTCAATTGGGCAACTCTGGGATGTGGCGTCATCGCCAACCAGCTCGAGCAGGCGTTGGAATCCAGCGGCCGCAGGCTGTACTCGGTGGCCAACCGCACGCATGCCAAGGGGGTCGCCTTCGCTGAGAAATACGGCATCGGCAAGGTCTACGAGCACATCGACGACGTGTTCGACGACCCGGACGTGGACGTGATCTACATCTCCACCCCGCACAACACGCATATCGGGTTCCTGCGCAAGGCGCTCGCAGCCGGCAAGCACGTGCTGTGCGAGAAGTCCATCACGCTCAATGCCGACGAACTGGATGAGGCGGTCGCGCTCGCCGAGGCCAACCATGTGGTGCTCGCCGAGGCCATGACCATCTACCATATGCCGCTCTTCAGGAAGCTCAGCGAGATCATCGACTCCGGTGCGCTCGGCGAGCTGAAGCTCCTGCAGATGAACTTCGGCTCCTACAAGGAGTACGACATGGCCAACCGCTTCTTCAACCGCAACCTCGCGGGCGGCGCCATGCTCGATATCGGCGTGTATGCGCTTTCCTTCGTCCGCTGGTTCATGGATTCCAAGCCTGACCGGATTCTCTCGCAGGTCAAGACCGCTCCCACCGGCGTGGACGAGCAGGCCGGCATCCTTCTGACCAATCCTCACGGCCAGATGGCCACGGTCACGCTGTCGCTGCATGCCAAGCAGCCCAAGCGCGGGCTCGCCGTGTTTGACAGGGCCTATGTGGAGGTCGTCGATTATCCGCGCGGTGAGCGCGCCACCATCACCTGGGTGGACGACGGCCGCACGGAGGTGGTGGAAGCGGGGCGTACCGCCGATGCGCTCTCCTATGAGGTGGCCGACATGGAGACGGCCATCGCCGGCGACCCGTCCGTCATGCATCTGGACTACACGCGCGACGTAATGGCCATGATGACCGAGATCCGCGTCGGCCAGTGGAAGATGACCTACCCGGAGGAGGAGCGGTAGCTCAGTCTCCCAGCCGCTTGATGAGCGAATCCACGTGTCCCTTGGCGCGCACGTTGTAACGCGCCAAGGCGATGACGCCGTGCTCGTCGATGGCGAACGTGGAGCGGATGACCCCGACGTGCGTCTTACCGTACAGTTTCTTCTCGCCCCATGCGGCGTATGCCTTATGTACGGTGAGCTCCGGGTCGGAAAGCAGTGGGAACGACAGGTGATCGCGCTCGCGGAACCGCTGCAGCTTGGTCATCGAATCCTTCGAGACGCCCAGCACCGTGTATCCGAGCGTGCCCAGGCGGGCCATGTTGTCGCGGAAATCGCACGCTTCGGTGGTGCAGCCGGGCGTCATCGCCGCCGGATAGAAGTAGAGGATCACCTTGCGGCCCTGCTTGGTCAGATCGGCAAGTGAGATCGTCGATTCCGTGCCGTCCGATTCGACCGCCGGAAGCGTGAAGTCCGGTGCTGTCTGACCCGCCTCGAGCCTGATCGGCAGGTCTTCCGCGGGAGTCTGGTTTACGGTGTCTGTGGTGCTATCGGTCATATGCGTCATCGTAGTCCTGCCGTGGTCCTGCCGATTGTCGCTGTGATTGAGAATTGTCGTGCCGAAACATGGCTGCGCTACCATCGGCGCCATACTTGCGATACGCAATAACGCAATATCTGCAGTTATCAGTTCGGGGAGGACGCAGCAGCCATGCCGGAGATATCGAACCGCGCCCGCGAGGCGCTGTACCCGTCGGTGCGCGAGATGTTCGAACTCGCCTCGCATGTGCCCGATGCGATCTCCTTCGCGATCGGCGAGCCGGGATTCGACACGCCCCGGCCGATGATCGACGCGGCATACCGGGCGGCGCTCGCCGGCGACACGCATTACACGCCGAACAGGGGAGCGGAGGCGCTGCGCCGTGCATGGTGTGAAGCTCGTGAACGAGTCGACGGCACGCGCTTCGACCCCGAGTCGGAGATCATCGTCACCGCCGGAGGCATGGAGGGCGTGTTCCTCGCGATGACCGCCACGATGGATCCGGGCGATGACATCCTCATCCCCGATCCCGGATACGCGAACTACTTCGGTCAGGCGCAGATGACGCAGACGCGCGTCGTACCGGTGCCGCTGCATGAGAACAACGGATGGCGCATGCGGGCCGAGGACGTGGAGGCCGCGGTGACTCCGCGGTCGCGCGCCCTGCTGCTCAACTCCCCGTCCAATCCGACCGGTGCGATCATCGAGCCCGGCGAGCTCGCGCGCATCGCCGATGTGGCGAAACGGCACGATCTGTGGGTGATCAGCGACGAGGTGTACCGCGCATTCGTCTACGACGATGGCACTCCTTGCATGTCCATCGCGCAGATTCCCGGCATGAAGGAACGCACGCTCGTCGTGGACTCCTTCTCCAAGACATACGCGATGACCGGCTGGCGCATCGGCTGCGTCCTCGGCCCGAAGAAGGTCATCGACCGGATGACGGTGATGCAGGAGAACGTCGTCTCCTGCGTGCCCGGCGCGCTGCAGGCCGGTGCGGTCGCGGCTCTTGAAGGCTCGTCGGACATCCTTGCGACGATGAAGAACGCTTACCATGCCAACCGCGACATGGTGGTCGATGCGATCGCCGATATGCCGCTGGTCCGCTGCGATGTTCCGGATGGCGCGTTCTACGTGCTCGTCAACGTCACGGCGACAGGCATGGATGACCATACGTTCGCGGTGCGTCTGCTCGGCGAAGGCAAGGTCGTGGTCACGCCGGCATCCGGCTTCGGCGCTCGCGGCGCCGGGTATGTGCGATTGTCCTACGTGGGTACGCGGGAGGACACCGCCGAAGGCCTGAACCGTATGCGTATATGGCTCGAAGGACTTGCCTCCGGGCGTCGATCCGGGCGTTGATCCGTGATCGTGTTTGGCGGGGCGCTCCGGCGGGTGGCACTCGTGACGCTCGCGATGCTCACCACAGGATGTCCACCGGTGCGGTGGTCTTGTTGACCTCGATGATCCGGCAGATCTCCTCCGGGCTTTCCTTGCATCCGCGGCGGATCCACAGCCAGATGATCGAGGAGACCGCGGAGACGAGGATCTCCATCGCGTAGTCGGCAGGGATGCCGTTGTAATCGGTCTTCGGTTCGGCACCGAACCGTGTCGCCTGCGCGACGATGAGACGCTTGAGCACCTCCTTCATGCGGTCGTAGAGCTGCATGTCGTTGCCGGAGCGGGAGACGACGCTGAAGAAGGCGTAGTCGTCGCGGATGTAGCGCAGGGCGTCGGCTATGGATGCCGGCTGGAACGCGTCGCAGATGGCCTTGCCCCGGTGCGATGCGATGGTGTTCCCGCCGGGGGAGACGGCCCTCCGGTCAGGGGTTCGGTCAGGGGCGGCGGCGTCGGTGACGAGGATGCGCGTCAGATCCTCGATGGCGTCGTCGACGAGCTGCTGGCGCAGGTCCATCTTGTCGAGATAGTGCATGTAGAAGGTGCCGCGGTTGATGCCCGCGGTGCGGGCGATGTCGCTGACCGTCATCGCGTCGAAGCCCTTGGCCTGCATCAGCGTGGTGAAGGCCGCCTTGATCTTGGCCTCGGTCTTCGTGTTGCGCTTTGCCGGCGTGCTCGCGGATACTGGGGTGTGTGTGGTGGAAGGCATGTGGTGCTCCTTGGATTCGTGCGGTCGACTGTGGCCGCGCCGTGGGGTCTGCAGGGGTCTGCATTGCTGCTTGGGGATGCTGATACCGATGCATTATATCAACATGTTGTCTTTTTAATGGGTGATTCATGGTGATATGAACGATTTGGGGGACAGTGTTCAATCTGAACGGATCGTCGGAAGTTGTTGATTGACCTGATATGCCGACGCTTCCTATCATCGACATCATTATATCAACATGTTGTTTATTTAGTGGTTGAGGCAACCATAAGGAACACAAGGAGGCGAAGGGCCTGTGGCATATATCGAGATGGTGCACAGCTGCAAGCGCTACCACATGGGAGACACCGTCATCGTCGCCAACAATGACGTGAGCTTCGGCATCGAGAAGGGTGAACTGGCAATCATCCTCGGTTCGTCCGGCGCAGGGAAATCGACCGTACTCAACATTTTGGGCGGCATGGACACCAACAGCGAGGGACAGGTGATCATCGACGGCAAGGACATCTCGAACTACACCGCACGTCAGTTGACCGACTACCGCCGCACCGACATCGGGTTCGTATTCCAGTTCTACAACCTCGTGGCCAACCTCACCGCCCGGGAGAACGTGGAACTCGCCTCCGAGATCGTGCGCGATGCGCAGGACCCGGTTCAAGCGCTCGTGGATGTGGGGCTGAAGGACCGCATCGACAACTTCCCGGCGCAGCTCTCCGGCGGTGAGCAGCAGCGCGTCGCCATCGCCCGTGCCGTGGCCAAGAACCCCAAGATCCTCCTGTGCGACGAGCCGACCGGTGCGCTCGACTACAACACCGGCAAGCAGGTGCTGCGCATCCTGCAGGACCAGAGCCGAATCAAGGGCGCCACCGTGGTGATCGTCACCCACAACTCCGCCATTGCGCCCATCGCCGATCGCGTGATCCACATGCATGACGCGCGAGTTAAATCCATCGAGGTCAACGAGCACCCCATGGACATCGAGGACCTGGAATGGTGAGCGCTATGACGTCTCGCAGGCTTCGCAGACCTCGCAAACGCATGTTGTGGCGCGACATCCGTGCCACCCTCGCCAAATCCAAGGGGAGGTTCGCCTCCATCGTGAGCCTCATGGCCCTAGGATCGTTCGCCCTCGTGGGTCTGTTCGCCACCGCGCCCGACATGCGGGCCACAGGCCGCGCGTTCTACGACGAGCACAATCTCGCGGATGTGACCGTGATCAGCGACTACGGCCTAACCGCCGACGATGAGGCGATCATCCGCGAAACAGCCGGCGTGAAGGACGCCGAATTCGGCTACTTCAAAGATGTGACGATCGCGGGCAGCGACCACAGCCTGCGCGTCCACTCGCTGCCCGAAACCGTCTCCACCTATGCGGTCGTGGAGGGCCGGCTGCCGCAAGCGACCGGGGAGATCGCGCTTGACACAGGGGAGCGCGACCGGTTCGCCGTGGGCAGCTCCATCAGCGTGACCGAACTGCCGGACATCGCCGGCGATACCGTGCTCAAACGGACCGACTTCACCGTGGTCGGCTTCGTAGAGGCCAGCGACATCGTCTCCAACCTCAACATGGGACAGTCCACCGCCGGATCCGGCGAACTTGACGGATACGCCGTGGTCACTGCGGGCACGTTCGACTCGTCAGTGGCAATGATCGGCCGCGTCACCTTTGAGGACACAGCCGGACTGAACTACTGGGATGACGCCTACCGCGACCGCGTGCAGGACCACAAGACCATGCTCTCCCGGCGGCTCGCCAACCAGCCCGCCGCCCGCCGCGACTCCATCCGCTCCGAACGCCGTGAGCAGATCGCCAAGGCGCAGGAGCAGGTGGACGATGCCAAACAGCAGCTCGCGGACGCCCAAACTCAGCTCGATGACGCCAAGGCGCAGATCGAATCCGGCAAGGACCAGATTACCCAAGGCCAGCTCGACGCCGTCGACCAGGCATCCTCCGCAGCCGCCGAACTCGCCGGCGCAACCTCGCAGATCGCTTCCGCCAACTCCACGCTCTCCGCCGCCCAAACCCAGCTCGCCGCCGGCGCCCAGCAACTCAATCAGGGCCAAGGCAGTCTCGAACTCGCCTGGCTGCAGCTCAATCAGGCCGGCAAGCAGCTCACCGTGGCCCGCGCGGCGCTCGACGCATCCAAGACAGCGCTCGACGCCACCGGCCGTCTCCTCGCTTCATGGGAGAAAACCGGAATAACCGGCAAGGCATACCAAAGCCTCAAGGGGCGGTACGATCAGGCGCTCGCCGACTGGAACACGGCCGCGGACACATACAACGCCATGCTGAACCAATACAACAGCGGCCTTGAACAGTTCAACGAAGGGGCCGCCAAGCTCGATCAGGGATCCGAGGAGTACCAAAAGAACGCGGCCGCGATCGCGGAAGCCCAAAAACTGCTTGCATCCAAGCAGACCGAACTCGGGCACGCCGTCTCCACGGCCGCATCAGGATCGGCGTCCGACGGTGCCTCACAGATGATCCAAGGCCAGCGCGACCTCGAGAAAGCCGAGGACGAATACGACCAGAAGCTCAAGGAATTCAATGACGCCAAGCCCGAGGCCGAGAAGCAGATCGCTGACGCGGAACGTCAGATCAAACTGGCGAGCGAAAAGGTGGACACCCTCGAAGTGCCCGCGTACTCGATCGACGGACGGCGTGAGGGACTCACCTCCGAGGGATATCGCGTGTACGAGATCATCGCGGACATCGTCATGAAGCTCGCGCGCATCTTCCCGATCTTCCTGTACTTCGTGGCCGCGCTGGTCACCTTCACCACTATGGGCCGCATGGTGGACGAGGAACGCACCAATTCCGGGACCCTTAAGGCGTTGGGATATGGGAACGCGGACATCATGAAGAAATTCCTCGTCTACGGCTTCTCCGCCTCCACGGCCGGCACGATTCTGGGCGTGGCGGCCGGGCACACCATCCTGCCGCTCATCGTCTACCACGCCTATGATTCCGGATTCACCATGCCGCGCATCGAGCTGCACTTCCACTTGGGCGTGACCGCCGCCGCGTTCCTACTCGCATGGGCGAGCGCCGTGGCCCCCGCGTGGATCGCCGCGTCCCGCGAGCTCAAGGAGAGGCCCGCCGCGCTGCTCCTGCCCAAGCCTCCTGCCAAGGGCTCGAAGATCTTCCTCGAGCGGATCGCGCCCGTGTGGGAGCACCTGAACTTCACCCGTAAGGTCACGGCCCGCAACCTGTTCCGTTACAAGTCGCGCGGCTTCATGACCATCTTCGGCGTGGCCGGCGCGGTGTCGCTGCTCACCGCGGGACTGGGCGTGCAGGCGTCGATCGGCCAGATCGGCGAGCACCAGTTCGGCGGCATCATACACTACGACCTGATCGTGGCGGAGAAATCAGACAACAACGCGGACCAGCGCGACGCCGTATCCAAGGCCGTCGCCCCGGCGGACGGGGATGACGGCAACAGGGAGATCGACCAATCCGCGCCAATCCGCTACGAGGAGCTCACCACCACCGCCGGCAAACAGGGCGACAAGCAGACGATCACGCTCATCGTCACCGACGACGCCTACAACTTCGGAGACTACATCACCCTGCGCGACCGTGTCTCGCACGACCCGCAGGTCCTGACCGACCGAGGCGCGATCATCTCCGAACGCATGGCGGACATGCTCGGCGCCAAGGCCGGGGACACCATATCCGTGACGGATCCCGACGGTGCGAAGCGCAAGGTGCGCGTGGACGGCGTGACCGAAATGTACATCGGCCACTTCATGTTCATGTCCTCCGGCGGCTACGGTCGCGCGTTCGACGCCGACTACCAGTCCAACGCCTACGTGGTCCGACTCAAGGACTCATCCGTGGACAACGCCAACAGGCAGGGAGCGGACCTTATGACTGTGGACGGGGTCAGGGGCGTGGTGCAGAACATCACCATGAGGAACCAGGTGGCCACGATCGTCGACTCGCTCGACCAGATCATGGAGGTGCTCATCCTAGTGGCCGCGCTGCTCGCGGTGGTGATCCTCTACAACCTCACCAACCTCAACGTGTCCGAACGCATCCGCGAACTGTCCACCATCAAGGTGCTCGGCTTCCACACCGGGGAGACGACCATGTACATCTACCGCGAAACGATCGTCCTGTCCGCGTTCGGAGTGCTGGCCGGATACGGGTTCGGGGCCGTCCTACACCGTTACATCATCACCGAGGTGCCGCCCGACGAGGTCATGTTCGACCCGGCCCTCGCCTGGCCCGCGTTCGCCGTGCCGCTCGCCGTGGTGGTCGCGGTGCTCGCCATGCTCGGCTGGGTGGTGTACCGCCGTCTCAAGGACGTGGACATGCTCGGCGCGTTGAAGAGCGTGGAATGAGCCGGGAATGGAGAAAGAAAGGAAAACAATGAACCATCCGGTCGAATCGAATGATGCCGCCCCGCTGCGCTTCCGCGGCAAGATCGACTTCCAGTCGCACTACCTGCCTCCCGCGTACCTGGAATTCCTGCGTGCGCATTATCCCGGCAACCCGGACGGCTATCCCACGCCCGACTACTGGACTCCCGACTGGCAGCGCGACAAGATGGACCTGCTCGGCATCGCCTACGCACATCTGGAACTCTCCTCGCCGAACATCTTCCTGCCGCAGGCGGACGACTGCCTGCGGCTGGCACGGAAGATCAACGACCAGGGAGCGGCGATCGCCGCCGAGGACCCAACCCGGTTCGGACTGATCGCCACACTGCCCCTGCCATGGGCCGAGGCATCCGCAGAAGAGGCCCGGCGTGCGCTCGACGAGCTCAAGGCCGACGGCGTGGGACTGACGACCAACCACCATGGCGTGTATCTGGGTGACCCCCGACTCGATCCGGTGATGCGCGAACTGGACGACCGCGGCGCAATGGCGATCGTCCATCCCACCGCGCCGCCCGTGTCCGTGCCCGGCGCATGCGAGGGCCTGTCCCTTCCTGCTTTCGAATACTTCGTGGAAACCACACGGGCCTTCACCAACATGGTGCTGGAGGACACGTTCGTCAAGTTCCCGAACATCCGCTGGGTGATACCGCACGCCGGCGCGTTCGTCTCCATCCTCGCCGACCGGTTCGAAAGCTTCGCGTTCATGCTGCGCTTCGCCGACCCGGACCGCCGTGTCGACTATATGGACGCCATGTCCCACGTGTATTACGACCTCGCCGGATTCAGTGAGCCCAAGCAGCTCGCCGACCTTCTACGCAACGTGCCGGACACCCACCTGCTGTACGGGTCGGACACCCCCTACACGCCCATCGAGGCCGTGCTCGGTCAGGCCCGGGCGCTGGAGGGAACCGACAAGCTCACCGAGGAGCAGAAGCGCATGGCGTTCACCGGCAACGCGCTCGCCATCAACCCGAAGCTTGCGAGGATCCCGGCATTGGCCCGGGCGGCCTCCGAACCCGCGGGGGATGTTGCGGTGAAGCGGGACGGACGGTGGCATGTGCGACTCCTGCACGATCTCTTCCCGCATAGGCATGTGGCCGTGCGCGTGCCCGTCCCGCCGCACGAGGCCGCCCCAAAGATCGCCGGGGCCGTTCGTGATGCCGCCGCCGCGCGTCTTGCGCCCGATTCCGGCGACGACCCGGCACTCACCGCCCGCTATGACGTGCGGCTCAACTCGCCGGTGGGTGTAATCGCGATCCCTGTGATCGTCTCCTACGATGACGCGACCCGAACCTCGTTCCATGGCAAGGCAAAGGTCATGGGAATCGTGGCATCCTACCGTGATGGCGTGCGCGACGGGACGCGGCATTCGTTCGACATTCGCGTGCGTCTGCCGTTCGGCCCGCTCGCCGTCCACCTCGATGCTGACGTGTCCGAACCCGACGGCTCGGTCACGGGCACGGCCGTCGCGCCCCATCGCAGGCCCATGGCCTTCACTGGCCGGCGGCGCTGATCGATCTCGCATGTGCTTGTCTTCGAGCGCTTGAGGCGGGTATTACTGAAATCGAACGACAGACTGCCCGTATCGGGATGAAGGAAAGGAACCCATCATGTCCAAGCGCATGCTCGTCACGTATTTCTCCGCCACCGGCACCACCCGTGAGGTCGCCGAACGTCTCGCGCACGCGATCGGCGCCGACCTCAAGGAGATCGAACCCGCCGAACCGTATACCGCCGCCGACCTCGACTGGCGCGACTCCGGCAGCCGCTCCAGCGTGGAGCATCGCGACCGCGCCATTCGTCCGGCGTTGAAGACGCCGATTGACGTAAGCGGCTACGACGTCGTGTTCGTCGGGTACCCGCTGTGGTGGGAGACCGCGCCGCGCGTGGTGCGCACGTTCCTCGAAAGCGAGGACTGGGAGGGCAGGACCATCGTCACGTTCGCGACCTCCGGATCCAGCACGCGAGGTGCCGACGGCGTGCAGTTGCACGATTCGGCCCCCGCCGCCCATTGGGTGCCGGATCGTCGCGTGGGCGCAAACGAAAGCGAGGCCAAGCTCTCCAAGTGGGTCGAGGGGCTGGCTCTGTAAATTTACTGACTCACGAAAGTGGTTTGATTCGGTCGAACGGGCGGCCGGACACCGCTTCGTTCCATGCCTTGTACAGCTCGTCCTCATGCAGAACAAGCCACGCAACAACCAGCTTGTACTGTTTCGCAGGCAACGATCCGGCCAACAACTCGCCATCAATGCCAATCAATGGTTCGGTCACATGTTCAGTATGACGTGGCCCTAAGCCATCGACTGGATGCGACGCAGGTCAGCCTGAACCCGTGACGGTTGGTCGGACGGATTGCCTCCGCTCTCCGCGTGGATGTTCTGTGTGGGGTCTCGGTATGGGTTGTTGATGGGGATGGATTCGGTGGTCTCAGTGGTCGGCATGATCGGCCGCCCTGCCCGTGCCATGCCCGATTATTCGGCCGGCTGGAGCGGGCCGTAGAAATAGCTGGCGGTGGCGCCGCCGTCCACGAGCACATCGGTGCCGGTGATGAACGCGCCGCGCTCGCTCATGAGCAGCTCGGCCACGTTGGCGATCTCGTCGGCGGTGCCGGGGCGTCCTGCAGGACACTTGGCGAACATGTTCTTGTAGAAGTCGCCGCGCGGTCCGTTGAATTCATCGATGGCCAGCGGCGTGACGACGATGCCGGGGGAGATCGAGTTGAGTCGCGCGCCGCGCTCGCCCCACGCCACGGCCTGAGCCATCACGCGCTTCTCGTTGCAGCGTTTGGCCATTTGGTAGGCGTGCAGCGTGTCCGCGATGTTGCCGGGCTGCAGCATGTCGAGTTCGAGCAGCTCCTCGGTGGGTGTGGTGGCGAGCAGCCGGTCCTCCTCGGCTGTCAGCTGCTTCATGCGATGGCCGGATTGGCTGGAGATCGTCACGCCCACGCCTCCGGGGGCGATGATCTTGCCCACTTCCTCGAGCAGTACGGCCGTGCCGTACAGGTCCACGTTGAGAATCGTCTCGATGGACGCCTGGCTGGGGGAAACGCCGGCCGCGTTGACCAACATGGTGACGTCGCCGAGGGAGGTTGCCATGTTGATGAGTTTGGTGATGGACTCGCGCGAGGCGAGGTCCACGGTTTCGGGGCGGGCGTCGAAGCCGGCGTTCGTCATGGTCTGCGCGATGTCGGCGGCGTGGTCGGGGTTCTTGTCCGCCACGAGGATGGACATGCCGTATCCCATGCGGCGGGCGATGGCCATGCCGATCTGCCCGGCGCCGACCAGGATCATGATGTCGCGAGTGGAATGGGGTGATGCCATGTTGTGGTCCTTTCGCTGTTGTCGGAGGGGATGACAGCAACGATAGGAGGGGTGAGAATGAATAACAAATACGGCTGATTAATGAAATTATATAACTATAATGCATATAGTTTCGATTGGTGTGCCTTAAATCGGCGTGAGGACGGTGAAGTGAACATGGAACTGCGGATATTGCGGAATTTCCTGACGGTGGTGGAGGAGGGCGGCGTGACCGCGGCGGCCGACGTCCTCCTCCTCAGCCAGCCGGCGTTGTCGCGGCAGATCAAGGAACTGGAGGAGGAGCTGGGCTCGTCTCTGTTCGTGAGGGGCAACAGGGCGAGGGAACTCGAACTGACGGACGCCGGATGGCTGATGTATCGCCGCGCACAGGAAATCGTCGACCTTTCGGACCGTGCCAAAGCGGAGATCCTCGCCGGTCGTGTCATAGTCGGCGATGTGCGCATCGCCGCAGCCCAGAGCGCGGTGATGCGCGTCGTCGCCCGCGCGGCGGTGCTGATGCGTGAACGTCATCCGCGAGTCACCGTGTGCCTGCATGACGACTTCGGCGCCAACATCGTGGAACGGCTCGACAGCGGACTTGCCGATTTCGGCGTGCTCGTACAGCCGGTGGACATGGGCCGGTATGGGTCACTGCCATTGCCGGGAGGTGATCCGATGGGATTGCTCATGCGACATGACCATCCGTTCGCCTCCCGGACGGCGGTCACCGCGAAAGACCTCGAGGAGGTGCCGCTGATTATGCCGAAAGGAGTGCTCGGTCGGGGCGATCTGTCCGGTTGGCTCGGACGGTACGCCAAGCGCATCAATGTGGTCGGCACCATGAATCTGATGTACAACGCCAGCTGCTTCGTGCGGGAGGGTTTCGCCTGCGCCGTGGGGCCACAGGACATGGTCGATACCTCGCCGGACAGCGGGCTATGCTTCAGACCATTTGAGCCGGCAGTATCCACGCGTCTCGCGATCGCATGGAAGAACGGCCAGCCGCTGTCTCCCGCCGCAGAGGCGTTCCTTGAGGCTTTGCAGGACGTGCTGAAACCGAGACGGATGAGCTGACTATCCACGCACCCATATCATCACGGCATCGAGCCGGTTCAATGCCGTGATGACTGATATCCCTCATCCGCCGTGCGTACGACCGGTTGTTTCTCGGCTATCTGTCATGGATGTTCACTGATGGCCCTTGCGGCGGCGAGGCGTCAGGGCCGCGGGGCCGTGCTTTCCGATCGCGAAGCACAGCGCGCGCAATCCGCCGATCCTCGGATCGGGACGTAGCCCGCGTCCGATGCGGTTCATCTGCAGCTCGAACCAGCTGATGACGAGGATGCCGCCGAATGCACGGTCGAGCGCCTTGACTCCGGTCGTCACCCACGGCAGGTCCACGCTGCCGTCCCAACGGTCGCGGATGATCCGCTTCGGCAGGTCGGGCACGAGGGCCAGCGGGCGTGCGATGCCGATCATCTGCGTGATTCCCTCGTCGAGCGCGCGCTCCATGTCCCGCGCGTTGCGGAACCCGCCGGTCAGCGCCACCGGCACGGTGAGCTCGCCCTTGACGCGTCTGGCGAATTCGGTGAAGTACACGCCGCGCCTGCGGTCCTCGAGTGCGCCACTGTTGGTTTGGATGACCGGCTTCTCGAGTGTGCCGCCGGAGATGTCGATCAGGTCGACGCCGCGCTTCTCGAGCTGCTTCATGACCCAGATGGATTCCTCTTCATCGAAGCCTGCGAACGACCCGCCGCGATCGTCGATCTTTGCGGCGATCGGCACGTCGCTGGAGTTGAGTTTCACCGCGACCGGGAACTTCGGCCCCACCGCCGCGCGCACCGCGTCGAACACCTCGAACAGGAAGCGTGCTCGATGCTCGATGTCGCCGCCGTATTCGTCGGTTCGCCGGTTGTCCTCGGGTGAGAGGAACTGGTTGATGAGGTAGCCGTGCGCCGCGTGGATCTCCACGCCGGTGAACCCGGCCTTCTTCGCGATCCGCGCCGTCGTGGCGAATCGGTGCACGATGTCGTGGATCTGCTCGACGGTGAGCGCGGTCGGTTCGGCGAAGAACCGTCCGTAGTCCCCTTCCAGTTTGCCGTCGCTGGGCGCGTACGGATGCTGGTTGATGGTGATGGGGGATTGGCGTCCTGGGTGGTTGATCTGCATCCAGCAATGGGCCCCGTTGCGGGTTCCCGCGGCGGCCCAGCGGCGCAGCATGTTCAGATCGCGTTCGTCCTCGACCGCGACGTTGCCGGGTTCGCCGAGCTGCGTGCGGTCGACCATCACATTGCCGGTGACGAGCACGCCGGCGCCACCCTCCGCCCATGTGCGGTAGAGGCGGACGTGCCGTTCGGTCGGCGCGCAGTCGCGCCCGGCCATCGCCTCGTTCATGGCCGACTTGTAGAAGCGGTTCTTCACCGTGACCCCGCAGGGCAGGGTGAGTGGCGTTGCGATCCCCGAGACGGTCCCCGAGGTGGTTCCGGGGTTGATTTCCGAAGTGCGGTCTGCGTTCATGATGTTCCTTTCCTGTGTATGAACGTCCAAGTTTTTGCACTTGTCTAACTTCATCTGATCTGTACGATAATCCATTTTTGGACATTTGCTAAATTCTGGACGATAGGTTAGGGTAAAGCCGTTGGCATCATTGGCAACACGCCGGCGTCCCCCGTGTCGTTGCCGATTGGCCCCGAATGGATGAGTGAGAAAAACGAAATGGACGTGACGTGAAAAAGGATCTGAATGCAAAACTCTCCCGCGGCGCGCTGCGCACGCTCGACGCCTTCTCCGGTGCGATGATGGACCTGCTGCGCACCAAGCCGCTCGCGTCGATCAGTGTCAACGAGCTGTGCGAACGCAGCTCGTATCCGCGCGCCACGTTCTACAACTACTTCGACGACCGCGATGATCTGCTGACCTATTGCTGGACCGCCCTGTCCGGAAAATCAAGGATCGGTGACCTCCAGTCGGCCGAGCCGGAGCGCCGTGTGGACCTCGCGCTCGACATGATGGCCGACATGCTCGAGGACAACGCCGCCCTGCTGCAGGAGGTGCTCGAGCACAATCCGGTCGACGGGCCGATGTTCACCAGCCTGCGAGCCTTCATCACCGAACGCTCGCGAGACCTCATGCGCACCTGCGTCGACCGGGAGCGCCACGCGCTACCGGCCGAACTGATCGCCGATCACTATGCCAACACCTTGATGCTCGTGCTCGACTGGTCGTACCTGCGCGGGCACACGCTGACGCGCCCCGAACTGCATGACTATGTTCGCGCTCTGCTCGAAGGCGTGGAACGGCCGAAACTGCGAACCGCATTGTGAACGCGCTCAGCGCGCCGGGGTCGGTGAGTCGCGTAAAATTGGGTATTGACTTTTTCGCCAATTCGGTATATGGACAGCGAAACGTGAACGATACACCGCGACGCTACGCTGTCAACAGCAATAAGCCCAAGAGTCGCGTCTCAACGCGCGCTCGCGAATAATTGAGGTGATTTCGGTGACACTTAAAGCCCCGCTTGATCTCACGGTCCATGCTCCGGACGGCATGTATGACCCTTCCAACGAGCATGACGCCTGTGGTGTGGGTATGGTCACCACCCTCAACAAGCGCCCTGAGCACAAGATCGTCAAGGACGCCATTGAGGTGCTGGTCAATCTCGACCACCGTGGAGCCGTGGGCGCCGAGGAGAACACGGGTGACGGCGCCGGCATCCTGATGAGCATGCCGGACGAGTTCATGCGCGCCACCGTGCCCGCGGAACTGCCTGAGGCCGGTCACTACGCCGCCGGCATCGCGTTCCTTGACCGCGACATCGAAACCTCCGGCCAGCAGGAGCAGGCCATCGCCAGGATCGTGCGCGAGGAGGGCCTCGACGTCCTCGCTTGGCGCGTCGTGCCGACCAACCCGGATGGCCTCGGCCTGCAGGCGCTCGCCGCGATGCCGAGCTTCAAGACGCTGGTCGTCGCCGATCCGGAAGGCGGCCTCGCCGGCATCGAGCTGGATCGCAAGACGTTCCGAATCCGCAAGCGCGTCGAACACGAGGTGGGTGTCTACTTCGCCTCCCTGTCCGCGCGCACCATCACCTACAAGGGCATGCTGACCACCATGCAGCTGACCCACTTCTTCCCGGATCTGGTGGACGAGCGCATGAAGGCCGTCATCGCCATCGTGCACTCCCGCTTCTCCACGAACACGTTCCCGAGCTGGCCGCTGGCCCAGCCGTTCCGCCTGCTCGCGCACAACGGCGAGATCAACACGATCCAGGGCAACCGCAACTGGCTGTCCGCCCGCGAGGGGCGTCTGAGCTCCGAACTGCTCGGCGAGTTCGAGCCGCTGCTGCCGATCGCCACGCCCGGCTACTCCGACTCCGGCACCTTCGACGAGTGCCTCGAGCTGCTGCACCTCGCCGGCCGTTCCCTGCCGCACGCGATCAGCATGATGCTGCCGCCGGCATGGGAGAAGAACGACCAGCTCGATCCGGATCTCAAGGCCTTCTACGAGTACAACAACACGCTCATCGAGCCGTGGGACGGCCCGGCCGACATCGTCTTCACCGACGGCACCCAGGTCGGCGCTCTGCTCGACCGCAACGGCTTCCGTCCCGGCCGCTGGCAGCTCACCGATGACGGCTACCTCGTCCTCGCCTCCGAGGCGGGCGTCCTGCCCGAGATCGAGCAGGAGCACATCGTCTCCAAGGGTCGTCTCGAGCCCGGCAAGATGTTCCTCGTTGACACCGCCGAGGGTCGCATCATCCCCGATGAGGAGATCAAGAGGACGCTCGCCTCCCAGCACCCGTACCGCAAGTGGGTCGAGGGCAACTCCGTGGAGATGAGCGACCTGCCCGCCCGCGAGCACGTCAACCACTCCGGCCAGTCCGTCCAGCGCCGTCAGCGCGCCTTCGGCTACACCGAGGAGGATCTCAAGATCGTCCTGACGCCGATGGCCAACACCGGCAAGGAGCCGCTGGGCTCGATGGGCAACGACACCCCGTTGCCGGTGCTCTCCAAGCGCAGCCGCATGCTGTTCGACTACTTCCACCAGAAGTTCGCGCAGGTCACCAACCCGCCGCTCGACTGGGAGCGCGAGGAGGTCGTCACCTGCCTCGAGTCCGCGATCGGTCCGGAGCCGAACCTGCTGTCCGACACCGAGCTGCACGCCAAGAAGATCCTCATCCCGCTGCCGGTCATTAACTCCGACGAAATGGCCCAGTTGAAGCGCCTCGACAAGGCGCGCATCCTTGGCGGCTACTACCGCCCGTACGTCGTCAAGGGCCTCTATCAGGTGGCTGGCGGCGGCGAGGCCCTTCAGCAGCGTCTCGACGAGATCTTCGCCGAGATCGACGAGGCGATCGACAACGGCAAGAACTTCATCGTCCTGTCCGACCGCGACTCCAACCACACGTGGGGCCCGATCCCGTCCCTGCTGCTCACCTCCGCCGTGCAGCACCACCTGCTGCGCCGCCACACCCGCACGCAGATCTCCATGGCCGTCGAGGCCGGCGACGTGCGCGAGATCCACCATGTCGCGCTGCTCATCGCCTACGGCGCGGCCTGTGTGAACCCGTATCTCGCGTTCGAGTCGGTCGAGAACCTCTCGCGCGAAGGCTACGTGAAGGTCGATCCGGCCACCGCCGTGAAGAACCTCACCAAGGCCCTGTCCACCGGCGTGCTCAAGATCATGGCCAAGATGGGCGTCTCCACGATCATGAGCTACCGCGGCTCCCAGCTGTTCGAGGCCGTGGGCCTGAGCCAGGAGGTCGTCGACGAGTACTTCACCGGCACCACCACCCGCGTGGGTGGCGTCGGCCTCGACGAGATCGCCGAGGAGGTCGCCTCCCGCCACCGCGTCGCCTATCCGAACCAGTGGACCGCCTCCCCGCACAGGAACCTGAGGACCGGCGGCATCTACAAGTGGCGTCGCACCGGCGAGGACCACCTGAACGACCCCGAGGCCATCTTCCTGCTGCAGCAGTCCACCCAGCGCGGCGACTACAGCATGTTCAAGAAGTACTCGACGCACATCAACGACACCTCCAACAGGATCATGACGCTGCGCGGCCTGATGAAGTTCAACGCCAGCCGCAAGCCGATCGACATCTCCGAGGTCGAGCCGGCCAGCGAGATCGTCAAGCGCTTCTCCACCGGCGCGATGAGCTACGGCTCCATCTCGCAGGAGGCGCACGAGACGCTCGCCATCGCCATGAACCAGATCGGCGCCCGCTCCAACTCCGGCGAGGGCGGCGAGTCCGACGACCGTATCGAGGACCCGCGCCGCTACAGCCGCATCAAGCAGATCGCCTCCGCACGCTTCGGTGTCACCTCCGACTACCTCGTGCACGCCACCGACCTGCAGATCAAGCTCGCCCAGGGCGCCAAGCCGGGCGAGGGCGGTCACCTGCCGGGCGCCAAGGTTCCGCCGTGGATCGCCAAGGTCCGCCACGCCACCCCGGGCGTCGAGCTCATCTCCCCGCCGCCTCACCACGACATCTACTCCATCGAGGATCTCAAGCAGCTGATCTACGATGCGAAGATGGCCAACCCGAAGGCCCGCGTCCACGTCAAGCTCGTCTCCGAGTTCGGCGTCGGCACCATCGCGGCCGGCGTGGCCAAGTGCCATGCCGACGTGGTGCTGATCTCCGGCTACGACGGCGGCACCGGCGCGGCCCCGCTCAACGCGATCCGCCACGCGGGCACCCCGTGGGAGATCGGTTTGTCCGAAACGCAGCAGACGCTGATCCTCAACGGCCTGCGCTCGCGCATCGTCGTCCAGTGCGACGGCGAGCTCAAGACCGGCCGTGATGTGGTCATCGCCGCGCTGCTGGGCGCCGAGGAGTTCGGCTTCGCCACGGCCGCGCTGATCGTCGAGGGCTGCGTCATGATGCGTGCCTGCCAGAAGAACACCTGCCCGCAGGGCATCGCCACCCAGGATCCGGAGCTTCGCGCCCGCTTCCGCGGCAAGCCCGAAAGCGTCGTGAACTTCTTCATGTTCATCGCCGAGGAGGTGCGCGAGATCCTCGCCCAGCTCGGCTTCCGCACGCTCGAGGAGGCCGTCGGCCACGTCGAGTGTCTGGATCAGGATGAGGCGATCAAGCGCTGGAAGTCCGACGGCGTCGACCTGACCAACGTGTTGAAGCAGTCCGGCCCCGTGCCCGGCACCATCCTGCACAACACCGAGCCGCAGAACCACGAGCTGGAGAAGGCGCTCGACAACAAGCTCATCGAGCTCGCCGAGCCCGCGCTCGACCACAAGGAGCCGGTGCGCATCGAGATGCCGATCCGCAACGTCAACCGCACCGTCGGCACGATGGTCGGCTACGAGATCACCCGCCGCTACGGCGCCGAGGGTCTGCCCGACGACACCATCGACATGACCCTGCACGGTTCCGGAGGCCAGTCGATCGGCGCGTTCATCCCGCGCGGCGAGACCATCCGCGTCTATGGCGAGGTCAACGACTACGCCGGCAAGGGCCTGTCCGGCGGCCGTCTCATCGTGCGTCCGGAGAACGACATCACCTTCGACCCGCATGAGGATGTCATCGCGGGCAACGTCACCGGCTTCGGCGCCACCTCCGGCGAGATGTTCGTCGCCGGCAAGGCGGGCGAACGATTCGCCGTGCGCAACTCCGGCGCGACCTTCGTCGTGGAGGGCGTCGGCGACCACGGCTGCGAGTACATGACCGGCGGCACGGTCGTCGTGCTCGGCCCCACCGGCCGCAACTTCGGCGCCGGCTTCTCCGGAGGCAACACGTATGTGCTCGACCTCGACATGAAGCAGGTCAACCCCGAGGCGGTCGAGTCCGGTGCGCTGCTCTTCGAGCCGCTCGACGCCGAGACCTCCGATCTCGTGCGCGGGCTCGTCAAGCGCCACGCCGAGGAGACAGGCTCCGCGTTCGCCGCGGGCCTGCTCGAGGACTGGGACGCGGCCGCGAAGCGCTTCACGCACGTCGTGCCGAAGCACTTCCTCGCCATGACCAAGGCCATGGCCGAGGCCGAAGCGGAACACATCGATTTCAATACGCCCGGTGCCTGGGAGCAGGTGTACGAGCACGTTATGGAAGGAGCGCACTGAGATGGGCGACCCGAGAGGATTCCTGAAAGTCCGCACCCGTAGGGAGTTGGCGGAGCGCCCCGTCCAGGAGCGTATCAAGGACTGGTTCGACGTCCACGCCGAATCCGGTCTGCAGCCGTGGACCACCGAGCAGGCAGCCCGCTGCATGGACTGCGGCACCCCGTTCTGCATGACCGGCTGCCCGCTGGGCAACCTCATCCCGGAGTTCAACGATCTGGTCCGCCAGGAGCAGTGGGAGGACGCCTACCAGCGTCTGAGCCTGACCAACAACTTCCCCGAGGTCACGGGCCGCATCTGCCCGGCTCTGTGCGAACAGGCCTGCGTGCTGGGCATTCACCAGCCGCCGACGATGATCAAGAACGACGAGTGCACGATCATCGATCAGGCGTGGGATCTCGACTACGTCAAGCCGATGCCGCCGCAGCGTCTGACCGACCAGACCGTCGCGGTCGTCGGATCCGGCCCCGCAGGCCTCGCCGCCGCGCAGCAGCTCACGCGCGCCGGCCACACCGTCGTCGTCTATGAGAAGGACGATGCGCTGGGTGGCCTCATGCGCTACGGCATCCCGAACTTCAAGCTCGAGAAGACGCTCATCGACCGCCGCATCGAGCAGATGGAGGCCGAGGGCACCCGTTTCGAGACCAACGTCGAGATCGGCAAGGACATCACGTGGGACGACCTGCGCGACCGGTATGACGCGGTCGTCGTGGCCATCGGTTCCCGCGTGCCGCGCGACATGAAGATCCCGGGCCGTGAGCTCAAGGGCATCCACTTCGCCCTCGACTTCCTGCCCGACGCCACCCGTCGCATCTACGGCGTCAAGCCGGTCAACGACATCACCGCCAAGGACAAGCACGTCATCGTCATCGGCGGTGGTGATACAGGCTCCGACTGCCTCGGCACGTCGATCCGTCAGGGCGCGAAGGACGTCACCGTCCTGCAGATCATGCCGAAGGAGCCGTCCACCCGTCCGGACAACCAGCCGTGGCCGACCTTCGCCCGCACCTACCAGAAGACCACGTCGATGGCCGAAGGCGGCGAATACCTGTACTCCACCGACTCGGTGAACTTCATCGGTTCGGACGAGGAGCAGGGGCGCATCCACGTCGAGAATTCCACCACCGCGGAGGGCTTCATCGCCGACGAGACCGGTCATGTCACCGGTTTGAAGGTCGTCTCCGTGGCCCCCGGCGAGAACGGTCCGTTCACCCGTCAGCCGGGCACCGAACGCGTGCTGCCCGCCGATCTGGTGCTCATCTCCGTCGGCTTCCTGCACCCGGACACCACAACGATGCTCGACCAGCTGCCCGTCGATCTCGACAAGCGCGGCAACATCGCCCGCAACGACAAGTTCGCCACCTCGCAGGACGGCGTCTTCGTGTGCGGCGACGCCGGCCGCGGCCAGAGCCTCGTCGTGTGGGCCATCGCGGAGGGCCGCTCCTGCGCCGCCGCCGTTGACGAGTACCTCTCCAGCGAGCACGTCAGCGAGCTGCCGGCCCCGATCACGGCCTCTCAGCGCCCGATGATGCTGCCGCGCTGAGCCGGTTCATTGGAATCCGGATCATAGCGAAAACCTCTGCGGTTGGGAACAGGCACTGGCAGTGCTCCCCAACCGCAGAGGTTTTCGTATCATAGGATGTGCTCCTTGACGCAGATGCGAATAGCTTCGGCCCGGCTATGCACCCCCATTTTCCTATAGGCGTTATTCATATGGGTTTTGACCGTACCTTCACTGACATGAAGCAGTCGAGCTGTCGAAGCCGTTGTTCGCCCTTTGAGATATTCGCGGAGTATCTCGATTTCTCTATCTGTGAGCATCATACGTTGGAAGTCAAGTGAACGTTCTTGCCAATGAGCGACTTCATCATTTCCGAGTATTTTTCCAATGAGCTGTACGTATTCCTGAAGTGGTGCCTCTTTACGGATGACTGCGTGAATGCCTGCCTTCATGAGTTCGTCGGTCGTATAGGTCAATTGGAATGCAGTCATTGCAAGAACCGGGATACCGATACGTTGCAGATGCTCAGCCAATTCCTTTCCATCCATTTGGGGAATTTGAAGATCGGATAGGACAAGCATGGGTCTGGTCGTCAAGTTTTTGCAGAGGTCTAAAGCGAGCATAGGTTGATTGACGGACCATAGCATATGAAGAGGCGTAGATCGATCGGCAATCATGGATGTGAGTGCTTGAAGCACAAGCGGATCATTGTCTACAACACCGATGGTTATGCAATCTGGAATAGACATGTGAGTTAGCTCCTTTGAGTAGTTGTAGTTGGCACTTCGATATAAATAGTCCATTCGTTGCCGTCAATGGCATAGGAAATAAAACCGCCAAAAGAATAGATATCATTACGCAGGAGAGTCAGTCCATTATCTGATTGATGTTGATTCATTTGCATTTGATCAGTAGATACACGGTTTGAAGAAAGAACGATGATTGAATCATCGGTGATTTCAACGGAAAGTGCGTACTCTTCCGGAGAGCCATGTTTGAGGATATTGCCGCCGAGTTCTCGAATGCAATTAATTATAAAAAGAACGTGTGCTGTGTCAAGTCCATTTGCATCTCCTATGAACTGCGGATGGCCTTTGAATCCGCATTCGTGGAGTTGACGTGCAATGGTTAGGTTCGTTCTTCTGATTCTCGTCGCAGGAGTTGACTGGATGATTTGGATATCAGAAGAGCATTGCTCACTTTGGAAGACTTGCTCCCTAAGTGGCAGTATCACTTGGCTTCGTAGTTGTTCCAGTACACTCTCCAAGGTTTCTGTCACACTGCTTAAATAGTTGTTTTGAGATTCGTTTGATTGGGAATTCAACTTACGTATTTCCAGTATTGCATATACGAGGTCATTGGCAATTGAGTCGTGAAGAATATGAAGCAATGCTAGCTGGTTCTTCCGTTGTGCTTCTTTCTCTTGCATTATTGATTGTTGACGCGCTTGATTAAGTCCGTATCGGAGTAGTGTACCAACGCACCATGCCATGCTGATTGGTTGCAATATGTAAGGAATTCCCTGTATTGCGGTCTGTATGACAACGAAAGGCGAAATTTGTTCAAGGATTAACAGAGACTGTGCTGCCGCTATGAATATAAGAGAGGTGGCAATCTTTCCCCAGTGAAATGCAATGATGGTAATAGATAATAGAAAAGGGTAGGAAGATAACCAATAGGAATCTGTGCTCCCATAAAAAACAATACATGTAGCTAAAATGAAAAATGATGTGATAAAAGGGTAGAAGGGGAGTGCGATAAGCAATACTAGAATGACGGCATACTTGACGTGCTCCGACGTTGGTGGGTTAATTGAGTTGGACCAATCTACAATATGGAGCAACATGCAACATGCTGTAACAATGAGGTAAATTAGTTTTTGTCTCTTGAATAGTGACTTTAATGACTTCATTCTATCTGACCACTATTCTAGTTACCGTTCCAGAGATAAAAAAAGATCTATTTGGAATTAGCATTGTGGTATTAATCTTATTGTCAGCTCCATGCCAAGTGACAGTGACGTTCCATTGGCCAGAATATATTCGACGGATATTATTCCATGAGCCGGTATACACCCCTTTTTTCGAAAAGCAGAATCTTCCATGTCCATATATACATGCGTCTCCTGCGGATGTAACGTTGTTGTATGAATACAGATAATGGTTTGAAGTAGATCCCATTTCTTGTGTAGTAGGGTAAGGGGTGAACGTGAGTATCATTGAGGTAATGATGCTGATAATTATTTTCATTGTGCCTCATGTAATTACTATTTTAGGATTTGCATGCTTATGCATGTGTCAAGAGTCAGATGTTCATGTGTAATTGAAAAATTAAGATGGTGATGAGTATAATTTTTACTCATTTCCATTGCTGGTATATTTGTAGCTCGTTATTGTGCTTGTCTTGTTAAATATACATTTTCATTGTATCATAAGTTCAGACTGTTTAGAGTGTCCACTGGTCCGTCGTTTGATGCGATTTCGGATACGGCGTTCCACTTTAGATGGCTCTTCGGGTGTTTGTGTGGGTGTGGATCATTGGTCTGGGATAGTGACGTTTTTTGGACTTCGTTGTCTGAATGGTCGTCCTGAACGTTATCACATGTGTTTCAGGCGACGAGCCCGAGACAGCCCCGGTCCGAGTGGATGACGGGCGCCCGGCCGATCTCGCCCCTGTACGAGCTGTTGCGTTTCGCGCTTTTGAACACGGGCAACGAGCCCGTGCATGGTCATCAGCCGCATGATCCGCTTCGCCGACGCGATGACGCCCGCGCTCCTGAGCTCCTGATGGATGCGCTTGTACCCGTATCGTCTCCTGCTGTTCTCGAACGCCTCGCGTACCAGGGCCAGCAGGTCACGGTCCCTGTCGGGCCGGTTCATGGGCTTCAACTGGTAGTAGTACGTGCTGCGCGCGATACCGACCCGTCCCAGCAGGTCCTCGGCCCGGACGCCGTGCTCCTCACTGACGGCCCTGATCAGCGTCGCCTTTTCTCGGTTGGTCAGGTTGTCCGGGTCTGCGCCCGGCTTTTTTCCCACCAGCTCCGCGGACTTGCGCATGATCGCGAGGCGGTGCCGTTTTCTTGGACTTGGTTTCCGGGAGGCGGACTATGGCGAAGTACACGAGGGAGCGGCGGCGGCGTGCATTGGAGTTGCATACTTGGTACGGGCGTTGCGTTGCGGATATGATCCGGGAGTTGGGTCATACCAGTAGGGATGCGTTGCGCATGTGGCACCGGGGCTGGCTCGAGGAACAGAAAACCGGGCTGTGTCAGCGAGGGGTGATGAACTGTCCATTCGTATGAGGTGTTTCTCGCGCGGAGATGGGAGTCGTTCTGTATACTATCTGATACATAGAGGCCAATGCTTCTGTGCTACTCCAACGACATCGTTGTCGTCGATACTTGTTTCATGGTTGAAGGCGATATGCGTGACTATATCAAACATGAATAGGTTTCTGCACTAAGGATATCATCATGGGTGCCATCAAGAGATTTGTCGCATTGATTATGGCGTCGTTTCTTTCTCTTTTTATCGGATCTCCAGCATTTGCTGTCGAAAGTAGCGGCAATGTTGAGCTTCGGTCATGTCCCGAGGTTGGTCAGACATCGGTTACCGCTACCATCGCCAACCGTAACTATCATATCGGTGTGGGGCCGATTTTCCGTGCCGGCCCTGGTGGAACAGTCACTGCCTCGACCGCAAAAAGTTATACAATAAGTGTTACGTCCAACGTATCGGGCAGTATAACTGCTGGGCAAATCGTTCAGGCTTCGGTTTCCGCAGGGGTCTCTGGTGCAGCGTCTTCCACTAGTTCGACTTCGTACCAGTATTCGCGCGATATCTCTCCTGGGCGATACGGAAACATGCAATACGGCAACTTTGGAACTCGAGTGAACGTCAAGAAAACCACCATAGTCGCTCCTTGCAACGTTAAAGTTCTTGCTTCCGGAAGCGCTGTTGTGCCAAGTTCGAATGTATGGGGTTATAATTACTGGGAGAGTTAGGGCATCATGAATGATCGAAAGAACGTAAGGACGAAGGCGGCGATTGTAGTTGCCGTGATCGTCCTGCTGACAGTTGTGATCGGCGCCATGTGGGTTGGTTTCTTCAACGGCGGTAACGGCGAGGGGAATTCCCGCGGTTCGACGACGGCGAAGACTCCAAACTCCTCCTCCGAATCGGACACTGCGCATGTTCTTGATGAGAAAAGCGTGGCCAAACTCAACAAGACTGTGAAAGACGCTGCCGAAATCGATTCGATACACTATCGCATGCGTGCCGGCGCGCGTCCTAGTTACCGGACTGACAATCACGGCAAGCGACAGACCATGGCCATCCTCGATGTCGATAATTCGACATGGGACGCTGGGGACTACCAGCTCACGGTCTACTGCATGGGTACCGGGACGCTTGACGTGTCCTTCTCCATCGGGGAGACGCACGAGGAACGCTCCATGACCTGTTCGAAAGACATCGCACAGGAGTCATTGAACGTGCATACCGAAGGTGCTGACAAAGGGCAGGTCGGCATCACACCGTCCGAAGATTCAAAGTGCGAAATCGCCTATCTGACCTACCAGTCTGTCTCGTGAAACGGTACGCGTCGGTACTGATGCCGTCATGTGAGGGAATCCTGCGGTACTATCTACCGCAGGATTCTTTTTACCAAAGGAGTGGTTTGAATGCCGAATCGTGCGGAACGTCGCGCCAAGGCGAAGGCCGATCGTAGGGGAGTGCCGTCGCAGTACGACTCCACCCGCGGCCGCGGCCGGTCGGGAATGATCGATGAGTACCAGCTGCAGGAGCGTTCCCGCAGACTGCAGGAGGGCGAGTCCGTAGGCCCGTGGAAGCCGACCGGCGGCACGATCGAGGCCGACGCCGAGACCGCGACGCTCACCACCAATCCCAACTACCGGGATCCGCAGGCGTTCCGCGCCCCGCATTCGACCCGCCAGTGGTTTCGCGTGGGCAGCTGGACGCTGATCACGCTCGCCGTCATCGCGTTCTTCGTGGTCATGTGGCTGCCGAGCGCCGCCCGCCCGATGTGGCTCGTCGCCACCGTCGCCGGCGTGTTCATCGTCGGCGTGGTGAGCCTGTTCTTCACCGCCGGCGACTCGAAGCACAATCCGAATCTCGACCAGAACGGCACCGCCGTCTGATCAGTCCGACCGTCGTCCGGAATCCGTTGGCGGAATCGCAGGACCCGCAAATGACGCGAATATGAGAAAAGCGCACGATATGATGTCGTGCGCTTTTCTCATATAGTTCGTCTACTTCGTGCCGCCGTTCATATAGTCGATGTCGAAGCCGGCGGCCGTATTGTACGTGATCACATGCTCGTCTATCGACCCGTCGGACGTGCGAATGTCCACATCCACCGTACGGGGAAGCAGCTCGTCGCCCGTATACCGCGGGGTCGCCATATACTCGATCGTGCCGTTCCTGTGCGAACGCAGCCAGTCACGTGCCCTGGACTCCGTGTAGGCCATGCCGCCCGGCGTCGCGTCATTGTCACCCACGTTCTGCGTTCGGGTGCCGGTGACCATGTTGCGTTCCGCATCCTCGCCGCCGAGGCTCTTGGCGATCAGGTGCGAACGGTTGAACAGATAGCCGTGGTACTTGTCGCCGTCGGAGAAGACGATCTCGACCTTCGGATTGTGCTCCGGCCATCCGGCGATGGTGTCCGGCATGTCACGCTCCCTGTCGGAGCCCGACTGCATGAGCTGGTATGTGACGACGCCGACCGCCATGCCAGCCCGACCCAGCGAGTCAAGCTCCGAGTAGCGGATCTCGCCGGCCGAGGGCATGGTCCCGGCTGCGGAGAAATCGGCCTTGCCAGTCACCTTGTAGTAGTTGGGCGCGTCCGTCTCGGACCAGGTGCCGTCACTGCCGGATGATGTCGAAGAACTCGACTGCGATGCACTCGACTGCGAACTGTTCGCATAGTTGCGCGCCTCGTCGATCAGCGACTGCGCGTCGGACGCTGAGCATCCGCCGGCCGTGATCGTCAATAGACCGGCAAGCAGTCCGGCAATGACCTTGTTGAACAATGCATGCTTGTGCGACACGATGGTATTCCTCTCTGACGTCGTGATGCATAGATTCGTCATCCTACAACCTGATTGCCGAAACCAGGTGCCTGACTCACGAGACGTTCACGATCACGTTCACGTTCACAGCCAGAAGGCGGACGGGTAAGTAATCGAGTGCAATGCGGGGATACTGTATCGCGGAATCAGGAAACGCAGGATGCAAGGTTGTGCGTTTTTCCGTATGTCGTGCCGTAGAGTGGGAACTGCTGGATTCTCTAATCGTCAAAGAGAGGTAGGAACCAATGAAGGTCGACATTCTCACCCGCGAATACCCGCCGCACGTCTACGGTGGAGCCGGCGTGCATGCCGAGGAGCTGTCCAAGGTACTGGCCGAGCGCGTCGACGTGACCGTGCGCGCGTTCGACGGTCCCCGCACCGAGGCTGATGTTCCGGCCATCCCCAACGCCGCCGAGGCGAAGGGATMGCTCAAGGGCGCGTCGCCGATCGCGAGGAAGATCGTGTACACGGAGCTCTTGGAGTCCATCCAGCCGAGCATGGAGAACAGGGAGAGCAGCGCCTTGAGCACGCCGCCGCCGGCGATGGCCGGGACGAGCGGCTGGAACACGGCGATGAAGAAGTCGAGCGCGGCCCTGCCCGCACGCTTCATGTTGAAACGGCCGGGCTTCGCGTCCGCGGGGGCGGCGGCCGCGTTGGACGGGGAGTCCGATCCGATGCCGGGCATTTTCATGATCTCGTCGTACACTTCGACGACGTCGTTGCCGATGATGACCTGGAACTGGCCTCCCATGGCCACGCCCAGCACGCCGGGCACTTGTTTGAGGGCCTCCGGGTCGGCCTTGGACTGGTCTTTCAGGGTGAAGCGCAGTCGGGTGGAGCAGTGTTCGAGCTGCTGCACGTTGCCTGTGCCGCCGACCAGTTCGACGACGGCCGACGCTGTCTTACGGTAATCCATGACGAACTCCTTTATTCGTGGAATGGTGGTGTGGTCTGCTTGTCTGTCGGTTGCCCCGCTCCCGGTTCGGGCATGGCTTGCGCCGGCCCATGCGGTCGGACCGCGTGGGAACAGGGTGTGTGTGGTTGATTCCTTATGCCGGTTGGGCGGTGGGGGAGTCGAACGCGTTGGGGCGGACGTCGCGCACCACGTTGGCGATGTGGTAGGCGAGGTAGCCTTTCTCGGCGTCGGTGACCTTGGCCTTGTAGTTCATTTCGATGAACAGGGCGATCTTCGACGCGCAGTCCGCGGCCTGCGGGTACTCCGTCAGGGAGAGCCGGTACAGCATGGTGTCCGCGTTCTCCTGGGATTCGCGCTTGTCGAGCACGCGTTTGACGAAGAACTGCAGGTGGCGCATGAACCGCTCGTAGTGCAGTGACGTCTCGTCGAACTCGATCGAGAAACGCACGCGGATGATCTCGAGGATCGTGGCGATGAGCCTCGGGGCGCGCATGGTCACGTCGAAGTCGTGGTTCATGGACGCGTTGACGATGTGCAACGCGATGGACCCGACCTCGCTGTCCGAGATGCGCACGTCCATGTGCCGTTCGATGATCGCCCTCGCCTTCGAAGCCAGGGCGTACTCCCGCCGGTAGATCTGCTTGATTTCCATGAGGAACGGGTTCTGCAGGACAAGGCCGCGCTTCTCGCGCTCCAACGACAGGCAGATATGGTCCATCAGCGTGATGTAGATGTTCTCGCTGAGTTCCAGATCGGACTCCCGTCGGATCATGGCGACGATCTCCTCGGTGATGGTGAAGTAGACGTCCGGGACCGTGTCGAGCAGTTCCTCGACCCGGTTGAGCACCGTCTTGTCCTCGGGCAGGAAACGCTTCTCCACCTTGGACTCGTCCAGTTCGTCACCGTTGCGTCGGTTGAAGCAGATGCCCTTGCCGGTGACGACCATCTCCTGACCGTCCTCGGACAGCACCACCGCGACGTTGTTATTGCAGACCCTGAGAATCCTCATCGGGCGACCTCCTCTCCACCAAGAGGGGAGACACGGACGACCGCACATGGCATACCGGGAGACACAGGGTTGATGTTCGGCATGATTCACCTCCTCGTCAAAAAGACTTCGTTATCTTTCTGTTCAAGAAGCCAGATCACGCCCACTGAAGGTAACAATTCTCAGCAACTTCGAAAGTGAATATAGCATGAACGCCGATATCGGGCAATCCCGGCGTGTCCACATGGGAAAGGCGGCATACTGGCCGTTTTAGTGCGGGTCGTCGTCCGGGAACCACAGGTTGAACGGGTCGGCGGGGTCGGGCCATCACACGTGGTCGTGCGTGCACGCCCACCCGTCCATACGCCCGTCGGGATCGTGGTGCATGGTCAGGGCGTCCGCAGTCGGCGCACCGCCATGCGTGGACGGGCAATGGCGGGGACGGGGCGCGCTTGGGATGGTGTCGCGTGACGCCGGTCGGTCGTGTGGTCAGGGTTGACGTCGCCGTTCGTGAACGTCATGCAGATCCAGTTGTTGACGGCGGCCATGCGGGCGGTCAGGAACGCGTCATGTTCCCTTGAACGACCGGTTGGACACGTCCAATGCGATGAAGTCAAGGTCGGTCAACGGTTCCCTTGTCGTCGGTGAAGTCGCCGAGGCCGCGCCCGTTCACCTCGTCGGGGAGCGGCTCGTCGCCCTGCGTGTGCAGGAACATGGCGCGCCCGTCGCGGCGGCGCACGCCGATGCAGGTGACGTCGAACCCGGCGCCGGGGTAGAGGGTGTCGAGCGCGTCATGCAGTTCGCGTCGCGCCCGGTATCTGCCGTTCGCCGTCCTGGACAGTCCTCCCGATCCCTTGTCGCGTCTCGTCGATTCGTTCCGTCGCGCCATTCGCGTTCCTTTCGCCGTGTGTCCCCGGGGTGTTTCCACGACCCCTTATGCGTCCAACGTCGTGTGACTATCGTGTGATTATCCGAGCCGAAAATAGCCGTTCTCAGCCGAAAATAGCCAACACGCCCATAATGGCGATACGAGACGGAACCCTCGGAAACATTGACGTTCCAAGGGATGCGGGGGATTCACCCAAATCCTTTCTGACATAACGTACATTATCGGCTAACTTGGTATGGGGGTGAAATACAAGCTCTCTCATGGTTATTGTGCGTTGCGTTATGTGCGGACCGTCGCATCGATTGCGCTGAGTATGCCACGTCGTCTTCCGTCTACCCCGGTATCACCGGCGCTGGGTCGATCATATCCGCCACGGCGAGGAATCCGATGAACGCAACCGGCAATGCGACTATCGCCAATATCCACTCGGCGAGCACACGCGCTATCCCGACGATCATGCGCCGACGCAATTCGGCTGGGTTAGCCGGTGCGTCATCCAGAAACGACATAAAGAATGAGATGATCCAGCAAAGCAGACCAAGCGCATAGCATATGAACGCCATGACTGCGGCCGTCTGCCCCAGCTGTGCCACCATGTCGAAGAACGGCGGAATCCAGAACGCCGCGACCGGCGCAATCAGCGCGAAACCGGCGATGCGAAGACCGCGGACGATGAGAGACTTGCTGATGTGCGGCATCTTTAAGAAACGATACGGCTCACGCGTCCACGATCTCCGCACCGAACGGCCAGAGGGCGAGCTTGGCCATCTTGAACGATTGGATGCCGAACGGGATGCCGATGATCGTGATGCAGTTGAGTAGTCCGGCGACCACATACCCGATCGCCATCCAGATTCCAACGAGCACGACCCAGATGATGTTCGCGAACGTCGATCCCGCTCCCCCGCCGTATCGCACGGTCTTGCCGAACGGTGTCAGGGTTAGTCCCGCCATCTTGAACGCCTGCAGCCCGAGCGGGATGCCGACGATCGTGACGCACAGCACGAACCCGATGACTGCCCAGCCGATGGCGATCTCGATGCCGCCGAGCACGATCCACAGAATATTGCCGATCAGTCGCATACATGAACTCTCTTGCCCGTCACCGGTTCGCCCATGCGGCGGTCCAGTCCTCGGCGTCGGACAGACGATCGAAGCTCTGGTGCAGGATCCCGTCCACGCCGAACGGCTGGACCGGCATGTCAGCCGGGATCAGCCGGCGAGGCACCTTGACCGACGCGTCATACGGCAGGTTCGGCGAAAGCTTGGCGATACGTGCGGTCACACCGTTCCTTGCTCCCGTCAGATGGGCGGCGAACGTGAACGGATGGGACTCGTCGATGATGAAATTCAACATGATGAAACCCCTTTCAAGAACAGGGTATGAAAGTCAAACGTAAACGGCGGACATTCCAGCGGTGTCTCGGCGGTGTCTCGTGGAAAAGCAGAAAGTGTTGTAGAAGTAAGAAACACCGCGGACCCGTGCATATTCATGAAATCACCCGCGTAAGCGGAACACACTGTATGTATGTTTGTCCTTACCATAATCCTGACCGGGGACGACCGGAACGGACCACGACCGCGAACAAAACGCGTGCCGAACGTATTTCAGCCGTCCGCCTGTCCGGAATGCCACGCCACCTAGCGACCTGCGGCTACAGTAACGTGACCGTCGACAATTCGACACCGATCGCCAACAGCGGAGCACCAGCCCCTATCTTCAGCATCGGACCGACGTATGACGGCCGATCGGCATCCAATCGCGCCGTATGCGGACGGGACGGGTCGCACACGACGGTGACGGTCTGGCCGGGGCGGAACCGCACGTCCTGCCCCCACCCCTTCGAAACGATCGTATATGGCACGCCTCGGATCAGATACCGGACCACGAGATTCCATGTGCCGTCACGCGTATTGCGCAGACGACGGACGATCACGCCGGTCATGGCCAGCCGGCATCCCGACCGCAGCCGACGCACACGAGCAAGCCCGATGGCACCGGCTGCGACGGGTATGGTGCCGATGAGCATGAGGGCCACGCCCAAGGCGAACATCGGGATCTCACGCACTGGCGGCGGCAAGCGCCGCACCAGCCACCAGGCAGACGGCGCCCGCGGCCGTCAGGGTACATGCCATGGAACCGACGTGCCGGTCGGCAGGCAGGTAGGCGACATCCGGGTGAGTGGGATCATAGGCGACGTCGGTCCGCTCGTCCAGATGCATGTCAGGCAACCCGGCCGTGGCCGCGGCCAGCACCGTGCGTTCACGACCGTCGGCGTCATATCGGATCTCCGGCGTCAACGTGAGATTCCAGTCATTCTCATGCTCGACGAAGCGAATGACCGTGCCGCGCGTACGGGCGGTGCAACGGGAATGCAGCATGCGGATACGCTGCAAGACGACAAGTGCGATGAGCAGAACAATAAGACCGGCTGCGAACAGCACGCCACCGACGATGGCCGACGACGAACCGAACATGGTGAATCACTCCTTTGTGGGTTTTCATGGACTATTCTTCCACATGATCTTGACCATGATCCTTCGGAAGATCAGCGCCCGAGGTGATGCCTCGCGCGTGATGCACGCCACAGTCGATTCGGGTGCGCGAAACGTGCGGATATGCGATGATTGAGAGACGACGGTCGTGGTGGGAGCCGTCGATACGGCACGATCGATAAAGGAATCGACCATGACCAATTCAATCAAACGTAAGTTCACCATTCTCGCCGGAGCGGCCGCGGCATTGCTGCTGGTGCTGGGCGTATCCGCATGCGGGACCACGTCCTCGCCTCAACCGGCGTCCGGAGGCACGCAGAACGAACAATCCACGTCGAACGGCGACGATCAGGATGACGTCGGCGATGAGTCGGATGACGATGCAGATGACGCCGACGATGCGTCGGATAATACGGGAGACGACACCAATGACGGTTCCGACGATCGGGATGATGACCAGGATGACGGCAACGACTCAGATGATTCGTCGGACGACGATGCCAACGATGATAACGACGACGATCAGAATGACACCGACGATGATAACGACGACGGGGATGATACGGATGACGACAACTGACCTTTCATAGACGCCGTCCGTACCCGCGATCGATCTCGATCCGACGAGACGCAGCAGATGCATGCCCCCGTCGGATCGAAACCGGTCAGGCTGCAGATCAGGCCGCGACGGTCTGATGTAGCGATCCGGTGAGCCGATCCACCCAAGCGCAGGCCTCGTGCAATCCAGCGAAGGAACCGTGTACGATGACGCGTTTCTTGTCCACAGTGGACGCGTCGCGTGTGACCATCTCCGGCAGCTCATAGAACCCCGGGATGACCACCGTCGCATCATAGGCGAGACTGGGCGCCAGGCGGGTGATCTTCGCGGTGACCCCGGCGGGACCGCCGATCATCGTAGCCGCATAATCAAGATTCGTATGCTGTTTGACGAACATAGTGTGAACGGTAACAACCCATTGTTACGTAACGGCCGACACATATCCATAATGTCGTCCATATCACATAACAGGTCCACATTACGCACATCCATGGCGCATACGACGAATCCGAAAACCGAAGGCACCCGCGCAGTACCAGTACGATCCGACGCGATTCCGCGTAGACTGGAACCGTACCGGATACTTCGGGAAGGGAACCGGCATGGACACAAACAATGATGTGACGACGATTGAAGGACTGTCCTCGACGATCGCGGACATGATACGGGAACGCACTTCGATTTCGGCTGTGGCCCTGCATGTGCAGGCGGCGGACGGCAACGCGATCCTCGATCCACAGACGTTGCGCGACATCGACAATAAGGATCTCGCTTCGCCTGCCCTGACGGACACGAAATACGGTGGCTCCTACCTGGTGCCGACGGAGTGGAACGATCCGGTCGATGCCGACGGAGCGCCCCCTGTTCCTGTTGGCGCAGTGGAATTTCGCGGATCTGCCGCATATGGATGGGTATCCAACGGACGGGTTGTTGCAGCTGTTCATCGTCGAGGACGTCGAGGCGGAGCATTCGTGGGAGATCCGCTATCTGCCTGCGTCGTTGCTCAGCGACGTGCGCGAGGTAGCGCCGTCATGGACGTCCGGCCTCAATGACCTGCCGTTCAACGGTCCCGACGTCACTTTCAAACTCGTCGGCGCCCCTATCTGCAATCCCATGGACATGAGCGACCGAGGAATCGAGGATCTCATTGACGAGTGCCTCGACCAGCTCGGGGACGAGGCTCGCGACTTCTATGACGACAACGACGCGGACATCGACGATCTGCTGTTCGAACTGTTGGGGACGGGCGGACACCTGCTCGGCGGTCATCCCACGTTCACGCAAAATGATCCGCGTGACTGGCTCGATGACGACGATGACCTCGTCCAGCTCGCCCAGATCGACAGCATCGAGTTCTCGATGATGCTCGGCGACAACGGCATCGGCCACATCCTCATCCCCCGCGACGCGTTGCGCGCCTGGGACCTGTCCCGCGCCGTCTATCAGTGGGACTGCTACTGAATCCTGCTGTCGAGGCTGCCGACACACGCCACAGACAACATTTCTCCAGCTCCTCACAAGATCGTGAGGAGCTTTTTTATGTTTTCATAATGTTTTATAATCTTTATGAATGTTTCATAATTCTCCTGAAAGGACTGCCATGGTCAGGACGAATGGGAATCCCTTCAAGCCCAGTGCAGGCCATACTCCCCCATTGCTGATAGGCAGGGATGAAGTCATCGACGATTTCACGGAGGGACTGGACGATGGCCCCGGCGCCCCATCACGTCTGATGCGCATCACCGGCGCCAGAGGTGTAGGAAAGACCGTGCTGCTGTCGGAGTTCACCCGCATAGCGGATGGCCGCGGATGGAAGACCATCCGCGAGTCGGCCTCCAAAGGACTGGCCGCGCGTTTGGTCACTCGTCTGCACTCCGGGAAAGGATCCTTCGGATTCACCATCAATCCGAGCGCGAATATCGCGAACGTTGCAGGAGGCAGCCTTGGAGAATTCCATTACGAATCGCCGCAACAAATGCCGCTGACACTGTCCGATGCGCTACGGAACGTTCTGGACGATGTCGAAAAACACGGTCACGGATTGCTGATCACCATCGACGAGGCCCAAGCCACGGACAAGGACGATATGATCGCCATCGCGACAGCCGCACAGGACATGAACACCGAGAACCGCAACTTCGCGTTCGTGTTCGCCGGATTGCCCTCCATGTCGTCGAAGTGGCTCAATGACGACGCGACCACATTCATGCGCCGCGCCGAACCGCATACCTTGGCGGATGTCTCACTGGACGACGTGGCGGAAGCATTTGAGGACACCTTCTCCGAATCCGGCATGACGATTGCCGGTCAGGCGCTGAGCACCGCCACCGAAGCCACCTATGGCTACCCGTTCATGGTGCAACTGGTCGGCTACCACATCTGGCGGCTCGCCAGCCGCCGGCATCCTCTGGATCCCGTCATCTCCATGGAGGACGCGGAGCCGGGCATTGCCAAGGCGCTTTCCCGACTGGGAGACACGGTGCACGGTCCGGAACTGGACAGCCTCTCCCCCGTGGACAAGACATACCTATTGGCGATGGCCCAGGATGACGGTCCTTCCTCAACATCGGTGATAGCCAACCGCATGGGCAAGGATCTCGGCTACGCCAGCACGTACCGAGCCCGACTGCTGGAGGCTCAGGTCATCGAGGACAAAGGCTATGGTCTCGTTGATTTCGCGATTCCATATTTACGCGAATACCTGCGCGAGCATGCCGCCTACATCCGCATGAGCATCGATCCGGGCAACTGACGGGATGTCACCACCAACGGAATGTCACTGCCGCAACTCTACTTCGCGAAGTACTCCTCGACCGCGGCGCTCAGGTCGGCGATGTCGTCGATGATGCGGTAGCAGCCGTGCTCCTTGAGCTCGCCGGGTTCGGCGTATCCCCAACCGCAGCCGAGGCAGTCGAGCCCGCAGGCGACTGCGCCGTCGGCGTCGGTCCAACGGTCGCCGACCATGAGCGCCTTGTCGCCGGCTGCCGCGTCGAAGTCGATATGCTCGAAGCAGTAGCGGATGACCTGCTCCTTGGTCAGACGTGAGTTGTCCTTGCTGGCGCCGTAGATGCCGGAGACCATCGGGGTCACGCCGAAGCGGTCGCAGATCGGCTTGGCCTGGTATTCGGGCTTGCACGTGGCCACGGCAAGGTAATAGCCGTCGGCGCGCAGGATGTCGAGCTGCTCGGCGATACCGTCGAACACCTTGTTGACGTACCGGCCGGCAACCTTCTGACCGGGGTTGTTCGGGTCGTCGAACACGTTCTGGTTGGCGTAGTAGTCGCGGTAGATGTCGACGGCCTCGTCCAGCCTATCCTCCGGGACATGATTGCGACGTAGCGAGGTGATGATGGCGGGACCCACGAAGCGGTGCAGCTCCTCGTCATCTGGCACCGTCATGCCGATCTTCTTGAAGGTCTCGGTCACGGCCGCGATGATGCCGGGCGCGGAATCGGTGAGCGTGCCGTCCAGATCAAGCAGGACCACGTTCCTCGGATGTTCAGCCATCGGTGTCACTCCCCTGATTATCTCGTCATTTCCTTGTCGGTCACGGGATCATGTTCTTGTACCCCGGGCCGCTTGCCTAGAATAGATTACGTTGTAGCACGGAAGAAAAGTGCCCGGTCCATCGGGCCGGGCACAACGTTCATGCACTGTTCACTCATGACACTCGTTCGCGGTACTCGTATCGCTTATACGTTGCCATTCGTGAATTGCCTAGGGAATCACTCGTAATCTGGGATCCAGCCGTCACGATGCATCTGCAGGCGCTTCTCGAGCAGCTCCTTGAGCTCCTCCTCGCTACGACGTTCAAGCAGCATGTCCCAGTGGGTACGCGTTGGCTTGGCGATCTCGTTGGCCTCGGCGTCCTCTCCCTCGCGATGCGCGGTCGAACCGCAACGGCACTCCCATTCGTCCGGGATCTCGGCTCCCTCGGCGAACGGCAGAATGGTGCGGTGTCCATTCGGGCACACGTAGGCGACCTCTTCGCGCGCGGCGAAGTCGACGTTGGAATCGGATTCCAACGACTTCGCACCGATGCTCATGCCACGCAGACTGCGTTCTGCCATAGTTCACGTCCTCCTTATACGACCTATCAACATTACGAAACAGCTCGGACGAGCGTTATATTCCGGTCTGAGGGAAAACTCAGTCGACGCCGGAATAGGATACGACACCTCGATTGACCATTTCGACCGCTCTACGCGCCCGTTTTGCAAGAGATTCGCTGCCAGGGCCGAGATATGCTTCGGCCGCCGCGATCTGCTGCAGCACGTCGGCAAGCCGCTTGGCATTGCGCACGAAGTCGCCACCGGTCAGTTCGACGCCGTGTAGGACGTCCGCCAGATCCCTTCCATCGGCCCATTCGTACATGATGTCGAGAATGCCGGCATCAAGATCGGGAAGCGGATCGAGTCCGTGATCCTCGCACAGTGCGTTGACCTGGTTGCGGATCGCCTTGAGCTCTCCGGCGGCCACGGCGATCGGACCATGCACCGATCCGGGATAGTAACGCGGCTCGCCACCGAGCCCGCGACGCGCCTCATACACCAGCAGCGACAGCACCGCAGCAAGACCTGCCGGGGGAAGCAGATCAAGAGCGCCGGTGAGGATCGCCTGTGCAAGCACCACATCCTGTTCGCTGTACAGGCGGCGCAGCAGCTGTCCGTGCTCGGTGAGCACAAGATCATGCTCACCCGATTGCTCCAGATATCCGAGTTCGGTAAGCACGTCGCAGATGCGATCGAACTGACGCGCCACGGAACCGGTGCGTGAATCGTAGCGTTCCTGCGTACGCATCAGTTCGCGCATCTCGCGAGTCCATCGGTGCCCCCATTTGAGATGCTGCTGCAGGTCGGGGCATTCGCGACACGGATGCTGCTGCTCCTGCCTGCGCAGATCGCCGATGCGCCGATCCAGATCGCGGAACGCGTCGGAACGCGCCTGGTCGGAGGAGAAGGCCGTGTGTTTGAGTCGATTGCGTTCGGTTTTCTCAAGATCGCTCAGCTGCATGCGAAGGGTCATGAACTGTCTGAAATCACCGTGATCGCATGCAAAGGCGCGCTCGTAGCCCTCGATAGCCTCACGGAGCGTGGCCATGCGCGATTCCAGCTGCCATGCGGAGGCGTTCGCCTCCCATTGCGCGAAGGAATGATCGAGCGTGATGCGGCTGGTCTCATAATCACTGGCGTTGAGCAGGTTCACCGCCATGTTGAACGTGGCCTTGAAGCTCGAGTGCAGCGGATAGACGCGCTTGCTGGAGAGCGCCGCCGCCGTGGCTGGGACGAATCCTCGATGATCGACGACGATCGCGTGTCCGATGGTGTCGATGCCGCGGCGTCCGGCGCGGCCGGTCAGCTGGGTGAACTCCCCCGGCGTCAGCGCCACGTGTCCGGTGCCGTCGAACTTCTCCAGTTTCTCGACCACGACGCATCGTGCGGGCATGTTGATGCCAAGGGCCAGCGTCTCGGTGGCGAAGACCATCTTGACGAGTCCCTCCTCGAACAGTCGTTCGACGATCTGTCGGAACAGGGCCACCATGCCGGCATGGTGGGAAGCGAACCCCTCCTCGAGTGCGAATCGGAAGCGGGAGAAGCCCAACGCCTTGAGATCATCCTGCGAGAGCTGCCCTTCGACCATCTCGTCGACGATGGCGCGGATACGCTTCGCCTCCTGTTCGCTAGTGAGCTCGAGCCCGGCGTTGATGCACTGCTCGACGGCCTGATCGCATCCGTTGCGGGAGAAGATGAAGTAGATTCCGGGCAGCATATCGAGGAAGTTGAGTTCGTCGACGACGGCCCACCGACGCGGCGTATGCCGTTCCGGCTTGCGAGCCGGCGCCCCCGCTCGCCCCCGACCCTTGCCACCGTGGCCATGATCATGGCCCTTGTGAGGACGCTCCGCGCCGGCACGTCTTGCAGCACGCCGGTCGAGCTGGTCGAGGCGATTGGCGAGTTCGGGATTGACCTTGGTGGTCTGCTCACCTGAGTCGTCACGCTGATACAGGTCGATAATCTCCGGCTCGGTGCGGTCGTCCTGCTGAACGATGACATGCTGTTCGAGGGGAACCGGACGGCGCTCGGAGACGACCAGTTCGGTGTCTCCCCTGACCGATGAGATCCATTTGCCGAAATCCTCGACGTTGGAGACCGTTGCGGACAGTGCCACGATGCGTACGCGCTCGGGCAGATGGATGATGACCTCCTCCCACACCGGTCCGCGGAACCGATCGGCGAGGTAGTGCACTTCGTCGAGGATCACGTAATGGAGCGCATCGAGTGTGGTGGAGTGCTCATAGAGCATATTGCGCAGCACCTCGGTGGTCATCACGACGATGTCCGCCTCGGAGTTGATCGAGGTGTCGCCGGTGAGCAGACCCACCTTGTCCTGACCGTACACGTCGACGAGATCGTGGTATTTCTGATTGCTCAGCGCCTTGATCGGCGTGGTGTAGAACGCCTTGACGTTGCGCTCCTGCGCAAGATAGACGGCGAAGTCGGCCACGACCGTCTTGCCGGCTCCGGTGGGTGCCGCGACGAGGACGTTTTTGCCGGCCTCAAGCGCTTCGTCGGCTTGCGTCTGGAAGTCGTCGAGTTCGAACGGCAGGGTACGCGCGAAGCGTGACGCCACACTCGAGGTGCGGATCTGACGCTTCCTGAACGCGGCGTACCGTGCGGCGGGCGAGGACATGACCGCATCGTGATCGCCGTTGCGGTGTTTCTTTGTGATATTGCTCTTTGTGCTCATTTATCCGAGAATGCCGTGACGCCAACGCCGCCATGCCTGAACATGGCGGTCTCGTCTGGCTTCCTTCCTGAGGATCACGCCGACGTGCGCCTCTTCGTAGCGCTCGGCGGCGACCTTCAACGGTTGCGTGAATATCGGTGCCTCGTCAGGATTCTCCTGATCGACCGGCTCGCTCATACGTGTGAGCCGATCTCCGATCCGTGCACCGGTTTCGGAGATCACCGACAATGCGGCGAGGGCACGCCGGAATACGTAGATGCCACCGATGACGAGCATGGCGATCATGAACAGCGCCAGCAGCAGCCAGATCCACCAAGGCATGACTCTTCCCCTTCCGTCTGCGTATGTTCTACGACGATCGTAGAACATACGCGCAAAGCGTCCTGTCGGTCCGTCAATCCGCGTCGCGTGCGGCGATACTCAGCTCGCGCTGTGCACGGGCCACGATCATCGTACGCAGCGTCTCGGGCGCAACGGCGACGATATGACGTGCATGTGCGATGCAGAACGCCACAAACCACGAATCGGATGAGACGATGAGATTCACCTTCTCGCCGTCACCACACGGCGTAACGGTGGCGCCGGGCAGGTTCTTGACGAAGGACATATCCTTCGTGTCGGTGATGAACGCCGCAGCGGTTCCGTTGTCGAAGCTCCACTTGCGCAGCTCGCTCAACGGCATGTCCGGAATATCCAGACGCGTGGTCGGCTCGACGAGCTTCGCCTGTTCGATGCGGGCGATGCGAAGCACCTGCCAGGTGCGCGGCTTGCCGTTGGCCTTGTTGATGGCGGGGTTCTTCAGGATGATGTCCTGCTTGTCCGCCGGAGCCGCTTTGGCCACATCGGTCCATACGGCCACGTAGTACACGCCTTCATCCACATAGATCTTGACCGGTGCCACGAGACGGCGACGATTGTTGCCGGCACCGTCCGTGTAGGTCATGTCAAGCAGGGACTGCGACGTGATGGCTCGTTTGACCATGCCGAAGTTGTGTGGTTCGAGTTCGTAACCGGTCAGGCTCAGCCACGGGGTCTGACCGGGCTTGACATGCTGATGCAGACGATGATAAAGGCTTTCGGCCTGGGCACGTTGATCATCCGGGAGCAGCGGCGAATGGGCCAGATAGCTGACGGATGCGGTGAGCATGCTCAGATACTGGGGTGAGATGCCGGCAAGCCGTTCCAGACCGAGCGAATTGGTTGCCGATACGATGCCCTCGGCATCCAGCAGCGACCAGTCGATGTCGAAGAACTGGCTTCCGGCCATCTCGCCGTCATCGGAAACGGTGGTGAGCGTGTTGATGTCCTTGTGGATCACATTGACGGACTTCTTGAGCTCCTCCGGGGTGCGGGGGCGGCCGATGAACCGTTCGGCGAGCTCCTCGAGCGAGAACTCCTCACCCAGATGCGCGGAGAGGAACAGCATCAGCCGGAGACGACGATCCACCTCGCTGCCGGTCTGGAACGACGACTTCTTGGAACGCTGCTTGGAACCGTCATCCTCATCCATCTCCCGGTCGTTGTCAGTTCGCGTGGCGTCGGCGGTACCGACGGCCTTCTTCTCGGCGTCGGCGTCGGCCAGAGCAAGTGCCTCGGCGGCGACGAGACGGCGGTGGAACGCGTCGGCCGCCTCCTGAGGGCTGACGATCGAAGCGCCCGGATGCTCGAGCACGTACATGGCCAGATCATCTGAATCGGTGTACGCAACGTTGATGTGCTCGCCGTCCACGTCGATGGTGGCGGCGAAACGGCGTGAGTCGATGACCTTGACGAGCGCATCCGGAATGGTCTGCGTGCCCAGCCCCGGGGCGATCGAATCGAGGCCGAGACCCGGAATCGGGGTCTGGGGAACCCTAGGCGCCGTGCGGGAGGCATGGCTGCTTGCCGCCGACTGATCGGATTCGCTGGACATCGACATGGATCGTGCCAGATAGTTCGCTGCGGCCAGCACTGGCATGTCCTCCGGATCGAAGCGCAGTCGAACTCGTGGTTCGTCTCCCAGCTGAAGCCTATAGGAGGCGAAGTCCTGACCTTCGGATTTGGACGAATACTCGGGCTGACGCGATTCGATGGCGATGCCCATGGCCGCCAGCTTGGCTCGATCGCGCTGGAACTGCTTGGCGAAAGCGGCCTTGGCGGCCTGATCGGCCAGCTCCCCGTAGGAGTCGGCGTACGCCTTGACTCGTTGCGCGATCTGACGTGAGGTGAGCCACTGCGGGAATGCGGATGACAACACGGCCAGCACATCGAGCTCGTGCTTACCCCACTTGTCCGAAAACCGCCGCCTTCCGGTACTACCTTCTGCCATTAGTCCTCACGTATCGTTAATCTTAAATTTCAACTGCGTGCATGACGCAACTTCCATCTATATTAACTGTGTTTTCAGGCCATGAGGTGCCTTTCACTAAATTTCGGTCTCAAATTTTTGCCTGACGCCGGTTCGGTGCCGGTTCGATGGGCCGGATCCCGCTGTTCGGACCCCGACAATATCCGCTTCACACGGTATATGGCCGATGGGTGGACGCGTATCCGCTGCACGCGTCCGGGACATGCCGAACGGCGTGTCGCAACGGGGCGAGTGCAGTTTCCGAGAGAGGCGCGATGACGGGGATTCAGGCGGTCGTGACCAGATCGTTCACCCATGTGCGGGCGTCGTGCAACGCGTCGAACGACCGGTGGACGACTTTGCGGTCCATCGAGGTGATGACCACCTTATCCTCGATGGATGCGGGAAGACCATACGATTCGGGAACGATCACCGTGACGTCGTAGGTGAGATTGGGGGTCAGTCGCGTGATGCGCGCCTCGACGCCGTTCGGCGCATCCGCAAGGATCGCCTGATAGTCGAAGACGGAACGCTGTTTGATGAACATGCTTGGTCCTTTCGAAAAATGGGAAACAGGGCCGACACCCTAGGAGGGTTGGTCCGCCCGATGCTAAAAATGGGATAACAGGTGCAGAAAGCAGCAGAATCGACGATATTGAAATCGATGGTGGCCAAGTTAGCCCACCGTCGAGACAAACGGCGATTAAGCTGGATGAAGAACGAATCGACGTCAGTCAGGGAGGTTGTTGATGACGGCGAAACCAATGAGCCGTGATGAGATGCTCAGGATGTTGCGTGTTCACGACGGCGAGGTGCCGAGCCAATGCTCGATGCTCGAAGGACTCGAGTCGGCCCGGAGCACGCTCTCGTCCATGCCCACGCTTGAGGAGCTGTCCCGCAGGGAGCAGGGCAGGCTCGGTGCCACCCGGCACTGAGCTCTGGTCGTCGGGTCCGTTGACGTGGTTGCTGGCGGAGAACCCATTGCATTGTTCATTCGACAGTTATTCGACGATCATCATTTCAGCGCTGTGATAAGCGCCTGCATGGCCTGATTGCCGGGAAGCTCGGCCACGTCCGTGACCTGATCCACGACGCCGTTCACGCCGAACCGCGCGATGGAGTCGTCACCGGTGTAATCGACGGACCGGAATCCGTGACGTCTCCACGCGAGACGTTGCACGTCGGAGGAGGTGAGCAGATCAAGCAGTCTCTCCCCCTTCTCATCCAGAGCCATGAGCGTATGCGTGCTCCAGACTGTGGGCGTGGGATAGGCGATGACGATATCGTCCTTGACCTGCTTGAACGCGTCCGGCTTGTTGACCGCAAGATCAAGTATCTGGCTTTCGTATCCCACGGTCATGGGTTTGGAACCGACCCCGAGAGTGAGGAACTGACTGAACGAATCCTCGCTGGAGGTCTCCATCCACCCCGATTTCTCGAAGATGGCCTTCACGCGTGGGCCGTCTCGTGTGACCGATTCGGTGGTGGCGGGTGCGCCGCCGTTCATGACGGTGGCGATGAGGGCCGCGTATTCGTTACCGGAGTTCGATTGGACGGGATCGGTCGAGTCGATGCGGAACTGTCCGTAGCCGGCGGCGTACCCCACGTCCGTCCATGATCTGTTCGCCTCCATGGCCGTGACCGCCTTGGCCATGTCGATGCGATACACACCGTCCTTCACGCTCATGAGCCCCGTGGACACCAGACCGTCGGCGACGGCCTTATGCGTGTAGATGACGATCGGCGAGTTGAACACGATATCGCTGCGCACGGCCTTCACTCCCTGCGCCTTGCCGTATTCGACGGCGATGCGGGAGGAGGGGAACAGATAGTCGAGGCCCTTTCGATCGGCGTCCATCATCGCAAGGCTTCCGGCTTTGCGATACGAGACATCGAGACCCTGTGCGGCGGCTATCCTGCCGAACTCGGGATCGTCGAACAGACCGATCTTCTCTCCTCCGAGATATCCGTCGACCGTGACGGTTCTGGTCGGTTGGGAGGTCGTGGGGGCGGGACGGGAGGCGTTCCATACGACCAGCCCGAACACGATGGCGACCGCCGCCAGCAGGGCGATCAGTCCGATGAGTTTTGCCGGGATTCGTTTCGTCTCCATGTGGCTTCCCTCCCCTATCCGTACGGGTTCATGCGATGATTCCAACGATACGCGAGATGCGGCGAGTCGATGTATCCGGTCGCGTATCGTGAAGCGCATGGATCGCGTGCGTATAATCTTCGATTTTCCCGATAGGGCCTCCGCGCGCGCATGGCTGTTCCGTCTGCGCGAGTTGGGATTGGAATCGCCGAAGGCGACCGTGGAGGACGAACAGCAGCTCAACGTCAAGCGCAATGGGCCCAAGCTTGCCCGCTGGCTGCTCACCCACGAGGGATGGCATCTCGTCGCGGACGCCGCGAACCGTTCGGCGGCGCGCAAGGCCGCATACAAGATCAATAACGGCATTCGCCGCGGATTCGAGACGGGGGCCTTCGAGGCTAGGGCGCGGCTGGACGAAAGCGGTTCATGGATCGTTGAGGCGCGCGTCCGCCCCCGTGCCGATGCGATCGGCGAATCGGGGGCGGACATGGATCCGTTGTTCTGATTCGTTCGTCACTCGGGGCTCTTCAATGCGCCGACCATGTCGATGCTGTCAAGGGAGCGGTTCGTGGCGAGTTCGACCAGCACGGTGAACAGCAACGCCAGCAGTGCGGCAGCGGCATAGCAGTACCATGCCACGTTCGGCACGATGTTCATGCCCGGCAGGTCGAGCTGGCTCAGGAGGAATCCGAGCAGGCCGCGGCCGCACGGCAGACCGATCGCGATGCCTAAGCAGGCGAGCAGCAGCATCTCCTTGTTCACATACCCGTGCACTTCGCGCTTGCGGAAGCCCAGCACCTTGATGGTGGCGAGCTCGCGCTCGCGCTCGGAGATGTTCGTGGAAGCGAGCGTGTAGAGCACCACCACCGCGAGGATCGCCGCCATGACCACGATGAAGCCGATCATCACGAAGAAGATGAGGAAGCTCTTGGTGAAGTCGCGCGTCTGCTTGGCGGTGCTCACCACTGTCAGGTACTCGTCCTGTCCGGCCAGGTCGTCGGCGAACGCGATCTGCGCGTCGTCGTCGCCCTTTACCTTGATGAGGTCGGCGTTGAGCGCGAGGTCCGTATCGTTGTTCACGTCGAACGCGGCACGGTAGGCGGCTTCGGACATGACCACGATGTTGCCGGTGTAGTACTGGGCCACGCCGGTGACCTTCACTTGGGCGGTATCCATCATCGCATCAGCGAGCTCAACCGTGGCGCCGGTGTCCAAACCGAAGGTCTTCGCGGCGTTTGCGGTGACGACCGCCGTGGCCTCGCTCCCCTCATCCAGCACGATGGTCCGGCCGTCCGTCGTATGCAGATCGAGGTAGCCATCGAGCGACTCGCCGTCCGGGATGACCATGAGCTGCACGGTCAGCTTGCTATCCTCGGCTGCTCCGCCATTACCGGAACCGCTGTTATCGGCGTCACCGTTACCGCCAACGGCATCGCCCGCGGACAGCGTCGCGCTTTCCAGATGAATCGGGACCGACGATTCCACCGCATCGTCGCCGTCCAGCGCCTTCTGCGCCTTGTCGTGGTCGGCGGCCTTGGTCACGGCCATTACGTCGTAGGTGGCGATCTCGCCGAACTGGCGGGGCATCATCGTCATCGCGGAGGAGGCCATGCCGAAACCGGCGGTCATGAGCGCGGTGCATCCGAGCACGCCGATGATGACCATGAGTGCACGGGACTTGTAGCGGAACAGGTTGCGCGCGGTCACCTTGCCGAGGAAACTCAAATGGTTCCAGACGAATCCGATGCGCTGCAGCACGATGGTCTTGCCGGCCTTCGGCGCCTTCGGGCGCAGCAGTTCGGCCGGCTGCAAGCGCAGCGAGCCCGCGCACACGGCCATCGCACTGCCGCAGATGAGCACGAGGAACAGCAGGATGCCACCGATGCCGATACGCCAGTCGATGATGAGCGGATAGGTCGGGATCACATAGAGGATGTGCAGCATACGCTTGGTGAACACGAACGGCAGCCCCGCCAAGCCGATGAGGTCGCCGACCACACCGCCCGCGAGCACCGCCGCGGACGAGTAGATGAGATACTTGAGCATCGTCTCGCCGCGCGTGTAGCCGAGCGCCTTATATGTGCCGATGAGCTGACGGTCCTCCTCCACCATGCGGGCCACGGCAGTCAGACTCACGAGGATCGCGATGACGAGGAACAGGATCGGGAACAGCTTGCCGAGACGACTGATCATCTCGGATTCGGTCTTGACGTCCTCATAACTGGTCAGGGCGCTGCGGTCGCGGATGATCCATGTGGCGTCCGGCAGTGCGTCGAGCTTCGATTCCAGCTGGGATTGCGCTTCGGTGATCTTCTGCTCGGCGGCGGTTTTCATCGGGTTGCCGTCGGGCAGGGCCTCGATGGTTCGCTTCTGTTCGTCCAATTTGCTTTCAACCGGTTCGCGCACGGCGTCTTTGATGGCAGCTGTGCGGGCCTGTTCACGGGATGATTGGATCTTCTCGATACCGTCCTGCGTCCGTTTGACCAGCGTCAGGTAATCGCCGTCATACGTGTTGAGGTTGGCGGCGCCGTCCACGCTGATGAGCGCGGACGTATACGGCGCATCCGTCGCGGCCGCGGCCTCGGACGAAACGAACAGCGGGTAGACGGTTTTGGCGCCGGAGATCAACGCCATCGGACCGGATGGGTTGACGATGTCGTTCGGATCGATGACGGTTCCGACGATGGTGTAGTCGCCGGTCGCGAACGTGCCGGAATCGGATTCGCTCGACGCATCGGACGAATCAGCAGAAGACGCCCCGGAAATCAGCTGCGCCACGGACGTGGATTCGCCCAGCGTGAACGTGAGTGTATCCCCCAGCGCCTTGCCGCTGTCGGCCAGATACTGCTCGGTGACGGCGATCTCATGTGCGGCCTTGGGCAGACGGCCATCAGTCAGGTACGGCTGATCAAGGCCCTGGTCGTTCAGCTCGGTCACCGTGGCGGACGACTGCTTGCCATTGATCTTGGTGTACGCGCTGGCCGACCGCTGGCCGGCGACCGAGCCCACGCCGTCCACGTCGGACAGGGCCTTGATGTCGTCATCGTCGAAGCCGAACGTGGAGACGATGCTCAGATCGTGCATGTCGGTTTTGTCAAAGAAACCGTCGAGACCGCCGCGCAAATCGTTGCTGATGGACGAAAGCGCGCCCATCATCATCACGCCGACCGCGACGATCACCGCGATCGCCGCGAATCGCTTGCCGTTGGAGGCGACGGCCCGCCAGGCGTCCTTGTAGAGCGCGGTGCGTTTCACTCGCGCCCGACTCCCGGACCGCCGCTTCGCGTGCTGTTGTGCATGTGCCATAGCGTTCACTCCTTTACCATTCGATGTCCGCGATGGGCGTCGGGCTGGCGTTCGTCATGATTTCGGTGACCTTGCCGGAGCGGAAGCGGATCAGGCGGTCGCCCATCGGGGCCAGTGCGGAGTTGTGCGTGACAAGGGCGACGGTGATGCCGCGGTCGCGGCAGGCGTCCTGCAGCAGCTGGAGGATCTGCTTGCCGGTGTTGTAGTCGAGCGCGCCGGTCGGTTCGTCGCACAAGAGGAGCTTCGGGTTCTTGGCGAGGGCGCGCGCGATGGCGACACGCTGCTGCTCGCCGCCGGAGAGCTGCGCCGGGAAGTTGTTTAGGCGCTCGCCGAGTCCGACTTTCTCCAAGGTCTCGCGGGCGTCGAGTGCGTCGGGGCAGATCTGCGAGGCGAGCTCCACGTTCTCAAGGGCCGTGAGATTGGGCACGAGGTTATAGAACTGGAACACGAATCCGACGTCGAAGCGGCGGTAATCGGTGAGTTCCGCCTCGCTGGCCTTGACGATGTCCTTGCCGTCGATGGTGACGGTGCCCGAAGTCGCGCGGTCCATGCCGCCGAGGATGTTGAGCGTGGTGGACTTGCCGGCGCCGGATGCGCCGAGGATGATGGCGAGTTCGCCCTTCTCGATGTCGAAGGAGGCGTGGTTGAGCGCCAGAACGGCCGACTCGCCGCTGCCGTATCGGCGCACGACGTCATGGAATTCCAGGAATGACATGGTGGTTGGTTCCTCTCGTTAATCACTCGACACTATGTCGTCGGATAACAAGATAATGAGGTCACCAGCATTCATCAATCGACAATTCCGGTGGATTCATCGAGTGATTCTCGACGGGCGCGACGAGCGCTGCGAATCCGCCTCCATCAAGGAGCGGGACCATGGCCAAGAAGAATCCGGAACAGACCGGGCAGACCATTCGCAACATCAAGGAGGCGTTCTGGAAGCTCTATGAGGAGAAGCCCATCGAAAAGATCAGCGTCAAGCAGATCACCGATATGGCTGGCTATAACAGGGCCACGTTCTACCTGTACTTCTCGTCGGTGCGGGACGTGCGCGACCAGATCGAGGACGACCTGATCGCGCAGCGCGATGCGATGCTCTCCGCATCGATGCGCGACGGCAAGCTTGCCATCACGCCCGAACTGACGGATGTACCCATGACGCTGTTCCGCTATGGCAGGGTGCTGCTCGGCCCGCATGGAGATCCGAAGTTCGTGGAACGAGCCGAAAACAGCGTATGGCCGTACATCCAGCCGATCCTGTTCCCGGACACCCCGAACGTCGAGGACATCAAAGACCCGCAGGAACGCCGTCGGCTGGAGCTGCTCAAACATTTTTATCTTTCGGGCATTCTCGGCATCTTCCGTGCGGCGCTCAACAATCCCGATCTCATCGCCCCCACCGAGGTCGGCCGGTTCATGTCCGAAGAGCTCCTCCCCCGCATCGTGCCGCGGGACGCGGACGCCCGCGAAAACCAAGCAGCCAAGCCCAACGAGCATGCCGCCCCGATAGGTGTGGACGGCGCCGGATGCGGCTCAGGTTCGCGCGGATACGCCACGCCGGGTCAAATACAGCACGTACCAAGCTACGGGCAAGGTGAGCAGGCCTCCGGCGATGAACACCCACGCGATCGAAATCACGTCGGCGAGCGGGGCGAAGATCAGCATGCCCAACGGCATGCCGAACGTGGCGAACGTGTTGTCCAGGCCGAACACGCGGCCGGTCATCGACTCGTCTGATTCGGACTGCATGATCGTGCGCATAGGACTGACGCACATGGCTGAGGCGACGCCGTTCAGCACGTCGATGACGAGATACGCGAGCAGGTTGGAAGCGATGCCCAATCCGATGACGGTGACGCCGACCATGGCGATGCCGAACGACACCATGAGCATCTGCGTACGCGCTCCCCGCAGCAGTTTCGATCCAAACGCGGACATGAGCGCGCCGCCGAGCAGCATGCCTATGCTCAAACCGAGCTCGTTGGCGGCGAGCTTGTCGGAGGCGGTGGTGAGGTTCACGAACCCCAAGTTCAGGTCGATGCCCTCGTATTCGCGGGTCATGAGCAGCAGCGTCAGGTTCATCGGCGCGACCGACATGAAGCAGGTGAACGCGTCGCCCAGGATCACGCCCTTGAGGAACGGACGCCCCATCGCATACGTGAATCCGTTCTTGACGTCCGCGAACGTGCGTTTGAGGACGGCGAGCGGCAGCGGTCCGTCCGGCAGTGACTCGCCTGCCGCGTCTGACGCGGCCTTCGTCCGTCCGTCGTCCGTAGTGGTTTCCATCTGACGTTTCGCCGGCACGCGGATCAGTGCAACGAAGCCGACGCCAATGACCGCGGTCGTCACGTCGACCAGCAGGATCGACCACAACGGCACCATGTTGATGAGCACGGCGGCGATCGCCGGCGCGACGATCATGTTCGCCGAATTGATGACGCCGTAGATCGAGTTGACACGCAGCAACTTGCCCGTAGGCGTCACATCGGGGATGAACGATTGGACCGCGGGCATCTGGATGCCGCCGCCCGCCGAGCGGATGAACAGGACCGCGAAGATCACCGCGAGGTTCGCCCATCCCAGCGCAAAGCTCACGGACAGGAACACAGTGACGGCCGCGATGATGAGATCGGGCAGCATGATGAGGATCTTGCGGTTGTATCGGTCGGCCATGGGGCCGCCGAACATGGAGACGATGGCCTGCGGCACCACGCCGAACAGGGTGGCGAACAGCATGGACGCGCCGGTGCGCGATTCGAGGACGATCCACCACCACAGGGCGTATTGGACGATGCTGGAGCCGAGCAGGGAGAACGCCTGGCCGGCGAGCAGGAGCGCGACGCGGCGCTTCCAGCCGTCCTCGCGCGGGTCATGTGCGATTGACGTTTCCGGTGCGACGGCAGGGTCGTTCTGAGACATGAATGTGTTCTCGGACTTTCTTCGTTGGGCGCATACGTGGGAAACGTGGCGTATCGCGCCGTTTACTTGATGACAATGATGGATGGCGATGATCGGGCGTGCCTTACGCGCATTTGGGTACGGCTTCGCTTGGGCTCGAACGGTCGCGGTTCGGGCCTCAGTACTCGTATCGGCCCAGCAGACCATCGGTCTGCGGGCACATGGTCATCAGTAGGGAACACATGGGTTCAGAGCGTATACGTATATGGCGACCACATGGGCGTGAACGTTGATGCCCATGTCGTCGCCATAAACGCCGTGATTCGGCACGCGCCCTCGTCAGCCGCGTGATGTTCCGTCAGGCAAGGTCAATCGGTGTTGCCGACCCGTCCAGATACGCTGCGCACGCCTTCGCACAATACTCCCAGACAGCCTTCTCCCCTTGCGGAGAGATCCATTTCGGGTTGATGCGCTTGGGCTTGCGGCTGCCCCAGAACTCGCCGCTCACCCCTTCGACGCTCGAAGAGGTAGCCATCAGCACGCTGGTTCTAGCCCCGTGCGCGGCGGTTCGCATGAACGGCATCCACAGGATGACGAGCGGTAGCATGAACGGCGACTTGCGCAACGATTCGCGCTGCAATCCGGTGACGGCCGATCCGGGTTCGACGGTGTTCACGGTGATGTTGGCGACGCCGGCCGCTTTGAGCCGCGCATCGAACTGCCGCATCAGCCACCATACATACAGTTTCGAGGAACCATAGGCGCGCACGAGCGAATAGGAGTGTTCGAGTTCGATGTCATCGAGCCGGGGTGCGCCGCTTTGCCGGTATGATTCGCTGGACACGGTGACGATGCGTGCGGACGGGCTGTTCGCCAGCATCGGTAGGAGCAGGTTGGTGAGCAGGAACGGCGCCAACGTGTTGATCGCGAACGTGCGCTCGTGCCCTTCGGCCGTGGTCTCGCGCTCGTTTCCGAATTGCCCTCCGGCGTTGTTGACGAGCACGTCGAGACGGCCGTACCGTTCGTTGATTTCGACAGCGAAGCGCGCCACCTCCCTCATCAGCGACAGATCGGCAACGTGACAGGTCACGTTGGGGTTTCCGGTTTGTTCGATGACCCAATCGCACGCGTGTCGAGTCTTGTCCGGGTTACGTCCGTGCATGATGACGGTGTGACCCTGCGAGGCGAGCGCAAGCGCCGTCCGTTTACCGATGCCTCCGGATGCGCCGGTGACGAGTATGATCTTCGCGCCTTCCCTGCTCTCCGGGTGTCCGATCGCGTGATTCATGGTGCCATCGTTCATGGTGGTTCCGTCCTCCGTTCCGTCCGTTGCGGTGGCCGTATCCTGCGTGTCCCGCGCGGATGCGCCGCCGATGTGATGTAACATGTGTGACACCATCGACGCTATCGGACATCGACGCCGCAGTGCAAGCGAGCCGGCGTCGGACATGACAGAAGACGGGGAACTGTGACATGGCAACCGACCGCAGACTCATCACCCTCCACCGCAACAACGAGGAGTCGAACGCGTTCGTGCGCGAGTGCATCGAAGGCGCACTCATCCGCCTTATGGAGACGAAACCGTTCGCCACGATTACTGTGACGGACATTGCGCGGCAGGCTGGGGTCTCACGCAACGCCTACTACCGCAACTACGCGTCGAAGGAGGCGATACTCGCCGAATACCTGAACGGTCTCATCGAAGCGGTCGACCGCACCCTGAACGCATACGACCCGCTCACGCAGACGCGCGACGCGTGGATGGCGATGCTCGCCGCCGTGCGCGACGTCGCACCGCAATATCGTCTGCTGTTGGAGGCCGGCTACGGCGGGCGGATCGCTGACGCGATGCAACGCAACATGAACCGTGGGCCCGCCGCGGGCGAGACCGGACCACGCTACGCGAGCCGGTTCTGGGCGGGCGCGATCTACGCGGTAATCGAACAATGGGTCCTTTCGGACCTGGACGCGCCGGAGGAGGAACTGGCGGACATCATGACCGCGCTGATGCACCGTGGCGTGGCGACCGCCGCCGAATTCGGCACCGGCTGCACGGCGAATGCCGATGCCGACGAGGCTGTGGCCGACTGACCAGGACGGATGCGAATGCCGCCTATGCGACTTGCGGACGCAGGCTGCCGTGTTCGCCTACGACGTAGCGCAGTGCGTGGCCGCCGTGCTGTCTGCGACACTGGTGACTGGCATCGGGATGCCGGGCAACGGTCTAACGAAACCATATGCGACCGTCGACATCGTCGACGACAACACATCGAAGACAAGGAGCATGATATGAAGAAGACGCTGGTTCTGGTGTTCCATCCGGATCTGGGCGGACAGTCCCACGTGAACAAGGCGCTGGCCAAGGCCGCCGGCGAACTGGAGAACGTGACAGTGCGCGACGAGTACGCGCTCTACCCGGACGGCAACATCGACGTGAAGGCCGAGCAGCAGGCCGTCGAGGCCGCCGACCGTGTCGTGTTCCAGTTCCCGCTCTACTGGTTCTCCTCTCCCGCGCTCCTCAAGGAGTGGGAGGACGTGGTGCTCGAGCACGGCTGGGCGTACGGCTCCGAAGGCCACGCGTTCGAAGGCAAGGAGTTCGTCGTCGCCGTGTCCACCGGATCGCCGGAGTCGAAGTACCAGCCGGACGGCGACAACCGCTTCACCATCGACCAGGTGCTCGTGCCGTTCGAAGGCACCGCCAACCACATCAACGCCACGTGGGTCAAGCCGTTCGTCACGTTCGCGTCCTTCGGCATCAGCGACGAGGCGCTGGCCGAGCAGGCCGAGGCGTACAAGGCGTTCCTGACCAAGTGAGTTGATCGAGAGACGCCGGTTCCCGGGACTCGACGATGTGATCCCGGGGAACGGCGTCAATCAATTTCCACTTGCCTCAAGAGAAAACACGCCGACAATCGCATGCACAGCAGGCGAAGATGGACTGAGGCCATACACGAACAGACGAAAAGTCAGCGTTCAAAATGATAGTCATCGCCAAAGAACATGCGCCAGACGGCAAGCACATCCCCATAGTTCGAGGTGAGGAAGAACTGGAGTCTGCGAATGCTTTTCGCAGACAGTCCGCCCTTGTTGTGTGCCAGCGAGACCGTTCCATCGGCATTCAACACGAACCGTGCGAGGTCGTGTCGGGAGCCTTGCGCGACATGTACATGCACACCATGGTCACGGTCGAGAGCCGTGAAATAGATGGAATAGCCAGCGAAGCTGAAGATCTCAGGCATTGGCGTATTCGCGATCAATGGCACGAAGCCCGTCCACAGTAGGCTTCACCCGATTGAACCAGTGATGGAGGAACGACTCCCCCTCGACACCGAACGTGGAGGAAAGTATCCGGCCATCATTGGTTAACACCGCTTTACGGGAATAACCATCTTCGCTGATGACGATGGTGTCGTCATCCCATTGCGTTGTGATGCCCATCATGGTGAATGTGTTTTCCGCGTTCATTGATGCTCCCGTCATCCGCTTACTTTCAGCATAGTCTCGTGAGCGGCGTGCCGTCGAGTCCGCGGATCCCAGGAACCGGCTTATCTCCTGCGGCAGAAGAGGACGGTCATGACAAAGCCGGCTGCCGTCAACGCGATCATGGCCCAAAACGCCACGTTCACACGGGTCGGATCGTTGCCGCAGGCGACCATGACGGCGACGAACACGGCAGAACCCAGCGCTCCGGCGATCGTTCTGAGCGAGGTCAGCAGGGCGCTTGCGTCGCTGGCATGCGCGCGGGCCTTCCGTAGCAGCTTCGAGCCGAACGCGGACATGAGCGCGCCGCCGAGCAGCATGGCCGAGCCGGTGCGGGTCTGCATGACTATCCACCACCAGATGGCATACTGCACGATGCTGGAACCCAAAAGCGAGAGGGCCTGGCCGGCGAGCAGCAACGTGACGCGGAGAAGCCAGCCGTCCTCCTTGGGGATGTCTTTGGGAGCGTCCTTGAGGTCGTGCGTCACGATGGCGGTCGAATCGTCGGTGATATGTGTGTTATGAGCGTGATCGTTCTAAGACATATATGTGTTGTTTGTTCCTTGTCTCCCCTATTGCCTGTGACGACCGTCTTCCGGCCGATCATCTACGATACGGGGAAATCGCGGGCGAAGAACGACGGGCGCGTCGTTCGCGGCACCGGTTTTCCTCGGCGTAACCGGCCCGTGACATGGGGTGAGGTTTGCGCATCTACCGTACGGGCCATGAGCGAAAACAAGGATGCGGCCTCGGTGCCGCTGCCCGTCCTCTCCCCGACCGGCGTCGCCGGAGACAACACGGAAGGCGATCTCTACGACGCTGTCATCATCGGCGGCGGCCCCGCCGGATTGTCGGCGGCGATCTACATGACGCGCGCCGGCTACCGCACGCTGGTCGTCGAGGCCGGTTCGTACGGCGGCCAGATCACGCTCACCTCCGAGGTGCGCAACTATCCGGGCATCGAGCGGGCGACCGGCCAATGGCTCGCCGAGTCGATGCACCGCCAGGCGGCCGGGTTCGGCGCGGAGTTCCTCGAGGCGAAGGTGCAGATGATCGACCCCCGCGGGGACGTCAAGGTCGTCGCTACATCCAAGGGTGTGGTGCGCGCGTTCAGCGTATTGATCGCGACCGGGGCGGTGCCGCGTCGCGCCGGGTTCGCGGGCGAGCGGGAGTTCGCCGACCGATCGGTGGCCTACTGCGCGACCTCGGCGGGCAACATCTACAACGGCTACGAGGTGTTCGTCATCGGCGGCGGCTATTCGGCCGCCGAGGAGGCGGTGTACCTGACTCAGTTCGCCGATCATGTCACCGTGCTGGTGCGCGGACACGGGTTCACCTGCGCCGCGCAGGTGGCCGAGAAGTGCATGCACCATCCGAAGATCGACGTCCGGTTCGACACGGTGCTCGAAGCGGTTGGCTCATCACCCGACGGGGAGTCGGGCGATGACGGTTCCGTTGGTGACGGCTGTCTGCGATGGGCCCGACTGCGGGATCGGGCGACCGGCGAAACCATCGAATACCGGGCACGTCGCGGCATGACGTTCGGCGTGTTCGTGTTCGCCGGGTTCATCCCCAACACCACGCTGGTCCGCGACTTCGCCGACCTCGACGATCGCGGGTACATCAGGGTCGACGCGAAGCAGCGCACCAACGTCCCGGGCGTCTATGCGGCCGGCGACGTGTGCGCCAAGGACCTGCGTCAGGTCGTCACCGCTGTCGCGGACGGCGCGGTGGCCGCCCTCGACATGCAGTATCTCGCCTCCGACATGCAGGGTAAAACCGGCCAGATCCCACCCGCGCCCGTACCGCGGTATTAGATTCCAGCGGAAGTGTCCACGCTTTCGGTCTCTCCTCTTTCACTGCAGCTGCGCCCACATCTTCGTTTGTGTTCGATGAAGATAGAAGTCAATCTTCATCGAACACAGATGAAGATGTGATAGCATCTTCATTGCAGGCAGAAGAAGATGGAGAGCTACATGTCACTGTCGTCACTCATCGCCGAATATCTCGATTTCCAGATTCCGGACTACATCATGCGAGACAGCGCGGCCGTCGAGGTCCCCAAGCCGGCTCGCAACAATGTGATCCACACCATCACCGGAGTTCGTCGATGCGGGAAAACCTACGCCATGTACCAGCTTATGGATAGGCTTCTTACCGCCGGAACACCACGCACAAGGCTATTCCATTTCTCATTCGATGACGAACGCATCATGCCATTCACTGACCACACCCTCACCGACCTGCTTGACGCCTATTACCGCATGGTGCCCGAAGCATTGAACGGCTGCTACCTCCTCTTCGACGAAATTCAGGAAGCGCCATACTGGACGAATTTCATCCGTCGCGTGGCCGAACAGCATAATGTCACCATCGTGCTCACCGGCTCCTCATCGAAACTGCTGTCTTCGGACATTCCCACGAACCTGCGCGGCCGATCCCTGTCAAGGGAGATGTGGCCTCTGAGTTTCAAGGAGTATTGCCTGTTCCACGATATTCCGACGACCCGGATCGCCGGGGAGTATTCCGCGAACACACGTCGCCCGCTGCAATCCGCGTTCGTTGAATATCTCAACGTGGGAGGATTCCCCGCCGTGCAGCGCATGGGTACGCTTGACCGCATGCGCATGCTTCAGGCTATGCGGATGAGATTGTCATCAAGGATGTCCTGGAACGATTCGGCACCACCTCGATGCGAGTCGCCACACGTTTTTCCCGCAACGCCATGCGATCCACAGGACTCAAATTCTCCGTCAACGCCCAGATCAAAGCCCTGCGCGGCATGCAGGTTCCGGTCTCCGGCCCCAAGCTGTATGACCTGATGGACGATTTTGAAGATGCACACCTGCTATTCAAGGTGAGCGACTTCACCCTCTCCATTCGCGACAACCCCAAATCCTCGTACAAGGTCTACTCCGTCGACCCCGGCCTCTCATTGGCCGTGGCACCCGCCAATCATCTCGACCTCGGGCAACGGCTGGAAACGGCGGTGTTCATAGAACTCAAACGACGATACGGCGACAACCGAAGCAACGCGATCGCCTCATATTCAGCCAAAAACTGCCCGGAAGTGGACTTCGTCGTCGGAGACGAGGCGACCGGCGAGCCATATCAACTGATCCAGGTCGCAGTACGGACCGGCATTGACAGCACAAGCGTCGCCGACTTCGCGGACCCGTCGTTGAGCGACAAATTCCGCAGCGAGATGGGCAACCTCACGGCAGCTATGTCTAATACGGCCCTACGACACGGAACGCTTATCTCATTGGATGAGGAGGAGGGAAGCGTTACCACTCCTGCGGGAACCATCGACGTGGTTCCCGCATGGCGTTGGTTCCTGCAATAGACGATGCCCCACAAGGCTACGCGAGCCTGCGGTATTCCTCCTTGTCGACGGGCTCGAGCCATTCGTTGGAGGCACCATCGCGTTTCGGCATGATGGCGATGTGCGCGAACACCTCGGTGGGTGCGGCGCCGTGCCAGTGCTTGGTCTCCGGCGGGATGTAGGCCACGTCGCCGGGCTTCATCTCGACCGGATCGTGCCCTTCGATCTGGTAGTAGCCGCGGCCGCCCACGGCGAGCAGGATCTGGCACACGCCGTGGTGCACATGCCAATGGTTCGTGCAGCCGGCCTCGAACGTCACGTTCGCGACGTTCACCTGAGCGTCGCCGGCGAGCGCAGCCAGATAGCTTTGTCCTTCGAAGTACTGCGCGTAGGCGTCGTTCGGTTCCCCGATTGGGAATGCGCTTGGATTGTCCATGATCGTCCTTTCCTTATGCTCTTTGTGTCGGCCGGCGTCGCGGCCGGCCGTGCATCATGCCGTGTCCGGGTGCACGGTTTTGTACGCTACGGACCTCAAGCGCTCGAAGTCAATACCGGAAGGCGTCGGCGCCTCACATGAACAGACGGATGACCGCCACGACGGACAGCACGTAGACGAGCATGCTGAACGTGGACTGGCTCACGCGCCGGGCCACCCAACGCCCGCAGAGCACCGCGGCGACCACCAGCGGGATCGTCCACGCCATCGCCGTGAAGTTCGTCCATGTGATCATGCCCAGGCCGATGGAGAACGGCAGTTTGACCAGATTGATGATGAGATAGAACCATGCGGTGGTGCCCAGGAACCGCATGACGCTCAGGTTCTCGGACAGGAAGTAGATGGACGTGATCGGCCCGCCCGCGTTGGCCACCATCGTGGTGAACCCGGCGAGTGCGCCGCATACCACGCGTTTGGCGAGGGAGAGCGTCGTCTTCCCGTTTCCGGCATGGTCGTCGGTGGCCGGTTCCGTCCCCTGCCTCCGGCCGGCATGCGCCGTCCGACCCGCTCCCGCCATCCGTTTGCGTGCGAGCGATAGGAAGTACATCGACACGAACACCGCGAGGATCACGCCGATCGTCAGGCGCGTGACGGTGTTGTCCGCCACGAACAGGAATCCGGCCCCCGCCGCGATGCCTATGGCGACGAACGGGAACAGGCGGATGAGCGAACGACGCGACACGTTGCCGCGGTACGCCCAGATGGCGCTCCAGTCGGCCACGATCGCCATGATGAGCGTGATGCCGGTGGCCTCCTTGGCGGGCATGACGGCGGTGAGCGTGGCCACGGCGAGGATGCCCGCGCCGGGAGCCAGCGACTTGTCCAATCCGTACAGCACCGCGGCGAAAGCCACCGCGGCCATCACGCCAACCGTCATCATCGTCATTCCCCTCTTCCTCTTCCGTGTTTTGCCTCGCATTCATGCCGCAGGGGTTTCCCGCACATAAACGTGACGTGTGGGTGCCCATACGGGCGAGCACGGTGCTCCATCCTACGCCCGAAAGCCGGCCCGCTTCCCGCATGTTTGGGAATCGACCGAATATCGGGACCGGGGCCGGTCTTTTCATGCCGTTTCGCCGGAGTCACACCTCGGTCATCTCGGGCGGGCGGCGTGTGGAGAAGCGGAACATGAGCGCGGCGAGGATGATGCCGGCCACGGCCAACCCGGCGATGACCCACATGCTCGACGCGAACCCTTCAAGATACGAGTCGGACTGCGAGGCTCCGGAGCGCGCGGCGGAGGCGGCGAACTCGGTGATCAGAGCGCTGGCCGCGGCGGTGCCGATCGCGCCGGCCAGCTGCTGGACGGTGTTCATCACGGCCGAACCGTCCGCGTTGAGCCGCGCAGGCAATTGGTTCAGGGCGTGCGTCTGGTCGGGCACGAGCACGAAGCCGGAGGACGCCATGAACAGCGCGTACGCGACGGCCACCATCCAAACGTTCGCGTGTCCCACGATGAGCGCGATGTCCATCACGGTGACGCCGACGAATCCGCACAGAATGAACTTCGGCGGGAAATGGCTCTTTAGTGCGCCGCCGATCATCGGGGCCGCGATGGCGCCGGCGACCGCGCCCGGCAGCAGGATCAGCGCCGCGACGAGCGAGCCATGGCCGAAGCCGCGCTGCAACAGGATCGGCAGCAGGAAGTTCAATCCCAGCACGCCGCCCGAGGCCATGAGCAGGATGAGCATGCCGAGTGAGAACCCCGCGTAGCCGAACACGCGCACCTCGATGAGCGGATGCTCCATGCGAAGCTGTACGGCCACGAATACGGCGAGCACCGCCACGGCCGCGACAAGCGTGGCCCAGAACCGCCGGTCGCCGTTCCATTCGGCGAAGAAGCTCACCGCCACGATGAGGCCGGCGAGGCCCAACGCCACCAGTATGAGCGACGGCATGCTGATCGAGGCATGCTCCTTGTCGCCGGGGTGGCGGATCTCGGGCACCGAAACCATGCCGAGCGCGAACGAGAGCACGAGGAACGGCAGCATCGTGTAGAAGATCCAATGCCAGTCGAGATACTCCATGACCACGCCTCCGAACACCGGCCCCACGGCGGGGGCGGCGCAGGTGACGAGGCTGACGATGCCGAGCATCGCTCCTCGTTGTTCGAGCGGCGCCTTCTCCAGGATGATGTTGGTGATGAGCGGCAGCGAGATGCCGGTGCCGAGCGCCATGACCAGACGCGCGGCCAGCAGCATCGGGAAGCTCGAGGCGAGCGCGCCGATCAGCGTGCCGAGCGTGAAGATCGCGACGGCTGCGACGAACAGGGCGCGGGTGGCGAAACGGCGCACCATGAACGGAGAGCTCGGGATCGCGATGGACAATAGCAGCAGGTAGCCGGTGGTGAGCCATTGCACGACGGACGCGCCGATCGAGAACTCCTCCATGAGCGTGGAGTAGGCGATGTTGAGCGAGGTCTCGGACAGGATGCCGAGGAAGGTGAGGATGGAGAGCGCGATGACGGCGACGGTAAGCCTCGCGCCGACGGGGCGTTTGGCGTCGGCCGCCGTCCGGGGCGCTCGCGGTGTCTGCGTGTGCGGCGTGGTTCGTTCGTTCATGATTCGTTGTCGTCCTTTCCGTCCGTCGTTCGTTGGATATCCGTCTCCTGATCGTTCTCGGTCGCCTGCCAGTCGTCGTCCCGCATGAGCCGCAGCGTACGGCTCATCACGCGCGCCACGGTCTCGCATTCCTCTTGGGTGATGCCGGCGAGCAGTTCGCCCAGATGCGCGTGATAGTCCGCCACATACGCCTTGCGGATGGCGAGTCCCCGTTCGGTGAGCGTGAGCGTGACCGCGCGACGGTCGGTGTCGTCCGCGTGTTTGACAAGCAGTCCTCGACCGGTCATTTCGCCGATGAGTTTGGCGACGCTTGGCGTGGTGACGCCGAGGAACGCGCTCACGTCGCCCACACGCGCCGTGGCCGTGTCCTGTCCGTGTGGCGCGTTGATGTGCCAGACCGCGTCTATGACGTGCACGTAGCGCGGTTTCATGCCTTTGGGCAGTTCGGGCATGAGCTCGGTGACGCTTTTCGCCTTCCAGCAGGCGTCCAGCAGCAGCCGCACGTAAGCGGCCGGCAGTCCTTCGGATGCCGGCCGCGTGTTCGGATCGTCCATCAGCAGCCCCCATATAGTTACCAAAGATAATGACCATTGGTAACTATATGGGGGCACTGGACAACCCGACGCCCCATATGGCGGGGCTCTCTGACGCTAGTCGAACACCACGGTCCAGTCGGGGTCGCGTCGGGCGGCGAAGCATATGGCGATCTGATCAGCGGTGTTCTTCGCCACGGCGAGTTCGGGCAGTTCGTCCTCGGCGAAGTACCCGGATTGGAGGGTCTCGATGTTCGGCTCGAAGTGTCCGCCCACGGCCCTCCCCACTGTACCGCTATTTGACGGCCGTGAAGAAGAATCGCGGGAACGGGAAGATGATGCTGCCGTCGGACTGCGTGGGATACTCATTACGAACGCGGTCGAACACCAGCCGTTCGAAATCCGCCCGTTCGGCGCCGTCGGCGAGCGCCTGGAGGTAGGGGCGCAGTCCGGTGCCGCGGTACCAGTCCATGATGGCCTCATGCGAGGGCAGGGTGTGCATGTAGGTGGTCTTCCACATGCGGAACCGTACGGCGTGCGCGTGCAGGAGCTCCCAGTAGTCGGGCGGCGTGAGGTTGAAGAACTCGCGCTGCTGGGGCAGACGGTCGGCGTATCGGGGCGAGTGGACGAGTTCGGCGATGATCCGGTGGATGGGCTCCTCGTAGTTCATGGGCGTCTGCACGGCGAGCGTGCCGCCTTCGCGCAGCAGGCCGAGCAGGTTCGGGATGAGGTGCGGGTGGTCGGGCACCCATTGGATGCACGCGTTGGAGAAGACGACGTCGAAGTCGTGTGGCAGGGCGTCAAGTTGGCTCTTCTGCGAGACGTCGCACAGCGCGAAGTCGATGTCGGGGTGGGCGGCGCGCGCGGCGGCGATCATGTCGGGTGAGCTGTCAACGCCGAGGATGCGCGCATGCGGGTATCGTTCGCGCAGCACGGCGGTGCTGTTGCCCGGCCCGCAGCCGATGTCGAGCACGCGCATGATGGCGTCGGCGGCGGGCAGTTGGGCGGCGAGATCGCGCGACGGCTGCGTGCGTTCCGTGTTGAAGCGCAGGTACTGTTCGGAATCCCATGTGACCATGCGGTTCATGGTAACGACGCGGCCCGGCAGCCGCTGTCCGTCGGTTGCATGGCGGAACGCGCTCGCCGCCGCCCGGCTTCGCGATCGGCTTCCGGCCCCTTCAGCCCTGGACGGGATCGGACGGCTTGCGTGCGGGTTTCGCGTTGAGGTACCAGTAGGCCAGTGCGACGAACAGGGAGCCGCCGAGGACGTTGCCCAGCGTGGCGGCGGACAGGTTGTACGCGATGGCTCCCACGTTCAATGCGCCCGCGCCGGCGGCACCGGCGCCGAACCCCATGAGCTTGGCCGCCAATCCCATGGGCAGGAAGAACATGTTGGCCACGCAGTGTTCGAAACCCATGGCCACGAAGCCCGCGATGGGCAACAGGATGCCCAGCACCTTGTCCGCCACGGACCGTGCGGCGAACCCGATGCGCACCGCCAGACACACGAGCACGTTGCACAGGATGCCGCGGACGAACAGCGTGCCCCATCCGGGCGTGACCTTCGCCGCGGCGGTCGCCACCGCGAGATCGCCCACCGCGCCGTCGGCGAGCCCCATCGTGCCGGCCAGGGCGACCAGCGACACCAACAGCAAGGCGCCGGCCAGATTGCCGAACCAGACGATGATCCAGTTGCGCAGCATCTGCCTGAGCGTGACCTTATGCGCGGCGAGGTCGGAGACCATCAGCGAGTTGCCGGTGAACAGCTCCGCCCCGCAGCACAGCACGAGCACGAGCCCCATGCAGAAGGCGAGTCCGCCCACGAACCGCTTCGGCCCCCATGTCATCGCCGGGTCGGCGGTGACGATCAGGAAGAACAACGCCCCGAAGCCGATGAACGCGCCCGCGAACATGGCCGAGACGAAGGCGCGCCGGCCGGTCAGCCGCGTCTTGGCGACGCCGGCGTCCTCCACCGCCTCCTCGGTCTCCACCGGGGTAAGCGCGTTGATGCTGAGTCGGGGCGCCGGCGACGCGGCCCGCCCCGGCCGCCCCGCACCCATCGTGTCCGTTCCCATCCGCACGTCCTTCCTCAGTTTCACGACTTGGGCCGATGCACAGCCCGTAGCCCAGCTCCTTTTATTAGGCTCTTCGGGTGTTTGTGTGGGTGTGGATCACTGGTTTGGCCTACTGGTTATTGGCGTCCGGGGAGTTGTAGGTTGAGTCCGCCGCATTTGAGCATGACGAGGCCGATGAGGTTGTCGAGGTTGCGGTAGCCGTAGCCGATTTTGATGGTGGTCTTGATCTTGTTGTTCACGGCCTCTAGCCTGGCGTTGGACAGTCCTCTGCGGATGGTCGTGAGGATGTCGAAGTGGCGCCTGGCGATCTTCTCGCCGAGCTGGACGAATCCGGGGATGCCGGACAGGGACGCGTCCGCGGCCCATTGGCGCAGCAGGGGGTCGGCTTTGTCGGCGGTCTGTTTGAGGATCATGCGCAGGCGTTCCTTGAGCTTGTACGCCTCCCAGAGGGTCTCGTTGGTGTTGGCGATGCATTCCAGTTGGGCCTTCTGGCCGGCGGTCAGGTCGCCCTCGTTCTTCAGCAGCGCCCATCTGGCGCCCTTGACCGGGTCCTTCGCGCCCTTTTTGGCGACGCCTTTCTTCCGGGCCTCGCGCCATGCGGCGGTTCGTACCTTGTCGAGCGCGTCGGTCGCCCAGGACACGATGTGGAACCCGTCGAGGATGCGTTCGGCCTGCGGGCACCAGCGGAACGCGCACTCGTCGATCCACCGGGCCCCGTCGCCGGTGACGACCCGGATGGAGGCGCGCTGCGCCTCGGTGAGCGTCTCGAAGAACAGGTCGAACACCTTCTCCCCGTGCCCCTCGTGCATCCATACGACCCTGCCGCGGTCGTGGTCGACGACCACGGTCATGTACTTGTGGCCCTTGCGGTAGCTGGTCTCGTCCACGCCGATGGAACGCAGATGGTCGAACAGGCCCGCCCCCTGTTCGTCCCGCAGGTCGTCGGCGACCCTTTTGCACACGTGGCCCACGCTCTTCCAGTCGATGCGCATCAGCGCCGACACGGCGCTTCTGGGCGCGTGCACGCTCAACCACGCGACCTGCTGCTCGAAGTCGCGCGTGTACGCGCTCTTCCTGCGCGCCCACGGCACCATCGCGACCGTCACCCCGTGCTCGCGGCACATGACGCGCCGGGGCGCGTACTCCAACAGGAGCCTGGCGCACCCGAGGTCGAGGTGGCGCCAGCGCCGCACGCCCAACCGGTCGTACGGCCGGCCGTGCCCGCCGCATCTGGCGCACCGGTCCATGTCGTCCGCGTACGGG
>NZ_JGYS01000002.1 GCF_000741175.1 Bifidobacterium callitrichos DSM 23973
TCGGCGACCCTTTTGCACACGTGGCCCACGCTCTTCCAGTCGATGCGCATCAGCGCCGACACGGCGCTTCTGGGCGCGTGCACGCTCAACCACGCGACCTGCTGCTCGAAGTCGCGCGTGTACGCGCTCTTCCTGCGCGCCCACGGCACCATCGCGACCGTCACCCCGTGCTCGCGGCACATGACGCGCCGGGGCGCGTACTCCAACAGGAGCCTGGCGCACCCGAGGTCGAGGTGGCGCCAGCGCCGCACGCCCAACCGGTCGTACGGCCGGCCGTGCCCGCCGCATCTGGCGCACCGGTCCATGTCGTCCGCGTACGGGCGCACCGGCACGATGACGACGGTCCCGCCACGCGGGTCGTCCTCGACGCGGGGCGTGGAGACCACGACGTTGGCGGGCAGGTGCAGCATGCGCTTGAGCGCGCCGGCTGATATGGTTGGCACAGGCGTTCCCTTGTTCCGGTTCTACTTTCTTGGCGGAAACAAACCATACAGGAGAACGCCCCTCTCATATCCCACACGAAAAAGCCCCGGCAAAGACGCCGAGGCACAACACCCCACCACACAAACTGGCGAAGACTCGCTTTTTATTCGTGTCCAGCTCCCATGCGACAGCCTTCAGCACGCGATCGGCTACGAGACCAGCAATGAAAATAGCGATTAGCGCCCACACCGGCATCGTCACCGTTACCATAAGAAACGCCTTAATACTGTCCATAAAAACCCTCCGTCCGTGTTATTTCTGGACGCTCAGTCCTCTGGGACTTTCGGCCTCATATAGTCGCTCGCAAGCTCGCTGATATCGGCCTCTTGGCCCCTCCGGCCAGACCTGCACGCCAAGAAAATGTTATATACATAACCGCGTTATCGCATCGAATCCATTAGCCACATACAAAAAGAATCACTATCGATTTGCCATCGACCACCGATCTTGCGGCAGACCACACCGGCGTCCTGTAGCGCATGACTACGGAGCATACGACGAATGGTATAGTCACCGACTCGAGCAATGCGCGCGCATTTCGACGCCGACCAAAATTCCCCAATGCAATTATCTTCCATGATTATTCCCCTTCATGATTAGACCAATATAAAGATCATTTAAATCTTCAATTTGACCATTATTCTGTACGTCGCTATCGGACGCCCACGGGAGACTCTGAATTTCAGGAGATTCCCACAACAATCTCGGTGGAATTCCATATGCCAGAGCTATATCCAATAACCTCACGCGCACGTAATTAGTTGGATATTCCATCATTATCACCGCCTACGCCATGTCCAAGAAATCCACATTTGATAGCCTGTGCCCGAATACGCGATCTTGATTCAGAGCGTCGGGCAGCACTTTCTCTGGCGATTCTGTCGCGATTTGCCTTAATTTCTCGGAAGTCTCTCGGGCCCGATTCAGCACGTCTCTTTTCTTGCTGTTCTTGTCTAAATCTCTCAAAACTTGATCGAGAGACTTCGGATTGTCCGTGCTCGTGTTGATCGCCACACGATGAATTATCCACCCGAGAACTTTCGACATTGATACACCCCGCGCCTCGCACGCCGCCTTGAACGCCCTCGCGTCCAGATCGTCCACGTACAATTTCATTGCCCTCTTCGCCACATTGCACCACCTCATAATGATCATTAAAAGGCCATTCGGCCATGTCGTACGCAATTAATAAACAAAGGGCTACGCCCGCGATGACGTAGCCCAATATAAATGCGACCAGCATCACCATTCGTGACTCAGATCAGAAAGGGCATCGGAATATTCGCCGACCTTGCTCACAACATCGGCCAGATCATCTGCATCCCCGTCAAAAATGGTGGGGTTAGCCGCGTAATCCGCATACTCGACCTGCGCTAAATGGCCCGCGATCTCGCCCAGCTGATCTGCGTACTGCTGGAGCACATTAGCGATACCATCTATCTTGTCCTCGAACTCATCTCTGCTCATAATTCATCCCTCACTTGTTGTTATTAGTCTCGGCAATACCGTCAAATACGATCGACCATCCAAGGCGATTATCATTAGTGACATAAGGTGTGACGGTAACATCGCCGACGGGCTTAATATCAAATTGTTTATTCAGCTTGGCAGACGGCAAATGCTTGACCTTCACAGAGGCATTGCGGACCTCATCATCCGTGTTGCGGTCATTCACAGTAACCTCAAGACGGTAGGCCGGCACGCCATCATATAGCCTCGGAGCACCATCCCTCATCACCGGCTGTGCATCGGCTGGATCAAAAGAATGCTTCAAGTCGAACTCAAAATTCTTCAGGGCGGTATTAACGTCCATCCTGATAGCCATCATCATGTCCTCGCGCATGGACTTGAACATTCCATAGCGCCATACAGATATACGATCTGTATGTTTTGTACGAGGAAGATATCTGAGAGCATCACAGGAACGCACTTAGTACGAAATGCAATGATTCTGCGCGTCCACAGGGCATTACATGGTAATCTGCGATGTCGTAGTAATCATCGGAAAGTGGAAATGTGACGAAGATCACATTTTTTTCTTTGACTGCTGGTGGTGTATCGGAAAGTGTATCGTAAATGCGATGGACAGTCCAAGAATGGCGGAACTACGCCATTTGATACGAATCCCGCCAGCCCGACAACTGAGGGAACCACTGATGACGAATTGGTGGTTCCCTTTTTTCATGTCCAAACATGATCAAAGGGAACAATCCATGAAGAAGAGTCTTCTGGCGCTGGCCGCGGGCGCGTTCATCCTCGGCGCGGCGGAATTCGTGATGATGGGCATCCTGCCGCAGGCCGCCGAGGCGACCGGCGTGGACATCCCGACCGCCGGCCATTACATCTCCTCCTATGCGATCGGCGTGTGCGTCGGCACGCTGATCCTCGTGTTCGGCCGCAAAGTGCCGCCGAAGAACCTCATCATCCTGTTCATGCTCATCGCGCTGGTCGGCAACGCGATGAGCGCGATGAGCGTGAACGCCGTGATGCTGCTCGCAGCCCGATTCATCTCGGGGCTTCCGCACGGCGCGTTCTTCGGCACCGCCACGCTGATCGCCAAGACCCTGGCGGACAAGGGCAAGGAGGCACAGGCCGTGTCGGTGATGGTCACGGGCCAGACCGTCGCGAACATGCTGGGTGTGCCCGCGGGCACATTGATGGCCGAGTTCATGTCTTGGCGTCTCGCGTTCGGCCTGCTCGCCGCATGGGCGGCGATGACGATCGTGCTGACGCTTGCATGGATTCCGTTCGTGCCGCCGGTCAAGGACACCGGCATCCTCGGCCAGTTCCGATTCCTCAGGCGCCGTGGCCCGTGGGTGATCCTCGCCGCCGTGTTCACCGGCAATGCCGGCGTGTTCTGCTGGTGGAGCTACGTCTCCCCGTGGCTGCAGAAGACCGGCGGCTGGTCCGCGGGTCTCGTGCCGCTGATGATGATGCTGGCGGGCTTCGGCATGGTCGTGGGCGGCATCATCGGCGGGCGCATCACCGACAACTGGCGTCACGCCGGCACCGCGGCACTTGGTCAGGCGATCTCCTGCGCGGGTCTGCTCATGGTGCTGCTTGTGCCCGGCAACCGCGTGACCACGGCGATTCTCACGTTCTGGATCGCGTTCGGCCTGTTCTTCATCTCCGCACCGCAGCAGCTGCTCATGACCGAGGCCGGTCAGGGCGGCGGCGAGCTGATCGCCGGGGCGGCCGTGCAGGTCGCGTTCAACTTCGGCAACGCGGTCGGTTCGGTCGTCGGCGGCGCGATGCTCACCTCGTTCGCGATGGACTACCGGTTCACCGGTCTGGGCGGCGTGCCGCTCGCGGCATTGGCGGTCGGGCTGCTCGCCTTCTACTCATGGAAGTGCGAGACCGACACCGATGCGCTCCAGCGCATGCGCGAGATCCATGTGTGATCGCAGGTGACGTAGTTCACAGATGCCGTTCCATCCTCTCCAGCGACGTCTTCTAGACTTGGGTGATAGACGCTTTTCGACGAAGGAGACGACATGGGTGATGACGCACGGGACGACGCGAAGGATGCGCTGGCCAAGCAGCTGCTGGCCGCGTTCGCGGGCGGGGATCCGGATGACGCCGACGACGATGACGACGCCGGCGAAGACATGACGGACATGACGGACGTGACGGACGCGGAGCGGTCGCCGGCCACGTTCGACACGCAGGAGTTTCTCAAGGGGCTGGATGCGATCTTCGAGGCTCATGACGCCGCCGGCAAGGCCGGCCCCTATCTCCAGCAGGCGATGGTCGACGCGGAGAACGCGGGCGACGACGCGGGTCTGCTGACCGTGCTCAACGAGACGATGGGCTTCTACCGGTCGCAGGGGCGGCATGAGGAGAACCAGTGGATCGTCCAGCGCGCCATCGAGCTGGCGTTGCGCATGGGACTCGAGGGTTCCGAGGCGTGGGCGACGACGCTCATCAACTGTGCGACGGCGATGCGCGCCGCGAAACACTACGATCAGGCCGAGGACCTGTACAAGCAGGCTCTCGCGTGCGCGGAGAAGAACTTCGATCCGAAGGATCGCAGGCTCGCCGCGCTGCACAACAACCTGTCGATGCTCTACAGCGAGACCGACCGCATCCACCAGGCCGAACTCGAGCTGCGCGAGGCACTGCGCGTGATCGAATCGTCGAGCGTGAACCCGGACGCGGACATCGACGTGGCCTCCTCGCATACGAATCTGGCGCTCGTGCTGCTTCAGGAGGGCAAGCTCGAAGGCGCCGACTGGCATGCGTCGAAGGCACTGGAGATCTACGCGACCGGCCATCTGGAACATTCGGCGCATTACGCGTCGGCGCTGGCCGGGCTCGCGCAGGTCAGGTACGCGGAGCATCGGTACGCGGACGCGGTCGAGTACTACCGTCGTTCCCTTGCAGTGATCGAGGAGTGCTACGGCACGGACACCGACTACTACCGGATCACCAAGTCGAATCTCGATCAGGCCGAGGCGCAGGCCGGGAAACAGGCTGGAGCGGACACCACGGATACGGGAGTCGCGACGAAGCCGGCGGATGCGCCGGAGCCGTCGGACGCCACGGAGAACGGGCGGCCCGACGACGGTCCCGAGACCGCGGCAGACTCGGCCTCGGCCACTACCCAAACCGCCGCCACCTCCTCCCCCGCCGTCTCCGGGCTCAAACTCGCCCGCGCGTACTGGGAGGAGATCGGCAGGCCGATGATCCGGGCGAAGTACCCCGAATACGCGGGGCGCATCGCCGCGGGACTGGTCGGCCACGGATCGGAATGCTACGGGTTCGACGACGAGTATTCGCGCGACCACGATTTCGGCCCACGCTTCTGCCTGTGGCTCACTGACGAGGACTACGCGGCGATCGGCGAGCGTCTGCAGGCCGACTACGAGGCGCTGCCGGCCGATTTCCGCGGGTTCACGCGCGCGAATGCCGCCGGTGCGGCGACCCCGCGTGCGCAGGGCGCGTTCCGCCGTGACGGCGTGTTCCGCATCGGCGATTTCTTCGAGTCGATCACCGGGTATGCCGCCGCTCCGGCCGCCGACGCGCCGCACGAGTGGATGCTGCTCGACGAGGCGACGCTGGCCGCCGCGACGAACGGCGAGGTGTTCGCCGACCCGCTGGGCGCGTTCTCGAAGGCGCGTCAGGCGTTCAAGGACATGCCCGACGATGTGAGGTACGCGTTGATCTCGAAGCGACTGGGCATGATCGCGCAGGCCGGCCAGTACAATCTGGCGCGTTCGTTGAAGCGTGGTGGCGGCGATGCGGCGTGGATGTCGATCCACGAGTTCGTCGACGCCTGTTCGTCGCTGGTGTTCCTTATCAACAAGCCGCTGATCGTCGGCTACGCGCCGTACTACAAGTGGCGGTTCGCGGCGCTCAGGAGGCTTTCGGGCAGGATGTTCACGCTGCTGCCGGATGTGTGCGAGCGGCTGGAGACGGTGATGCGGCTGTCGTCGGCGGCCTGCTATGGCGGCGCCGGATTCGGCGAGGGCGGCAAGGGTTCGGCGCCGGCTGCCGAGCGGATCGAGTCGATCGTCGAGTCGATCGCGCGCGACGTCGTCAAGGAGCTGCGCCGCGAGGGGCTCACGACCTCGGATGAGACGTTCCTTGAATGGCAGCGCCCGTACGTCGAGGAGCATATCGGCTCTGACGCGTCCTGCCTGCACAGTCTGTGATACGCGAATGCGTGAAACATCCCGTGAAACAATCGTGAAACACCCCGTGAAACACCTTCGGGGAAGGAGGAACCGATGACGGACATCACATCGGCAAAGACGCCGGAATCACCGACGAACGATCTCACCGACCTGCGCGAGCGCATCGTCCGCCATGAGTGGGATCAGTTCCAGCGCACGAACAACGAGGGAGGTCGTGCCGCCTGTCAGGGCAACTGGCCGGTGTTCCACCAGATGCGTCTTGCGCAGTTCCTCACCTGGGATGCGCCGCTGTTGACCGGCTATGCGCGCGATCTGGACGAGGCGGATCGGATCGGACGCAATCTGATCACCGAGAAGTACGGGCGCATGATGGCCTCGACCGCGCCGGTCGAGTTCGCGCGCGACATCGAACCGTACATTCCACGCCTGTCCGACGATCGCGTCGCACGGCAGGAGCGGGTGATCGCGACGCAGGTCGGCTGGGCGCGCGACTTCCGCGAACACTGGCCGAAGCTGGGAGTCGCGATGCGCGTGCTGACGACCGCCGAGGACACGCCTCAGGCCACGTCGTTCGAGACGTATCTGCGCGGCGAGCTCGGCACGTATTCGGATGCGACGTTCGCGATGTACGAAGAGATGATCGCCGATCGCGTGGAGACCGGTCGCAATCTCACCGAGGAGACGATTCTCCATACGGTGCGATTGGGCGGGTTCGCGGATCTCGACGAGGCGGAGGCGACGCAGTAGGACGTCAGAGGGAGAACAGGCCCCAGAAGGCGAGGACGGTCAAGGTCACCAGCATTCCGGCGAGAACGAACGACGCGAGCAGCCAATGCCACCGGCCGAGGATCCATGAGGAGCGGGTGCGACGTGCCGCAGGATACAGTCCGTGCGCAATGTACGCGCGGCGTATCCTCCACGAATGCCACAGCCAGGTGATCAGCCATCCGGTAAGCACCGCAAGCAGCAGGGATGCGATGCGCAGCCCGTTGAACCCGATCGTCATGATTTCGGGGTTGCGCCATTCACGCACTGCGGCCACGCCGACGTAGGACAGGTATCCGGCGAGCGCGGCGAGGGTCAGCGTCGCGGTCGCGCTTCCGACGATCAGCAGCGCCCGCAGCCCGCATGAATAGCCGACCATGCGCGTGAAACTGCGGCTGGTGCCGGGCCATGCGCGCAATGCCCGACCATGCTTGTCGACCACGGGGAATCGTCCGTGACCGGTGCCGTCGGCGTTCGAGGCGGCGATTCTGCGTCTGCGCAGTATTTCGGCGAGGAGGAAGCATACTCCCCCGATCGCCGCAATGACGAAGCACAGGATCGGCGCGGCCATGAGAGCGACGAGCACGCCCAGCGAGCCGATGATGCCTGATCTGATCACATCCGGCGCGGCGTACCTCTGATGCGGCCGCACGCCGGCCACCTGCGGGGTGGCCCATCCCTGCGCGTCCGTGCCGACGGCGATTCCGTTCACCCAGTCGGACAGGGCCTTCGTATACCCGTCGGCCAACGGCAGTCCGGGCGAGAACAGTCCGGTTCCGGCGCGCATCTGATGATTGGCAGCGAAGTAGCGGACGGTCACGTTGCGATTGCCGTGGCGTGCCGCCTGGTCGACGATGGTCGATGCGCCCTGTTCGATCGGCATCGCGGTGTCGTATACGCCGTAGTTGACGAGAATCGGCATGGTGAGCCCGTCGAAGGTGGATTCCGCGTCGAAATCGGCGTATCTCAAGTCGAACGGCGCGAAGTCGAGGGAGATGAGCTTGGCGGCGTCCCGCACCACGGGCTTGGGTACGCCGGCCTGGCTCATGTAGGCGCTCAACGCCATCGCCATCTGTTCGCGGCCCTTGAATACGGGCGCGGAGGAGAGGATCGAGAAGGCGATGTCGTGGCGTTGCTGCGCCATGAGCATCGAGATCCATGTGCCCTCCGATTCGGCGTAGACGCCGGAGTGCCCCGGGTCGACGCCGGGGATCAGCCTCATGAAGTCGAAGGACGTCGAATAGTCATGGGCGAAGCGCAAGTAGTCGCGGTGCAGCGGCGTGTAGTCGTCAGTGCGTTTGGCCGGTACCAGGGTGACGATGCCGGCGGAGCTCATCGCGTTGGCGATATCGCCGAAGTCCTCGGCGTCACCGGTGCCGGAACCGTGCACGAACAGGCAGGCGGGGCGATTGCCGGGCGCGCCGACCGGTTCGCGCAGGACGGCGGGCACGCTGGCGCCGTCATCGAGATGGATGGTGATGTCGCGTTCGCGCGTCCGGAACGTGCCTTCGTGCGCAATCGCCGCGGATCGCGGGGTGATGGCCGTGTCGGGCGAGGCGACCGGAATGTGGTCCCGATAGGGTTCGACGTTCCATCGCGGCATCATCAGCTGGCCGAGAACGGCGAAAACGGCGAGGAGCACTACGGTGGCCGCGACCGCCGAGAGTGTCTTCCTCACCGTTTCCATCATGGTTCCCTACTGTAGGCCTCTTCAGTCCGACCGGGAGCGTCCTGTGGACATATGTCGGATGAATTCATTGTGTTGATTACCGCTTCGACTTCTCCTTGCGGCTCGCCACCGCCTTGGCGATGGACCAGATCAGGGCGACGACGAGCAGGATCACGCCGACCGCCGCGCACATGATCGCGATGGCCGTCTGCGGGGTCATGTCGTAGAACCACTTGCCGAGCACCGCCGGATTGAGTCCGGTGAACATGCCGAACGCGCCGATGAGCAGCATGATCAGGCCGAATACGATGGTCGACCTGCTGGCGCCCTTGGGCGGTTCGGGGTTGTTCTGGGTCGGGGCCGCAGTCCGCGGCCCGGAGACCGGAGGTTCGGGTTCGACGGGCGCGGAAGGCTCGACGGGCGCGGAGGACTCGACAGGCGTCGAAGCTTCGGCCTGCGGCGCCGGAGTCGCACCGGAGGATTCCGGCACAGGCGCGGGATCGGGAGCCGTCGATACGAACGGCGAGGCGGAGGCCTGCGCGGCCGCGGGGATCGCCTCGGACAGCGGCACGTCGAGCGGGATCGGCTCGACGCCCGCGGTGGAGGGAGTCGTATCGGCGAAGTCGTCGATCGTGGAGGGGATCTGGCTGAGCGCCTGCGTGGTCTGTTCGTCCTCGCGGGTCTGCGATGTGACCGCGATCGTCGGTTCCATCACCTCGGTGTCGGCCGACGAGGCCGAATCGGCGGCCGTCGCCGCTTCCGGCACCGGCAGTACGGTCGTATCGGCCGGTTCGGTCGGGGCCGCCGCGGGCAGGACGGCGGTCTTCTCGTCGCCTGCATCGTGCATGGGCAGGACCTTGGTGGTGTCGTCACTCATTGGTGTCCTCCTTGTCGTCGGCGGTGGGGCCGGACCTGCCGGTCTCCACGTCGTAGTGATGTTTCGTGGTGGCGTCGACCGAGGCCCAGTCGTCGTTCTTCACGTGGGATTTGACGAAGTCCGTGTAGGACGGCATGCCGCTGTCCGAGGCGTATACCACCGAGACCTTGCCGGAATTGCCCTGCAGGAAGTTGATCTGGAACGAGACGTCGTCATCGGATTTGCCGTTGTTGAACCAGTCGTCCGGACGATAGCTCCACTCGTATCCGGAATACCCAGGCGTTACGAACATTACGTTGTTGTCCCGGACCAGCGTCCCCCATCCGCCGATCGCCGAGGCTTCGTCAAGGAGCATGCCGTCCCGTCCGAAGCTGTAGGGGCAGCCGTCAGGGAGCGTGACCTGCACGTTGGCGTTGGTCACGATGAGGTTGATCTGTCCGGCGGGGCACCAGTTGATGAAGCGGTTCTTGTCCCCGTCGGCGTGGTACCAGCGGTTGAACCGGCTCAGGTCGATGTTGGCGGTGGCGTCGAAGTAGTTGGTGCCGTCGAACCAGACGCCGTTCTTGAGCTGCGAGTAGGTCTTGGGGCTGGCGTCGGACACCCAGTAGTTGACCTTGGCGTCTTTGTATTTCTCCTGCAGCGCGATCATGCCGTTCGCGTTGGACGAACCGTGGTTGCCGCCCATCTGCACCTGTGTGTAGCCGCTGCGGCGCGCATCGGAGAGCACCCCGTTGACCGTGCCCCCGTAGGCGATGGTGGCGATGACCATCGCCACCGCTGCGCCCGCCGCGATGATCGACAGCGGGATCATGCCGCCGGAGCGTCTTCCGGCGATGCCGAGGATGAGGATCACGAGCCCCATGAGGATGCACACGCCGGAGATCCACATGGTCGACTGGGCCAGCACCGTTTCGATGGCGCCGGCGGTGTGCATGCCGCCGGCGTACACGTGCAGGATCAGCCAGGCGGCGGAGACGAGCGTCAGTCCCAATACCATCAGCACGACGAGCGGACCGGCCGGCTTGCGGCGAGGACGGCGCTTGGCCGCGGCAGCCGTCTGCGGACGCGAGGGTGCGGTGGAGGCGGCGGTCGGCTGTGCGATGTACGGGGAGCCGGGGACCGCCGACGCATACGGATACGCGGTGTTCGGCGGTGTCGGAGAGCCGACGGGGAACCCGGATGCCGGCATCGCGCCGGCCGCCGGCCGCGCCGGTTGCTGCATCGGGTTCGGGATCGGGCGCCATCGGGGTTCACGGGCGCACCGATCGGTGCCGTCGGATTGGGCACCCCCTGCCACAGCGGCGGGTTGACGGGATTGGGATTCACGCCCGGCTGGGGCTGGCCATACGGGTTCGCGCCGGGGAATCCCGGTCCCTGCATGCCGGGCTGCGGTCCGCTCTGCGGACCATTGCCGCCATTCGGACCGCCGCCGCGGCCATTGCGCGCGCCGAAGCCGTAGCCGTGCTGCTGGCGGACGCTGCTCTGGCAGATCGCCCACAGCGCGATGACGGCCAGAGCGATCGCCACCCATCCGGCGCCGGGGATGATCAGCGCGATCGCGAACATGACGATCACGCCCACGCAGGTCCAATCCCACTGTCCGGCGATGACGTCCTCGGCGAGGATGCGTCCGTTGCGGGCGTCGGGAAGCAGCGCCCAGGCGATGGCGTAGAGGGCCGCGCCGAACCCGAACAGCAGGGTCGAGGCGAGGAGCAGCGCGCGGGTCAGCGCGGGGCTCCAACCAAGGCGGACGGCCAGACCACTGCATACGCCGCCGATCCAGCGGTCATCACCACGCATCACGCCGGTGGAGCGTATCCAGGAGAAGAAGCGTTCCTTGAGATTCTTGTTGTCGTTCATGCTTCCATTACAGCAGTCAGGCTCTTGCACAGGCGTCCGGGAACACCCTGATTCTTCCCTGAACGCGGGCTCAAAACCCTTGGAAACCGCCCCGAATCGGGCACAATGGGAGCATGACCTCCACCCCGAACCCCTCGTCACAGGCCCAGCCGACGCCGCACGGCCGCGCGAACGACGCGTACGCCGAATACTGCAGGTACGGCGTGCATGCAGCGTACGCCCGTTCGCAGCCGCGGCTGCCCCCGATGCTGCCCGCACGACTGCCGTTGATGCGGCCGAAGCACGGCCGCATGCTGACCGGCGTCTGCCAAGGCATCAGTCTGCATCTGGGTGTTTCCGTGGCGTGGGTCCGGCTGGCGTTCGTCCTCATGACGTTCCTGTTCGGGGCCGGCATCGTGGCCTATCTGTTCCTGTGGATGTTCGTACCGGTGGGTGATCCGGCCGCCGCCGCGGCCGCGCGATCGCAGTCGGCCAAAGTGTCCGACGCGCCCCTCGCACGCGGCAATCGCGATATGTCCACCGGCAAGACGAGAGCCGAATCACGTGAGGAAACGGCGCTGGGCACGGCCGAAACGGTGACGGAGGCGCTTAAACGCGCGCCGAAACCGGCGCTGCTCGCACTGTCCGGTCTGACGCTCATCGCGTTGAGTCTCGTACTCGGCGTGACGAATCACGGCGAACTCATCCCCGCGGCGCTGCTCGCCGCGGCGGGACTGCTGGTGGCGTGGTCGCGATTCGACGCGAGGACCGGACAGCTGCCGACCATGGTCGGCGGCATCATCCTCATCTTCCTCGCCTACGTGAGCTACGTGACGAACGTCATGTACTCGGGGCTTCTCTCCTATCCGAAGCGGATCATCCTCGCCGGATTCCTGCTGCTCGTCGGCGTGGTGCTTGCGATCCTGCCGTGGGCCAATTCGATGCTGCGATCGCTGACTGCCGAACGCGCGTCGAAGGAACGCGAGGAGGAGCGCGCCGACATGACCGCGCATCTACACGACGGCGTACTGCAGACGCTGGCGCTGATCCAGCTGCACAGCAGCGAACCGGACACCGTGTTCACACTGGCGCGCGGACAGGAGCGCGAACTGCGGCAATGGCTGTATCAGACGCGTGTCACGTCCGACCGGTCGGTCGGCGCTGGACTGAAGGAGATCGCGGCGCATGTCGAGGACGAGCACGGCAGGCCGATCGAAGTGGTGACGGTCGGTGACGCGCGCCCGAGCGCCGCGACCGACGCGCTGCTCGACGCGACCCAGCAGGCGCTGGTCAACGCGGTCACGCACGGCGGTGAACCGATATCGGTGTACTGCGAGGCGGGACCCGCGCTGGTGGAGGTGTTCGTGCGCGATCACGGTGCCGGTTTCGACGTGGACGCGATCCCTCCCGATCGTCTGGGCATCCGCGAATCGATCATCGGACGCATCCGACGCCGCGGCGGTAAAGTGGAGATCGTATCGAGGCCAGGATGGGGCACCGAGGTGCGCATGCACATGCCGATCAGGGCGGACGGCAGGTCGCAGGCAGACGCAATGCAAGGCAAGGAGCGAAGTGATGAACGTACAGAATCCGACGACTGACACGACAAGTGAAGCCGGAACCGACAAACCCGGAATCGACAAGCCGATCCGCGTGGCGGTGGTCGACGACCATGAGATGTTCCGTGCGGGCGTGATCGCGACGCTTTCCTCGACGTTCGACATCGTCGGACAGGGAGCCGATGTGGACGGTTCGATCGCGATGATCGCCGCGACGAAGCCGGACGTGGTGCTCCTCGACGTGCACGTGCCCGGAGGCATGGGCGCAGGTGGCACGGAGATCCTGCTCAAATCGCATCCGCTCTCTCCCGCCTCCGCGTTCCTCGCACTGTCCGTGTCGGACTCGCCGCAGGACGTGGGCTCGGTGATCCGTGCCGGAGCCCGCGGCTACGTGACCAAGACGATCACGGGCGCGGACCTGATCTCCTCGATCAAGCAGGTGCATGAGGGGTATGCGGTGTTCTCGCCGAAACTGGCCGGATTCGTACTGTCCGTGTTCCAGGGCGGAGCGGGATCCGGTTCGGCCGGGGCCACCGGAGGCGGAGAGGGTATTGGAAGCGCCGTGGGATTCGGCAACGGCGGTATGGCCAGTGGCACGGCCGGAGCCGGTTTCGGAGCCGATTCGCCCATCCACGACGATGAGCTCGACCGGCTTTCGGCTCGCGAACAGGAGGTCATGCGGCTGATCGCACGCGGCTACACCTACAAGGAGGTCGCCGCCGAACTGTTCATCTCCATCAAGACCGTCGAGACGCACATGAGTTCGGTGCTGCGCAAGCTGCAGCTGTCCAATCGCACCGAACTGACCCGCTGGGCCGCCGACCGCCGCATCGTGTGAGCCCTCCAGCTTCCCCTGTCAGGCCTGCTGTCAGGCCTGTTTGGCGAAATCGAGCAGATCGGGCGCGCTTTGCTCGATGACCCCGTTCGCGAGCAGCTGATAGCAGCGCTTGGAAGGGTGGAAATCGTCGTCGGCCCAGAACTCGGCGTCGGTCAGGCCGGTGTCGTAATGCGTCATGTCAACGAACGTCACCTGCTTGGCCGCACAGATCTCACGGCTGACCGCGGTCTGCGCATCCGTCATGTCGAGAATCGCCTTGCGTAGCGTACGGCCGAGCGCCGGGGAACGGTACACCTGACCGGAGCTGATCACCACGACGTGCGGGCACAACGCCTTGGCCTCGTCGATGGCGGCGGTCAGATCGGCACGCCACTCCTTCATGCTGCGTCGCGCCATCAGATCGTTCGATCCGGCGCACAGCACGAGCAGATCGGGGCTCTCCGTAACCTCCGGCAGCAGACGGAAGCGCACGCGGCGCATCGTGGCGCCGAGTTTGCCATGGGTCGCCCAGCGCACCGGACGCCCCACCTTGGCGGCGAGCGCGTGGGCCATGCTGGGAGTCAGTCCCTCGCTTTGGCTGGCGACGCCGCATCCGACGGTGAGCGAGTCACCGACCGTGACCAGCGTGATCGGACTGGTTGCGGACGGATCGGACCGATCCACCGAATCCCGTGACGATGCGAACACATCGGTGACGGAGTCGCTTGCGGAGCCGGATTGCGCCTGCACCGCATCCGACTGCACCGCGTGCGAGACGATGACGAGCCCCTCGCGTTCCCCCGCCGGCTCCGGAGCCAATTTGACGGTGTGCTTCGCCACCAACGCCTCGGCGATCGCGATTGGCCTCTCCCACAACGGCAACGACATATTCTCTTCCCTTAATGTCCCCTACTGATTCGACACGCCGCTACATCCGCAGCTTCAGGTGCCTGCGACGCATTATATGTACGGGAATCACTCAAAGGAAACGGCCAATTCCATTTCGTCTGCGTGGTTTTGGCGCCCATGGCGCGGTGAAACTCCCATGGAGCGGTGTTTATCCCATGGCGCGGTGTTGCAGAACGGCTCTATTCCGCCAATCCGCAAAATCGCGTCACTACTCCATGGGAATTTCATCGCGCGATGTGACGTCAGACCACATAATGGAGGTCACAAACAGGCGCAACACAACAAAAGGGGTTCCGGGCGCGAACCCGGAACCCCGATATGGCGGGCAGAGCGAGATTCGAACTCGCGGAGGGTTGCCCCTCAACGGTTTTCAAGACCGTCTCTTTAGACCACTCAGACATCTACCCGTGACGCGCGCGAACCATTTCGGCATCGCGCACGACGTTCAATTATACAGACGGGACGGCCTCTTGTCGCGCGCGTCGCGAAACACAGCAGGCGTGACGGACGGCGCAGGGCGCGTCACGCCTCCCACTTGGTGGGCTCGATGACTTCCTTGCCGCCCATGTACGGACGCATGGCCTTCGGGATCTCGATGGAGCCGTCCTTCTGCTGGTGGTTCTCGAGGATCGCGACGAGCCAGCGGGTGGTGGCGAGGGTGCCGTTGAGCGTGGAGACCGAACGGGTGGAGCCGTCCTCGGTGCGCTCGCGGATGTTGAGACGACGAGCCTGGTACTCGGTGCAGTTCGAGGTGGAGGTGAGCTCGCGGTAGCGGCCCTGGGTCGGCACCCACGCCTCGCAGTCGAACTTGCGGGCTGCGGAGGAGCCGAGATCGCCGGCGGCGGTGTCGATGATGCGGTACGGCACCTCGACCTTGGCGAGCATCTCCTGCTCCATCTCGAGCAGGTGCTGGTGCTCGGCGTAGGAGTCCTCCTGCTTGGCGTAGACGAACATCTCCACCTTGTCGAACTGGTGGACGCGGATGATGCCGGAGGTGTCCTTGCCGGCGGCGCCGGCCTCGCGGCGGTAGCAGGAGCTCCAACCGCAGTAGCGCAGCGGACCGTTGGACAGATCGAGGATCTCGTTCTCGTGCATGCCGGCCAGCGCCACTTCGGACGTGCCGACGAGGTACTGGTCATCGGGCTCGCGCAGACGGTAGATCTCGTCGGCGTGGGAGTTGAGGAAGCCGGTGCCGGCCATGACCTCGGGGCGCACGAGCGTCGGGGTGATGGCGAGCACGAAGCCGTGGTTCTCGGCCTGATCGACGGCCATGGTGAGCATGGCGATCTGCATGCGGGCGACCGCGCCGCGCAGGAAGTAGAAGCGGGATCCGCCGACCTTGACGCCGCGGCGCATGTCGATGCCGGCCACGTTGGTGCCGAGGGTCAGGTGGTCCTTCGGTTCGAAGCCTTCGGCCTCGAAGTCGCGGATCTGACCGACCTTCTTGACGACGACGTAGTCGTCCTCGCCGCCTTCCGGAGCCTCCGGCTCGACGATGTTGGACAGCTTCCACATCGCGGTGGTGTATTCCTCGGACGCTGCGTCGGCGGCGGCCTTGTACTCGGCGACCTTGGCGGCGAGCTCCTTGGTCTGGGCGATCAGTGCGGCCTTCTCGTCCGCCGGGGCGGCGGCGACCTTCTTGCCGATCTCCTTCTGCTGTGCGCGGGCGGCCTCGAACTCCTTGAGGGAGGAGCGGCGCGTCTCGTCGGAGCGCAGCACCTCGTCGACGAGTTCGACGGATTCGCCGCGCTTGCGCTGGGATTCCTTGACGATATCGGCGTGTTCGCGAATGAATTGAATATCAAGCATGCGCCAAGCCTACCGCCGTAAGCCGACACGCGGGACGAGCGTATCGCCGTCCCGTCACGCCGTTTTCTGCAACGGGATGGCCGTACGCCTCACACCGTCGAGGATGTCGCAGATCACATCGATGTCCCGTCCGTCGGGGAACACCCCTTCGGGGCCGTTCGCGTCCATGTCGATGAACGGCGGCTCGTACAGCCGGCTGCCGTCCATCACCCCGTTCGCGGTGAGCTCGCGCACGATGAGGTTCACGAAGCGGATCTGCCTGGCGTTGTAGCGTTTGCCGTCAAGGAACCGTGCGAACGCCATTTCGACGGCGTTCCGGTCCAGTCCGACGAGCGAACGGATGAACAGGCCGAAGCCGCCGCTGAGTTCGGCGGCCGCCTCTATGTCCTGTTCGCTGCCCACGCCGTTATCGAGTAACATGCGTTCGAGCCGTCGGAGGTCCAGTTCGGTGAGTTGGCTTCCCATGCGCACGCGCGCGAGGGTGATGTCGTTCTCCAGTCCCTTGAGGAACGCTCCCGCCTTTTCCCGGAAGCGTTCCATATCGACCGCGGCGACGTCGCCTCCGCCGGTCACGCCTGATTCCGCTTCGATGGTGAGTTCATCCTCGAAGTCGGTGAAGACGATGTTGCGTCGCGTGTTGTTCACATAGCGTACGAGCGTGCGGATGCGTTTGCGCGCAGTCTCCAGCATCGGCACGGTGACGTCCGTCCACCAGTCCTCGCCCGCCACCGCTTCGAGCAGCTCGGCACATTCCGCTATGGCCGGGATGTTGCGCTTTTGCGGGTCGAGCAGCTGCTCGGCGACACCGCGAATGTCCTGACACGCCTTGTCCGGGGAGATGCCCGGTTCCTCGACGCCGTATCCCGATGCGCCGCCGTCGGCGCCGTCGACACCGCCCGCGGCTCCCGCCGCTTCGGCCTTGGCGCGCAGCAGCGCCAGCTCGTAGGTGTACACGCGCAGATCGAACCAGCGCGCGCTCGTGCGGTTCGACATCGTACCGGTGTTCTCGCCGTCGTCGAACGTGGTCGGCAGTCCGGCGAGCCCCGCCGCACGCACCGTCTTGTCGTTCGTGACCGACGTCCACCAGTCCTTGTTCGAGAGGGTTTCGATGTCGAGCCGATGCGGCCTGACCAGCACGTTGCCGTCCGGGTCCATGCCGCCGACGGTGCCATTGAGGATGCGCACCAGCCCACTGCGGTAGTGGGTCAGATCGTCGTCGGAGCCGCCGAACGCGGCCGATGCCAGACGCTCCGAGTTCCCCGCGTTCTCCGCCGAAGCCCGATCAAGCGTCTCCAACAACCCCAGCCGCAGCAGGAACAGGCGTTCCCTCGCGGATCGCCCTGTATAGCCGTTGCTCTCCTCGAAATGCTCGTTGAAGAAGGCGACGTTGCGGCAGCAGTCGATGATGAGGAACTCCGTCTTGTCTTTGCCTGGCCCGAAGAGGTCCGCGCACAGGCGTGTGCCGCGTCCGAGCATCTGCCAGTATTTCGTACGGCTCATCACCGGTTTGAAGAAGACGAGGTTGACGACCTCCGGCACGTCGACGCCCGTGTCGAGCATGTCGACGCTGATGGCGATATGCGGTTCCCCCTCCGGGTCCTCGAACGACTCGATCAGCGCCTGGGCGTCGCGCGTGGCGTGCGTGATGATGCGCGCGAACGTGCCGCCGTATTGTGGCCAGCCTGCGTCGAATCGCGCCTTGATGGCTTCGGCGTGCGCCTGGTTGCGCGCGAAGATGATGGTCTTGCCGAGCGTGTCGCCGCCTTCGACGTGTATGCCGTGCGTCATGAGCGTGCCGAGGATCTTGTCGATGGTGTCCTCGTTGAACAGTACACGGTTGACGTCGTTCGCATCGACCTTGTCCGGCACTTCGCCGGTCTCATCCCAATCCTTGGAGCCCCACTCCTCCTGTTCCTCGGGCGACAGCTCGTCATAGGTGATGCCGCGATCCATGAACTTCGTGTTAACGGGCAGCACCCGCGCCGGCACGAGATAGCCTTCCTTCACCGCCTGCTCGAAATCGTAGGCGAACGTAGGCACGCCTCCGGTGTGTTCGTCGTATTCCAACCCGAACAGCCGGTACGTGTTGCGGTCCACCTCGTTCTTCGGCGTTGCGGTGAGCCCCACCAGCAGCGAATCGAAGTACCGGAACAGGAACCCGTATTTCGCGTATACGGAACGATGCGCCTCGTCGATGATGACCAGATCGAAGAAGCCGGGGCCGAAGCGCAGCGACTTGCCGCGTGCACCACCGTCCTCTCCCAGTTCACGGGCGTTGACGAGGTTCATCATCGTCTGATACGTGCTCAGGTACACACGGCCCGAAGCCGCTTTGTCATCCTCGAGCAGATTGACGACCGGCACGGTCTTTCCCAGACCGTGGTCCTTGTCCTTGAACGCGTTCGACGCCTGATTGACGAGCGCGGTACGGTCCGCGAGGAACAGCACACGATGGACCCATCCGGCTTTCATCAGCTGTTCGACGAGTGACACGACAACTCGGGTCTTGCCCGTGCCCGTGGCCATGACGAGCAGCGCCGCACGCTGTCGAGCGTCGAACACCTCATCGACCGCCTTGATGGCCGCCTGCTGGTAGGGCCGTCCGGCGATGCGCAGGGAGATCGGCTCGGCGGACAGCACGCGCGCATCCTTCCGACGGGCGATGAGCCGTTCCAGTTCGTCCTTCTTATAGAATCCTTCCACGTCACGCGGCGGATACCCAACCGACTTCTTGTCACCGCTGCCCCGGTCATCCCAGATGCGCGTCTTGTATCCGTTGGTCATGAAGATGACGGGACGCCTGTGGTACAGCCCCTCCAAGGCGTCGGCGTACGCTTGCGCCTGCTGCTCCCCCTCCGACGGGCTGATGGAGGTGCGTTTCGCCTCCACAACGGCGAGTGGCAGACCGTCGTCGCCCCACAGCACGTAGTCGATATATCCGACGCCGCTGGGGTTCTTCGCGGTCTTCGGCATGTTCTCGACCTTGAATTCGCGACTGCGCGCGTCCCGCAGGTCCCATCCCTGTTCGGCGAGCATCAGGTCGATGAGGGCCGTTCGCGTCTCGTCCTCTTTATAGGTGTAATCGTGTCTGTCGGGCTTGACCGTCTGCTGCATGACCTTGATCTGCTCGCGCATTCGCTCGAGCTCCGCCTGCTGCGCGAGGATGGTCGCATCCTGCGATTTGATTCGATTGTCCCGCTCGGCGATCTCCTGAGCGTGCTTCTCACGTTCGTTCTTTATGCTCGCGATCAACTTGTTACGCTGCTGAGGATTGAGCGCCATCGCCCGTCTGGCAAGGTTCGGATCGAACTGCCGATCCAGCGGCACCTTGTCCGGCGACGCTGTGAACCGGTATCCGGTCCACAGCATGATCTGGAACAGCTCACGCGCAACGACATTGGCCTGTTCCACGGAGATGTTCGGATCCTCGTCGTGCAGGGCGATATTGCCGATTCTCCTGACGATGTTGAGCTTTCCGATGATGGCCGAATCGACATGCCGCCTGAATTCGGGATTGTTGGTGCGCCCGTCCAGGTTGTCATGATCCGGCTTGTCCAGATCAAGAACGTCGTAATGCAGGTACTCGACCAGCACGTCGATGGCGCGCCTCGCAAAGGCGCAGGCCGCGATCGGGTCGGAGAAGATGTACGATTCGGCCTTCATGCAGTCGTCCGCACAGTTCGGGAACACCGCACGCACGAAATCGAAGTTGCCCATCATCCATCCTTCCCCTCACGCCGACGCCGTCATTGCGCCACTTTTGCTGTTCAGTGTACGTTCCGCACGCGAGAATCACCGATGGATTCCCATCAGAAAAACAGGCTATTCGCTGTTTGTGGTGGGTTGTGGGGGGGGGGGTAGGCGGTGACTGCTTTGAGGTCGAGTTTGCCGCAGGTCAGGTAGATCATGGTGGCGAAGTAGTCCATGTTCCGAAATCCGCGTGCTCGTCGTTTGACGTTCTGGATGACGCTGTTGACGCCCTCGAGGACCGCGTTGGTGTACGGGTGGGTGAAGTAGGCCAGGATCTCGTTCCAGTGCCTGCGGATCATGCGGGCGAGGTCCTTCATGGGTTCCAGCCGTGAGTGCATCATCCACGAGCACAGGCGGTGCAAGCGCACCCACGCCTCGCCTGACGTGCGGCTGGTCTCGTAGATGTCCTGCAGGGTCTCGCGCATCTGGCACGCCCGGCCGGTCTTCAGCCGCTGTTTCATGAGAGCGCGTTTGGTCTCCAACTGCAGCTCGCCCAGCCCGGACTCGTTGCGCAGCCACAGGTACTTCGTCCTCTTCAGCAGCCCGTTGGAGCGTCCCTCGGCCTTCCGGACCTTGTCGACGGCCTCGTTGGCGTGCTTGACAACGTGGAACTTGTCGACGATCCGCTCCGCGTTGGGCAGGCATTCGCGGATGCCCTTCCGAAACCCCAGGCTCATGTCGCAGGTGACGAGCCGCACGTATCCGGGCACTCCGTTGTGCGCCGTGAAGTCGTCGACGAACCGCTTCACCGTGGACGAGTCCTTGCCGGCCGTCACGTTGATCACGTCGTGCTCGACGAGGTCGGCGACCACCGTGATGTAGTTGTGCCCCTTGCGGCTGGTCTCGTCGATGCCGATGGCCTCCAC
>NZ_JGYS01000003.1 GCF_000741175.1 Bifidobacterium callitrichos DSM 23973
CCAGCCGTGAGTGCATCATCCACGAGCACAGGCGGTGCAGGCGCGACCACGCCTCGCCTGGCGTGCGGCTGGTCTCGTAGATGTCCTGCAGGGTCTCGCGTATCTGGCACGCCCGGCCGGTCTTCAGCCGCTGTTTCATGAGAGCGCGTTTGGTTTCCAACTGCAGTTCGCTCAGCCCGGACTCGTTGCGCAGCCACAGGTACTTCGTCCTCTTCAGCAGCCCGTTGGAGCGTCCCTCGGCCTTCCGGACCTTGTCGACGGCCTCGTTGGCGTGCTTGACAACGTGGAACTTGTCGACGATCCGCTCCGCGTTGGGCAGGTATTCGCGGATGCCCTTCCGAAACCCCAGGCTCATGTCGCAGGTGACGAGCCGCACGTATCCGGGCACTCCGTTGTGCGCCGTGAAGTCGTCGACGAACCGCTTCACCGTGGACGAGTCCTTGCCGGCCGTCACGTTGATCACGTCGTGCTCGACGAGGTCGGCGACCACCGTGATGTAGTTGTGCCCCTTGCGGCTGGTCTCGTCGATGCCGATGGCCTCCACGCCCGTGTAGTCCTCGAGCCTGCGGGCCTCGTCCACGTAGTGCGCGATGAACCGCCACAGGCGGGTGTCGGTCTCGTCGACCTGCTCGGCGAGCGTGCTGACCGGCAGGTGGCGGGCCATCTCGACCGCCCACGCCTCGAACAGGAGCGTGAACCCGCTGCCCGGCCTCGCCCACGGGACAGGCACGGTCCTCACGCCATGCTCCGGGCATGTCACGCGCGGCACGCCGGCATGGATGAACGCCTTGTACTGGAAGAAGTTCAGATGCCTCCACACGCGCCCGCGCGTGTCATGCACCGGACATTCGTCCCGCCGGCACCCCGGCTCGGGGCAGCGGAACCGCGAGCCCGCCTCGAAACCGATCCCGATGTGCAACTCCTGCCTGCCGTCGTCGGTGTCCCGGAAATCCACGGACTCGACCCTCCAAGGCTCCCGCAGCTGGAGCGCGGCCGTGAACAAACGCGAGGTATCCATGCCTCCAACCTACCCGACAGACACCACACCGCACACCATCACCCACCACAAACAGCGAAAGGCCCAGAAAACACAAATAGAAAAACCCTCAGAATCGGCATGATTCCAAGGGTTTCACTAGTGACCCCGGCCGGACTCGAACCGGCGACCCAATGATTAGAAGTCAGTTGCTCTATCCAGCTGAGCTACGGGGCCAAACTCGTGACATTGTAATAGCCGGGGTGGAACGACACGAATCGGCGACCTACAGATCACCTACAGATTACAGGTCAGCTGCGGTATTCACGGTCGGCGATCATGCGACCGGACTGGTCGAGCGCCGTGGAGAATCGACCGTAATCGGAAAGGATCACGCCCATGTACAGCATGTCGACGAGCGCGATGTGGGCCACGCGCGAGAAGATCGCATTGCCGTAGATGGTCTGCGTACTCGAACCGGTGATCAGCGTGACGTCGGCGGACCCGGCAAGGGGCGAGCCGATATGGTTGGTCACGGCGATGGTACGGGCGCCGGCGGATTTGGCCAGACGCAACGCTTTGACGGTGTCCGCGGATGAGCCGGAATGCGAGAACGCAATGGCCACATCCTGATCACGCAGGTGCCCCGCTCCGATCTGCTGCAGGTAGGCGTCCGTGTTGAGGCGACAATCGAGCCCCAGATACATCAGCTTGGTGAACAGATCGGTAGCCGGGACCAGCGAGTTCTCGACACCATAGATATCAATGGCATGCGCGTCGGCCAGCAGCGCCGTCGCCTTGCGGAACGCCTTGACATCGAGGCAACGACGAAGTTCCTCGATGAGCGAGGCGGCACCCGCAGCGGCCTTGGCCGGCACATCCTCGGGGCTGTCCCACGGGTTGAGGTCGAATCCTTCGAGCGGATCGAACGTCACCTGATGTTCCGCCTCGGGATGGCGCAGCACGTATCGCAGTTCGCGATAGCCGCCGAAACCGAGTTTGCGCGAGAAGCGGATGACCGTGGGCTGGCTTACGTGCGTCGCCTCCGCGAGCTGGCCGACGGTCAATCCCGCCGCCTCCTCGATATGATCGCGGATGTAACGCGCAACGGCCCGTTCGGCCGGGCGAAGCGAAGGGTATACGTGATCGATACGCTCGCGGATTCCCACCGAAGACTGCACGGTCCCATCTCCTACAACGTCACGCCTATGATGCTCTACACTGTCGTAGCCTAACCGGAATGGGTGTGTCGACGGGTGATATCAGCCGACTTCCAAGTGAACCGTCCGTTAACTTTTCCGTGGGTCGACTACGTTCCGCATCTTGCGCCGCATCTTCCGTCATGCGTTCTCCATCAAGCCCGCCATATATATGGGTAGGTAGGTGACGGCCCCTTCCACGGAGACATTGCATGGGCCAAACACGAGGCCAGTGCCGAGATGATATTCCGGACGCGCAAGCACATTATCCATGGCATGATGGCGCTTGTACGATTTGCCGGATTTCACCTCGATGGGCAGTACACGATCGTTCCTGTCCTGAACCAGAAAGTCCAGTTCACCGAATCGCTTGCTGTTGTAGTAATACAGGTCAAACCCATGGGCATGCAATTCCTGTGCGACCGCGTTTTCATAGATGGACCCGTAGTTGACATCGGGATTGCCGTCGAGCACATCAAGCGCGGTTTTCTTCAGGAAGGAGCCGGTCAACAGACCAACATCATTGTAGAAGAACTTGAACAGGTTGCGCTCCTTGCTCATTTCCAACGGAACACACGGCTCATCGACGTTATACGCGGCTATCGCCACACCGGCGGCCTTCAGCCAATCGAAGTCAGCGGCCACGGTCTGGAACCGCAGCCCCTTGTCTACCTTCGCGAAGGTGAAACGCTTGTTGGGATTGTTGAGCTCGCTCGGCACCAGATCGTAAATGCCTCTGATATGCAGACGATCCTCCCGCTTGGCATACTGGCTGATATCCCGACGATACTCACGCTTGATGTTCTCCTGAATCGTGCGAACGTCGGAGATGCTGCCATTGGCGACGAAGGAGTCGACCGCCGCCGGCATTCCCCCGATGACCAGATATTTGGCATACAGATCCATCAGCCGGTCATGAACGAACCCATCCACCGGCTTTCTGCCGGCAAGACAGCCACGCAACATGTCGAACACGTTGCCCCCCACACCCTGAGACCAGCAGAATTCCTCGAAATCCAGCGGATACATGTCCAACTCGCTCAGATACCCCACAGGCACCGAACGCACATCCTCCAGTTCAACGCCGAGCAACGATCCCGACAACATATAGTCGAATCGACCGTCGTCCACCAGAAACTTGACCGCGGTAACCATTTCCCTGCACTGCTGGACCTCATCGAAGAACACAAGGGTCTTCCCCGGCACCAACGGAACGTCAACGGCCAGCTCCAGCCGCATCAACAAGTTCTCCACATCGCGCGGCTTGCTGAAGATGGAGACCAGCTCGGGATTCTCGATGAAGTTCAGCTCGGCGACATGCTCATAATGCTTGCGGGCAAAGTAACGGATGATGTAGGTCTTGCCGGTCTGGCGAGCTCCCGTAATCAGCAACGCGGTGCGCTTGGGGGCGGATAGCCACGCCTCCATCCGGTTCTCCACTTTACGAGTCAGCATGCATCCCTCCCACGCGATACGGACCGAAAACCAGTTGTCCCCGAACGTATCGACAACAGTGTGACTACATTTTCAAACCATTGAAACATGACGTCATTACATTTTCAAACTGATTTCATGTCGTTTATCTACATTTTCAAACCATAGAATCGTCCTAGAAGCACATTTTCAAACCCGTCATCCCGCGGGATCAATAGAACGGGACCGAAGCCGCGCCATCGCCATCGCGGAATAAGCCGCAGCCCGCGCCGACAAACAACCAAGAACTACGTAGCAAAGCGTTCGTTGAGTCAAAAAAGACATCGCGAAACCGATTGTGACCGTGCTCACATGCACAATACGCACATCGCATCGCCCCAAAACTACGTGGACTACATCCGCCACAGGTAGTTTCACTCGCTGTTCACCGTACTTTCAGTCCGATTTCCCCGGCATGCGGTAGAGCAGCGCCGAAACGGAACCATCATGGAAATTGCGCACGGCGGACGGGAACGACCGAACGGACACGACCGAACGCGGGGCGCAACGGCGAGCAGTCTCTAGCCGTGACAACACAGTGCTGACACACAGTGCATACCGCATAACTGAACAACAACTGAATATCGATCACGGCGAAGAACCCATGGGACCGATCAATCCGATCCGACCCCGCGGGAACGGAGCCACACCATAGAGCGGACCCGAACAACGGGCCGCATGATGAGAGGCAGTCGAAGAATATGCTCGAATTGAAGAACATCACCAAGTCGTTCGGCGACACCCACGTCCTGAACGGCATCACCCTGGAACTCGACAACGGCAAGATCATGTCGATCCTCGGACCCTCCGGCGGCGGCAAGACCACGCTGCTCAACATCATCCTCGGCATCACCGAGCCGACGAGCGGCAAGCTGATCTACAACGGCGAGGACCTGACCCACGTGCCGATGGAGAAGCGAGGCTTCAACATCGTGTTCCAGGACTACGCCCTCTTCCCGAACCTCACCGCCTACGAGAACATCACCTACGGCCTGCGTAACAATCCGGGCATCTCCTCCGAGAAGGAGATCAAGGAGATGATCTCCCTGCTCGGCCTCGAGGAGCACCTGAACAAGCACATCGACGAGCTCTCCGGCGGTCAGAAGCAGCGCGTGGCGCTCGCCCGCACGCTGGTGATGAAGCCGAAGCTGCTGCTCCTCGACGAGCCGCTGTCCGCTCTGGACGGCGTGATCAAGGAGTCCATCAAGGCCAAGATCAAGCAGATCGTCGAGCAGTACAACCTCACCACGATCATGGTCACCCACGATCCGGAGGAGGCCTGCACGATGAGCGACAAGGTCCTCATCATCAACCAGGGCAAGGTCGCGCAGTACGACAGCCCGGAGAACATCATCGAGCACCCGGCGTCCGACTTCGTGAAGAAGTTCATCCTCCACCAGCTCGAGGTCAAGCGCAACAACATCTACACCCTGTTCAACGAGGGCGATCAGGACGCGGCCAAGGCCAACGCCCAGCTCGCCGCCGCAGGTCAGGAGGCCTGAGACCCATGTCGGCTGAATCCATCCAGGCGGGCAAGCAGCTGCCCAACATCCGCCCCGAGATCCACAACTACGAGGCCCGGCCGTCCAAGCCGAAGCAGACCGAGCTGTGGACCCTCCTCGTGATCGTGGCGGTGTGCTTCCTCGGCTTCCTCGTCGTGCCGATGATCCTCGTGATCATCCGCTCGTTCACCACCGCCGGCGGGGCCGCCACCCTCGAGAACTACACGACGATTCTCTCCCGGCCCGAATTCGGGCGGTCGATCACCAACTCGCTGACCGTGGCCGCGGTCTCCGCGCTCGTCGCCGTGATCCTCGCGTTCCTGCTGTCCTACACCATCAACTGCACGAACGTGCCGCGCGGCCTCAAGAAGGCCATCGCCCTGCTCGCGCAGCTGCCGATGCTCCTGCCGACCATCACCTACGGCTTCGCGATCATCTACTCGTTCGGCAAGAACGGTCTGATCACGCAGCTCATCGGCCACCCGCTGTTCGACATCTACGGCTTCAACGGCCTGCTGATCGGCTACGTGATCTACACGCTGCCGACCTGCTTCCTGCTGATCAACAACAGCTTCCAGTTCGTCGACAAGAAATTCATCATCGTCTCCCACATCATGGGCGACAAGCCGATCACCACGTTCCTCAACACCGTGCTGCGCCCGCTGGTCGGCACGATGGCCGTCGCGTTCATCCAGTCGTTCTTCCTCGCGTTCACCGACTACGGTATTCCGACCTCCGTCGGCGGCGAGTACGACGTGCTGGCCATGACGCTGTTCAACCAGATGCTCGGCTCGATCCCGAACTTCAACCGCGGCGCCGTGATCGCAGTGTTCATGCTCATCCCCTCGATCATCTCGATCATCCTGATGACCGTGCTCGAGCGCTTCGCGATCCGCTACAAGCAGATCAGTCAGGTCGACCTGCCCAAGGGCAAGAAGCGCGACTGGATCTGCGGCATCCTATCCGTGGTAACCCTCGTGTGCGTGCTCTCCGTGTTCCTCGTGATCCTGCTCATCCCGTTCGTCCAGGAATGGCCTGACCACCTCGGCTTCACCTTCTCGCACATCGCGAACCTGTTCGTCGACTCCCAGCTGACGCAGGTGTTCGTCAACTCGCTGTACGTGGCCGCGATGACCGCCATCTTCGGATGCGTGTTCGTCTACGCCGCCGGCCTCGTGACCTCCCGCTCGAAGCTGCCCGGCTGGGCCCGCCGCTCGGTCGACGCGATCTCCGCGATCATCAACACGGTCCCGGGCATGGTGCTCGGCATCGCCTTCCTGTTCGCCTTCTCCGGCTCCCCGCTGCAGAATACGTTCTGGATCCTGATCATCGCGAACATCGTGCACTACTTCGCCACCCCGTACCAGATGATCAAGGACTCCCTGACCAAGATGAACGCGGGATGGGAGACCACCGCCAAGCTCATGGGCGACAACTGGATCAAGACACTGATCCGCGTGGTCACCCCGAACGCGTGGCCGACCCTGCTGCAGATCTTCGGCTACTACTTCGTCAACGCGATGGTCACGATCTCCGCGGTCGTGTTCCTCACCGGCGCCCGCACGCAGGTCATCACCACGAAGATCTCCGCCCTGCAGCACATCGCCAAGTTCGACGACGTGTTCGTGCTCTCGCTGCTCATCCTCGTCGTCAACCTCGTGGTCAAGGGCCTGATCGCCCTGTTCACCCGCGACCGTTCCAAGGAGCGCGCGAAGGCGAAGGCCAAGGAACGCGCCGCCGTGAAGACCCCGCAGGTCGCAGCCTCGTTCAGTACCGTCAGGCCCAGCAGCCAGCTGACGACCGCAGCGGCCACCTTCCAGCTGCCGAACGACGGCAACCGCAAGGCCAAGGGCCTGCTCACCGGCATCGCCTCGGCGGTGTGCGTGGCGTTGCTCGTCACCTTCGGCGCGGTCTCGACCTCCGCGGCCGCAGCCGGCGGCAAGGTCGTCATCTACACGAACGCCGACGAGGAGGCCGTCACCGCCTTCGAGCACGCGCTCGACGACAACGGCTACAAGGACCAGTACATCATCCAGGAGTTCGGCACCTCCGAGCTCGGCGGCAAGATGCTGGCCGAAGGCAAGGCCCTCGAGGCTGACATGCTGACGATGAGCTCCTACTACGTCGACTCCGCGCAGGAGCGCAACCACATGTTCGCGAACCTGACCGACGTGCACACCAAGCTGCTCGGCGACACGGAGAACTCGAAGGCCCCGGCCTACCGCTCCCCGACCACCGCGCAGGAGGGCGCCATCATCATCAACACCGAGGCCCTCAAGGCCGCCGGCGTCGAGGCCCCGAAGAGCTACGCGGACCTCGCCAAGCCCGAATACAAGGGACTCATCTCCGTGCCGGACATGGAGGGCTCCTCCACCGGCTGGCTGATGATTCAGGCCATCGTCGACGCCTACGGCACCGGCGAGAAGGGCAAGCAGATTCTCACCGACATCTACCGCAACGCCGGTCCGCACCTTGAACAGTCCGGCTCCGGCCCGCTCAAGGCCGTGCGCGCCAAGGAGGTGGCGATCGGCTTCGGCCTGCGCCACCAGGCGGTCGCGGACAAGAAGAAGGGCCTGCCGATCGACTACGTCGACCCGACCGAAGGCAACTACTCGCTCACCGAGTCGGTGGCCGTGCTCGACAAGGGCAACGCCACCAACCCGAAGGCGCAGAAGATGGCCGGCATCATCATCGACAAGGGCCGCAAGGAGCTGCTCCAGACCTACCCGACCCCGCTGTACGAGGGCGAGAAGGCTCCTGCGAACGCCTCCAAGCGCTCCAAGTCGTTCCCCGAGCCGCTGACCGTCGACCTGCTCCAGCAGCATCAGGACTTCTCGTCCGAATGCAAGCGGATCGCGCAGGGCGAGGCGTAAAGCGGACAGTCCGGTGGACTGTCCGTAGCCGAGCCCCGAGTGAGACGACAGTCGAACGAGGGCAGGATGACAGTCTCACCGCAGGGCGAGTAAACGCAAAGCGAACGCAACTAGCAAACTAGATTCGACACTCCGCCCGCAGGGCGAAATCTACGTAGAAATTTTCAAAAACTCTCTTCGTGATTACACTCTGCGGGCGGAAGCCATATTCGGACACATTTTCAGCGCTTCAACGCTTCACAACCCAAGCTTCATAACTGAATATCGCAACAACCAAGACCACGACAAACTACGCCCCCGCTCCCCCGACTCCCACGCGAGAAGCGAAGGACATCGACAAGGAAAGGAAACCACCATCATGGCGAACGAATACAAGCTGCTGACCCCCGGCCCGCTGACCACCACCCGCACCGTCAAGGAGGAGATGCTCTTCGACCACTGCACGTGGGACGAGGACTACCAGCAGATCACCCAGAAGATCCGCCACCAGCTGCTCGAGCTCGCCCACGCCGACGACGGCGCCCACACCGTCGTGCTCATGCAGGGCTCCGGCACCTTCGGCGTCGAGAGCGTCCTGACCTCCGTGATCGGCAAGGACGAGAAGGTCCTGCTGTGCACCAACGGCGCGTACGGCGACCGTCAGGTCAAGATCTGCGAGCACGCCGGCATCGCCTACACGCAGTACGCCGAGCCGTACGACCGCATTCCGGACGCCGAGCGCGTGGCCGAGTACCTGGACGCCGACCCGTCCATCACCCACGTCTCTATGATCCACTCCGAGACCACCTCCGGTCTGCTCAACGACATCCAGGCCGTGGCCGCCGTCGCCAAGGCCCACAACTGCACGTTCATGGTCGACGCGATGAGCTCCTTCGGCGGCGTCGACATCCCGGTCGCCGACTGGGGCATCGACTTCCTCGTCTCCTCCGCCAACAAGTGCATTCAGGGCGTGCCTGGCTTCAGCTTCATCATTTGCGACAAAGCCAAGCTTGAGGCCTCCAAGGGCAAGGCGCGCAGCCTCTCCCTCGACCTGTGGGATCAGTGGAACACCCTTGAGAAGGCCAACGGCAAGTGGCGCTACACCTCCCCCACCCACGTCGTGCTCGCCTTCTCCAAGGCCCTCGACGAGATGTTCGCCGAAGGCGGCATCCCCGCCCGCTCCGCCCGTTACGCCCTGAACAACCACCTGCTCATCGCCCGTATGAAGGCGCTCGGTTTCCGTGTGTTCCTCAAGCACCACCAGGGCCCGATCATCACCACGTTCCTCTACCCGGAGGGCACGCAGTTCGACTTCCACGACATGTACGAGTTCATCAAGGAGCGCGGCTACGCGATCTACCCGGGCAAGCTGACCGACGAGGAGACCTTCCGTCTCGGCAACATCGGCGAGATCTACACCGACGACATCGAGAAGGTCACCGAGCTGCTGGCCCTGTACATGGGCGAGCGCGGCCTGCTGGCCGCCGCCACCGGTCTCGATTCAGTGCCGGCCGCGATCGCCGCGATGGACGCCGCCGGCGAGCCGATCAAGGCCGCCGCCCCGGCGAACGTCAAGCTCACCGCCTGATTCTTTCGAGTTCGTATTCAAGGAGATTCCATTATGACCAAGCGTTTTGAGGCCGTTATCTTCGACTGGGCCGGCACCACCGTGGACTACGGCTGCTTCGCCCCCGTCAAGGCGTTCCAGGAGGCGTTCAAGGAGTTCGGCGTCGAGCCGACGATGGCCGAGACCCGCAAGCCGATGGGCATGCTCAAGCACGACCACATCGAGACCATGCTGCACATGGATCGCATCGCCCGCGCATGGGAGGACAAGCATGGCGCCGCCCCGACCGACGCCGACACCGACGCCGTGTGCGCGCACTTCGAGCCGAAGCTGCTGTCGATCCTCGACGGCTTCGCCGATCCAAAGCCGGGCGTGATCGACGCCGTCGCCGAGCTGCGCGCCGAAGGTCTCAAGATCGGTTCGACCACCGGCTACACCGACAGGATGATGGAGATCGTCGTGCCGAAGGCCGCCGAGAACGGCTACGCCCCGGACTTCTGGATCAGCCCGGACGGCACCAACGGCTTCGGCCGCCCCTACCCGTACATGGTCTTCAGGAACCTCGAGAAGCTCGGCGTGACCGATGTGCGCCGCGCGGTCAAGGTCGGCGACACGCTCTCCGACATCCGCGAAGGCAAGAACGCCGGCGTGTTCACGGTGGGCGTGACCGAAGGCAGCTCGCAGATGGCGCTGAGCCAGGACGAGTTCGAGGCGCTGTCCGATCAGGACAAGGCCAAGGCGCGCACCGCGGCCCGTGACGCGTTCGTCGCCGCCGGCGCGGACGCGGTCATCGACACGATGGCCGAGCTGCCGACCCTGCTCAAGCAGATCGCCTGAACATATCCGATATATGTCGATGTAGCCTGAGACTCCCGGAGCATTCATCCGGGAGTCTCAGGCTACATTGCGTTCAGCGATTCGCCGATCACTTGAATGCCCCTCTCCAGATCGGCCGCATCGGGGCGGACCATATTGAGGCGGATGTGGGCGTCGTCGCTCTCATCGACGTCGAAGACGCCGCCGGGCATGAACGTAACACCCCTGGCACGGCACCGGCCGAGCAGGTCGAGCGCGCGCACGCCTCCGGGCAGAGTAGCCCATATGTAGTATCCGCCCTGCGGTCGCGTCCAGCGCATGTCGTGGGGCATGTACCGTTCCAGCGCATCGAGGATCACGTCCCGGCGCGTGCGGTATGCGGCCGCAAGGGACGCGACATGCCCCGCGATGCGCCCCTCCTTGAGTAGTTCCAGACAGATGCGCTGCGACGACGTGCTCGTATGCTGGTCGACCATACGTCGCAATGCCGCGAGTCGCGCGATGACATGCGGATCGGCCACGACCCATCCGGTGCGCAGTCCCGACGTGACGGTCTTGGAGAACGTGGACAGATACATCACATAGCCGGTGTTCTCCATGCCGGCGAGAGGGATGGGACGGGGACCCTGCCCGTACCACAGATCGCCGTACGCGTCATCCTCGACGATAAGGCACTGGTAACGTCGGGCCACGTCGACGAGCGTGCGTCGGCGTTCGATCGGCATCGTCGTGCCGGTGGGATTATGGAACGTGGGGATCGTGTAGATGAGTTTCGGATGGAATCGGGCGCAGTAGCCCTCCAGTAGGTCGGTGCGCATGCCGTGCCCGTCGACGGGTACGCCGATGATGCGCGCGTCCGCCGAACGGAAGGTCTGCAGCGCGGGAAAGAACGTGGATTGTTCGACGAGCACGCAGTCGCCGGGATTGACGAACGCACGCACGATCAGGTCGATGCCCTGTTCGGAGCCGGACAGGACCATGACGTTGCGCGCGTCGCAGCCGACGCCGCGATCGCGCATGTGTTTCGCAAGCAGGTCGCGCAGCTCGTCGAACCCCTCGATCGGGGATTCGGGCTGGCCGTCGAACTCGTGCGAGGAGAACGCCTCGAGACTCACCGCGCGCAGCAGATCGTCGGGGATGTCGGCCGGATTCGGCGAGCCGGTGGCGAAGTCGATCGGATGCGGTCCGGTTCCGCCACCTCTACCGCCACTGCCGCTCCGCTGGGCGCGATCCGCCGCGGCGATGTCGTGGTAGGTGAACCGGTTGGAATAGTCGGAGAACAGGATCGACCACGGCGGTCGGATGATAGGCGGTTCGCCGGATGCGCTGCCGACATCGGCAACCGGATCGGCCGCCCGCGGCGACGCCGGACTTGCGGGCAGCGCAGTCGTACCGATGGCATCGACGGATGCGGGTGGAATGGATGCGGCCGTTGTGCCCGGTGCCACAGATACAGCAGGCGCAGCAGGCAGCACGAAGGTGCCCTTGCCAACCTTCGAGGCGATGAACCCCTCGTCCTTCAGCTGCTGGTACGCCTGCAGCACGGTGGTGCGATTGACCTCGAGGCGTGTTGCGAGCTCGCGTTCGGGCGGGAGCCGGTAGCCTTCGGCGAGCGCACCGGAGACGATCGACTCGCGCAGCTGGGCCGCAAGCTGCCGGTACATCGGCATGCCCGAATGCCGGTCAACGGTCAATCGCATCGCATCCCACCTTTCTGAATATCCGGTCTTCGCGCCAACGTCCGTTCCTATAGGATCGGGCGAAATACCACCCCATTCGGGCCTCTATCACGTCCGATCCTATAGGAACGGATGAAACGAGGACCCCTCATCCCCGTTTTTCGTCCGTTCCTATAGGATCCGACGAAATGGGGGATGGGGAACAGGGCTAGAGCGAGAGGAACAGCTCGTGGATGCGGGTGTCGTCGGTGAGTTCGGGGTGGAACGCGGTGGCGAGGATATTGCCCTGGCGCAAGGCCACCGGATGCCCGTCGACCTCCGTCTCGACCTGTGCCTCGGGGCCGACCGAGACGACGAAGGGCCCGCGGATGAACACGAGCGGGAATCCGGCGATGCGCTGCGGGTCGTCCGTGGCGCCGAAGTCGGCGGTCGTCTGGAAGCTGCCGAGCTGGCGGCCGTACGCGTTGCGGCGGACGACGGCGTCGAGCGCGCCGAAGTAGACGTTCGGATCGTTGTCGAGCTTCTTCGCGAGCAGGATCATGCCGGCGCAGGTGCCGAACACCGGCTTGCCGGCCTTGATGTGCTCGGCGATCGGATCGAACAGGCCGGTCGAACGCAGCAGCTTGCCCTGCGTGGTGGATTCTCCGCCGGGCAGGATCACCCGGTCGATGGACTCGTCGAAGTCCTCGGCGGCGCGCAGGAGCTTCCACGGGGCACCGAGCCTGTCCAGTACGGCGGCGTGTTCGGCGAATGCGCCCTGAACGGCGAGGATGCCGGTCATGCCATGCTTCGCGTGTTCGGCGTCGTCGGACTCCTCCTTGGAGATGTATTCAACGGCTACGACCATGCTGTCTTCCGCTCCCCGTCACTCGCCTCGGGCGGCCATGATGGTCTTGATCTCGTCCTCGTTGATGCCGACCATGGCCTCGCCGAGGTTCTCGGAGAGCTTGGCGAGCAGGTCGGCGTCCTGCCAGTTGGCGGTCGCCTTGACGATGGCGGCGGCGCGCTTGGCCGGGTCGCCGGACTTGAAGATGCCGGAGCCGACGAACACGCCCTCGGCACCGAGCTCCATCATCAGGGCCGCGTCGGCCGGGGTGGCGACGCCGCCGGCGGCGAAGTTGACGACGGGCAGACGGCCGTTGTCGTGCACGTACTTGGCGAGGTCGTACGGCACGGCGAGCTGCTTGGCCTCCTCATATACCTCGTCGTCGCGCAGGGAGACGAGCTCGTGGATCTGCTTGTTCATCGTGCGCATGTGGCGCACGGCCTGAATCACGTCGCCGGTGCCGGGCTCGCCCTTGGTGCGGATCATCGCGGCGCCTTCGGCGATGCGGCGCAGGGCCTCACCGAGGTTCTTCGCGCCGCACACGAACGGCACGTCGAACTGGCGCTTGTCGATGTGGTAGACGTCGTCGGCCGGGGAGAGCACCTCGGACTCGTCGATGTAGTCGATGTCGATGGCCTGCAGGATGCGGGCCTCTGCGATGTGTCCGATGCGTACCTTGGCCATGACCGGGATGGACACGGCCTCCTGGATGCCCTTGATCATGGCCGGGTCGGACATGCGGCTCACGCCACCGGCGGCACGGATGTCGGCTGGGATGCGCTCGAGGGCCATGACGGCGCATGCGCCGGCGTCCTGGGCGACCTTCGCCTGTTCGGGCGTGGTCACGTCCATGATCACGCCGCCCTTGAGCATCTGGGCCAGATTACGATTGAGTTCCGCACGATCCTGCGTCATGAGTGTTCCCTTCATGTGTGATAATGTGCGAACGACCGTTGGTTCGTTCCGTCGCGTTCATTATCGATCGCAGGACCATGCGGCCATCCAAGCCAGTCCAATTTGGATGGGGCCAATCGGCAAGTTCTTCACCCATCCAATCGCGATGCCGCCGTGCGCCTCAGCCGATGGTGCCGTAGACCTGGGCCTGAAGGTCCTTGCGGGAGGTTTCGAGCTTGGTGATCTCACCCAGCAGGGCGATCTTCTCCTCGCCGTCCGGAAGCATCGTCATGCGCCGGCGGGCGGCGCCGATGCGGCGCATCAGGCCCATGTCGAGCAGCTTGGCGAGCAGCTCGTTGGCATACTGCGTCTCGGCCTTGGTCGGCGGACGCAACTGGGCGTCGGCGGAATCGGCGTCACCCGACGTGTTGACGTTGCCCGACGCATCCGGGCCGGAACCAGCGCCCGCGCGTCCCGAGGGCGGCAGCGGAAGAGGCATCACGGCCAGCTCGTTGATGACCGGTTCGAGCATCGGCCCGCCCGCCTTGGTCAGATTATGCATCCACAATCCCTGCGGAGTGTCGTTGGACGGCAATCCCCCGGCCGCGGCGATCGCCTGATACAGCGTGCGGAACACCGGCGTCATGAAGTTCGCGAGCGTCAGCGCGCCGAACCAGTTCGCGTCGATGGCGCGCGGCACCTGGATCAGCATCGCCATGAACTGCTGTTCGGCGATGAACACCGCATCGTCGATACGGAAATACGTCTGCTCGGTCGCGTCGCGATGCTCGAGCTCACGCCGGCGGGCGGGATTGGCATACGGGTTCTCCCCCGGCTCGAGACGCGACTCCCCGCGTCCGAACGTTCCGGGTTGATCGCCGAACCTGCGGCGCTGCGCGTACGCATCGTCATCGCGCACGTGCAGCTGGCGGCGCGCCATGTTCACCTCGCGGCGCATCACGTCCAGATCCACGCCGATGCGACGCGTGGTCTTGCGCGTGTACATGTCGAGCAGCGAACGGTCCCGGATCTGCGCGACCAGCGGAGCCACCGCCTTGACCGCGCCCATCTGACCGGTCGTGTACGTGGTGTCGAACCGGCCGATCGCCGAGTCGATGACGAAATCATACAGGGGCTTCGCATTCGCCACCAGCGAGCGCACCGCCTCGTCTCCGCGTTCGATGCGCAGATCGCACGGGTCGAGATTGTCGTCCGCGACGGCGACGAACGTCTGCGTGAGGAACGCCGAATCAAGGCCGAACGCATGCAGCGCCGCCTTCTGCCCGGCCGCGTCGCCGTCGAACGTGAACACGATGCGCGAGCTCAACGGCTGACCCTCGACCTTCAGCGGGCCGACCAGCTGGACCGCGCCGAGCGAATCGTCGGCGATCAGACGACGCACGATCTTCGCGTGTTCGGCGCCGAACGCGGTGCCGCAGGTCGCGATCGCCGTGTCGACCCCGGCCAGATGCATCGCCATCACATCCGTATAGCCCTCGACGATGACGACCTGACGCTTCTTGACGATCGCCTTCTTCGCCAGATCGATGCCGTACAGCACCTGCGTCTTGCGATAGAGCGCCGTATCCGGCGTGTTGATGTACTTCGCGGCGATCTGATCGTCCTCATACAGCTTGCGCGCGCCGAAGCCGAGCGTGCGTCCGGTCGAATCGCGGATCGGCCATGTGACGCGCCCGCGGAAGTAGTCGTAGATGCCGCGCTGGCCCTGACGGGCGAGCCCCGCGTCGAGCATCTCCTGCTGAGTGAATCCCTTCGATGCCAGATGGCGCACGAGATTGTCCCAGCCCTGCGGCGCGTAGCCGCAGCCGAAGCGCTCGCAGTCGGCCTGGCTGAACGTGCGGCCGCCGAGCAGCTTGCGGGCGGCGAGCGCCTCCTTGGTCATGATCTGCGAGACGAAGAAGCGCTGCGCCTCCTCGTTCGCCTCGATGAGACGGGCACGCTTCGAACCGGAATGCTCGGGCCTGCCGGTGCCGGAGTTCTCGTAGTGCAGTTCGATGTGGTACTTGTCTGCGAGCAGCTGCACGGCCTCGCGGAAGTCGATGTTCTCCTGCTGTTCGACGAATTTGAACACGTCGCCGCCGAGTCCGCAGCCGAAGCAGTGCCATACGCCGAGCGCCGGGCGCACGTTGAAGCTGCCGGTCTTCTCGTCGTGGAACGGACACAGGCCGACGTAGTTGCCGGTGCCCGAGGGTTTCAGCGAGACGCTGGCCGATACGATGTCGTACAGGTCCGCGGCTGCGCGCACCTTCTCCACGTCTTCCTTCTTGATCATTCCGGCCATAGCTTCCTACCTTACCTCACCGTAAGGCTTGGTTTCAGCCGGCCGGCGGGGGAGTGGGATATGCGATACACGACACACTCAAGGCCGTTTGGCCAAGCTTACAGTCGTGCATCGTATATCCCACTCCCCCGCCTCATTTCCAGCGCAACGCCGTCAGCACAGGATCGAGTGGAGGGCGAGGGCGGAGGCGTCGGTGAGGGAGGCGACCTGGTCGACGGCGACGCGCAGCCGTTCGTCGTCGTTGGAGGCCGAGTCCCAGTCCTCAAGGAACTGGCTTTCGAGCACGTCGGAGGGGCGGGGCGAGTCGGCCATGAGCACGTCGATCAGGTCCTCGACGATCCTGCGTTCCTCGATGTGCAGCGGTTCGTGCTCGCGTGGGGCCATCACGAAGTAGACGGCGATGCCCTTCAGGGCGACGATCTCGTATGCGGTGTCCTCGGGGATGACGACGCTGGCCGAATAGCGGGTCAGTGGCCCCGGACCGTAGGTGTCGCGCGTCACCTCCTCGACACTCCACGCGAATCTGCCGATGAGATCCGAGGTGATGTTCTTCAGCTGTGCGAGCGAGGAGCGTGAGCCGTTGAAGTGCATGGGGAACATGTCGAGGCGCTGCAGTCGGCGGAATGCGGCGAGCAGCAGGTCGGGATCCCACTTGTCGCCGTACCAGTCGCGCGTCGCCTCGACGATGCGGTCGAGCATGCGCGGATCGGTGAGGACGATCGGCTCAAACGCGCCGGTCGCGATCGCATCCTCCACGTCGTGCACGGAGTAGGCGATGTCGTCCGCGAGGTCCATGACCTGGCATTCCATCGGCTTGGTGGCTTCGGGGGCGTCGATCTTGAGCCACCGGAAGACGTCCATGTCGTCCGGGTAGACGCAGAACTTCGTGGGTTTGACGCCTTTGATTTTCGCGTATTCGGCGGCCTGATCGAGCGTCCACGGATATTTGACGGCGGCGTCGAGCGAGGCTCGCGTAAGGTTCACTCCGGCGGATCGGCCGTCGGGGTGCATGATCTTGGGTTCGAGCCGTGTGAGCAGTCTGAGGGTCTGCGCATTGCCTTCGAATCCGCCGATGTTGCGGGCGATGTCGGCGAGCGCCTTCTCGCCGTTGTGTCCGAAGGGCGGGTGTCCGAGGTCGTGGGCGAGGCAGGCGCAGTCGACGACGTCCGGATCGCAGCCGAGCAGTTTGCCGACCTGTCTGCCGATCTGGGCGACTTCGAGCGTGTGCGTGAGCCGTGTGCGCGCGAAGTCGTCGGTGCCGGCGACGAGCACCTGGCTTTTGGCGCCGAGTCTTCTCAATGCCGACGAGTGGATGAGTCGGGCGCGGTCGCGTTCGAACGCGGTGCGCGATTTCGATTTGGGCGGTTCGATCGCCCAGCGTTCCTCGTCGAAGGCGGTGTACCCCTCGCCGCTCAGGACCGCTTCCCCATCCAGCGTCGTTTCCATGCCTCCAGCATAGGGCACCTCGGGAATTTGTGACGCTCACCAACAGTAAGCGTCACTTATTCCCGAGATCCATGGGGACTTCGGGAATTTGTGACGCTCACGGATGGCCAGCGTCACCTTTTCCCGGGATCAACCTAAATCCCGGGAATTTGTGACGCTGAGAAGCAACAGGGAGGAGATTAGGTGGGTTGAGGTGGGGAAATGGGGACGAGGACGAGGATAAAGATATTGGGCGCTAATGGTGGTTACCAATAGCGCCCAATATCTGTTAATGGCTACTTAGCGGCGGCCTTGGCGGCCTTGGCGGACTTATCTACACCGTCCGCACCGTTGAGCTTGGAGCGCTTGCGGCTGTAGGCGAAGTAGACCACGAGGCCGAGGCCGAACCAGATGGCGAAGCGCAGCCAGGTCTCCCAGTTGAGGCCGGCGATGAGGATGAAGCAGAAGATGATCGAGATGACCGGGGTGACCGGCACGCCCGGGGCCTTGAAGCCGCGGTGCGCGTCGGGCGCGGTCTTGCGCATCCACAGGATGCCGGCGGAGACGATGATGAACGCGCTCAGCGTGCCGATGTTCACCAGCTCGAACAGCACGTTGATGTTGATGAAGCCTCCGGCGACGGCCGTGAGGATGCCGAAGAACCAGGTGCCCTTGAACGGGGTGCGGTACTTCTCGTGCACGTGGCCGAAGAACTCCGGGAACAGTCCGTCGCGGCTCATCGCGTAGCAGATGCGGGACTGGCCGTACAGCTGGACGAGCATCACCGTGGTCATGCCGACGAGGGCGCCGAGGTTGACGATGAACGCCAGCCAGTTCATGCCAGTGGCGAGGATCACGCCGGCGACCGGCGCGTCGATGAACTTGGCGAACTCCTTGTAGGGCACGATGCCGGTCATGATGAGCGTCATGATGATGTAGAGCACCGTCGAGATGCCGAGGGAGTAGAGGATGCCGCGGGGCAGGGTCTTGTTCGGGTTGACGGTCTCCTCGGCGGAGGAGGAGACGGCGTCGAAGCCGATGAAGCTGAAGAACACGATCGAGGCGGCGGGCACGATGCCGTACGGCTGCGTGGAGCCGGGCTGGAACGTGTAGATGCCATACGGGGAGAACGGCTTCCAGTTGGCCGGGTTGATGTACCACACGGTGCACACGATGAACAGGACGATGATCACGAGCTTGATCATCACCATGATGTCGTTGGTGCGCTTGGTCTGGTTGATGCCGATCGACAGCACCCACGTGATGATGAGGACGATGACGAAGCCGGGCAGGTTGAAGTAGGTGGTGACGCCCGGCGTGGTGCCGTATGCGGCGGTCAGCTCGACCGGCAGATGCAGTCCGAACCCTTCAAGCAGCTTGTTGAAGTATCCCGACCATCCGGCGGACACGGTGGCGGCCTGCAGCGCGTATTCGAGGATCAGATCCCAGCCGATGACGAACGCGATCAGTTCGCCGAACGCCAGATACGCGTAGGAGTAGGCGGAGCCGGAGACGGGGGCCATCGACGCGAACTCCGCGTAGCACAGGCCGGCGAAGCCGCAGCAGATCGCGGCGAGCAGGAACGACACGGACAGGGCCGGGCCGGCGGTCAGAGCGCCTTTGCCGGTCAGCACGAAGATACCGGTGCCGATGATCGCGCCGATGCCGAGCATCGTCAGATCGAACGTGCGCATCGTACGCTTCAGAGGGGTGGATTCGGCGACAAGCTGATCCACCGTTTTCTTACGGAACAGATTCATGGTTCTTCTCTCATGAACTAGTGGAATGGGGCTTGGCCGGACGGAATTCCGGGACCCCGACACGCCTCAACGCCGGGAGTCTTGAATACGGTCGTCATTGTTGCCCCCGCATATTACGGGCGGGAAAACGGCAAGCGAACCGTGTGAGAAGCGAGTATACGTCGGACCGGAGAGAACCATCGCACGCCGTCTCACCATGCGTTCACGATATGGACCACGCCGATCGGCGTCTTCCAGTCATCTCCATGCCGATCCATGCCGACCGACACCGCTCAACGCCCGTCCGACACCTCAATCCGGCGGCCCACAAGGCCGCAATGTGGTCTCCCCCACAGCCACGTCACACTGACGCGCCACAATAGGGCGTCATGACTATCAACGCAGCGAATGCCGCTCCGGCAATCGAATTCAGCAACGAACAGGGCAGGGCCAACTACGCGGCCGCCCGCCGCCGCTACCCGGCGCAGGCCATCGTCGACATGAGGGCCCTGCGCGACAACATGGCGCATCTGGTGGACGTCGTGGGAGGCCCGAACTCCGGCACCGCCGTGATGGGCGTCGTCAAGGCCGACGCCTATGGCCACGGTCTGCTGCCCGCCGCCCTCGCCGCGCTGGCCGGCGGCGCCACGTGGCTCGGCACCGCGCAGTCGCACGAGGCGCTGCTGCTCAGGAAGCTCGGCATCGGCCCCGACCGCTGCCACATTCTCACCTGGGTCTACAACGGCACCGAAGTGCCGTTCGACGAGCTCATCGCTAATGACATCGACATCTCCGTCGGCTCGCTGCCGGGCATCGACCGGGTCGCCGAGGCCGCCCGCGCGCTCGGCAAGACGGCGCGCGTGCATGTGAAGGTCGATTCCGGCTTCGGACGCAACGGCTTCACCCCGGCCGGCTTCGACGCCGCGCTCGCCAAGCTCGTTCCGCTCGCCAAGGAGGGTGTGCTGCACATCGTGGGCCAGTGGAGCCACCTCGCCGTGGCCGATTCGCCGGACGTGCCGGAGTTCGTCGCCTCCACCGACCGTCAGATCGAGAACTTCAAGGACTTCACCCGCCGCATGGAGGCCGCGGGCATCGCCCCCGAGATCCGACATCTGGCGAACACCGCGGCGACGCTCGACCGTCCGGAGATCCACTTCGAGCTGACGCGTCCGGGCATCGGTCTGTACGGCTACGAGCCGGACCCGGCGATGGGCACGCCGCGCGACTGGCATCTGACCCCGGCCATGCGTCTGCAGGCGCAGCTCGGCACCGTCAAGGACGTGGAGGCCGGTCACGGCATCTCCTACGGCCGCACCTATCTGACTCCGGACGACACGTCCACGGCGATCGTGCCGATCGGCTACGCGGACGGCATCCACCGCTCCGCCTCCGGATTCGACATGCAGGGTGCCAAGCATGTGGAGAAGCCCGGCGGTCCGGTGCGTGTGATGACCGCCGAGGGCCCGAAGCTCTACCGCGTCTCCGGGCGTGTGTGCATGGACCAGTTCATCCTCGATCTGCATGGTTCGGCGGCCGCGCTCGGCGTGCATGAGGGCGATACGGTCGAACTGTTCGGACCGGGCCGCGGCGAGGAGTTCGTCGAGCCGACCGCCGACGATTGGGCGCGCGCAGCCGACACGATCAGCTACGAGATCTTCACCTGCCTGAGGAACCGCATCCCGCGCCTGTATGAGCATGCCGCCGAGGTGCTGCCCGCGGACGATCTCGCCAAGCTCGATCCAACGAGCCTGCTGTAGGCGCGTACGCGGCCGAAACGCACTAGCCCCCTGCCGACCGATACGGTTTCGGCAGGGGGCTAGTGCGTTTCGCCGGTCCGCTCACCTCACCACTCGTGGCGCTGGTAGGCGATGCGGGTGGTGTCCGTCGTTCGGTCGATCAGCTGGATCAGCCCGCATCGGGCGAATCCGTTGGTCTCAAGCACATGCTGCATGGCCCGGTTGTTGGGATGCGTGTCGGCGCGCACATTGCCGTAGTGCTTGAGCGCCCAGGCGATGCAGTCGCGCGCCGCGTGCTTGACCAGACCGGAGGCCGCGATGCGGTGGATGGTGACATAGGCGTCGTCGTCCAGCCAGGCTCCGTCGATGTGCTTGTAGGTGGGGTCCTCCCCCGGGCACAACGCGAACTGGGCAAGGATGCGCTCGTGTCCGTTCTGCGTGTCGACGAGCAGCATCGTGCGCTGGTTGGCGATGTCGTCCCTGATGACCTCCTCGTGCGGGAACGTGTTGCCCCATTGCGTGGGATTGCCGTTGCGCGCCATCAGCTCGCGGGCGTGCGCGTAGATCTTGAGCATCTGCGGAAGATCGTGCATGGTCGCGTGGCGGAAGCGCCGGGAGGAGGTATTGGATACCACGATTCACCTCACGGTCGATTGGTCGGATTGGGTCGGTTGGAATGGTGACTGACGGGTTACGCTACCATGTCCGCCGCACAAACCGGTGGCGTCCGTTTCGGTGCGTGGTCGTTTCAGTGCGTGGCGATCTCGTCGACCTTGGTGACATGTCCGCCGAACTGGGCTCGCAACGCGGTGACGACCCTGAGGATGTCGTCGGCGCCGCCGCGCGAGGCCTGCCGCTGCCATAGGGCCGCGGCGGTGGTCGGGGTGGGCACGCCGAGCTCGAGCGCGGCCTCGACCATCCACTTGGCCTCACCCGACTCGTTGGCGACGGCCGGCACGTCCTTCAATTCGGGATCGTTCCTAGTGGCGTTGTCGAGCAGGTCGAGCAGCCAGCTGGCCACCACGGATCCGGTGCGCCAAGAGGTCATCGTCTCGGCCGGGTTGGTCACGTATTCGCTGCGCAGCATCGTTGCGAAGCCTTCGCCGAACGCCTGCATCATGCCGTATTCGATGCCGTTGTGGACCATCTTGGCGAAATGTCCACCACCGACCGGGCCGGCGTGGACGAGGCCGAACTCGCCTTCGGGCTTGAGGCTCCTGAAGATCGGCAGGACGGTCTCGTAGTCCTTGTCGTCGCCGCCGATCATCAGCGCGTAGCCGCGTTCGGCGCCCCACACGCCGCCGGAGACGCCGCAATCGAGGAATCCGATGCCGCGCTTCGCGAGTGCGGCCGCGTGCTCGCGGTCCTCGGTGTACTTGGAGTTGCCGCCGTCGACGACGATGTCGCCGGGCTCGAGCAGTTCGCCCAGACGCGCGATCGTCGAATCGGTGGGGGCGCCGGCAGGCACCATCACCCATACGACGCGGGGCGCGTCGAGCGCGGCCACCAGAGCCTCGAGCGAATCGACGTCACGCCCGGAGTCGGGGTTCATGTCGTAGCCGACGATCTCGTGGCCGTCCTCCTTGAGACGCCTGACCATGTTGCCGCCCATACGGCCGAGGCCGATCATACCCATCTGCATTTCGGTTGCCTTCCTGTCCTGATTGCTGAGTCGTAGCGTTGGTGTTGCGATGTGATTGACGATGTACTGACGACGCGTTGACGATGCCGACGGTCTCACAGGTGCAGCGCGCCCGCGACGGCGGCCGCCTCCTGCTCGGGGGTGCCCAGTCCGATGTGCGCGGCGACATGGACCTCGTCGTCGCCCGGCTCTTCAAGGATGTCGAACTGGCTTTGGAGCATCTCCGGCTTCATGAAGTGGTTCTCGCGGGTGGACAGGCGTTCCATCACCTCGTCGAACGTGCCCTTCATGTAGACGAACACGACGCCCTTGCGGCGCAGTCGGTCGCGGTAGGCGCGCTTCAACGCGGAGCAGGTGACGACGGCGGGCTCGCCGGCGGCGATGCGCTCGTCGATCCACACGGCGAGGGTGTCGAGCCACGGCCAGCGGTCCTCGTCGGTGAGCGGGTGGCCGGCGGCCATCTTGTCGATGTTGGCCTGCGGGTGGAAGTCGTCGGCCTCGGCGTACTTCAGGCCGTAGTGGTCGACGAGATGCTCGGCGACGGTGGTCTTGCCGCAGCCGCACACGCCCATGAGGACGATGATCGGCTTGGCGTGGCTGAAGTACTTGGCGGGGATGGTGTTCTCGACGATGATGCGCTCGGCGAGGGTGGGGGTGGCGGTTGCGGTGGTCATGGTGCGGTTCCTTTTGCGTGTGGAGGTTTCACGAAATACGGGGCAGGCGACTACCCCTCAGACCCGCTTCGCGGGCCAGCTCCCCTGACAAGGGGAGCCGAGGGCCTAGACGAAGCCGAATCGGGAGTCAGACAAGGGGCACGAAGATGCTGGCGATCATGACGAGGGCGAGCACGACGAGCGAGAGCAGGCATTCGAGGACGGTCCACGTCTTGAACGTCTCGCCGACCTCGAGGCCGAAGTACTCCTTGATGAGCCAGAATCCGGCGTCGTTGACGTGGGAGAGGAACACGGATCCGGCGCCGATCGCGATGACGAGCAGGGCGATGGCCGGGGCGGTCACGCCCATCTGGTCGACGACGGGGCCGAGGATGCCGGCGGTGGTGATGATCGCGACGGTGGCGGAGCCGGTGGCGACGCGCACGAACGCGGCGATGAGCCAAGCGACGAGGAAGATGGAGATCGAGGAGCTTTCGACGAACCTGCCGATGATGTCACCGATGCCGGTGTCGACAAGGACGCCCTTGTAGCCGCCGCCGGCGCCGACGATGAGCAGAATGCCGGCGATCGGGGGAAGCGCGGCCTTGAGGGAGTCGTTGACGGCCTTCCAGGTCATGTGGGTGGCACGTCCGAGCACGAGCATCGCGAAGACCACGGCGACGGCGAGCGCGATGGCGGGCTTGCCGAAGAAGGCGAAGACCTGCGCGTAGAGGGCGTCGGAGCCGGCCTGATCGGGGGCGGCGATCTCGAAGATCGCGTTGCCGAGCATGAGGATCGCGGGCATGAGGATGCACAGCACGGACAGGGCGAACGGCGGCTTGGCGGTGACGGGGTTGCCGTCGGCGTCGACGCGGCCCTTGCCGGTCTCGAAGTTCTCGGGGGCGCCGACCGGCACCCACTTGGCGGCGAACTTGGAGAAGAGCGGGCCGACGAGCGCGGCGGTGATCACGGCGATTGGCAGGCCGAACATCATGGTGACGCCTACGGAGCCGTTCTTGAAGCAGCTGAGCGCGGCGAGCGGGCCGGGCTGGGGCGGCATGCAGGCGTGCATGACGGACAGGCCGGCGAGGGTCGGGATGGCGACGCGCATGAGCGGCAGCTTGGAGCGACGGGTGATGAGGATGATGACGGGCACGAGCACGACGAGGCCGACCTCGAAGAACATGGGCAGGCCGATCAGGGCGCCGATCAGGGCCATGGTCCACGGGATCATCTTCACGGAGGTCTTCGCCAGCAGCGTGTCGACGATGGAGTCGGCGGCGCCGGTGTCCATGAGCACGCGTCCGAGCATCGCGCCGAGGCCGACGAGGATGCCGACGGAGGCCATGGTGGAGCCGAAGGTGTCGGAGAAGCTTTCGACGGTGGCGACCGGTCCGTAGCCGGATCCGATGCCGACGACCAGTGCGGAGATGAGCAGGGAGACGAACGGGTGCAGCTTGGCGACGGTGACCAGCAGGATCAGGACGACGATGCTGGCGACCACGCTGATGCCAAGCTGGGTGCCGTTGAGGTGCACCGCGGTATCAGCCGCCGTGTTGGCCGCCGCAAGAATCATGGTATTCATAATCCATCTCTTCTTTGAGTCGTTGTATTGGATGACGAAACTCTGTCAACCAATCTGTTTTGTATGTTGATATTCAATATAACGCACCGTTTTGGATTACGCAATACGATTCAAAGACGGCGTGTCGAATATGTATGCCATAACACATCGCATGTGCGATACTTGTCCTATGAATACGGAGAAGACGGAAGATACGGCGCGTACCGGTCAATACGCCGGGCAAAGTGACGAACGCCCGTTGCACGACCGGCTGCTGGACTGGTGGGGCATGGCGATCGTCGACGGCGACATCGCCCCGGGAGACCGGCTCCCCGACCCCGATCTCGGCGGCGAAAGCCCCTCGCGCACGGTCACGCGAGAGGCGACTCGCGTGCTGGAATCGATGGGACTGGTGAGCGTCAGGCGCAAGGCGGGCGCGACGGTCAACCCGATCCGGCAATGGAACATGTTCGACCCGCAGGTAATCCGCTGGCGCTTGGGCGGGAGGCACCGTCTGGACGCGCTGCACGAACTGTCGCAGCTTCGCTCGGCGGTCGAACCGCTGGCCGCGCGCCTCGCCGCCACGCATGCCACAAACGAGCAGTGGGCGGCCCTGACCGAGGCCGCGATCGGCATGGTCTCGCACGCGGACCGCGCCGACGAGCAGGAGTACCTCGACGCCGACAGCCTGTTCCACCGCACGCTCGTGGAGGCGAGCGGAAATCTGATGATCGCCGATCTGGGCGACGTCATCGTCGCCACGCTCGAAGGGCGCACGCATCACGAGCTGATGCCGAAGACCGCGAATCAGGAGGCGCTGGACCTGCACAGCGAGGTCGCGGCGCTGGTGCGCCGGGGCGACGGCGCGGGCGCCGAGGCGGCGATGCGGCGCATCGTCGACGAATCGGACGACGCCATCACGCGCATCGCCGAACGGGCGTAAGTAAGTAGACCAACGGGGCCGGATGAATGGGGGTGCTCGACCGTAGGCTTGGCCGAACGGCCTTGAGTGTGTCGAGCACACCCATTCATCCGGCCCAACCAACCGTAAGGCTCAGACGACCTTGCGGACGAAGGGGTCGGAGCTGATGCCCTTGGCGAGGATGTCCTTGCACCACTCCTTCGCGGTGAACAGGCTGTGGTCGCGGTAGTTGCCGCAGCTTTCGATCGTCGTGGCGGGGACGTCGTCCCACGTGGCCTTGTAGGCGATGAACTCGAGCGATTCCTTCAGCGCCTTGGCGACCTCCTCGGTGGGGTGCTCGCCCCAGGTGAGCAGGTGGAAGCCGGTGCGGCAGCCGAACGGCGAGCAGTCGATGTAGCCGTCGATACGCTCGCGCAGCAGCACGGCGATCGTGTGCTCGATCGTGTGCAGGCCCGCGGTCGGGATCGCGTTCTCGTTCGGCTGCACGAGACGCAGGTCGTAGTTGGAGATCACATCGCCATGCGGCCCCTTCTCCGTGTCGATGTAGCGCACGTACGGCGCCTTGACCTTCGTGTGATCCAGCTGGAAGCTCTCGACGACGGGCTTCGTCGGCTTTTCGTTCGTTTCCTCAACCATGTGTCGTCCTCCATAGGTGTTCATTGGAATGACGGATACCATAATAGGACGTGGTTCTTCATGCGGGAGGACAACGCGCATGCGCAAGAACGACGCGGGAAGAACACAGGGAAGGAAAGGGATCATATGCGTTTCTGCACGAACTGCGGTCACAGTCTTGAACCCGGAACGAGATTCTGCACGAACTGCGGCACGCCGATTGCTCAGATGACTCCCGCCGGGTCGTCCGCAGCAGCTCAGCCGGAGCCCACGCCGATTCAACCGACGATTCAACCGGTACCGACACCGGCACCGACGAGGGGAACGTCGCAGGATCGTCCGGTGCCCGATCCCCCGCAGGCTTCCCCCGCACCCGCGTCCGGTCCTTCGCCTTCGCCGGTGCCGGCTCCCACGCCGAGCGCCACGACACGGTCCAGGACGAACCGGATATGGATCATCGTCGTGGCCGCGATCGCCGCCGTGGCGATCGTCGCGGCGCTCGTGTTCGCGTTCGTCATCAAGCCGGACTTCCTGACCGGCTCGACCCCGACCAATCAGACCACCGAACAATCGAACACGGCCGATTCGGACAAGTCCGAAGCCGATTCCGCAACCAAATCCGACACCGACGCGAAGGCCAAGACGACGAAGCCCAACTCGAAGTCGCTGTCGTCGATCACCGACAAGTACTCCTCCACCGACGTGTCGGTCTCGGCGATGTTCCTCGGCGACGGCACCTCGTCGGCCGACACGTCCTATTCGGAAAAGGACGTGGCCAACACGGCCGCCGCACGCACGAAGTTCGTCTCCGCAGGCCTGTACCTGCCCGTCTATCTCGCCGCACGGTCGAACGGTGGCGATTCCCTCACCGAGGCCCAGACGATGATGTCCACGATGGACAATGCGGCCGCCAATCAGGCGATCGCCGACTTCGGCGGCTTCGAGGCGGTCAACCTGTGGCTCAAGCAGCACGGATACGCCGACACCACGCTGGACCGCAACTTCGGCGACGTGCAGGCCAGCAACGCCGGCTACGAGAACACCAGCTCCACGTTCGACGCCGTACGCATGCTCGCCGCGGTGGATGCGGCCGGGGTGTCCGACCTCATGAACGTCGACGTCGCAGCCGAAGGCGTCGCGATTCCATCCGACATGACCATCCACGCACATCGCGGACAGGGCATCAAGAACACGTGGAACTACTTCGCGGTCGTCACCACACCGCACGGCAAGGCGGCGGTCGCGCTCGCCACGCAGAATCAGGGCAAGGGCACGGCGGCGCAGATCATGAGCGACGTCCTCGCCGACATCGACCAGCAGCTCGCCAAGGCGGACGAGTGATGGGCGGACGCCGCTGCGCGCGCAGTGCATCCTCTCGTAGACGTCGTGGACGGTCACACGCCGCGCGGAGTCGCACGCCGATCGCAGCCGTCATCGTGGCAGCGGTGCTGCTGGTCGCCGTACTCGCCGGGATCATCGCGTATCCGCGCGTGACGGGCGTGGCAGGCGGCGCAGCGGATGACCCCGGCCGAAATCAGACCACGTCATCGACGACGAAACACACCACGGACGGCGACATGACAGGTACGGGTGACGGGACCGACAAAGCCGAAACGGCCGCACCGGACCCGGATGCGGCGCGCATCGATGCGGTGAGACAGACGATCGAATCGACCGTCGCACAGTATCCGGGCGACTGGTCCGTGTACGCGCTCGACCTCGGCAGCGGGCGGGACACGGCGATCAACGACAAACCGCTGGTCGCGGCGTCGCTGATCAAGCTGTACATCATGCTCACGGTGTTCGATCGTCTCGAGCACGGGACGATCGCCGACAACGCGACGATCGACGCGAACCTGCAGCAGATGATCACGGTCAGTTCGAACGATGCGGCCAATCGGCTGCTCGCCGTCATCGGCGGCAAGGGCGGGACCACGGCCGCGATCGCGACCGTCACCGACACCGCCGTACGGTACGGCTTCTCCGGCACGAAGGAGCTGCGCGCACTGACAGGCGCCGCATCGGGCAACGCCGTCGAGAACTGGACGTCGGCGCGCGACTGCGGGACGTTCCTCGCCAAGGTTTATCGGGGCGAACTGGTGTCGGCGAACGCGAGCAAACGGATGGTCGACCTGCTGCTTGGACAGACGCGACGCACGAAGATCCCGGCGGGCGTGCCCGCCGGCGTGCAGGTGGCGAACAAGACCGGCGAACTGGCTGCAGTGCAGAACGACGTCGCGATCGTCTACGGTGCCCGCCCATACGTGATCGCCGTGATGACGAACGACGTCGACGAATCCGCCGCCACGAACATCACCACCCTCTCCGCGAACGTGTACCAAGCGTTCGAGGGGCGAGACAGCAGAGGCTGGCGGACGGACGCGACGTCAGCCGACCAACCGTCCGAGATCGGTGATGCCGATGACCTGACCGTGGCTGGTCGCAAAGGACTCGTCTCCCCCGTAGACCACGAAACGGTTGTCCACGGGCAGACCGAAATCCGGTGCGAGATCCTCGAGAATCTCGAACGATTTCGGATTGAACGATGACGAGGACTTGACCTCGACAGCATACAGCGGCCGCCCGCCCTTCTCGATGATCAGGTCGATCTCCTTCTTGTTGCTGTCACGCCAGTAGAACAGCTTCGGTTCCCTGCCGAGCGCCTGATATCGTTTGACGATCTCGACCACGACCATGTTCTCATAGAGGTTGCCGCGATATTGACTGGTGAACAGTTGATCGGCCGATTCCATGCCCACAAGCTGGCCGCCAACCCGGTGTCATAGAAGGCTATTCGCAGGCATATCGCCGACGGACGCAAGTTCGGCTCAAAGCCCTTGGAATCATTGCGTTCTCCCCCATCGACACATGCGTAATCGGCGATTTACATAAGTCGTAACCCACGATTTGCATAAACTGTAGTGATCTGCATCACATATTTTGCCGATGATGCCTCGACCATCGCCGCGTTCAGCACTTTGCGGCATTGAACGCGGCGATCTCCTCCATGAAACGCTTGCCGTACTGGCCGAGCTTGCGCTCGCCCACGCCGTTGACGGCGAGGAACTGGGCGTCGGTGACTGGCCTGATGCGCGCCATGTCACGCAGAGTGCGGTCGGAGAAGACGATGTACGGCGGTTTGCCGATCTCCTGCGCGATCGTACGTCGCAACGCACGCAGACGCTCGAACAGCGCGTCCTCCTCGTCGTTCGGCACGTAGGCGTCCACATCCGCGGACCCACTCGTGCCGGAGGCACCGTAGACGGTCGAATCCGGCGTGCCGGCGCCGCCGATGCCGGAGGCGACGCGGCGGACGGGACGCCCCGCTCCCCCGATGCCATCCGACGAACGGTCGGTCTTACGGTCCACACGCTTGATCTCATAGCGGAACCCGGGTGCGACGGTCTCCGCCGCTCGGCGTCCGAACTTCACGATCGGCAGACGCCCCGCATCGATGTACAGGAACCCGTCGGTGGCCATCTGACTCAGCACGTCGCGGATGCGCGCCTCGGGCACGTCCCTGAGCATGCCGAACGTGGGCATGCTCTGCGGGTTGAGCCACGCGAGATCCTGCGCCTGCGAACCGCGCAGGATCCTGACGATCTTGCCGGAGCCGACGCGCTGGTCGACGTCGTGCACACACTGGCTGATCGCCCGGGCCACGGCGGACACGTCGATGGTGGTGAACGTGCGCTCGCAGTTCGCGCACGCCCCGCATTTGACGGGCTTGCCGGACGCCGACACACCACCATTCGCACCCGCGACCGGCCCGTCCTCCTGCCCGAAGTAGCGGGTCATGTAGCGGTGCAGGCACTCGGTGGTGCGGCAGTAGCCGATCATCCCGTCGAGCAGGCGCCGGCGGTTGCGCCGCGCGATCTCCTGTTCCTCGGGCGTCATGCGCTCGTTCTCGTTGTCGTTGTCGAGCAGGCGCCGGCGCGTGACGATGTCCGACTCGTTCCACAGCAGCGTGCACCGGCTGGGTTCGCCGTCGCGCCCCGCACGACCGGCCTCCTGATAGTACGCCTCGATCGACTCGGGCATGTTGTGGTGGATGACATATCGCACGTTCGACTTGTCGATGCCCATGCCGAACGCGTTGGTGGCGACGACGACCTGCACCCGGTCGGTGACGAAGTCGCGTTGCGCGGCGGCGCGCACGTCGGCGCTCATGCCGCCGTGATAGGCGACGGCGAGACGCCCGGCCGACGCCACTCCCCCGGTCGCACCCGCGAGTTTCGCCGGCACCGCACGGTTCAGCGTGTCGGCGAGCGCCTCGGTCTCCTTGCGCGTGGAGCAGTACACGATGCCGGACTCCTGCGCATGCGCGGCGATATAGTCGGCGATCCACGCGGCCTTGCGTTTGCCCTCCATCATGATGACGTCGAAGTAGAGGTTGGGCCGGTCGAAGCCGGTGACGGTGACCTGCGGCGAACGCAGCCCCAGAAGGTTCACGACGTCGTAGCGCACCTTCTCGGTGGCGGTGGCGGTGAACGCGCCGACGATCGGACGGCGCGGCAGGGAGGCGATGAACTCACCGATCGACAGGTACGAGGAGCGGAAGTCCTGTCCCCATTGGGAGACGCAGTGCGCCTCGTCGACGGCCACGAGCGAGATCGGCGTGGACGAGGCGAAGTTCCTGAATCGCTGCGTCTCCAGGCGCTCCGGCGCGACGTAGAGGAGTTTGACCCGGCCTGCGGCGGCCTGTGCAAGCACCATCGACTGCTCGTCGGGGGCCTGCGTGCCGTTGATGAACGCGGCGGGCAGGCCTATGTCGTTCAGAGCGTCGACCTGGTCCTGCATCAGGGAGATGAGCGGCGAGATGACGACGGTGACGCCGGGCAGGAGCACGGCCGGGATCTGGTAGCACACCGATTTGCCGGCGCCGGTGGGCATGACGGCGAGTACGTCCCGCCCGCCGAGCAGCGCGTTCACCACGGCGGTCTGCCCGGGGCGGAACGATTCGTAGCCGAAGTATCGTTTGAGCGCGTCGAGCGCCGCCGTGGGTTCAGTCATGCTTCCAGTGTAGAAGCAGGTGGAAGCAGGGCGCTCCGCCGGCGTCTCAGAGCGCCTTGAAGGCCTGGTCGAGGTCGGCGATGAGGTCGTCCGCGTTCTCCAGCCCCACGGAGATGCGGATCAGGTTGGCGGGCACCTGCAGGGTGGTGCCGGCCACGGAGGCGTGGGTCATGGCGGCGGGCACTTCGATGAGGCTTTCGACGCCGCCGAGCGATTCGGCCAGCGTGAAGATGCGGGTGTGGTCGACGAAGCGCTTGGCCGCCTCGCCTCCGGCGGCGAGCTGCACGGAGACGACGCCGCCGAATCCGCCGTGCATCTGACGTGCGGCGATCTCGTGGCCGGGGTGGGATTCGAGGCCCGGGTACCAGACGCGCTCCACCACGTCGGACGGCTGGGATTCGAGCCATTGGGCGATCTTCAGCGCGTTGGCGGAGTGGCGTTCGACGCGCAGGGCGAGGGTCTTGAGGCCCCTGATGTCGAGCCAGGAGTCGAACGGGGAGGGCACGGCGCCGGCGGCGTTCTGCAGGAAGGCGACCTCGTCGCGCACCTCGGCGTCGTTCAAGACGACGGCGCCGCCGACCACGTCGGAGTGGCCGCCGATGTACTTGGTGGTCGAGTAGACGACCGCGTCGGCGCCCTCGCCCAGCGGATGCTGGAGCGCGGGCGAGGCGAACGTGTTGTCGACGACGACCTTGGTGCCGTACTTGTGCGCGATCTCGGCCGTCAGAGCGATGTCGGTGATGTTGAGCAGCGGGTTGGACGGGGTCTCGACCCACACGTACGCGTAGTGCTTGGCGGCGAGCGCCTCCTCGACGGCCTTCGCATCGGTGATGTCGACCACGTCGAGGCCGACGCCCCACGGCACGAACACCTTGGCGAGCAGTCGGTAGGTGCCGCCGTACACGTCGTTGCCGAGCAGGATGCTGTCGCCGGGCTTCAGGGTGGAGCGCAGCAGCACGTCGATGGCGGCGAGTCCGGAGGAGAAGGAGAGCGCGTACTTGGCACCTTCGACGGCGGCGAGCTGCTCGTCGAAGCTGGTGCGCGTGGGGTTGATGGAGCGCGAGTAGTCGTGTCCGCCGCGAAGGCCCAGCACGCCGTCCTGCTTGAACGTGGAGGTGGCGTAGATCGGCGTGACGACGGCGCCGGTGGTGGGGTCGGGCTCCTGGCCGGCGTGGATGGCGCGGGTGGCGATGTCGGCTGCGGCGAACTGGGCGTTGTATTCGGCGGACATGGTGATTGGTTCCTTTCGGTGTGGTGCGCTTGGGCTTATGAGTGGATTTTGGGTACGTTGTCGAGGGTATGGCAGTGGCCGGCGCGCATGGCGCCGGTCGGTATCGGTGTTGGTGATGACCGGTTATCCGGTCGGTTATGGGCGGAAGGTCACAGGTACTGTTCGGCGAGCGACGGGCGGGTGGTGCGTTCGACGATGTCGCCGTAGCCGTTGGCGCGCATCCAGTCGTCGTTGAAGATCTTCTCCAGATAGCTGCGGCCGGAGTCGGGGGCGAGGACGACGACGAGCTGGTCGGCGCCGAGGTCGTGTTCCTTCGCGTACTTGATCGCGCTGACGACGGCCATGCCGGAGGAGCCGCCGACGAGCAGCGCCTCCTCGGCGGCGAGCCTGCGGGTCATCTCGAACGCCTCGGCGTCGTTCGCCTTGACGATCTCGTCGGGGATGGAGCGGTCGTAGGCCTTCGGGTAGAAGTCCTCGCCCACGCCCTCGATGTCGTACTGGTGGACGTCGGCGAGGCTGGGTGCGGAGTAGATCGAGCCCTCCGGGTCGGATCCGACGACGACGACGCGGCCGTCGGAGGCCTCCTTCAGATATTTGCCGGTGCCGGAGATCGTGCCGCCGGTGCCGATGCCGGCGACGAAGTGCGTGACCTTGCCGTCGGTCGCCTCCCAGATCTCGGGGCCGGTGGTCGCGTAGTGGCTGGCGGGACCGTTCGGGTTGTCGTACTGGTTGGGGCGGAATCCGCCGGGGATCGACTTGGCGAGTCGTTCGGCGACCTGGTAGTAGGAGCGCGGGTCGTCGGGGCCGGCGTCGGTGGGGGTGACGACGACTTCGGCGCCGTACGCGCGCAGCACGGCGCGCTTGGATTCGGAGACCTTGTCCGGCAGGGTGAAGATCGTGCGGTAGCCGCGCTGCTGGGCCACCATCGCAAGTCCCACTCCGGTGTTGCCGGACGTGGGTTCGACGATGACGCCGCCGGGCTTGAGTTCGCCGGAGCGTTCGGCCGCGTCGATGATGCGCGCGGCGATGCGGTCCTTGGACGAGCCGCCCGGGTTCATGTATTCGATCTTGACCGCGATGGTGGCGTTGACGCCCTCCTCGGCGGGGATGTGGTTGAGCTTGACGAGCGGGGTGTTGCCGATGAGCTCCGCGGTGCTGTTGGCGATGGTCATGTTCGTCTCTTTCCTTGTGGTTCGGGTGGGTTGTCGGTTGGTTGGTGATGGATTGGATGGAAGCCATGCGACGATGCCGTGTCGCGGACCGACGTTCCCCGACGAAAGGAAAGTGACGAGATTGATTGCGTTCGATGCGGTGCGATTCCGTATCCGGTGATCGCATCCGGTGTTTTCCGATGATGCCGGTGTTCCGGGCCGTTCGCCGGATGCGTGATCCGTGGATGCCCGTATGCCCTGTCGCTCATTGGTCTGCCCCGAAGACCCGGTTATCGATACCCCCAACGTACCAATAGCCTTGTGCGACTGAAAACCGCTGCGCACGAATCGAGGTGAAATGCGGCTACGCCGCGCCCGAATGCCCTATCTCAAGTTATGCGTCACTGACCGTTCGCCCGGGGGCGTCGGTTAGCGACAACAACACAAGATAATCTGCATGTCTCACACGATACCACCCTCATCGGCGAGGGCGTGTCGCGCGGGGCCCGCACAGTCCGCATTGTGGACAGGGATGATACCTGTTGCCATGTCTCTCCCCGGCCGGCCTACAGCGAGGCGGCTTCGATGAGGCGACGGGTGTAGTCGGATTCAGGGGCGTCAAGGACCCGCTCAGTGGGTCCGGTCTCGATCGCACGCCCCTCGTTGAGGACGAGGATGCGGTCGGCGATGTGCCGTACGACGCCGAGATCATGCGAGACGATGATCAGCGCGGGGCGCTCGCCGTCCACTCCCTCGCCGGCGAGGATCGACTGGAGGGTCTCGAGGATCTGCACGCGCGCGGCCACGTCGATGGCGCTCATCGGCTCGTCGGTGAGGATCACCTTCGGCTCGTTGACGATGGCGCGGGCGATGGCGACGCGCTGCGCCTGCCCGCCGGACAGGTCGCACGGGTAGCGGTTCAGGAACATGCGCGGGTCAAGGCCGACGCGGGCCAGCGCCTGCACGGTCTTGCCGGCGACCTCGTCGAACGCGTAGCCGAGCGCCTTGCGCCGCAGCCACAGCGGTTCGGACACCGACCGTTCGACGGTCCAACGCGGATCGAGCGACCCGTACGGGTCCTGGAAGACGATCGACGATTCGGCACGCAACGCACGCATGCCCGCCGAACCGCGTTCGACCGCGGACCCACGGTAGAGGATCTCGCCGGAGTCGGCCGTGTCGAGCCCCAGCATGACGCGCGTGAGCGTGGTCTTGCCCGATCCGGATGCGCCGATCACGGCGAGGCACTCCCCCGCATGCACCTCGGCGGACACGTCGAACAGCACCTGCCGGCGCGTTCTGGGCGCGAACAGCCCACGGTGCATGGCACGGTCGACGAACGACGTGTCGATGTGTCGTGCGGCGAGCAGCGGCTGCGACGGTTCAGTCGACCGCGGCGTTGCCGTTGCGTCTGCGGCGTTCATAACGTTCATGGCGTTCATGACTGTGCGACTCCCCCTTCATCGGCACGCGACGTGTCGCCGGCATGCAGCGTCAGCCTGCGCGCGGCCGTGACGAGCTCGCGAGCGGGCGCCGTTTCGGGCGCGGCGAGCAGATCGGCCGTATTCCCCGATTCGACGATACGCCCCTCGTCCAACACGTAGCAGCGTGTGGTGGCGCGCGAGAGCACGGCGAAGTCGTGGGTGATGAACAGCATCGAGGCGCCCGCGTCGTCGACGAGCGAGACGAGCAGGTCGACGATCTGGCGTTGCGTGATCGAGTCAAGCGCCGTGGTGGGCTCGTCCGCGATGATGAAGCGCGGCGAGGTGATCAGCGCCGTCGCGATGCCGACGCGCTGGCGCTGTCCGCCCGACAGCTCGTGCGGCCGCTTGTTCAGCACGTCGTCGGACAATCCGACCTTGCCGAGCATCGCCCTGACACGCTCGGCGCGTTCCGAGGCCGTGAGGTCGTAGTGCAGCCGCAGCGGCAGCGCGATCTGCCGCGCGACGGTCATCACCGGGTTCAGCGCCCGAGCCGGATTCTGGAACACCGTCCCCACATACCGCCCGCGCAGGTCGGCCAACGTCCGCTCGTCCGCATAGGAGGCCGGAGCCGAGTCGCCGCCATTACCCTCGCCACTCGCACTCCCAAGGATCGCCGCATCCCCCATCGAAATCCCGCCGCACAGCGAAGCGCCCTGCGGCAACAACCCCAGCAAGGCCTTGGCGATCATCGATTTGCCCGACCCGGACGCCCCGATCAGCCCGACGCGCTCCCCATCGCCGATGGTCAGATCGACCCCATGCACGATCTCGACGCCACCAAGGTCGACTTTCAACCCACGGACAGAAACACTCATCGAACACCTCCCCCGAGGCACAAGCAGCAAACGCGACGAACACCCCCAACGGAGGGGTGAGGCGGGTACGCCGTACTGGACCGTAGGCTTGGCCGAGCGGCCTTGAGCGCGTCCAGTACGGCGTTAGCCGGCTCACCCCGGACGCAACGCAAACGAATCGCACAAATGACCATCGAAAACTAAGCCTCCCGCAGCAGAGGATTGGCGACCGGATCGCCCGCATCGCGCAGGGCGTCGCCGAACAGGTTCAACGCGATGACGACGAGCGTGACCACCAATCCCGGCCACAGCACCGTCAGCGGAAACACGTTGATGAGCTTGACCGATGTGGAGAGCGAATGCCCCCAGCTGGGCACGCCCGCGCCGACGCCGACGCCGAGATACGTGAGCCCCGCTTCGGCCAGTACCGAGGTTCCGGCGGACATCGACAGCTGCACCGCCAGCACCGGCGTGATGTTCGGCACGATGTGCTGCACGAGCACGCGCAGGCCGCCCGCCCCGTTCGCCCGCGCCGATTCGACGTACTGCGACCGCGCGGCGAGCAGGGCGGCGGGCCGGGCCACGCGCGCGAGGTTCAACCCGTAGGCGATCGAGCATGCGCCGACGACGACCGCCGCGGACGCGCCGAACGGCACGGCGAGCAGCAGGGCGATGAGCACGGTCGGAATGGAGATGAGCGCGTCGACGACGGCGACCGATACGGAGGCGAGCGCCGTGGATCGCGCGACCATGAGGCCGACGAGCAGCAGTCCCAGCGCGGCGGAGCCGATCACGGTGAGGCCGGCGATCACGAGGTTGGTACGCGAGCCGGCCATGAGCCAGCTCAGCACGTCGGCGCCGGTGCCGTCGGTGCCAAGCCAATGGTCGGCGGACGGCGCGGCCCAGACGTGGTAGCCGTCGGTGGCGAGCAGCGGGAGCGGCGTCCAGAACAACGAGACGAGCGCGACGAGCGCCCAGAGGGCGAGCACGACGAGCGCGTATCGTCCGGTGCCGCTCGACCACATGGTGTCAAGGATGACTCGAGCGCGGCGCGCCGGAGTCGGTTTGGTCACGGCCATCACTCCTCCTCTCCCGCGGCAAGTCGCGGATCGAGCGCCCGATGCGTCAGGTCGACGATCAGTCCCAGAATCAGGAAGAACGCGGCGAGCAGGAACAGCTCGCTTTCAACGGCGACAAGATCGCGGTTGCCGACGTCGCCGACGAGCAGCGCGCCGAGCCCGGGCAGGGCGAACAGGTTCTCGATGACCATGACGCCGGTGATCATCGACGCGAACGTCAATCCCACGACCGAGACGAGCTGCGGGGTCGCGAGGCGCAGTCCCACCTGGAGCATCGCCTGTGTGCGGGTCATGCCGCAGGCCATCGCCATGTCGACCGGACCGCCATCGGAGGCGATGTCGTCGAGCGCGGAACGCGTGTAGCGCATGATGCCGGCCGCCGCGACGAAGCCAGTGGCGAGCGCAGGTAGGATCAGCGAGGCGAACGCGCGGACGGGATCGCCCGACCAGCCATCGGCGGGGAATCCCTGCGAGGGGAACAGACCGATCAATCCGACACCGCGGCCGAACAGCAGGAGCAGCAGCAGGCCGCTCCACAGGGCGGGCACCGCGCCGCCCGCTATGGCGAGCACGCGCAGGAACCCGCGCAGCCGGGGCGAACGGGCGATGGACGCGGCGCAGCCGAGCGGCAGCCCGACGGCGAGCGCGACCACGAGGCTCATGACGATCAGCGGGAACGTGATGGCCGCGCGGCGGCCGACCTGCGCTGCGACGGATCGCCCGGTCAGCGCGGACATGCCGAGGTCGCCGTGCAGCAGTCCGCCCGCCCAGTCGAGGTACTGGACGGTGTAGGGCCGGTCGAGCCCGAATTCGGCGCGCAGTTCGGCCACACGCGAGGCTGAGGCGTTGGTGCCCGCCATGACGACGGCCACATCGCCCGGCAGGATGCGCAGCGCCGCGAACACGAGCATCGACACCCCGACCAGCGCCGCCGCAAACAGCAGCAGCCGCTTCACCAAGAACCGCATAAGGATTCCTTTCGCTAACGCAACATGCTCGTCGGAAGTGAGCGGGAGATGACAATTCCCCGTTCAGGACCGTAGGACTTGGCCGAGCGGCCCGGAGCGTGTCCGGAATGGGGAATCGTCATCTCCCGCGACCACCGCACTACTCGGTACCGATCAAAGGTAAGACGTCGTCACTTCACTGGCGTGTAGGTGACCTGCCACAACGGCAGCACGGTCTGGGAGAGGTTCTCCGGGTATCCGGAGACGCCCTTGGCGTAGGCCTGCGTCACCCTCCAGCTGAACAGCCAGTCGGCGGGCGCATCCTCGGAGACGATCTTCGCGGCCTGGGCGAGGTACTTGGACGCCTCGTCGTCGGAGGTCGCGGCGAGCGCCTTCGCGTAGAGGTCCTGCACCTCTTTGGAGTCGTAGTGGTAGTAGTAGCTTGGCGTGGCCCACTTGTAGAAGTCGTGGCTTTCGGCGTGGTCGACGAGCGAGAGGTCGTAGTCACCGTTGGTGTGCACGTCCTGCAGCCAGGTGGAGAATTCGACGTAGTTGATCTTCAGGTCGATGCCGATGGGCTTCAGCTGGCTCTTGAGCTGGTCGCCGAGTTCGGTGCCGTACACGTTCGCGTAGGTGAGGGTGAGTTGAAGCGGCTTGGACTCGGAGTAGCCTGCCTCGGCCATGAGCTGCTTGGCCTTGGCCTCGTCGTGCGGGTACAGGTCGGTCAGGTCCTCGTAGCCGGGGTCGACCTTGGGGATCGGGCCGCCGAGCGGGGAGTCGACGCCGCCGCGGGAGGCGATGATCTGCTGGTGGTCGATGCCGTAGCGGATGGCCTGGCGCACGCGCTTGTCGGTGAGCTTCGGATTGGTCATGTTGAACGCGAGGACGAACTTGTCGGAGCCGTCGCCCTCCTTGACGACGTAGTTGGAGTCCTTGCGGAACGGTTCGGCGAGGGTGGCGGTGATCGGAGAGAGCACCTGCACGTCGCCGCTCTTGAGCGCGTTGATCCCGGCGTTGTCATCGGGCAGGAAGCGGATGATCACGTTCTCGGTCTTCGCCTTGTGTTCGGTTCCCCAGTATTTCGGGTTGGCTTTGAACACGATCTTGTCGCTCGGGTCGAACGAGGAGACGGTGTACGGGCCGGAGCCGAGGGCGCCGGTCTTCTCGTCCCACGTGCCGTCCTTGTCGTAGACGAGTCCGGGGCGGCCGGTCAGGTACCACAGCATGTTGGAGTCGGGCGCGGAGAGGGTGATCTTCACTGTCTTCGAGTCGACGGCCTCGGCCTTGTCGAGGTTCTTGACCTGATCGTAGTTGTAGTACTTGTTCGCCTTGAGCTCGTTGATGGACCAGGCGACGTCGTCGGCGTCGAGCGCGTCGCCGTTGGAGAAGGTCATGTGCTCGTTCAGGTGGAACGTGTAGGTCAGGCCGTCGTCGGAGATCTCCCAGCTCTTGGCGAGTCCGGGGTGGACCTTGTTGTCGGAGCCGCGCGAGACGAGGCTTTCGTACACGTTGCCGATGAGGATCTGCTCGAGCGCGGATCCGGACTGGTGTCGGATGTCGAGGTTGACGGGCGCGAGCTTCAGGCCGATGGAGACGGTGTCGGCCTGCTTGGCCGCGGCGGTGCCGCCTGTGCTCGCCGAACCGTTCCCGCCGTTCTGCTTGTTGGTGAAGAACGCGTTGACGCCGACGACGAGCGCGCTGACTACGATGACCGCGATCAGCGACCACAGCCACCACTTCGGACCTTTGCCATTGCCGCTGCGGCCGGCGCGATTGCCGCCTTTGGGGGTCTTCGCGCGGGCGTTGAGGCTCGCGTCGGTGCTTGCCGTACTGGTACTGGTTGCGCCGGCTTCGCCGTGCACACCATTGTTCTGGGACATGTTCTCTCCCTGTTCGGCTCGTTCGGGCATGCTTGCGCGTCCCGGATCGATGCCGATTCAATATGTGGTTATGAGTTTGATTATGTGCGGTTGACCGCCCATGGAAGGGTCGATCACCGCGTGCCATTATAGACCCACCAATGAGCATCCTCATCAATCACGAAACAACGAAGGCCAGCCCTCGATGGGCTGGCCTGTTGCAGTGCACGGCATTCGTCTCCCCCACCCGGCGGAGCCGGTGGCTTACAGTTCGAAGCCGAGTTCCTCGGCGGCTTCGGTGGGGACCGGATCCTCGGCCCAGAAGTCCTCGAGGTTCTCGTTGGTGGCGAGGGAGCGGATCTCCGCCTTGTCGATGTACAGCTCACCGCTCAGATGGTCGGTCTCGTGCTGGAAGATGCGGGCCGGCCAGCCGTGCAGGCGCTCCTTGTGGTGCTTGCCGTCCTCGTCGTCCCATTCGGCATCGACGTCAAGCCAGCGCCTGCGCACCGCCTGATAGCCGTCGAAGCTCAGACACCCCTCGTAGAAGCTGGCGGTCTTCTCCCCCACCGGCGTGTACTTCGGGTTGATGATCACATGGAACGGGAATTCGGCGATCTCGCGAGGATCGTCCTCGTCGTCGCGCACATGGTCCTCGACGACGGCGAGCGCGAGCCCCAAGCCGATCTGCGTGGCGGCGAGGCCGACGCCGGGCGCTTCGAGCATGGTGGTGTGCATCGTGTCGATGAGCTTGGCGAGGGTGTGCTTGGACAGCTGGCCGTCGTAGGCGGCGGTTTGCTGGCGCAGCACCGGCTCGCCGGCCTGCACGATCGGCAGGATCTTCTCCTTGCCGCCGGTCTTGATGAGCTGTTCGACGTCTCGGTTGAGCTCGATGTCGACTTTCGTGTTCTTCCCGAACATGTGGCTGGGTTCCTCCGTGGGATTCCGTGTGATTCGTGGGTTGGCTGGGCTTGGGATTGGCTGGCTGCTACAGGGCGAGCTCGTCGGCGACGACCTTGGCGAGGCGCGCGCAGACCTCGTCGGCCTGCTCCTGCGTGGCGGCCTCGGCCATGACGCGCACGAGTGGCTCGGTGCCGGAGGGGCGCAGCAGCACGCGGCCGGTGTCGCCGAGGAGCTTCGACTCCTTCTCGACGGCGGCCTGCACCTTGGCGTTGGTGGTGGCGGCCATCTTGTCGACGTTCGGCACGTTGACGAGGGTCTGCGGCAGCTGCGGGAAGTCGGCGGCGAGCTGCTTCAAGCTCTTGCCGGAGCGGACGACCTCGTTGCACAGGGTCAGTGCGGTCAGAGTGCCGTCGCCGGTGGTGGCGAACTCGCGGTTGATGACGTGGCCGGACTGCTCGCCGCCCAGCGTGTAGCCGCCTCGCAGCATCTCCTCGAGCACGTAGCGGTCGCCGACCGCGGTCTGCACGGTCTTGATGCCCATGTCCTTCAGGGCGAGCTTGAGGCCCAGATTGCTCATCACGGTGACGACGAGCGTGTTGTCGGCGAGCTTGCCGGCCTCCTTCTTGGCGCGTGCGAGGATGCCCATGATCTGATCGCCGTTGACCATGTTGCCGTCCTCGTCCACGGCGAGGCAGCGGTCGGCGTCGCCGTCGAACGCGACGCCCATCACCGCATCGGTGGCCTTGACCATGGCCTGCAGCTGCTCGGGGTGGGTGGAGCCGGCGTGCTTGTTGATGTTGTATCCGTCCGGGGAGGCGTTGATGACCATGACCTCGGCGCCGGCGCGGCGCAGCGCCTCGGGGGCGACGACGGAGGTGGCGCCGTTGGCGCAGTCGGCCACGATCTTCAAGCCCTTCAGGGGCTTGGGTTGGGTCTTGTCCGGGTTGATCGGGGCGATGGTGGAGACCAGGTGATCGATGTACAGGTTGGTGGCGGTGACGGTGTCGTGGCTGACACGGCCGACGCCGGCGCCGGTGGGACGATCCCAGTCCTGGCCGAGCACGGCCTCGATCTCGTCCTCCTTGGCGTCGGGCAGCTTGAAGCCGCCGCGTGCGAAGAACTTGATGCCGTTGTCGGGCATCGGGTTGTGGGAGGCGGAGATCACGGCGCCCATCTCGACGTTGAGCACGGAGGTCAGGTAGGCGACGCCCGGCGTCGGGATGATGCCCGCGTCGATCACGTCGAAGCCGCCGGCGGACATGCCCGCGGCCAGTGCGGAGGCGAGGAAGTCGCCGGACACGCGCGTGTCACGACCGACGAGGGCGCGGCGGCGGCCCTCCGGCTGGTTGTCCTGCGTTCCCGCGTCACCGAGCACGCGCACGGCGGCATCGCCCAGATCGAGCGCGAGACGCGCGGTCAGATCACGATTCGCGAGACCTCGAACACCATCGGTTCCAAACATCTTCGGCATAGTTGCTCAACATCCTTATCATCGATCGATCGAAGACGACGCGTCCGCCCTCACTGAGCCGGACGACGCAACGCCCCGTTACCGACCACCATGGTAATCGGCGCGTCACGCGAACGCACGCCGACACGGAATAATGTCCGATTCGGCCACATTCGCGCATGATCAGGCGCCCCGTCACCGGTACGTCTTCAGAGCGAGGTCGACGGTGAGGATGACGCCGGCGATGGCGGCCGCCCAACGCATCGCGTTCGCGGGGATGCGGCGTGTGATGGGCGGGGCGATGCAGCCGCCGACGAAGCAGCCGACGCACAGCATGATCGCGGCCGGCCAGTCGACCACTCCCCTCGCGATGAACACGACGGACGCGGTGATGTTCGCGCCCGTGCCGATCAGGGTCTTCAGCGCGTTGATCCTGTGGAACGGGCCGATGTCCGCGGCGTCGAGCACGGCGAGCGAGACCGTGCCCGCGCCGGCGCCGAAATAGCCGGAATACACGGCGACGCCTGCGGTGGCGGGCCATACCCACCACGCGTCGCGATTCATCGGCTGCACCGGCCGTTCAGCCGATCCCGTCAGCTGCGCGACCGCGGTTTTCGCGGCCGCCCGGGCCTGTATGCGTCCGCGCGGGTTGAACGCGATGAGGAGTGAGGAGAACAGGATCAGTGCCGGCGCGGCGAACTCGAACACCTTCTCGTCGAGTTCGAGCAGCAGGAACGCACCGGCGACACCGCCGAGCGCACCGATGACCATGTAGACCGCGACGCGCGCCGCCTGTCCCTTGAGTTCGCGCTGCGCCCCGACCACTCCGCCGATGCCGGTGCCGATCACGCCGACCGTGTTCGAGGCGTTGGCGAGGACCGGAGGGATGCCGAGCGCAAGCAATGCGGGATACGAGACGAGCGACGAGGCGCCCACCGCATACCCGACGAATCCGGCGCCGATGCCGGCAAACATGATCAGCAGCAACGTGACGATCGAGAATCCCGCGACCATACCACAACATCCTTCCGGTCAGGGGGATCGACGGTCTATCCGGTCCGGGATATCCACCCCATTGCCGGCTCGATTCCTAACGTTTTCCTAACGGTCGTGAGTGAGAATACCCCGATTCCAGCGGCCTGTGACGGTTCTCTTGCCATGTGGACGGATTCACCGTACGTTCCCGGTGGCCATAGGCAAGCCGGCCCCGTTCGACGTACGCTGACTGCCGCTCACCGTACGTCGAACGGGGCCATCACACACAGACCCCCCGAAATCGTACGGCCACTCGAGGTGAGCATACGATTTCGGGGGGTCAGATCCCTATCGCCACGGGGGACGCACGCTGGCGGGATCTCAGCGTACGTTCCACGTGGCGACCCATTCCATGGTCATCGAGAACGTACGCCGAGTGCCGGGCACGCCAAGCGCATCAACGGATCGTCAACGGGTCACAGGGATTCGTTGTACTTACGGACCTTGAGGGTGCGCTTCGAGGAGTACACGTTCTCCAGAATGATGCGGCGCAGGGCCGCGTCGGCGTCCTCGTGGCCGGCCAGCCAGGATTCGCCGAGCGAAACCAGCTCGGCCGGATCGGCGTAGCCCGGGTAGAGGCCCTCGAGCAGCGCCTCGGCCATGTGGAAGGTCTTGTTCTTCCAGATCCAGTCGACGGTCTCGAAGTACTTGGCGGCATACGGGGCGGCCAGATCGGGGCGCGGGGTCGCGGCGAATCCGCGGGCCACGGCCTCAAGCTGGCTGTTGGTCAGATCGGCGTTGTTGAGCGCCTGATCCCACGCCCACGCCTTCGCTTCGGCGGTGCCCTTGACGGCGCGCGCACCGTAGGCGAACTCGCGGTTCTCCGTGGTCTCCTTCTTCTTGAGCTGGGCGTCGATATCGGCGTCGTCGTACTCGTTGACGGAGGCGAGGGCGTTGACGATCGTCCACGTGAAGTTGTTGTCGATCTCGAGGCCTTCGAGGCTCACGGAGCCGTCGAGCAGGCCGCGGGCGTTGGCAGCGAACGCGGCATCGCCCTCCTCGCCGTATCCGAGGTAGGCGGTGGCGAGCTGGAACTGGCTGTCGGAGCCGGCCTCGGCCGCACCCGCAAGCTTCCACAGCTCGGCGGCCACGTGCTTCAGCACCTCGTCACGGCGGTCGGCGGCCACATAGTGGTGCGCGGTGGTGGACATGCAGGCCAGCGCGTAGCGGAACGTGGTGGACTCGGTCTCGGTGGCGAGCAGGCGCAGCGTCAGGTCGACGAAGCGCTCGGCCGGGAACTCCCCGTCGCGGGTCATGTCCCAGAAGGCCAGCCAGATCACGGCGCGGGCGAGCGCATCGTCGAAGTCGGGCAGACGCTGCTCGGCGAATGCCAGCGAGTTGGCGTCGAAGCGGATCTTCGTGTAGGTCAGGTCCTCGTCGTTGATGAGCAGCAGGGCCGGGCGCGGCTTGCCGGCGGCCGCCGTGACGGCGGTGCTCTCGCCGTCCACGTCGAGCTCGAGGCGGTCGGTGCGCACGATGCGTCCGGTCTTCCCGTCCTCGTTGTAGAAGCCGAGGGCGAGGCGGTGCGGACGCAGGACCGGGTGATCGGCGGGCGCGCTCTGGACGAGCGTGAGCGAGGCGATGGTGCCGTCGCCGTTCTCCTCGAGCTCCGGCGTGATCGTGTTGATGCCGGATTCCTCGAGCCACTTGGCGCTCCACGCATTGAGATCACGGCCGGAGGTGAGCTCCAGCTCGGCAAGCAGGTCGCCCAGCGTCGCGTTGGAGTACGCGTGCTTGTTGAGGTAGTTGTGGATGCCCTGGAAGAACCTCTCACGGCCCACGTAGAACACGAGCTGCTTCAACACGGAGGCGCCCTTGGCGTAGGTGATGCCGTCGAAGTTCACGTACGTGTCGTTGAGATCGTTGATCGGAGCGACGATCGGATGCGTGGTGGGCAGCTGGTCCTGCCTCAATGCCCAGCTCTTCTCGCCGGAGCAGAACGTGGCCCACGCGTCGTGCCATTCGGTGGCCTCGGCGGTGGCGAGCGTGGAGGTGAACTCGGCGAAGGACTCGTTGAGCCACAGGTCGTTCCACCACTTCATCGTCACGTAGTCGCCGAACCACATGTGGGCGAGCTCGTGCAGGACGGTGACGACGCGGCGCTCGGCCAGGGCGTCGGTCACCTTGGACTCGAAGACGTAGGAGTCGCGGATCGTGACCATGCCGATGTTCTCCATCGCGCCCGCGTTGTACTCGGGCACGTAGATCTGATCGAACTTGGCGTACGGGTAGGGCACGCCCCACGTCTTGGCGTAGAACGCGAAGCCCTTCTTGGTGATGTCGAACAGATAGTCGACGTCCTTGGCGAAGGCGTCGGCGACGGCCTGACGGCAGTACTGGGCCATCGGGATCGTGCGGCCGTCCTCGTTGCGGTACTCGGTGTGCCATTCGGCGTACGGGCCGGCGCAGATGGCGGTCAGGTAGGAGCTCATCACCGGAGTCGGGTCGAAGGACCACAGGCGCGTGGTCTCGGCCGGCTTGGCCTCGAGCGTGCCCTCGGCGGTCAGACGGTCGTCGTCCTCGACGGACGCAGCCGGCATGTTGGAGGTGACGATCCAGCTCTTCGGGGCGAGCACCTTGAAGTCGAAGGTGGCCTTGAGGTCGGGCTGGTCGAACACGGCGTACACGCGGCGGGCGTCCGGCACCTCGAACTGGGAGTAGAGGTACACGTTGCCGTCGGACGGGTCGACGGAGCGGTGCAGGCCCTCGCCGGTGTTGGAGTAGCGGCACAGCGCCTTGACCGAGACCTCGTTCTTGGTCTTCAGACCGGTCAGCTCGATGCGGTTGTCGACGAAGGCCTCGGACGGGTCGAGCCTCTGGCCGTTGAGGACGATCTCGCTCACCTCGTCGGCGATCAGGTCGAGGAAGGTGGACGAGCCCGGCTGCGCGTTGAAGCAGATCAGGACGTCCGAACCGAAGGTCTTCGCTCCGACGGTCAGATCGAGGTTCACATGGTAGTGGATGGGCGCTTCGACGACGGCCTTGCGGGCCTCGGCCTCGATGCGGGTCAGATTCGCTCCGGGCATGTATTGCTCCTTATACATGAACAAGGCTCCCCCTTGATAAGGAGGGGGAGCTGGTTTTTACGTGGAATGGTGTGAGGGATGGGACTCGGCGTCTACGACCGTCTTGACGACTACTGGGCGTCGACGTCGGTGGCGATGTCGGCCACGACCGGCACGATCATCGGCTTGCGCTTGAGCTGGCGGGCGATCCATCCGCCGAGCGTGCGACGCATGATCTGCTGCAGCTTGTACGTGTCGGTGGTGCCCTGCATCATCGCGTCGTTGAGCTGCTCGACGATCTGGTGACGGACCTTGTCGAACTCGCTCTCGTCCTCGGCCACGGCGTTCAGGTAGATCTTCGGGCCGGAGACCACGTCGCGTGCATCGGTGTCGACCACGACGAACGCGGAGACGAAGCCCTCGGTGCCGAGGATGCGGCGCTTCTCGAGCTCCTCGTCGGTCAGTTCGCCGACCGAATCACCGTCGACGTACACGTAGCCGCACGGCACGGAGCCGACGACCGCGGCCTTGCCGTGGTAGAGGTCGACGACGTCGCCGTCCTCGGCGAGGACCACGTTCTGCGGGTCCACGCCGGTCTTGACGGCCAGCAGGCCGTTGGCCACGAGGTGGCGGTTCTCGCCGTGGATCGGCATCGCGCACTTGGGCTTGACGATGTTGTACATGTACAGCAGCTCGCCCTCATTGCAGTGGCCGGACACGTGCACGGCCGCGTTGTCGCGGTTGACGACCTTGGCGCCGAGCTGCACGAGCTTGTTGATGACCTTGTAGACGCCGTGCTCGTTGCCCGGGATCAGGGAGCTGGCGAGGATGACGGTGTCGAACTCGTTGATGTGGATGTCGCGGTGGTTGCCGTCGGCGATGCGGCCGAGGGCGGCCATCGGCTCGCCCTGCGAACCGGTGCACATGTAGACGAGCTTGTCGTCCTGGATGTCGTTGGCCTGCTTCAGGTCCACGACGGTGCCCTCCGGGATGTGCAGGTATCCGAGGTCGGCTGCGATGGACATGTTGCGCACCATCGAACGGCCGACGAAGACGACCTTGCGTCCGTACTTGTGGGCGGTGTCGACGACCTGCTGCACGCGGTGGACGTGGCTGGAGAAGCTCGCGACGATGATCTTGCGGGTGGCCTGCGCGAACGCCTGATCGAGCGCCGGACCGATGGAGGTCTCCGGCTTGACGAAGCCCGGCACCTCGGCGTTCGTGGAATCCATCATGAGCAGATCCACGCCCTTCTCGCCGATCTTGCCGAACTCGACCAGATCGGTGATCTTGTGGTCGAGCGGCAGCTGGTCGAGCTTGATGTCGCCGGTGTCGATGAGGGAACCGGCCGGGGTCTTCACGTGCACGGCGAGCGCATCGGGGATGGAGTGGGTGACGGTGACGAACTCGAGCTCGAAGGGGCCGACCTTGAGCTTGTCACGGCCCTGGACCTCCACCTTGGTGGGGTTCTGGTGATGTTCCTTGCACTTCGCGTCGACGAAGGCGAGGGTGAGCTTGGAGCCGATCAGCGGGATGTCCGGACGGAGCTTCAACAGGTACGGCACGCCGCCGATGTGATCCTCGTGGCCGTGCGTCAGCACTAGCGCCTCGACCTGGTCGAGCCGGTCCTTGATGTAGCTGAAATCGGGCAGGATAAGGTCGACGCCCGGCTGCTCCTCCTCCGGGAAGAGCACGCCGCAGTCGATGAGCAGCAGGTGACCGTTGTATTCGATCACGTTCATGTTGCGGCCGATTTCGCCCAGACCGCCGAGCGGCGTGATGCGCATCGAACCCTTGCGGTACTTCGGCGGGGCGATGAGCACCGCATCCTGCTGGGGCGCGGTGGCCTGAGTGCCGACGTTCTGGCGGCGGGAGCGGGACGCGCCGGAGGCGCCACGCGAACGGCTGCCGTTGGAACGGCTCCTGCCTCGCGTGTTGGAGGCGGAACGGCCGGACGTACGTGCGGCGGAGGTGCGGCCCGAAGCCGCGCGGCCGGCGCCGCGGCGGCGGGAACCGGAGGATTTCCTGGCGCCCTTGGCGGCGCCTTCATTGGTATTGCTGGTTTGTTCTTGTGCCATGACTTTCTTGTATTTCCTGTATGTACTTCGGTGCCCCCGCGCTCTCGCGGAGGCGACGTGTGGAGCGCCTTACAGCAGTCCGGCCGCGTGCATGCCGGCCCTGGCCTTCTCGATCTGGGCCTCGTCCGGTCCGATGTTCGGCAGACGCATGGTGGTGGAGTCGAGGATGCCGCGCACCTTGAGCGCGGCCTTGGCCATGACGGCCTGATAGCCGTCGCCGTTCAGGGCGTGAACCAGCGGGGCGAGCTGGTTGGCGAGGCGCTGGGCCTCGTGGATGTCGCCGCGGTCGAACGCCTCGACGAGCTGGCGCATCGGGTGGGCCGCTGCATGCGCGATGACGGAGATGATGCCCACCGCGCCGATGGACAGGAACGGCAGGAACAGGCCGTCGTCGCCCGAGTACCAGGCGAGTCCGGTGCGCTGCTGCTTCTCGACGGCCGCTGCGAGGTCGCCGGTGGCGTCCTTGACCGCCACGACGTGTTCGAGCGCCGCGAGACGGTCGTAGGTCTCGACCTTGACCTTCAGTCCGGTGCGGCCGGGCACGTCGTAGACGATGATCGGCTTGTCGGTGCTCTCGTCGACGGCCCTGTAGTGGCCGACGACGCCGTCCTGCGAGGGGCGGGAGTAGTACGGCATGACGACGAGCACCGCATCGGCGCCCGCCTCCTGGGTCTGTTCGACCATGCGCACGGTGTGCGCGGTGTCGTTGGAGCCGGCGCCGGAGATCACCGGCACGTCCACGACCTCCTTGACCGCACGGACGAGATCGACCTTCTCCTCCATGTGGGTGACGGGCGATTCGCCGGTGGTACCGTTGACCACCAGGCCATCGGCCCCATCCGCGACCAACTGTTTGGCGAGTTTCTGCGCCGCCTCGTAGTCGACCTCGCCGTTGGATTTCATGGGGGTGATCATGGCGGGAAGGATGCGCCCGAACGGGGCAGGATTCAGCAGATGCATATCGCTCTCAGTCATATCGCTTACCGTACTTCGCGTTGTGGACGCCTATTGTTAACTCTCGACGTCGTCGCCCGGACGACGTGACGTCGGCCTTGCGGCCCCGTGTCCCTACGGCCCTACAGGCTCGCAGGGCTCACAGGTCGAGGAAGTTGTCGAGGCCGACGGTCAGCCCGGCGGGGGCGTCGGAGGCCACCTTGCGCACGGCGAGCAGCACGCCGGGCATGAAGGAGCCGCGGTCGAAGCTGTCGGCGCGGATCACGAGCTGCTCGCCGGCGTTGCCGAAGAGCACCTCCTCGTGCGCGTTGAGGCCGCGCAGGCGCACGGCGTGCACGTGGATGCCGTCGACGACCTGGCCGCGCGAGCCGCCGTCGGTCTGGGTGTTGTCCGGAACCGGGCCGAGGCCGGCTGCCCTGCGTGCGGCGGCGATGCCCTGCGCGGTGTGGATGGCGGTGCCGGAGGGGGCGTCCACCTTGTTCGGATGATGCATCTCGATGATCTCCACGGATTCGAAATACCTCGCGGCCTGCGTGGCGAAGTGGTCGGCGAGGACGGCGGAGATCGCGAAGTTCGGCGCGATGAACACCTTCTGGCTCTCGGGCCTCGGACCGGCGGCGATGGCTCCACGCACCTGATCGAGCTTCTCCTCGGTCCAGCCGGTGGTGCCGACGACCACGTCGACGCCCTGAGCGATGAGGGCGAGCACGTTCGTCAGGCTCACGGCCGGCACGGTGAACTCGACGACCACGTCGGTGTTCTCCGGCGTGATGGCGGTCAGGTCGTCGCCCGCGTCAAGCGCCAGCGCCAGCTGCATGCCGTCCGCTCCGCTGACCGCCTCGACGACGTGCGATCCCATGCGTCCCTTGGCTCCAACAACCGAAACCCTGATCATGCCTGCATTCCCTTCTGTTCGGACGTCCGTTTCCTTTTTCTCGAGACTATCATCCGAGCAGCCCCAGAAGATCGTCGCGGCTGAGTGTGGAGATCGTCGCCGGCGCGGCCGCGGCGAGCGCCTCGGCGTCGGTGAACCGGCGCGCCAGCTCGCTTTTGCTGTGCTGCAGGTCGAGGATCCGCTCCTCGATGGTGTCCTTGGCGACGATCCGGTACACATCCACGTCCCGACGCTGTCCGATGCGATGGGCGCGATCGGTGGCCTGATCCTGCGCCGCGGCGTTCCACCATGGGTCGGCGTGGATGACGACGCTCGCGCCCACGAGGTTCAGTCCCGTGTTGCCCGCCTTCAGGGAGATGAGGAAGACCGGAGTGTCGTCCGCGTTGAAGCGGTCGACCAGCTCGAGCCGCCTGCGCTTCGGGGTCGAACCGGTGATCGTGTAGTAGGCGACGTCGTCCCGGTCGAGACGGGCGGCGATCAGGTCCAGGAAGCTCGTGAACTGGGAGAAGACGAGCGCCTTCTTGCCTTCGGACATGCAACTGGAGATGAGCTCCTCGATGGCGGCGAGCTTGGCGGAATGGTCCTTCGCGTTCGCATAGAGCAGACGCGGATCGCAGCAGATCTGCCTCAGCTTCATGAGTTCGGCGAGGATCTGGATCCGGGAGGTGTTGAAGTCGGCGTCCGCGCTGTGTTCGAGCTGCTGGCGCAGACGCTGCTCGTGCGCGGCGTACAGTCTGCGCTGCTCGCCCTCCAGCTGCACGGTGACGGTGGTTTCGATCTTGTCCGGCAGATCGGTGAGGACCTGCGCCTTGAGACGGCGTTTGATGAACACGCCGACGAGCGCCTGCAGCCGGTGCGCGACCCGCTCCCCTTCCGGGTTGACCTCGGCGGCGGCGCGGCCCTCGGCCGTGGATCGGTCGGCGGCACGCGCGTTGGAGATCGGCAGTTCGTAGCGTTCGTGGAATCGCCGGTAGGAGCCAAGGAGCCCCGGCATGAGGAAGTCGAAGATGCTCCACAGTTCGCTCAGACGGTTCTCGATGGGCGTGCCGGTCAGGGCGAAGCGATGCTCGGCGTCGATCGCCTTGACGGCCTTGGCGATCTTCGTGGTGTGGTTCTTGATGACCTGCGCCTCGTCGAGCGCCATCACGTCGAAGCGTACGTCCTTGTAGTCGTCGACGTCGCGACGCAGCAGATCGTACGAGGTGATGAGCACGGAGCCCTTGCCGACGCACCGCGCGATGGCGTCGCGACGCTCGGCCTTCGTGCCCGCTACGGCCACGACGTCGACCCCGGGCGCGAATTTGGAGAATTCCGCCACCCAGTTGTAGACGAGCGATGCCGGGCACACGATGAGCGAGGGCGCGGGTTGGGCTGCGCCGGAGACATCAGCGGCGGTGTCGTCGACGGCGGTGTCGTCATGCGCGTCCAACAACGAAAGCAGCAGGGCAATCAGCTGCACGGACTTGCCCAGACCCATCTCGTCGGCGAGGATGCCGCCGAATCCCTTGTCGCACAGGGTGCGCAGCCACCTGAATCCCTCCACCTGATAGGGGCGCAGCACGTGGGCGAGCTCGTTCGGCACCGCATAACGGCTGGGATCGATGGTCTTCAGCTCGTCCACGTAGCGCATGAACGACGGCTCCTTGCGCACGCCCTCGCCGGCGAGCTCCCCGTCGAGCAGGAACGCCTGCATGCCGGGCAGGGTGACGGGTCCGTCATTGAGCTCCGATTCGTCGAGATCGAGGTCGGCGGCGACCCTGTCGAGCGCATCGAGCTTCGCGCCGCGCAGGTCGACGAACGTGCCGTCCTTCAGCCGGTGGAAACGCTGTCTGCGGCGGTATGAGGCGAGGAGCGCACCCACCTCGTCGGGCGGCACCTCGTCGGCGATCGGCGAGATCTCCACGAGATTCGACCTGATCGCGAGCCCCACGGTCACGCTCGGCGGCTTCGGCGCGAGCAGACGGTCGAAGGCGGGCGTCGTGAACACCCTGCCCATAGCGCGCAGGGCGGGCAGGCCCTCGTCGAACAGGGCGATGATGCGCATGGTCTCGTCTCGTCCGATGAACGCCGGGTCCGCACTCGAGGGAATCGCGAAATACGTGCGCACCAGGTCGAGCATCGCGCGTTCGGCGGCGAAATCATGTCCGGCGCCGACCATCGGCGTCGCGCCGGCGATGAAGTCTCCCCCGCGCTGGGGCACGATCGTCGTCTCGCGATCACCGTAGCGGGCCTTCGCCACGCAGGTGATGCCCTTGTCGTCGCGGTCGAGGTAGAACTCGGGCTCGCATTCGACGGGGCGCAGAAGTTCGATCTCGCGTGGCACGTCCCCGGCGCTCATCAGGCCCGCGTCGACGAGGCGGGGCATCAGCGTGCGCGCGAACAGCGGCGCGTCGTCGAACGCGACGATCTCGCCGTTCGGATCCTCGCCACAGACCACGGGAAGCAGGTCAGCGAACGGTTCGAGCGGCTTCGGACAGCGGACGAACCGGTATCCGACGGCGCTGATGCGCATGGTGGAATGCGCCCGGCTCGTCAGCATGGTATTGCGCAGCGCACGACGACCATGCGCGTCGGCGGGTGGCATGAGCAGCCATACGCCGTCGTCCCCGGCGATCGTCGTCTCAATCGGAGGACGCCCGTGCAACGAGTAGCCGTCGACGCCGCCATCGCCGTTGATGCGGGTCATCGAGACGACGGGCATCGCGTCCGGGCCCTCGCCGTTGACCGGCACATAGACCGGAGACCGGTTGAACCATTCGTCGAGCACCAGTCCGATGCGCGTGTTGTCGGAGCCGGCAGCATCGGGGGCGGCGGCCACGATGTCGAGCAGTCGCGCGGTCTCCGATTCGGCGAGCGGCAGATGCCGGTCGATGCGCACCGATCCCAGAGCGCCGTATCGCACATCCTGCAGGTCGACGGCCCGACGCACGTCCTCGATGCGGTTCAGGAAGCCGAGCATCGCGCGCGAACGCGAGTCGAGCATCGCCGGCGTATGCGTGAACGCGAGCTTCTGCCCGTAGGCGCGGTAGCTCGACAGCCGCATGTCGTCAAGCAGGGTGGAGATCGATTTGAGCACGTACATGGCGCCTTCGACGCCGATGCGGAACTCAACGCTCCACCGCCCGTCGAGATAGCTCAGGATGGGAGCGAGCATGACCGAACCGGGGACGACCTTCGGTTGCGACGCACGGCCGCGCCCGTCCGACGTACCGGCGTTGATCATCGATTCGCGGCGTCTGGCGCGACGAGCCTGATCATCCTGCTCGTCGAGCTGCTGCATCGCCGCGAGCAGCCGACGCGACGACGAGATGGACTGCGGCGCTCCGAAACCGTCGAAACGATCCGGATCGTTGATGAACGCGATCACGAGGGCCGCCATATGCTTGCAGATATCGTAGCCGCGCGCGTATGCGGGACAGGTGCATCCGCCGCCGCTGATCTCACCGGTGTCGGCGTTGAAGTAGACATTGACCGTATACCTGCTGGACGGGCTGGACGTGCCTCTGATCCGCCCGGTTATGGTCGCCGATCCGGTGCGCGCGTCCAACGTGTAGTCGAGGGAATCCATCATCGAGACGGCGTGGTCCGCGATCGAGCGGGCGCGGGCGAGCACGGCCGGCGAGGTGTCGTGCCGCAGCGACGTGTACAGCGGCAATCCCACCGCACCGCCCCGCGGCGCTCCGAACGAGGGGCCGGACATGGCGGGATCGCCGTCGTCGAAACCGTCGGGGGATCCCGACACGCGGCCGAATACGCTCAAGCCCATTGCATCCCCTTCCCGCCATGGTCCTTTCCGTTCCGCCACGGTCCATCATCGCCATTGTAGTGACGACTTGCCACCGCCGACGTGACCTCGCGGCTATACTGGGGCATCGGCGCCGATGGAAGGTCCGCGGCGACCGGCCATGCATGGAGGCATCGGCATACGCGTACCCGGCGAAAACCGGGGCGGGAGGCGGTTATGGCACATATTCTTCTGGGGGTCACCGGCAGTATCGCCGCGTTCAAGTCCTGTCATCTGGCATCCGACTGGACGAAGGCCGGGCACACGGTCCGCGTGATCGAGACGGCCGCGGCCGAACGGTTCGTCACCCCGCTGACGTTCACGTCGCTGACCGGCGAGCGCACACGTACGACGATGTTCCCCTCCCCCGCCGCCGGTGACGCCCTTGGCGACGTGGTCGCCAATCCGGCCACGCGCGAGACGATCAACCATGTGCGCGACGCCGAATGGGCGGACATGCTCGTCGTGGCGCCGGCGAGCGCGGATGCGATCGCCCGCATCGCCGCGGGGATGGCCGACGACACGCTCACCGCCACGGTCCTCGCCTACGAGGGGCCGAAGGCGTTGTGTCCGGCGATGAACGTGCACATGTACGCCAATCCCGTCACGCAGCGCAATCTCGACGTCTGCCGATCGCTCGGATGGACCGTCGTCGAGCCGGGCGAGGGGGAGCTTGCGTGCGGCGACGTGGGTCGCGGGCGCATGGCCGAACCGGAAGAGATCGAACGGGCGGTCGCCGGACTGCTGTCCGACGGGGATGCGACGGTCGCGGCAGACGCATCGGACGAGACTACCGGTACGCCCGATGCGTCGGACACCGTCGACGCATTCTCCGACTCGATCGCTTCGCAGCCGCTCAGGGGTCTTACCGTGCTGGTCACGGCGGGGCCCACGCAGGAGCCGCTCGATCCGGTGCGCTACCTGACGAACCATTCGACCGGCAAGATGGGGTACGCGATCGCCGAGGCGGCCGCCGAGCTGGGTGCGAAGGTCACGCTCGTCTCCGGACCGGTCTCGCTTGAGCCCCCGCAGGGTGTCGACGTGGTGCGAGTCACCACGGCCGAGGACATGTTCGAGGCGGTGTCGGAAACGTTCGCCGCGGCGGACATCACGGTGATGGCCGCGGCCGTGGGCGACTTCCGCGTCGAGCGGATCGCCCAGCAGAAGATCAAGAAGGACGGACGAGATTCGATCACCCTCAATCTCGTGTCGAATCCGGACATCCTCGCATGGGCCGGCGGACGCAAGCGCGACGACGGATCGCAGATCCTGTGCGGCTTCGCGATGGAGACGGAGCATCTGATCGCCAACGCGGCGAAAAAGCTCGCAGCGAAGCACTGCGACATGCTGGTGGCGAACAATCTGCGCGAGGAGGGCGCCGGTTTCGCGACGGACACGAACATCGTGACCGTGCTGACCCCCGGCACGAGCGATCCGAAGACCCCGCAGATCGAACACTGGAACAAGATGGACAAGATCGTGCTGGCCAAGCGGCTGATGCTGCGGCTCGCCGCCATGCACCGTCAGTCGGACGCGGCATAGCGCGTCTGGCGGCTCGGCGGCTCATAGGCACGGCTTACGGAACACATTCAATACGCACTCAATACACACGCAATACACACGCGACACAAGGAGCAACCCATGCTGATGGCGGTCGATATCGGCAACACGAACATCGTGATCGGTTTTCTGGAGGACGGACGCATCGTCGGCACGTACCGCATCACCACGAAGGCGACGCACACGTCCGACGAGTACGGTCTCATGATCACGCAGTTCCTGGAACTCGGGGGCTATACGGCGCGCGACGTGGACGACGTGATCGTCTGCTCGGTGGTGCCGAAGGTCATGTACTCGTTCCGCTCGTCGATCATCAAGTTCCTCGGCTTCGAGCCTATGGTGGTCGGCCCGGGCATCAAGACCGGCATGAACATCCGTCTCGACGATCCGAAGACCCTGGGTTCGGACTGCCTCGCGGACTGCGCCGGCGCCTACCACACGTACGGCGGTCCGGTGCTCGTGGCCGATTTCGGCACGGCGACGACGTTCAACTACGTGGATGCGACCGGCACGATCGTCTCCGGGTACATCACGACCGGCATCCGCACCGGCGCCGAGGCGCTGTGGGGGCAGACCGCACAGCTGCCCGAGGTGGAGATCACGCGTCCGAAATCGATCCTCGCGACGAACACGCGCACTGCCATGCAGGCGGGCCTGTACTACACGTTCCTCGGCGGCGTGGAGTACACGATCGCCCAGTTCCGCAAGGAGATCGGCGAGCCGTTCCAGGTGATCGCGACCGGAGGCCTCGGCCGCGTGTTCCAGAACGACACCGACATGATCGACGTGTACGATCCGGATCTGATCTTCAAGGGCATGGCGTACATCTACTCGCGCAACGTGCGGTGACGATACGCGTCAGCGGATCGTGAAGCCCTGGTTGACGCCGTACTCCTTCAGGTCCGCCTGCCATGCGGCGATGCCCGATGAGAGGCTCACCTTCGGGGTGGGCCGCTCGATCGGCTTGAGGGCGTTGCCGTCCGCGTCGGTCATGCCGGCCTTGATGTCCCGCTGACGCTTCAGATACGACTGCCAGGCGCTGCCCCACTTGTACGCCTTGCCGACGGTGGAGCGGAAGTCGCTGCGCGCGTACACCTCGAAGGGTAGATACTGGTATCCGACCGACACGTTCTCGGCCGCGTCGGCGAGCACTCGGTTGAACTGCTGCCCGCCGAAGTAGGGGATGTCGATGCCGTTCGTGTTGCGGATCGTGGTCTTGTCGAGGAACGTCTCGCTGGAGAGCGTCTCCAGATCGGCGGGGAACGCGCCGCCGTCGACACGCGTGTCGATGCCGTCGCGACTATGCGTGACGTAGTCGACGAACCGGTAGGCGGCCCGCGGCTTGCGTGTGGATTGGAGCACGGCCATCGCCGATCCGCCGTTCTCGGCGTTGGTCGTCCGACCGTCGGCCGTGGGCATCGGCGCCACCCGCCACAGGCCCGCGGTGCCGAGCGCATTGGCCATCAGCATCGACGGCATCCACGCGCCGGAGAACACGGAGGCGACGGTTCCGGTGCTCAGTGCCCGCTTCCAGCCGTTCGACCAGGTGGCGCTCCGGGTGTCGATCAGTCCCTCGTCGATCATCCGCTGCCAGAACTTCGTGAATCTCCTCGTACCCTCGTCGCCGTCAAGGGAGATGGTGACGGTCTTGCCGTCGGGGCTGGTGTGGAACGGCTCGCCGCCGGCAAGCCAGATCATCGCCGCGTAGAAGCTGGCGTCGCCCGAATCGGCGGCGATGTACACGCCGATGTCCTTGAGCTTCTTCGCCGCCTCGTAGTAGTCGTCCCATGTCCTGATCCGCGAGGCGTCGACGCCGACCTGATCGAAGACGTCCTTGTTGTAGAAGAACGCCATCGGGCCGGAATCCATCGGCAGGCCGTACACGCGTCCCGCCAGCTGCACGCTCGACCACGTGCCGGGCGAGTAGAAGTTCGCGTAGTCGTCGCCTACGTAGTCGGAGATGTCGAGCAGCTGGCCGGAGACCGCGTACTGCAGCAGCGCGAAGTATTCGATCTGCGCCACGTCGGGCATGCCGTAGCCGTCCTGGATCGCGGTGTTGAGGTTCTCGTAGCCGGAGATGTTCTTCAGATCGACGACCACGTCGGGGTTGTCGCGCTCGAAGTCGTCGACCACCTCGCCCATGTTCGGCTCCCAGCTCCACACGGTGATGTGGGTGCGCGTGTCGGCCGCCTGACCGCAGGAGGCGAGCGAAACCGTCATGACGAGTGCCGTCAGCGCGACGGCGATGCGTCTGAAACCCCCGTTGAAGCCGATTCTCAAACCCATGTGCCGCGTCTCCCTACGCATTCGTGATGTCATCTCGTCGCCCGCTGTCGCCCGTGCCGTACTCTCCCGCCTCACGGAGGAACGGACGGCAGGCGCAATGGTCACGAGTGTACTCGTCCTCCTGTGACGAGAGCGTGTGAAGCCGTACGACGACGCCGCACGACGATTTGGCGGACACCAAACACCCGGACACCGATGCGTGCGTAAGAGGCCGCCGGACGGCACGAAGGCCCCGCCGCACAATGCGACGGAGCCTTCGTGTGATTGGTTATTGCGGTTTGCGGGACATCGCCCTTCCGGGCGAAGCTGCTATCATCCGGCCAGCTGGCGGCCGGTCTGATGATCGGATATCCGGGCGATCACTTGACGGTGAAACCCTGATCCTTGCCGTAGTCCTGCAGGGCCTTCTGCCAGGCCGCCACGCCGTCGGCCAGCTTCTGATCGCCGGTGTAGGACTTGCCGACGTAGTCGCCGAAGATGGTGCGGGCCTTGACCTCGAAGGGCAGGAACTGGTATCCGGTGGACACGTTCTCCGCGGCCTGGGCCAGAACCTCGTTGTACTTCTGTCCGCCGAAGTAGTCGACGTCCTCGCCGTCGGCGTTCTTCACCGTGGTGGCGTTCTTGAAGGAATCGGATTCCATGGAGGCCTTGTCGGCCGGGAAGGCGCCGCCGGCCACACGGGTGGCCACGCCATCGCCGTGGTTCGCGTACTCGATGAACTTGTACGCGGCGTCAGCCTTCTTGGAGCTGGCGAGCACGGCCAGCGAGGAGCCGCCGTTCTCGGCGTTGGTGGCGGAGCCGTCAGCGGTCGGCATCTGGGCGACGCGCCACTTGCCGGCGCCCGCAGCAGCGGAGTTCGCGAGGTTGGCCGGCATCCAGGCGCCGGTCAGCAGGGAGGCGATGGTGCCGTCGACCATGCCCTTGAACCAGTCCTCGGACCAGCCGGCGGTCTTGGTGTCGAGCAGGCCCTCGTCGAGCATCTTCTGCCAGTAGGTGTTGAACTTCTGGACGTTCTCGTCGCCGGTGAGGTTGATGGTCACCTCGGAGCCGTCGGACGAGGTCTTGAACGGCTGTCCGCCGGCGAGCCAGGTCATCGAGTCGTAGAAGCCGGCGTCACCGGTGTCGGAGGTGATGTAGTAGTTGTCGCCGAGGGCGTGGATCTTCTTGGCGGCCTCGTAGTAGTCGTCCCACGTCTTGATCTGGGTGGCGTCGACGCCGGCCTTGTCGAAGACCTCCTTGTTGTAGAAGAAGGCCATCGGGCCGGAGTCCATCGGCAGGCCGTAGACCTTGCCGGCGAACTGCACGGAGGCCCACGGGCCGGGGGTGTAGAAGTCCTCGTAGCCGGAGGTCTTGTCGGTGATGTCGAGCAGGTTGCCCTTGATGGCGTACTGCGGGATCGCGTAGTACTCGACCTGGGCGACGTCCGGGGCGCCGGAGCCTGCCTCGATGGCGTTGTCCAGCTGCGTGTACTCCTTGGTGTTGGTGCCGACGTTCTTCAAGTCGACCTTGATGCCGGTCTCCTTTTCGAAGTCCTTGGCGACCTGGGTCAGCGTGGGCTCCCAAGCCCACACGGTGATCTCCTGGACGTCCTTCTCCTGAGCCGGCTGGCTGCTGCTGTTCGAGTTGCTGTCGGAACCGCACGCGGCGACGCTGACGAGCATGGCGATCGCACCGGTGAGCGCGACGGCCTTCTTGGCGTTGGTGAACTTCATCGTCCTGATTGCTCCTTCCTTCAGTCGCCATTCGACGACTGTCGATGTTTCCCGCAACCACGGTCCCATCACGTTCTTCCTCGTAGTGATGCTATCGAAAACAATTTGCTCTGTTTCCGATAGCGCGAACCAGCGTATTCCGCCGCTTCGCGGGTATGGTTGCGATAACATGATTCATTATACACAGATTCGCACGACACGCCACTCGCCCACGCGGCCCGCGCGAAGTTCATGCCCCATACCGAGAACAAACCCTCGCCGCCCGACCACCCCACACGCAGCGCCGCCGACACCCGGCGCGTGGCAAAGCACCCCCAACACAGCCAACAGAACAACCGACATCCCGACACATCGCACAATTGACACCGCCTCAGCCATGCCGCCCGGCCACACCACTTCAACCATGCGCCCAGCTATGCCCCGGCGGTGCCGTCCAGCTGTGCCGCCCGGCCACACCGCCTCAGTCATGCCGCCCGGTCACACCGCCTCAGTCATGCCGCCCGGTCACGCCCCGGCTGTGCCGCTCAACGCATTTTTCGGCGATTTTTGCATTGAGCGGCACGACGATACGTCATTACCACCTCACCGCCTTTTTGACATCTTGTCAAAACGGCCATTTTCCAACGATCCTGCGATAACCGGTATCGCAAGGGCCGCCACCGCCGCCGATCTGTCTGCCGCTCAACGCGAAAAAACACCAAAATCGCGTTGAGCGGCACGGTTTTCTGCCACTCAACGAACGTCAACCGATTGACATGTGCTGAGTGGCAGACCCATCACGTCTCCGCCCCCGATCGCCGTGTTGGACCCTACGGGACCGGACGTTTTCACAACCCCACAAGCCCCGTAGCGTCGGAACCTGCAGAATCGAACGCAATGGAACACATAAAAAGGGTGGAAGTGCAGGCGAGACCGTCCCGAACGGAACCAGATAGACTGGAAGCCATGTCAGTCAGCAGCCACAGGAACGGCAGAACGACCATCACGATGGCCGACGTGGCCCGCAAGGCCGGGGTGTCGGTCGCCTCGGTGTCCAACTACCTCAACAAGCGCCCGTATATGAGCGATGCGATGCGCACGCGCATCGAGACCGCCATCGCCGACCTTGGCTATCAGATCAACTCATCCGCGCGCAATCTCAGGTCCGGTCGCACCAGACTGCTCAAGCTCGTCATCCCCGATCTGCGTCAGGTATATTTCGCCGATCTCGCCGAGGACATTCTCACCGAGGCGCGCACGCACGGCTACGGCGTCATCGTCGAATCAACGTCCAACCACCGCGAGAACGAACTCGCCAGCATTGCATCCATGGGCACGCACCCCGCGGACGGACTCATCCTCAGCCCCCTGATGATGACCCGCGACGACATTCCCCTGCTCAACGGCACCTACCCGCTGGTCATGCTGGGCGAGCGTCTGTTCGGCGTGGATGCGCCGCATGTGCTCATCCGCAACCGCGAAGGGGCGTATATGGCCACGACCCACCTCATCGAAGACGGATGCCGGCGCATCGCCGTCATCGGAGCCGTACCACCCGCAAACGAATCGAACTCAGACGTAGATGGTCCGACATCGGACGTCACGGCACCGACACCACCGGATGCCACGACGCACTCGACAAGTTCATCCCATTCATCGACACCGATCGGAAGCCTCTCCGCCTCGATCTCCTCGACCAGCCCTTGCACAGACCCGCCGACGCAGTCCTCGTCCGGCGACCTGCGCACGCGCGGCCACTGCGCGGCACTCGCGGACCATGGCATGAACTGCGACCCGCGACTGCTCATCGAAACCGACGGATGGGACAGCATCGACGGATTCGAGGCGGTCGGCAGGATGCTGGATGACGGTCTCGATTTCGATGCGGTGTTCGCGCTCAACGACACGCTCGCATGGGGCGCGCTGCGATGCCTGCGCGAGCGCGGCGTCGACGTGCCGGGAGCCGTGCGCGTGGTCGGATTCGACAACATCGACGAATCGCGATACATGGCACCGTCACTGACGACGGTCGACCCGGGACGCACCGATATCGCACGGCTCGCCGTCGAGTCGACCATCGCCCAGATCAGGGACGGCAGGCGCGCGCCGGCGAAGCGGATCGAAGCGCCATGCCGGCTGGTCTGCCGCGAATCCTCACCGCAGGGCGTCACGCCGTGAAACGGATCGCGACCCAGGAGACCTGCGGCAGGTCGACGTCGATCACGGTACCGTTCGCCGTCATATCGAGCGGCTGCGGCGTGACCGCATCCGGCTCGGCGGCGGTGTTGGTGCGGTAGATGTCGTCATCGTGCAGGATCTCGGCATGCGTCACCTTCACGCAAGCGCCGCCGATCTCGCCCTCAGCCTTAGCCGCGGAAGATTCCCCGGCAACACCCGGCAGCGAGCTCAGGTCGATCGACACGTCATGCGCGTGCGAGGCGTCGCGGTTCACGATCAGCACCAGTCCCTCACGGGACTCACGATTCCAGGTGACGACCGCGTCGACCGCCTTCACATCGCCGTAGGCTTCCGTATGGATGAGCGGCGAGTCGATCTGCGGCGCATAGGCGTCGCCCTTCGCATGATGCGCGGCCTCGGCGAACGGGTAGAACGTGGTCTGACGCCATGCGGGGCCGTTCGGTTCGGCCATGATCGGCGCGATGACGTTGACCAGCTGGGCGCGGGAGGCGGAACGCACGCGATCGCAATGCTTGAGTAGCGTGATCATCAGCGACCCCTCCACCACCGCATCGGCGGCCGAGTACACGTCCTCCAGCAGATGCGGCGCCTTCGGCCACGGCTCGTGATGCAGCCCCTCGCCGGCGGCCGCCTTCCACGCCGCCTCCTGCTCGTTCCACGCGTCCGAATACCACACGCCCCACTCATCGAAGCTCAGGGCGATGTCGCGGTCGCCGTGGTTCGCCTCGCGCGCCTCGTCGGCGCAGGCGGCGACCGTATCGATGAACGTCGTCATGTCCTCGGCAGCTGCGAGGAACTCCTGCATCTGCTCCCGCGATCGGGTCTTGTGACCGTGATCGAAGTAGTAGGCGTGCGCGGACACGAAGTCGAGATACTGGTAGGCGCGGGTGAGCACGGTCCTCTCCCATGTGCCGAACGTGGGCATGTGCGCGCTGGACGAGCCGCATGCCACCAGTTCCAGCCCCGATTCGGCGAGCTTCATCGCATGCGCGGTCTTCTCCACCGCGTCCGCGTACTCGTCCGGGGTCATGTGGCCGACCTGCCAGGGGCCGTCCATCTCGTTGCCGATGCACCACATCCTCACATCCATCGGCTCGGGGATGCCGTTGGCCACGCGTCGGTCCGCGAGTTCGGTGCCCGGCGCGCCGTTGACGTATTCGAGCTCGTCGAGCGCGGCCTTGAGCCCGCGTGTGCCCATGTTGACGGCGAGCATGATCTCGGTGCCGGCCTTGAGGCTCCAGCGATGGAAGTCGTCGATGCCGATCTCGTTGGTCTCGGTCTGGTGCCATGCGAGGTCGCGCCTGACCGGACGTTGCTCGCGCGGGCCGGTGCCGTCCTCCCAGTTGTAGTTGGACACGAAGTTGCCGCCCGGGTAGCGCACGCAGGTGACGCCGAGCTCCCGTACGAGGTCGAGCACGTCCTCGCGGAATCCGTCCTCGTCGGCGCTCGGATGACCAGGTTCGTAGATGCCGCCGTACACGCAGCGGCCAAGATGCTCGACGAACGAGCCGAACAGACGCTCCGGTACGTCCGCGACCCGCCGCAGCGATCCGATGGTGGTATCGCCCATGATAAGTCCTTCCCCACGGGTCTTCACAACCCGTGTTTGCGTAACCATATGCTATGTGCTATGGTAGTACTTGAAACGATACAAGACTTGGAAGACCAAGTCCAATCGTTCTTCAATAAGGAAGGATACAAGGACGATGAAGTTCACAGCCATGAAGAAGACGGTGGCCCTCGCCGGCGCCGCCGCGATGCTCGTCAGCGTTGCCGCCTGCGGAGGCAGCTCCAACACCGGTTCGAGCAGCACCGGATCCAGCTCCGACAAGAAGATCGAACTGACGGTCTGGTCCTGGGATTCCACGCTGCCGCGTACGGTCGAGGGCTTCGAGAAGGCCAACCCGAACATCAAGGTGAAGGTTACCAACGCCGGCACCAACAAGGACGAGTACAACGCGCTCTCCAACGCCATCGAAGGCGGCTCCGGCGCTCCGGACATCGCGCAGATCGAGTACTACGCGCTGCCCGAATACGTGATCCGCGGCTACCTCGAGAACCTGTCCGACTACGGCGCATCCGACTTCTCCGACTTCTACACGCCCGGCACCTGGGCGTCCGTCAACATCAACGACGGCGTCTACGCCCTGCCGATGGATTCCGGCCCGATGGCGTGGTTCTACAACAAGGAGGTCTTCGACAAGGCCGGCGTCGACGCGACTCAGGTGAAGACCTGGGATCAGTTCTACGAGGCCGCCAAGAAGATCAAGGCCGCCGGCTCCTACATCACCTCCGATTCCGGCGACGCGGGCTTCTTCGATTCGATGACCTGGCTGGCCGGCGCGAAGCCGTTCTCCACCTCCAAGGACGGCAAGACCGTCTCCATCGACCTGACCGGCGACTCCAAGGTCAAGGAGTTCACCGACTTCTGGCAGAAGATGATCGACGAGGGTCTCATCGACACCAAGACCGTCGGCTGGACCGACGACTGGAACAAGGGTCTCGACGACGGCTCCATCGCCTCCCTGCTCACCGGCGCGTGGATGCCGTACAACCTGCTCTCCGGCGCCCCGAACGGCGAGGGCAAGTGGCGCATCGCCCAGATGCCGACCGCCGACGGCTCCGAGACCAACTCCGAGAACGGCGGCTCCTCGCTCGCCGTCATCAAGTCCGACGACAAGGACAAGGTAGCCGCGGCCTACAAGTTCATGGAATACGCCTGCCACAACGCCGAGGGCATCAAGACCCGCGTCGACGGCGGCGCCTTCCCGGCCGACAACGATACCCTCAAGTCCTCCGACTTCCTCGGCATGACCGCCCTGACCGACTCCGACGGCAAGGCCCACGAGTACTTCGGCGGTCAGAAGTTCAACGAGGAGCTGGCCAAGGCCGCCGCGAACGTGTCCACCGGCTACCAGTTCCTGCCGATCGAGGTCTACGCCCGCGGTAAGTTCGGCGACTTCGTCGGCGACGCCTACACCGGCAAGGGCAAGCTGGCCGACGGCATCGCCGCTTGGCAGAAGGATCTGAAGTCCTACGCCGAAGGCCAGGGCTACACGGTCAAGTAACCGATCTCAGGGGATTCGCGAGCGCGACCGGCACGCACACTCCGCTCCCGGTACGCATTTCCCGCGAATCCCCTTTCATATCTTCGTGGCCATCTTCCTCCCCGCGAGGCTCCTTCCCGCGGGTCTGGCTGCAATAACACCGGGTGGCGCATCCTCGTGATGCGCCACCCTTTTTCATGCCCTATGGTCACGTCCATTCCCCATCCCCTCCGCGTCCATTCATCCCCTCCGCGTCCATTCATCCCCGTCGCATCCATTCATCCCCGTCGCATCCATTCCCCATCTTCCCCATCCACATCGCCCCCATCGCGCAGCCATGAAGCGGTCACGACACCCATCGCGCGGTGAAATCCACATGGAGCTGTGTTTACCCCATGAAGTGGTGACACAAAACGGCGGATTTCCGCCAATACAGAAAACCGCCTCACCGCGTCATGTGAATTTCACCGCGTCATGTGGCCCCAGATCGCGTCATGGGATTCCCCCGACGACTGGGCGCCCGCCCCTCTCGAGCGGCAAGTCCCCGAGAACCCGAGAACCCGAGAACCCGAACACACACGAGAACACACGAGAACACAATGGGGTCGCCCCCGACCGAAATCGGGAGACGACCCCATTGCTTGCCGACGCCAGCGACCGCACCATCGATGGGCGGCCCCGCGCCGGCGACCCGGCATCATACCGGCGCGATCAGCGTCACAGCTTGACGACGAGGACGCCGTTGGGCTGGATGGCGGCGGTGTGCTCACTGTCGTTGACCTGGGCAAGAGACGCGACCAGCGGCTCGCCCTCGACGTCGACGACCGCCACATCGCGCGTGCGGTTGAACAGGAACACGAAGTGGTTCTCATCGGTGGCATCGGCGCGTTCGATACGCAGTACCTCGCCACGGTCGTCGCCGGCGGGCGTCGCGACCTCAAGCTCGGAGAGGATCTCCGGCAGGCTCACGGCCAGCCCCTCACGACCAAGCTTGGCGCCGACGTACACTGTCTTGCCGTCGCCGTACTCGTTGACGGTGATGGCGGGCGCGCCGTCGAAACCGGTCCACTTATCGGCCTTGAAGGTCTCAAGCACACGTCCGCTCTCGGCCACGGAGGTGATCACGTCGGCGATATCGTGCGCCACCGCCCCGTTGGAGAGATCAAGGTGATCCATCGTACCCGGGAAGTCAGTGCCCATCGGTGCATGTTCCTCGACGCGCACGCCGACGACGTCGCGGATCGAGCCGGGGTATCCGCCGAGCCAGACGTGGTCGCGCTCGTCGGACAGGCCCGTGTAGTAGGTGACGATGAGCTTGCCGCCGTTGGCGACGTACTCACGCACGCGACGCGAGGTGTCCTCGGACAGGATGTACAGGGCGGGCAGCACGGCCACCTCGTAGGAGTCCCAGTCGCCACGCACCGGCACGACATCGGCGGTCACGCCGGTATCGGCAAGGGCGCGGAACCAGTCGAGCGGCTCGGTCCAGTGACGGACGTTCTGGCTCGGAGTAGCGGTGTGCTCGGTGGCCCACTGCGATTCATAATCGAAGACGACGGCGACCTTGCTCTTGAGCAGCTTGGTACCGAGCAGTCCCTCGTCGGCGAGCCTGTTCAGGTCAGCGCCAAGTTCGCACACGTCGCGGAACACCTGCGAGTCGGCACCCGCGTGGGGCACCATCGCGGAATGCCACTTCTCGGCGCCGGCCTTGGACTGACGCCACTGGAAGTAGCAGATCGCGTCGGCGCCCATGGCGAGATGGGCGAGGGAGTCGCGCACCAGTTCGCCCGGCTCATCACGGTAGTTGATCGGACGCCAGTTGACGGCCGACGTGGAGTGCTCCATGAGGAACCACGGATTCTTGCGAGCGATGCCGTCGGTCAGGGACGCGGCGTACGCGAGCTCGTCGAGGTGGGCCTCACCGGGGGTGAAGTAGTGGTCGTTGGACACGAAGTCAACGTCGTAGCCCCACTTGTCGTAGTCGAGTCCGGTGCCGCCGGCGGAGATCATGAAGTTCGTGGTCTGCGGCTTCGGCGCGATCTCGAGCAGTGCGTCGCGTTCGGCGCGGTAGAAGTCGAGCAGCGCGTCGGAGCTGAAACGCTTCCAGTCGAGTAGCTTGCCCGGGTTCATGAAGTTGCCGTCGCCGATGAAGCGCGGCGGAATGATCTCGGAGAAGTTGTTCACGTGCTGCGCCCAGAAGGCGGTGCCCCAGGCCTCGTTGACGGCCTCGATGGTGCCGTAGCGCTTCTCGCACCACTTCTGGAAGGCGCGCTCGGCGTCCTCGGAGTAGTCGAAGCGGTTGTGGCAGCCGTATTCGTTGCTCACATGCCATGCGACGACATACGGGTTGTCCTTGTAGTGTTCGGCCATCTTGCGGCACAGGCGCAGCGCGTAGTCGAGGAAGACCGGGCTGGTGGCTCGCCAGTGCTGACGTGCACCGGGCTGGCAGACGTCGCCGCGATAGTCGACCCAGAGGATCTCCGGGTGCGCCTGCGTCATCCACATCGGCGGCGAGGCGGTGCCGGAGGCGAGGTCGACGGCGATGCCAGCCTTGCCAAGCTTGTCGATGACGCGGTCGAGCCAGTCGAAGTCGTAGACGCCTTCCTCGGGTTCGAGCTTCGCCCAGGAGAAGATGGCGACGGAGACGAGGTTGACTCCGGCCTGCTTCATGAGTTCGATGTCCTCGTCCCAGACCTCTTCAGGCCATTGGTCGGGATTGTAGTCGCCGCCGTACCAGATACGGGGCTTCTCCCCCGCAAGAGGCTGCGGCCAGTTGAATGCGCGATGTTCGCTCATTGGTGTTTCCTTTGCCGTGTGATTGATCATTGTTGCGTATACCGATGCATTTCGGGGGTGAGCGGCGGCGACCGTCGGATCGCCGTCGCTCACCCCCGTCAATGCTGCCGATCAGGCGGTTCCTGAACGATGTTCAGCAGTGTGAATGGCTCCATGCCGGTTATTCCTTGACGGCGCCGGCGGCGAGGCCGGACTGCCAGTACTTCTGCAAAGCGAGGAACGCGATCACCAGGGGGATGATCGTGATCAGCGAGCCCGTGATCACCAGGTTCTGGATCGCCTGACCACCGGCGGTCGAGGCCTGGTCCTTCCACTGGTTCAGACCGATCGTCAACGGATACCAGTCCGCGTCCTTCAACATGATCAACGGCAGGAAGTAGTTGTTCCACGTCGCCACGATCGTGAACAACGACGTCGTCACGATACCCGGCGCCAACAACGGCAGACTGATCTGCCAGAACGTACGGAACTCCGACGCACCATCCACACGAGCCGCCTCGAGCAGTTCGGTCGGCACCGCCTGATCCGAGAAGATCCACATCAGGTAGAGTCCGAACGGGCTGATCAGGCTCGGGATGATCATGGCCCACGGCGTGTTCGTCAACCCCAATTTCGCGAACAGGAGGAACTGCGGGACCGCCAACGCGATACCCGGCACCGAAATACTGCCGATGATGACCGCGAACACCGCCTTCCTGCCCGGGAACCGGAACTTGGCGAGGGCGTACCCGCCCATGATCGCCAGCAGGGTCGCGCCGCCCGCGCCCACCACCACGTACAGGAGCGTGTTGACCAGCCAGCGGCCGAAGATCCCGTCCTGATACGTGAACACCGTCACGATGTTGTCCCACAACGCAAAGCTCTTGCCGAAACCAAGACCGAACGTCGACGTGAAGTCCGCCTGGGTCTTCGTCGCGTTGATCAGCAGGTACACGAACGGGAACAGGCAGTACACCGCGAAGATCGCGCACACCACCGTCATCCACACGCTGCGCCGCGGGTTGTTCACGTTCGCGAAACCGCTCTTCTGCGCACGCTTCCTTTCGGCGGCCTCATCCCTCGCGACGCGCCTCTGACGCTCGCGCTCCGCCTGCCTGGCGGCCTTCTCCTGGGCCTTGAGATCGGCCGCGCTCACACGACCCGGGGCAGTCGACACCGCACTCATCACGCACGCTCCTTCACCAACACCACGGACACCATCACCATCGAAACCATGACACGCATCACTTCATCTGCTCCTTCATGCTGTTCAACTGCACCGCATACGCGATCGCCATCGTGATCACCGCCATCGTGATCGCCAACGCCGCCGCATAATTGCTCTGGTTACCACTGAAGCTCAGGTTGTACGCATACATGTTCGGCGTGTAATACGTCGTGATCGCATTACCCGGCACCATATTCTGCAAAATCGAAGGCTCATTGAACAACTGGAACGAACCAATAATGCTGAAGATCACCGTGATCGCCAGACTGCCCTTCAACTCCGGCAGCTTGATGCTCTTCACGATCTGCCACTCGCTCGCGCCATCAATCGACGCCGCCTCATACAGGCTGTGCGGGATCGTCGACAGCGAGCTGTAGAAGATCAGCATGTTGTAACCCGTGAACTCCCACGTCACGATGTTACCGATCGACGCCAGCAACACCGACGGCGCGAACATGTCCAGATTCGTGCCCAGCACATCGTTCAGCGACCCCACCAGACCGTACTTCGCGCCATACACGAAACCCCAGATCAACGTGGACACCACGGCCGGCACCGCGTACGGCAGGAACGTCGAAATACGGAAGAACTTCGTACCATGCAACTTCATCGAATCCAACGCCAACGCCATCAACGCCGACAGGAACAACATGATCGGCACCTGCACACACGTGAACAGGGCCACACGACCCACACTGCTCCAGAACTGCGCGTCACCGAACAGACGCAGGTAGTTCTCCACACCAACGAACTTCGTGCCACCAATCATCTGCTTCTTGAAGAAACTGATATAGATCGCGTACACGATCGGAATGATGAACACGAACACGAACACCACCGCAAACGGCGCCATGAACTTCCAACCACGCCAATCCGGCTTATGCCTATTCTCCCGCGCCACGGACGACCCGCCAGTCGCCGAAGCCGCAACTTGCGCTGCTGTCATTGCCAGCCCCTCTCCTTCGAAGGCTTTGATGGGCGGATCAGCCACTCGATCACCGAGTGCCTCATCACCGTATCCATCCCTCTTAAATGTTTGCGTTACCATCATAACATCATTTCCAATCATGTCCACTTCGGAGTTTTCCGCATTTTTGCCGGCAATACCGTCCCGGACGCCTATAATGGTCACGAAAACATCGTTGTGTGTTGTGCATGTTAGCGAAGACAGTGGGAACGATCCACCGGCCAGCATCCGTCAGCGGCGCGGATGCCTCGGCGAGCCCCCCCCCCACACACACGCGGACGAATCTCGCACAAGGGCGTAATACTATGAATAGTTGCGGCACGGAACAGGCAATGGAACAAGCCCGTTCCCGGCGCGACGACGACAACGAGGAGTGAGGGACATGCCACGCAGCATTCAGGTATCGATGCAGGACGTCGCCAAGGAAGCCGGCGTCTCACCACAGACGGTGTCCCGCGTGGCCAACGGCAGCGACGCCGTGCGACCCGACACGCGCCAGCGCGTCGAAGCCGCGATGGAACGCCTCGGTTATCGCCCCAACTACGCCGCCCGCGCGTTGAAGCACGGCAGCTTCCGCAATATCGGCGTCGTCCTGTTCAACATGACCACCTTCGGCAATTCACGCATCCTCAACGGCATCCTCAACGCCGCGATCGCCGACCATTATTCGATCACGGTCCAACTCATCCCCACCAGCGGCGAGCGCACGTTGAGCGCGGCGGTCGACCGCATGAAGCAGCAACCGGTCGACGGCGTCATCGTCCTGCTCGAGCAGCGCATCGCCGGCTTCGCCGGATACCAGCCGCCGAAGGATCTGCCGGTCGTGCTCGTCACCGAGGGCGCGGCCGACCACTGCCCCACCGTCGACGCCGACCAGTACGGCTGTTCGACCGCCATTGTCGACTACCTGATGAGCAAGGGACATCGCACCGTATATCACATCGCAGGCCCCGCGTCATCACGAGCCGCGGAAAGCCGCGCGCGCGGATGGCGCGAGGCGTTGGAGCAGCTAGGCGCCCCCGTACCGGACATGTACATCGGCAATTGGGATGCGGACTCCGGATATCAGGCCGGCATGGCCCTCGCACACAATCCGGATTGCACCGCCATCTACGCGGCGAACGATCAGATGGCATACGGCGCGATCCAAGGGCTCAAGGCCGCGGGCAAACGGGTGCCGGAGGACATGAGCGTGGTCGGCGTCGACGATTCGCTCGTCAACATGGTTCCGCGTCTTGATCTGACGACGATGCGCATGAAGTTCAATGAGATCGGCGCCACCGCCTTCTCGATGATCCGCCGCCAATGCGAGGGCGAGAAGGTGCCGGTCGGTACCAAGACCGTCATCCCCGCGGAGTTCGTCGAACGCGGTTCGGTGCGCGACTTGAACGAGTAGGCGAGGAACGGTCGGAGGTTCAGCCGAGCGGCACGCGGGAGATGAACTCGCGCGGCTCGCCGCTGACCGGATCAATGAACGACAGACGCCGCGCGACCAATTCGAGCGTTTGCGAGAAATCGTCGTATGCGCGCTGTTCGACGCGTGGATAGAAGTCGTCGCCGCGAATCGGCAGGCCGAGCGAGTTCATATGCACGCGCAGCTGATGCGTCTTGCCGGTGCTCGGATGCAGCGTGTAGGCACGCACGCCGCTCCCCCAAGTCGGTGTCCCATCGATCGCCATTCCACCGGCTCCGAGCTCAATCACCGTTTCGGCGTTGACCTCGCCCGGCTCCTCGTACGCCTGCAGCACGCCGCGCCGCTTGACGATGCGCGACCGTCGCCGCAGCGGGAATACGCGCGGCGTCTCCAGTCGTTCGATCGTGCCGTATCGGGGTCTCACGATCGGTGCGCACGGCGCCAGACACTCGTACGTCTTGGAGGTGCGGCGCTCCTGAAACAGCATCTGATACGCCCCTCGCAGCGCCGGATCGCGCACGAACACGACGATGCCGGCCGTAAGCCGGTCGAGCCGGTGCGCCGGCGTGATCGCATCGTCCCCGTACATCTCACGCAGGCGCATCAGCGCCGTCTGGCGATACCACATGCCGCGCGGGGTCGTCGCCAGAAAATGAGGCTTGTCGACGACGATGATCCCCGCATCCTCATACACCACCGGCAACTCGAACGGAATATCCGGCTCCTGTTTTACAAATCGGTGGCGCATAGTGTCACTTTCCGTAGCAATTCCAGCGGTGACCGGGGACGGCCGGGATCCGCGATACCCGACACGCTCCGGGCCGCTCTGGCCAAGTCCTTACGGTCAGATACCGCGGATCCCGGCCGTCCCCTCCGTTTCGTTGTGCACTATACGTAGGGGACGGACGCACTACTCTACGGTGACGGACTTGGCGAGGTTGCGTGGCTTGTCGACGTCGTAGCCCTTGAGTTTGGCCATGTCCATCGCGAACAGCTGCAGCGGGACCACGTCGACGAGCGGGCTCATCAGCGTCGGGCACGCCGGACGCCAGAAGACGACGTCCGCGTACCGTTCGACGTCCTTGTCACCCTTTTCGGCGACGGCGATGATGAACGCACCACGCGCCTTGACCTCCTCGATGCCGGAGAGCACCTTGGCGTGCAGGACGTCACGTCCGCGTTCCGGAGGCACGATGAACACGACCGGCTCGCCCTCGTCGACCAGGGCGATCGGTCCGTGCTTGAGCTCGCCGGCGGCGAAGCCCTCGGTGAACGTGTAGGCGATCTCCTTGAGCTTCAGAGCGCCTTCGAGCGCGACCGGGTAGCCGACGTGACGGCCGAGGAAGAGGAACGACTGCGCGTTCAGCATGCGTTCGGCGGCCTTGTGGATGGTCTTGGTCTGTGTGTCGAGCACCCACTGGATCTTGCGTGGCATGTCCTTGAGCGAGTCGAGGATGTGACGGATCTCGTCGCGGAACATGGCGCCCTTGACCTGCGCCAGATACAGGCCGAGCAGGTAGGCGGCGGTGATCTGCGCGACGAACGCCTTGGTCGAGGCGACGGCGACCTCGGGGCCGGCGTGCGTGTAGAGCACCGCGTCGGATTCGCGCGGGATGGAGGCGCCCTGCGTGTTGCAGATCGCAAGCACCTTGGATCCCTGTTCGCGCGCGTGGCGCAGGGCCATCAGCGTGTCCATCGTCTCGCCGGACTGCGAGATCGCGACGACGAGCGTACGCGGCGTGAGGATCGGATCGCGGTAGCGGAATTCGTGCGCCAGCTCAACCTCGACGGGGATGCGCACCCAGTGCTCGATCGCGTACTTGGCGACCATGCCCGCGTAGGCGGCGGTTCCGCAGGCGATGACGATGATCTTGTCGATCACCTTGAAATCATGCTCGTCGATGCGCACCTCATCGAGGGCGACATCGCCGTTCTTGTCGAAACGACCAAGCAGCGTGCGCTGCACGGCGGCGGGATCCTCGTGGATCTCCTTGTCCATGAACGAGTCCCAGCCGCCCTTCTCGGCCGCGGAGGCGTCCCAGTCGACGGTGTAGGTCTTCGGGTTCTCGACGACGTTACCGTCGAAATCGGTGACGATCACCTTGTCGGCGGAGACGCACACGGCCTGATCCTGGTCGATCTCCATCGCACGCTTCGTGTATGCGACGAATGCGGCGACATCGGAGCCGAGGAAGTTCTCGCCGTCGCCAAGGCCGACGACGAGCGGCGAATCGTGGCGCGCACCGACGACGATATCCGGCTGGCGGCAGTCGGTGGCGAGGATCGTGAACGCGCCCTTGAGCATGCGGGCCAGACGCCGCATCGCCTTGAACAGGTCGGGCCTGCCCTCCTCGTGGATGATGGTGTCGACGATCTTGCCGAGCAGCTTGGCGGCGACCTCGGTGTCCGTGGCGGACGTGAAGTGATAGCCCTCCGCCTGCAGGTCGAGGCGCAGCTGGGAGGCGTTCTCGATGATGCCGTTGTGGATGATCGCGACCTTGCCGTCCTGGCTGGTGTGCGGGTGGGCGTTGACGTCGCTCGGCACACCGTTGGTGGCCCATCGCGTGTGGCCGATGCCGACCGTGGCCAGCGGCATCGGCTTGCGTTCGATGTCCTCGATGAGGTTCGCGAGGCGTCCTGCCTTCTTGCGCACCTCGACATGATCCATGCCGGGCGCGGTCAGCGCCACGCCGGCCGAATCATAGCCGCGGTATTCGAGTCGCTTCAGGCCCTGAAGACACACCTCCAGAGGCTTGCCGCACGCGGTATCAATCTGTCCTGCATATCCAACGATTCCACACATGGCTTCCCAGACTACTACACGCCCTCGTGGCGCGGGTTACGGATACGCTTTTGGCACATGGTCTGCGCGCATCGCGCACATCGACCGACACCACAATCACAGCACGTGCTGCAGGAAGTCCTTGAAGCGCGGCTCGGTGGGATGGTCGATGATATCGGACGTGCCGTGTTCGACCACGACGCCGCCGTCCATGAAGACGACCTGATCGGCGACCTCGCGGGCGAATCCGATCTCGTGCGTGACGACGATCATCGTCATGCCCTCCTTGGCGAGCGAGAGCATCACGTTCAGGACCTCACCGACAAGCTCGGGGTCGAGCGCGGAGGTCGGCTCGTCGAAGAGCATGATCTCCGGCTTCATCGCAAGCGCTCGGGCGATGGCGACGCGCTGCTGCTGTCCGCCGGAAAGCTCGGCCGGATAATAGTCGAGGCGCTCGCCGAGGCCGACGCGGTTGAGCTCGGCGACGGCCAGCTCGCGCGCCTCGGCCTTCTTCATGCCCTTGACGTGGACCGGGGCCTCCATGACGTTCTCGATCGCGGTCATGTGCGGGAACAGGTTGAAACGCTGGAAGACCATGCCGAGCTTGGAGCGCTGCGCGGCGATCTCCTTCTCGTTCAGGGTCTGGAGCATGTCCTGACCGTTCTTGGTGACGTGCTTGTAGCCGATGAGCTCGCCGTCGACCTCGATCGAGCCGCCCGTCAAGGTCTCGAGCTGGTTGATGAGCCGCAGGAACGTGGACTTGCCGGAACCGGAGGGTCCGAGGATCACGGTCACGGTGCCGGGTTCGACGGTCAGGTCGATGCCCTTGAGCACGTGGAGCGAGCCGAACGCCTTGTGCACGCCGACGGCCTTGACGGCCGGGACGTGGGCGGCGGTTGCCGGAGCGGCGGTGGTTGCGGTTTCAGTCATGATGTTCGTCTCCCCTCGCTTCAAGCCGTCAATCCGCTGAACGTGGCGTCGTTGAGCTTGTCGACCTTGTCCTTCGGCTCGCCCTCGGTCTTGCCCGGCAGTGGCGGCTGCTTGCCGCGCGAGCCGATCGGACGCGCGTCGAAGCCCTTGCCGAAATGCTTCTCGAGACGCGACTGAATGACCATGAGGATGGATGTGATCAGCAGATACCATATGCAGGCCACGATGAGCAGCGGGATCGGCTTGTAGATGCGGTTCGCGATCGCGTTGGTCGCGAACTGGAGTTCCAGCGTGAACGGCACGGCGAGAACCAGCGACGTGGTCTTGAGCATGCCGATCGTCTCGTTGCCGGTCGGCGGGATGATGATGCGCATGGCCTGCGGCAGGATGATGCGGCGCATGATGAGCGAGCGCTTCATGCCGAGCGCCTTGGCGGCCTCGGTCTGGCCGGGGTCGACGGCCTCGAGACCGGCGCGCACGATCTCGGACAGGTACGCGGCCTCGTTCAAGGCCAGTCCGATCCACGCGGCGTTGAACGCGGTGATGACGGTCTCCGAGTCGATGCTCCAGAACTCGACCGAGGTGAACGGGATGCCGAGACTCAGCTTCGGGATGAGCACGGCGAACAGGCCCCAGAACACGAGCTGCGTGTACACAGGGGTGCCGCGGAAGAACCAGATGAAGAACCAGCTGACGCCCCTGAGCACCGGGTTGATCGACTTGCGCATGATCGCGAGGATCACCGACAGGATGATCGCCACGATCATCGAGATCGCGGTGAGGATCAGCGTGTAGGCGATGCCCTCGAGCACGTTCTCGTTGAACAGGTACTTCCATACGGTGGGCCAGTCGAGGCGCGGATTGGTGACAAGCCCCTGAATGAGCATCGCAGCCAGCAGCGCCACGATGACGCCGGCCACGATCGGGCCGGTGCGCTTGACCGGCAGCGCCTTGATGCGGTTGGGGATGTCCAGTCCCTCGCCGTCGGTTTCCTTCTTCGCCATGTATCGGCTTCCTCTCGGTTCCTTGTGTTGCGATGATTGAGGTCCCGGGGGCATTGCATTGCTGCTTTCCGCCCCGGGACCGGTGATTTTTACGTGATTACGCTCTGCCGGCTCAGCCCTCGACGTTCGGGTTGACCTCGGCCTTATCGAGACCGCCGGACTCGACGCCCCAGTGCTTGAGGATCTTGCCGTACGTGCCGTCGTCCATCAGCTTCTGCATCGCCTTCTGCACGGCCTCGACGGTCTTGGAATCACCCTTCTTGATGGCCACGGCGTTCGGCACGGAGTCGAAGTCCTTGCCGAGCTGCTCGAGCTCGCCGCCGGTCTGGGCGATCGCATAGCCGACCACCGGGGAATCGGCGAAGAAGACGTCGGCCTTGCCGGTCACGACCGCGGTGGTGGCGTCGGTCTGCTGCTTGGAGGACTGCACCTCGATGTCCTTCTTGCCGTCGGCCTTGCACTGCTTGGCGGTTTCGGCGATGGCCTCCTCCTCGACGGTGCCGGTCTCGACGGCGACCTTCTTGCCGCACAGGTCGTTCTCGTCGATCTTCTCGGGGTTGCCCTTCTTGACCGCGTAGGCCATGCCGGAGGTGAAGTAGGAGACGAAGTCGACCGAATCCATACGCTCCGGCGTGATGGTGAACGCCGCGATGCCGAGATCGTACTTGGAGCCGACGGCCGGGATGATCGTGTCGAAGTTCGAGGAGACGATCTCGGTCTCGAGGCCGAAGATGTTGCCCATCGCGCGGGCGAGATCCATGTCGTAGCCGATCTGCGTCTTGCCGTCGGTGTCGAGGAACTCGGCCGGAGCGTACGACGGATTGGTGCCGATCGTCAGCTTGCCGTCCTTGGTGACGGATTCCGGCAGCAGCGAGGCGATCGCATCGTCCTTCTTGACGTCGCTGACGTCGTAGCTGGAGATGGTGGCGCTGTCGGACGAGCCGGAGTCAGACGACGAACCCGTCGTCTCGTCGGTGGTACCGCAGGCGGCGACGGAGATCAGCATCGCCACACCCAGCGTGGCGGCCGTGATGGTCTTGAGTCCCTTGAATGCCATGGGATGAATCTTCTTTCTTCTTCCGAACGACGGTTGCGCGCCGCAATGCACGACGCGCAATCGGATGACCGTGCGATCACACGGTCACGTGATCACGCAGTGAATGCAATGAATATACACGCCACTGTATACACATGCGTGTTACCTCCGCGTTATCGACGATTCGTCCGTCATTCAACGGTCGGGTTGATCTCCGGCTTGTCGATCGCGCCGGAGGAGACGCCCCACGTGTCGAGGATCTTCTTGTACGTGCCGTCATCCATCAGCTTCTGGATGGCCTTCTGCACGGCCTCGGCGGTCTGAGAATCACCCTTCTTGATGGCCACGGCCTCCGGCGTCACGCCGACGTCCTCGCCCAGCGCCTCAAGCGTGTCGCCGGTCTGCGTGATCGCGTAGCCCGCGACCGGGGAGTCGGCATAGAACACGTCGGCCTTGCCGGACGCGACGGCGGTGGTCACATCGGTCTGCAGCTTCGAGGACTGGATCTCGATCTCGCTCTTGCCGTCGGCCTTGCACTGCTCGTTGTCCTTGTTGACTTCCTCCTCCTGCGTGGTGCCGGTCTGCACGGCGACCTTCTTGCCGCACAGGTCGGAGGAGTCGACCTTGTTCGGGTTGCCCTTCTGCACGACGAACGTGGAGCCGGCCTTGAAGTAGGTGACGAAGTCGACCGCCTCGAGACGCTCCTTGGTCACGGTGAACGAGGAGATGCCGACATCGTACTTGGATCCGACCGACGGGATGATCGAATCGAACGTGGAGGTGACCGTCTCCTCCTTGAGGCCGAAGATCGCGGCCAGCGCCTTGAACAGGTCGACGTCGAAGCCGACCGGGGTCTTGCCGTCCTCGGCCAGGAACTCGGCCGGAGCGTACGAGGTGTCAGTGCCGACGACGAGCGTACCGTCCTTGGTGACGGATTCGGGCAGGAGCGCCGCGATCTCGTCGTCCTTCTTGATCGAGCTCGTGTCGAAGCCCTTCGTGCTGGAGCTGGAGGACGAACCGGATGCGTCACCGGATGACGAGGCGGTGTCGGATGAATCGGTGGTGCCGCATGCGGCGGCCGCGAACAGCATCGCGGCGGACAGGACGGCGGCGGTTACGGACTTGAGTCCCTTGATTCCCATGCTTACGGACATTGGATTTCCTCTCTCAGAAATGTCGATCGGGCGGGTACGTTTCCCGACTGATTCGCGAGAGTAGGTTTCCCATGCTACGAAAGCGTAAATCTCACGGATACAGTTCATTACGTGAGACGCTTGACTCCGGGAGGAATCGCGATATACGGTCCCCGACACACTCAAGGCCGTTCGGCCAAGCCTACGGTCGGGTACCGTATATCGCGATTCCTCCCTCCGGAACAAACAAATCCAATTGGACCAATGAAACGAGGACGTGGCGTCGACGAGATACCCTCGGCTAGCGAACTGAGCGCTTGTTGGCGTAGCGCATGGCTCGCAGGGCCTCGCGCTTGTCCTGCTCCTCACGCAGGGTCTGACGCTTGTCGAATTCGCGCTTGCCTCGGGCCAGGGCGATTTCGGCCTTGACCCGGCCGTCCTTGAAATAGAGACTCAGGGGGATGATCGTGTAGCCCTTGGCTTCGGACTGCCGGGCGAGCTTGAGGATCTCCCGCTCGTGCAGCAGCAGCTTGCGCTTGCGCTTGGGGGCGTGGTTGTTCCACGTGCCGTTCAGGTATTCGGGGATGTTGGCGTTCTCGAGCCAGATCTCGTTGCGGCGGTCGATCGAGATGAACGACTCGGCGAGGGATGCGCGTCCCTCGCGCAGTGACTTGACCTCGGTGCCGGTCAGTACGAGACCCGCCTCGTACTTGTCCTCGATGGCGTAGTCGTGACGCGCCTTCTTGTTCTGGACGATGAGCTTCGTTCCCTGTTCCTTCGCCATGGAGGCGATTTCCTTTCAATCAGTCAATCAGTAGTGGACGAACTCGTTGCCGTTCGGCCAGACGGTCTCCCAGTTCGGGAAGGACGCGAAGCCGGTGCCGCCTTCGGAGATCAGCAGGGAGCCGTCGGAGTTGACGCGTTCGACGATGGCGACATGGCCGTACAGGCGGTTGGCGTACCAGGTGGAGACCTTCTGGCCGGCGCGGAAGACCATCGCGGCGCCGTAGTGCGGCGTGTTGTTCACGTAGTAGCCGAGCGCACGACCCTTGGTGCCCCACTCGGCGCCGTTGCCCATGTACGAGCCGACGGGGAGGTTGAGCTGTGAGCGGCGGATGTACGCCCACAACGTGCACTGGCGCGCCGGGTAGGCGGAGCCGCCCACGGTGTTGCCGGTGTTGTGGCCGTAGCAGTACGAGGATCCCTCGGGGCAGTTGCCGGGCACGGCGTAGTTCATGCCGTTGGCTCCGGAGGAACCGCCGGACGGGGTCGAGGGCTTGCTGGTCGTGCCGGAGTTGCCTGTGTTGCCGGAGGTACCGGAGTTACCCGAATTGCCAGAGTTGCCGGAATTGCCGGAATTGCCGGAGGTACCGCCGCCGTTGCCGGAGGACGAACCGCCCGAAGGCGTGTTCTGCTGCGAGGTACTGCCCGGCGTGTAGTTGGTCGATCCGCTTGACGGCTTGTAGCTGGCCAGCTCGGCCTCGATGAGCAGGATGTCGGCGGCCTCCTTGGCCTCCTGGGTCTTCAGGTTGCTCTTCTGGGCTTCGAGCTCGGCGCGCTGCGCGGCGCTTTCGTCCTGCAGCTTCTCCAGCGACGCCTCCTTGGCGCTGGCGTCCTCGGCGGCCTTCTGCGCGCTGGCGGCCTGCTGGTCGGCCTGGTTCTTGAGCTGCGTGATCTGCTTCTCGATGGCGGCGAGACGCTGCTTGCGGTTCATCGAGGTGTTGAGCGTGGTCGCCGCCGAGTTCGCGGCGTTCGCGGCGGATCGCGCGGCCGCGGCGTCGGACTGCATCTGCGAGACGAAGTCATCGGTGGACTTGGCGTCCGTGACGACCTCCATCATCGTGGACACGTCCGAACCGTGGAAGCTGCCGCGCGCCATCGCGGCGACGGATTCCTTCGCGTCGTCGTACTCGATGCCGGTCTGCTCGATCTTCTTCTCGAGGTCGGCCTTGTCCTGCTGCGCCGCCTTGAGACGCTCGGCCGTGGCGTCGGCCAGGCCCTTGGCCTGCTCGGCCTTCTGCTGCGCCGCCTCGGTGGCCTTCTGCGCGGCCGGGATCTGCACGTTGGCCAGATTGTCCAATTCGATGATCTTATCGGCCAGCGCCTTGTCCACACCGGCGAGCTTCGCCTTGAGATTGTTGCGGTTGGCGACTTTCTGCTGGTATTCGGACACGGACACCGCCTCGGCCTGCGGCGGTGCGGGGACGATCGTCGCCAGACCGCAGATGGCCATCATCGCCACCGACACCATGAGACCGAATCCTGCGTTCCAGTATCGTTTCGAGCGATTCATCACCTGATCGTCCTTCCTTCACATACACGCGTCATACACGCTGGTGGTCATTGTAACGAAGATTGCTGGGCGCGCGAGTCGCACGCTTCGGCTGGGAGCGGAACCGCCCGTCGATCACGCCTTGAGATAACGACGCAGCGAGACCGCGGAGGCGATGATCGACAGCAGCACGGCACCTGCCACCAGAGCCGGGGCTATCATCCACACCGTGGACTGCGTGACGAACGGCATCCAGCTGACGGACCCGGACAGACCGTCGGTGATGAACACCTGCACGATGCCGGCGAGGGTGCCGCACGCGAGCAGCGAACCGATGAGCGAGGCGACCACTCCCTCGAGGATGAACGGCAGTCGGATCGTCCAGTTCGATGCGCCGACAAGTCGCATGATCTCGGTCTCGTTCTTGCGCGAGGCCGCGGACATGCGGATCGTGGTGCCGGTCAGGAGGATCGCGACGACGACCATCACCACGGCGAGCGCGACGGTGACGGCGGTGGCGCGGTTGAGCACGGCGAAGACGGGATCGAAGATCTGCTTCTGGTCGACGACGTCCTCCACACCTGTCTTGCCGGACAGTACCTCGGAGACCATCTTGTACTTGGTGGGATCCTTGAGCTTCAGCTGCAGCGAGTCCTGCATGTCGGCGGCGGTCAGGGTGCGTCCCTGATACTCGCCGTTCGGATACTGCTTGAGGAACGTGTTCTTATAGAAGTCCTCGCGGCTCACGTAGGTGATCTTGGAGACGTTGTCGGTCAGCTCATCCTGGATGAATTCCTCGAGCTGGACGATCTCCTGCTTGGTCGGCGCCTTGCCGGCGGCACAGGTGGCGGCCTGGCTGGTACCGTCAGGGCACAGCCAGACGACGACCTCGATCTTGTTGTACCATTCGCCCTTCGCCCGGGTAACCTGCGCCTGCATCAGGGCGGATGCGCCGATGAACACGAAGGAGATGAACGTGACGAGCATCACCGAGATGATCATCGGCACGTTGCGCCTGAGGCTCGTCCACGTTTCCGACAGGATGAATCGCGCCCTCACTGCTGTTCCTCCTCGTTCTCGTTCTGCTCGCTCGCTGCATCTCCGCCGGTTGTCTCGGAGTCGGCATCGCTTTCACCGTTTTCGGGGGTTTCGGCGTGCTCCTCAACGGCCGTCTCCCCCACTTGCGCAGTGGAAACGGTCGTTTGCGCATCATCGGCATCCGTTTGGCGGGCATCCTGTGTGGCGGAGGCGATACTCGGCGGCGTCGGTGGCGCCGGCGGCGCCAGCAAGCCGTTTTCAGGAGTTGCGGACTCATCAACGGATTCATCAACGGACTCATCGGTGGCGGAGGACTCGCCGCTTCTGGCGAGACGCTCCACCTCGTCAAGTTTCAGTCCCTTGCCCCAAGTCAATGTGGTCTCAAGGGGCGCGAATGCCTCGCCGTAGCGTCCGGTGCGCCCGGAATGCACGGATTGGGCGAGACGCGCGATACCCTCGTCACCGTTCATCGCACCGGAGGCGATCGTTCCGGCCTCGATGGCGATGGCCTGCGTGACCTCCGCCTCGACTCCGTTCTGGGGGCGGAACCGAAGATCGGAGTCGCCAGCCCCCGACGTCATGACTGTGGAGCCGGCGCCGGATCCCAGGGCCTGATGCGCCTTGGACGTGACCTCGGCATCGGGGAAGTACATGGCGGAATCATAGGAGCCGTGCTCCTCGTCACGCACGATGGAGCCGCTGTGCAGTTCGACGACGCGCTTGCGCATCGAATTGACGATCTCCTCGTTGTGCGTGGCCATGACGACCGTGGTACCGGTGCGGTTGATCGCGTCCAACACCTCCATGATGCCGAGCGACGTGGTCGGATCGAGATTGCCGGTGGGCTCGTCGGCGAGCAGGATCTGGGGATGGTTCACATAGGCGCGGGCGATCGCCACACGCTGCTGCTCGCCGCCGGACAGCTCATGCGGATAGCTGCGCTCCTTGCCGGTCAATCCCACGGTCTCCAGCACCTTCGGCACCAGCGACTTGATGGCCGAACGACGCGTGCCGATCACCTCGAGGGCGAACGCGACGTTCTGCCAGACGGTCTTGTTGTTGAGCAGCTTGTAGTCCTGGAACACGAAGCCGATCGTGCGCCGGTACTGCGGGACCTGACGGTTCGAGATGCGCCGCAGGTCATTGCCCGCGACGCGGATCTCGCCATCCGTGGCCTCCTCCTCGCGCAGCAGCAGACTCAGCAACGTGGTCTTGCCGGAACCCGAAGCCCCCACAAGGAACACGAAGTCCCCGCGGTCGATGTCAAGGGTGATGTCATGCAACGCCGGTCTGGTGCCCTTCGGATAGACCTTGCTGACATGCCTGAGCGAGATGAGTGCCATGATCCCCCTACCGTACCTTATGTACGTATATCTACGTATTACTCTCCGGCTTCTTCCTTGGCGGCACGACGCTCCTCGTGACGCCAGCGGATGCCGGCCTGGATGAAACCGTCGAGATCGCCGTCGAACACCGCCTGGGTCTGCGACGTCTCATAGCCGGTGCGCAGATCCTTGACCATCTGGTACGGGTGCAGCACGTAGGAACGCATCTGATCGCCCCAGCTGGCCTTGATGTCGCCGGCGAGCTCCTTCTTCTTCTTGGCCTCCTCCTCATGGCGCAGCACGAGCAGTCGGGACTGCAGCACGGCCATGGCGGCGGCGCGGTTCTGGATCTGGGAGCGTTCGTCCTGCATCGTCACGACGAGGCCGGTGGGAAGGTGGGTGATGCGCACGGCCGAGTAGGTCGTGTTCACGCCCTGACCGCCGGGGCCGGAGGAGCAGTACGTGTCGACGCGGATATCGGTGTCCGGAATGTCGATGTGATCGGTGGCCTCGACGAGCGGCACCACCTCGACGGCGGCGAAGCTCGTCTGACGGCGGCCCTGATTGTCGAACGGGGAGATGCGCACCAGACGGTGCGTGCCGCCCTCGACCGACAGACGACCGTAGGCGTAGGGCGCATCCACTTGGAAGGTGGCGGACTTGATGCCCGCCTCCTCCGCATAGGAGGTGTCCATGACCTTGGCCTTGAAGCCCATGCGCTCGCAGTAGCGCAGGTACATGCGCAGCAGCATCTGCGCGAAGTCGGCCGCATCGACGCCGCCGGCGCCGGAACGGATCGTGACGACCGCGGAGCGCTCGTCGTATTCGCCGTCGAGCAGCGTCTGGATCTCCATCGCGTCGAGATCCTCGGCGATGGACTTGAGCTCGCTCTGCGCGTCGTCGAGGGAGTCCTGATCCTCCTCCTCGCGGCCGAGCTCGACGAGCGTCTCCACGTCGTCGATGCGCGAACCCGCGGACTGGAGCTTCTTGAGCTGCGATTCGGCGGCGGACAGACGGCTCGTCACCTTCTGCGCGTTCTCCGGATCGTCCCACAGGCCCGGCGCGGCCGCCTGCTGCTCGAGTTCCTTGATGTCCGCCTTGATACGGTCGACGTCCAGCGCCTTGGCGATGGAATCGTATTTGGATCGCACATCGGCGATCGCCTGCGAATAGTCGAATTCTGCCATCGTTTCTGTACCTTACGTGTCTTACCTATGAATTGCCTTGATGGAATTTCCTGATGATTGCCTGATGATCGTCCGATGGTGTGGGCCGCGCGCATCGTCGCCGGTCGGTCCGTCGTTCCGTCTCGCCTGTCCGGACACCGCCGAGGGCCGGCCGCACGGGACGGAACGTCACGCGGGGATGCGCGTGACCATACGTCAAAGTCCCGCGTAGATGGCGGGGATCACCAAGGACAGCAGCATGCACGCGGCGATGACGATGCACACCGCGCGCACCATCGTGCGGCGGCGGCGCTCACGCCCATCGCGTTCATCCTGCTGAAAGTCACTCACGTGGACGGATTGTACCGTACCGCTTGGTCATTGGACTCGCGTCTGTGCGCCGACGGCGGAAGCGGTAATGTGGGAGCACATGGCGATTCCGCTGAACAGTAAAGGAGCAACAATGGCAGAAGAACGCACCGCCTACGGCTGGGGTCTGGCCAGCATCGACGCGGCGGGCAACACCCTTGACGTGTGGTATCCGACTCTCGCTGTGGGGGCCGCCCCGGCCGAGGCCGATCGGCCGAATCATGATTTCGGCGTGCTCGTGCATGACGAGCCCGACGCCCGAGGCGTTCGTCGAGTGCCGGTCTTCACCGTGACCTCCCTCGACGAGCCGATCGCCAACGCCGAGGACGCGTATCTGAAGCTGCACCTGCTGAGCATGCGTCTGGCCAAGCCGAACACCCTCAATCTGGACGGCATCTTCGCACAGCTCGCCAACGTGGTGTGGACCAACTACGGACCGTTCGCCGTCCCCGACTTCTCGCTGCGCAAGGCCGACGTCGAAGCCGCCGCCACCGCCGCCGCGCAGTCGTTCGCCGCGAACGCCGGCCTGCCCGCCGTGGCGCCGGCAGCCACGGTGAACGTGTTCGGCGTGGACAAGTTCCCGCGCATGATCGACTACGTCGTCCCCACCGGCGTGCGCATCGGCGACGCCGATCGCGTCCGTCTCGGCGCCCACCTGTCCGAGGGCACGACGGTCATGCACGCCGGCTTCGTGAACTTCAACGCCGGCACGCTCGGCGTCTCGATGGTCGAGGGCCGCGTCTCGCAGGGCGTGGTCGTCGGCAACGGCTCCGACATCGGCGGCGGTGCCTCGATCATGGGCACGCTCTCCGGCGGCGGCAAGCTGCGCAACTCCATCGGCGAGCATTCGCTGCTCGGCGCGAACGCGGGCATCGGCATCTCGCTGGGCGACAACTGCGTCGTCGAGGCGGGCCTGTACATCACCGCCGGCACGAAGGTCACGATCTGGGACAAGGCCAAGGCCGCCACGGGCGAGCCGCTCGAGGTCGTCAAGGGCGCGGACCTGTCCGGCAAGGACAACATCCTGTTCATCCGCAACTCGGTGTCGGGCCGCATCGAGGCGCGTTACCGCAAGACCGGCATCGAACTGAACGAGAAGCTGCACAAGAACTAGTCAGCCCCGCCGCCGGTTCCCCCGGCTCCCCTTGTCAGGGGAGCCGGTCAGCGCTCGTCCATCGGCACGTAGTCGCGTTCGGTCGCACCGGTGTAGACCTGCCTCGGGCGGCCGATCTTGGTGTTCGGATCGGCGAGCATCTCGCGGTACTGGGCGATCCATCCGGGGATGCGCCCCAGTGCGAACAGCGTGGTGAACATGGCCGGGTCGAAGCCGATCGCACGGTAGATGAGTCCCGTGTAGAAATCGACGTTCGGGTAGAGGTGACGCGAGACGAAGTACTCGTCGCTCAGGGCGATCTCCTCGAGTTCGGTGGCCACGGCGAACAGCGCGCGCTCGTCGGCCGGCAGCTTCGACGTGTCCTCGCGCTCCATGATCTTCTCCAGATACTGCTTGGCGATGGCCGCACGCGGATCGTACGACTTGTACACGCGGTGGCCGAGTCCGGAGATGCGCTGTCCGTTGGCCTTGGCCTCATCGACAAACTCGCGCACCGACTTGCCGGAGTCGCGGATCGCCTTGAGCTGACGCAGCACGGCCTCGTTCGCGCCTCCATGCAGCGGGCCGGACAGGGCGTTGACGCCGGCGGCGACCGCCGAATACAGGTTCGCGTGCGCACTGCCCGCGATGCGCACCACGGAGGTGGAGCAGTTCTGCTCGTGATCGGCGTGGATGATGAGCAGACGGCCGAGCGCATGCACGTACAGCGGGTCGGATTCGAACGGCTCGTAGGGAACCGCGAAGCACATGCGCAGGAAGTCGTCGACGTAGCCGCGCGCGTAATCGGGGTAGAGCATCGGCTCGTCGCGGCGGCGGCGGAAGATGTACGACACGATCGTGCGGACCTTCGCCATGATGATGATCGCGGACTCGTCGAGCTGATCGGAGTCGGTGATGTCGGTCGTATCCGGGTAGAAGGTGGCGAGCGCGTTGATCGCGGAGGCGAGCGCGCTCATCGGATGCGCGGTACGCGGGAACGAGCCCATGAACGTGCGGAAGTCCTCCCCCACCATCGTGCGATGGTTGATGTCGGAGACGAACTTGTCGTACTGTTCCCGGTTGGGCAGTTCGCCGTGACGCAGCAGCCACGCGACTTCGAGGAAGTCGGACTGATCGCACAGCTGCTCGATCGGATAGCCGCGGTAGCGCAGGATCGAATGCTGGCCGTCGATATACGTGATCTTTGATTCGCATTGCGCGGTGGTGAGGAAGCCCGGGTCGAGCGTGACCCATCCGTCGTTGCGCAGCTTGGACACGACGATGCCGTCCGGTCCGGCGGTCGCCTTCACCAATGGCAGGGTGTATTTGCTGTCGTCCACATTCAGCTGTGCTGTGCCCATGGGTACCTCATTCCTGTTCCAAGTGTTGCCGGTCACAATAGACCGCCTGTGTTACCGCCACGGGTTTCGTGGTCGATACGCGGGACGATGCGGGACGCGAGGACGCGGGAACATGACGCTGGGGTGCGCATGGGTGCATGACTTTGCGCGTCAGCCAGCCGCATCGTGGAAACGTCGGAGAGACGTCGAAAGCCGGCGTGCGCCCATCGTAACAAGGTGGGGCGCACGCCGGCTTTCAATGTCTCAAAACGGTGTGACCGACGTCACTCGTCGCGCGTGGTGAGGATGATCGGGCCGTTCTCGGTGATGGCGATCGTGTGCTCGGAGTGGGCGCCGCGCGATCCGTCCTCGGCGCGCAGGGTCCAGCCGTCCTTCGGATCCTGGTAGATCTCATCGGTGGTCTTGAGGAACCACGGTTCGATGGCGATGACCAGACCCGGACGCAGCTTGTAGCCGTGGTGGGCCTTGCCGTCGTTCGGCACGTGCGGATCGCCGTGCATGATGTGGCCGACACCGTGGCCGCCGAACTCGAGGTTGATCGGATAGCCGTACTCGCGGGCGATGTCGCCGATCGTGCTGGACACGTCACCCAGACGGTTGCCGGGCTGAGCGGCCTCGATGCCGGCGGCGAGCGCCTCCTCGGTGCACTTGATCAGGCGCAGGTCCTCGGGATCCTTGTCCTTGCCGACCACGAAGCTGATGGCCGAATCGCCCACCCAGCCGTCGACGTTGATCGCGAGGTCGAGGCTGACGAGGTCGCCGTCCTTGAGGTTGTAGTCGTAGGGCACGCCGTGCAGCACCGCGTCGTTGACGGAGGTGCAGATGTAGTGCGCGAACGGGCCGGTGCCGAAGTCGGGAGCGTAGTCGACGTAGCAGGATTCCGCGCCCTTGCGGTCGACGATCTTCTTGTGCACGAACTCGTCGATGTCGAGCAGGTTGGTGCCGACCTTCGTGTACTCCTTCAGCTCACGCAGGATGGATCCGACGAAACGGCCGGCGGGCTTCATCTCCTCGATCTCGCGAGGGGTCTTCAGTTCGATCATGTGACTCTTTCTACCTTCTGGCGGGCCTATCAAGACTCGTTCTCAATACGCTCCCACGATAGTGCCCCGTCTCGTCATTCACGAGGACGATTTCACGCGCACGTTTCGATTGCGATCCGAAAAATCCGGCTCATCGACCGAACTTGAAGCCGCGCACGATGGCGGAGACTCCCATGACCACCAGCGCGCAGCCACCGAAGACGACGAGCCACATCGTGGAGGTGATCGGCGAAAGCAGCACGACGAAGCCGGCGATGATCGAGATGACCGCATAGAGCACGGCCCAGCCGGAGCTCGGCAGTCGCCACGATTCGACCAGAGCCATGAAGCCCTCGAGCATCCAACCGAGTCCGACGGTCATCGTGACGAGCACGGCGAGGGTCTGCCCGGACAGGGCCGAGTTCTTCAGCACCACGACGCCGCCGATGGCGAGCAGCACGCCGACGAGGATGTCGAGGATGCGCCAGCCGCCCGGCAGTCCGAGTTCGACGATGGCGGTGACGACGCGCGTGACGCCGGAGACGACGAAGTAGATGCCGAGCAGCACGGCCGCGACCTGCAAGGTGATGCCGGGCCAGATCAGCAGTGCGATGCCGAGCACGATCGCGGCCACGCCGATGATGGCGTAGATGGTACGCACCCAGTTCTTGGTGCGCTGCGGCAGCATGCTCTCGATGAGCTTGAACGGATCGGTCGAATGCCATCCGAACGGGTTCTGGCCGGCCTGACCGACGAACGGATTACCGGCGTTACCGGCGCCGCCGGCATTGCCGGTGTTGCCATACGTGGTGTTGTTCTGATTCACGTACGGGTTGGCGTACGGGTTGCCGTTCTGGCCGGCCTGCGGCTGGCCATATCCGTATGGATTCTGCGCGGGACCGGCGTACTGACCCGCATTCGCCCCGGCGTACTGGCCGTACTGGCCGTACTGGCCGTACTGCGGAGGCTGCTGCCCCGGCGCCCACTGCCCTTGCTGTCCCTGTGGACCGGCTCCCGGCGCATACTGACCGTATTCGGGCTGCTTCGGATTTGTGTTCCCGTTGCCATCAGTCTGCCCGGGCTGCCCGGGCTGCCCGTAGCTGTCACCATTCGGATTTTGGTTCTGATCGTTCGGGTTCTGGCTATTCGGGTTGAAGTCCGTCATAACGACCTCCTTGCTGGACGTATCTGCCATGTTCACGCTCCATAACCCAAGTCTAGGCACCCTGTCTAATTCAGTCCATCAACAAAACAAGACACCTTGTCCAAATACGTGGATATGTCGCCATCCTGAGGCGACGACACGGGTCCGTCCCGTCACCTCCGGTCGCCCCACATGCGCATGACGAGCATGACCGCGGGACTCAACACAAGAATCGCGAAAAACCACCTTGAGTCCCCCAAATCCGCGGGACTCAACGCGATAACAGCAGAAATCGACACTGAGTCCCACGCCACAGACACACCTCAGGCACCAACCGCACAACCATCCCCCGAATACGAAGCGGAAATCATTGGAATTCCGCCATTCTCAAGCAACCCCGACGGAACGCCTCCGGTCCGATATCGGCATGAATGGGTGACGTCGAGGGACTCAACGCGAAAATCGCAATAAATCCCTCTGAGTCCCCCGAATCCGCGGGACTCAGCAACGAAATCGACCACAACCGCGCTGAATCCCACACAGGCGTCAATACAGCATGACCCCGTCGACAATCCCCGCGCGTGCGGGGCGAACCCGAGACCGATGATAACGTTTTTATGAACCATGAATCATCGCCGCCAAATATAGCAGCCAAGCCCTTGCGGGGAGTGACCGATGTTGCAAGCGCTTCAGAACCGTCCAATGAATTTCAATCCACACTCCCCTTGCGGGGAGTGACCGACCTGCACACACTGCGGGAGACGCTGCAATAAACCAATTCCGAGCATAACCCTGAACGAGACGCCCTACCGCCTCCGCAACCCGACGGCATAGGCATCCAGAACATCCAATATGCCGCGATGCTCCCAGATGACGTTGCGCTGCCGACCGCTTCGTGCTGTCAGGACACCGGCGCTTTCCATACGCCGTATCGCGCGCTCGGACTGCGATTTGCTCAACCCCAGCGCCTCGCACAGGTACTTCGTGGTGACGATCGGCTGCTCGATCAGTTGCGGAAGCACCCGCCACACCGGCGAATCGGAACGCGTTCCCTGCAGCTGCTCACGAGCGAGATCCAGCTGATGCGTCAGATCGTCAATAAGGCGCTCACCGCTGGAAGCCGCAAACAGGCACGCCTCCACGAACGACTCGACGATCGGCTCGGCGTCACCGTTCCTGAACGCCGTCAGCGCATCGAAATAGGAGTCCGTGCGTCTCAGCAGACCAGCCGATACCGGTGGGGTGGTGGCATGGACCAAGCTCTTGTTCCGCAGAATCGCGTGCACCAAAGCCCGCCCGCACCGCCCGTTGCCATCGGAGAACGGGTGAATGGTTTCGAACTGCGCATGCGCCATCGCACACTGGACGATGACAGGCAGATCGTCGCGCGCGATGAATGCAAGCAGATCCCGCATGGCCGCCGGAACAAGCTCCGCCTGCTGGGCGACATGCGAAGCTCCTCGAGGACTGTACGAATCGGTTCCCACCCACACCAGTCGGTCGCGGTAACGCCCCGCTTCCTCCTCCCAACCAGGCTGCGCCAGCATCAGTGCGCGATGCATCGCCAGCACATGCTCCTCGTCCATGTCCTTGCTAAGACGCAAGGCGGCCTCCATGGCACGCACATTGCCCACGACGATCGCCGCGTTGTCGCTGGAACTTTCGTGAATCGTCTCCAGCGCAAGGTTTTTGGCACCGACCGTCAGATGCTCGATCTGCGACGATGACGTGGCCTCGGTCCTGAGCAGCACCGCGCTCATCGGACCAAGTACGCGATTCCCGGCACCCAATCTGGAGGCGGCATACATATCGAATCGCGACAAAGCCCCCGCCGCTTCCTCGACGTCGGCACTCAGGGCTGCGGAAATGGAAAGTTCAAGAGACGCCAGTCGCGCAGGAACCGTCGACTCGTAATCGCCGTTGCCACGGGAACGACGCGAACGGGAGACCGGAGCGTCATCGGCGATGTGCCAGACATGTTCCTCCCTGCCGACTGGTGGAATCAGCAATTCATCGTCATTACCCAACACCGCTCCTCGCTGTTAGCCGCACTTATTGTGATAAGTGTAGCTAACGGTTGCCCCAAGCAACACAACGCCATAGCAGTGGCTGACTGTCGGCGCACATGGAAAATGGTCCTGTCTCCCGATCATTCAGAATCGGAAAACAGGACCATTTACATGAAGCAGACTTATATGTCTATGTCTCTCCCCCACCCGGCTCCGCCGGGAGCCCCCTCGTCAGAGGGGGCCGAGAGGAGAAGAACCGCAGCTCGCGCCGCTCAGGCCTTAACCACCTCGGCCTTGAGCTCGGCGCCTTCGACGACCGTGAAGTCGTCGGCGGCGAGGGTGGCGGAGGCGATCAGGTCGCGGAAGGCCTCGACCTTGGCCGCATCGGCGGCCGGGACGGTCAGGGTCAGCGTGACGTGGTCGGCCACGTCGAGGCCGGCCTCCTTACGGGCGTCCTGGATCACGCGGATCGCGTCGCGGGCGTAGCCTTCGGCCTCGAGCTCCGGGGTCAGGGCGGTGTCGAGGATCACGAAGCCGCCGGTCGGCAGCGCGGCGGACACGGACACGGCCTCTTCGGCGGCATCCTTCTCCTCCACGCGGTTGATGAGCTCGTATTCGCCGTCCTCGAGCGCGATGTCGCCGTTCGGGGTCTCGACGACGGGCACACCGGTGGCGGAGTCCACATGCCAAGCGCCGGACTTGGACGCCTTGATCGCGAACTGGACGTCCTTGCGCAGACGCTTGCCGGCCACACGCGCGTTGACGCGCAACTCGTGCACGATCTTGAGACCACGGGAGGCGGCGTCCTCCAGCGTCGAGAACTCGAGGTCCTTGACGTTGAGCTCGGACTTGAGCAGGTCTGTGTACGGTTCGACGGCGGCCACGTCCTCGGCCACGACGGTCAGCTTGCTCAGCGGCTGGCGCACGCGGATCTTGGCGGCCTTGCGCAGGGACAGGGTGCCGGAGACGACCTCACGCACCTTCTCCATCGCGGCGACCAGCGCGGGATCGTCGACGAGCACGCGGCCCAGCTCGGTGTCCTCGCCGGTCTTCTCGTCGACGACGAACGGCCAGTCGGCCAGATGCACGGACTCGCCGCCGGTCAGACCGCGCCACACGGACTCGGCCTCCATCGGGGCGAGCGGCGCCAGCACGCGCATGAACGCCTCGAGCACGGTGTAGAGCGTGTTGAACGCGCTTTCGTCCTTGTTGAGGAAGCGATCACGGCTGTTGCGGATGTACCAGTTGGTGAGCACGTCGATGAAGTCGGACGCGGCGTCGCACGCGTCGGAGATCGCGAACTCGTTGAGCGACTTCTCGGCGGAGAGCACGAGGCGACGCGTACGGGCAAGCAGGTAGCGGTCCATCTGCGGCAGGGAGGCGACCTCCTCCGGACGCAGCTGGCGCGCGTCGTACCCGGCGGCGTTCGCGTACAGCGTGAAGAAGTAGTAGGAGCTCCACACCGGCAGCATGACCTGACGGACCGTGTCGCGGATGCCCTCGGCAGTGACGATCAGGTTGCCGCCGCGAAGGATCGGCGAGGACATGAGGAACCAGCGCATCGCGTCGGAGCCGTACTTGTCGAACACGCCGTTGACGTCCGGGTAGTTGCGCAGGTGCTTGGACATCTTCTGGCCGTCGGAGCCGAGGACGATGCCGTGGCAGATCACGTTCTTGAACGCCGGACGGTCGAACAGGGCGGTCGCCATGACGTGCAGCAGGTAGAACCAGCCGCGGGTCTGGCCGATGTATTCGACGATGTAGTCGGCCGGGAAGTGCTGTTCGAACTTCTCCTTGTTCTCGAACGGGTAGTGGAACTGCGCGAACGACATGGAGCCGGATTCGAACCAGCAGTCGAGCACGTCCGTGATGCGGTGCATGTGGCTCTTGCCGGTCGGATCGTCCGGGTTGACGCGGGTCAGGTTGTCGATCCACGGACGGTGCATGTTGATGTTGCCGTCGCGGTCGCGCGGGTAGTCGCCGAAGTCGCGCTTCAACTCCTCGAGCGAGCCGTACACGTCGACGCGCGGGTACTTCGGATCGTCGGAGACCCACACCGGGATCGGCGAGCCCCAGAAGCGGTTGCGGGAGATCGACCAGTCGCGAGCGTTGGCGAGCCACTTGCCGAACTGGCCGTCCTTGACGTTGCCCGGGATCCAGTTGATCTCCTGGTTGAGCTCCAGCAGGCGCGGCTTGATCTTGGTGACGGAGACGAACCAGGAGCTGACCGGCTTGTAGATCAGCGGCGTGGCGCAGCGCCAGCAGTGCGGGTAGGAGTGCACGTAGCTCTTCTCCTGGAAGAGGATCGCGCGGCGATCCTCGGGGATGGAGGCGAGCGGACCGTCGCCGGCGCGCAGATTGCGAAGGATCGGCAGGTTGGCGTCGAAGACGAACATGCCTCATAGTCCGGGCACTGCGCGGTGAAGCGGCAGCCTCATCGAGCACGTCGGTGCTCTTGATGCCCTTGGCGTTGAGGGTGTTCATATCGTCCTCGCCGTAGGGGGCCTGATGGACAAGGCCGGTACCTTCGACGGTGTCGACGTAGTCGGCGGTGAAGATCGTATAGCCGTTCGGTCCGGGCACGTGGCCCTCGGACTCGGCGGTCTCGCCGGCGAAGTACGGGAAGACCGGGTAGTAGCGGCGACCGGCGAGGTCGGAGCCCTTGAGCTCACGCACGATCTCGTAGTTCTCGCCGAGCTCCTTGGCGTAGGAGCCGAGCAGCGGCTTGCCGAGGTAGAACTTCTTGCCGGCGAACTTGCCTTCGGTGGGCCTGACCTCGACATAGTCGATGTCGGCGCCGACGACGATCGCGAAGTTGGTGGGCACGGTCCACGGGGTGGTGGTCCAGAAGACGGCGTAGGCGTCCTCCTCGTCGCGCAGCTTGACGGCCACGGAGACGGTGGTGTCCTGACGGTCCTGGTAGACGTCGGCGTCCATGCGCAGCTCGTGCGCGGACAGCGGCGTGCGATCCTTCGGGCAGTACGGCAGCACGCGGTAGCCCTGGTAGGCGAGACCCTTGTCGTAGAGCTGCTTGAACGCCCACATCACGGATTCCATGTACGGAATGTTCAGCGTCTTGTAACCGTGCTCGAAGTCGACCCAGCGGGCCTGACGGTGCACGTAGTCCTGCCATTCATGCGTGTACTTGAGCACGGAGGCGCGGCAGGCGTCGTTGAACTTGTCGATGCCCATCTTCTCGATCTGGTCGACCGAGTCGATGCCGAGCTCCTTCTGCGCCTCGAGCTCGGCGGGCAGACCGTGGGTATCCCAGCCGAAGACGCGGTTGACCTTACGGCCCTTCATCGTCTGGTAGCGCGGGATCACGTCCTTGGCGTAGCCCGTGAGCAGGTGGCCGTAGTGCGGCAGGCCGTTCGCGAACGGCGGGCCGTCGAAGAACACGAACTCGTTCTGGCTGTGGTCGCCGGAGGGGTTGCGTTCGACGGACTTCTGGAAGGTGTCGTCCTTGTCCCAGTAGTCGAGGACGGTCTCCTCCATGTGCGGGAAGCTGGGGTTCGGCGCGACGTGCGCGGTCTCGCCGCCCTCGTTCGCCTTGGGATATACGTTGTCGCTCACCGTGTGGTTCTCCTCGTATATGCTTCGTTGGTTTCATACGAGGACGACTTTGGATCCGACGTCTTCCCGACGTCGAGCCCGCCACCGCGGTACCACCTCGCTTGTCATGCGCACGACCGGCTACTGCCCCGGCACGCGCCGCGTGACCGCTTGCGTTCGGCTGTTTCGGGCCGATCCCGTCGGTTCTACTGAGTCCGTGACACGCGACGCGCATGTGTGATGTACGCCGCACGCTTGGACCGTTCTTCCGAAGGCTCCCCGCTGATGACGGATCATCGCCTTGACTGCGATGCACATCGTAGCACGGCGCGTTGTCAAATCGACGGGCGATTCCACACGTACCGCGGCCGCCCGTCGGCTCCGACTACTCCTTCGGCCGACCGGTCAGCGCGTCGGCGCGTCAGCTCAGGAAGCGGCTCAGCCGACGCTGCTGCGGCCCCATGCCGTCCTTGGACCGCGCATAGGACAGGTGCAGCGTGTCCTCGGCGCGGGTGACGGCCACGTACATGAGCCGACGCTCCTCCTCCAGTTCGTCGCCGGGAGCGGGAGACCCGTACGGCATCAGCCCCTCGGAGCAGCCGATGAGAAAGACGTGCTTGAACTCGAGTCCCTTCGAGGCGTGGACCGTCGAGACCGTGACCTGGCCGAGACGCGCGACCCACACGCGCGCCCGCTCGGCCTGTTCGGCCGTCGTCGGCGTCGCATCGCCCTGCCGCACGATGCCGGAGGATCCCGTACCGGAGGATGCCGCCGCCTCCGACTCGCGCAACGCCTCGACCATCGCGATGCGCTGTGCCGCATCCAGATCGGCGATCGGCGCGACGCCCGCACCGCCGCTGTCCCGCTTGACCCGATACCGCAGTCCCGCGTGGCGCAGCGCCGCGCAGCATATGGCCTGCTGCGCGTTGATGCGCGTGAGAATCGCACAGTCGGACGGACTCACCCCCTGCTCCATGAGCCGCAGGATGCGCGCAGTCACGCCGCGCGCCTCCTCCTGATCGGTCTCGTACACGGTGCGTTCGACACGTCTCCCCTTCTCCCTGGCCGAGGCGAGCTTCAGATACTCGTGTCTGACCGGCGAGGCGGCGAGGATACGATTCGCATACGAGACGATCTGCGGCGTGGACCGATAATCGGTGTTGAGCGCGATATCGGCGGACAGGGGCGCAAACTCGTCGGCGAACCCGAGCAGATCGTAGCTCGACGCGCCCGCGAACGAATAGATCGTCTGCGCCGGGTCCCCCACCACGCACACATTGCGGTTGTCACCGAGCCACAGGCGCATCAGCCGGTGCTGCAGCGGCGAGACGTCCTGATACTCGTCTACGGTCAGCCAGCCCACCGAACGACGGATCGCCGCGGAGGCCTCCTCGAAATCCTCGAGCACATGGCAGGCCATGAGCAGAATATCGTCGAAATCCATCTCGCCGCGTACGGTCTTCTCCTTCTCGTACGCGTCGTAGATCTCCGCGAACCTGTCCGGCTCGAGCCCCGCCGGACGGCACCGGTCGCTCACGGCGGCGACACGCGCCACCTGATCGGGCGCCACCAGCGAGATCTTCGCCCAGTTGATCTCGTCACGCACCGTGCGCACGGTCAGATCATCCTGATCCAGATCCGGATCGACCCGACGCATCGCACGCGCGGCGATGTCACGCGCATCATCGACCAGTCTCGGGAAGGGGGCGTCGCATACATCGGTCCACACGCGGCGCAGCTGGTGCAACGCGGCGGAATGGAACGTCGCCGCGGTCACCGAATCCCCGATGCCGAGCGAGGAGAGACGCACGCGCATCTCCGCCGCCGCCTTGACGGAGAACGTGACGGCGAGCGTACGAGCCGGATCCCACCTGCCGGTGCGGCACGCGTAGGCGATGCGACGCGTGACCGTACGCGTCTTGCCCGCGCCGGCGCCCGCGATGATGCGCACCGGGCCGTCCAGCGCCTTCGCCGCGGCCAGCTGCATCTCGTCCAATCCCTCGAGCAGATCCTCGCCCGATCCCTCACGCCCCACGTCCATGCCCTTCATTGTGGCAAGTGGCGTGGCCATCGCGCCTCCTTGTATTACTGTGGGAGTGTGACTGAACGTAATGAACTGATGCTGGCGGCTCTGACATCGGCCGCGATGCCGTCCGTGATCGTGGCCGGCGTGTCCCCGGGAACCACGCACATCGGCGGCATCGACCAGGCTCAGGTGCGCGACCTGACCGGCAAGACGTACGACGTGTACGCCACGGACGACGACCAGGGGCGCAAGCGGCTCGCCGCGCGCGTGAAAGCGGCGAAGGCGCTCGCCGAGGCGCGCGAGCCGGGTGGTCTGGGCTTCGCGTTCGACCGCGTGCTCGCATTCGTTCCGGGAGACGATCCGAAGGGACCGACCGGCACCACGGCGGTGATGATCGCCATGCATCAGGACGGTCGCGAGCGCGATCTCAATCTGCTCACGCTCGACGACTGCTCGTCGATGGGCACGGCGATCGGCGCGATCCACCGTCTGAACCCGCTGTTCCTAGCCAAGGCCCGGTATCCGATATACGCGACCGAGCAGATCAAGGCGCAGCTGGTCGCATGGATCGCACGTCTCAAGCACGCCGGCCACGTCCCAACGGAGATCACCTCGAGCTGGTCGAAGATCCTCGAGACGGAGGGACTGTGGTCGTTCCGCACGTGTCTGGTGCACGGCGGCTTCGAGGACGGCGATGTGCGGTTCGACGGTTCGACGATCACGGCGATCAACAACTGGCAGAACATGCAGGTCAACGACCCTGCGCGCGATCTGGCGTGGATCTTCTCCAAGCTCGACGAGGATCATCGCAATGCGGTGCTCACGGCGTACGGGCGCATGATGGGCAACCGCCTGGACGACCTGATCATGCTGCGTGCCAACCTGTGGGTGCAGATGGAGCAGGTCGGCGAGTTCATTCAGGCGTTGAACAAGGCGGACACGCAGGGCATCATCCGCTTCAAGGCGCAGGTGGATCGTCTTGCGCATCAGCTGGGCGTGACCTCGCGCGCCGTCGACGACTCCAACGCCGCCGCGAAGGCCCGTCGCGCCCCGGGTGCGGGGGCCGGTGCCGGCGACCCGGATGATACGGCGGACAATCCGCCCTCGACGATCACCGTGGGCACGCTGCTCAAGGACGGCGAGCGCCGTCGCGCCGCGGCGAAGGCCGCCGAACAGGCCGCGGCGAGGGCCGCGGGAGTCCGTCCGGGGGATCCGGGCGCCGATGCGACGGCCGAATCGGACCGTACCGGTTCAGCCTATATCGAGGCGGCCGGACGCATCGCGGTGCCGACCGGCAACGACGACACCATGGATGCGCCGATCGACGCCAAGGAGGCGACGATCCCGCCAAGCTTCCACGTGGGCGGGGCACGGGCGGACGGACAAGCCGGCCCGACCGGTGCGACCGGCTCGACGAAGCCGCAGCCGTCCTCCCCCTACCCGGACATGCCGGCGCCGTCGTCGAGCGAGACGATCACGCTGGCGCCGATCGACGGCGACGATGAGGATGACGACACCGACGAGCACGATGTCAGCGCGCATGCCGATCCCGATTCCGACTCCGACTCCGGGAAGGCGGATGAGGCCATGCCTGTCTCGTTCCCGGTCGCCGCGGCCGTGGCGCAGGGAGGATTCGGCACCGACCGGCTGATGGACCCACCGCAGGACGAGCGTCACGACGAACATCACCGCGAGCGCGCGAACAACACGGCGACGATCGTCATCCCCCTGCTGGAACGCGAGGAGCGCGCACTGCGCGACGCACGGGCCGGACTGGAATTCGACGACGAGACGTTCGACGACAAGCCGACTGCCGGATCCTCCGCCGAGATTCCCGCGAAGGACGACGATTCCGCCGCGGCCGCCGATGCGGATGAGAACGACGACACCGCGGACAACACCGCGGATGATACGAACGATGCGGAGCCGGTCGTGACCCCGGAGGCCGAACCCGAGCAGCCGCATAACTTCGACGAGACCGCGACGCCGGCCGAAACGGATGAACCGGACGCGACGGGCGAGTCGGACACGACGGACGAGACGGATAACGCGGACGAGGTGACCGACGAGGACGAGGACGACGACACCGGCGAATCGGTGACCACGCCGAAGGCGTAATCGCACGCGTTCCCGTCGCGCTCGGGCGTGGCTGAGGGCACAATAGTCACCAGTCACCTGACACAAACGCGTCTTGACGCATAACACTAGGAACACATCCGGAACACAGCACAAAGGAGCAGCACATGGACATCGAGTTCGGAATCCGCAACGTGGCGCGCGCCGTCACCTTCAGCACCGACGAATCGGCCGATTCGGTCAACGCCACCATCGCGCAGGCGGTGGCCGACGGCAAGCCGATCGAGCTGACCGACGACAAGGGACGCCGCATCATCGTCCCCGCCGACGCGCTCGGCTACGCGATCGTCGGTTCGGAGACCAAGCACGCCGTCGGTTTCGGCGCCCTGTGACGTATTGCGACGTATTTCCGCGTCTGCCGTATCCCGGCCATAGTCGCAGCCGAATAGTCACAACCGAATAGTCACGGCCGGGATACGACCACCCGGTTGAAACAAGGACTGCAGACAGGAGAACACGAAGCGGGGATGACTCCATAAGGAAGTCATCCCCGCTTCGCTATACGGATATCACCACACCGAATATCACCGTATCAACGGAATCGCGCCGCGGCGCACGATCTCGCGCACGGTGGCATCGTCGGTCAGATTCTCGCCGAGCCTGTTGGGCTTGCCCGCGCCATGCCAGTCGGATCCGCCGGTGACGAGCAGATGCCGCCTCCGCGCGATGGCGAGCAGACGCTCGCGCTGTTCGGGAGGATTGCCGCGATGCCAGACCTCCAACCCGTCCAGTCCCTCGTCGACGAGTCGTTCGATCTGCTCGTCGGACAGCAGCCGCGGATTGCGGCTTAGATCGCCGGGATGCGCGATGATGGTCACTCCCCCGGCCTCGCCGACCGCACGCACCACCTCATGCGTCGTAGGCGAAGGCGTGGGGATGTAGTACTTGGAGTTGGCGCTCACGGCACCGGCGAACGCCTCGGAACGCGTGGCGTAGACTCCGGCCGCGACGAGCGCATCGGCGATGTGCGGACGTCCGATGGTGGTCCTGCCGCCCTCCTTGACCTGCGCCTGCACCGACTCCCATGAGATCGGGAAATCCTCGGCGAGACGCTCCACCATGTGCTTGGTGCGCACCAGTCGCGCCTCGCGCGTGGAGGCGAACAGCTGCGAGATATGCACGTTACGCGGGTCGTACTGCAGCCCGAGCATGTGCACGGACACGTTCTCGTCCTCGGCGGTGATCTCCGTGCCACGCAGCATCGGCAGTCCGGCCTCACGTGCGGCCCGTTCGGCCAGCTCCCATCCGGCGGCGGTGTCATGATCGGTGATGGCCACGCCGTGCAGACCCAGTCGCCGCGCCTCGGCCACCAGTCCCTCGGGCGTTTCGGTGCCGTCGGAGAACACCGTGTGGCAGTGCAGGTCCCAGCCGGCCTGCGGCGGTTCGGCCGGCGTCTCGTAATGCGTCATACCTCTATCGTAACCGCTCGCCGCACGAACCGGCCCCGATGCGGATTCCCAGAAAGCTTCCCCCGGACCTCTAGGCCGAGACCTCTCTTAGGCCTAGACCTCCAGTCTCCCCCCTTAGGAGAGGAACGCCGCGCCATCCTTGACGAGGATGATCGCCACGATCGCGACCACCCACACCACGTCAACCATGAGATCGTAGTTGAGACGGTAGTAGGTGTCGAGCGCGCGCGGCCTATCGGAGGCGCCGCCGGGCAGACGCTGGACCGTAGCGGTCGCGTGGGAGAGGGCCATGAACTGGATCGTGGTCGAGAACATGAGCGCCAGACACCACGGGCACAGCGCGCGGATCACGAACAGCGACTGCGTGGTCAGCCAGTACGAATACAGCAGCGCCGCGAGTCCGCCGAACCAAGTGCATGCCGCGAACCACTTCGGCACCTTCACTCGGGCCAGTCCGATCACGGCGATCGTGACGAACACCGACTCCGCGGCGATGCCGAAGAACGCGTTCGGATAGCTCAATCCGGCGAATTTGACGATCTCCGCCTGCCAGGATTGGGCCACGGCTGAGCAGGACAGCACGGAGTTGACGTCGCACGACAGCTGCTGGCCCGGGTGCCTCGCCAGTTCCAGCGTCTCCGCGGACAGCACGAACGAGACGATCAGCGCCACCGCCGAGGCGATGAGCATGATCAGATACGTCCATGTGGACCCGTGGCGGAATCCCGTGGGTCTGCGGTCCGCGGCATCGAAGGTCTCGTCCGATGCCGTTTCATTCAATGCCGCTTCGTCAACCGTCGATGATTCCGACGATGCCTTCGATGAAGAAGAAAATAAACCGTTTCGTGCGCTGCCGGTCATCGGCGTTCCCCTTTTCTCTAGTCCTCCCAGTTCTCACGTTCCCAACAGCGTGATGTCGCCGACCAGTGTAGCCGAACCGGTGAGCGTCACGTCCGTATCGGTCACGTCGACGCGCAGCGTGCCGCCGCGCACGGTGATCATCCAATGGTCGACGTCGGTCTTCGCCCGCAGCGTGACCGCGGTGGCGCACAATCCGGTGCCGCATGACAGGGTCTCGCCGCAGCCGCGCTCGTTGACGCGCATCGTGGCCTCGCCGACGCCGGTGGCCTCGCCGATCTCGTCGACGCGCACGAACTCCACGTTCTGGTCCGATTCGATGACGGGGGCGACGACCGGCTTGGTCACCAGATCCAGCGATTCGACGTTGGGCAGGCTGGAGAACGCGTCCTCGACGACGGCGACCACATGCGGATTGCCCATGTCGACGAACGTGCCGCGGGCCGAACCATCCGTTCCCGGGATCGTGACCTCGTAGCCGTCGAGCTCGCCGCGCTTCCATGCTCCCATCTCGACGCGGAACACGTCGCGTCCGAGCCCGGGTACATCGCCCAGCGAGGTCAGCGTCTTGACGCCGGCACGCGTGCCGAGACGGAACGTATCGCCGTCGAAGAGGCCGTGCCGTTGCGCGAACAGCGTAATGGCGCGTGTGCCGTTGCCGCACATCTCGGCAAGCGAGCCGTCCGCGTTGCGATAGTCCATGAACCATTCGGCACCCTGCGACTCGCAGTCGGCCACCTGCTCGGCGCTCAGATCGGACACGTCGCGCGGATGGGCGAGACGGATCAGCCCGTCGCCGCCGATGCCGAAATGACGGTCGGCAAGGAAACGCACCTCGTCCTCGGTGGGTTCGAAGGTGCCGTCCGAATCGAGGTAGACGACGAAATCGTTGCCGGTGGCGTGTGCCTTGGTGACATGCTGCGGAATGCTCATGGGCCACAGCATACTCGCCATGCGCGCCGCAGGAGCGGAGTCCTGTTTGGTTTCGACATCTACGGTGAGTAGTCTGGGAACCAAGTACGTGGTACGGCTGAGCTTTGTCAGCGAACGATGTGTGGGAGGGAACAGGCATGTCTTCGACGGCTCCGATAGGCGTGTTCGATTCAGGTTTGGGCGGCATCTCCGTGGTCCGGCAGATCGTAAGGGACATGCCGCGCGAACGGGTGCTGTATTTCGGCGATTCCGCCAACGCCCCGTACGGCACGAAGACCCCCGAACAGGTGCGCCGACTGAGCTTCGCGATCGTCGACCGGTTCGTGCACGAGGGCGTCAAGGCCGTCGTCATCGCCTGCAATACGGCCACGTCCGCCGCCGTCAACGACCTGCGCGAGGCCTACGACATCCCGATCATCGGCATGGAGCCGGCGCTCAAGGTGGCCTGCGACCGTGGCGGTGTCCAGTCGGACGGAAACCACGTGCCTCAGCGCGTGATCGTCGCCGCCACGCCGCTGACGCTGCGCGAGCGGAAATTCGCCCGTCTCATGGACCGTTTCGACTCCGACAACGAGATCTTCAAGGAGCCGTGCCCCGATCTCGTGGAGATCGTCGAATCGGGTCGTCTTCACGATCACGATCTGGTGATGGACACGCTGCATCGCTATTTCGACAAGTACGATCTGCATCGCATCGACTCGGTGGTGCTGGGCTGCACGCATTTCGTGTTCTACCGGGACTACTTCCGCGAGCTGCTGCCCGACAGCGCCGCGATCATCGACGGCAACGAGGGCACGGTGCGTCATCTGGACGTCGTACTCGAATCGCTGGGCGATCTCGCCCCCCAGGACGCGCAAGGCTCGGTCGAACTGGCCAATTCCGATCCATCCGAGCGCATCGCGGCCCTGTCGCGCGAGCTACTCGACGCCTGAACCGCATCTGTCCAATTCCCTTCAATGTCCCGGCAGATGGCGTACTCTCGCTCGTAATCGGGTCATGGATCATGGAGGGAACGATGGCGAACAGGACTGCTCTGATCGACGTGGGCGGCGGATTCCGCGCGATCTTCGGCTGCGGTGTGATGGACTACATGCTCGAGGAGGGCATCGACGTCGACATGTGCTACGGCGTCTCGGCCGGCGCCGCGAACATGACCTCGTTCGTCGCCCGCCAGCACGGACGCAACCACACGTTCTACACGAAGTACGCGTTCCGCAAGGAGTACGCGAGCACGGAGAGCTTCCTCAAGAACCATAACTTCGCCAACCTCGACTACATCTACGGCACGCTGAGCAACCATGACGGCGAGTATCCGGTCGATTTCGAGGCGTTCGAGGCGAATCCGACCGGTTTCACGATCGTCGCGTGCAACGCGGAGGATGGTTCGACCCAGTACTTCGACAAGTCACGCATCCACTACGACGACTTCGACGTGGTCAAGGCCTCGTCGGCGGTGCCGGTGGCGTGCGAGCCGTACGTGGTGGACGGGGTGCCGTATTTCGATGGCGGCATCGCCGATCCCGTCCCGGTGCAGAAGGCGCTGGACGACGGCTACGAGCGCGTGGTGCTGATCCTGTCGCGCCGGCGCGACGAGGTGCGCCAGCAGCGCCATGATCTGGCGCCGGCACGCATTCTGGAACGCTCGTATCCGGCCGCCGCCGAACGTCTGCGCATGCGCTACAAGACCTACAACGACGAGATCGAACTCGCCAAGAGCTACGAGGCCGAAGGGCGCGTGCTGATCCTCGCCCCCGAGGACCTCTACGGTCTCAACACCCTCAAGAAGAGCTTCGAGGGCCTCGAGATGATGTACCGCAAGGGCTACGCCGCGGCGGCCGCGATTCCCGGGTTCCTCGAGAGCTGACCCACGTCCCCGTCCTCCGCGAAACGGAACGGAACGGGGATCCCCGGCATTCCCTTCCAGCACTGATAACTGATACGATGGAACCAGCAGTTGCGACCGATGGCGGTCGCAACGCGTTGGAAGGGAAAAGACAATGGTCATCGGTGAAATGTTCGGGACCACGGCACTGATTCTGGTCCTTGTCGTGATCATCCTCGCACTGCTGATCTCGGCGATCTTCATCGTGCCGCAGCAGCAGGCGTTCATCATCGAACGATTCGGCAAATTCCAGTCGGTGCAGTTCGCCGGCATCCACATGCGCATCCCGATCGTCGATCGCATCGCGATGAAGACGAACATGCGCGTCAACCAGCTCAACGTGCAGCTGGAGACCAAAACGCTCGACAACGTGTTCGTCACCGTCGTGGCGTCCACGCAGTTCCGCGTCAACCCGGAGAACGTGGCCACCGCATACTACGAGCTGCGCGATCCCGCCGGCCAGCTCAGGAGCTACATGGAGGACGCGCTGCGTTCCGCCATCCCGGCACTGACGCTCGACGACGCGTTCGCCCGCAAGGACGACGTCGCCTTCGACGTGCAGAAGACCGTCGGCAACGAGATGAGCCGCTTCGGCTTCACCGTCGTCAAGACCCTGATCACCGCGATCGACCCGTCCCCGCAGGTCAAGAACGCGATGGACTCGATCAACGCCGCCCAGCGCGAGAAGGAGGCCACGCGCCAGCGCGCCGAGGCCCAGCGCATCCAGATCGAGACGCAGGCCGCCGCCGAGGCCGAAAAGACCAGGCTGCAGGGTGAGGGCCAGGCGAACTACCGCCGCGAGATCGCCAACGGTATCGTCGACCAGATCAAGAGCCTGCAGGCCGTGGGCATGAACATCAACGACGTCAACAACGTCGTGCTGTTCAACCAGTACCTCGACGTGATGCGCTCGCTGTCCGAGTCGAAGAACGCGAAGACCGTGGTGCTGCCGGCCTCCACGCCCGGCGGCTACCAGGATCTCTACGAGCAGGTCACCAAGGCCATGCTCACCGCCGCCGAGACGCAGCCCGGAGCCGGCACGCTCGCAACCGGCACGCCCACGACCGGCGCCCACGCGAGGTAACCGCGCGAGGTAACCGCGCGAGGTAACCGCGATCGGCCATGACCGTCCTACACTGGGAGCCATGACCGAAAGCAACGAACACAACGCGAACAAACTGATCGTCAACTGCCTGCCGCTCACCGATGAGGAGCGGCAGGCTTTCGTTTCCGCGGCCGGCGACGTGCCGCAGGAGTTCGTCGGCAATCCCGCCGAACGCGGCACGATGGTGTGGCGGGCGCAGGTCCCCGACGAGCTCAGGTCACGCGCCACCGCCGTGATCGGCAACATCGCGCCGGATGAGTGCGCGCAGTACCCGAACCTCGCATGGCTGCAGACGTGGAGCGCCGGCGTCGACAGGTACGTCGCGCCCGGCGTCCTGCCGGAGTCGACCCGCGTGACCAACGCCTCCGGAGCCTACGGACAGACCGTCTCCGAACACCTGTTCGCGATGATGTGGGCGCTCATGCGGAACCTGCCGATGTACGCACGCCAGCAGAGCGAGCATCGCTGGCATGATCTGGGACGCGCGCTCTCGCCGGCAGAGGCGACGGTGCTGGTCGTCGGCACCGGCGACATCGGCTCCCATTTCGCCGGGCTATGCAAGGCCGTGGGCGCGCACACGGTCGGCGTGCGGCGCAACCCCGCCAAGCCGGCGGACGGTATTGATGAGATGCACGGCTTCGATGAACTCGACGCGCTGCTGCCGACTGCGGACGTGATCGCCCTTGTCGTGCCGGCCGCGCCGGACACGTTCCATCTGATCGACGGGCGTCGCCTAACGTTGATGAAGTCGACCGCGATCCTGCTCAACGCGGGCCGCGGCACCGCCGTCGACCCGATCGCTCTGGCGCGGGCGCTGTCCGAGGACCAGCTGCACGGCGCGGGACTCGACGTAACCGAGCCCGAGCCGCTGCCGAAGGACAGCCCGCTGTGGGACGAGCCGCACTGCCTCATCACCCCGCATGTGGCCGGCGGCAACCATCTGGAAGTCACCGAACGCCGCATCGTCGCTATCGCGCTGGAGAACGTGCGACGCTACGCCGCCGGCGAAGCGTTGACCAATGTGCGGCGGTAAGGTAAACCGAGGCTCAGCAACCCGATACCCTCACCACCCCAGTACCCCCACTGCCATCTTCAGTACCAATCCCCGTAGCAGTACAACCAACCTCAGTACCCCACCAACCTCCGCACACCACTTGGCCAGTGCCCAGCGCGGTCCCCATCACCACCACCCACCAACCCAGTATCAACACCACCAGCACCACCCACCACCCACCAACCCAGTATCAACACCACCAGCGTCACATTTTCCCGAGATTTCTCCAGTGCCCGGGAATAAGTGACGCTGGTCTTCAGTCAGCGTCACTTATTCCCGCAGGATAGGATGATTTCGGGAATAAGTGACGCTCAGAAACTGCGATGGAAAGATCCGTATCGGTAGGTAGCTGATCGGCAAGAAGACGGTCGGTAGGGAACCAGTCGATAGGGAACCAGTCGATAAGTGCAGTCGGTAAGAAACCAGTCAGTAAGTAGCCGATCGGTAAGAAGCTGATCGATAGGGAGTCAATCGGTAAGTGTTGCAGTAGGTCGGTAAGCGCGCAACTGGTTCCGGTCGCTGCCGAATGGGGAAGGCACAGCCTGAGCAGCGACAATCGCCGGAGGAACTCCGTCGCCTTAGTTACCCACAATCTCTCACGGAATCGAGGTTTCGTCCACATTCCCCGATCCGGTTGCAATCATGGTCGGCGCATTCGTAACGTCACCTCCATGAAGAAACACAAAAGACTCATCGCGATGATGCGGACGGCGCAGCAGGAACACCGCTGTGTCATCGGAAGCGACCCGGCCATTCGCCGAGCATGCCGACGACGGCTGGTCGTCGGCGAATTGATCTCGCCATACCGAAATCTATATGCCGAAACCGGGTACTGGAACTCCCTCAATGCCGAGGAGCAATCGCTGCATGTGATCCGGTCGCTGTCCATCCTTCATCCCCGATGGGTGTTCGCCGGATTGAGCGCCGCATGCCTGTACGGGTTTCAGCATTCGTATTCGCTGCACGACGGCACGACCCATATCGCCAGCACCAGTGGCGTCAAGAGCGGCGATCACGACAGACTTCATCGCATCTACATGAAACGAATCCCCGCCTGGATACATTCCAATCGCTTCCTCCTGACGTCGCCCGCCAGAACGCTGATCGATTGCGCCGAATATCCGTTCGCCAATGCTCTGGCCATCTATGATTCCGCATTGCGTATGAAATTGGTCACCATCACAGATGTACGGACTTTGATGATTCAGACCGTCTGTAATGAGAAGGCCGTGTCCGAACTGTTGCGATGGGCGAATCCTCTGAGCGAGAACGGCGGAGAGTCGCTGATGCGGGGACGAATCATCGAACAGGGTTTCGCGGAGCCGCTGCTGCAGGTCGAATTCGAGAATCCCGATAACTTCTCCATGCCGTATCGCGCTGATTTCTGCTGGAAGCTAGCCGATGGAAGGATCATCGTCGCCGAATACGACGGCGTGGCGAAATATCGCGACAACAGCAACCCGAATCGAGCCAATCTCCAGTCGAAGCTCGCCTATGAACGCGAGCGGGAACGGTCCCTGAAATCACAAGGAGTCGCATCCGTTGTTCACGTATTCTATGAGGACGTGATGGTACCGCAACGACTTGAGAGCAAGCTGGTCACCGCCGAAGTACCGAAACTAAGGTGACTTCATCAACGCCGATCCCCCGGTCAACGCCGATCCCCCGGTCAGCCAACGTCGATCCCCCGGTCAGCCAACGTCGATCCCCCGGTCCTCCCCCATTCCCTCTGTTCCTTCGACCTCAGCGTCACTTATTACCGAAATTAGCGCACCCAGCGGGAATAGGTGACGCTGACTTAAGGTCAACGTCACCTATTCCCGCGCACTGGAGGAATCTCGGGAATAAGTGACGCTGAGGAGGGAACAGGTGCCAAAGGAACCGAGAAACCAAGGACTTGGAGACCCAAGGAACCAAGAAGCCAAGGAGACTTGGACCCCAAGGAACCACGGAACCCCAAGGAACCAAAGGAACCAAAACCGAGAAGCCAATAAGGATAAGGAACCAAGGAACCGAAAGAACCAAAGCACCGAGAAGCCAATAGGACTAAGGAGCCAAGGAACCAAAGAACCAAAGAAACCAAAGAAACCAAGAAAACCAAAGGAACTAGGGAACCGAAGAAGCCCATAGAGTCAGGGGACCAAGGGAGCACCGGGAACCGAAGGATCTAACAATCTACGGAACCACAGAGACACTCGGCCGTCAGTATGCGCCGGCGATGGCCTGGTCGAGGTCGGCGATCAGATCGTCGGGGTCCTCGAGGCCAATGGACAGGCGGATGAGGTTGTCGGTGACGCCGGCGGCAATGCGCGCCTCCATCGGCACCTCGCGGTGGGTAATGTGCGCCGGGTCGACGATGAGCGATCGTGCGTCACCGATGTTCGGCACGTAGGAGAACAGCTTCGCGCCGTCGATGATGTGACGGACGTTGTCGGCGCTGCCATCCACGAGGAACGACAGGATCTGTCCGATGCCGTTGGGGAAGTACTTGCGGACCAGCTCGAACTGCGGGGTGTTGCCGAGCCCGGAATAGTTGACCTTCACCACGTGGGGCGTGCGCGTCAGATGCTCGGCGATGCGAGTGGCGGACGCGACCTGCTGCGAGACTCGCTGCGGCAGGGTCTCCAGTCCCACCAGCGACAGGTAGGCGTTGAACGGGCTCTGCACCGCGCCGAATGTGCGCAGGTACTTGATGCGGATGCGCTTGATGAACGCCGCCTTGCCGAACTTCTCGGCGAAGCTGTGCCATTCGCCGGCACGATCGTCGCTAATGACCTGCTGGCGTGCGGTGAACTGCGGGAATCTGCCATTGGCCCAGTCGAACGATCCGCCGGAGATCACGGCTCCACCGATGGCGTTGCCATGTCCGGTGATGCCCTTCGTGGTGGAGTGGACGACCACGTCGGCACCGTGTTCGATGGGGCGCAGCAGATACGGGGTGGGGACAGTGTTGTCCACGATCACGGCGATGCCGTGCTCATGTGCGAGATCGGCCAGCGGTTCGATGTCCAGCACCTCGGTGGAGGGGTTGGCCACGGTCTCGGCGAAGATCGCGCGCGTATCCGGGCCGATCTTCGAGGCGACCTCGTCGAGGTCGTTGATGTCGTTGACGAAATCCGCGTGGATGCCGAACTGGGGCAGGAAGTCGCCGAGCGCGTCCACGCTGGCACCGTAGAGATCATACGGGGCGATGATGCGGCCGCCGCCCTCGCCCACGCACATCAGCGCGTAGGTGACCGCCGCCATGCCGGATCCCACGGCAACGGCTCCGATGCCTCCCTCCAAGGCCGCCAGTCGACGCTCCAATGCGTCGACGGTGGGATTGGCCACACGCGAGTATTCGAAACCGTCGATGTCGCCGGCGGCGAGCGCATCGCCACGTGCCGCATCGCCCAGATCGAACGCGGCCGAAGCGTATACGGGAGGGACGGCCGCGTGATCATGGTCTTCCGGATCATAGCCCGCGTGGATGGCCTGCGTGGCGAACTTCGACATCGGTTCCCTCTTTTCTCATCGCCGGATCGAATGCGATACACCAAAATGCGGCGCACCGGACGACACCGGACGACACCGGACGGCATTCACGATTCACGGCGAATGGTGGAATTCACTGTACGTACTGTGACGGAACCATAGCAAACCCTCGTGCGCGAACCGGCGAGGGGATATCACGATTCGTCCGATGACGCTATAAGAGAAGACTATAGGCCTCCGTCGTACGCAAGTGACGAAGGCCTATAGCGGATGTGGAAAACTGTTGGAATGCTAGGAATAGTACGAATTCTTAAACGAGACTGGACATAGTAGTCGACCTGTACGGTCAACTACAGTCAACTACAGTCGACTATGGTCGAATCGATGCGTGCATGCGCCACGGCAACGCACGCACGCATCGGTTCGAATACGGACATCGGGATGGGTTGGAGCCCGACAGGATCACGGGACGGGAATCCTGTCCGTCGGTTTTACAGGTTTTACAGGTTCTACAGGACTGTGAGGCCTGTGCGGAAATGATCGCGCCGACAGCGGCCTTCCATTCCTGCCGATGCCCTAGCGACAGGAATCTGTGAGTTTAACGCCTATGACCGGTACACGAGCCGGCCACAGGCCAGATCATTCGGAAGGCTCCGGCGGCCGTGCCCGTCGTGACACGTACCTTGGCACTGATCATGACAATCCCCTTTCTGTCATGGTGATGGATGGTTCTTCTCCCCTTGTCGTCGCCGGCGGATCCCCCAACCCGTCGACGACGAAATCCTATGCGACCCGCGAACTCAGGCGAAGACGCCCGAGGTGAGCTGCGCGAAGAGGTCGACGTCGGAGTGACGTTCGATGTACTTCGTGTACGCGATGTCGAAGGCCTGGCCGAGATCCTCGATCAGGTCGGCCTCGTCCTCGATGCCGACGGCGAGACGCACCAGTTCGTCGGTGATGCCGACCTTCAGGCGCTCTTCGCGCGGCAGTTCGAAATGCGTCATCTTACACGGCAGTTCGGCGAGCGATTCGACCGCGCCGAGCGAGACGGCCAGCCGGAACACATGCAGGTTGTCGAGCACGTCGGCCGGGTCGACGCCGGGCACGACCTCGAAGCTCAGCACGCCGCCGGCGCCCTTGAGGCCCTTCTCGCGCAGCTCGTCCTCATGTCCGGGCAGCCCGGGATAGTGCACGGTCTTGACCAGCGGATGGGCGAGCAGGTACTGCGCGATCGACTTGGCGTTGGCCTGCTGACGGTCCATGCGCAGCGCGAGCGTCTGGATGCCGCGGCGCACCGCGTCGCATTCGAGCGGGGCAAGCACGCCTCCGAAACGGTTCTGCGCGAAGTAGATCCTGTTGCCGATCTCCTCGCTCAGCGTCACCACGAGTCCGGCGTTCACGTCGGAATGTCCGGCGAGGTACTTGGTTGCGGAGTGGATGACGATGTCGGCGCCAAGGTCGAGCGGACGCTGCAGGTACGGGGTGACGAACGTGTTGTCCACGATGGTCAGCGCCCCGTGGCGGCGGGCGATGTTGGCGATGCCGCGCACGTCGTTGACGTCGAGCAGCGGGTTGGTCAGGACTTCGAAGTAGACGGCTTTGGCCGGCGAGACGCCGTGCTCGCGATCCCCGGCGACCGCGGTTTCGAGCGCCTGGAAATCATGGGTGTCGACCGATTCGATCGTCAGCCCCCAGCGGGAGAAGTAGTCGTGGAACAGCGAGTAGGTGCCGCCGTAGATGTTCTTGCCGACGACGATGCGGTCGCCCGGCTCGAAGATGCTCAGCGTGGCATGGATCGCGGCGAGGCCGGAGGCGAACGCGAACCCTCGCGTGCCGTGCTCGAGCTGCGCGATCTGGCGCTCGAGGAACTCGCGGGTCGGGTTGCCGCTGCGCGCGTAGTCGTAGCGGGGCATGGCGCCGACCTCGTCGAAAGCATATGTGGTCGAGTTGTAGATCGGCGGGTTCACGGCGCCGGTGGCGTTGTCGCCGATCGGAAGGCCGTGTACGAGCTGAGTGTTGAACCTGGTCATTGCGCACCCCCTATCGTGTGTGTCGCGCGGTTTGTTGTTGCGTGGTTTTGTTGTGGCTGTACCGCCTGTTCGGGGTGTTCCCGTGCGGTTGGTTATGACGATAACGCAGATCGACGCGCAGGAACAGGGCGTTGCTATATGTGTTGGTTATGGAATGTTATGGGTCGGCGACATTCGACGCCTACACTTGGCAATCATGAAGATCACCAAGGCTTTGACGCGTCTGAACGGTTCCGATTCCTCCCACTTCCCTGATCCGGTGTTCGTGCTGCTGCACGGCTGGGGTTCCAACGAGTACGATCTGCCCGACCTGCTGCGGTACTGTGGTGCGGGTTCGGCCGATTTCGCGAGTCTGCAGGCCCCGATCGCGTACGGCATGGGCTACACGTGGTTCGGTGACTGGGCGCACGAGGGTGTGCCGGAGGGCGAGTCGCTGACCCGTCAGGCGTACGATGCGGCCGCCGCGATCGATGAGTGGGTGAAGGCCAACATCCCCGCCGATCGCAGGGTGGTCACGCTGGGCTTCTCTCAGGGCGGCCTGCTCGCGGCGCACATGCTGCGCTTCGACCCCGCCCGTTATGCGGCGGCGGTGAGTTTCTCCGGCTGGCTCGCGCCGGGCGTGATGGACGGCGACAAGGCGCTCGAGGCCTCACAACCGCCGGTCTTCTACGGCCACGGGTCGATCGACGACATCTTCCCCGACGCCGATGTGGCGGCGATGAGCGCGTTCTGGCGTGCCCACGGCACGCTGAGCGAACACATCTACCCGGGCATGGCCCATTCGATCAACATGGACGAGCTGCGCGACGTGCAACGTTTCCTCGAGTCGAACGACCTGATCCGCCCGCAGATCCCGTGACGGCGTGACAGCAGCGTGACTACGTGGCATGACGGCGTGATTCCGCGAGCCTCGATCACGCCGTCGCGTAGTCGAGGTGCATGAATTCGGGCACCTTGTACCATTTGACCGGATAGCCGGCGCCGTGCGCGCAGAACACCGAGTCGGGCGTGTTGTCCAGGTCCGATTCCGGGTCGTACGCGGCCTGTTCGATGACCCGCGCCTGATCATGGCACGGCCGGTAGCCGCCGAACGTCGCGGAGAAGCGTCCGCGACCGTGCGTGTACGCGTTGACGTCCATCGCGTAGTCACGCATCTCGGAGACGGGAGCGAGCCCTTCGATCATCGCGTACTCGCCGTCCGTGACGGCCGGATCGAACGTGCCGGACATGCGCTGGATGTCGGCCATCGCACGTCCGAGCATGTCCTGAGGTACTTCGAGTCGGAAGCGATACCACGGTTCCAGCACGACGCAGTTGCCCGGGTTCACGGCCACGGCCTTCGCCATCCGCGCGACCGCCTCGTCACGTGCGTCGACGTCCGTTGCAGTCCCGTTCGACGACGTGGCCTTCGATGCTCCCGACGCATCGTTCGTCTCCTGCGCCTCCTCATCCTCGTCGATCTCGTATTCGGGTCGTACCGTATCCGTTCCGACGACCGCGTGACCGACGATGCCGGATCGCGCCTCCATCAGCCCCTGACGGATCGCACGGTACGTGGCCTGACGGAAATCGCCGCCTTCGGTGTGTTTCAGATGCGCGCGCGCCGCCACCAGCGTCATCTTCACGTCGGTCAGCGGCGAGCCGGTCAGCACGCCCAGATGCTCGCGTTCGGTCAGATGCGTGAGGATCAGGCGCTGCCAGTTGCGGTCGAGCTCGTTCACTGACAACGCGGAGGCGACGTGCACGCCGCTGCCCGGCTCGCCCGGCTCCAGGAGGATGTGCGCCTCGGCGTAGTGGCGCAGCGGTTCGAAATGCCCCACGCCTTCGATCGGCTTCGTGATGGTCTCCCGGTACAGGATCGACCCGGCGCCGAACGACACATCCAGTCCGAAGCGTTCATGCAGCGTCTGCTGGATGATCTCCAGCTGGACCGCGCCCATCAGCTGCACGTGGATCTCCTGCACGCGCTCCACCCACACGACGTGCAGCAGCGGGTCCTCGTCCTCGAGCTCGCGCAGCGCGGTGAGCACCCGATGCAGGGTGAGGTCGTCGAAGCGCGGGCGATCCGCGGGAACGGACTCATCCGCCGAGCCTCCCGCGGATTCGCCGCCTGCCACGGAATCGGCACCGGCTGTGGCGGGCAGCACGGTGTAGGTGAGCACCGGCTGCATCTCGGGCGATTCGGCATCCGGTTCGATGCCCAACCCCTCGCCGGGGAACGTGCGCTCCAGCCCGGTGACCGCGCACACCGATCCGGACGGCAGTTCGGCGGCGATGTCGAATCGGGCGCCGTTGTAGACGCGCACCTGATCGATCTTCTCTATCGATCCCGATGATCCCGATTCCTGCGACGCATCCCCATCCACGCCGGGCGACCCCGCACCGGTGTCGACCAGCGACTTCGCCCTGAGCGCGCCTCCGGTCACGCGAAGCCAGGTGAGACGGTTGTGCTTGTCGTCGTGCGAGATCTTGAACACGCGTGCGCCGAAGTCGGCGGGCCATTGCGGCTCACGTGCGTATGCGGCGAACCCGTCGAGGAACTCCTCGACGCCGTCGAGCTTCAACGCGGATCCGAAGAACACGGGGAACAGTTCACGTGCGGCGATCATCGCTCGCACGCGCTCGAGCGTGATCGCGCCGGCGTCGAAGTACTCGTCCATCGCCTGCTCGTCCAACGCGGCGATGTCCTCGATCTCGTCGCCGAACGGCACCGCCGTGCTTCCGTCGCCTGACGGATCCGCATCGATCGCCGGCAGCGGATGGATCGCGTCGCTCAGCCTCGCGTGCAGCTGCGCGAGGATCGCATCGCGATCGAATCCGGGGGCGTCGGACTTGTTGACGAACAGGAACACCGGCACGTCGTACCGTCCGAGCAGTCGCCACAGCGTCTCGGTGTAGCCCTGCACGCCGTCGATGCCGGAGACGACGAGGATCGCGTAGTCGAGCACGCGCAGCACGCGTTCGGTTTCGGCGGCGAAGTCGACGTGACCGGGCGTGTCGAGCAGGGTGAGCTTGAGATCGCCGTGCTCGACAAGCGCCTGATGCGCGAAGATCGTGATGCCGCGCGCCTTCTCGAGCGCATTGGTGTCGAGGAACGCGTCGCCGTGGTCCACGCGGCCGAGTTTGCGGATCTCTCCGGTGCGGTACAGCAGCGCCTCCGACAGCGTGGTCTTGCCCGCGTCCACATGTGCCACGATTCCCGCTACGATCCGTGTCATGGTCCGCTCGTCTCCTCTCGTTTCCTGTCTTCGTCTTCCGTTGCGTCCGATATGGTTCACCAATATAGCCCGATGCCCGAGTCGGTCACACGTCGGCCTCCATGTGTGCATCTACTCGTGCATCTACTATGGATTGAGCATTTCAGGGTAGCGCCCGGCCGCCCTGGCCGGTGTTGTCCGGTTACAGGGGCGTGGCACGCATGACGCGACTCGGCAGAAGGGCCCGCGACCCCACGTATGACGCATTGCAAGTGAAGGAGCACACAGTGACCGTTTCCGGCATCAGCACGTTCGGCCGCGCCGACGATTCCGCCGATCCCCCGACCGAGGGCCGCGCGGGAACGGCAGGCTTCCCCGCGGACTATGTGACGCTCGATCTGGAGACCACCGGCTTCTACCCGAACAGCTGCTCGATCACGGAGATCGGTGCGGTGCGCGTGCGCGACCGGCGTATCGTGGACCGGTTCCAGCAGCTGGTGAATCCGCTGCGCCCGATTCCCGCGCAGGTGGTCAAGCTCACCGGCATCACCGACGAGATGGTCGCCGGCCTGCCGACGATCGACGAGGTGCTGCCGCGGTTCGTCTCATGGCTGTCGGCCGGCGTCTCGACCGACCCGGACGCCTCCTACGAGCCCGATTCCGATAGCGACACCGACGCCGACGATTCCGCCGCCATCGCCGCCGTCCCGTTCGAGCCGATCGTCGGACACAACGTGAGCTTCGACATCCGCTTCCTCGATTGGAACGCGCGCAAGGTGCTCGACGCCCCGTTCTCCTGCGTCGACTACGACACGATGCAGATCAGCCGCACGCTGTTCCCCTCGCAGCGCCACCACCGTCTGCTCGATCTGATCCAGCGCTTCGACATTGCGGACAACGAGGAGCACCGCGCGTTGAGCGATGCGATCCAGACCCAGCAGTGCCTCGAATGGATGCACCGCTACACGGATCGCCACGCCGGCCGCGGCTTCGGCTCGGTCGACTGGACCGACGTCACCGACAAGGGCAACGACACGGTCATCCACCGCCAGCTCACGCTGCTGTAATCTGCTGCCGCGGCACAATCAACTTCGCCCCCACTCGCCTCCGAGCGCCGAGGTAGCATGGGATATGCGCAGCAGGGGATCGAAAAAGGGGATGACGATGACCGAGGATTTCAATACGTAGGCGCGCGACACGGTGCTCCGCCTGCTCACCGAAGTCAATCGCGTCCCCTTCCTGTTCGTGGGTTCCGGCATCTCCCGCCGATATATGGGATCCGAGGATTGGGACGGTCTGCTCAAATGGGTGTGCGAAAGCGCAGGCGCACCGATGAAACCGTACTATCAGTACAAACTCGCCGCCTCCGCCGAGGGCGACGGCAGGAAGAACACGGTCTATCCACGCATCGCGACGTTGATGGAAAAGGATTTCCTCGATGCGGTCAATCGTCCGGAATATGCGGCATGGGTCGAAGCGCATCAGGAGGAGTTCGAGTCCGGCATCGAACCGATGAAGGTGTACATCGCCGACCATCTGAAGGCCTTCCAACCGACGCAGCTGTCCGAAGAACTGGAGGTCCTGCGCAGAGCGACACGCCATGTGGCCGGCGTCATCACCACCAACTACGACTCCCTCATGGAATCGGTCTTCCCCAAGTACGACGTGTACGTGCGACAGGACGATCTGCTGTTCTCACCGCTCATGGGCATCGGCGAAATATACAAGATCCACGGTTCGGCCGACGACCCCGAATCGATGGTCATCGACGAACGGGATTACCAGCGACTCGGCGAACACCGCGATTACCTGACATCGAAGATCCTCACCATCTTCGGCGAGTACCCGATCATCTTCCTCGGCTATTCGATGAACGATCAGGACATCCGCGACATCATTTCGTCGATCGCGTCCTGTGCAGGGGAACGCCGCGCCAGAGAGATCGCCAAACGCTTCATCTTCGTGGAGTATTCGGCCGATCACACGATCACATCCAACCGCTACGAAGTAAACGACAGCCAAGTGGTGGAGATGACCGGCATCCGCACGCAGGATTTCACGCCGATCTACGCGGCCATCGCGAAAACCAACCAACGGTATGCGCCGAAAGTGTTGAACCAGATTCTCAGGCAACTGTACAGGGCATCATATTCCGGGGAAGACGCCGAAAGCGTGGTTGCCGTGGAACTCTCGCATATGGACGAACTACCGCCCGACAAGAACGTCATCGTAGGCGTGGGCGTGATGGACTACGGGCGCAAGGTGACCTTGTCCGATCTGTATGAAGATGTGCTGTTCGGCACCAAACAGTTCTCTCCCGAACTTGTCGTAGGAGAATACATGGACGCGATGCTCAAACAAGGCGGCGTCCCCATGTACTACTACTTGCGCCGCTACGACGATCCGTTGGGACCACGAACCCAACAGGAGATCGCGACAAAGACCTCAATGGAGTCGTATCTCAATAACACGGACCGAAAGATACGGGAGCATAGCCGCACAAAGCTGTCAGACGCCAGCATCGATGGCCTTATCAAGGCTTTCCCCGATGATGCCTACAAACATCTCATTCTGCTTCATCAATCGGAAATCGACGTCGACCAACTCGAGATGCTGCTGAAAACCACCGCAAAAGGCATGCTCACGGCCGGCAAACAGCTTGACTACGTGTTGCGCAAGGACATCAGGATCTACGATTTCCTCAAATACGGCATCGACTACCTGAAAACCAGTACGCCCCCACAGTCACCGTCATCAGCTCCAACTCTTACAGCGGAACCCAACGGATCAGCGGGGGCGTCACCGACATCGGATCCAAGCCACGCGTAAGCCTGTAATCCTGTCTTCAAGGATAGTCGCGTACCTCACTGCAGGCAACCTGCATCCGTCTTCGAAACAGAACTTCACTGACAGCACAAAGAGGGACAGCGATGCTTCCGATCGTAATGGCACAGCATATCCACGACGGTCTGGCCGATTATCTGGAGACCACGTTCCCGATGACCATATGTATGAGGGAACACGAGCATGCAAACAAACGCCACTAACTGGATACGGATCTCGCCGATCTGATTCGACGGGCGGCAGGCGGACCGGCGCCGCCTCCGCTCCCCCGTGGCGACTACTGTGGGGGTTATGAGTGAAGCATCTGCAACCACCGGCGCGACCAGCGCATTGAAGTCCGGCATCGATCCGGCATCGTTCTCAGGCGTCATCAAGCCTTCCGACGACCTGTTCCGTTACGTGAACGGCCCGTGGACCGACACGTACCGTCTGCCCGACGATCGTTCCCGCTACGGCTCGTTCGACAAGCTCGCCGAGAACGCGGAGAACCAGATCCGCGACATCCTCGAGGATGAGGACGGCTGCCCGGCCGTCAAGTCGCAGGCCCTGTACCGTTCGTTCCTCAACACCGATCTGATCGAGCAGCAGGGCATCGCTCCGATCAAGGCCGATCTCGACGCGATCGACGCCGCCGAGGACAAGGCGGAGCTCACCCGTACGCTCGGACGTCTCAACGCGTCCACCGGCGTCGACGTGTTCGCGCTGCCGATTTACGGCGACCCGGGAAACCCGGATCTCAACATCGCGCACATCGAGCAGGCCGGCATCCTGCTGCCGGACGAGGCGTACTACCGTGAGGACCATTACGCCCCGGTGCGTGACGCCTACGTGCACATGGTCGCCGTCCAGCTCGTCAACGCCGGCTACGCGCCGGCCGCCGAGGACAATCCGAACGTCGACGACGAACTGCCGAAGTCGCAGACCGACGGTGAGGACGGCGAGGGCGACGACACGCAGGACGTGACCGTCACGCCGAGTCAGGAAGCGCTCGACATGGCCGCCCGCTTCCTCGACGTGGAGACCAGGATCGCCGCGAATCATTGGGACAACGTGGCCACGCGCGATTCCGTGAAGACCTACAACCCCACCGACTACGCCGATCTGGCCGCGACGCTCAGCCACTTCGATCTCAATGCATGGATCGACGCATGGCAGGCCGGCTATGATGCGACCGCCGCCGCCAAGGTCCAGCCGCTCGACTTGCGCGCGGTGTTCTCGCGCGTGATCGTCCACGAGCCGAGCTTCCTGGAAGGTCTTGACGCGTTCTGGGACGCCGCCGATCTCGACGATCTCAAGCTGTGGGCCCGTGTGCATCTCATCGTCGGATCCGCCTCCTACCTCTCCCGCGCATTCGACAGGACGAACTTCGACTTCTTCGGCAAGGTGCTTTCCGGCGCGAAGAAGCAGCGCGATCGCTGGAAGCGTGGCGTGAGCCTCGTCAACGGCATCTGCGGCGAGGACGTGGGCCGCGAGTACGTGCGCCGTCACTTCCCGGAAAGCTCGAAGCAGCGTATGGAGCAGCTGGTCGTGAACCTGATCGACGCCTATCGCGTGTCGATCACGAACTCCGACTGGCTGGGCGAGGAGACGAAGGAGAAGGCCCTCGAGAAGCTCTCCAAGTTCACGCTGAAGATCGGATACACGAACCATTGGCGCGACTACACGGCGCTGGACGTGCACGAGGACGCCGTGCTCGCCGAGAACATGATGGCCGCTTCGCTCTACGAGACCGGATACCAGCTGGAGAAGGTCGGCAAGCCGGTCGACAAGGACGAGTGGCTGATGAACCCGCAGACGGTCAACGCCTACTACGAGCCGACGATGAACGTGATCGTCTTCCCGGCCGCGATTCTCCAGCCGCCGTTCTTCGACCCGCAGGCCGAGGACGCGGCCAACTACGGTGGCATCGGCGCGGTGATCGGCCACGAGATCGGCCACGGCTTCGACGATCAGGGTTCGCAGTACGACGGCGACGGCAAGCTCAACGACTGGTGGACACCTACGGACAAGGCCAACTTCGAGCAGCGTACGAAGGCGCTCATCGAGCAGTACAACGCGTTCGTTCCCAAGCAGCTGCAGGAAAAGTACGCGGATGAGCCGGAGAAGGCCCCACATGTCAACGGAGCGTTGACGATCGGCGAGAACATCGGCGATCTGGGCGGCGTGAACATCGCACTCAAGGCGTATGCGTTCGCGCTCGACAAGGCCGCGGGCCGCGCCGAGGACGGTTCCGCCGAGGCGATCGAGGCGTCGCTCGCCACCGCTCCCGAGATGGACGGGTTCACCGGCGTGCAGCGCTTCTTCCTGAGCTACGCGTCGATCTGGCGCACGAAGAACCGCGACGAGCTGGCCGAGCAGTATCTGCAGATCGACCCGCACTCCCCCGCCGAATGCCGCACGAACGGCATCGTGCGCAACGTGGATCTGTTCTACAAGGCGTTCGACGTCAAGGAGGGCGATCCGATGTACCTCGCCCCCGACCAGCGCGTACGCATCTGGTGACGACGCCACTCCTCTGTTCCGAGGGGTAGTTGGCGGCAAGCAGCACCGAACGGCGCCCGTGCGATACCTGATAATCGGGTATCGCACGGGCGCCGTTCGTTTGTGTCCCTTCGGCTATGGCGGAGGTCAGAGGTCGGAGGTCAGAACGGATCCGAACCGTTCTCAGCGGTATCGGCGACGGTGCGATCACCGGCATCGCCTTCATCCGCAGCCGACGAATCCGCAACCGCAGCAGCCGATGCAACCGTCGAATCCGTGGATTCGTCGTGGATGACACCGTCGTCGTCCACGGTCGTGTCGTCGTATTCGGCTGCGCCGTCGACGGACTCGTCCTCGCTCATGGCACCGTACACCTCGGTGCCAGCGGCATCGTCATCCTGCGACGCGCCGAGGATGTCGACCGGGCGGATCGGCGTCGAGGCACCCGGCAGTGGATCATTGCTGGGAGCGCCGGCACCATCGGCTCCGGCATTGGCGTACGAATCCGCTCCCTGCCCGCTGGGGACGTTCTGCCCGTTCCGATCGTTCCGCTCCGAATCCGACGCGTCCGAGGCGGGCTGTTCGCGTCCGACACGGCGGAATCGGCCGACGCCCTGACTCAGGTCGTGACCGACGGCGACGGCGTCGATCACCGGCGTGAACCGGTCGGTCTGTTCGCCCTCCTTGCGCCAGCGCTCCGAATGAAGCGTGCCGGTCACGATGACGGGATCGCCCTTGTGCAGCGATCCCAGGATGTTCGAAGCGAGCGTGCGATAGGCGCGCACACCCACCCACGTGGTCTCGCGGTCACGCCACTGCCCGAGACCCGAGTCATAGAATCGTGGAGTAACCCCGATGCGAAACGAACAGGCGGGAGCGTCGATGTTCTTGCTGAAGGATCTGGGGTCCGCACCGAGATTGCCGGTGACGGTCACCTGAATTTGCTGGATGCCCATGTCGATTGGTCCTTTCCGTATGCGATCGGCCCTCGTTGGCCGATGCGATCGATGATGGACCGAAGAGACGGCCCACCCGCGCGTGTGATCACGGACGGCCGTTCTTCGGTGCTCCCAGCGTGCGTCGGAGCACGGCGCACGAGCAAGACCGGTCGAAATATGTGGGCGGAGCCTGGCACCACGGGCGTGTTGTGGATAAAAAACGGCTCCCCTGACGAGGGGAGCCGCAAAAGGAATGCCGGAAGCGTCAGATGCGCTTCGCCAGCTCGTCGACGGCCTGATCGGCGGGCACGGCGACCTTGTTCTCGCCGTCGCGATCGCGGATCTCGATGGTGCCGTCGTTGACGTAGTCGCGGCCGACCACGGCGATGACCGGCACGCCGATGAGCTCGGCGTCCTTGAACTTGACGCCCGGGGAGACCTTCCTGCGGTCGTCGTAGATGACCTCGACGCCCTTGGCCTCCAGATCGGCGACCAGCTTCTCAGCGCCTTCGAACGCCTTCTCGTCCTTGCCGGTGGCGACCACGTGGACCTGCGCCGGCGCGATGACGGTCGGCCATGCGAGGCCGCGATCGTCGTGATGCGTTTCGGCGATGCAGGCGAGCACACGAGAGACGCCGATGCCGTAGCAGCCCATCCACACCGGTACGGCCTTGCCGTTCTGGTCGAGGACCTTCAAGTCCAAAGCCTTGGAGTACTTGAGACCGAGCTGGAAGACCTGACCGATCTCGACGCCGCGTTCGAAGCTCAGCGGGCCGGAGCCGTCCGGGCTCATATCACCGTGGCGGACCTCGACGGCCTCGACGGTGCCGTCGGCCTCGAAGTCACGGCCGTAGACCGCATGGAAGCGGTGCTTGCCGGCCTCGTCGCCACCGATGATCCATTCGGAGCCCTTGACGACGTGCGCGTCGACGAAGAAACGCACCGGCTCGGCGACGCCCGCGGCCTCGCCCTGCTTGCCGAACGCCATCGGTCCCATGTATCCGGCCACCATCTCGGGGTGGGCCTTCAGGTCCTCCTCGGTGGATTCCTCGATCTCGGACGGAGCGAACTGCGCCTCGAGACGCTTCATATCCACCTGACGATCGCCCGGCACGGCCACGGCGATGACCTCGCGCCACGGCTTGTCATGGTCCTCATCCTCGGCGTGCATCACCGTGATGGCAACGGTCTTCAGCGTATCGGCGGCGGTCCATTCGCGGCCGTCCTCGCGCGGGTAGAGACGATTGGCGGTGTCGACCAATGCCTCGATGGTCTTGGAATCGGGGGTCTCGCGAATGTCCATCGCCGGAGTGTTCGAGGCGTCGATCTCCGGCAGCTCCGGAGTGTGCAGCGCCTCGACGTTCCACGCCTTGCCGGACGGGGCGAGGGCGAACGTGTCCTCGCCGATGGCCATCGGGGCGAGGAACTCCTCGGAGGCGGAGCCGCCCATCGGGCCGGACATCGCGAACACGGGCACGTACTTGAGGTCGAGACGCTGGAAGATGCGCTCGTAGGCGCCGCGCTCGTCGTAGTACGCCTTGCGCATGCCCTCCTCGTCGATCGTGAAGGAGTAGGCGTCCTTCATGATGAACTCGCGGCCGCGGATGAGGCCGGCGCGCGGACGGAACTCATCGCGGTACTTGGTCTGGATCTGGTAGAGGGTGACGGGCAGGTCCTTGTAGGACGAGTACATGTCCTTGACCAGCAGCGTGAACATCTCCTCGTGCGTCGGCGCGAGCAGGTAGTCGGCCTGATGACGGTCCTTGAGACGGAAGATGTTGTCGCCGTACTCCTCCCAGCGGTGGGTGGCCTCGTACGGTTCACGCGGCAGCAGGGCCGGGAAGTGCACCTCCTGGGCGCCGATGCCGTTGATCTCCTCGCGGATGATGTCCTCGATCTTGTTGAGCACGCGCAGGCCGAGCGGCAGCCAGGTCCAGATGCCGGGCGCGGCCTTGCGGATGTATCCGGCGCGCTGCAGAAGCTTGGCGGAATCGACGTCCGCGTCGGCGGGATCCTCGCGCAGGGTGCGCAGGAACAGGGTAGACATACGAAGGGTATTGGAAGTCATACGCTCCAAGATATTCGCGTCAACCGACAAGCGGGTGATGTACATCGGCCTGCCCATCCGCACGCCCGTTGCCCGCGTATCCTTCCGCGTGCCCTCCCACGATCGCCCGCAATCACCCGAGATCACCCGCCGGCGGGGAGATCACCACCTGCCGGCGATCACGGTCCCGCACTCGGGGCATCGCACGCCCTCCGCATCACGTCCATCGTTCCCGCTCTCTCCTGCCGGAGTCCCGCCCGTAAGCCGGTCGTCGATGATCCGATACCAGTCGCGCACCACGAGCGGCGTTCGGCAGGACGGGTTCGGGCAGTAGGTGGTGTCGCCGTCGGTGTCATGCACGTTGCCGGTGTAGACGTAGTGGAGTCCCTCGTCCAGGGCGATTCCGCGGGCGCGGGTGAGCGTCGCGTGCGGGGTGGGCGGCACGTCGGTCATCTTCCATGCGGGGTGGAACGCGGAGAAGTGCAGGGGCACGTCCGGTCCGCAGTGCTCGCGTATCCACGTGCATTCGGCGTGCAGCTGCGCGTCGTCGTCGTTGAGGCCGGGGATGAGCAGCGTCGTCAGCTCCACCCACACGTGCCGCCCGTCCGGGATGCGCGCCTCGTTGACCGCATAGTCGATGGTGTCGAGCACGTCCTGCAGGTGCGTGCCGGTAACCTTCCAGTAGAAGTCCTCGGTGAAGCCCTTCAGGTCGATGTTGGCGGCGTCCATCGCATCGTAGAAGTCGGCGCGGGCGGGCGCGGCCATGTATCCGGCGGTGACGGCGATCGGATGGATGCCGCGCGCACGGCATGCGTAGGCGGTGTCGATCGCATATTCGGCGAACACGATCGGATCGTTGTAGGTGAACGCGACCGAGTCGATGCCACGATCGGCGGCAACGCGCGCGATCCTTTCGGGGCTCGCCTCGACGCCGAGACGATCGTAATCGCGAGCGCGCGAAATGTCCCAGTTCTGACAGAACCGGCATCCGGAGTTGCATCCGGCCGTGCCGAAGCTCAGGACGCTGGAGCCGGGGTGGAAGTGGTTGAGTGGCTTCTTCTCGACCGGGTCGACGGCGAATCCGGAGCTGCGGCCGTATGTGTCGGACACGATCACGCCGTCATGGTTGGAGCGTACGAAGCAGAAGCCGCGCTGTCCGGGCTTGAGCACGCAACGGCGCGGGCACAGTTCGCAGCGGGCGCGGCCGGTACCGTCGTCGAACCGCGTCTGCCAGCGGCCGAGGGCCGGGCCGAAGGTGTCCTGTGGCCGCAGGTCACTCCCGCTCGGCATAGGCCGTCACCCCATAGCGTTCGCACTCGATCTCGCTGTGATCCCAGTCGAGGCTCGGCGTGATGCCGGCCTTGGCGAGCAGATGGGAGACGAAGTCGTGCGGGTCGGGCAATTGCTCCCACACCTGCGGCAGGAACGTGGCGCGGCGTCCGCGACCGTCGGCGAGGATGAGCCCGTCCTCACCGGGCTTCAGCGCGCGCTCGAGTTCCGTACGCGAGCGCACGGCGATCGGTTCGGGGCGCGAAAGCACCGACACCTCCACGTCGAGCAGCGGGTATTCGCGTGACGTCACGGGCATGAACCGCGGGTCGCGGCTGGCCGCGTCGACCGCGTGGTCGGCGACGTCCCGGCCCAGCGACCGGTATGCCTCGAGCGTGCCGATGCAACCGCGCAGGTCGCCCTGTTCGGTTAGGGTGACGAAGCTCGCACCGGGTTCGTCGAGCCACGAATGGCGTGCGATGATCGCATTCGGACGGTCGGCGGGGTCGTCGTCCAGTCCGAGATGTTCGCGGATGGCCGCTCGGGCGAGTTTGAGGAGCACGGTGCCGTGGTCGGCGTCACGGTCGACACCGTGGCCTGCATCGTGGCCGGACGCTTCCTGCTCGGATGCGGGATCCGATCCGTTCCGCGATGCCGCATCGCGTTCCGCAGTCCTCACGCCACCTGCGGATTCGCTCTCCTGCCAGATCGCAAACGACGAGTAGCCGACGACGGCCTCGTCGGGGTCGCGCATCGCGGGACGTGGCTCGCCGGCGAGCGCGACCACGCCGTCGTCGCCGGAGGTGCTGCGGCCGAGCAGCCGCAGGTCGAAGGCGACGTCGTCTCCTGCGGCGCTCCCCTGCGATGCCGGAGACGAATCGGGATGCAGCCCGCGTGTCAGCACGTCGAGCAGGCCGTTGACCGGGTATGCGCCGCACGCGCGACGCGGGTGGATGGGACCACGACGGTGCGCGATCGCGTCGATGGTCTCGTCGTCGAGTTCGCGCGCATACTCCTGCGGATGGTAGTGGGACAGGTCGGAGCTGATCACGATGACGGTTTCGGGACCGCCCCACAGGGCACGCAGCACGTCGCCGACCTCGCGCGGAGTGGCGTCGCCGGCGTTGAGCGGCACGATCTCGAGATCCGGTCCGAACACGGTCTGGAGGAACGGGATCTGCACTTCGACCGCATGCTCCTGCGCGTGCGTCGGATCGTCGACGATGAGCGCAGGGGCGGGTGCGTCCGGCAGCGCGCACATGCCGGAGCGCAACGCGCCTCCGACATCGTCAGGCCTGTCCGCGTCATCGCCGGATAGCAGTCCCAATGCGCGACGTTCGGACGCGACGTCGATCGGCACCGTGCCGAGCGGGGTCTCGAACGCGACGGCCGACGAGCAGGCGACGCCGCGGACCGGTACACGATGCGTAGGCCCGACGATCACCGCGCGGCGGATCGTGCCGCGTCCGCGTTCGAGCAGCGCATAGGCGAGCGCCGCGGTCGTGCCGGAGTACACGTATCCGGCGTGCGGCACGATCACCGCCTTCGGGGCGCCCTGCGGCAGGGAATCGCCGTCGTTCCCGTCATCCTCCAGCTTCGCAAGCAATTCGCGCCCGTAGTCGAGCTGTCGGCTGATCATCTTCTTCAATACGACGCGATCATCGGGGTAGAAGGCTCCGGCCACCGCTGCCAGACGAACGAAATCGGCACGCACCATAACGACCACCTCTTTCACGTCCTATGGTAGTCGTCGTTGGATGTCCGCGTCTCGCGATCGCCTATCGCACGACGATGACCGATTCGGCTGGACTCAGCTGGCGGCGCCTACTTGACCACCCTGCTGTACGGCGTCGACGCTGTCGAGACTGTAGATCATGTCGCCGGGCTCAACAGGCTGCATGGCGCCGGCGAGGAGCGTGTCGACGGTGACGAGATGATAGCCCTTCTTCTCGAGTCCCTTGATGATCTCGGGAAAGGCCTTGGCGGTTGCCGCATTGCCGTCGTGCAGGGCGACGATCGAACCCGGGGCAGCGTCGGAGACCACGCGTTTGGCGATTGCGGAGGCCGTGGCCTTGCCGTCCCAGTCGCCGGAGTCGACGCTCCACATGATCATCGATTGGTTGTTGGCTTTCGCGGCGGCGCGCAGGGCGTCGCTCCAGGCACCGTCCGGCGGGCGGAACAGGGTGACGGGTTTGCCTGAGGCCTGCGAGATCACGTCGTCGGTGTCCTTGAACCATTTGGCAAGTTGGTCGGCGCTCATCGCATGCATCTGCGTGTGCCGCCATGAGATCGATCCGACGGAGTGTCCTTCGGCGATCATGCGTTTGACGAGGGACACGTTGGAGCCGTTGACGAACTGGCCCTGCAGGAAGAACGTGGCGGGTACCTTGGCCCGTTTGAGCTCGTCGAGGATCTTCGGCGTGCGCTGCTTGTTGGGGCCGTCATCGAAGGTCAGGGCCACGCAATTGATGAAATGGCAGTCGAGCGGCATGGCGGCAATAACCTTGTCCGTGGCGTCGGAGAGCGGTCCGGTCGCGTTCGCAATGGTCGCCGCGTCGGTGGTGGACGTGGTGTCGAGCGTATGCTGCGCCGCGTCGATGGTCTGCTTGAGTACGGCGCGCAGGGCGTTGTCGGCCTTGCCGTCGGATCGCGTATAGGCGGTGCGCGCCTTGTCGAGGAGCGTGTCAAGTCGTGCACGCGCGTCCCTGACGGTCAGACCATCGAGAATGCCCTGCAGGGTCTGCATGTCGTACGGCATGGAGATGAGGGCCGTGTCCATCTGGGTGTCGGCGATGCCGTACCGGTCGGACAGGTCGTCCAGCGCCGCGGTGGACATGTCGTCCGTGCAGTCGGCGGCGGCGAGCGCCGTGAAGTCGATGCCGTCCGTACGGTTCACCTGTTGCTGGAGTCGTTCGCGGGTCTCGCTGTCGTCGAATCCCTTGGTTTTGTCGAGCAGCGTCTTCGATGTGGCGAGGGTCGGTGTGAACGTGGTGGCGGTCTCCGTGTACGCGCGGCGGGAGGCGCGGCATCCGGCGAGTGCGCTTTCATGCGCGTGACGCTGCGACGTCAGTACCGAACTCGTGACCGTCCACCCGGCGAACACCAGTCCCGCCGCGAACAACGCGATCACCGCGACGACGATCGGCGTGCGCAGGCGACGCACATCGGCGTGGCGTCTCCCAGCGCCGCTCCCGGCATCGCTCTGTGAGGAGCTCTCAGAGAAGTCTCCGCGCCCAGGCTTCGCGGCCGCGTAAAGGTCGTCCTCCATCGACTCGCTCGATTCATCAACAGACTCGTCAGAATGGGACAGATTGTCCAGAAGAGTCGGATCATCGATCTCGTCACCGTAGGCAGAGTCACGACCATTATCGCCATTTCGCGCCGTCCGATTCCCCGTCATAGCATCTGGCCTTTCAGAGTCCGCACCAATCGTCTCGTCATACGATCCCCGCCTCTCCGTTCTAAGCATAGACTCCTTTCCTTACGGGAGCATGCATCAGTCAGGTAGCTGACGAGAGCAACCAACGGAATTCAGCGGGATGGTCACCTTGACATGCCAACGGCCATCTTCGACAGAATACTGCACACTGCCTCCCAGCATAGACAATTTTGACTGCATCGATTTCAACCCAGTCCCCAATCCGAAGGATCGAACTTCGCTCTTCTTAGTGGAAATAGCATTGGAACTGCAGATAGTGAGACATTCCCCTTCATCAACAATCTTCAAATCATATGCACCACTACTCACAATACAGTATTTTTCAATGTTTACATACAACTCCTTGAGTACATCAAGGGTCACATCAGGATATATGACATCGTGCTTTCTAACACTATTGAAGACAGATTTACCCACATATCCCATGTCATGAAGATAGGTGTCGGATTCAACTAGAAAGTGACTGATACTATCAGAATTCAGCATTCCCGTTTTTGGGAGATGAGGATCACTTTCATCTACAAGCAGATTCATGACACGATGCGTGTTGAGCAAAGCTTTTTGAGCGCACAACTCAACGGCAGCAACACTCTTCGCATCCATTTCACCAGAGCTATCATCATGTGAGCGTCCACACATGAGAATAATCGAAGATAACTCATTGGTCACCTTATCATGAAGTGCTTCAGACATATATATTCTGTACATGAGGTTTCGTGATCTGACTTGTTTAACCAAGTCATTGTTGTCCAAACGAATACGAAGAATAGCCCTTCCGATACAAAAGAAGATTATGCATAGATATATGACAGACATAATCTGTTGTATATCATGGTGAAGCCAATACTCGGACAATAAAAGCATCGAACACAAGACCAAAAGAACACAAGATGACCATACTACTGGCAAAATATATGCAAGAAAGCAGATCGCAATCAGCACACCCAATGCCTGAAGGGTATACAAATCATTCGGCAGAAAAGCAACCACAACGCGCAACACGACAAGCAGCAGACTTGCCACACATGGCAAAACAGCGAATAGTGCAATGAGTAGAATATATACCGCAAGAAATAAAACAATATCAACAGGCAGTGCAAACGAAAAATATCCAGAACCATATATTTGGATAATGCTGTAGCACAACACAGCAAAGGAAACAACCATCGTCCATTTATGACGACGAACCGCCGTCTTGATCTTATCCACGATAGATCACCTCTATGAATTAATCGACAACCATGTAACCACCGCTTGTATCAAAGTCTTCGATTTCAGCTTTCTCCTCGCCCGTAATGAATAAGTCCGAACGCTAGTGGAGGATATTCCAATTTCTCTAGCAATATCATTTTGAGTCATTCCTTCGGCGGACAGACGAAGAACCATCTCTTCCATATAGTTAAGACAAGATTTGTCCTTATATTTACGCGAATGGCGCATGTCATAACTATCCGAAGCCGACTTGAACCATTCTTGAGGAGCAGGAGGACGATCGTCATCTCCGCTTTCTTGCGATGAAATAGTTATCCCATCAGCACCAGTCACTTCAGACATGTCCCTGAACGTCGATACGGACATTGCACTCCCGTCATGCACTTCATGCAATACCGGTATCAAGTATCTGTAATCGCTTTTGTGTATCAACCCCTGAGCTCCGGCCATAATCGCTCTGTAATAATATCTCCGAAGCGGATAAGATGTTATTATTACCACAGAAACAGATGAATTCACCTCCCTCAATCTTCGGCATAAACTTATACCCGACGAATCACCAAGTTCAGCATCAATCAATATAACATCAGGCCAAACGTGTTCATCAAGGCATTTACCTATCAATGCTTCCCCGGAATCAAGCAGCCACAATATATGACATTCATGATCCTTTGAAACCATCTGTCCTAGGACACTGAGAGACATGTGATCATTATCAACTATTCCTACTTTAATCCCGATCACCCGCCCATTCAATCAATCTCACAATGCCGTGAGGCAGACTCGTTTTTAGCCTCACGATACATTCCATTCGACCATAATAATAGCATGCTTTAAATATGCTACATCATAAACTCTTTTCACGTAGTTTTCGTCTGATCTCTTTGACGTTTTTCATTGTATAGCTTCCAACACATCTTCGCACTTGTTTCAGATGCAATTGTCAACGTTTGTTATACATCAACAATTGATTCCACGTGACATGGTCTTGTCTGCACGGCGTCCCATATCCGCTCAGGTACGGACGTATGCGGAACTCAGCGTAAAGACCACTGAGAATCGTGCTGAGTCCTCGGGATTTGCGGGACCCAGCACGATTTCGACCAATTTCGGCGCTGAATCCCTCATATCGCTCCATCCGGCAACCGTCACGGTATGACGGCCGCATCGGACGCATCGCGTCACTGCTGATGACGTTCGTCCACGTATTCGAGGATGTCTCCGGGCTGGCAGTCGAGCGCGCGGCAGATGCCGTCGAGCGTGGTGAAACGCACCGCCTTGGCCCGCTCGTTCTTGAGCACGGAGACGTTGGCGGGCGTGATGCCCACGCGCTCGGCGAGCTCGTTGACGCTCATACGCCGTTTGGCGAGCATGACGTCGAGGTTCACGCGGATGGCCATGTCAAATCACCTCCGCGAGTTCGCTGCGCTGGGCGATGGCGGTCACCAGCAGCGAACGCATGACAATGAGCAGCAGTATGAACGCGGCGATGAGCAGCAACGCCCCAAGACACGCCATCCCCAACGCGGCGGATCCCATGGCCAGATCCACGTATTGCCCGCTGGAGGGATCGTGATACGGGAATTGGGCGATGGACCCATAGAGCAGCACGAAGACGACGATCGCGGCCTCGGCGAGCGCGCACACGATGATGGCGTTCGTCCATGTGACGGCCTTGCCGGAGAAGACGTCACGCCGCTTCACCAGGGTGAGCAGACGCCATAGGGGCACCAGCGCAGCCTCGAAGCACAGGACTCCGAAGATTCCGGCGATGGCATACGGCCATCGGGCGGGCGCGAACTCGGGATACACCTGAATGAAGTCGCCCGAGGCGACGACCAGTACATACTGCCCCCACAGGCAACCGATCTCGATAACCACGATCAGCCCTTTGAGCACCGCTATGGCGGTGGGATGGTATTCGGGCCATATCTCGTTCGACATGTCAGCCATGGTTCACTCCCTTGCCGTTTCGCCGACCGCCGGACGACGCTTCGCCGGCAATCATGCAGTACATAGCGATTATCGCCATACAGTACGATTGCATTGCATTTCGATAATACTATATCGTTTTTCAATATGCGACATCCCGAATCCCCCCAACAATAGGACGCTAGAACAGAGACTCTTGGGCGAATTCGTCGTCGGCAGCGGACGCGAGCGCCGACGGCTTGAACGCGCCGGCGCCCTGGTCGGCGAGCAGGTCGGATGCGGCGGCGGACGCCTCGCGCAGATCGCCGTCGAGCATGACGGCGTCGGGTGAGACGAGGAACATGCGGTTGTTGACGCCCTCCAGATACAGTCCGTCCAGCGATTCGACGCGGGAGAGCGCCACGTACCCCATGCCGGGCGCGAACGTGCGCCTCAGATCCATGACCGCGCGATCGAGCGTCATGCCCTGCGACTTGTGGATGGTGATGCCCCATGCGCAGCGCAGCGGCACCTGCGAAACGGAGGCGAGCACCTCGTCGCCGTCCATCATCTCCCATGTAGCCTGTTTCATCGTGACGATGTTGCCGTTCTCGAATTCGACGATCGGCCAGCCGCCCTTGTTGTCGGCGGCGAATCCGCGCACCGTGCCGAGCGATCCGTTGACGAACTGGCGGTCGGTGTCGTTGCGCAGGGCCATGACGGCCGCCCCCTCCTTGAGCACAAGCTGTTCGGGGGCGAGCATGTTGCGTTTGAGCCGGTCGACGAGGTTCGCGGGACCCGCCTGTTCGGCGTGGAACGTGTGCTGCTCGGCGTTGATCCGCGCGAGTTTCACGTCATTGAGATTGTCGGCCTGACGGTTGACGGGAAACAGGTGGACGGCCACCTCGCCTTCGGCCGGCCGGACGCCGAGGCGGGTGACGAGGAGGTCGCGGTCCGCGTCGCTGACGCATCCGGAGCGGATGTCGCTCAGCACGCCGAGCAGCTTGCCGTCGTCCTGACGATGCTGTTCGGTCAGGTAGCAGACGGCCGGATCGAGTTCGGCCCAGACGAGCGATTCGGTGACGAACCTTCCGGGTTGAGTCCGGCGCGCGCATACCGTTCACGCGAGGCGATGAATTCGGGGCGCACCGGCAGCACGTCGCGGTCGCGTCCGGAGACGGAGACCGGCGGCAGCTGGAAGAAGTCTCCGGAGATCACCACCTGCAGACCGCCGAAGGGGCGCGGATCGTGCCGGACCTGACGGCACACCTGATCGACCATGTCGAACAGCCAGGCGTGCAGCATCGACACCTCGTCGATGACGAGGATGTCGGCGGCCTGGATTCGGCGGCGGCGCCGGGTTCTGATGGTCTTGAGCAGGCTTGCGGTGAGCACGTTAGCGAGACCGATGCCGCTCCACGAGTGGATGGTCTGGCCGTCGATGTGCGTCGAGGCGATGCCGGTGGAGGCGGTGACGGCCACGTCGGCACCGTCTGCGCGCGCACCGCGGATGAACTCGTTGAGCACGTACGTCTTGCCGGCGCCGGGCGCACCCGTCAGAAACACGTTCGCCCCGGCATTCAGAATCGCCAACGCCTCGCTCTGCCGCATCGATCAGCCCCTCGGAGACGGTCTCACTGGTTGTTCAGGCTGGTCGCGACGATCTCGTCGCGGATGCGCGCGGCTTCGGCGGCGTCCGGCCCGGGGGCGGCGGCCATGACGGCCGCACGGTAGTAACGCAGTTCGTCGAGCGATTCGATGATGTCCGCGAGCGCGCGGTGGCCGCCGTTCTTCGGCGGGCGGTTCTCGTACACGGCCGGGTACCAGCGGCGAGCGAGTTCCTTGAGGGTGCTCACGTCGATGCTGCGGTAGTGCAGGTGGCTCATGAGGTTCGGCATGTAGTGGTCGAGGAACTTCTTGTCGGAGCCGATGGTGTTGCCGGCGAGCAGCGGGCGCACGCCGTCCGGGGTGAAGCGCGCCACGTACTCGGTGACCTTCTGCTCGGCCTCCTCGAGCGTGAGACCGTGCTCCCACTCGTTGATGAGTCCGGAGCGTGTGTGCATCTGGCGCACGAAGTCGTTCATGTGATCCACGGCCTTCCGGCTCGGCTTGATGACGTAGTCGACCCCCTCGTCCAGCACGTTCAGGTCGAAGTCGGTGGGCACGACCGACACTTCGACGAGCTCGTCGCCGCCGAAGATGTCGAGTCCGGTCATCTCGCAGTCGATCCAGATGAGGCGCGAATCCTTCGCGCTGTAGGTTTCGGCGTCATGTGCGTCAACCATTGTCGTCCCTCTTTCGTCATCGTTCGTCTTGGAAAAGAACAGTTCAGACTATACCCGGCAGGGGACGCGTAGACGCGGATCACAGGCGTGCTGTGGTGGATCGCGTCAGCAGCGATGTGGGCAGGATCGTGTGAGGCTCGTCGAGCGTCTCGCCGCGCATGAGCCGCAGCGCCTTGTCCGCGGCGACGCGTCCGAGTCGTTTCGGATCCTGCCGTACGGTGCTCAGGTCGACGACGTCTCCCAGCGAGTCGCCGTCGAATCCGACGAGCGACACCTCTTCGGGGATACGCCATCCCAGTCTGCGCAGCTCCTTGAGCAGCAGCACTGCGCACCGGTCGTTCTCGACGCATATGCCGGTGGGTCTGGGGGTGGCTCCGACCAGTTGCGCGGCGATGTCGGAGATCGCCAGATGCTCGTCGTCCCCATCCGCGGAGCCATACCGGTCGATCGAGGGGATCGTCAGCACCTGGGTCTCGTCGTACCCCTGTTCGTTCACCGCGTCGAGGAATCCCTGAAGACGAACCGAATCGCTGCACACGAACGGCGATGACTGCACCGGCTGCTCGACATACGCCACGGCCTCGTGGCCGAGGGAGCGCAGCAGTCTGATCACCCCGCGCATCGCCGCCTTGTCATCGATGCGTACGGAGGCGTCCAGTCCTTCGACCGATGGCGTGTTGACGCCGATCGTCGGAGTGGAGAGCGTTGCGAGCATGCGTTGACGGTCGGCGTCAAGCAGGAACGAGGCGACGATGATCGCGTCGACGTTCTGCGTTCCCGACACCGTTCGCAGGAAGCCGTCCAGATCGACCTCCGACCACATCACATAGGGAACGACGTCGTATCCCTCGCTTGAGAGCCCTTCGTACAGCCCCTCGAATGCATTGGCGTTGAACCATTGGTCCATGCCACTGGGCAGGAGTACGGCCACGCGCATCGAACGTCCGCTGGCGAGCGACGATGCTGTCTTGGAGAAGGTGAAGCCGAGTTCCTCGGCGGCCCGTTCGACGCGGGCGCGGGTGTCCGGATTGACCTTGTCCAATCCGCGCAGCGCACGCGAGACCGTGGATACGGAGACGCCGGCCTGGCGGGCGACGTCGTTGATCGTGGTACGAGTTGCCGTCCTATTCATATGTTCGCTCTCCCGTGTCCGTCGAGGCCGTTGCGATCTCCGCCCTCCGCCCGATGCGCGGATGACGCCGCATCAATCACGATACACCAGCGAATCGCACCGTTTGCACTCCATTGTTGTAAAAACGCTTGCATCATTGGTATTTCAGTGCAATCAGCACACTGCACGCCGACACGACACGCCGATTGCACCCGATTTTGCACAACTCTATGCAAGCGCTATTATTCAACTACCCGAAAGAACGAAAACACCTTGCAACACAAGGTGCAAACGCTTTTACAACTCTGGATTCAAGGAGGAACCGCATGACCAACGCCACCGACCCCGCACTGTGGTGGAAGCAGGCCGCCGTCTACCAGGTCTACCCGCGCAGCTTCAAGGACACGACCGGCTCCGGTCTGGGAGATCTCGCCGGCGTGACCGAGAAGATCGGCTACCTGTCCCGGCTTGGCATCGACGCGATCTGGTTGAGCCCCTTCTACCCCTCGCAGCTCGCCGACGGCGGCTACGACGTGGACGACTATCGCAACGTCGACCCGAAGCTCGGCACGATGGACGACTTCGACGCCCTCGCCAAGGCCGCGCACGCGCATGGCATCAAGGTCGTCGTCGACATCGTCCCCAACCACAGCTCCAACCTGCACCCGTGGTTCCAGGAGGCCCTCGCCGCAGCCCCCGGCTCCCCGGAGCGCGACCGCTACATCTTCCGCGACGGCAAGGGGCCGAACGGCGACCAGCCGCCGACCAACTGGGAGAACCACTTCGGCGGCCCCGCATGGACTCGCGTGCCTGATGGCCAGTGGTACCTGCACATGTTCACCAAGGAACAGCCCGACTGGAACTGGAACAACCGCGAGGTGCGAGACGACTTCATCACCACCCTGCGCTTCTGGCTCGACCACGGCGCCGACGGCTTCCGCGTGGACGTGGCGCACGGACTCGCCAAGGATCTCGACCGCGACGACCTTGACAACTACGTCGTGTGGTGCACCTCCGACCAGCCGGACGACGGCTCCCACCCGGTCATCGACCGCGACGAGGTCCACGAGATCTACCACGAGTGGCGCAAGGTCTTCAACGAGTACAACCCGCCGGCGTTCGCCGTGGCCGAGGCCTGGGTGCAGCCCAACCGCCAGTACCTGTACGCCAGCCCCGACGATCTGGGGCAGATCTTCAATTTCGAGTTCGCCAAGAAGGATTGGATCCGTGACGCCTTCCACGAGGCCATCGAGGAGGGAGTCGCCAGCGCCGAGCGTTCCGGATCCTCCGCCACGTGGGTGATGAGCAACCACGACGTGGTGCGCCACGCCACCCGATACGGCCTGCCGCAGGTGCCGACCAGCGAATACCACCAGCTCGCCAAGGATTGGGTGCTGCGAGACGGCACCACGTACCCGCTCGACAGGGAGCTCGGCACCAAGCGCGCCCGCGCCGCCATCCTCATGGAGATGGCGCTGCCCGGTTCCGTCTACGTCTATCAGGGCGAGGAACTCGGCCTGTTCGAGGTGGCCGACATCCCGTGGGATCGAGTCGAGGATCCGTCCGGACACCGCACCTCGCAGGCGGCCAGCACCAAGGGCCGCGACGGCTGCCGCGTGCCGCTGCCGTGGACGGTGGACCCGTCCGACTCCTTCGGCTTCACCCCCGCCTCCAAGGCGGACGGCACCCCGAGTCAGGAGGCGCATCTGCCCCAGCCTGCATGGTTCAAGGACTTCGCCGCCGACATCGAGGACAGCGATCCGGAATCCATGCTGAACCTCTACCGTCGCGCGCTGGCCCTGCGTCACGAGCTGCAGACCGACGACCTGAGCCTGACATGGCTGCCCGAAGACCGCTCCAGCGGCAAGCCGGACGGCGCGAACGGCTTCACCGGCGGCACCATCGCCTACAGGCGTGCCAACGGATGGGCATCGATCACCAACTTCGGCGCCGATCCGGTCGACCTGCCCGCCGGCGAGGTACTCCTCACCTCCGGACCGCTCACCGAGGACGGCCAGCTACCTCAAGACACCTCCGCTTGGATCCAGCTCGCCTGATCCCACCTTCCCAACCCCATTACTCAACGAAGAGAAAGCAACAGAACAATGACAGCAGCAAGCGTGACTCCCACGTCTTCCCGCCCCTCATCCGACAAATGGCGCTATGTCGCCGGCTTCATGCCTTCGCCGTGCTCTCCGGCATCGCCTTCTTCGGCACGATGTCCGTGCTGGTCCCCCAGCGCCTGCGCGCCGATCTCGGCATGGGCGCCGTCGAATCGACCGCCGCCCTCGGCGCGATCAACTCCGCCGGATCCATCGCCTCCATCTTCATCGCCCTGTTCGTCGGCGCACTGTCCGACCGCACGCGCAGCAGGTGGGGCAAGCGCACCCCGTGGATCTTCACCGGCGCGTTCATCTACGGCATCTGCTTCTGGTCGCTGTCCCGTCCGTCCAGCGCACTGCTCATCGCGATCTTCTACATCCTCGCACTCGTCGGCCTCAACATGGTGCAGGCCCCGATCTACGCCCTCATCTCCGATCGCGTCGAGGAATCGTCACGAGCCACCGTGTCCGCCGCGATCGCCGCGATCGCAGTGCTCGGCATCAAGCGAGTCAAGTGAGACAAGTGAGTCAATCCTCACCATAAGGAATGGTCTCCTCCCGAAATTCGGGAGGAGACCATTCCTGTCGTCAGCGTCGAACCGTCACGTTCGAATCGTCACGTTCGATCAGTTGCTGTGGAAGCCGGAGTAGTTCGGCGCTTCGGCGGTCATCACGATGTCGTGCGGGTGCGACTCGCGCAGGCCGGCGTCGGTGATGCGGATGAAGCGGCCCTTCTCGGACATCTCGGCGATGTTGTGCGCGCCGATGTAGAACATCGACTGGTGCAGGCCGCCGATCATCTGGTAGAGGACGGCGTTGAGCGGTCCGCGGTACGGCACCTCGCCTTCGACGCCTTCCGGCACGACCTTGTCGTTGGAGGTGACGTCGGCCTGGAAGTAGCGGTCCTTGGAGTAGGACTTCTTGCCGCGCGGGGCCATGGCGCCGAGGGAGCCCATGCCACGGTACAGCTTGTACTGCTTGCCGTGCAGCAGGACCTTCTCGCCCGGAGCCTCCTCGCAGCCGGCGAGGGTGCCGCCGAGCATGACGGAGGACGCGCCGGCCACGAGGGCCTTGGCGATGTCGCCGGAGTAGTGGATGCCACCGTCGGCGATGCAGGGCACGCCGGCGGTACGGCAGGCCTGGGCGGCCTCGTACACGGCGGTGAGCTGCGGGACGCCGACGCCGGCGACGATACGCGTGGTGCAGATGGAGCCCGGTCCGATGCCGACCTTGACGGCGTCGGCGCCGGCGTCGATCATGGCCTGCGCGCCGGAGCGGGTGCCGACGTTGCCGCCGATGATCTGCACGCCGTCGAAGGCGGAGTCGTGCTTCAGGCGGGAGATCATGTCAAGGGCCAGACGGGCCTCGCCGTTGGCGGTGTCGACGACAAGCACGTCGACGCCGGCCTCCATCAGGGCGGAGGCACGCTGCCAGGCGTCGCCGAGGAAGCCGACGCCGGCGGCGACGCGCAGACGGCCCTGCTCGTCCTTGGTGGCGTCCGGGTACTGCTCGGTCTTGACGAAGTCCTTGACGGTGATCAGACCGGTCAGGTGGCCTTCGGAGTCGACGAGCGGCAGCTTTTCGACCTTGTGCTTGGCGAGCAGGTCGTGCGCATCCTCCTTGGAGATGTTGGACGGACCGGTGACCAGGTTCTCCTTGGTCATGATGTCCTTGACCTTGAGGCGGTCGTAGTCCTCGGAGGCGATGAAGCGCATGTCGCGGTTGGTGATGATGCCGACGAGCTTGTTGTCCTTGTCGACGACCGGCAGGCCGGAGATGTGGAACTTGCCGCACAGCTTGTCGAGGTCGGCGAGGGTGACGTCCGGGTTGACGGTCAGCGGGTCGGTGATCATGCCGGACTCGGAGCGCTTGACGACGTCGACCTGAGCGGCCTGATCGTCGATGGACAGGTTGCGGTGCAGCACGCCGATGCCGCCGTTACGGGCCATGGCGATGGCCATCTCGGACTCGGTGACGGTGTCCATGGCGGCGGAGAGCACCGGAGCCTTCATCGTGATCTTGCGGGTCAGGTGGGTGGTGGTGTCCACCTCGGAGGGAATGACGTCCGTCTCGTTCGGCAGCAGCAGCACATCGTCATAGGCGAGGCCAAGCTTCGCGAAAATCGGCGGAAGGGGAGCATACGCGGATTCTGCGTTCATATCGAGGTTTGTAGCCATGTGACCACTATATGAAAGTGCATTGACGTAGGAAACCACAATCGCCTATGGGCGTTCCACATCCGTTCTTCCGGAGTTTCACTGCCGTTCATCAGACTTCCGTTCGATTGTCTGCTCCCAGAAGGAGGGATCTCACTTGCCGTTGCGCACGTGTTTGGCGCCTTCGTTTTCGGCGCGGATCTCGGGGATGCGGCGTTTCAGGTACGGGTACATCGTGACCACGGCGAGCACCGCGCCGACCACCGCCATGCCGATGAGGACGTGCCACGCCTTGAAGAACAGGATCATCAGGGATCCGAAGGCGATGAGCGCGGCCCACGCCCACAGGATCGTCACGGCGCCCTGCACGGTGTGGCCGATCCGGAGCATGCGGTGATGCAGGTGCATGCGGTCGGGGTGCATCGGCGACTGTCCCTTCGACAGACGTCGCACGATCGCCAGACACATGTCGAGCACCGGCAGGAAGAGCACGAGGATCGGCAGCAGGATCGGCATGAACACCGGCAGATAGATACTGGTGTGCACCGAAGCCGGGTCGATGCGCCCGGTCATCACGATCGACGCGCAGGTGATGAGATAGCCGAGGAGCATCGAACCGGAATCGCCCATGAACAGCTTCGCCGGATGCCAGTTGTGCAGGATGAATCCGACGCAGATGCCGACGAGCGCCACGTCGATGAGCGTGGCCATCGACGCGTACGAGGGCGAGGTACGCGCCAATATATAGGAGTAGATCGCGAAGGCGATGCCGCCGATCGCTACGATGCCGGAGGCCAGTCCGTCGAGTCCGTCGACGAAGTTGACCGCGTTGATCGACGCGACGATGAGGAACGCGGTGATCGCCATCGACAGACTGGGGGATGCGGTGACGAGCGATCCCAACGGCAGCGAGATGATCTGCAGGCCTCCCCATGCGACGAACACGGAGATGAGCAACTGCCCTGCCATCTTGAGCATCCAGTCAAGATCCCACAGATCGTCGGCCATGCCGAGCAGGCAGATCAGGGCCGCGCCGATCAGCACCACCCACGCCTGCCGCGTGCTTTCGAACAGCCCCTGGATGAACGGGATGTGGCTGGCGAACAGCATGGCGACGGCAAAGCCGAGCAGCATGCCGAGTCCGCCCATGCGCGGGGTGGGGATGGTGTGCACGTCACGCGCGCGCACCTTGCCGACGGCGCCGATCTCGATGGCGATATGACGGATGATCGGAGTGAACAGGTAGGTGGCGCCGCCCGCGACGGCGGCGATGAACAGGTAGATTCTCATGCGCCGAGCCCTCCGCCGTTGACGTGGAGTGCCTCGCGGATCGCCGACTGCGGGATCACGCCCTCCCGAAGGATGCGGATGCCGTCACGCTCGTGCGGGTCGGCGGCGACGACGGTGCTGGCCACGTGCCCGGGCGTGCTGCCGCCGTCCAGATACAGCGGCACGGCGTCACCGAACGCCTCGACGGCCTCGGCGACGCTTTGCGCACTCTCGCCGCCGGACAGGTTCGCACTGGATGCGGCCAGCGGTCCCAGCGCCCTGAGTGCCTTGAGGCACAGCGTCGAATTGGGGACACGCACGCCCTGCGTGCCGTCCTTCGCGAGCGTGCGCAGGGTGCAGCCGTCCTTCGCGACGGCGATCGGCGAGAACGCTCCGGGCAGGAATCGTGCGGCGAGACGGTTGAGCGGCGCGGGCAGCGCGAGATCGAGCTCGTCGAGCTGATCGACGTCGGCGAGCAGCACCTGCAGCGCCTTGAACCGCGGTCGGCGCTTCAGCTCGTAGATGCGGTCGATGGCTTTGCCGTTGCGCGGGTCGCCGGCGATGCCGTACACGGTGTCCGTGGGGATGACCACCAGTCCGCCGTCCCTGATGATCTCGGCCGCCTTGGCGAGCGCCTCGTCGTTCACCGCAAGAATCTCACTCATCGCTTGCTCTCCTTCTCGATCCGCGTCATCATCGTCCTCCGCCCGTCCGTCGTCTCGCTCATCGTCCTTCATCCATTCTTGCGTCCACATGACCAGCACTATCCGTCTGGCCCATGGATCGGCACACAATCTATCATTGCATCATTGCGCACGGACCGCAGCACGAACCGTGGAAGGCCGATCGCAGCGCCACGCGACGAACGTCCATTATGTACGGTCGTACATTACGATGTATAGGCGACGGATGACAATCATCAAAAACCGTATGCGGCATGCACGCATCATGCAAAGGAGCCATCACTATGACCGATCAGATGACCGATCAGCCCACGCCCACCACGGACAGCGTCACCACCGACGCCGCCGACCCGTTCCGCATCCCGCCCATCGAGCTGCGCACGCCGCGTCGCTCGGAGCGCGAGGAGATGCTCGCCGGCAGACTGTACGACGCATCCGACGCCGAGCTCGACGATCTGCGCCGCAATGCCGGCGACCTGTGCACCCGGTTCAACGCCACGTCGCGTCACGACGATGCGACGCGCAAGGCGATCCTCGACGAGCTGCTGCCCGGTCACGGCGAGAACCTCGACGTGATGGGCCCGGTGTTCTTCGACTACGGATGCCATACGACGATCGGCGACCGCGTGTTCGCGAACTTCAACTTCACCGTGCTCGACTGCGCGCCGGTGACGATCGGCGACGACGTGCTGTTCGGCCCGAACGTATCGCTGCTGCCGCCGATGCACCCGCTGCGCTGGCAGGATCGCAACGTGCGCAGGCGCGCCGACGGCACCGCCTACGACTACGAGTACGGCGAGCCGATCACGATCGGCTCGAACTGCTGGTTCGGTGGCAACGTGACGGTGCTGGGCGGCGTGACCATCGGCGACGGCTGCGTGATCGGCGCGGGAGCGGTGGTCACGAAGGACATTCCAGCCAACTCGGTGGCCGTCGGCAACCCAGCGCACGTCATCAAGACCATCACCGACAGGGACGCCAGCGTCTATCAGGGGTACGCGCAGTAGGGACCGAAACCGTTTCAGCCTTTGACGGCGAAGAGGAAGCGGGGGCGACCGGTCCAGTCGTTGTCGGTGCGCCCCTCGGTGAAGCCGTTGGCGCGCGCGAAGGCGACGAGTCGATCGCCCTGCGAGATGTCGTGCTCCATGACGAGCGCGCCACCTGTGCGCAGCAGTCCGGCCGCACGCAGGATGATCCGCTCGGGGATGAGCACGCCGTCCGCCGACCCACCGTATAGGGCCATGTCCGGATCGAAGTCGCGCACCTCGGGCTGTTCAGGCACCTGATCGAGCGGCACGTACGGCGGGTTGGTGATGACGATGTCGACGGTGCCGTCGAGCTGCGGCAGCGTCAGCGGGCTGGTCGCGTCGCCGCGTTCCAGATGGTAGTTGCCGGCGACCGACGGGTACGCCCGCGCGACGCGCACATGATTGCGCTCGGTCCACGCATACGCCTCGGCCGACAGTTCGACGGCCCACACCTCGGCGCCGGGAACCTCGCTTGCGACGGCGAGCCCGATCGCGCCGGACCCTGCACACAGGTCGACGACGCGCGGATGGTACATGCCCTGCCGCGTGATCCAGTCCAATCCCGCCTGCACCACGGTCTCGGTCTCCGGCCGCGGAATGAACACCCCCGGCCCGACCACGAGATCGAGATACCTGAACGGCGCGTGGCCCACGATATGCTGCAGCGGCTCGCGCTTCGCCCGCCTCGCGACCATCGCATCGAACCGCGCGGCGTCATAGGCGAGGTCTTCGCCCATCAGCAGCGCCTTGTCGACATCGCGCAGCTCGACGCCGTCACCGGCCGCCTCGGCCATCAGCAGCTTCGCGTCATGCTCCGCCGTCTCAACCCCCGCCGCCCGCAACTCAGCCGCAGCGGCCTTCACCACCTCATTCAGGGACACAAAACCTCTCTCCCCTGTCAAAAACGCAACTTGAAATACGAACGAGGTGTGGTGCGGCTTATACGGTGCTCGACCGTAGGCTTGGCTGCCGAACCGTCAATGGACAGTCCAGCGGACTGTCCATAGGTGAGGGGAGCAGCTACGCTGCGACGATCCGACGAAGTCGGATGCCTTGAGTGTGTCGAGCACCGTATAAGCCGCACCACACCGGCCAAGCGATCACTGCTGCTTGGCGAGACGTTCGGCCTCGTCGGCCTGGATGTCCGAGTCGATGACCGCCTGCAGATCCCCGTCGAGCACCTGATCGAGGTTGTACGCCTTGTAGTTCGTACGATGATCGACGATGCGGTTCTCCGGGAAGTTGTACGTGCGGATGCGTTCGGACCGGTCGAGCGAGCGCACCTGCGAGTGACGCATGTCGGCGGCCTCGGCGGCCTCCTGCTCGTGCTTCATCGCGAGCAGTCGCGATTTGAGCACGCGCAGCGCGGAGGCGCGGTTCTGGATCTGCGACTTCTCGTCCTGCATGCTCACGACGATGCCGGTGGGGATGTGTGTCATGCGCACGGCGGAGTACGTGGTGTTCACGGACTGGCCGCCGGGGCCGGAGCTCATGAAGATGTCGATCTTGAGGTCCTTCGGATCGATTTCGATCTCGTCGTCGTCCTCGTCGGCCTCCGGGAAGACGATCACGCCGGCCGCGGAGGTCTGGATGCGCCCCTGCGATTCGGTGACGGGGATGCGCTGGACGCGATGGACGCCGCCCTCGTACTTGAGCGATGCCCATACGCCGTCCTCGGGGGCGGGCGTGCCCTTGGCACGGATGGCGACCTGCACGTCCTTGACGCCGCCGAGCTCGGTGCCGTTCTCGGACTGGATGGTGACGGTCCAACCGCGCTTTTCGGCGTATCGGGTGTACATGCGCAGCAGGTCGCCGGCGAACAGCGCGGCCTCCTCGCCGCCAGTGCCGGCCTTGATCTCCATGATGACGTCGCGCGCGTCATCGGGATCACGCGGGATCAGCGCGGTGCGCAGCTTGTCCTCGGCCTGAGGCAGTTCAGCTTCGAGTCGCTTGGCCTCCTCGGCGAAATCGGGGTCGTCGTCGGCCATCTCTCGCGCGGCCTCGAGATCGTCACGGATGCCGAGATACCTCTGGTATGCGGAGACGATGGCGCCGAGTTCGGCGTGGCGCCGTCCGAGCTTGCGCATCTTGTCCGGGTCCGTCACCACTTCGGGGCTGGCCATCTGCTCCTCGATGGACCTGTACTCTTCCAGCGCGGTCGCCGCCGCGGGGAACTGTTCGTCTGCCATGCAGCCTTCCTTACCGTCCTGCCGTGTTGCCTGTGATTGTCGTTTCGGGTCGCATCCCGCCGCGGATGACGGCGGATGCGGAGAAGATATGAAAAAGCCAGCCCCGGCCGGTTCGCGCGGATGCGCGCCGGACCTGATGGGCTGGCGTGAAGTATGCTACTTGGTCCTCTTGCCGTAGCGCTTCTCGAAGCGGGCGACGCGGCCGCCGGTGTCGAGAATCTTCTGCTTGCCGGTGTAGAACGGGTGGCACTTCGAGCACACGTCAACCGTCATGTGGTCACCGTTGTAGGTGGAACGGGTGACGAAGGTGTTGCCGCACGAGCACAGGACCTCGACGGCATGGTAATCGGGATGAATACCCTGCTTCATAATGTCTCCTAAGGAATTCAGGTGACCCGGGTCGCCATGCCCCTCTGGCTGGCGTGAACCGGAACCTACGGAATATTAGACGAATGCACCGACAACACGCCGGCGAAGTGACCATGACGCCTGCATGGCGCCCCGGACAGCACGGTGCCCCCGCTGGGACTTGAACCCAGGACCCACACCTTATAAGGGTGCTGCTCTAACCGACTGAGCTACGGGGGCGGACGCACATATTCTACCGAGGGCCGGGACGGAGAAACACGGCAGGCGCCCGAACGCCACGGCATCACGACACGCCGGACCGGCATATCAGATCGCACACAAATGTTCGTTTCAAGCTCAAAACTATCAATCTCACTGTTCATTTGAGCGGGAATATGAACAGAAACTCAACCCGGCGAACAATACCGACCAAACTGGTTACCTAAGGGTTAACGAGACAGAAAATCGCACCACTTCACCAATTTGAAACACTTCGCAGTGCTATTCTTAGGTTTCGGACGTTCACCTGAACGCCTGTTGCAGTCAATCGAAAACGTCATAGACGTGCATAACGCGCTATCAGAAACGAACATATTAATTGTTCGATTTCTCGTAGGAAGGGAACATCATGGCAGAGGACAACAAGAAGGTCATCACCGTCAACTTCGACATGTTCGACAAGACCCCGGAGGAGAAGACCGCCGAGGCCAACAAGGTCGCCAAGTCGTTCGGCATCAGCGACGAGGCGATCGCCGAGGTCGAGGACTACAAGGCCAAGCTCACCCGCTACGACGCCTGGGATCTGCCGTTCATGGGCTACGTGAACGACGACGGCTACGGCTACGCCTACGTGCCGGATGCGGCCATCGTTCGCGAGCCCTACTGGGACGCCCACAAGGCCTTCCTCGCGCTGCCGGAGGACGTGCAGACCGCGTTCGCGATCCGCATGCTGTTCACTCACCGTCCGGTCGACCGCTACGGCGCCAGCATGTTCCTGCACTACCAGCGCGGCTTCCAGGTGAACTTCGTGGGTGAGGGCGCCAACAAGTACTGATCGGCACCATTCCACGAAACGCATATGAAGGGCGATGCATCCGCACTCGCCTGATAGACGGAGGGCTTCGCGGTCGACGTTGACCGCGAAGCCCTCACTGTCCTCCATGGAGCGGACGCGCTCGACCCGATGACGGGGTCACCAGCGCATGTCCTTCAGATCAAGCTTCAGATGTGGGTCGCACCCGAACAGCAGCCGCACCAGATCGATGAACTTCGGGTCCCATGTCCGCAGGCACGAGGCCAAGTGCAGGCGGAATCGCGCGGAATCGGGCTTTCGGGCCTGAAACAGCGGATCGCCGACCATGCGCCACGCGCCACGCACGCGGGCGATGCGCACCACCACGGCGCCGCCCCTGGCACCGTCGAACGCCGCGGCCGTCGCGAAGTCGCGTACGCCGTATATGCCGCCGTTGATCACGTCCTCCAGCACGATCCGCGATTCGGCGGCGTTCGCCTCCCGCACCCAGAACCATGAGGCGAAGTTCGTCCGCGACGTCTCGCACAGCTCCGCGTAGCCGCGCTCCCCCACGGTCTCGTTCTCGTCACGCGCATAGGCGGAGGCCACCGCGAACGGCGTCAGACCCAGCTGATCGAGGTGATAGTCGAAGGTGAACCACTGGTCGAACGCGTCCTCCATCCTCTGATGGAACTCCTCGCTGCGCGTGCGGAACGGATTGAGGTTCACCTGGATGAAGAACTCGCGTCTCGCGTCATCATAGGATTCCGGATCGGCCCGTCGGAACATGCTCGCCACATGGAACGCGGGGATGGAGGCGGGGGCTCCCCAATCGTCGCGCTCGCACATCGTCGTCGTCTCGCTCATCGTCATGATCGTTTCCTTCCTCTGTGAAGGCTTGTGGGAGAACGCCATCGTTCTCCTCGTGCATGCCACATTAGGAGGTATCCGACAGAGGGACAAACGTCGGCACGAAACCTGTGGATACGGTGGACGACGCGGTGGATAACCCGAATGCCAGTCAATCACCCGCCGGCCGCCGCCATGCGCCCAGCATGCGTACACATATATGGAATTGTTATCAAACCGTTAGCGTTAACCACATTGCGGAATGTACCATGTGGTTGATCATCCTACGGACTCGAATCACCTACGGCAATACAGCCGCAAGGCACGACCGAAGACACGAGTTGGGGTATATCGGCAACAGACATCGGAGCATCGAAAGGGCGGCAGACAATGACGTTCACCAAGGAGCAGATCACGTATCTCGAATCGCTTCCGGCGGTCGAGCACGCGACCGCGACCCGCATCACCTACACCGACGCATTCAAGACGCAGTGTCTGGAACGCTACATTCAGGGCGACAGCCCGACAGGCCTGTTCCGAGAGGCGGGACTCGATCCCAAGATCGTCGGATACAAGCGCATCGAACGCAGCTTCGCCCGCTGGCGCGACCTTCACGATGTGCCGGCGTACCCGCGCACGCCCGGTCTTGATGGCCGCGGTCTCGACGGCCGCGGCGGGATGCGCCCGATCCGCACCGACGCGAACACGAACACGGACACGATCGATGCGATGGACGCGATGAACGCCATGGATATCCTGGACGCCACGCAGTACACCTCGACGAATGCGTCCGAAGCGACAGCTCCGGATCCGCGCGACCTGCTCATCGCCCGACAGCTGCATCGCATCGACGAGCTCGAGCGCGAACTGGCGGAGCTGCTCCACATCAAGGCCGCGTGACCGTCAGGCAATAACATCGAACGGACCCGCTAAGTGGCAACGTTTGCAATGTAAACGTACACAAATCAGCACCGCTTTCCCCTGCTGATCCCCGTCGATCAAGCCATTTCCATAGGTGAACGGCAGGTGACATTTGACGCAAATCATGCGTCAGCACCGGCGAAACATGCCGAAAGGGCGTTCGCAATCACCCGGTATCACTACACTTTCACAAGTGAAACAGCCTAATGGAGCAATCAAAGGAGAAGCGATGACCACGTTGGCAATCGATATCGGAGGAACGAAGATCGCCGCGGCCGTGTGCGACGCAAACGATAGCATCATCCAGCGCTGGAGGGTTCCCACCCCGATGGACGCCGATGCCATCAACCAGCACATCGCCGACATCTACCATCAGGCCGTCGCCTCGGGCCACGACGACATCGAGGCCATCGGCATCTCGGCGGCCGGCAACGTCGGAGCGGATCGCAAGACCATCACGATCGCCGCGAACATCCCCGCGTGGATCAACTACGATCTGTCCGAGCACGTCGGAGCGCTCATCGACCACGCCGTGCCGGTCATCGTCGAGAACGACGCCAACTGCGCCGGCTGGGGCGAATACGTGCACGGCGCCGGCCAAGGCAGCCGCAACATGGTGGCGCTGACCGTCGGCACCGGACTCGGCGGCGCGATCGTCATCGACGGACGCCTGTACCGAGGTTCCTTCGGCATGGCCGCCGAGCTCGGCCACCTGCCCATGGTGCCGGACGGCGACACCTGCGGCTGCGGCCTGCGCGGCTGCGCCGAACGCTACACGTCCGGCAGCGCGCTGGAGCACTTCGCGAAGTCGGCCGTGCGCCGCCGCCCGCAGGACGCCAAGCGCCTGCTGGAGCTGTGCGGAGGCGACGTCAACAAGCTGGAGGGGCCGATGGTCTCCCAGGCGGCGCAGGAGGGCGACGTGCTCGGCCTGTACGCGTTCGGCAAGATCGGCGAGTGGCTTGGTCGTACGATGGCCGCCGTCTCCGCAGTGCTGGACCCGGACCTGTTCGTCATCGGCGGCGGCGTGGTGGCCGTCGGCGACATCCTGCTCGACCCGGCCCGCTACAACTACGCGCGATTCCTTGAAGGCAGCGCCTACCGCGGCCATGCCAAGATCGTCGCGGCGACCGCCGGCCAGGACGCCGGTCTGATCGGTGCGGCGAACCTCGCCCTGCACTGATCGCACGCGACCGATCCCACGCAACCGATCATGGAATCCGTCCCGCTACGTACCGGATTACGTAGCGGGACGGACCACCACATGAACAGACCGCAACATGGGCGTGAACACCGTCGTTCCACCCGCACGCAGAGGCGATACGGCTTTTAGACTGGGGTTCGTGACCGTCATAGACACCGCACCGCATCCGTTATCGAGCATTCAGCCTCCTACGCACCAGACCGCGTACGAGGAACGCAAGCTTTCGGTACTCGTCGTCAGCGAATCGTCGCTGGAACAGACCAATGGTGTCTCCGGAAGCGTGAAGCACATTCTCGACCGCTTCTGCGAACGCGGGTTCGACGCCCACGTCATCAGCCCTCAGCCCGCTCCCGACGACGGCGAATACGACGGCTTCAACGTGGACACGACCCCGTCATGGCCGATTCAGAACTTCAACGTGGCCGTACCGACGAAGACGTCGGTGATACGTCTCATCAAGGAACTGCCCCGTCCGGACGTCATCCACGTGGCCGCGCCGATATCGAAGCTCGGGCATGCGGCGCTGATCGCCGGCGAGGAGATGGGCGTGCCGACGGTGGCGATCTACCAGACCGACGTGGCCCAGTACGCTCGGCGGTTCGTCCGCGAGGCGCTGGACGGCGTCGTCGACGGCGTCATACCGAAGCACACCGGGTGGCTGCGCAAGGTCAGCAAGGCCTCGGGCGAAAGCGCCGAGCAAATCGTGGGCGCACGCATCGCCCAGATGCACAACATGGCGACGCTGACGCTCGCCCCCACGACGCAGGCCGCCGAACGGCTCGAATCGTTCGGCGTCGCCCCGGACCTCATCCGGCAGTGGGGCCGCGGCGTCGATTCGTGGCTGTTCAATCCTCGGCGGCGGGAACGCGCGAGGTGCGTCAGCTGCACGACAAGTGGAGCGGCGGCACGGCCCTGCCGGTCATCGGATACGTCGGCCGGCTCGCCCCGGAGAAGCAGGTCGAGCGCCTTGCGGCGCTGGACGGGCTCGGCATGCGCCTGGTCATCGTGGGCGGAGGACCTTGCGAGGAGGAGCTGCAGGAGCTTCTGCCGCACGCGGTGTTCACCGGCATGCTGCACGGCGATGAACTGGCCGACGCGTACGCCGCGCTGGACGTGTTTGTGCATACGGGAGCCGAGGAGACGTTCGGGCAGACCATTCAGGAGGCGATGGCCAGCGGCTTGCCGGTCGTGGCTCCGGCCGCCGGCGGACCGCTCGATCTCGTGTCGGACGGCAGGACCGGTCTGCTGTTCAATCCCGACGACGAGGAGGATCTGCGCTCGTGCGTGGAGCGTCTGATCGAGGATCCCACGCTGCGCGAGACCATGGGATTCAATGGACTTGCGGCCGTCAAGAGCCGCACGTGGCCCGCGTTGGTCGATCAGCTCATCGGCTACTATCGACTCGCCGCCGAACTGCAGATGGCGCACGCGGCATGATCCGCTGCTAATCCGAACCGAATACGAAAACGGGCTTCCGAATCATTCGGAAGCCCGTTGCTGGCGACCCCGGCCGGACTTGAACCGGTGACCTCCGCCGTGACAGGGCGGCGCTCTAACCAACTGAGCTACGGGGCCGTGTGTTTCTCACTCTCGCGAGGCACGAGTGGATATATTACACGTTTTCCCGCGATCGCAAAACTCGGCGTGTCGCACTGGAATCCGCGCTTCACTTCTGCCCGCAAGTCCAGCGCATCGACCAGCACGATCCACGATCAGCGCACGGCCAGATCGCGCGTGGCGAACAGACGGTACGCGGCCGCAAACCCGACCACGACGATCAGCACCGCCAATACGGCGAACGGCACGGGCATCCGTCCGTCGATCACCTCACGCGGTGTGGCATAGCGGAACGGGGAGAGCACCCGCGCCACGACCGACGCGTCATGATCGGAGAACATGTCGAAGACGACGCCGGCACCATAGGCCACGACCACCGATGCGTTGCCGATGGACGCCCCCTGCTCCGGGCGCGGGCACGCCGCGGACGCGCAGGCCCCGATTGCGCCGAAGACCAGCATCATGACGAACAGCCAGACGGAGAACCGCCAGATCACCGTGGCGGCCGTAACGTCATTGAGCCCGGGCACATCGCCCAGCAGTCGCAGGCACAGCAACGACGAGACGCAGTTGACGGCGACGAACGCGATCGCATCCGCCAACGCCGCCACGAGTTTCGCGCTCAGAATCGTGGTGCGCGAGACGGGCCGCACGAACAGGAACTCGTAGGTGCCATCCGTCATCTCGCGCGACACCGCGTTGCGGGCGAGCGCGACCGCGTAGACGGCCGCCATGATGCCGGTGTAGAACTCGATCACCGCGTAGTATCCGGCGAACGTGGACATGTCGAGGTCGGAGATGCCCATGACGGCGAGCGCGACCTTCGGGAAGGCATCGGTGAGTTTGCGCACGGCGTCGGCGTCACCGCCGGCGATACCCTCGAACTTCATCACGCCGGCGATGTTGAACAGGATGATCACCACGCTCCAGATCAGCCAGACCTTCACGTTGGCCTTCAGTTCGCGCGAGATCATGGCGAACAGCGTCTTCATCATGACGCCCTCCCCTCCTCTTCCCATGGTCATCGAACGCGATCGACCGGTCCGCAGCGCAGCCACTGCCTGCCGTCGATGACGATGCGGTTATGGTCAATGCGAATGTGGTCGTTCATGCTCGCGGATCCTCCTTCGTTGGCAGCGAACCGAACCCGGCGGATACGTACATGATGGCGCCGGCGACCAGACAGACGAGAACCATCACGGCGAACAGAGCCACATAGCCCGCCTCGTAACGTCCGTGGTCGAGCGCTTCGGACACGTTGAACCAGGTGAACGGGGCGACGATGCGGTACTTGTCCTCGCCGGTCATCTCGGGCAGGGAGACGAGCATGAATCCGAGTATGCCGAATGCGGTCGCGATGCCGGACACGCTGCGGATGCGCCTTAGAAGTACCGCCGTCAGCGCTCCGATGGCGAGGAACAGCAGCCCCACGCCGAACAGTGACGAGGCGGCGAGCAGTAGGCGCGGCAGGGCGATGGACGTCGCGGTGGGGTCGTCGCCGAACCGGGTGTAGGTCAGCGCCACCGAGGCGAGGAATGCCAGTCCGGCGACGATGACGAGCGTGAGCCCGGCCGCGAGCTTGGCCAGATAGATGGCGATTCGCGATATCGGCATGACGAAAAGGAAGTCGGCGTCCTTGGCTCGCTTCTCACGGCCGAAGATCGCCAATCCCCATGCGCAGGCCATGATCGCCATGGTCAGCATGAGGTAGAGCGAGCTGAACCGGTAGAAGCCTCCGAAGGAGAATACGTCGTCGTTGACGCCGAACAGTGCGGCGAACTGCGGAGGGAATCCGTCGATCACCTGTTCAACGCTCGATTTGGAGTCGCGGTAGATCGGATAGGCACCGGCCAGCAGCAGGATGGTGACGATGAGGAGAGTCGCCACGCCGATGAGGAGCGAACGAAGCTGGGACTTCAGCTCGAAGGCGTAGACGTGCAGTGCGGGCGCGCCTACCATGGGCGCACTCATCGGACCGGCTCCGACTGGTAGTAATGCATGAACACTTCCTCCAACGTCGGCTCGGCGATCTCCACATCCGTAAGCCTCATGCCGGCGAGCGCCGCGATGAGCGCGTTGCAGTCGCCCTCGTAGAGGAACGTGGCGGTATTCCCTTCCTCGTCTTCCCCTCCCGCTTTCAGCGACCTGACGCCGGGCGTGGATTCGAGCGCGTGCACCGCGGACGCGCAATCGTTTTCCAGTGCGAGCGTCACGCGCTTGACCGCGGACCGGCGCATGTCGGCCACGCTGCGGACCGCGACGATGTGCCCTTCGCGGATGATGGCGACGCGGTCGCAGATGCGCTGCACCTCGGAGAGGATGTGCGAGGAGAACAGGACGGTGGCGCCGCGGGCGTTCTCCTCGCGGATGAGGTCGAAGAACGCACGCTGGACGAGCGGATCAAGGCCGCTGGTCGGTTCGTCGAGGATGATGAGCCTCGGCGAGTGCATGAGTCCCTGCACGATGCCGACCTTCTTGCGGTTGCCGAGCGACATGTCCTCGACCTTCTGGTCGAGGTTCAGCCCGAGCCGTTTGGACAGCTCGCGGATGCGCGCCGTGCAGTCCGTGCGGTAGAAGCCGGCCGCGTAGGCGAGCAGGTCGCGGGCGCGCATGCCGTCGTAGTAGAACACCTCGCTGGGCAGGTATCCCACCTGCTCGAGGATGCGCGTGCGGTCCTTCTCGCAGTCGAGGCCGAGGATGGACGCCTCGCCGCCCGTCTTGCGGATCAGGCCGAGCAATGTGCGGATCGTCGTCGACTTGCCCGCCCCGTTCGGTCCGATGAAGCCGAAGATCTCGCCCTGACGCACGTTAAGGTTCACGTCCTCGATGCCCCGCGCCCTGCCGTATCGCTTGGTCAGGTGCCGTGTGAGGATCGCCGGAACGTCATTCGTTGTGGTCATTGTCCCTCCTCGAGATGCCGTCGACTTCTCCTGCGATACAGGATAGGGGCACGCCGCTGACCTGTCATGCCTTCCTTACGGAATCCTTATGGCGTTCATATCGCGTGCGCAAAACAACGTCCCTCGGACGCGATGAGCCTACAATGTCATGCGGTTCAACCTCACGGGTTCATGCTCACCAACGGCATCATGATCCCGATCACCGCGTTCCTCATCGAGACCTTCACCACGCGCCAGCTGTTCGGCTACGCGATGGGCATGTTCTTCGCCGGATCGCTGGCCTGCGCGCTGGCGCCGAGCTTCGCGCTGCTGATGGCCGGACGCATCCTGCAGGCGTGCGGCGCGGGCGTGCTGATGACGCTCCTGCAGACCGTGCTGTTCCGCGTCTACCCGCCCGAACGCCGCGGCCAGGCGATGGGCATGTTCGGCATGGTCATCGCATTCGCCCCCGCGCTCGGCCCCACCATCTCCGGCCTGCTGGTCGAATGGCTCAGCTGGCGCTGGATGTTCGCAATCCTCGTCGTGATCGCCGGATGCGTGCTGATCGCCGCATGGTTCATCGTGTACAACGTGGGCGAGCCGACGCGGCCGCATATCGACGTACTGTCCGTGGTGCTCTCCACACTCGGCTTCGGCGGCGTGCTATTCGGTTTCTCCGACGCAGGCAAGGCCGGATGGGCCAGCGCGACGGTATTGGTTTCGCTTGCAGTCGGCGTCGTGGGACTGACGCTGCTCATCGTCCGCCAGCTCAGGCTCGAGCAGCCGATGCTCGACTTCCGCATCTTCGCGATCCCGATGTTCTCACTGTGCCTGACCGTGTCGGTGATCGGCTTCGCCTCATTCATCGGCATCGAGAACGTGCTGCCACTGTACCTGCAGAACGATCTCGGCGTCAACGCGCTCGAATCGGGTCTGATCATGATGCCCGGCGGCATCGTGATGGGCCTGCTCAACCCTGTCGCCGGCCGCCTGTACGACCGCATCGGGGGCCGGCCGATCGCCCTGATCGGGTTCTCGCTGCTCACCGTGGCCGCGGTGCTGCTCGCCACGATGAACGAACACACGCCAGTCTGGCAGCCCGCGCTCTACTTCACGGTGCTGCTGGCCGGCTCCGCGTTCAGCTCGATGCCGCTGGTCACCGCCGCGCTGAATCAATTGCCCGGCCAGCGCATCCCCCACGGCACCGCGATGAACAACACGATGCGCCAGACCTCCGGCGCGATGGCCATCGCCCTGCTCATCACGATCATGAACACACACGCCGCGAGCGCCGCCGCGGACGGCATGGACGAGGCCGCCGCCTCCGCCTTCGGCATGCGCGCCTCGTTCCGCGACGTGGCGATCGTGTGCGCGGTCTGCCTGATCGCATCCTTCTTCATCCGCGACCGAGGCCGCCGGGCCAAGTAGCGGTTCCCGACTTGCATCAGCGGGGATCGATCAGTTCACGACCGACAACATGTCCGATTTGTCCGATATTAGCGATATGTCCAGTAATGGGTACAATCAGAGAAAGCGTCATCGGAAAGGAACTGCCATGAGCACATTCGAGGCAATCCCCATTTCACAGATCAGCGAAGGTTCCGCGTACATCACCTCAGGCGACGGCAAGGCGATCCCGCTGGACGCAGAGGAGCTGCGCCGAGCGTTCGACGCGATCGTGCACGGCGGCGGCGCGGATCTCATCACCACGGGCGAAGCCGCGCAGATCCTCGGCGTCTCCCCGAAGACGGTCGCGCGCATCCTCGACTCCGGCGAGATCCCATTCACCAGATACGGCTCGAGAGGCAACCGCATGGTCTCCCGGGCGAAGGTCGTCGCCTACCGCGATACATCCGAAGCCCACGGACGTCAGGCACTCGAGGACATGCGGGAGGCCGCCAGCCAAGGCGGATTGGACGACGTCGATTACACCGCCTACCTGTCCCGTTTCAACTGAGACAGGGCAAGGGAAACCCCTATGGTCATCGCCTTCCTCGATGCGAACATCTTCCCCCACACATGGTTGACGGACGTATTGCCCACGTTCGCCGACCATCATCTGTTCGACCCCCAGTTCTCCGACGATGTGCTCGAAGAGGCCCGATGCGCGTTCGTGGACGATCTGGGATATGACCCGATATGGGTGGATCGCTATCTCACCGCCATCCGGGACATCAAACCGTACTACCTCGTCCCCTCCAAACCGGAATTGGCCGGCGAAGTCGTACTGCCTGACCCCGATGACCGTCATGTGGCGGCTGCAGCCCATAACGGCGACGCCGATGTAATCGTCACCTTCAACCTCAAGGACTTCCCGGCAAACCAACTTGCCAAAATCGGACTGGCCGCACGACACCCCGATACGTTCCTGGTCTCCCTGGCCGAATCCCAACCGGAACAGGCGGTCAAGGCCATGCAGGAACTGGTATCGTCCAAGAAACATCCGCCGCGCACCATGCGTGAAGAGCTGGAGCGGCTCGAAGCCTCCGGCATGCCCGAGTTTTCCCGCACAATGTGTGGATTGCTTCACTTGTAAGCTCCGACAATCTACGTCTCGCTGTTCCCGTTCGGGGCCTCTCAGCGGACGGCCCCGAACGAACAACGAATAGGTTGCTCAGTGGCGTTCTCCGGCGATGACGGGAACGGTCACGGTGTTCTCGGCCGGGGCCAGCGGGCAGGTGCAGTAGGGCGAGAACGCGCACGGCGGGTTGAAGGCGCGGTTGAAGTCAAGCAACACGTCCGACGCGCCGCCGTCGGTTCCGTCAGTATCCGCGGCCACCGTCGCGTTGAGGAACCGGCCGCTGCCGTAGGTGGTGTCGCCGTTAGTGGGATCACGGAAGATGATGAACAGCTCGCGGGCGCCGTCCTTCACGCCGCCGTCGAACGCGATGAGGCTCTGCGGAACGCCCTGCGCCTCGAAGCGCACCACGCCGATGGCCTCAAGCGTGCTCGTCAGCCATTCGACGCGGGTGCTTACCACCGTGTCCTGCGACTCGCCGTACGGCTCGAACCGACCCTCGATCCGCCACGCCGGATCGAAGTCATAGACCGGGATGCCCGTGAAATCACGGCGGAACGGCGATTCGGGGTCCCGCACGCGGATGCCGAACCGGCCGCCGCGCTCGATCACCGCAGCGCGGATCTGCCCGGCTTCGACGTACGATCCGTTCGCGGTGGCGTCGCTCGGCACGCGCACTGGGCCGGTGATCGGGGTGCGATCGCCCTTGGCATCCACCAGCGTCAGCGCGGCGGACTGGTCGCCAGCACTGTCGGCACCCCTGCCGCTTTCCCCGGACGGCTGCGGCGTGAACATGACCTCGCCATCCTGTAACAGCCATTCGCCATCGATGCCCGGAATGACGGCCCTGAATCCGCCGAGCGCCTGCAGCCAGTACAGTCCGGTCTGGGACAGCCATCCGTACGGCGCACACAGCCCCTCCTCACGCTGGCGCCGCCATGCCTGCCAGTCGGCACGTTCGATGGATTCGTCGTGCTGCGTGATCGTCGTGGGATCGGTCATCATATGCTCCTTTTCGATGTTTCGATGTGTCGGAGCCCGGCTCCCGTCGCCGACCCCTCCTGTCCACGACCATACCTGCTGAGATTATGCCGACGGCGAGCGCCGCGCCGGCGAACCGTTATATCACGGCGAATCGCCATACCACGGGACGACGCCCAGCCATTCCATATTCCGAGACAACCTCGGTCCGAAAGACGGTCACCTGTATAGTCGTGCCCTGATAAATCAATATGCATCTTCAGGGCAGGGTGAAATTCCCGATCGGCGGTACAGTCCGCTAGCCTCGCGAGCGATCGCGCGGCCGAACCGGTGAGATTCCGGTACCGACAGTCATAGTCTGGATGGAAGAAGTTTGCGGAAGACATGCGGATGTCGGCCGACGTTCGCGCGTACTCTCATGATCGATGCCCTGGAATCCAATGGATTTCAGGGTTTTTGCGTTTCCGGAGGGACGCGCGGGCGGCTTGCGGCGGACAGGCGAGCCCATGTCCTCCCCCATGAAACACACCCCTGGACATGCCCTATCGAGCAAGGAAAGGGGATTCATGGACGATAGGGACTTCATGTCCGTGGCACTGCGTCACGCACGACTCGGAGCGGGCAGGGTCAACCCGAATCCGATGGTGGGCGCCGTCATCGTACGCGATGGCGAGATCATCGCCACCGGTCATCATGACCATTTCGGCGGCTGGCATGCCGAGCGCGCCGCGCTTGAGGCCGCGAAACAGGCGGGCGTCGACGTTCGCGGCGCCACCATCTACGTCACGTTGGAGCCCTGCTGCCACACCGGCAAGCAGCCGCCGTGTTCCAAGGCGCTCATCGATGCGGGACTGGCCCGCGTGGTGGTCGGCTCTCCCGATCCGAATCCACTGGTGGCCGGCAAGGGAGTGCGTCAGCTGCGCGACGCCGGCATCGAGGTCGTCGAGGGCGTATTGCGGGACGAATGCGACCGGCTTAACGAGATCTTCCTGCATTTCATCACCACGCGCACGCCGTTCGTCATGCTCAAATACGCGATGACGCTGGACGGCCGCATCGCCACCTCCACGGGGCTGTCGCGTTGGATCACCGGCGAGGATGCGCGCCGCCGCGTGCACGAGGATCGCGGCAGATTCGCCTCGATCATGGTGGGCGTGGGCACCGTGCTGGCGGACGATCCGCAGCTCACCTGCCGTATCGACGGCGGTCACGATCCGGTGCGCGTGGTGTGCGACACCCATTTGCGCACGCCGATCGACGCGGCGATCGTCGCCACCGCGAGCGAGACGCCGACGATCATCGCCACGGCGGTCGACGACGAGCAACGCACGCTCCCCTACCGTGAGGCCGGATGCGAGATCCTTCGCGTGGACGCTGACGATGACGGCCACGTGAGCGTCGCCGGGATCGTGAAGGCGCTTGGCGATCGTGGTCTGGACAGCGTGATGATCGAAGGCGGCGGAACGCTGGCGTGGTCGGCGCTGCGGGATCATGTGGTATCCAAGGTGAGCGCCTACGTCGCGCCGAAGCTGTTCGGCGGACGGAACGCCCCCGGCCCGGTGGGCGGCGAGGGAGTCGAGGCTCCCGATGACGCCTTCCGCATCATCGACCGCACCGTCGCCACGGTGGGCAGCGACATCGTCATCGAGGGAGGTGTCGAGTATGTTCACGGGAATCGTTGAGGATCTGGGCACGGTCGTGCGATTGGCTCGCGGCGCCGATTTCGCCCATCTGACCGTCGACTCGCCGGTGGCGGTGACCGACCGGACGGTCATCGGCGAAAGCATCGCCGTCAACGGCGTATGTCTGACCGTGACGGCCGTACATGGCACGACGTTCACCGCGGACGTAATGCACGAGACGCTGCGCCGCTCCTCCCTCGGAACCTTACGGCGCGGCGACCATGTCGACGTGGAACGCGCGATGCCCGCCGATGGCCGCTTCTCCGGGCACATCGTCTCCGGACACATCGACGGCACCGGCGTGGTCGAGTCGATCACGCCCGACGGCATCGCGAAGGTCTATACGATCCGCGCGCCGTACGAGCTCATGCGATTCATCGCCGAGAAGGGGTCGATCGCCGTCGAGGGCATCAGTCTGACGGTGACGACCGTCACGGAGACCGCGTTCGGCGTCTCCCTCATCCCGCACACCGCCTCGCACACGGTGCTTGCCGAACGCGGAGTCGGCGACATCGTCAATCTCGAAACCGATCCGATCGCGAAATACGTCGACCGACTGCTCGCACTGCCGTCGCACGGCGGCGACGCCAACAGGGGAGGTTCCGGCGGATCCGGGGCGATCACCGAGAACTTCCTCATCGAGCACGGCTTCTGACATGCACACGGACCTCTTCACGGACAAAGGACACAATATGACTTCACTGAACACCGATCACACGAACACCGATCAGGCGGTGGCACGCGCGATCCGCGACATCCGAGCGGGACGCATCGTCGTCGTGGCGGACGACGAGGGGCGCGAGAACGAGGGCGACCTCATCTGCGCCGCCCGTTACGCCACGCCGAGCAACATCGCCTTCATGGCCTCGCACGGCCGAGGACTCATCTGCACGCCGATGAGCGCCGAGCTGGCCGACCGCCTCGAACTACCGCCGATGGTCGCCACGAACACCGACAACCATCACACGGCGTTCACCGTGTCCATCGACCACGTGACCGCGTCCACCGGCATCAGCGCGCGCGACCGTTCGCTGACCGCACTGGCCTGCATCGACCCGAATACGCGGCCGGAGGACTTCCGCCGTCCCGGTCACGTGTTCCCGCTGGTGGCGCGCGAAGGCGGCGTGCTGGAACGCAACGGACACACCGAGGCGACCGTCGATCTGGCTCGACTGGCCGGATTCGAGCCGTGCGGCCTGTGCTGCGAGATGATGAAGGAGGACGGCACGATGATGCGACGCGGCGATCTCGAACGGTTCGCCGCCGAGCACGATCTCGCGTACATCACGATCGCCCAGCTGCAGGAGTACCGGCGCACGCACGCCTTCCCGCATACGGTGCGACGCGTCGCACAGGTGGATCTGCCCACCGACTACGGACGGTTCACGATGGTCGGCTACGAATCCGAGAACGGCGGCGAGCACGTGGCGCTGGTGATGGGCGACGACATCCTCGCCGCGATGGCCGGCGCGGAAGGCGTCTCCGGCGCATCCGATACGGCGGCGGCGATCCCGCCCGTATTGTGCCGCATCCACTCGCAGTGCATGACCGGCGACGTGTTCGGATCTCAGCGCTGCGACTGCGGTCCGCAGCTGCACGAGGCGATGCGCCGCGTGGCCGACGTCGGCCGCGGCGTGATCCTCTACTTAAGTCAGGAGGGCCGCGGCATCGGGCTTCTCAACAAGCTGCGCACCTACGAGCTGCAGGAGCAGGGCTTCGACACGCTCGACGCGAACCTGAAGCTCGGCTTCCCCGCCGACGCGCGCGAATACGACACGGCGGCGGCCATGCTGCGCGATCTCGGCATCGCATCGGTCGACCTGATGACGAACAACCCGGACAAGATCGACCAGCTGGAGCGTGCCGGCGTCGCCGTCGCATCCCGCGTGCCGATCGTCATCCCGCCGAACGCATACGACGCGAACTACCTGTCCACCAAGCAACGGCGCATGGGACACCTGCTGGGCGTCCCCGCAACCGCAACCACCACAATCACCACTACAACAATCACCAAGGAGAACTGACATGACCGTATTCGAAGGCCAGCTGGTCGCGAACACCACCACTCTCACCGGAAGCGCAGCGAACGCGCCGATCCGCATCGGCATCGTCGTCGCCCGCTTCAACGAGTTCGTCACCTCGAAGCTATTGTCCGGCGCACAGGACGGTCTGCGCCGTCACGGCGTGGCCGACGAGAACGTCGACGTGGCGTGGGTGCCCGGCTCGTTCGAGATTCCGATCGCGGCCAAGCGCATGGTGTCCACCGGCCGCTACGACGCGGTGATCTGCCTCGGCGCGATCATCCGCGGATCCACCTCCCACTACGATCTCGTGTGCAACGAGACCGCGAAGGGCATCGCGCAGGTGTCGCTGAACTCCGACGTGCCGGTGCTCTTCGGCGTGATCACCACCGAGAACATCGAACAGGCCATCGAACGCGCCGGCACCAAGGCCGGCAACAAGGGCTTCGACTGCGCGCTCGGCGCCATCGAAATGATCAACGTGCTGCGCGCCATCGGCGCCGGCGAGTGACCGGCATAGCCGATGTAACCGACATAGACGTACGCCCATGACCGACCCCGATGGTGGCCCCGGTCATGGGCGTACGTTCGTCCGGGTGTTCCCTCATCTTTTCCGGGCGAACGTACGTTGACGAGCCCTCACTATACGTTCGTCCGGAAAAGATGGAGGAATACCCGGACGAACGTACGGTGAGTGCTCGTCAACGTACGTTCGCCCGGATACGCCCGCGAAACACCCGGACGAACGTACGGTTCACCGTCCATAGCACGGTGCCGTACACGAGTCCGACCCCGGTTACCACCACAAGCCAGATGACGCCGGCCATTCCGGTGAAATCCGTATGCCACCACCATCCCGTCAGGACGGCAAGTGACACACCCGCCACGGCGAACATCACCTCGTTACGACGGAACGTCGGTTGTGCCAATAGCATGTCCGCCAACAGCCGACGCACGTATAGAAACTGAGCGACCATCAATACCCCGACCAGCACGACAAGCTTCCAAAACCCCGGTGGCACGGGACGATCAGATCCCAAAGCAAAGACGACCACCCATCCGAGGAAGCACACCACGCTCTCCGCCCCGGAGATGACCACCGTCCTCCGCTTCGACGGTTCCACCTGTCCGATCGGTTTCATGCATCACTCCCAATTTCGCCAGTATTGTTTCCGCTTCCCGCTCCGGTTACTCGTCACTCCATCGTATCGCCGCCCTGAGCTTCGTAATAGCGCACCAACGGCAGGAACAGCTCGTCCACGACGGCGACGATGTCGGATTCCGGGAGCGGCCGCATGTCGCGGATGATGGCGGCCGGCCCAGATCGCCTGACATGTCCATCAGGCTCTCCGGTAGCTCACCGGCGATTTCGCCACGTTCACGCGCGCTGTCGATGGCCATCGCGATGCTCGGCCGCTCGCTCAGCGCCGTGCGTCTGTACAGCTCGTGACTGTCGATGCCGTGGCGGTGATCTCACACAAACACAACCCACACGACTGACAATGGCGGCCATCTTCACTCCGATTGTCCGTCCAGGCGCGGCATGGTGCCAAACGATCACATGATGACGTCAACGATGGTTGACGCACTCCCCCGTCGCCGCTTCGCCATTACCCTACATCGACTGGATTCTCTTTGGGCGAGCTCTTGTATTGTTCCAAAGACAACCCCGACTATGGGCGTACGTCCGTCCGGGTATTCCTCCATCTCTTCCGGATAAACGTACGGTAGGTATCTGTTAACGTACGTTTGCCCGGATACAACCACAAAAACACCCGGGCAAACGTACGGCACCCCGCCGCCGACAGTCACACCCCCGCCATTCCAGCCCTTCCGTTACCATGGTGGGCGGTGGTTTGGCATGGAATCGACCGCTATGCGGACACGCGCCGCATGGACGCGGACGACAAGGCGAGATGACAGCAACGCAACCGACGGACAGCGACCGTCGAATCCGCATGCGTCAATCCGTATTGTGTCAATCTGCATGCACGAACCGAAGAAACGGCGGAATTCCAACCTTTGTAAGGAGTAACTGCAACTCATGGCAGAATTCGTATTCCAAATGATCAAGGCGCGCAAGGCCTTCGGCGACCGCGTCATCCTCGATGACGTGACGCTGAGCTTCCTGCCGGGCGCGAAGATCGGCGTGGTGGGCCCCAACGGCATGGGCAAGTCCACGCTCCTGAAGATCATGGCCGGCATCGAGCATGTCTCCAACGGCGAGGCCACGCTCACCCCCGGCTACACGGTCGGCATCCTGCAGCAGGAGCCGCCATTGGACGACACCAAGACCGTCGGCGAGAACATCAAGATGGCGTTCGGCCCGATCGCGGAGAAGGTCGCCCGCTTCAACCAGATCGGCGAGGAGATGGCCAACCCGGACGCCGACTTCGACTCCCTGATGGAGGAGATGGGCAAGCTCCAGACCGAGATCGACGCCGCCAACGGCTGGGATCTCGACTCCCAGCTCGATCAGGCGATGGACGCCCTGCAGTGCCCGGATCCGGACACCCCGGTCTCCGTGTGCTCCGGTGGCGAGCGCCGCCGCGTGGCCCTGTGCAAGCTCCTGCTCGAGGCCCCGGACCTGCTGCTGCTCGACGAGCCCACCAACCACCTCGACGCCGAGTCGATCCTGTGGCTGGAGCAGTTCCTGCACCAGTACAAGGGCGCCGTCATCGCCGTCACCCACGATCGTTACTTCATGGACAACGTGGCCGAATGGATCTGCGAGGTCGACCGCGGCCACCTGTACCCGTACAAGGGCAACTACTCCACGTATCTGGAGACCAAGGCCAAGCGTATGGAAATCCAGGGCGCCAAGGACGCGAAGCTCGCCAAGCGCCTGAAGGACGAGCTCGACTGGGTGCGTTCCTCGCCGAAGGCCCGTCAGGCCAAGAACAAGGCCCGTCTGGAGAGGTACGACCAGATGGAGGCCGAGGCCCGCAACAACAAGAAGCTCGACTTCTCCGAGATCCAGATCCCGGCCGGCCCGCGTCTGGGCTCGCTGGTGCTCGAGGCCAACCACATTCACAAGGCGTTCGGCGACCGCGTGCTCATCGACGACCTGTCCTTCACGCTGCCGCGCAACGGCATCGTCGGCGTGATCGGTCCGAACGGCGTCGGCAAGTCCACGCTGTTCAAGACGATCGTCGGCTTGGAGCCGCTGACGTCCGGCGAGCTCAAGATCGGCGACACCGTCAAGATCAGCTACGTCGACCAGAATCGTGAGGGCCTCGACCCGAACAAGAACCTGTGGGAGGCGGTCTCCGGCGGTCTCGACTTCATCGAGGTGGCCGGCGTCGAGGTGCCGACCCGCGCCTACGTGGCGAGCTTCGGCTTCAAGGGCTCCGACCAGCAGAAGCTCACCGGCGTGCTCTCCGGCGGCGAGCGCAACCGTCTGAACCTGGCGCTGACCCTGAAGCAGGGCGGCAACCTGCTGCTGCTCGACGAGCCCACGAATGATCTCGACGTCGAGACGCTCGAGAGCCTCGAGAACGCGCTGCTCGGCTTCCCGGGCTGCGCCGTGGTGATCTCCCACGACCGTTGGTTCCTTGACCGCGTCGCCACGCACATCCTCGCGTGGGAGGGCGATGACGAGAACCCGGCCAAGTGGTACTGGTTCGAGGGCAACTTCCAGGCGTATCAGGAGAACCGCGTCGCCCGCCTCGGCGAGGATGCGGCCCGCCCGCACCGCCTGCACAGGAAGCTGACGCGCTAGTACATGCATACCGGCTTTCTCTCCCCCAGTCAGCTTCGCTGACAGCCCCCTCGTCAGAGGGGGCCGGGATTATCGGGCCTTTCTCCGCCGCGGATAACCGCCGACGGCCGGAGGAAGGCCTTTTACCATATCCGCGTTACCATTGCGCGATAACCCGATGTTCACGTTGCACATACGCTCGTAACAATCGCCTCCGGCACGGGTAACGCCCCGTCGCTACAGTATGAGCAAACGACAGTGAACCGAGCAAGTACATCAGGGGGAGAACATGACCGATGACACCACTACGCCATTGGAACATCTGGTGAAGGTGCTGAAGCTGGGCAAACCCTCAGGGTATCGCAATCATACGTACATCAACGGCGAAAGCCTGTACTTCCCCACCGGTCGCGTCTATGGCGGCCAGGTCATCGCGCAGTCGCTGATGGCCGCGGCCAAGACGGTTCCGGAGAATCGTCTGCCGCATTCGATCCACGGCTATTTCGTCGCTCCGGGAGATATCCGTCAGGATCTGCTGTTCGACGTCGAGAAGCTGCGCGACGGCCGGTCCTTCTCCGCCCGCCGCGTCAATGTGACGCAGGCCGAGGGTTCGATTCTCACGGCGATCGCATCATTCCAAGTCGAAGGTCAGACCGGTGTGGAGTTCGCCGATCCGATGCCGACCGATCTGCCCGACCCGGAGTCACTCACCAGCGCGAAGGAGCTGATGGAGCCGTACGCGGGCAAGTCGCCATTCGCGAACTACTACGTGAAGAAGTCGCCGTTCGATATCCGCCATATCACGCGCACGATCATGCTGGGACCGGACGAGGAGTCGGCGGCGGCCGATTCCGGCAAGCAGATGGTGTGGATGAAGGCCGATGGCGAGGTCGACGTGCCGCAGCTCATGCACCGTGCGATGCTGGCGCTCGGCTGCGATCAGGTGATGATGGAGCCGGTGCTGCGCCGAGCCGGCCTGTCGATCTCGACGCCCGGCATCTCCTACGCGTCGATCGACCATTCGATGTGGTGGTACCGCGACGTGGACATCAACCAGTGGCATCTGTATGTGCAGGATACGCCGACCGCCGCGCACGGCCGAGGACTGGGATTGGCGAAGGTGTATTCGCGTGACGGCGAGCTGGTCGCGGCGATCGCGCAGGAGGCGATGATCAGAGTGCCGCGCGACTGATTCGTCTAGCGCACGGTCTTGGCGGCGGCGGGGGCGACGCCGCGCTCCCTCTCGGCCCTCTTCATCTTGGGATTCTCCGGGCCTTCGGTGGGCGGCAGCTGGCACAGCCACTCCCCCACCAGTCCGATGATCATGTCGATCAGGCAGACCACGGCCGTCACCGCGCATTCGATCACGGCCTGCGAGTAGAAGTCCGCCTCGATGTGTCCGATGGTGGGGATGATCTGCCCGCCGTACCATCCGGCAAGCATCGCACCGGCCAGCGCGAGCGCCTTCGACAGCACCAGAGTGTCGAACGCGAGTCTCGGATTGATGAAGGTGCTGGGGCGTTTGCGAGGATCCGTGGTGGCGTACTTGTGCACGTTCAACGCGAGGATCAGCACGATGATGCCGATGGCGATGAGCAGCGCGGCCACGAACCATGGGGCGCCGATCAGCGTGAGGTTGAACCGCTCCCCCAGTTCCGCGACGACGGCACCGGCGACCGTTCCCAATGCAAGAGCGAGGGCGGGCTGCCACCACGGCGTACGTTTTGCGCTCATCGAGGGGTTCCTCCCAGAATCCAGTTGTCGGACAGCATGCCGACGCGCGCCGCGTCGGGTGCCATCGCCAGCAGGAACGACACCGGGTCTCCGCCAAGCGTGGCGTTCGGATCCATGTCCATCCACGGGGCGAGTACGGAGGCGTGTTCACGAGCCGTGGGCCATGGTACGCGGCAGTCGGGCTCGTCGGATTCGACGCCGTCCATGTCGACCAGATCGAGGTCGATGGCGTTGCCATGCGACTGCTCGATGGTGCCGAGCGCGCTGATCAGGGCACGTGCGCCAAGTCTGGTCTCGATCTGGATGACCGCGGACATCGCGTCCGGTCCGTCGAAGTTACTCACGTGGTACAGGGGCGAGATGCCTTCGACCTGATTGCCGGGAAGCCCGTCGATCGCGACGATCGCCTCGCGGAACAGTCGTTCGGCGTCGGTGGAGGTCGAGTCCATCGAGATCACGGCCCTGCTGGAGATCATCGCGCCGTCACCGGCATCGACGACGGTCCGCGACGGACGTTGCACCGACGCGTCCGCCGATGCATCCGCCGACACTCCAGCCGACTCCGCACCCATCCAATCCTTCGAGACGAGTGTGACCGGCGGCCTGTCCGGATCGGATTCGGCAAGCAGTCCTTCGGCGAGCTCACGCACCGGACCGCCATGCATGCCGGGCAGATCGGCCTTGGGATCCAGCGCGGCCCACGGTACAAGCACGAACGCCCGCTGCCATGCGCGAGGATGTGGCAGGGTCAGGTCAGGATCGTCCGATTCGACGCCGTCGAAGTCGATGATGTCGAGGTCGAGCGTGCGGTCCGACCAGTGCGTGTCGCGTGTGCGGCCGTGATCGGCCTCGATGCGCAGCAGCTCGCGCAGCAGACGGGATGCGGGCAACGTGGTCGTCACCTCGACCACGGCGTTGAGGAAATCGGGCGTGCCGTCGGGCATGCCCCATGCGGCGGTGCGGTACAGGGGCGAGACGCCGACGACCTGCGTACCGTCCAACGCGTCGATGCGACGCACGGCGTCACGCAGCGTCGAGGCGACATCGCCCTGATTGCCGCCGAGCGCGATCACCGCGCGATGAATGCCGTCCGACGCATCCTGTCCGTCACCATTATTCCCCGCATCCGATTCGCGCGTGCGGTCGATCGTGACGGCGACGTCATCGAACGGCACGGTGATCGGCGCATGGGGCTTGTGCACGGTGATCTCCACCTCGCGGATCGCCGTGTCGACGGCGAACACCCGATCGGCGATCTCCTGCGCGAGCCTCTCGATGAGATCGACGTGATCGCCTTCGATGACATCGACGATGGCCTTGGCGACCTTCCCGTAGTCGACGGTGTCCCCGAGCGCATCGGTACGCCCGGCACGGGTCAGATCGAGATGCAGCGTGGCGTCGACGATGAACGGCTGGGCGCGTTCGTGTTCGAAGTCGAGCACGCCGTGCGTGCCGTTCGCACGCACACCGGTCAGTCGGATGGTGTCCATCGAATTCCTTTACTTACGATTACTGTCTATTCGCGTATTGTCCCGCGTACTGCCGCCACACGTTGCCCACGGCCACGGCGGCACGGGATCTGGGCACGTCGTGCACGCGCACCGCCCAGGCGCCGTGTTCGGCGGCGAGTGCGCTCAACGCCGCGGTGGCGTCGTCGCGCGCGGCCATGTCGGGGCCGGTTCCGTCCTCGCCGTCGATGCCCGCATCGGTGAGGATAGCGGTGACGAAGCGTTTGCGCGATTGGCCGATGAGCACCGGATACCCGGTGGCGCGGAACGTGTCGAGGCTCACGAGCAGCGGCAGGTTGTGTTCGATGCCGGGCTTGGAGAAGCCGAGACCCGGGTCGATAATCACGCGCTTCGGGTCGACGCCGGCGGCGAGCACGTCGTCGACCTGGCGCATGAGTTCGTCGCGCACGTCGTTGAGCACGCCGTGCTCGTAGTGCGAGGTGTCGGCGTCGGGGGTTGCGCCGTGGGATCCGGCGAGCCAGCCGCGCCAATGCTGCACGATGTACAGGCAGTCGTGATCGGCGACGACGTGCGGCAGCTCCCGGTCGAGCGTGCCGCCGGAGACGTCGTTGATGATCTGCGCGCCCTCGTCGAGCGCGGCCTTCGCGACCGAGGCGCGCGTGGTGTCGATGGACAGCGTCACTCCGGTGGGGGCAAGCGCCTTGACCGCGCCGGTGATGCGCGCCAGCTCGTCGGCTTCGGAGACGCGCTTGGCGCCGGGGCGTGTGGATTCGGCACCGATGTCGATGATGTCGGCACCGGCGTGGGCCATGGCCCGCCCATGGTTCGCGGCCGCAACCGGGTCGAGCCAGAGGCCTCCGTCCGAGAACGAGTCCTCGGTGATGTTGAGCACGCCCATCACGAGCGTGCGATCGGTATCGTGCAATGCTCGCAGATCAACCATGATGTTCCCCTTCGTGTGATTGCGATTCCATGGATTGCGAGTCGGCCCGTCACCTGTAGCCGTCTGTGCGGCGCGTCCTCACCGACTCATGATGAGGCTCATCGCCTCGGAACGTGTGGCGGGATTGCGTAGCAGCCCCCGTACTGCGGAGGTGACCGTGCGCGCCTCGGATTTCTTGATGCCGCGCATCGACATGCACAGGTGCTCGCATTCGGTGACGACGATCACGCCACGCGCGCCCGCGTATTCGACGAGCGCGTCGGCGATCTGCTGGGTGAGTCGCTCCTGCACCTGCGGACGGCGCGCATACACCTCGACGAGCCGTGCGAGCTTGCTCAGTCCCATCACGCCGTCCTTGGCGGGGATGTACCCCACGTGAGCGACGCCATGGAACGGCAGCAGATGATGCTCGCACACCGAATACAGTTCGATGTTCTTGACGAGCACGAGCTCGTCAGTGTCCACGTCGAAGTGCTTCTCCAGCACCTGCGCGGGCGAGGATCCGAGGCCTGCGAACAGTTCGCGGCAGGCGCGGGCGATCCTGTCCGGCGTCTCCACGAGTCCTTCGCGATCGGGGTCCTCGCCGATGGAGGTGAGGAAGAGGCGTACGGCACGGCGCACGCCCTCCTCGTCATAACCGCGGTAATCCGGGTTCGTGCTCGTCATCGTCCGATCACTCGTCTCGATCACTCGCCCGGCTTCATGCCGACCGAACGCTTGAGCGATTCGGGGATCTCGACCGGCGGACGATCGGAGTCGGGGCGCCTGTCGTCGGACAGCCACACCGGACGTTCCGGCGCCTTCTTGATCGGCGCGAAGATCTCGGCCAGCTCCTTCTCGTTCAGCGTCTCCTTGACGAGCAGCTGACGGACGAGTTCGTCGAGGATGTCGCGGTTGTCGTTGATGATCTTCCACGCCTCGGTGTGCGCGGTCTCGACGAGCTTCAGCACCTCCTCGTCGATGATCTCGGCGGTCTGGTTCGAGTACTTGTGCGGCCCGATGCCGTTCAAGTCCGAGCTCTGATCGTCGTCGTCGGCCCATTTGATGGCGCCGAGCTTCGTCGAGAAGCCGTACTGGGTGATCATCGTGCGTGCGATCTTCGTCGCCTTCTCGATGTCGTTGGACGCGCCGGTGGTCGGGTCGTGGAACACGATCTCCTCGGCGGTGCGGCCGCCCATCGCGTACGCCATCTGGTCGAGCAGCTGGTTGCGCGACTGGGAGTAGCGGTCGGAGGTCGGCATCACGGCGGTGTAGCCGAGCGCGCGGCCACGCGGCAGGATCGTCACCTTGGTGACCGGGTCCGTGTTGTGCAGCGCGGCGGCGACGAGCGCATGGCCGCCCTCGTGGTACGCGGTGTTGCGCAGCTCGTCCAGGGCCATGCCCTTCGACTTGCGCTTCGGGCCGGCCTGGACGCGGTCGATGGCCTCGTCGATGGCGCGGTTGTCGATGAGCTGGGCGCCGGCGCGGGCGCACAGGAGGGCCGCCTCGTTGAGCACGTTGGCGAGGTCGGCGCCGGTGAAGCCCGGGGTGCGCACGGCGACCATGTGCAGGTCGACGTCCGGCACGAACGGCTTGCCCTTGGCGTGGACCTTGAGGATCGCCTCGCGGCCTTCGAGGTCCGGGGCGGCGACGCCGACCTGACGGTCGAAGCGGCCCGGACGCAGCAGGGCGGGGTCGAGCACGTCGGGGCGGTTGGTGGCCGCGATGATGATCAGGTTGGTGTCGTTGTCGAAGCCGTCCATCTCGACGAGCAGCTGGTTCAGGGTCTGCTCGCGCTCGTCGTGGCCGCCGCCCATGCCGGAACCGCGCTTGCGGCCGACGGCGTCGATCTCGTCGATGAAGATGATGGCCGGGGCGTTCTTCTTCGCCTCGTCGAACAGGTCGCGCACGCGGGAGGCACCGAGACCGACGAACATCTCGACGAAGTCGGAGCCGGCCATCGCGTAGAACGGGACGCCCGCCTCGCCGGCGATGGCTCGCGCGAGCAGCGTCTTACCGGTGCCCGGAGGACCGTACAGCAGCACGCCGCGCGGGATACGCGCGCCCAGCGCCTTGTACTTGGACGGATCCTTGAGGAAGTCCTTGATCTCCTCGACCTCCGCCAGGGCCTCGTCCTCGCCGGCGACGTCGGAGAACTTGGTGGTCGGGGTCTGGCCTTCGAGCAGCTTGCCGTTGTTCTTCTTGCCGCCCATGCCGAGCATGCCGCCGGCACCGCCCATACGGCTCATCATCCACCAGAACAGGGCGAAGAAGATGACGAACGGCAGGATCGAGCTGATGAGGTAGCTCATCATGCTGGTCTGCTCGATGTCGGCGCTCCAGCCCTTGGACGGCTCGGCGCTCTCGACGGCCTTGATGATATCCTGCCCCTGCGCGAACGTGTAGTAGAACTGCACCTTCTGACCGTAGTTGTGGTCCTTGCCGGTGTCGGGGTCCTTCTTGGTGTAGTCGGCCTTGAGGTCGAGCGTCACCTTCTGCTTGTTATCGACGATCTTCGCGTAGTCAACCTGCCCGTTCTTGAGCAGCTGCAGGCCGTCCTTGGTGTCGATGGTCTGCGCGCCGGTGCCCGTGAACATCTGGAACATGAGAGCGACGATGACGACGATGACCGCGCCCCACAGCCACGGCGACTGCCAGAACGGCCTGTTGCCGTTCCCGGTGCCGCCGCCGTTGCGATTGTTCCCGTTGCCGTTGTCCTTATTATTGCGGCGGAACGGGTTGTTGAATGGGTTGCCGTTCCCGTTGTTCGGGTTGTTCGGCTGCCCCGGCCCCTGAGGGAAGCTCATGCCTGTTCTCCTTGGTATACTGACGGCTTCAGCACCGCGATCGAATCGAGATTGCGGTAACGCTCGTCGTAGTCCAGACCGAATCCGACGACGAACTCGTCGGGGATCTCACGGCCCTTGTACTTCACATGCACATCCACCTCGCGGCGGGCCGGCTTCTCGAGCAACGCGAAGATCTCGACCGATGCGGCCCCGCGGCGCTTCAGCTCCCCGACCAGCCACGCGAGCGTATGGCCTGAATCGATAATATCCTCGACGATCAGGATGTGCCGACCGCGAACATCGGTCGACAGATCCTGACGAATCGTCACGATGCCGCTTGATTCGGTGCCCGAGCCGTAGCTCGACAGGCTCATGAAATCAAGCTGGCACGGAATGGACAGCGCCTGCGAGAATGCGGCGATCGTGTTCACCGCGCCCTTGAGCACGGCGATGACCAGCGGGTTCTTGCCACGGTAGTCCTCGCTCGCCTGTGCGGCGGCATGGTTGATGATGCTCTGGATCTCTTCTTTGCTGACCAGCTCGTGGTCGATGTCGTCTTGTACGTCAGCGATTCGCATGCCAACCATCTTGGCACACGCGAATGACGTGTTTCTGAGGAAAACCTGAATGGATTCCGAGTATTTACACGAGCTACCGAGCGACCGGACGACTTGACGGACGACCTACAGCTTGGCCAGTCCCGCCGCAAAACTGTCGACGGCCTTGTTGGCCTCCCATGCGTTGACCGGATTGTTGACGATCACCGCGAAGGCGAGCACACCGCCCTTGCTCAGGGAGATGTTGCCGGCCAGGGATCGCACGTTGTCCAGCGAGCCGGTCTTCACACGGATCAATCCGCGCGTGGACTGATCGGCCACGCGGCTGCGGGCGGTGCCGACCAGTCCCGGCACCGACAGTCCCTCGAGCGCCGCTGCCGCGCCATCGTCCGGATCGACGAGTCTCGACTGCACCTCAACGAGCGTCCTCACGGTCAGGCGCGTGCCCGGAGCCAGTCCGGAGCAGCTGCTCAGCGTCATGCCTTCGATGCTGATGCCGCCGTCCTTCAGCACACGTTCGACGGCCTTGACGTCTCCGGCGATGGAGTTGCCCGTGCCGAGCTTCAACGCGGTCAGACGTCCGAAGAGCTCGGCCAGCGTGTTGTCGGAGTGGCGCAGCATGAACGCCATCACCTCGTTGAGCGGTGCCGAACTGACCGAGGCGATGCGGTTGGACGGCTTCTGCCCGCTCACGTCGGTGGAGTCGGTGACGGTGATGCCTCGTGCGGACAGCAGCGTTTTGAACGTGTTCGCCGCGTCAATCGCCGGATGCTCGGACAGGATCGGGTATTCGGTGAAGGAGTCCCGGTCCTGGCTCTCCAGTCCGGTCCAGTCGCGTCCGCCGTCGATGGCCATCGAGGAGATGGCCGTGTAATAGCGGTGTTCGGCGTTGTTCTCGATGATGTTCGACGGAGTGCGGTCGTCGCCGAACAGGGAGTCGTCCGTTGCAAGCGCGACGCGGGTGACGCCCTGCTTGCGAAGCGCGGCGGCGGTCCTGTCCGCGAGGGTCGCGAGCCCCGCACGGCCGTTGATATGCGTGGGATCGTTGTCGCCGGCGCCAAGAAGCATGTCGCCGTTGCCTTTGAGGACGATCGTGGGGTCGTCGCCGGTGCGGGTCAGATACACCTCGGTGTCGAGCGTGGATCCCATCTCCAGCGTGTTCGCGGCCGCATACGCGGTCAGTGTCTTGGTGGTCGACGCCGGCTCGCGCAACGTGTTCATCTCATGTTCGGCGATCACGTTGCCCCGCGCGTCCGCCACGGCGACCGAGAAATCGGTGCCGATGCCTTCGGTCTTGCCAAGTTCGTCGATCAGGCGGGCGACCGCTGCCTTGTCGATGTCACCGCCGTCGAGGTCGACATCGCCGGAGACCGTGCCGGCTGCCCTGGCGGCGGACGGATCCGGGTAGGAGCGCGTGGCGACGCCGCGCATCGTCAGCAGTCCGGGGACGGCGTCGGCGGCGTCCGCAACGGCGTATCCGACGCCAAGCACGGCCGTCAGCACCACGCACAGCGCGCACACGATGACGCGATGGCCCGCCGGCCGCCGGCCGTTGCTCCGACTCATTCCTCCCCCTTCCGCGCCCCCGCGTTCCGGGACACGCATACGTGTGGATCGCCGCGCGGCGTACGGTCCTACCGCCGCTTCCCCTACTTCTGCAGGGAGGCGAACTCGTCCAACGTGCCGAGGATGCCGACCGCGCGCGCATCCAACAGCTTACCGCCAAGCCATGTACCGAGCGCGAGAGCACCCGTTCCATTCACCATCGCGGCCACGGCGATGGCCATCGTGGCGCCCGGGGCGCCGAACGTGTGCATGACGAGCGTGACGAGTGCGACGATGCCGGCGGGCAGCATGACGAACACCGTGCCGAACATGTGGATGAACGGGAACACGCCCTGTGCGGCGGCGCGTCCCTGCGGCGTGGAGAAGGGACGCTCGATATCGGGAACCGGGTAGAGCATCAGGGTCGAGACGATCTCGGCCAGGCCGAGCGCGGCGAACGCGACGCCGATGCCGATGAACAGGCAGCCCAGTCCCATCGCGATTCCCTCCGGCGTGCGCCAGTCCCCGGTGAACGCGAACAGTGCGGCGGCGAGTGCGAGCATGTAGATGACGATGAATCCCACGAGTACGCGTATGCGCCCCAGACGGTCGTCGATTCCTCTGACGCCGCTGATCACCTCCATGGCGAATCCGGTGCCGTCGTAGGCCAGGCCGTTGCCTTCGACCATCATCATGAACAGTCCCAGCCAGATGAGCGTCTGCCATGCGAGGAACGTGGTGCCCGCGGTACGTGACTGCAGGGTGAAGATGACGACCATGATGAGCGGCATGACGAACAGCACGGCCTGACGCGGGTCGCGTTTGAGATAGGTGAACAGTCGTGCGGAGATGGCTCCGGACACGCTGTCCGGCATACGGGCGAAATCACCCAGACCGGCCTTGACCTTGCTGGACGTGTCGGCACCGCGCATGTGCCGCTGACGTCCGAGGCACCACATGGAGACATAGAAGCAGACCACCCATGCGACGGCGAGGATGATCAGACGGATCGCGAGCGGCAGCCACGCGCCGGCGATGACGTCGAACGGCAGCTGGAACGCGGCGCCGAACGGAGTGAATGCGAGCAGTCGGGACAGAGCGGAGAACGTCCCGAGGCTGGACTGCGATCTGCCTGAACCGTCCTGCGGGAGGATCAGCGCCGGCAGCTGAGTCGCCGCGATGAACCCCACGATGACGATGATGTAGAACGTCGCACGGCCGCGTGCCGTGGTGACGAGCGTGGTGGCGAGCGACATGACCGTCTTGCCGACGAGAACGGTCGTGATGACGACGAGCAGCGCCGAAAGAACGCCGGCGAGCACGACGCCCCAACCGATTGCGCGATAAATGAACGCCAGAGCGACAAGGGCGCAGAAGGCGATGATCGCGGCCGGTCCGGTCAGTCCGGCGGCGATGAGCGCCCACAGCAATCGGGAGTCGCGGATGCCGTACAATTCGAAGCGCTGCGGGGTCAGTGCCGATCCCTCGCCGAGAAGCATGAGCTGGACGATGACGGCGAACACCATGCCGATGGCCCCGATCGTGACAAGCAGGGCGTTCAGTCCAGGCACGAAATCAGGATCCGCCGCGAACTGCGGCATGCCAAGCAGGGCCGCGAACACGATCATGACGACGACTGCGCCGGCCCCCATGGTCAGCAACAGTGCGAAGCCGATGGTCTGCAGGACGGAGCGGCGCAGCACGGATATGGTAAGGATCCAGCGCAGGCGGACGACTGCGGCGATCTCGCTCATCGTCCGACTCCCGGCTCCTGTGCGCCCATCGAACCGTCGAGCCAGTCAAGTCTGGCCGCGGCGTGGCGTCCGCCGACCAGCTGAAGGAACCGATCCTCGAGGTCCATGCCGGCCGCGACCTCGGCGACGGTGCCGGCCGCGCACACGCTTCCCTGGTTGATGACCGCCACGTGCGTGCACATCCGTTCGATCAGAGCCATGACGTGGGAGGAGATGATGATGGTGCCGCCGGTGGCCGCGTATTCGGCGAGGATGTCCTTCAGGTTCGCGCTGGAGACCGGATCGACCGATTCGAACGGCTCGTCGAGCACGAGCAGACGCGGACTGTGGATCATGGCCGAGGCGAGGCAGATCTTCTTGACCATGCCGGTCGAATAGTCGACGACCATCTTGTCGGCCGCATCGACGAGGTCGAACGCGGCGAGCAGGTCGCGCGCACGGGCGACGGTCTCGGCGCGCTGCATGCCGCGCAGCATGCCCGCGTACACCAGTAGCTGCAAGCCGGTGAGCCGGTCGAAGATCTGGGATTGCTGCGGCATCACGCCGATCATGCGCTTGGCCGCGTTGACGTCGCGCCACACGTCGACGCCGAAGATCGACGCGCCGCCCATGTCCGGAGTGAGCAGACCGGTGACCATGTTGAGCGTCGTGGTCTTGCCCGCGCCGTTCGGACCGACCAGACCGTAGAACGAGCCGACCGGGATGTCGAGGGACAGCCCGGCGACGGCGGTCTTCGCGCCGAAGCGTTTGACGAGGCCGCGGATCGACACCGCCGCATGAGGGTCATAGGGCACGGGAGGTTGCATGGTCTTTCACCCCTTATGTTGGATCGGCTTCCACTGGGCTTTGGAGAAGATGGCCTGGAAGGAGATCGGCACGTAGGAGAGCATGTAGATCGGGAAGCTCAGCACGTAGGCGAACAGCTCCTTGTTGGTGGCGCCGATCTGATCGCACTCGGCCACGATCGTAAGCCCCGCAAGTCCCATCATGCCGAGCACGGCGAACACGATGCCGTTCGCCCAGCCGGATATCGCGCCGATCTGGCTCTGCCAGGTGACGAAGCCGAAGGCGGCGAACAGCATTCCCAACGCGATTCGGAACACGCTCAGCACGGTGAACGGGCACAGCAGCAGCGTGAAGTCGACCGCCGAGAAGTCCCGTTCGCGCACGGCGCGGCGGATCAGATACGGGCCGTAGAAGCGGAACACCTGCAGGAAGCCCTTGCTCCAGCGCAGACGCTGCCGCCAGCTCTGCGCGAAGGTGACGGGCTGCTCGTCGTACAGGATCGCGGTGCCGCAGTATCCGACGCGGTCGCCGTGCAGCACGGAGTCCATCGTGAACTCCAGATCCTCGGTGAGCAGATGGAACTTCCATCCCTTGTTGCGTTTCATGACTTCCTTGGAGAACATGAAGCCGGTGCCGCCCACATGGCAGCTGGATCCGAAGAGCATGCGCGAGTTGTTAAGGAATCGCGATTCGCGGATGAACCACAGTGCGGAGCCGGAGGACACCCAGTTGTCGTTGAGGTTCACCGAGTTGCGGTAGCTGGTGAGGATCCTGAACCCGGCGTGGAAGGCCTTGTTCATCTCCTCGAAGTAGTGCTTGTCGAGACGGTTGTCGGCGTCGAACACGAAGTAGGCGTCGTACGTGTCGGACAGGCCCTCGTCGATCATATGGTCGAGCAGGTAGGTCAGCGCGTATCCCTTGCCGATGAGCTGGTCGTTGTGACGTTCGACGACGTTGCAGCCGAGCGATCGCACGAGGTCGGCGGTGTGGTCGGTGCAGTTGTCGGCCACGAGCCAGATGTCGATGAGTTCGGCCGGATAGGTCTGTTCGCGGATGCATCCGATGAGGTTGCCGATGACCTGTTCCTCGTTGCGCGCGGAGATGAGGACCGCATAGCGCTTGTCCATCGGGGCGTCGGGGAATCGCACCGGTTTGGAGACCAGCGATTTGAGGACGCACGCCACCTGGTAGATCATGCCGACGGCGCCGACGACGAGCATGAGGACGTCGAGTACGGTGAGCAGGACCATGTCAGCGCCACCCCGCACGCGGGTTGTCGGACGGGTCGGACGAATCGGATGAATCAGGCGAATCGGACACGTCGGACGAGTCAACGGATTCGGACGAGTCAACGGATTCGGCGGACGGGTCGGTTCGGTCGGCTCGTGACGAGTCGTCGGCTTCCGTGCCCGCCAGTGCGCTCACCGATCGCTTCCCGACCTGCCGATCGAGCACGCCCTTCGGGATCGCCACCGTGGCGGATTCGTCCGGATCGCCCGAACCGGAACGGCCACGGCCGTCGCTACGTCCGGAGCCATGCTCCGCACCGATCCCCTCGTCCGGGATCGCGTAGATCTCCTCCTGCAGACGACGGATCTCGTCGTTCATCGGCACGCGATTCGTCGATCCCCTGGCCGCACGCGGCATGTGGTCGCCGAGCGGGTGAAGCACATGCTCGCTGAACGCCTCGGACGCCTCGACGACCTTCGACTTCCTGCCGATCTCCGGATCGTACATAAGCGGCGAGTCGACCAGTTCGTAGCGACGGGTGTACACGCGGAAGATCGTCTGCAGGGATGCGGTGACCGGCAGTGCGAGGAACGCGCCCAGAGCGCCGAACACCGAACCGAACGCGAGCACGGCGAGGAACGCGATGGCGGCGTTGATGTCCATCGTGCTCTGGGAGATCTTCGGCGAAAGGATCAGGTTCTCGATCTGCTGGTAGACGATGATGAACACGAGCACGGCCACCGCGTATACCCAGCCGCGGCTGCCCAGTGCGAACAGGACCGGCAGTGCGCCGCCGATGTACGTGCCGACGGTCGGGATGAACTGGGAGACGACGCCGCAGAACAGCGCCAGCGGCAGCCAGTACGGAACCTTGAGCACCTCGAGGAAGATCGCGGTGCAGGCGGCGTTGATCATCGCGAGGATCGATCGGGAGAACAGGAACGAGGAGATCTGATCCTGCGCGACCGTCCACACCAGAAGGAACCGGCGCTGCATGGCGGGCGCCATCCACTGGCAGAAGGAGCGGCGCAGCTTCGGCCCCGCGGCGGAGATGTAGTACGTGGTCATCACCACGGTCATCAGGTTGAGCAGGAACGAGAACAGACCGCCGACCGTGCTCATCGCGGTGCCGGCGAAGTCGGTCACCCACGAGGTCTGGATGTTCTTGAGGATCTCGGTGCCGAGGTTGTTGATTTCGGGCATTTCGAAGTTGCTGTACTGACTGACGAGACCCTTGATCTGCTCGTACATCGACGGCAGACCGTACAGCATGGCGATCACCTGCTGGACGAACATGCTGCCGAACAGGGACAGCAGCACGCAGATGACGACCGCGACGATGACCAGCGCGAACGCGGAGGCGGCGCCTCGCTTCCAGCCGTGCTTGACCAGAGAGATCACCATCGGCTCGACCGCGAGCGCCAGGAACAGGGAGATGATGATGTCGAGCACCAGATAGGAGATCTGGCCCCACGATCGCCAGCAGAAGGCGAAGACGATGACGGCGATGGCGATGTACAGCAGGCCGCGCCCGAACCATTCGGGTGGTCTGCGCGGATCCCCCTTGGCCGGAAACAGCGTGCCGAAATCCCATCGCTGCTCATTGCCATCAGTAGTATCACTGCCGTATTCGCGCGCGCTTTGACTCATGGTTCCCCATTGTAGCGGCGACAGTTCCGTATGGGAGCGGGAGCTCGTGGGCTCCTCGGGCCCGTGGAGGCCCGTGTACGCCCGTGTACGCCCGCCCATTTATTCTGAAGGCATGCTGAATGTCTCGATCGTCATCCCGGCCTGGAACGAGTCCGAACGCATCGCCGACTGTCTGCTCAACACGATTCGGCAGACCGTGATGCCCCACGAGATCATCGTGGTCGACAACCGTTCCACCGACGACACCTGCAAGGTGGTCGAACAATTCATGCTCGATCATCCCGAGGCCCCGATCAAGCTGCTGCATCAGGATGCGGAGCAGGGGCTTATTCCCACGCGCAACTACGGTCTCGACCACGCCACCGGCGATGTGCTGGGCCGCTTCGACGCCGACTGCATGATCAAACCCGACTGGGTGGAGGTCGTCTCCGGCATCTTCACCGAGGATCCGACCGCGATGGGCGCCACCGGTCCGGTCATGTACTACGACATGCCGTCGCGCCATTTCGGCCTCAAGAGCGACAATTCGATCCGCAAGCGCATCTACCGCGCCGACGGCGGCCAGCCGCTGCTGTTCGGCTCGAACATGGCGCTGCGTGCCTCCGCATGGCGCGAGATCTCCGGTGAGGTGTGCCGGGACAAGGCCGATGTGATGCACGAGGACATCGACATCTCCCTGCACCTGATCGGCAAGGGCCTCAAGACGGTCTACTCGCCGCGGATGATCGCCGGCATGAGCGCCCGTCGCATGGATACGTCGTTCTCGTCGTTCCTCAACTACATGCGCCGGTTCAGGAACACGTTCGACGCGCATCCGCAGCATTGGCGCAAGCACAAGCCGGAAATCCTGTTCACGGCCATGTACCCGGCGATGCACCTGTTCTACCCGGTGTGGCAGAAGGTGCTCAACACCGCCGACATCAACCCGGCCGAGGCCGCGTGGATCAACGAGCAGATGGAGCTCGCCGAGAAGGAGGGTCGAGAGCTGTACGACGAGACCCCCACCGACGAGACCTACGACGAGAAGCACGAGGAGCGGAACTGACGGTCGGTCGGGCCAGCGTCACATATTCCCGAAATCATCCCATATCTCGGGAATTTGTGACGATTGACCATTGTCAGCGTCACATATTCCCGAGATCACCCTACATCTCGGTAAAAGGTGACGCTGACGATTGGGGAGCGTCACCTTTTACCGCGCACAGGGGAAATTCCGGGAATTTGTGACGCTGAGGGCTACGGGATCTTTCGGCCTCATGAATAGACAGCGGCCCGGTGGATCGGGGGATCCGCCGGGCCGCTCAGTCCATATGCCATATAGATATGGATCACATGGATCACATCAGAGAGATCACATCAGCGAGGTGTAGATCTTGAGGATGTCCTCCTCGGTGGCCTTGCGCGGGTTGCCCGGGGTGCACACGTCGTTGAACGCGTCGTGGGCAAGCGGGGCGAGATCGGCCTCGGTGGCGCCGACCTCGGAGATCGTGGTCGGGTTCTTCAGGTCGACGGTCAGCTTGTGGACGGCCTGCACGGCCTCCTCGCGGACCTTCTCCAGATCGCCGGTGTAGGCGTCCTCGACGCCGAACGCGTCGGCGATGTCACGGTACTTCTCACCCGTGTAGTCCTTGTTGTACTCCATGACCGGAGCCAGCAGGATGCCGTTGGCGACGCCGTGCGCCACGCCGAGACGGCCGCCCAGCGGGTGGGCCATGCCGTGGACCAGACCGAGGCCGACGTTGGAGTAGGCCATGCCGGTGATGTAGGAGGCGTACGCCATCTGCTCGCCGGCCGGGATGTCACCGTCGGCGGACTTGGCGAGGTTCTTGGCGATCATGCGGATGGTCTGCATCGACAGGCAGTCGGAGAGCGACCAGGCGCCCGGGGTGATGTAGCCCTCGATGGCGTGGGTCAGCGCGTCGAGACCGGTGGCGACCTTGAGGCCACGCGGCATCGAGTCGGTCAGGTCAGGGTCGACGAACGCGACGATCGGGATATCGTGCGGGTCGACGGCCACGAACTTGCGCTTGTTCGCGGTATCGGTGATCACGTAGTTGATGGTCGTCTCGGAGGCGGTACCGGCCGTGGTCGGCACGCCGAAGATCGGGACGGACGGGTTCTTCGTGTCAGCCACGCCCTCGAGGGAAAGCACATCGGAGAACTCGGGGTTGGCCGTGATGATGCCGATGCCCTTGCAGGTGTCCTGCGGCGAGCCGCCGCCCAGACCGATCAGGAAGTCGGCGCCGGAGGCGGCGAACTTCTCGACGCCGTCCTTGATGCACTCGACCGGCGGGTTCGGCTTGACGTTGCTGAACACCTCGTACGGCAGTCCGGCCTCATCGAGAACCTTGGTGACCTTCTCGGCGGTGCCGGTCTCCAGCAGGACCGGATCGGTGACGATGAACGCCTTGGTGAAGCCATGCTGCTTGGCGACGGCAGGAATCTCCTTGATGGCACCGCGGCCGAAGTAGGCGGTCTGGTTGAAAATCATGCGATAGACCATAGTGAGCTCTCCTTTGAAGCTAGTGTTCTGTCTGTGCACGTGGGCGGATGCGCTCATCGCATCTCCCGACGATGTCCAGTGTACTCGTTTGCGTGAGCGTTCACCAACACGACTCTGGAAATTTTCTAAATTGTTCAAGAAAAATGGAGATCCCCAATCACTTCGTAGCTCGTTTCCCCACCCGCGTCCTCATCAGCGTCGGCAACCCGTCCCGTCACCGATAATTCGACGACGATCGGCGTTTTCACGCGTTTCCCATCCCACAACGAGGACTAATATGATGCTCGAATTTGGGGTTTCACACCGTCTGCGTAGCGGTCTCACACGCGGCGACTGCGAACGACACTACTGTCCGGCGCGATGCGCGGCAACGCGGAAATCACGTGGCGCGCAACGCGATAGACACGAAAAGAACAGACAGTACAGATAGTTAGGAGGCAGCCTTATGGCAAATGGCAAGTCCATGACCGTCGGCGAAATGGTTGGATTGTTTCTGGAAGACGATGCGCCCGTGCGTGTGGACGCGTTTGACGGATCCCACTTCGGAGCGGCGGACGCCGATCTGAAGGTCCGCATCACCAGTCCTCGCTGCATGTACCAGCTACTTATGCATCCCAATGAGATCGGCGTCGTGCGCGCCTACGTGCTGGGCGACTTCGACGTGGAGGGCATCGACTACGCCGACCCGTATCCGGCATTGCATGCCCTGTTCTCCATGGCCAAGTACGTCAAGCCGCTGACGCCGTTGACCGTGGCGCGTGTCTCCGCCGGCATCCTCAGCCACGGCTTCAAAAAGCCGCCGGTTCCGGCCACCGAGGGCCCGAGCAAGTTCGATCGCATCAAGGAGGGCCTGCTCCCCCACACCGAGAAGGCCGACTCCGAGACCGTCAGCTTCCACTACGACATGTCCAACGAGTTCTATGCCGACTTCCTTGGGCCCTCGATGACGTACACCTGTGCGGTGTTCGACAACGAGGACATGAGCCTCGAGGACGCGCAGGCCAACAAGCTGCGCCTCATCCTCGACAAGCTGGGGCTCGAGCCCGGCCAGCGGCTGCTCGACATCGGCTGCGGCTGGGGCTCGATGGTCATTACCGCCGCCCGCCGTGGCATCAAGGCCCTCGGCGTCACCCTGTCCAAGGAGCAGGCCGAATACGCGAACGAATGGATCGCACGCGAGGGCCTGACGGATCTGGCCGAGGTGCGCGTGCAGGATTACCGCGAGGTGCCTGAGCGCGACTTCGACGGCATCTGCTCGATCGGCATGATGGAGCATGTGGGCGTCAGGAACTACGAGAGCTACTTCAAGGAGATGTACAAGCTCCTCAAGCCGATGGGACGCCTGCTCAACCACCAGATCACCATCAGCCACGACAAGCCCGACGGCAAGCCCGGCACCGACGAGTTCCTCGACCGCTACATCTTCCCTGACGGCGATCTCGGCGCGCCCGGCTTCATCGAGTCCTGCATCCACGATGCAGGGTTCAACGTCGTGCATCAGGAGAACCTGCGCCAGCACTACGCACTGACCCTGCATCACTGGAATCACAACCTGTCCGAGCATTGGGACGACGCGGTCAAGCAGGTCGGATTCGAACGCGCGAAGGTGTGGGGCCTCTACATGGCCGCCTGCGCGCTCAACTTCGAGCTGGATGGCATCCAGATCCACCAGTTCCTCGCCGTGCGCCCCGACCGCGTCGGCCATCCGGACGGCAAGTGGTATCCGCTGCGTCCGTGGTGGAAGGCCTGATCCGCCCCCACCCTCTCAGAACTGGATGTAATCGATCTCCTCGTGTTCTCCGGTCTCGAGCCACTGGCTCAGATCATCGGGGCCGGAGAACACCATCTCGACGGCCTGCGCCACCATCAGATTGACGCGATCCATCGGAGTCAGGCCCTCCGCATAGCCGTACACGGGCATGCCCAGCGCATGCGCATACCCGATTTCGAACATCGTGCCCGGGTCCTCGTCCATGAGATTGGCGATGACGGCCTTCGAGGAAAGGATGCCGTTGATGTCGTCCTTGAAGCAGCCATCCGGCCCTGCCTCCTCGATCTGACTGACGAAACGCGGCTTGAACAGCTTCCTGCCGTATCGCTCGAGCACCGTCTCCAATCGCTCCATGCTGTCCGACTGCTCTGGGTCGAAGAACGGACCTGCCACGTAGAAGTCGTACTGCTTGGTGTTCATTTCGCCATTCACCCTGCTGTCGACATTGTCGATAACGTCGATATCGTCATTCATCTTGTCATTCACGCGCACCATTGAACATCAGGAGCAGCCACCACCATCACTCCAGCTCACTTTTCGGACGAACGCCCACGATATGGCCAGAAAACCTCTCGCCAAGCCGCCCTTCCCCAAGAGATTTCCGTCAGTCCCTTGCAGCAAACTCTCACCCGGCTTCCACTTTGCTAGTGAATGCGCGGGGTAAATGCGGGGTTGAGGGGTTTATGCTGGGTTTGTTTCTGAAACCAGAAAACCCCGCAAGCCTTGGAATGATTGGCTTGCGGGGTTCCGCGTGGTGGCTCCGAACGGCGTCGATCCGTTGACCTAGCGATTTTCAGTCGCTCGCTCTACCAACTGAGCTACAGAGCCAATGAATGGTTTCCCATTCAAGCGACCCCGGCCGGACTTGAACCGGTGACCTCCGCCGTGACAGGGCGGCGCTCTAACCAACTGAGCTACGGGGCCGTGTTTCTCTCGCGTTTCCGTGAGGCAACAGGTAGATATAATACAGGTCTCAGCTCCGCATGCAAATCATCGGCGTGTCGCCCGGAATTCCAACGAAAAGGGGCGCAGCCGGATGAATCCGACCACGCCCCTTACGAGCCTATGAAGCCCAGATCAGTCGATCACGACCGTAAAATCAGTCGGTCTGCTTCCAGTTCTCGACGTCGATGTGGTGCTCCGGGTTGGCCTGCCACGCCCTCCACGCGGACTCGACGATGTCCTCCACGTTGTACTTGGCATGCCAGCCCATCTCCTCGTTGATGCGCTTCGGGGAGCCGATGAGGTGCGGCGGATCGCCGGCACGACGGCCCTGGACGTGCTCCTGGAACGGCAGGCCGGTGACCTTCTTGAGCTCGTCGACGATCTGACGCACGGAGGTGCCCTCGCCGGTGCCGACGTTGAACGCGTCATACTTGCGCTCGTCGCGGTCGAGGTACTTCAGGGCGGCGATGTGGGCGTCGGCCAGATCGGAGACGTGGATGTAGTCGCGCACGCAGGTGCCGTCCGGAGTCGGGTAGTCGTCGCCGAAGATCAGCGGGGCCTTGCCCTTCTTCAGACGATCGAGCAGCATCGGGATGAGGTTGAGGATGGCCGGATCCTCAAGCTCGACCGGACCGCAGCCGGCGACGTTGAAGTAGCGCAGCGCGCAGAAGCGGATGCCGTAGCGGCCCTCGCAGGCGCGGGCCATCCACTCGCCGAACAGCTTGGTTTGGCCGTAGGGGTTGATCGGCAGCATCGGAACGACGTCCTCGGGCACCACGTCGACCGGCGGGACGCCGTAGGTGGCGGCGGAGGAGGAGAAGACGAGCTTCTTGGTCTTCTGGGACTTGCTCATGCCGGTCAGGACGTTGAGCATGCCGCCGATGTTCTGCTGGTAGTACCACAGCGGCTTCTCGACGGACTCACCGACCTGCTTGCGGGCGGCGAAGTGGATGACGGCGTCGACGTCCTCGGCATCGAGGATCTCGGCGAGGCGATCGCCGGCACCCGGAGCGGAGATGTCCATGCCGTAGAGGCGGGAGCCCTCGATGCGCGTGGGTTTGCCGTAGCTCAGATCGTCGACGACGACGACCTTCTCGCCGGCTTCGTGCAGCGCGTGGACGACGTGGGCGCCGATGTAACCGCACCCACCAGTGACGAGAACTGTCATGTTCTGGCCTTCCTATCCATGAGAGAGGCATGCGGTCCGACTACGCGAGCCGCTGTTCGCTTCTGCTCACATTTGTTATCTTTTCGAACAATTTGAGTATAACACGTAACAGGACCGAACACACGCGATTCATCTGCAATCGTGGTGAATAATGAGATAAGCGCGCACGGCAAGACCGTAAGAGACCGCGATAGACCGCGGCGGCCCCGACGAATTCACAGAAAGGACCCCATGACCGACACCACGTCATCACCCGAAACGACCGAAACGACCGAGGCGACCACGCTGGAGGCAACGCCCGAGACACCCGAAACGCAGACGGCGTCCGCAACCGAAACCGATCCCACACCTGACTCCCCCGCCGAGCACCCCGCGCACCCCATGCACAAGGTACTCTCCTTCGTGCGTCGATCAGGCCGACTCGACGCCAGACTCCAGCGCGCGTGGGACAACTACGCCGGCGACTACCTGCTCGACATCGCCCCGGCCGCGGGATCACTTGACGTGCGGGAAGGGTTCACGCTTGACCACGATTACGTGCGCCACGCGTGGGGCAACGACAATCCGCTCATCATCGAGATCGGCACCGGTCAGGGGGAGAACGTCGTCGCGGCGGCCGAGTCGCGCCCGAACGAGAACTTCCTCGCGCTCGAGGTCTACGATCCGGGCGTCGCGCACACGCTACTGCTTGCCGGCAAGCGGGGACTGAAGAACATCCGCGTGGCGCAGGCCAACGCGCCCGAGCTGTTCAAGGCGTGCGCCGACGGCGTCGCCGCGGAGGTGTGGACGTTCTTCCCGGACCCGTGGCCCAAGATGAAGCACCACAAGCGCCGCATCGTCCAGCCGGAGCTTGCTGGCGAGATCCGCCGCACGCTGGCCGACGGCGGCATCTGGCGCATCGCCACGGATATAGAGGACTACGCCCTGCACGTGCACGAGGTGATGGACGATCTCGACGGATGGCGCAACGAGGGCGGGATCACCGTGAGCCTGCCCACCGGACACGTCGGCAAGGGCAACGCCGAGCTCGCGGCGGACATGCCGCACGCCGACTTCACGGAGTCGACGCGATTCGAGGGCCGCGTGCTCACCAACTTCGAGAAGAAGGGACTCGCCGCCGGCCGCGTGATCCACGATTTCACATACCGCAAGGCGTGACACGCCGAACAGGTACGGCGATTTGCTCTCCGACGACGACTTGTGTATTCTAACTCGAGTTGTCAGCCCCCATCGTCTAACGGTTAGGACACCAGACTTTCAATCTGACAACGAGAGTTCGACTCTCTCTGGGGGTACTCACCGGCTCCGGGCTCCACGAGGTATCGTGGCCCGGAGCCTTTTGTTTCCAACGGTTTCAGGCCGCCAGCTTGGCCTTCAGTTGCTCGCACAGGAAACCCGGCGGTGGCCACTGCCACCAAAGATGCACCTCCGTCACTGTTCATTCCGCGCATCATCTGCTCGTACATCGACGCATCCAGCAGGGAGAGCGGGGGGACGTTGAAGAATTCCGCCACTGCGGCGATGTCCTGGATGGTCCAGGAAGTCTTGCCGGTCATCTTCGCGGACACGGCGCCCCTCTTCAGCCCCAGTGCCGCGCAAAGTGACTGCTGGGTCATCCCGCGGCCGGTCAGCTGCATGTTGACGTTCCAGATGAATACCCTCTGCAGGTAGTCGCCGAGTCCATTGGATTCGGTCGACGGTTCGATTTTTGCCATATCAAGTCCTTTCAGATTAGAGTTGTCCAATATCGATGGACATAATCCTACAACAATGATTTGCCGCTGTGCAAGTTTCTTGCTATATTGTCTATTGTGAATGGACTGACGGCAAAAATAATGGATTCTCCGATGCGTCGTTATATGACGGCGGCGGGTCTGAGCTGCCGAGACCTCGCGAGGGAGATGGGTACGTCCAAATCCTCGGTCGCGGGAAAGGTCAACGGCTCGATACCGTGGCAGCAGTCCGACCTGATCTGGCTGGCCATTCACCGAAACCTGTCCCCTGGGTATGTGCTCGGCATCGACGCCTATCTCACGGATGGCGGGTGGAAACCCGAAACGAGAATCCCCGGACCGGCTGGAACCCGGCGCGGGGATTGAACGGCAACAACCATGGAGCCGCGGGCGCGCATATCCGCCAAGATCAGACGCCCGTCGTTCCGATTCCCCGAAGGAGGGTCATCGCCATGACCGATTCTACCAATACTGCCGGCATTCGCCGGGCATCTGTCTTCGAGCCTAATCGCCAGCGCGACGCCGTGCGGCGGACGACGCGGGGTGGCGGCAACGTCGATCTGCGCATCGCGAAGGCTCATGTGCTGTCCATGCTCGCCCACCCGTCCCGGGGCTCGCGCCGCTGAGGCGCGCGTCCGCGGACCGTTTCCCCGATACCGGCCGAACCATGTGGTGGTTGGTCGTTGCCGCCGTGTGCATGTCCGGCGGCGTTCTCTCGTATGCGTTGTGCCGCGCCGCCCGTCTGGGCGACGACATCGGCGCGAGACTGCGCGAACGCCGCGAAGCGGACCCGGCGCATGACGGCGGGAAGGTCGAGCGATGAGCAGCAGAGCCGAGAACTGGGCATGGGAGCGCGACGACGTCAAGGGCATCACCAAGTTCGTGCTGGTGTATCTGGCCCGCCGCGCCTATTACGACGATGGCGCCGCCGCGTGGCCGAGCGTGGAGACCATCGCGTTCAATTGCGGGTGCTGTGAGCGCACCGTGATCCGTTCGTTGCAGGAGCTGGAGCGCAAGGGCTACATCAGGCCCGGCGACCAGGAGATGTCGGCGCGTAACCCGCGCACCCGCAAGCCGATCGCCAAGGGGCACCGCTCGCGCGTGTGGGACGTCGTCATGGACGGCGACCATCCTGCCGAGAACATCGAGGAGAAGCCCCGGAACCTGGACGCGCTGGCGGAAGGCGACGGCAAGCCGGATCCGATGAAGGACAATTTGTCACCCGACGGATTGTCACCCGAGCCGAAGGACGTGGAGCCGAGGACAAATTGTCCCGGAATCTTGGACAGAAAGTCACCCAATAGACAAGTGATAAACAATTCTCCCCTCATCCCCTTCGGGGATGCTCCCCTCAACGCCGAACAAGCCTCCACGAAGCCGGTCGCCGACCCGAAGCCCGAACCCGTTCCAACGACCGATTGGGGCAGGGCCCTGCCTCCAAGGGGTTGCAGGAACCCGCTATGGGTGCCCGAACCCGGCAAGCTGCCTGAGCCGGTCACGGAACGCGCAGGCCAAGAGGTGCGCGTGCTCGACGGCATCCGCCGGCGCATGCTCGCCGTGGACCAGAGGTTCGATGTTCCGGCGACCATGGCCGACCGCAAGGCCGTCCACTCGCTGCTGATCGACAGGCCGTACGGCGAGATCGTCGCGACGATGGACTGGGCGTACCGCAACCGCTACTGGCTGCCCCGGCTCACCAGCGGCGCCAGGTTCGCCGCGAACTACGTGCAGCTGCGGCTGGAAATGCTCACCCATCCCGATCCGACGGGCAAGCGGGCGCCAGACGCCCCGCTGCCGGTCGTCAAGGATCCCAACCGGGCGATACCGGTCAGCTCGTCGTCCGCGAGCCGTGTGCCGATCTACGGGGCTGCGCTGCTGCGCACCTCGCTGTGCCAGGAACACATCGAAGGCGTCATCTCGCAAGAGACGTGCCCGGTATGCGCGTACGACAAACGCAACCACGCCACCCACGACGTCGCCGGACGGCGCAAGACGAAGACAGGCGCGCCGGCGGAGGCGGTGCGGCCATGAGCGGGGACGGGCAGCGTCTTGAGGCGTGGAAGAAGGCCGGCGAATGCCGCGACTTCCCGCAACCATGGTCCGACTACCTGTGGTCGCTGGAGTTCGAGCACCGTCCCGGCGACGCGAAGGCGTTCCACTCGGTCGCCAAGGCCGTGTGCGAACGATGCCCGGTACGCGCCGAATGCCTGGCCTACGCGGCCAGCGGCGGACTCGAATGGGGCGTGTACGGCGGCAAGGTGTGCACCGACCGGCGCAGGATCGCGCGCATGGCCGAAGCCGACGGCGTCCCCTGCCGGGACCGCGGCCTGCCGTGGCCGCAACGCTGGCGGCTGCTCACGGACTGGATACGCGCCCACCGGAACGTGTTCGACGAAGCCACCGACGAGGCCAGCGCCGAACGCCAACAACGACGCCTGCGCGCACGGGGCAGGACGGCCGATCGCCCCGCCCCACATGAGCCGTCAGACAATCAAACAATCAAGCAAGCAGGAATCCAAGCAATCCAGCAAGCAAACAATCAAGCGACCGACTGACCAGGTTCGCATGATCGCCGACAGTCGCAAAGGAGAAGAACGAATGCGCATCGCCATAGCCAACGCCAAGGGCGGGGTCGCGAAGACCACGTCCAGCATCTACATCGCCTCGGTCATCGTTTCCAGAGGCGGCAGGGCCGTCGTGTACGACGCCGACCCACAGTCCAGCGCGAGCCTGTGGGCCGCTGCCGCGGAACAGACCGCGGACCCGCTGACGTTCGACGTGCTGCCCGCCAACCAGGCCACGCTCCGCCAGCTCGCCGCGGGAGCCGACCCGGACGAATGGGCGATCATCGACGCGCCGCCGCAGGGGCCGACCCTGGACATGGCCATCAAGGCGGCCGACTTCGTGATCGTGCCGGCATCGGACTCGCCCATGGACCTCCAGCAGGCATGGAGCACCCTCGACATGGCCAGGATGAGCACGCCCGCCGCGCTGCTGCTGGTCAAGGCCGAACACAACACGAAGGCGTTCCGCGACACCATGGACGCCCTCAACGCCATGGACACTCCCCGGTTCGACACGATCGTGCCGAAGGCCCAGTCCTACAAGCGTTCGCTCGGCACCAACCCGCACCAGCTGGGCGAATACCGCGACCTCGTCACCGAACTTCAGCAAATCGCCGGAAAGCAGGAGTGAGACCATGCAGGGCAACTACCAGCCACTGGCACGACCTGTGCCGTTCGACGACGTGCTGCGCCAGCAGAACAAGACATCCAAGGCCACGGGCGAACCGTTGGTCATGCTCTCATTGCGCATACCCGTATCGCTCAAGACCCGGCTCAAGACCACGGCCGCCGCGCACGACCTGCCCATGCAGCAGCTCCTGCGCGACGCCATCGAACGCGAGCTCGACCGGCTCGACGGCGACGACGAGCCGTAACCCGTCAGACAATCAAACAATCAGGCAATCCGACAATCCAGCAAGCAAACAAGCCGACAGCCAAACATTCAGGCAGTCAAACATGCAGACGCGATCCGGCAAGCCGGCGCGTCTGCGGAAAGGAGACACTATGGACTATTCGATGGAGGTCTCCGTGCTCGGCGACCGGATCAGCATCGGCGAGGAGGCGCACGTCATCACCCTCGGCGTGAACACGGGATTCCCCGCGGGCTCCACGGCGGGACTGGCGTACACGCTCTCGCCATTGCAGGCCCGCGTGTTCGGCGCGCAGATGCGCGCGGCCGCGGACGCCGCGGAGGGACATCCGGGCATGCCGTCCGACGAGGAGGTGAACGCGGCGGCGAAGGTGTTCTGCGGCGGCGTGTGGAACGGGTTCGACCCCGCCAGCATGATGCCGACCGAACAGTTCGACCGGTTCTGGGGCGACGGTGAGGGCCACCAGCTCTACCTGGAGATCGCGCGCCACGCGCTCATCGCCGCCCGCATGTCCATCCTCGCCGGGCAAAACGAAAGCTGACAAGCAAACAAGCCCGCATGCAGACAATCAAACAATCAAACTTGATTGCATGCAGGCAAGCTGACATGCAAGCAATCAAGCAAACCAACAATCAGGAAAGCAAACAATCCAACAATCAGGAACGGAGCAGAACCATGAACGACAACCACAACGAAAACGAGGAGCCCTTCGACGGCACGAGCGAGGATTCCACGCTCGAAGACCAGATGAGCGCGCACATCGCGGCCATCGCCGCCAGCGGCGTCGCCGCCGAAGCCGAAGCCCTGGCCAACCGGCAAGCCGACATGGCGGCCAAGGAACGCCGCGAAACCAGACTGGCGCTCCTTGCCGCCGTCACCGTCATCGCAGGTCTTATGGCCTATGTAATTACTCGCATCGTCAAATAAAGACGATGTTTCTGTCGCTTATCATTTCAGGGACGGGTAATTCCTTGGATCCACGTCCCTGAAAGGCGCGCGTTTCCCCATTTATGCAATTAGGATGCCCCGTCAATGAGCTGAGCCATTGACTCGCCACAGCGGCGACACCCGCCATCCGTCAGGGAATCCCATATCAGACTTCGGAATCTGAGGGTGCCTATCCATAAGGGAGATGAATTTCTCCGTCCACGCGGGTCCGTCGATCTGGGATGTCAGGTAGTTCTCCATGGTGAGGAATGCAGCAGGGCCGGAGGACTTACGGAAGATATCCCAATCGTTACCCCACCAACCCTTTGCATGGGATCCGCTGCGATGCTTCGGCAGTTTCGGCGCTATGCGGGTGCTGGTTTCGTTCCAGAAGCGATCATGATGCGCGGTCATGTTCCGGGCCTGCCGGATAGTCTCAAGCCAATTGGAGAGGATTTTGGCGTCGCCGCGTACGGCGGGATTCGGGTTGGGGTTGAAGATATGCAGCTTGGTGGCCAGCTTTCTCTTGATATGGTCTGGCGCACCTTGGTAGAAGTTCTCCTTGAGTGTTCCGTAGCTCAGGCATCCGACGATCATCCAGTACGGAGGCAGCGGATCACTGTAGGTACTCCGGAAATGCCTGAGGTACGGAAGATTTGATTTGGTGAATGTCGAACGCAACGAGGAAAGGCAAGCCAGATGGTCGTCATAGCTCAACCCCGGGAGTCCTTCCCGTGTCATGTAGCCGAATTCGCCGCCGAATACCGATAGCTCATGGGCGAGGAAGCTCTTGAGATAAATCTCGATGGTGACGATGCCGTCGAATACCAGCATCCGCAGTTCCTGATCGAACAGATACCTATCCCAGATATCCTTGAATTGCACATCTTGACGGAAGGGCAATGAGCGCTTCGCCGACTGCTCCGATACCGGGGTGAGGAACGGATACCAGTATCCTTTCAGCCGAAAGTATCCCACTTGCTCGATTCGACGCTCAAGGAGCTCGCGACTTATTCCGGACAAACCGTTGTCAATGAGCTTGGCCGATAAATCATCCAATGATTTCGGCGGATGCTGCGGATAGGGGCGGAGCTGTGGAGTATCATTCTCGTCCATCGTTCCTCCGATAAGAAAAATGCCACCCTAGTGTGCTTCAGTGAGAGGCAATGGTGGCTTTTAACATCGCTAATTGTAGCGAATATATCGCCTTTCGTAAAGATACAGAACACTCCGTACATCTAGTATCCAAAGCAAAGCAATGCACTAAATGTAGTATCCGCGTCATGTTTCATCCATGAACGGGTTGCCAATCTTCGTCACATGTCCGCCGCAGCATCGCTCGATGCGGGGTGATGCTGATGGTGCGTCCGGGGTCCGGCGGCCGGCCGTCGGGCTTGCGGGCGTGCTTTTCTTCCAGGGACCCGGGAGGAGGCGGGTTCTGGAGTCCCCGTCTCCTCCCTTTCCCGGAGAGGGGCGCTTCTGTCGTATGTGGGAAAGGATTTCGTATGAGGTTCGGGAAGAAGGGCACCGGTGCGGTGGCGTCGATCACCGCCGCCGCGGCGTTGCTGGCCTGCTTGGTTCCGGTCGCGTTGGCCGATAACGGTGGCGGCGGTTCCGGTGAGGACGGTGGCGGTTCGGGCGGTGGTCCGACGCAGACGGCCGATGTGCATTGGATCTACAAGGATTCGTGGCCGGCCACTCTGGATGGCATGAAGACGGCGTTGAGTGACGCGAAGGTGCGTCTGTCGTCCGATCTGGCGAACGGGCAGAACCAGTTCGTGAACATGAACAAGACTTTGAGCGACGCGATCGATGAGTGCCAACGCTCCTATACGGGTGAGGGGAACGCGGACTGCCGTCTGGTGGCGGTGGGCTACGTGCGATTGGCGGATGGTTCGTTCAACGGCAGCTATGTGAGCTCGAACGCGAAGAACCGTTGGGAGGCGCAGTGGAAGGCCGAGGCGAAGGGCGACTACACGTATCAGGGCCAGAAGTACTCGACTTCGACCACATGGAAGGACAAGCTCGGCACGCGCAGCGTTGACTCTCTGGCGCAGGAGTCGATCAACTCCAACCCGAACGCCTCGTTCCGCGTGATCGTGCTGGCGCAGAACCAGCCGCCGGTCGATTACAAGCTGAACGTGGCCACCAGCCACAAGCAGAAGACCGACATGCAGGTCGGCTCCACCGACCCGATCGGCGACGTCATCCATGCAGACAACGGCGGTTCCGCGATCAAGGAGACGTTGAACGGCACCGCGATCATCCATTACGAGAACGGCCCCTATCTGCCCGCGAAGAGCGTGAGCAAGTCGATCAGCTTCTCCAGCAATGGGGATACCCAGCTCGACAATCTCGCCTCGCCGAAGGATTTCGGCATGAAATACTGGGCCGAGGGATCGTACTGGATCGACATCCAGGTGCCCAAGCAGGGCCGCATGCAGGCGGCCGTGGACACCGCGGACCGTGACCCGGCCGAATCCTGGAAGGTGAGCTCGGTGCCGCCCGAACCCCCGGTCAAGAAGATCGAGGACGGCGTGAGCGCCGACCGGATGACGAACCGCACCACCATCACGTACGGCACCGGCCGCGGCGGCTACGAGATGCGTTTCCGCGACGTGATCGAACCCAACGGCGTCGAATACTCCGTGGACAACTACAGGCTCATCGACAGGACCGACGGCAACCGCGACGTTTCCGGCGAGTTCGAGATCACTTGGGACAAGGCGTCGAACACGGTGTCGGCCGCGCGTTCGGCGGACAAGGGCGAGATGTCCATGGACCATGTCTACGAGTTCAGCTTCGACGTGACCGTGTCAAAGCCCTCCGACTTCCAGCAGGTCAAGGACCATGCGTGGGGCAAGTGGAACCATGAGCCCGAGGCCGACGCCGGAACGAAACAGTTCGATACGTGGCGGCCGAATCCCGACAAGAGCTGGATCCGCCTGAACGCGAAGGGCCAGTGGGAGGCGGTCATCGACCCGAAGGAGACCAACCGGACCGGCGCCGACGATATGACGCTTCTGGACGGGGACCGGGTCGCCTCGGTGGTCAACGGCACCATCGCCAAGAACCTCATCCAGGCCCCGGAGACCCTGACGCTCACGGACGACTGGTCGGCCGCCGACTACCTGTTCGACGCCGACGACAAGTCGAAGATCAAGGTGTACGAGGCCGACGCCGGCACCGATCGCGAGTCCAGCGTCACCGACATCGCCAACCACGGCAGGGACGTCACCGACCAGTGGACGATCACGATGGAAGACACCACGGTGACCGCCACCGCCGGCCGGGCCTACCGCGAGGGATTGAAGGGACTGAAGACCGCGAAGCAGGTCACGCTGCTCATCCCAGGCAAGGCGGCCTACGCCAACGGCAAGGGCGCGGGCCAGGTGCGCGACGACTTCGACAAGCAGGCGAACGACGAACTGTCATTCTGCACCGCGCCGAACGGCAAGGCGCTGACGAACAAGGGCTCCCAGACCGTCAACACGCACACCATCCCCACGAACGAACCGAAGATCTGCGGTTACATACCGCCCGTCGTCAAGGACGTGGTCGGCGAATCCTCGCAGGGCGGCGACCAGGCGTCCGTGGACGGCAGGGTCGTCTACCCGGGCCAACGCGTGGAATACCGTCTGGAGACCCAGCCCCACCTGCCCGGCAATCTCGCGTACTCGGTCAGCGAGGTGGCGGTCACCGACACCTACGACGAGCATCTTGAAGTGGACAAGCAGACCCTGGAGGTCACCGACCTGTCCACCGGCAGGTTCATCCCGAAAACCGAGTACGAGACCCAGTGGAACGACTCGCAGCACGCGGTGCGCCTCGTGTTCTCCGACGGGTATGTGAAGACCAACTGGCGCAACGGCGCGAACCCGCGCATCATCGTCCGCTTCGAGGGCACGGTCGCCAAGGACGCGCCCACGGACACCAAAATCGGCAACCAGTGGGCATTGACACTGAACAACATGGTCACCCCGAGCAACAGGGTGTGGAACGAGCCTCCCGACTTCACGCCGGTGAAGAAGGACACCCAGGCCGACCCGTCCATCAGCATCGACGGCAAGACCGCCCTGCTGGGCGACCGGATCTACTACCGCGTGATTATCGACGCCAAGCAAACCAACCAGGCCTACAAGGTCTGGAGACTCGGCATGACCGACGACTGGGACGACGAATACCTCTCCCTTGACGCCAAGCGCATCGAGGTCACCGACACCGCGACCGGCAAGGACGTGACCGCGAAGTTCAACATCGCGGCGATCGACGGCGTCGCCTACGTGTACGCCAAGACCGCGGACACGAAGGTGCCGGCCACCGGCGAGACCATCAAGGGCGACCCCCAGCCCAAGAACCTCAAGGAATACGCCGAAAAGAAGGACCACGACCCGTTGAAGGAGCCAGCCATCGACCAGTCGATGCTGGGCACGAGCTACGAGGTGATCCTGCCGATGACCGTCATCAAGGTCACCGACGGACATATCGTGAAGAACAAGGCCACGCAGGTCGTCAACGACACCCGCAAGGACACCAACGAGGTCGCCAACCCCCTCAAACCCGTCAACCCGTCCAAGGACGTGGTCGTGAAGGTGGACGGCGAATCCATCGACAAGCAGAGCGTATACCTCAACGGCCTGTTCCTCTACCGCCTCGACAGCTCCGTGCTGCCCGCGCACCGCGCCTACCAGAAGGTCACCGACTGGAGCATCACCGACCCGCTCGACACCGAGCACGACCAGTACACCGGCCAATGGGCCGTGTACGCCATGCGCGACCTGACCGAACAGGGCAAGGTGATCGCCCATAAAGGCATGAAGATCGCCGGCAGCAGCTTCGACGCCGGCGCATACGGCGGCGAACTGTTCACCCTCGCGCAGGACGACAAGGGCGTGGTCACCGTTACTGCGACCCAGCGCATGCTCGACCTCATCAGCGGCAACGACGAAAGCGAGCAGGCATGGACCGCGTTCATCCAGTGCAAGCGCGTCAAGACCGGCGAACACATCGCCAACCGGTTCGACGAAACCCTCAACGGCACCAAACGGCCTTCCAACCAGGTCGAGACGCACACGCCCGACATGACCCCGAGCCTGAAGATCGAGAAATGGGACGAGGCCTCCGGCTGGCCGGCCGGCGACCGCGACCAGGTCAAGGACGCGCTGGCCATGCAGGGCGACACGCGCATCGTGTTCACCATCACCAACACCAGCACCGCCGACCCCGACACCAAGCAGGGCGCATGGTACCGAACCAAGGACCTGAACCTCAAGGACCAACTGGTCGCCGGCGACGGCCGGGTGACCGACCTCGAATACCCCGCCGATTGGGACAGCCGCATCCTCAAGCCCGGCGAAAGCGTCGAGGTCAAGGGCGTCCTCAAGGGCGTGACCGACCATCACACCGACCGCGCCACGGTCACCGGCACGCCTCTGATCGAATGCGTCGTCTCCGACCCGGATCCGTTCGACGGCAAGGACGAGACGTCCGCACCCGATGACGCGGTCACGATCGACGGCAGGCTCGTCTGCCCCGACACCGAAGTGGTCAGCAACACCGACGACTGGAACGGCTACCGGACCGGGCTCGCCCACACCGGCGCCGCCATCCAGGGCGTGATCGCCGCGGCGATCACCCTGCTCGCCGTCGGCGTGGGACTGGTCGCCGCCCGCAGGTTCAGGCGCGGGAACAACGCCGCCGGCCGTCACTCCGGCACGATGCAACCCGTCGATGCCGAGGACGCCGACGCGGATGCCGTCGAAACCGTGGATTCGGTTCCCGGCGGGCAATCCGTGGTCTGACCGAAGCGGCAGGGACCGCTTTCTGCCGCGATGATTCTTCCGGCCGGACGACAATCCGGCCGGAACCCCGCCGGTTCTCTTCCTTCTTCTCTCCCCGGCGGGCATGGCAACGGCCCGGCGCCAACGGTTCAAACCGTTAGCGCCGGGCCGTTCCCTTGCTGCCCTGATTGCTTACTGCTTGTCGGTTTCCTCGGAGGCGAGTCGTTCTTCGAGCTGTTCGACGATGTGGTCGTGCATGTTCTCGTCGATCTTGACGGTCAGGAGGAAGACGACGAGGCTGGCGACGATGCCGGCGAGCGGCAGGTAGTAGGCGCAGGTCTTGAACGTGCGGATGTTCGCGGCGGTCATGTCGGCGGCGGTGGCGTTGCCGACCATGCCGGCGGCGACGGCCACGAAGCCCACGATGCCGTTGGACAGCGCGCCGGCGATCTTGTCGAGCATCGGGCGCACGGAGAGGGTGACGGCCTCGTTGCGCTTGCCGGTCTTGAGCTGTCCGTATTCGATGGAGTCGGTCATGCTCAGGATGGCGGTCATCTGGATGGTCTGCGCGGGCAGGTAGAAGAGGACGAGCGCGACGATGACGACGGGCAGGTTCATGGGCGCGATGATGAACAGCGTGTAGCCGGCGATCATGAACGCCATGCCGGCGGTGTACAGCCAGCGGCGCGGGATGCGGCGGTTGAGCACCGGGTAGAGGGGCGTGGTGACCAGTCCGGTGATGACCGGGATGACGCCGGCGATGGAGAAGCTGTCCGGCGCGCCGAGCACGTATTTGAACTGGTAGAAGAGCACGCCGGTGGTGGCGACGTTGGCCACGGAGTACAGCAGGTAGCTCAGGGCGACCCACAGGAGCTGGTCGTTCTGGGCGATGGCCTTGAACGCCTCGATGGGGTTGCCGTTGGCCTCGGCCTTGGCGCGCAGCTCGCCCTGGTTCTCGCGGGTGCCGAACGCGACGCTCCACGCGGTCAACAGGCCGAGCACGGCGATGATGATGGCGAACGCGGCCCAGCCGGTGCGGCCCTGCTCCCATTGGCCGGTGAACTTCCAGGTGAACCAGCTGACGACGGGCACGACGATGACGGTGACGCCGTTGTAGCCGATGGATCCGGTGAACGCGCCGAGCGCGGTGTACGTGCTGCGTTCGTGCGAGTCGGAGGAGATCGCGGGGATCATGCCCCAGTAGGAGATGTCGCGCAGCGAGTAGATCACGTCCAGCAGGATGAACACGATGACGAACAGGACCATGAACACGCCGGTGTTCACGTCCACGAGGCCGAACAGGCCGGTGAACACCATGATCAGCAGGATGCCGGGCACGAGGCCGCCGATGAACTGCCAGGGGCGGAACCGGCCCCAGCGGGTGTTCGTGTTGTCCACGAGGTTGCCGAGCAGCGGGTCGAGGAAGATCTCCGCGATGCGGATGACCACCACGAGTCCGGTGATCACCGCAATGAGGCGCGCGGCCAGCGTCTTGTCCACGTCGATGAACAGCGCGGTGGTCACGAACGTGATGAAGAACGTGCTCATCGTGTTGTAGAACGCGGCCTGTCCCAGATTGCCGAACGCGTATGCGATCTTCTGGCCCATGTTCCTCGCGGGCGCTGCCTGCGGTTGTCCGGGCGTCGCCGTGCGCTGTGTGGTGGATCCGCTCATGGTGTGGTGGCCTCCTTGCGACCTGTAAAGAATCCGTGCGCGGGAACAGCTCCGATCCCGCAAGACGCGAGTATAGAACTTTCTCAAAAAAGTAAAAAACTTTACCGCGTGTCGCAAGCAATGCCAACGATTCATGTTCGCCAATCCAACACGCCGCGCGGGCGCCAGCAGTGGTCGGAGACCGGATTATCGTTGATAAGTAACGGCTTTCCGCCGTTCTTGCGGTCGCAGTCGGGACAAGCGCAAGAAGTTGCGTAAATTAGTAAATATCTTTATCATCATTGTGCAAGGAGTCACATTCGGAGGCTCCCGCACTGCGGCGGCAACGACGCGACGCAATCCGATGCGAAAGCGAGGACATCATGAACACAACCGACGATCAGCGGAAGAACGGCGATCCGATCGTCTCCCCGTCCATGCCGACGACGGCATGGCTCGCCGACCCGCGCGTGTACGCGGTCCACCGGCTCGACGCCCATTCCGACCATGCATGCTGGTCGCACGCCCCCTCCGGCGGCGAGGGCACGGATCTCACGCAGAGCCTCGACGGCGAATGGCGGGTCCGCGTCGAGACGGCGCCGGCGAACAGCTTCCCCGACGGGACGAGCGACGGGCCGGATTGGATCAGCGACGTGTCGCCGTTGTTCGCCGCGCCGGGCTTCGACGACTCGTCGTTCTCCCGGGTGCAGGTGCCCTCGCATCTGGAGACCGCGGGGCTGCTCGCCCCGCAGTACGTGAACGTGCAGTACCCGTGGGACGGCCACGAGGACCCGAAGGCCCCGGCCATCCCCGAGCATGGCCATGTGGCGGTCTACCGACGCGAGTTCTCCGCGGAGGGCGCGGTCGCCCAGGCCATCCGCGAGGGCCGTACGGTGACGCTCACCTTCCAGGGCGCGGCCACCGCCATCTACGTGTGGCTCAACGGCGCGTTCGTCGGATACGCCGAGGACTCCTTCACGCCCAGCGAGTTCGACGTGACGGACGTCATCAGGAAGGACGGCAACGTGCTGGCGGTCGCCTGCTACGAGTATTCGAGTGCGAGCTGGCTGGAGGACCAGGACTTCTGGCGGCTGCACGGCCTGTTCCGCTCCGTCGAGCTCAATGCGAGGCCCGCCGCCCACGTCTCCGACATCCACGCCGAGGCCGATTGGGAGCCCGCCACGTCGATCGGATCGCTTTCGCTGGACGTGCTGATCGACGGCGCCGCGAACGCCGCGACGGCCGATCTCGCACTGCGGGACAAGAACGGCGCCATCGTCTGGCGCACCGCCACGGAAGCGGACGGGACGCTGCACGCCGAGGCCGAGATCGACGACGCGGCCCCCTGGAGCGCCGAACGCCCCGACCTGTACGAGCTGTCCGTCACCCTGCTCGACGCGGACGGCAAGGTCCTGGAGACCGCGCGCACTCGCATCGGCTTCCGGCATGTGGCCATCGAGGATGGCATCCTCAAGCTCAACGGCAAGCGTCTCGTGTTCCGCGGCGTCAACCGCCACGAGTTCGACTGCCGGCGCGGCCGTGCCGTCACCGAAGAGGACATGCTGTGGGACATCCGCTTCATGAAGCGCCACAACATCAACGCGGTGCGCACCTCGCACTACCCGAACCAGTCACGCTGGTACGAGCTGTGCGACGAATACGGCATCTACCTGATCGACGAGACAAACCTGGAGACCCACGGCAGCTGGAACAGCCCCGGCGACATTCCCGTGGGCACCTCCGTCCCCGGCGACGACGAGGCCTGGCTGGGCGCGTGCATCGACCGGCTGGACAGCATGATCCTGCGCGACCGCAACCATCCCAGCGTGCTCGTCTGGTCGCTGGGCAACGAATCCTACGCGGGCGAAGTCCTCAAGGCCATGAGCGCGCACGCGCACCGGCTCGACCCGTCCCGCCCCGTCCACTACGAAGGCGTCAACTGGAACCACGCCTACGACGGGATCAGCGACTTCGAAAGCCGCATGTACGCCAAGCCCGACGAAATCCGCGACTGGCTCGAACATGGCGACGAACGGGGCGAGGCGAACAAGCCGTTCGTCAGCTGCGAGTACATGCACGCCATGGGCAACTCGTGCGGCGGTCTGAGCGAGTTCATCGACCTCGAACAGTACGAGCGCTACTCCGGCGGGTTCATCTGGGACTACATCGACCAGGGACTCGTCCAGCGCCTGCCCGACGGGCGCGAACGCCTCAGCGTCGGCGGCGACTGGGCCGACCGGCCGACCGACTACGAATTCGTGGGCAACGGCATCGTGTTCGCCGACCGCACGCCTAGCCCCAAGGCGCAGGAGGTCAAGCAGCTGTACTCGCCGGTCAAGCTCACCCCCGACGGACACGGCGTGACCATCGAGAACCGCAACCTGTTCGCCGGCACCGACGGCTACGTGTTCGCCGCACGGCTCCTCGAAGACGGGCATGAGATCTGGCACGCCGACTACCGGTTCGACGTGGACGCCGGAGACACCCAGCGCCACGACATCGCCTTCCCCGACATCGACACGGACGGGAATACGCGCGAGGTCACCTACGAGGTCGATCTCCTGACTGCGGAAGCCACCGCATGGGCGCCGGCCGGCTACGAGCTCGCGTTCGGCCAGCTCACCGGCACACTCAACCCCGAACGGGACATCACCGAGACCGATCATGACGACGACGGCCGCGCGACGGTCACGCTCGGCCGATGGAACGCGGGCATTCGCCGCGACGACGAGGAAATCCTCCTGTCGCGCACCCAGGGAGGCATCGTCTCCTGGAAGCGGGACGGCCGGGAAATGGTCATCCGACGCCCCGAACTCGTCACCTTCCGCCCGCTGACCGACAACGACCGGGGCAACCGTTCCGGATTCGACCGCGCCGCATGGTTCGCGGCCGGTCGCTACGCCGTCGTGACCGATACGAGCATCGCGCAATCCGACGACGGAGGGCTCACCGCCAAATACCGGTACGAGCTCGCCGACCCGGACCACACGCCCGTGACGGTCTCCTACCGCATCACCGCCGACATGCGCATGCGACTGACCGTCGAATACCCCGGCGGAGCCACCGGTGCGGCCAGCCTGCCCGCGTTCGGCGTCGAATGGGAACTGCCCGGCGAATACGAGCGTCTGCGCTACTACGGCCCCGGCCCCGAGGAGACCTACCGCGACCGCAAGCAGGGCGGCAAGCTCGGCATCTGGAACGCCACCGCGAAGACGAGCATGGCACCGTATCTCATGGTGCAGGAAACCGGCAGCCACGAGGACGTCCGCTGGCTCGAAGCCACCGACATCCAAGGCCACGGATTGCGCGTCACCCAACGCGGCGACCGTCACTTCACGGCCAGCCTGCTGCCCTGGAACACCTACATGATCGAAGCCGCGCGCCGACATGAGGACCTGCCCGAGCCGCGCCACAACTACCTGCGTCTGCTCGCGGCCCAGATGGGAGTCGGCGGAGACGACTCCTGGGGAGCCCCCGTCCACACGGCCTACCAGCTGTCCGCCGGCAGGCCGCTCACCCTCGACGTGGACCTCGAACTCATCTGACCGGCAACGGGCGGCGGCATGCACCACCATGCCGCCGCCCGTACACGTATATATACATTTCCCAAACACACTCCACAGGAAAAGAGGCAATCAATCATGGCTGAAGTGATTATCGTCAGGAACGAGGAGGAGGCCGGCGAGATCTACGGCCGCTGCGTGGCGGACCTCATCAAGGCCAAGCCGGACGCGGTGCTGGGCCTGGCCACCGGCTCCAGCCCGCTGGCCGCCTACCGCGCCCTCGCCAAGATCGTGCACGAGGAGCACATCGACGTCTCCAAGGTGCGCGGCTTCGCGCTGGACGAGTACCTGGGCCTGCCGCTGACCCACCCGGAGTCCTACCACTCCACCATCCACCGCACGGTCGTCGAGCCGCTCGGCCTCGACCCGGAGAAGGTTCACGTGCCCGGCGACGTGCTCAACGGTGCACCTCTTGAGGATGGCGACAAGATCGCCGCCGCCGGTCCCGCATATGACGCGGCGATTGAGGCCGCGGGCGGCATCGATGTGCAGATCCTCGGCATCGGCACCGACGGCCATATCGGCTTCAACGAGCCCGGCTCCTCGCTGGCGTCCGGCACGCGCGTGAAGACCCTGGCCGAGCAGACCCGCATCGACAACGCGCGCTTCTTCGACAACGACATCAACCAGGTGCCGACCCACTGCATCACGCAGGGCATCGGCACGGTGTTGAAGGCCCGTCACCTCGTGCTGCTCGCGTTCGGCGCGGGCAAGGCCGAGGCCATCGAGGAGACCGTCGAGGGCGGCGTGTCCGCGTTCTGCCCGGCCTCCGCGCTGCAGCTGCATCCGCACGCCACGATCATCATCGACGAGGAGGCCGCGAGCCGTCTGCGTCACAAGGACTACTACCGCTACGCCTTCGCCCACAAGCCGGCCTGGCAGGGCATCTGATCGGCAGACGAACGATTCGGGCTCCTTCTTGCTTCGCCAAGAGGGAGCCCGAACCCATATGCAGGAAGGAAATCATGACGCAGGACAGAGATGAGATCGTCGCCCGCGTGACGGCGGCGTTGGAAGACGAGGCCAAGCCGGTCGCGATCCGCGGGGCACGCAAGGTAGACGCCTGCGGCGAACAATCGGGCTATTGGGTGGTCTCGGACGCACGTGGCGTGATTGTGGCCACGGGCTTCGCCGCCGCGGACGGTACCGGCGAGGAGGCGTTCGAGCACGCCTGCCGCACGGTCGGCATCGACCCGGCCGTTCCAGCTGACTCCAACGACGCGGTCATCGACGCGGCCGGCCGCATCCTGACCCCCGGCTACGTGGACATCCACGCCCACGGCGCCTGGGAGAAGAGCTTCGACGACGGCCCCGACGGCATCGACGTGGCTCGCACCGGCCACGCGGTCCACGGCACCGCCCGCCAGGTGCTCTCGCTCATCACCAACCCGATGGACGTGATCTGCCGTAACATCCGCACCGTGCACGAGAAGATGGCCACCCGCCCTGACATCCTCGGCTGCCACCTCGAAGGCCCGTTCCTCGCCCTGAAGCGCAAGGGCGCGCACGACCCGAACTGCCTCAAGGACCCGGTGCCCGAACTCGTGGACCGCATGCTTGACGCCTCGGGCGCCGACCCCGCCGTCGGGCGTCTCGGCTGCATCCGCCAAATCACCATCGCCCCCGAGCTTGAGCACGGCATCGGCGCCATCCGCCAGTTCGCGGCCGCCGGCGTGGTGCCCGCGGTCGGTCACTGCGACGCCGACTACGAGACCGCCCAGGCCGGCTTCAACGCGGGCGCCGGCATCATGACCCACATGTTCAACGCGATGAACGGCCTGCACCATCGCGAACCCGGTCCCATCCCGGCCGCCGTCGAGGACCCGCGCGTCACCATCGAGCTCATCAACGACGGCTTCCACGTGCAGAACCCGATGGTCAAGCTCGGCTTCGGCCTCGCGCCCCACCGCATCGCGTTCGTCACCGACGCCATGGCCGCCACCGACTGCCCCGACGGCGCGTACAAGCTCGGCAAACTTGATGTGAACGTCATCGACGGCCACGCCCGACTCGTGTCCAACGGCGCGATCGCCGGCTCCACCTTGACGTTGGAGGTCGCGGTTCAGCGCGCGGTCAACGAACTCGGCTTCAGCCCGGTCGCCGCCGTCGAGGCCGCCACCCTCACCCCGGCCCGCGCTTTCGGATTCGACAGGGCCAACCCCGTCACCGGCACGCCGCTCGGCCTGATCGCCCCCGGATACGCCGCCGACCTCAACCTCCTCGACCCCACCGACTGGACCGCCCAACACGTCTGGTGCGCCGGCCGCCAGCTGAAGTAAACTCCTTCCAGCAAAATCGACACCGGTGCCGCCCGTCTTCGAGACGACGTCTTACGCCCGAGGAACGAAGCTTGCGCGCGGCACCAGCTCGGTCGTCAGCAGGATGTGACGCCGCACCCGCCGCTCATGCTTCAACCCATCAATCAAGGTGGAGAACGCCATACGGGCCAACTCCCTTTGATCGATCGCATACGAACTCAGCGACGGAGACGTGTACCGGGCGATCGACTGGTTGTTCACACTCACCACAGCCAACTCGTCGGGAACCGCCACACGCAGCGCATTCAACGCCTGCAACGCCCCCACCGCGAGCACGTCGGCGGCCACGATCAGGCCATCGGGCATGCTGCCGGCCTCACGATGGTCAGCCACCAATTGCTCCGCGAGACGGTAGCCGTTCTCCACGGTGAACGTGCCGGACGAATACACCAATCCGTCCGTTCCCAATCCCAAGTGCGCGGCCCACTGGCGGAACGACAGTTCACGGATGTCCTCGGGATAGTCATGCATGCCCATGATGCTGCCCACTCCGCCGAGAAACGCGATGCGCCTGCGGCCCACCGCGATCATCGCGTCCAGGGCGTCCAGCATCGTCTGCGACAGATCGGGCCGTACGGAGTCGAACAGGTGCGGCGCCGGATTCGTATCGATGCACACGCCATGCGGGAGCACCGCATGCAGGGCGCGCAGGTCCGCTTCGGGAAACACCGTGGCGCCCACGGTGATGAACCCATCAAACTCCGCCGCACGTTCCGTCAACTCGTGTATGGACCGGATGAACGTGGGCTGGTCCAATTCCATCGACTTTGCACACTCCACAAGGACCTTCCGCAGATCCGAGAAGTATGCGTCCTGCAATTCCTCCCCGGACGGAGGGGCATCCAACACCGCGATCGCGGGACGGAACACGTTGCGGTATCCCATCTCCTCGCATACGCGCAGCACCCGCCGGCGCGTCTCCTCCTTGATGGAGAACGACGGGTCGTTCAGCAAGCGCGACACCGTGCTCTGCGACACCCCGGCCCGTTCCGCGACTTCCTTGAGCGTGGCCATGACATCCTCCTCGCAAACTTTAGTAAAGGGTTTTACTACAGCATAACCCGGGATTTGCAAGATGGCGGATTCCCCCACTCAGGAAGTGACCCACAACTGATAAACTTCAAGCGTCCCGACAAAGGGGCAATGCATAGAGGGCGGGCTTGTCATTGGAAAACATGCTCGCCCTCTAATCAAGACGTATGGCAGTCTGAACCGGAACCTTTTCCTCATGCTCACTGTCTGTTTTTGAAGAAGGCGAAGAGTTGGTTGTCGTGTATGGCGGTGATGGCAATGACGGCTCCGATTTGCGCGGTGATGAGGGCTGTGGTGAGTGCGGGGAGTTGGATGGCTGTCAGGGTGATCGCGTTGGCGTGTCCGCTGGTCCAGCGGGCCGTGGTGTAGGTGATGGCGGTGGCGGCGAGGATTGCCGGCAGGGTCCATGCGAGGGTTTCGAGCGCGTTGGTGGCGAGGATGCCTTGGCGGGGTATTCCCATGTGCAGGTCGTCGGCTATTTCGATGCGTCGTGCGCGTGTGGCCATGATGGCGATGGCGAATGCGGCGATGGGTGTGATGGCGAGCATGAGGCGTGTGGTTCGCTGCCGGTAGCGGGTGTCGAGGTCAGGGTTGGTGCCGAGCATGGTGTTGGCTTGTTTGGTTTGGGTGGCGGGTGCGGCTCCGGGTATGGCGGTCGCGGTGGTGTTGAGCAAGTCTTCGGCGTCGGGGTTGGCGGGGTTGATGGTGGCCCAGCATTCGTCCCATTGCTGGCCGGCGTTGATGGGTGTTGGGGTGATGATCGCGTAGGCGAGTCGTTGGTCACGGCTGTCGTCGGTCCAAGGGAAGACCGCGCTGATGTGCATGACGCCCTGGGTCGTGGGCAGGTCGTCTCCTTCTCGCGCGTGGAGGGTGGCGGCGAGTTGACTGGAGATCCATACGCCGGGTTGGGTTTGCTCTCTTGCTCCGACGCCGAGCACGTTAGCGAGTCCCGGCGTGGCCTGCCATGCGTCCAGTGGGGCCGCGGGCATGGCGGTCAGGGTGATTTCCCCGTTGCTTTTGAGCGCGCCGGCCGCTTGGATGGGGTTCGTGGTGGTGTCGCCTGTGGTGCCGGTGGTTTGGGTGAGGTTTGCGCATGTGGTGGGGTCGATTTGCTTGCTGCCGGAGATGATGTGGATGGCGGCGGCGCTGGTGGCCCATTGTCGGGATTCGTGTTGGAGGGAGGTGATGGCGGTCAGGTCGAATACGGCGGTTCCTGCTGCGATGAGGGTGAGGATGCCGGCGCAGGCGAGGGCGCGTGTGGTGCCGGTGGCGATGTTGCGCCATGCTTCGGACAGGATGGCGGTTGGTTTCATCGTGTGTCGTCCTTGGTGTCGATGTTGGGGTTCGGGTTGTGCCACGCGAGGTCGATGACGCGGGTGCACGCGGCCCGGGTGTTGGGGTCGTGGGTGGCGATGACGACGATCGCGTCGCCTTGCGCGAGTCCGGTGAGGGTGGAGTCGATGTCGTTGGCGGTGCGCTGGTCGAGTTGGGCGGTGGGTTCGTCCACGAGGAGGAGGTCGGGTTTGCTGGCGATGGCGCGGGCGAGCATGAGGCGTTGGGCTTCGCCTCCGGATAGTTCACGGAACTCGCGTGCGGCGACTTTGGTCAGGTGGAACGTGCTCATGATGGCGATGGCTTCGTCTTCGGCTTGCGTGCGGTCGATGCCTTGGCCGAGGAGCGGTTGGACGACGTGGTCGATGGCGGTGCGCCGTGGCATGCCGTGGGGGTTCTGGAACACCCAGCGCACGCGGTTGACCCGGCTGCGTCGGATGGTTCCTTCGGCGGGCGGCTCGAAGCCGGCGATGATGGACAGGAGGGTGGATTTGCCGGAGCCGGACGGCCCGCACAGGCCGACGGCTTCGCCGGTCGTAAGGGTGAAGTCAAGGTCGCGGAACAGCCAGGGGCCGTCCGCGAACCGGTGGCCCACGTGTTCTCCCGTGACCGACGGTATTCCGCCGGCCGCGGGCCGCGCGGAGTCGATTGGCCGTGCCGGCACGGGGTCCGCGACCGTTTCGAGGGGCAGGATGCTGATGCTCATGCGCGTCCTCCTTGTGTCAGTGCTGCGTTGCGGCGGGGCATTGGATGTCGTCGAGTTTGTGGCCGAGGGCGACTTTGCCGATTGTCGCGTCGGATTGTTCGGGTTGGATGAGCGTGGCGCCGAGGGCGGAGCCGATGACGGTGACGGGGATGGCCTGTTTGCCGTCGGGCGAGACGCAGGCGCGGGTGCCGTTCTGGCCGGTGATGGCGGAGGGCGGGACCTTGATCGCGTCGATGGGTTGTTCGAGCGCGAGGGTGGCGGTGGGTTTCTTGCCGCCTTGGTCGGCGAGGGTGGTCTTGTAGCCGTCGCTGGCCTGTACCTGGTCGAGGAATTTCTGGTCGCTGATCCTGCCGTCGGTCTTGTCGAGGCTGGTCTTGACGCCGAAGAGTGTGAACGTGCGTTTGCCTTCCCTCAGGTTCTCCGGCGTGGGGAAGGTGATGGCCGTCAGCTGGCCGCCGGTCTTCATGATTTCGGCACCGTCCGTCAGGCTGGCGTTCAGTCCGGCCGTGCATTGGGTGGGCATGGCGGCAGCTTGGGGCAGCCATGCCACGTCGGCCGGTCCGATCCTGCCGTCGGGGTTGCGGTCGCCGGCCTGCGAGAGCAGCTGGTTGACGCCGTCCTTGGTGCGCCACCCGTAGGTGCCGTTGCCTTCGGCGTTGTAGCCGAGGCGGGCGAGTTCCTGTTGCAGGGCGAGCACGTCGGGCCCGGTGTCGCCGGTGCCGATCTCGCGGTAGAGGGGCGTGTCGGTGTGCAGGGCGATGACGGGTTTGCCGTCCACGGACAGCAGTCGTTTGCCGGATTCGACCGCTTGGCCGGGCGTGCACAGGGTTTCGCTGACGGTGCCGGCGGCGCGCGAGGTGATCGATTGTTCCGCGCTGGTCTCGAACGAGGCCTCGACGGTCCGTTCGTCGTCGAACTGCTGGCGGCTGGCCGTGACGGTGTCTGGGCTCGTGGCCGCGGACAGTCCGTCGGGTGTGGGCGTGGGGATGACGAGCGCGGTGACGAGCACGCCCGCGGACAGCATACCCAGCCCGGTCAGGATCAGCGGGGTCAGGATTCGTGTTTTCATGTGGTCGTTTCCTTTCGTCGGATGCTTGTTCGTCAGCCGATGTTGACGGCGAGGCCGGCTCCGGTGAAGCATGACTGGGCGGCGTCCGACGAGGCGTCGAACGGCAGTCCCTTGGACGCTCCGTCCCCGTTCAACGCGTTTTCGAGTTTGCGTCCGGTGTAGGCGTCATCGACGAGGCTGCTTTTCTTCAGGCATTCCACGGCGGTATCGTACGGGTCGGCCAGAAGACCTGGGTTGCCCTGCTGGAGCTGGTAGAGGGATTCGATGATCTTGCTGGTGCCCTCGGAGCAGGTGTTGGATGCCTCCATGTACTTGTTCACTTCGGCGTCGGTCGATGGCACCGGCGTCACACCGGTGGTCTGGTAGAGTCCGTTGGACAGTTTGCGGGTCTGTTCCTGCCACCCGTTCTCGGCCATGCACGCGGCCTGCTTGTCGTGCGCGGTCTCGTAGTCCTCGGCGCTGATCTTGCCGGTCTTCTTGGCCCGTTGGAGCACGTCGCGCTCGAACTGGCTGAGTGTGTCTTTGGCGAGGTACTGGTCGAACAGGGCGCTCATGCTCGGCGCGATTCTGGTGCCGGATGTCTGCGCGTCGTCTGCCGTGTCCCGGCTCCAGGGCGTCGAGCATGCCGTCAGCGAGACGAGTAGTCCCATGCAGGACAGCAGCGCGGCGGCCCTGCGCAGCGTTTCTTGGCGGAGGATGGATGATGTGCTGGTGGTCATGGTGGTTTTCCCTTCCATCGGCTGGTGCCGGTCTGTCTACTTGGTGTTGAAGTCGGGATCGTGGTAGTCGGGCACCTTGGCCTGGCATTCCTTGATGGCCTTGTCCCGGTCACCGTCCGTGGACCCCGAGGACACCGAGCCGGAGCCGTCGCCGGTCCATTGGAGCACGACCCAGTTGCCGTCCATGATCTGCGCGGGCACTCCCGCTGCCGTGAGACAGTCGCGGTATCGTTCGGCGGCCTGTTTCGAGGCCGGGTTCGATCCCTGCGGCGCGTCGCCGCCCTGGCTGTCGGTCTTCGGCGCCGCGGCCTGCGACGTCGTCGCGGAGGGCGCGTCGGATGATTGCGTCGGCTGCTGTTGGCCGCATGCCGACAATGGCGCGGCCAGCATGGCGGCCAGCGCCGCGGCCGCCGCCAGTCTGAATACGGATGTGGTTCGCATGTGTTCCTCCCTTGCATGGGTTCGCCGCTGCCGGGGCGATGCTTTGGCCCGGCGGCTGCCGGACGATGCCCATTACAGCCGGCTCTCCGTGTGCGATGGGTGCGTGTCGCGCTCACCTAACACACACCCACACCGGGCACAATGGAGAGCACGAAGGCAATCGCATGGAGACCATGCGAGGAATCGGAGGCAATAAGAATGGCGAGGATCCTGATCGTCGAGGACGACGCCGACCTGTCGGCAGTGCTGGACGACTGTCTCAGGCACGAGGGATACGCGACCGGACTGGCAGGCACCGGCGTCGAGGCGCTGGACCTGCTCTCACGGGGAGAATACGACGTGATGCTCCTCGACCGCGACCTGCCCGTGCTCTCCGGAGACGAGGTCATGCGCACCGTGGACAGGCTGCGCATCCCCGTGCGCACGCTCATGCTCACCGCGGCCGGCAGCATCGAGGACCGCGTGCACGGCCTCGACCTCGGGGCCGACGACTACCTGCCCAAACCGTTCGCCTACCCCGAACTCCTCGCCCGCATCCGCGCGCTCCTGCGCCGAGGCGACACGGACGACGCGCCCACCGTAATCTCACGGGGACGTCTGTCGGTGGACACCGTCAGACGGCTCGCCTACGCGGACGGCCGGCCCCTCGACCTCGCACCCCGCGAATACTCGCTCCTGGAGGAACTGCTGCGCGCCGACGGCGGGTGGATCAACACCCGCGCCCTCCTCGAATCCCTGTGGCCGTCCGAGGCGCACGACCAGCCCGACCTCGTCAAGACCGCCGTCTACTCGCTACGGCGCAGACTGCCCGACCCCTCGCTCATCGCCTCGTCGCGCGGAGAGGGATACCGTATACCATGACCGACACCGACACGACAAACCAGCCGGCCGGGCACGCCGCGCACCCGCGCAAACCCGCCAGCTTCCGCATCCGCCTCGCCGTCACCGTCGGACTGCTCCTGCTCGGCATGCTCCTCGCCGTGATCCTCGTGCAGAACATCTCGCTCGACTGGGCGTTCCAGCATCAGGTGGACACCATCGCCACCGGCAGCAATCAGAACACCATCACGACGGAACCGGCAACACCCCAGGACGGGGTTCCCGGCACGGCCGACTCATGCAACGCGGACCCCTGCGACGTGACCGGCACCATTCCGACCCCGAACGCCGGACAGGGCGGCACGGAGGGCGTGGTGCTCACCGTCAGGGACGGCGTCGTGCAATGGATGCGCTACGGATCGCTCGCCGTGTTCGCCGTATCCGCGCTCCTGGCCGTGCTCCTCGTCTGGAACCTGTCGGGCAAACTCACCGCACACCTCGACTCCATCAGCCGCCAGGCCGGCCAACTCGACCCCGACCATCCCGCCGGGCGCATCAGCCTCGATCATCCCGACGCCGAGACCGCCAGCCTCGCCGACGCGCTCAACACGATGCTCGACCGCATCGAGCAATCCAACGAACTGCAACGATCGTTCATCCGCAACGCCAGCCACGAACTGAAAACACCGATCACGACCATCGGCACCAGCCTCGAAGCGCTCATGGCCCAGGACCGGTTCCCCGAGGACGTCAGACCAGCCATCCGCCACGCCATCGAAGCGAACCGCAAAAGCGGCGAACTCATCAACAGCCTGCTCGAACTCTCCCGCATCCAGACCGTGCCCGACACCAGCACGGAAGCCGTGGACCCTGCCCGCATCGTACGCGACACGCTCGAAACCCACCGCGAACAGGCGCAGGCACGTCACCTGCGCATCGACGCCGACGGACTCGCCGCATACCACGGCCCCTTCATCGAGACGAACCCGCGCTACCTCTCGCTCGCCGTGGACAACCTGATACGCAACGCCATCATCCACAACACCGACCACGGCACCATCGCCTGCACCATCCACGACGACAAGCAGCACGTCACCATCAGCATCACCAACACCACAAGACAGCCGGACCACCCCGAAGCCACGGCCGACCTCATCCAACCATTCCATCGAGGAGACGCAACCCGCATGGCCAACCAACCCGGCCACGGCCTCGGACTATCCATCGCCAAAGCCTGCACAGACGCCATCGGCGCCAGCCTCAACATCAGCCGTCCCACAGCCGGTGTATTCCGCGCCGGAATCATGCTAAATCGACATATCGGCATGCCCATTAGATGATTTATTCACGATAAGATATCCTTACCCATACTGACTGATTAGTCAATGAATGCGAGGATATCGATGAATAGTGCGGAACGGAGACGTAGAACGCGCGAAGCCCTGCTCGAAGCCGCGGCTCTCGAATTTGAAACACAGGGATATGCGAAGACCACATTGCAGGGCGTCGCTGACCGACTTGGTTTGACGCGTGGCACAGTGCTGTTCCATTTTCACACGAAGGAAGCATTACGGGATACGCTTATCCAATGGTGCGATGAGCGCCTGTGCGCAAAAGTGTCCCAATGTAGCGGCAGAAGCGATTTCGCTCGGATTCTCGCCGCGATTGCTGACATGCACTATGAAGATGCGCGAATACGTTCCGGATTACTGCTGCATGAAGAAAAAGCCCGAGCGGAGAACGCGGGGCACATGAAGTGGGAGGAAGCACTTGAACTAGTCTTGTTTGGGCAGTCCAACGACGCCCATGACAGCATTAAGACAGGAGCCCTAATCGATATGTACATCGCCGTCATAAGGTCTGATCGATGGAAGAATAAGCAGCAGCTCCGTCAGGCCCTTGATTTCTATCTGTCCCTAACCGGTCTGAGCAAAGCGGCTGAACCCTCTGATAACAAGCTATAAGGGAATCGTATGACAAGAATCGTTGATTCTTGTTGACTGACTAGTCAGTCAATGCACATTATGGGAGCACCAACCGGAAAGGTTGGACAACCCAAGGAGGAAGGAACTCCCATGAACACCACCACCAAAAGCAAAATCGGTCTGCTGGGCAAAGTCGGAGCCGTCGCCGCAGCTGCGGCAGCCGTGATGGCTTTCACCGTTCCTGCCGCTAACGCGGCCGGAACCTACGCTCTCCATGCCGGCACGGACTATGCCTTGGCCCAGACTTGGACCAACGGAGGAACCCAAGGTCGCTCCTATGCGCAGCATGGCAGGCGCGTAGCAAGCACCGTGTGGACTCTGCAGTCCAGCCGCGCATACGCAGATGACGGGTACTCGACCAGTTACCACGCTCAGGTCTGGTTCCGCTGAATTTGACTCCATGAATCGAGGAGGCGAGCTTTTTGCTCGCCTCCTTCTTTATTCGTCCCGATCAAAACGGTCTCGCCGCACATAAAGGACAACGAGACCATTCTTGTCCGCCGCTATCCTGCCGGTTTTCCCTGACGATGGGTGTCAACGGAGGCCGCCTGTCGGGCTCCTTGATCGTCGTCAGAGGAGGCCGTCGTGGATTTGTTGAATCAGGTGCTTCAGTTGTTCGTCAGGTTCGCCACCATCGGCGGTGGCTTGTGGCTGGTGTGGGGTGCCGTCACATTCGGCGGCGGCCTGAAGGATCATAATGGACCGCAGACGCAGTCTGGACTGTGGCAGATCGTGGGTGGAGGCATGATCATCGCGGCCGCGCAGATTTTCAACGCGGTGGCTCTGGGCTGAGCTGGTTCGGGGCCTGCCGTGGAGGACTTCATCGTAGCCATGCTCAACATGATCGGCGGCGGAGGTGCCGGTTCGATCACTGCCGGGCTGTTGTCCCAGGCGCCGGAGACATGGAATCCCGCTCTTTACCAGTTGGCGGTGAACGTGCATGGAGTCGCCGTCAAGCCTCTGACGTCGGTGGTGCTCGCGGTTATGTTCACGTTGGAGCTGGCGCGCAACTCGACGCGCATCGAAGCGGATCGCGATCTGGGTGTGAAGATCGTGGCCGGCACCATGTTCAAGATCGCGCTGGTGTTCATCGCCGTGCAGAACGCCGGTTTGTTCATTCGGATGTTCAATCAGGCCACGCAGTTCCTCATGCAGGGCGTGTCCTCGCAGATGTCGTATGAGGCGACGGGCGACGGCGGTCAGCTGGGTGATCTGATGCGCGACCAGATTCGCGATGCCGGGGTGATGGGGCAGGCGGCGTTGTTCTTTCTGCTGGTGATTCCGTGGCTGTTGTCCCAGTTGGCGTCGGTGGTGTTCACGGTGGTGCTGTATGTGCGGTTCATCGAGTTGTATGCGTTGACGGCGTTTCAGTCGTTGCCGTTCGCGTTTCTGGTGCATGAGGACACCAAGGCGATCGGCGTGGGTTTCTTCAAGTCGTATGCGCGCACGTCGGTGAATGCGGTGTGCGTGTTCATCTGTCTGGTGTTCTATCAGCGAATCGTGGTCGATGCCGTGAAGATCCCGAATTCCGCGGACAAGGGCATGGTGGCGTGGGTGACGGGCAATTTCGGCAATCTCATGATGGCGGGCATCCTGCTGTTCTTCGTGATCGCGGTGAGTCAGCGTGTCAGCCGGGCCATAGCCGGCGGCGAGTAGCCGCCTATCACAAACCGGATCCAATCAGGGAAAGGATTCTTTCATGTTGCAGATGCGCGTATATAAGGAGATCGCCAATGTCGAGGCGAAGGTGATGTGGGGGTTGAGCTGGCGTCAACTGGCGGCCGCCGCGTGCATGCTCGTTCTGGGCGGAGGCGAGGCTGCGTTGTTCTGGTCGTTGGGACTGTCCGATCTAGGGTCGTATCTGCTGTTTGCGGTGTGCCTGCCGTTCGCGCTGTGGGGCTGGTGGCGTCCGAAGGGACTGAAGCCTGAACGGTATCTGGGATACATGCTGCGCCAGCGTTTCGGTCCGAAGGTCTATCTGCTTGAATCCTATGTTCCCGCGAGGTTTCCCGGCAAACCGTCGTTGAAGGAGAAGACCCGTAGACGAATCAAGGGAAGGAAGGCACGTCGTCATGTCTGACATCAGCGGCAGCAAGGCGGTCAAAGGCAACGGCAAGCGACACGGAAAGGCCGGGAACCGGCGGTCCGGGAATCGCCGCATGCCTCGTTCATCGAAGGAGCTGCTTGGCTATGATTCGATGCTGTCCAATGGCATCGCGTTCCTTGGCGGCGATCGGTGGAGCGTGTCTCTGCGAATCAGCGACATCAATTATCAGGTCGCGACCCAGGATCAGCAGCTGGACGTCGTGGACCGGTGGGGTCGTTTCCTGAATTCGGTCGGCGAGAACATGGGTGTCCAAATCACGGTCGCCACGCGCATGCTGGATCCCGAGGAGGTGACGCGTAGCATCGCCATGCCGCTCCGAGGCGATGCGTTGGATGGATTGCGCGGGGACTTCAACCGCAATGTGCGTCGGCGTCTCGCCGGCCGTTCGCAGGGCGCGGTAACGGACAAGTATCTGACGTTGACGCTGCGCGAGCGGGATGGGGAACGTGCGGTCACGCTGCTGAACCGTGCCGCGTTACGTGCCACGGCGCAACTGCGATCGGTGGGCGGATGCGTCGGCGTCCGTTTGAACCGTCAGTCGCGTCTGGCGGTGCTGCACGGGATGCTGCGGCACGGTGTCCGGTTCCCGTTCACCGAGGACGGCTTCCTGAAATCGCATGGCATGTCCACGAAGGATTACGTGGCCCCGTTCGCCGTGGACGTGTCGGACCGCCGTCGGCTCCGGTTGAGCTCGGGCACCACGGAAGTATGGCATCAGTGTCTTTTGGTGCGTGATTTCCCGGATTATCTGAGCGATCAGCTGGTGTCGTCCATCACGGACATCAAGGCGGACATCACGGTCGGCATCCATCTGTCCCCGCGGGGCAAGGCCGAGGGGTTGAAGCTCGTGAACCGGACGATCGCCGAGATGGACATGCAGGCCATCGACGAGCGGCACAAGAACCGCAAACAGCATCTGCCCGAGGACATGCTGCCTCATGATCTTCAGGAATCCATGGCCCAGGCGGGCGAACTGCGCGATGATCTGGAGCATAACGGCGACCGTCTGGTGGATTCCCTCATGATCGTGGACGTGTCGGCGGACAGTCGCGAGCAACTGGACCAGACGGTCCGTGACGTGACGGCCGCGATCGATGGACAGTCATGTGTGGCCGAGACCTTGGCCTACATGCAGGTGGAGGGACTGAACGCCGTGCTGCCATTGGGAAATCCTTTGCCGCCGATGCGTCGCACGCTGACCACGTCGAGCGCGGCGATTTTGGTACCGTTCACGTCGCAGGAGCTGTTCGAGCCGGGCGGGGTGTTCCATGGGGCGAACGCCCGCACCGGCAATCCCGTGGTCATCGACCGTACGAAAGGCATGAACGGCAACGGATTCGTTTTGGGTACGACCGGGTCAGGCAAGAGCCAGGCGGCGAAGAACGAGATCACCCAGATCTATCTGACCCGTCCGGACGATGATCTGATCGTCATCGACCCGGAACGTGAGTTCACGCCGTTGTGCACCGGTCTTGGCGGCGAGCGAGTCGAGATCGGGGAATCGTCGCGCGCGCATATCAACGCTTTGGATATCGAGTATGAGGATGATTCCGAAGGCGATCCGATCCGGTCGAAATGCGCGAGCGTGCTGAACATGCTCGGCGTGCTAATCGGCGGACAGGACGGAATCGACCGCATGCAGCGCAGTCTGATCGACCGTACGGTCATCGGCATGTATCGCGAGGTGCGGGAACATCCGGAACTGGGCATGCCCACGCTCGTCACCCTGCATAATCGTCTCGCGGCTTTGAACGAGCCGGGTGCCCGTGATGCCGCGCGAGCATTGGAAATCTACGCGACCGGCAGTCTGAACGCCTTCGCTCATGCCACCGATGTGAACACGTCCAGCCGGTTCCTGGTCTATGACGTTTCCAATCTGGGAACGGGGTTGCGCACGTTCGGCATGCTCGTCGTTCTGGATCAGATATGGAACCGGGTCGTCAGAAATCGCCGTCTCGGCCGACGCACCTGGCTGTGGGTGGACGAGTTCCATCTGCTGTTCTCGAACCGGTATGCGGCCGAATACTTCCTGCGCCTGTACAAGCGCGCCCGTAAATGGGGCTTGTGCCCCACCGGCATCACGCAGAACATCGAGGAGCTGCTGGCCAACCAGGATGCGCGTCTGATGCTCGCGAACAGCGACTTCCTGTTGCTGCTGAACCAGACCGCCACGGATGCCGATGCCTTGTGCGAACTGCTGAGGCTGTCCGATGAGCAGCGGGCGTTCTTCACCGGGGTGCAACCCGGTCAGGGCATGGCCAAGAGTGGCACCGCGTTCATACCGTTCGACGGGCGCATCGATGCCGATAGTCTGCTTTACCGGCTGTATACCACGAAATTCGAGGATCGGAAGCCCGAATGAGACCCGTCACCTCCGACTCATTCCACGCCACACGCAATCTCGTTCGGCCGAACGGCACGATTCATGGCTTGAAAGTCCGTCATGTCAATGGACTCTCCCATGGCCCAATGCTGACCGGGCTAAAATGGCCACGAACCACCATCAGGAATAGTCAATCCGAAGCATCGCGCCCAATCGGCACAACAACCGTCAGCGCTTTGAACCGTGGTGTGAAGGCGACACGGTCCGTGCTTGAATCGCAATCGACACAGACGGAGACCAGCGAGGACGACGATCTGTTGTTGCCAATGGTCCCTGCAGACCGGGTACGCGACGGCGTGACCGGCATTATTCGCACAAGACATGCCGCAAGAGGTTCAACGGCACGTGCCATGGCAGGAAGAACGGCTTCGGTTCGTGCCAAACGTACGAGGCGTTTCGGCAAGACCGTACGATCGGGTGTCCACGGGACCAAATCCGCTGCCAGAGCTTCGACGCAGATTGCACGACAAGTCACGCAGACGGTTTCTCGGACTATGACGGCGGTGAAGGCCGGTGTTGCGGCATCGGCATCAACTGCGGTCAGCATTCCATTTCTATTGGGCGCGGCGGCGGTACTGATGGTCTTCAGTCTGCTGCTGTGGTTCATCCCCACCGTTGCCGTCGGAGATGACGGAGGCTGCGAGGCCCGTGTGATCGAAGTCCCGGACGAGGCGAAGCCATGGGTTAGTGAGGCGGCTCGATCGAGCGGATTAAGCGCTGATTTCATCGCGGCGATCATGAAGCAGGAATCCGGTTTCCGACCGGATGCGTATGCCGACGACAGTAACGGCGGAACATGGGGATTGTTGCAGATGAACAGGAGCGTATGGCGCGGCGTACATCCCGAAGGCGCCGACCAGACGCCGCCTGAAGGCATTACCGCCCCCATGGTCCATGCTCATTACGGCGGCATATACCTGAAAAACCGTCTGGAAGGCGTCAAACAACTCAAAGTCGAGCATCCGGGCATGCCGTTCGCCGAGCTTGACGATCTGACGGCTTTGGTCATCGCCCATAACGCAGGCGAAGGCAATCTCATGAGATACCCGGATATTCCCAACACCACCAAACGGTATCTCGACAACGTGAAGCTGGCCATCGACGCGGGAGGCGGCTGCTCGGCCACGGCAGGCCGAACCATCGGCAAGCTCACGCCGCCATTGGTCATGCAGCCCGGAACGCTAAACGTGGACGTGGCGGCGACCGGCACGCCCGTAGGCAAGATCACCACCTATGAAATCGGCCAATGCACATGGTGGGCGGCCGCCCGCCGATTGCAGATCGGCAAACCTGTGGACGGTTACATGGGCGACGGCTGGATGTGGGCGTCAAGCGCCAGAAAATTCGGATACCCGACGGGCGGCGGCATACAGCTCGGCGACGTGGCGAGCTTCGCCAAAGGCTATCTCGGCGCAAGCGCCGATTACGGACACGTCGCCATCGTCGAGGAAATCAAGGACGACGGCAGCATCGTCGTCAGCGAATCCGGCGGCGGCCTCCCATACGCATGGCTCAGAACCCTTACCAAAAAGCAGGCCAACAATCCCAGCATCACTTACATCCACTAATCCCGAGGGAAAGAAGGAAGCATGCGCCGCATCAATCCCAAACTTGATCCTTGCGAGCTTTCCGATCTTATGAGCGATTCCGGCAACTGGGATCTCCTTGCGCAAATCTGCGATCATCCCGGTACATGGCCGGAACTCGACCAGTGGGCTGCGCATGCCATTGCAGATCCTGAAACCGCTGGGGCTCCACCGGAACCGTTGCCCGACAGGAAACCCGAGCATCGGCTGCTGCCCATCACACCCATCATCGACGATGAGCCGCCTTGCGATACGAGGAGCAATAACACTCTCGCCTCCAAGCCCGGCAAGCGGACGGGAACGACGGTAGGCATGCCGATGGAGGACGGAGAACATGTCGAGGATGATGCGCCCTTGGCGGAATTATCTGCTGACAATGCGGATGAGGTGGCCGTCCATCGGCATATCCCTTTTACCCGCATCGCCGGCATCATGCTCGCTTCGGTCATCGCAACGGGATTAACCACAGGCCTTGTCATGGCGAAGAAGAACTATGACCATCAGGAGGCGCTCACGTCATGCAATCATGCAATCAAGCAAGCTGACATAGTGCGGATTGCATGGGACAAGGCATTGAAACAGGCGGAACCATATGTGAAGCTCCAGGATAAAGACGTGCAGGATCCCAAGTCTTTGGAACTGCTCGCCAAAATCATGCAATATCAGCCATCAATCTCAACAGAAAATTGCAATCCGAGTCTGACGGCCGACCGTCTCGATCGCAATCGTGCAGAAATAGGGAGAGAGAACAACCAGCTCAGAACCCAGATCAGGAACCTGCATGACACAGTTGACACGGTCAAGGCATCACACGAACAACAACAGATCGACAACGCACAGAACGTACTGAGTCAAACCATTGAAGACGCCGATAGGCTCTACAAAGAATCCGAGAACAAGGTCAGAGACGACAACACCCGCACACGACTCAATGAGCAGATCACCCATGCACGACTCATGACGCGCGACCACCAGAGTCTTGATGTCTATGACAGAACCATCCAAGACCTCAACGAAGTCATGCAAATCGTCCGGGATTCCATGACGACTGTAGAGAACGAGGATACATCTGATGCGGACCATTCGGATGGTTTCACACAGTCAGGATCGGATCCCCAATCATCGAACCGACAGTCCGCACCATCATCGGAAGGTTTATCCTCGCCAGTCACGCAAGGCAATCCCACTTGGGAGGTGCCTGAGCAATCAGCAATCCCCTCATTTCCCGACCAGCTGGGTTAACATCACTTTGCAAGAATGGCTAGGAGACGGCGCTGCGGTATTCGTCGAGTTTCCGGGCCAGTCGGTCTCGACGATGTCGAACATATCAGGGAGCCTGCGGTTGAATTCGACCAATCTGTCGTTGGCAGTCACGGCCGGGCTGGTCAACTTGACCAGATTAAAGAGACTCTAAAGAATAAAAAGACGAGGGCTATCCCACAGAATTCATGGAATAGCCCTTATCTCATCAATTGCGACGATTGTATTCATTAAGAACACTGTTCGCGTATTCAAGATGAGATTCCGTCTGTTGCTTCATGAGCTCATCGCTCGCTATGATATCGTTCTTCTCCTTCAGCAATTTCCATGCGAATATACTGTATTTATGAGACGGATCTGCATATTCTGGAAGTTCAGGTCTTTCAAATTCAGTTAATCCAAATTTTTGCGCATTCGCCTTTTCGGTCTCTGCTGAGACTAAAGTCGCTAAATTCCAGAAAACTTGGTCTTCTTCCCACTGAGAATATGCCGCGGACACCTGAAACATCAGTACGCCCGTCATGCAGACATATATCAGGGCAATGACTGATATAATCTGAAAATACCTTTTACTCTTCATGACAGCCAGAGTCCATTTTCTCAGTCATAACGATATTGAAGCCCATACCAGGTCATATTATTTTTTCCTTGTTCATGGGCATGCTGCAACGACTCCGTCAACGTGATTTGATGACGATTCTCCGTCTTCTGATCTATGACTGGATTGGCTTTGCCGTTTTTTTTACGACGACACCCACAACGAACATAGCGTGATCGATTTCATTATTTGAGGTCCAATCGACATACAATATGCTGCCTTGCCATGCTTTCCAAACATTATCCAAACTGTCATAACTATGCGAATAATGCTTCATGTACGAATAATTGCTATCCGCATTCATCCAAGCGCGTGTTGTCAGCTTATCCGGCATTACAGTAGAGTAATTCCATAGCCGCGTCAGCGTCATTCCGCCTTGATGAAGAGCCTGCGAGACAAAATTTGTACAGTTAGAGCCAAAAGACGGATACGCAGGATTCATTTTATCTTTATTTTCAGGACTCGTCCATTTATCGGCATAATTCATCGCCTTAATATAATTTACTCCGACGGAGTTGTCCCCGAAGGCATATGTCTGAGCCTTATTGAGTGCCTCACTTTCTAATGCGCCATTTTCATCCAAAGAAGCAGGTGTTTTGTCTTCGGTCGGCAATTCATCCGATGCGTCGGCATATTCCGGTGAATCTTGTTCATCAATCACTTTGTCGCTAATAATTGAATACCCTCGCTGCCTTCCCACATGGGCAAGCTCCATGACATGCGTAGAAGTCCAACTCTGGTCAAGATGGTCCGTTCGCTTACCATTAACATAAATAACAGTATCCGAGTCTGCGTCCAGACTCACGTTCACGGTCATATCTGCATCAATCAGATACTCTCCGTCATTTGATGATTGAATGCTTCTAATTGTCGGTACGACTTCAACATTCTTGCTGATAAGACCCTCTTTGGCTTGTTCCTCCGCGGTAAGTGGGATGTTCAGTTTGGACCTCGTACGCGGCGAATGATATTCGGCTAATAGTTCTTGCGAATACTGATGAAGCGTCTGCTGGATCTCTTGCATCTCCACATTGTCGCTTCCATACGCATATGCATTCGCAGGAAGCGTCAAGCTCGTCACTGCGAGAACCGTCAATATCGGGATAATCTTTTTTTTGTTTGCATTTAATGCATGATTTCATGCATATTCAAGAGACTGACCGATACATACAAGTTGTGTCATCTATAGATGACACAACTTCTCGCTGAGGAACGGTGGTATGCCTCTGAGTAGGTAGATGCACTGGCTAGTGGGGATGCGCCCGAGTTCGTCCGGGGTGAGGAGTTTTCTCGCGTTCTTGCGGGTGCTGCGTGTCCAGCTGCCGTTGAGGCCTTTGGTTTCGCTGGTTTCGATGACGTCGATGGTTTGGTCTCCGAGCCGGTCGCTGATGTATTTGGTGGTGCTGGGTTCGTTGCCGCCGAGGAAGAGCTGGCTGTCGCAGTTGCCGGCGATGGTCTCCCAGTCATCCCGATAGAGGCTTTTGCCTTGGCTGACGGTCTGAAGGATGATGCTGCAGCTGATGCGTCGGCTTCGTATGGTGGCGATGAGCCTTACGAAGTTGGGGATCTTGCCGATGTTGGCGAATTCGTCGAGCATGCAGTGCACGTCGCGGTCAAGCACGCCGTCGGGTTGGGCGTCGGCTTTGCGTACAAGCGTTTCGAAGAGGCATTGGTAGAAGACGCTGGCGATGAAGGAGAACGTGGCATTGGTGTCGGGCAGTTCGAGGTAGATGATGCGTTTGCCTTGGTCGAGGGTTTCGAGCCGGATGTCGTCGCCGTCGAGAATCCGGCGTACCTCGCGCACTTGGAGGGGTGCGAGGTGGACGCCGGTGGTGATGATGATGCTTTTCTTGGTTTCGCCGGCGCCTTTGAGGAACGTGTTGTATTGGGCGCATGCGAACGCGAGCCCGTCGAGCATTCTCCGGGTTTCCGCGTCGTAGTCGTCGGGATGTTCGCGCATGCGGTGGATTTCGGTTTGGGTTTCGGCGAAGAGCGCGTCGATGATGTATTCCTTGTCTTCGTCTTGTTCGCTGGCTCCCATGCGGTCGAGGGTGTCGGTGACTTGGTTGAGGGTGGGGTTGCTTTCGGTGTAGTAGGTCCATGCGATGAGGGCGCATAGGAGTGCTTTTTCGGCGTCCTGCCAGAAGCTGTCTCCGGTTTTGCGGTCTCCGGTGGCGTTGGTGACGAGGTTGTCGGTCAGGCGCAGGATCGCGGATTGGGGTTCCTTGGAGTCGATGTAGCGCATGGGGTTGAACCGGTCGGATCGGTCGAGGTGGATGAGGTCGAGCGTGTTGACCTGATAGCCGCGGTCGCGCATGGCGTGTTCCGTATCGCGTTTGAGTTCGCCTTTGGGGTCGGTGACGGCCCAGTTCATGTCCACGGACAATAGGTTGGGTTTGACGTAGTAGCGGGTTTTGCCGGAGCCTGATGAGCCAAGCAGGAGCGCGTTGAGGTTGCGCAGGGTGCGTCGTGTGTCTATGGAGAGCCGTTCGGTCGCGGTGAATCGGATGTTGTGGGATTCCACGGGGTCGATGAACGGTTTGATGTCCTTCGGGGTGCCCCAGTGTGCGGAGCCGTGTTCCTCGCCGCTGCGCAGGTTCAGGCGTGCCGTGTACTTGTATGCCCAGATCAGCAGGCCGACGCCCGTTGCGGCGAGTCCGCACAGCAGGTCGGTATGGTTCGTGGACAGGTGGAATGGATGGTACAGGTCGAGCCAGAACCTGTTCATCAGGTCAATCACGCTCATGCCTTCATCCAGGTCGGCGCGTATCTGGTAGCCGATCTTGTCGCCCAGCCAGAACAGCGTGAACAGTCCCATGGCCGCGGGCAGTATGGCTTGCAGACGTTTCATTGGTTTCCCCTGTCTCTTTCCAAGCCGCCGCGGTGCTGTGTCATGGCTCGTCGCATGTCATCGCCTGCGGGGGCATCGGCCGGCTGCGCAATCCGGCTGTTGACGCGGTGTTCGGCGCGGACGCGGATGTTCGTGAGCGTTTGTTCCCTGGTCCATGGCGGATCGTCGGCCGCAGGCTGCATGACGGCGGTGTCCGCCGGCAAAAGTTCATCGTGCCCGGGCGTCGGCTGTCTGTTTCCCGCGTCGGCGGCGATGGTGATGCGCGTGAGGCCTTGGCGGTTCTCGATGGTGTCGCCTCCGTCGCACATCGCGGCAAGGATGCGTCCCACAGGTGTTCCCGTATCGTAGGTGGCGGGGATTTCGTGTGTGATTGGAGCGCCGTTGGTTTTCTCATCTGCGCCGATGATGGTGATCGTTCGCGCCGTGTTCACGGGAGCGTGTCCTTGACGCTGGTGTGCAGGGCCATTTCGTCGGCCAGGATGTATGCTTCGTCGGCGGTTTCCTCCTCATGGATGATGCCGTGGACGATGAGCCGTCGCCCCTGCAGCGCACCCTGTTCGCGTAGGTATGCCGCATGGTCTCCGGCTGCGTGCACGCGGATGATGAGCGGCGCGTCCATGGTGCCGGCGTTTACGGTCAGGGTTGCCGTCGTCCTACCGTTGCCGTCGGTGTGGAATCTGGCGTCATCGGTGAGGATGCCGCGCGCATAGGCCTGCGGGTATCGGGCGTCGCTCATCGGCTTGGCCTGCGTTTTCTGGTGGGTTTGTCGATGTTCGGGGCTTTGCCTTGGACGGCGTTGATGGCGTCGCGTCCGATGGTGCGGGCGTCACGGCCGCCTCCGGTGAGCGCGTCGGATTCGGCGCGGGCTCTGGCCACCCGAACGTGTTTGGAGGCGAGCGTGTCGAGGGCCTGTTCCCGTGCGGCCATGACCCGTATGCTCCACGGGTCCCGGTAGTCATCAATCGGCTGGCTGATGCGAGTGCGGTCGGGCAGTTCGTTGCGTCGGGTCTTGCGGTCCACCGGGTAGGATCGGCATGCGGGGTTCGCGGATTGGATGTAGTGGATTGCGGTGGCGAGGTCGGCGATGCGTTCCTCCGCCGTTTTGTCCATGTCGATGAGCACGCGGCCCTGCACGTGTTGTTCGTCGCATACGGTGCGCGTCCATGTTTCGTAGTCGCGCACGTCAACGGTGTCCCGTTGGTCGCGGTCGTGCTGGTATCGCGTGGCATCGAACCGGTAGGTGATGTCGTGCGGGTGCACGTCGGCCGACCATTCGGGCAACGGTTCGATGGGGATCTCGCGCAGGGTGACGAGCCGGTACGGTGGTTCGATGTCCCCGTAGGAGCCTTGGGGCTGGAGGATGCCGAAGCCTTCCATGCGCAGCTCGTAGCCGAGGCGTTTGAGTTCGTCCTGCAGTTGCCGGTAGGCGGTGTCCATGGTGGTCATGCTGGTCTCCTCGGCGGCTTATCGGTTGCGGGTCTTCGTCCGGTCCGGTGCGGATGGATGGGCTGTGGGGTCGTCGGCGCGCTGGCTGGCCCGTTGGCGTATGCCGTCGAGCACCGTGTCCTTGCCTTTCGACGTGTTTGGCTCTTCCTCTTTCGCCGGTTTGGGGTTGAAGGAGGTGAGGGGTGCGGGCAGCGCGTATCCCTGGTCGATCGGGGTGATGCCGTCGGCGGGGTCGAGTTCGCCGGCGGGCTTGGCGCCCATGGTTTCGGCGAGTATCGCGGCGGCGTCGCCGTGTCCGGTCCGGTCGGCGATGATGCGTTGGAGGGTGTCCTCCAATCCTGCGCTGATGTCGGTGGAATCGGTGGGCATGATGCACTGGTAGACGGGTGCCCCCCAGTTCGTCGCCGTGCCGGAGAGCGTGTATTCCATGATGCGTTCGCCGGGTTCGAGCAGTGATTCGAGCTGGAACGGTTCCCGTGCCGGCATCTGGTCGGGATTGGCGCGTTCTGCTGCGTGTTCGGCGATGAGTCTGGCGAACGTGGCAGAGCCTGAGGGCATGTCGCCGTCCAGCTGGTCGGCCACCGGTTTGATGAGGCCTTGGACCTGTCGGCGCAGGGTTTCGTCATCGGTGTCGTTGGCCCGCATGATGCGTTCGGTGATGCGTGTGGCGTCGTCCGATCGCATCACGTTGTCGTGCGTGTCTCCCCAGCGTTCAACCATCTGCAATGCATCGGAGACCGTCGGCATCGTGGCGTCGAGGCCGGGCTCGCTGTCGGTGTAGGCGTCGATGATCTGCTTGAGCTCCGTACCGGAATACCGTTTGGTGTCGGGGATGGTGGCGTCGAGCAGGAACCCCTGGTCGGCGAGGGTGACGTTGTCGTTGATGGTGGCGTCGCGCCCGTATTTCGCCACGTCGAAGTACATGCCGTATGGTCCGTCAAGGAGTTTCGCGAGTTCGGCGTTTTGGTTGACGCAATGCCAGCCGTACATCTCGTCCAGGTCGGGCGTGTTCTCCTGCGTGATGCCTTGCGGCAGGTCGTAGGTCATGTATTCGATGTCCTCGGATTGGACGAGCAGGTTCGCCAGTCCGATCGGGTCGTGCACGCTGTTCATGTCGGCCGCCAGCCGTACCGCCTCCAATGCTTCGGGCTGGTCTTGCGTGAAGATCCGGGCGGCTTGTGCGAGCGTGTTCAGGGCGTGGATGTCTTCGTATTCGCCGGGCCGGTAGTCGAGTGCGGCGAGCAGTCCCGTGTATTCGTGGTCGAAGATGCCGTATTCCTCGTAGACGACGCCTCCTTGGCGTCCGATCTCATAGGCTTGCTGCGCGTCGAGCGTCAGTCCGACCTGTTCGGTGAGGAACCGGTCGATCCGCTGCTCGTCCGTGGGCAGGCGCAGCCATCCGCCGATGAGCGTGCCCTCGTTGTATCGGCCGAGGTTGCCTACCCATACGTTGATCGTCAGATCGTCTTCCGCCATCATCGGCTCCTTGTCTGTGTTTGCGCCTGCGTTCTTGCCGGCGTGGTGGATGGTGTCTGTGCACGGCGTTTGGCCCTGTCCTTGATGGCGTCGAGCGTCCGGCTCTTGCCGGCCGTCTGGGATTGCGCGGCCGCCTGTTCGGGGTTCTCCGGGCCGGGTGCTGCTGCTGGCGGTTCCTCGCCGGTTCGGGTGCCGGTGGCGGTGACCGGTTTGTTTTCGGCGTGTTGCCTCGCGTAGGCCATGCGTTGCGCTTTGACGGCGCGGCACAGCTGCCATGCGTCGTCGATGCGCATGGTCTCGCGTTGTTCGCCTTTGCCGCGCCACAGTTCCACCGGTTCGCCGGGTTTGAAGCTGACGGTCACGTCGCGCCCGTTCAGTTTGGCGTCCCGTGCATGGTCGGTCAGGAAGCGGTCGAGCTGCCATCCGGTCAGGTCCACGCCGCGGATGCTGGTGCCTTGCGGTATCGCCACGCGCATCTTGTCGAACGTGCGCCCGTCCTTGGAGGTCATCCGGTACAGGTGCACGTAGCTGTTGGGGAAGTTCACGCGCGGCCAGATCTCCTTTGTTCTTCCGCCGGCCGCGGGTTGCGTCGGCTGCTCGCCGCCGGGACGGCCGACGGCCGTCCCGTCCTGCTTTGGCTCCGGGGCCGGGGTATGCGTGTTCCCGGGATGTTCGGGCTGCCATTGCGTCGGCGTCTGCATGGCGTCGGGCGTGTTCCATGATCGTGCGGCCTGCGTGCGGATGCGTTGGGCGATCTCGTCGGAGGCCTGGTCGAGGTCCGGCGCGGGGAAGCCGATCGCGGCGTCGGGCCATGCCTGGTTGTGGCGTCGGATGGCGTCATCGACGACCATGCGGGCGACCTGGTCCAGCCGGTTGTCCTGCGGCATGCCGGCGGCCGCGTATTGCTCGCCGCGTCGTGCGATGTCCGCCAGGGCCTGCCGGTCGTTGTCGATGAGGTTGTCCATGAGCCAACGCGCGTTGGCTGAAAGCTCGGGCATGGCGATGCTCCTTTCCGGTCATGGTCGTCGCGCATCCGTTCACCGGGTGCGGGTGCGTTGTTTCGAGGGCGCGGTGCGGCGTTGGCCTTCGATGCGTTTGCCGGCCCGCTTGCGGATGTCGTTCAGGGTCTGTTGTTTGGTTTTGGGGCGTCGCACGCCGCCGTCCGGGGCGGGGATGTCCATGCGGCTCCAGTCCAGGCCCCGCGAGCGTGCGGTCAGGGATTCGATCGCGTCGGCGATACGTCTGGCCTGGCCGGCCGGGTAGGTGAAGCGCACCGTGTCGTCGGCGACCCGTTGCGTGTGGTGGGGTATGTGGAGCCGGTCGAGCTGGTCGGTGATGATCGCGGCGTCACGGTCCCAGGGCACCGTGCGGAAGTCGAACCGGCCGTTCGATGGCGATTCGGCGTCGAAGGCGAGGCGCAGCGCGTCGTCGGATGGTTCGAGGAACGGGTTCGGCTCCTCCCGTTCCGGCATCGGCGTCGTCTCCATGGACGGCTGCGCGTGGTCGGCGCCACCGGGTTCGGGAATCGTGGCGGTCTCCTGTTGGGCGAGTTCCCGGTTGAGGCGCTCGACGATGCGCGAGACGACGTGGTTGACCTCGTCGGCGTCCCTGCCTTGGAAGTGGAGGAAGGTGCGGCCGGTGTCGCGGTCGTGCTCGATGTGGAAGGTGATGCCGGCCTTTTTCAGGTCGTGTTCGAGCTGCCGGGCGTATCGTCCGGTGACTTCCTGCACGTTGATCGGCTCGCCGGTGCGATGCAGGGTTTTGCCGTCCACCTTGCCGGTGGTCCTGATGCGCCGCAGTGTCTCGCCGGTGGCGTGCACGCCGATGCCAAGCAGGTGCAGCGCCTTGTCGAGCCCGTATTTGGTCACGTCGATGATGACGCGTGTGCCTTGCTCGCTGACGCGCATCATGAGTTCCTGTGCCTGGTCCTCGGCCGCCATGGGATTCTCCCGTCATCCGTCGTGGTTCGTTGCGTTCCAGCTTCCGCCGGCTCACCGGTTCCTGCGGCGGACACGATGCCCGTCATCGCGGCGTTGCGCGCGCCGTGCGCCGTCGGAGCGTTCGGAGGCTGGCGCGGTGCGGGCGATGAGCCGGCGCAGGGCGAGGGCGTCGGAAGCCAGGTTGCGGGTCTCCTGCTCCTCGATGGCGAGCTGGGCTTCCAGTCCCGTGGCGTCGGCTCCCTGATCGTGGTTGTCGGCGATGAGCGCGATCAGGGCGCGCATGTGCTTCGCGTTGCGTTCGACGGAGTCGGTGAGTCGGCCGAGCGTCGCCAATCGGCCGTCGCCCTCATCAATGACTTGGGCGAGCACATTGAGCTCGCGCAGGCTGTCGGCGAGCCGGTCGCAGGCGATCGCCTGACGCAGCGCGCGCCCGTTCACGCCGGTCATGTCCCGGCCGTCGAACCGTTGCCGACAGTAGTCCTCAAGTCGCAGCGCGGGCCGTGCGAACCATGCGTACAGGCTCTCGCAGTCCGTTGACCGCACATAGCCGCCGTTCCCGTCGGTGAGCACCTGTCTGACGTCGTCGGACAGGTAGGCGTGCCAGATCCTTCCGTCGCGCACGAGCCGGTCGCACGGTATTGCCAGGTGCAGGCGTCCGTGCGTGCCGGGCACCCGCACGGTCACCGCCGTATCCGTCCGACGGGTGATCATGGCCTCATGGAAGATGATCTCGCTGAGCGTGCGCCGGTGGATCTTGCCCATGACGGCGAGCATGTTGTACGCCACGCCCAGTCGCCGGTCTCGGATTCCGCGGGTCTGCCCGCATGACGTGTAGGTGATGCGTCCGCCGCGAACGGTCGCGTTGACGCCGAGCGTCGCGAGTTCGCGGCGGAATCCCGCGAAGTCATGGGCGTTCATGCAGGCCGTGTCGATGCTGGTGCGCAGCCGGTCCTTGAGGTTGCCGCCTCTGGCGCTCAGGTGGAGTTCCCCGATCGACGGGGCCACGCGCCCGGACTGTTCCGGCATGAGGATGTGCAGCCCGTATTCGCGGCACAGCCGGTCGCTGATCTTCCGCCATTCGCCCAAAGTCCCTTTCCGCAGACGCAGGGCCTTGCCCGTAATCCGGTCTGCCGGGCAGATGAGGATGTGGTTGTGCATGTGGGACCTGTCGGTGTGGGTGGCGATCACGTAGTCGTGCGTGCCTCCGGTGATCTCCCGGACGAACCGTTCCCCGATCAGATGCGCCAATCGGGGCGTGACCTGGTCGGTGGGATCGAACGATTGGATCACGTGCAGCGCCAACACGGCGCCCCGTCGGCGTGAGCCGCCTTTCGTGGCGTCCAACGCACGTTCGAAGCCGCGGGCGATGGACTCGGCGTCCGTGATGTCATCGCCGACGGTGGTCGAGGCCCACCGGTAGCCGTCGGTCTTGGCCGGGTTCGTCACGTAGGCGATGCTGCGGGCGAGCGTGCTTTTGATCTTGCCGATCTTGACTACAGCCATTCGGGCACCCCTTTGGGGTCGACGTCGGTCTCCACCCGGATGCTCAGGCCCGCGACCAGTCGTTCCGCCTGGCGCAGCTCGTCGAACACGCGCGAGAGCATGGCCAGGTCCGTCTCCCGCGTGGTGTTCGCGTGACGGGCGATCTGGTTGACGTTGTTGCCGATCCTCGCCAGTTGGGCGCTCACGTCATGCAGGTTCGCGGGCACGGTGATGTTGACGCGGTGGGCGCATCTGATCCGGTTGCGGGCGAACGCCATCCATCCCACGGGCCTGAGCCCGGCTTGGATACGCTGACGGTTCTCCACTTTGAGCGAGTCCGCCACCCACCGCCATTCCTCCTCGCTGAACGTGACCGTCTTGCGGATCGTCCTGGAACGGTTGCCTTTCCAGCCCATCGGCGCCTCCTCATATCGGGTTCCACGGGTGTCCCGCGATCGGCCCCGAGCTTCGCGGGGCCGCGCCGGTGTACGTACACCGGCGATGCTTGCTGCACACCAACCGCCCCTCCGGGGAGGGATGGTTGCGGCACCGGTCAGTTTCACCTTCGTGCCACGCCATGCGCGGCGGACTCCATGTCACGTTTCGCATGCCGGTGCCGGTTCCGTTTTCGTGTCCGCCGGCATCATGGCCGGCGTCGTTCTACGATGCGGGGCAACGAAGAACAATCACCGTGAGGAGACCGTCATGGCGAAGCCGAGGGAACGCAACCGGGCGATGCGCGCCATCGCCGACAACGCATTGGATGCCGAGTTGGAGGCGCTTCGGCGCAAACGCGGCGAACTGTCGCGTTTGGGCATCCTGCTGGACGACATGCGCTGGGCCGCGGAACGATTCCGCGACGCCGCCCAGTCGTTCTGCGACGACCATCACATGCCGCGCGCCCAGCTTGTGCGCACGCTCAGGATGGAGCCGAGGGAGACGGGCATGGCGTTCCATGCCGTCACGCCCGACTACGGACATGCCAATCCCGCCGATAGCCATGGCGAAATCCATGATGGCGCGGATTCGGCCGTCGAATCCGGCGGCCGACCGGCATCCGCCGCCGATGCGCCGGAGACTGCCCTGACGAAGGACAACGCCGCAACGGAGAATGCGGCTGATGCCATGGATGCTGACACGTCCGGTTCGATTGGATTGGACCCGGAGGGGTTGCGATTCGGTTTCCCGCGTCCTGGCGGCTACGCTGGATGACATTGGCGACATACGGGAGGTGACGGCGATGCCGATGCTGCTGGTGATGCTTGGCCTGTCGCTGGCGACGGGCGTGATACGCACGCTGATGCGGGGCGTGGCCTCGTGCCTTGCCCTGCTCGCGCACCCGTTGCGGCTCGTGGTGTTCCTCGCGAATTCCGTGTTCACGGCGTTCGCCATGCTGTCGGGATTGCTCATGCTGGCGTTCCTGCTCATGCATTTCCTCGCCGGCTCGGACGCTCCGGCATTGGACGGCTCTTTCACGTTAATCGTCGCCGCGTTCCTCACGGCCGTGCTTGCGAGCATGCTCATGGATTGGTGCGACGCGCGGCTCCGACGACGCTCCGCCCGCCACGGCTGAGCGTCACCCGCCGCCGCTTGGCTCCGGCAGGTGCGGGCGCGCATGCGCCGTCACGTTTCGCCGTCCGCGCCCGGACTGGGCGGAACCCGTATTCCGGTTCCGCCCAGTCCGTCGTCTATTCGGCGTCTTCCGGTTCGCCGGATGCGTCGTCGGTCTGCGACGTCCCGTCGTCGTCCGGTTCGCCGTCCTGCCCTATGCCGGCATCCCCGCCATTGTCGTCGTCATCGATTGGCGCGAGGGAGCCGTTGAGGGCTTCGGTCTCCGTGTCCGAGGTGCGGTAGCCGAGCGTTTCCAAAGCCTCGTACAGTGGCGCGGCGTGTTCCGCGATGGTCGCCGCGCCGCGCCACGTTTCCCAGCTGACGCGTTCCTCGGCCAACGCGTAGAGCAGTCCGAACGCGGCCCGTTGCGGGTCGCCGGCAATCATCGCGGTGACGGACGCGCGTAACGGGTCTTCGGCCTCGCTCTCCGGCTCCTCGGCATCGGCGCCGTCGCCCGTCGTGTCGATGCCGGTGATTTGCCCCCAGACGTCTTCGGCGTGACTGTCCCATTGGTCGAATCCCTCGGTGAGCGCATCGAGCGCGAATCTCGCGGACAGCAGGGCGACGGCCCTGCCGATGCCTTTCGGCTGGGATTTCAGTTCCATGAGATGCGTCACGAACGCGATGCGCAAATCACGGCTTGCCCGCGCGAACTCCTTGGCCGGTGCCGTCTCGCGTTCCTCGCGTTCCCGTTCCTCTCGCCAACGCGCCTCCCGCGCCTCGCGGGCCGCGGTCTCCGCCTCCTCGTCCACGGTCTCGTACAGGACGATGCCGCGCGCCCATGACGCGCCTTCGGCCCGCACCCCCACGACGGGCGTGGCACCGTCATGGGAGTCGCGCCATGCGTCGATGGCCTTGGCGATGTCGCCCGTGGTCAGCATCGTGGTGCGTCGCAATCCCTTCGGCGAGTCATACCAGCCGTCCGTGTTCGGTTGTTCGTCGGCCGCGTCGATGCCCATGCGTTCCAATTCGGCTCTCGCCGTGTCGAGCCATTCGCGCCATGTCCGCTCCTGCCGGGCGTGCTTGACGGCCATGTTCCAGTTCTTGCCGCCCGCCGCCTCGGCGAGCCGTTCCTGAAGGTCCGGATACCGGTCGAAGTCGGCGATGGTTTCCCAGTCGTCGATGCTCAGCTGGGCGGTTCCGGCCTTGCTTCGCGCGTTCTCGCCGATGGCGGCTATCTTCAGGCGTCGGCGCACCAATGACACGGAACGGCCGGTACGTTGCGCCGCCTCGTCCACGCCCACGCCCAAATCGAGAAGCCCCTGATAGCCGTCGGCCTCCTCGATGACGGTCAGGTCGGCGCGCTGGCTGTTCTCCACGAGCATGAGCTCGCGTTGCTCCCGTTCCGACAAATCGGCCACCACGGCGGGCACCCGGCTCAATCCGGCGAGTTTGGCGGCGGCGAGGCGACGATGCCCGATGACGAGCAGGTAGCGTCCCCGCGGCGTGGGAGTGACGAGCAGGTTCTGCCGGATGCCCTGCGCGCGTATCGAATCCGCGAGTTCCGACACGTCGCCCACGTCACGGCGCGGGTTCGCGGGGTTCGGGTCGATGAGACCCACGTCCAGCATGACGATGTTCGATTCGTCCATGCTCTCGTCGGTCATTACGGGACGTTCGATGATTGCGGTTTCCATGATTGTCTCCTTGAAAAAATCGGATGATTGGGATTGGTCGGGGCTTCCGGCGTCGGAAGCCCCGACCGGATTGAATCCGCGGCCGACGTTCAGTGGCGGCGGCGTTCCGTCCATGCGGGGCGGATGCCGTGTTCGCTGGCCGCGAGCACGAGGGACGCCAGCGAACAGTCGTCATCCAAGGCCAAGGCCTTGAGCGCGCGCACCGCGGCGGCGGTCGAACGGTCGGCCATCCACAGCAGGTACGCGCACGACGCCATCGGCTGCGCCTCGTATCCGTCCGGCGCGTCGGCCGTCACCGATTCCAGCAACGCCGTCGCGCGTTCCCCGCGTCGCGTGTCCGGCTGGTAGTCGGCGTCCTTGAACGCCCGTGACAGTTCGCGCATGACCACGGCCGCCGATTCCATCGAATGCGGCTGGGCGTACAGCATGTGCAGTTCGCCGCCGCCCATTTCGCGCAGCGATGCGAGTATCAGCGCGTCCCGCATGCTCAGGCACTCGGTCATCAGCACCGCCAGCGTGACGCGCTCCTCATGGGAGAAGCCGCCCTCGTCGCGCGACAGCAGGCCGTTCCACCTGTCCATCAGGGGCGCGAACCACTTGTCGGCCGCTTGCGCCGGTCCAAGTTCACGCCGGTCCTGAAGAAACCCGTCGCGTACGCGTTTCGCCAGTCCGGTTCCCGCCATGCGGGTGTCCACCATGTCGTTCATGTCCATCGGTCCTTTCCGTGTGGTTTCCATTTCGGACACCACCCGCCTGCCATGCGCGTAGGCGGAGAGACCGGAGGCGTGGACCGCGACGATCCGGGCCGTAGCGAAGACGGCATGCTGGTCCGCCGTCGCAGCGCAGGCACGGGAGCGGCGCGGGACACGGCGCAGGGAACACAGACGGAGCGCATGGCATGCTGGTGGTGGCCGCAAACCCCTCGTCAGATTCCGCGCGGCCCACCGCCGCGAGCATGCGAGCGGCCAAGCAACACGGTCATGCGCGTAGCGCATGGCCCGGGGCCGCGTTCCCGCGCCGATTGCGGAGAGTATGTCGAACAGCCCCGCCTGGAGCATTCTCTCCGCAAGCGGAGCGGGAAGTCCGCGATAAGTTACTGTCATCCGTAGATGTCAAACAGGAGCCAGGTCATGGACATGCGAGCCTCGAATCGTAGATAATGGGAGAGCTGTATTCTCGGACAACGAAGAAGGCGTAAGGTGCAGGTTGCGAGGAACCGCCTCATTATGGGCTCACGCCGGGGTAAGTCATCAGATGGGGGACAAACGCTGGCCGTCACCCCGCGGGATCGATTGATCCTATGGCTTCGTCAGCTCAAAGGGGAACGCCTGCTTCGTTTCACGACGACTCTGATCTGCATCGTTGGCACGATGGGCGTGCTGATCCGCGATTATGTGAAAGAGCGGATGGCAATCGGCACAGGATATTCGTTTATCCGGTTCCTCAACGAGGGAGCGGGGATATGGTACTTCCTCATACTGCTGGTTTTAGGAGCCATAAACGTGACGTTAAGGTCCAGAAGCCCCGTGGCGTTGCTGGCCTTGGAATTCATAGAACTCTCCCTGGGCGTCCTGTTCGGCGTTGGCCTGCACTCATACACGCAGGTCGCGCTTATCCTGGTGCTCTATCTGTGCATTCGGCTTCCCCTGTATGCCCAGGCCATGTGCGATCTGGCCATGATCTGCATGATCGCAATGCAATGCATCTATCCCTCCTATCTACAGCCTCAGTATTTGGCGTTACTGTATTCCGTCGCTTTGGCCGGCATCGCATCCTCACTGTTGTCCATAGTGCGGGAACGGCGAACGGCGAATAGGCTGCTGTCCGAGGCACGGCGAAAGGCCGCAATACTGGCGGAGGAGAAGAATCGTACGGAACGGCGCCTTCGCATGGCCAACGAACTGCATGACAGCGTCGGTCATGGATTGACCTCGATCATCGCGTTATCGCAGGGAGGCGAGGACTGCATAAGGAACGGCGGCTATTCCGACCCGCAACTGGCCGATGTCTTAGCGGAGATCACATCGATTGCGAAGGACAGTCTGGGTGATACGCGCCGCATCTTAAAGGTCTTCAATGAAGAGGAATCGCAGCCGTCTTTGGAACAGGTCGGTCTTGAACCAGTGAATCAGGATGACATCCTTCGTTTACGGGATTGGGACGATATCAGACCCGTACTGGAACACATACGCTCAACCGGAATCATCGTCGTGTTCACCGAAACGGGAAGACGCGTCGAGGATCCCCGCCGTTCGGATTTATGCTTCGCCGTCACTCGCGAGGCACTGACCAATGCCCTTCGGCACGGCGCGGGACTGACCCGCATTGCCGTCTCCTGGAATCATTACCGTGATGGCGGAACAGCAATCACGATCCGCAACGATGGACACGTCTCCGGACACGACACCACCGGCGAGGCATCCGGTCAAAGCGGGAAGCCGACAGGTGGAACCGGACTGCAACGACTCTCCCAACGCCTTGCGAAAATGGGCGGCACCCTGTCCTATGGGCCATACGGCAATGGCTGGGCGGTCAAGGCACTAATCCCCTGAAAGAAACGGAAGAACCATGAAGGATGCAAGAGACGACATCATCAAGGTCATGCTGGTCGATGACATGCGAGGGGCGCGCACCGGCTTCATGATGATGCTGAACAACGATCCGAACATCATCGTCAGCTCACAGGCCGCGGACGGCGCCCAAGCAATCGAGTTCCTACGGCAATCACCGCAGCAACTGCCTGACGTGATTCTGATGGACGTGCGCATGCCCGTCATGGACGGCATAGAGGCGACGGGCATCATCAAGGAGCAATTCCCCCAAATCCAGATACTGATCCTGACCACATACGATGAGGACGATTACGCCTTCGACGGATTGGCGCGCGGGGCATCCGGATTCCTGCTCAAGGATGCGACCCCCAAACAGCTACGTGACGCCGTACACGCCGTGCATAACGGAGATGCGGTATTGACACCGAGAATCACCGGTGAAGTGCTCAATCGCGGGGTTCGGCCCATATCGGACAACACCCGCATCAAGCTGCTACGAAGCCTATTCGACGGACTTTCCAAGCGGGAACGTGAAGTCGCGGAACTCGTGGCGGCAGGCTTGTCCAATCAGGAAATCGCGGAGCGCCTATTCATCGAAACGACATCGGTACGGCGCACGGTAAGCCGCATATTGGCCAGAATGCACATGCGGGACCGGGTTCAAATCGCCATAGCCTGGTATCAATCGGGGCTGGACCAAATAACAGGCGGCAAACCAGCATAAAAATCACGATATTCATCTCAAGGATTGTGGTGTTTGTCATCTTCAGATGACAAACACCACAATCCTTTTATTGGAGAATAGAGCGAACTGGTTAACTGTCTATGTCCATCGCTCAAGCGAACGGAACAAACCTAGCATATATATCACGTCACTTCTGCCATCCCCTAAGATAGGGCAGTATCCAAAAACCGTTAGGGGGGGGGACTTCGATTATTGCGGCTCGGGTCAATCGAAGAAAGGAAAACGATGTGCCAGCTGCCCGATTCGGCTTCACCCATCATCGCGTTTGAGAACGTCTCATTCAATCATGCCGGTCGCGAATTGCATGGGATCTCATTTGCCGCCTATGCAGGTCGAGTCACCGTTCTGATGGGACCGCATGACGCCGGCAAAACAACTGTTCTCCGGATGCTGTTGGGACTGGATATCCCGGATTCCGGATGCATATCCACCTGTGGCAAACCCTATGGCACATCCCGTATACCAAAAAACGTTGTGAGTGCAATGCCCGAAGCCATTTCACTGTCCCCGTATTACTCGGCCGGAACCTATCTTCGTTGGAAGGCGCTCTGGGCCGGGACGTCTGATTCGCTTCTTGACGGGATCATTCACATGACCGAACTGCAGAATCTTCTCACCGTCAAGCTCCACGATCTCGCTCCGATCGGTGTCCTCAAAATGCGATTCGCTATAGCTCTGCTTCCCAACCCCAAAGCCCTGATCGTAGACGAACCGCTCCAGGCACTTGATCAATCGGGCACGAATTGGATCTGCGAGCAGATACGGAAGCAGGCGAATCGTGGCGTTGCGGTGCTCATCGCATCCGAACCGGACGGCAGACTGAAGCCGATTACCGATGATGTTGTGGTACTGGATAAAGGCACCGTGGTAAAAGAGGGTTCCCGCGGCCAGCTCTGGAAGGAAGACTGAAAAACGCCGGCGGATCACCCGCTCCCATAGGTCCATGTGTTTGGTGTTTGTCATCCGAAGATGACAAACACCAAACACATTCTTGGATGTACCATCCAAATCAGGTTAACTGGAATGGCATGCACCGGCATGCAATCCGGTTCCATATACAGAACATGAGGAGAACGAAGATGAAGGATTATGTGCCTCCTGTCGTTGAGGTCATCGCATCATTCAAGGAAGCAACCAATGGCGTATGGTTCGGCAACTATGTCGATGTTGGCGGAGCCAAGGCCCCGTTCCCTTGGGGATCGAACTGACCGAAACCCTGCATATATTGATGATCCCTAGCTGTATCAGGATAGGGAAACGTGATGCCGTTTACGCATAAGAACCCAAACCGTACCGTGATTGTCCGCGGCGGGAAGCCGACGGACCGTTCGAAGCTTCCCGCCTCCATCAGCATCAATGACGAGGGAACATGCGTCCAGGTTCCTCTGTTGAGTGGCGATCGCATGTTCTGGACCGTCTCCGAAGATGAAGTGCTCCTGTCGGACAGCGCCTTCCGGCTTGCAAGCATCACGAACGCCGATCTTGACCTGGAACGCATCATCATGGATCTGCTGCCTTCGCTCCCTGACAGCCTGCGAGGGGACAAATCCCCATGGAGGAACATACATTCCGTACCCGCCGCAACCACACTGCACCTCGACAAATCCAATAGGCCGCGATATACGAGAGCGGAACCTTCACCCATAAAACATGTTTCAAACGACGTAATTCTGGCATCGCTAAGGAGCCGTTTCCTGACGATCGCGGATGAGTGGCGCAATGAGGCACCACTATCCGCCGATGTGTCCGGAGGAGTGGATTCCGCCGCCATCGCATACATCTTCGCCAGTGAGGGGGTTCGTATGCCCCTGTATCATGAAACACCCGACGATCCAATGAATCAGGATTCCCGATGGGCCGAGCGAATCTCCGAGGACGTTCGGATGCCACTCATCAAAATCGGCCGAGTCGTGGATGGAAACAGATCATTCGAATCCACAGCCGAATATCCCAACAGAGAGATACCTGAAGAACCGGTCTTCTGGAGCGATATCGAAGGCTATCTCAGCCGAATCTCCGAAATGGAAGCAGACACAAGCCGTATCCATGTCACGGGTTTCGGAGGAGACGAGCTGTTCGCATCCATGCCATCCTCATCATGGAGTTGTCTGCGGGAACACCCGCTGCGGCTACGGGACATTCGAAGACAATACAGCGCCGATTACCGGGTCCCACCCTATCAGGCAATTCTCGATCTGACCGACAGCACCGATCTGCATGAGGAATTACGGTCATCGCTCCTGGACGCGGAACAAGATCATGGCCATCGCTCCTCGCCTTGTGGATGGCACGATGCCATACGCATTCCCGAATTCCTGACCGCGAAAGCCAGGGATACCCTATATGGCGCCATTGAATCACAATTGAAACACGCCGACATTCGGCCATTAAGCCCCGACCGAAGCCGTCATCAGGCGCTCTACTCTCTGTCAATGCAGGCACGAATGCTCAATCAGGTTAATCGGACGTTCGCCTCCGACGACATAACGTTCCGCTCCCCCTACCTGGACCGTGGAATCGTGGGCTATGCGCTATGCGCCCCAATCAGTGCACGCACCGAGGGAAATCTACACAAAGCCGTATTGTACCGGGCGCTCAAGGGTATAGTCCCCGAAACGATATTCCGGCGTCCCGTCAAAGGCGATCACTCATATTCACTGTATCTGGCATGGCAACGCTCGAAAGACACGCTGCTCGACTCAATCGCCGGCGGAGTGCTGGACGAAGAAGGACTGATCGATATACCAGCCGTACGGCGTCGAGCTTCCATGCCGATGCCTGACATCACGTTTCTGTTTGAAATGCAACGAGTCGCGGCAGTGGAAAGGTGGCTAAGACATGCAAACCGATAACACGATGGCGAACACCAGCCTGAAAGACCAGATATCCCTATATCCCAAAGAGGGAGGGGCAATCGTATTCGTCAACGACACCGGCGAATACCTGCAGGTCAACGAAATAGGCCGAATCATCCTCGACGGTCTGATGCACGGCAAAACCGTCGAGGATTGCATGAACGCAATCGCCGAAGAATATCAGACCGACAGACAAATCATCGTCCGGGATACGGAACGATTCCTCGCCGATATAGGGAAGCACGTGCGCCTATGAGTATCCCTCTACAGCCGGAAGCAACCACACGCGTCAACTTTCACGACCGCCTGGTGGCGCTGATTGCCATCATTATCGGAAGACGGATGGAACGACAACGAATCGGAAAGTTCTGCCGCCGGCTTGAAACGTGGTCCGAACGGTATCCGCCAGCCGATGCCGACATGGCGAAGCGTTACCGCAACGCCGTATGTTCGGTAAGCCGCAGATGCCGCAGCCAGCAGGGTTGTCTGCTTCGGTCGCTCTCCACGGCGGCGGCATGCCGCATATCTCGCCGATCCGTCACATGGTGCACCGGGTTCACCGATCGTCCCTTTCGCGCACACGCCTGGGTCGAAGCCAACGGCATACCCATCGGCGAACCTGATGCCGTCAGACGGTACACCATCACCAGAACCAGTTCCGAACGGAAAGATACGCAATGACCGCCAACGACCCGGACGACACCATGCACATGAAACATGCCTCCATGTACAATCTGATTTCTCCTCTCCGAAAATACCGAGGACGGCTGGCACTCATCCTATGTCTTGGAGCCATAGGAGCCGTTATGACGCTGCTCGTGCCTAAGTACATGACCAACTTCTTCCAGAATGGTGTATTCCAGGTTCCCCAGTGGCCCGTCATTGCCGGAATGCTGTTACTCGTCACCGCTTCAGGAGCTATATCAGCCCTACAGAACTACCAATTGCAGAGCACAGGGGAGGATATCGTAAGGGATGCTCGTCTCGCACTAAGCAAACACCTGCTACGTCTGCCCATACGCGAATACGATCAACGTGACTCCGGCGACCTGCTCAGCCGTGTCGGCAACGACACCTCACAACTGCGTAATGCATTCATGCAGTGCACATCAGCCCTTGCATCAGGTTTCATCACCGTCATCGGTTCCGCTGCGTTTATGGCAATGCTTGACCCGATCCTATTCGGCACAGCGATCACCTTGCTCCTTACGGTATTCACGCTCATGCTGCTGTCCGCTAAATTCATCGAACGAGCAAGCTATGACAGCCAATACACGCTCGGCGACCTTACCTCCACGCTCAATCGTGATCTCGCCGGCATCCGCACCATACGCGCTTCAAACGGCTTCGAGAACGAGAATAAGGTTATTGCCGCCTTGATCAACCGCGTCCGCCTGTCCGGACTCAAGATTGCCAAAATCCAGTCGATCGTCAATCCACTGGCCACGATAGCCCTGCAACTCGCAGCTATCATTGTGTTCGGTCTGGGATTATGGCGCGTAACCACAGGGCTGCTATCCGTAGAGAAACTTACTCAGTTCATCATGTTGCTGTTCATCAGCATCTCACCGCTCAGCCAGATCATTTACGCAGGCTCACAAATCGGCAATTCAATGGCCGCAATGAACCGTATACGGGAAATATTGGATATTCCCGAAGAAAAGGACTCTGACACCGTCGTCGCAACAATCAATGAACATATGCCGCTGGCACACAGCGGGCCCCGTCCGCCAGCGGTGGAATTCCAACACGTCTACTTCTCCTATGGATCCAAACCAATTCTGCGTGACCTGAATCTCTCCATATCCCAAGGAAGTGTCACGGCACTTGTCGGGCCCTCAGGGGCAGGGAAAAGCACGATCCTGCAACTTATCGAACGTTTCTATGATCCTTCCAGCGGAAATATCAATGTACTCGGTAAGGACATAACAACCTGTGATCGAGACGATTTACGCAGCCACATCGCATACGTGGAACAGGATTCACCGGCACTGTCCGGTAGCATACGAGAGAACCTACTTCTCGGATCAAACGATTGTAGCGATGATGAATGCCGACGGGTATTGGAATCCGTGAATCTCTCCCATCTGCTAGATCGATCCGACAAAGGTCTTGATATGCAGATAGGGGAAAACGGAATCATGCTATCAGGCGGAGAACGCCAAAGACTCGCCATAGCCCGCGCCCTTCTTTCCACGGCAAAAATCATCCTGCTCGACGAAGCCACCGCAAACCTGGACGCCGATAACGAACGCCTTATCACTCAGCTATTGACTCAGGTAGAAGGCCGCACTTTTATTATCGTTGCGCATCGACTCGCCACGATAATTGACTCCGATCTTATATATGTACTTAATCAAGGGCGGATTATCGGATCGGGAACCCATAAACAACTTTTTAAAACGGCACCATTTTATCGCAATCTCGCAACGGAACAATATATCTCATAGCTAAAAGAAATTTGGCGATTTATTACAATAATTCCTCATCTAACTATAAAATATAGTTATTTTATATATGCTGCATATATATCACTTTTCACCGATTACAACCGATTGGACATCTACACAAAATACACTATGTTCCGCTAGGTCAAATAAGCAACACTCTGACTAACTCTATAACAAATACAGACATAAACTATACAAAAAATGTATATATCATCATATGATGACAAGGCCGACGACTGGACGGAAATCTATATCGACTCTTATCTCTTGTCATCTGGAGATGACAGATAACCCATAACGGGTCGCGCGGCACGCGAATAGGTGATGTAATAAAAATGTCATAAGCCATTAATAAGGAAAGAGACAGAATCGTGCCCATCGACCTAAAATATATCCCATTCTGTCAGTCCAACAGTTCCTTCTATGAGCCACCAGATCGTCAATCTTCGCCAAGACTTGATGATGAAATTCACTTTCCAAATAATTGGAAGATATATAAAGGTACCCCATGGACAAATTGTCGTCCTAGTAATGTTAAAATTCCGGAACAGGGATGGAAGATTCACATCTCGGCAACTCTTTGGAATTATGAAAAGATATTAAGAGAAGTATCAAATTATTGTTTTTCAAAAAAAGTCGCATTTAAATATCTATCAACAAAAGCTGATTTTTTTGATCAAAACAGTAAATATACCGATAGGGCTGCTGCCGGAAAATATATTACAATATATCCAGTAAACGAATTGGAGTTTCATTCTACTCTCAATGGGTTAGACGACATTATTGGGAATGAGTCAGGACCCTATATCCTTTCGGATAGACGTTGGAGGAACGGGCCTATATTCTATCGCTTCGGCGCTTTTATCCCGCCTAAGGATAAGACAAAATATATAAGTGTATTGAAAAGGCCCGACGGAGTCGAGGAGGAAGATGTACGTCGTCCTACCTTTATCGTGCCGGATTGGGTGAAAATACCGGAATTTCTACACGAATCCATAGAATCTCAATCTATACCATTCCCATTCGAGATGAAATCAGCTATGCATTTTTCATGCGGTGGAGGTGTGTATACCGCAGAGGCGTTGACGGATGAATACGTTTCAAAAGGAACTATCGTTGTACTAAAGGAGGCGCGACCATATACGGCGCTTGATTCCGACGGCCATGATGCTGTATATCGTTTGAAGCACGAAGAACATGTCTTATCCGAATTACAAGATACGGGCTTTGTGCCTCAGGTATTCGGAATGTTTAGAGCATGGGAAAACCTTTATCTCGTGATGGAGAAAATACCAGGGAACAACCTTAAGCATGAATGCATGCTTAGAACTCCCATACTAAAGCCAGCTCCTTGGAAACTAGATAATGCTGCCTTTGGGCAATGGGTTGATCATACCGTTTCACAGCTTGATAAAGCAATGTCGCTCTTTCATCGACACGGATGGCTTCTTGGTGATATTCACCCTAAAAATATCATTATGGAAAACGGAGTTAATCCTAAATTTATTGATTTTGAATTCGCGCACAAAATGGATAAAGGATGGCGAATTAAACAAATAGCACCAGGATATGGTCCTCTGACAGGGTTTACCGGCACCGACGCAGATTTTTGTTCATTAGGGTTGCTGGAGTTAGATATGCTTCTTCCTCAAGCCACCATTACAGATCAGGGCAATGAAGGAAGCATTATACGAATCGCTAGACACGCGCAGAGTCATCTCGATATTAACGAAGACTCCATCGAATCTATAATTCAAAAGACATCTAAAAATACTCAGCTATCCTTGGATCAGCGAGCTGTCAATCTCGCTTCTATTGAAGATTTAATACATGGACTAGCTCGGGGAATAAAGGCACACCTTCATTTTGATGAAGGCGCTACAGTTGCTCTACCCGGTGATATAGAACTATTTGGCCCTAATGCTGTACAAGCCTCGGTGGGATACCCTTATGGCGTTGCGGGTGCTTTGTCGACGTTAGCTTTGGCAGGTGATCCAATAGATTCCGCATCGGTTCAAAAAGCATCTCAATGGATTTTAAATCATCTTTCGGGCGTTAAAAACCGAGGATTCGCCGGCAAAGATGGTTTGGAGTATGGCTTACGCATGGCGGGATTTGATGAACTCGCTCGAGAAGCACATTCTTTGCCCGTGGCAAACCCCATTAATCCTACTTATTGGTCCGGATGGGCTGGCGTCGGCCTAAATGACCTAAGTATCGGGTCGAATAAATCATATGATGAACTATTTTTAGCCTCATCAAAGTTGCAGAACATGCTTACCAACGATGTCGAATGTGAATCCGCTGGATTATTATATGGCTGGTCTGGCGCGGCCTTATTGTGGGCCGAAATCTATAGAACGGTTGATCGAGATGAAAAATATGTGGATTATGCACTACATGCAATACAAAACGATATTAAAAAATGTGTTTTGACCCAAAATATGACCATGGAATACGATGAAAAGTGGAGAACTCTGCCATATCTGGGAACCGGGTCATGCGGTATTGCAATCGCTTTATATGCCTTGCGAAAAGCGACCGGAGAATGTCTCTTGGACAAAGAGTATGAGTCCCTAGTTCGCGCATGCACCTACTATCAGTGTGCACAGGGAACATACGCATATGGTATGTCAGGCTTTTTGACTTTTCTGAATGCAAAGGACGATAAAAGCAAGCTGGAATATCAGGTAATTAACTCATATTGCGATTCTCTTCGACTATTTATCATTCCAAGTAAAGGCGGTTTTTATGTCCGAGGAAATCAAGGACTAAAACTGTCGTGTGATTTTCTGACCGGATCCGCCGGAGTCCTCGGATCTCTTGCCGCACTCCAGGGGAAATGGTCAGGCATACCGTTCCTGTCATGGAACGATTCCTTAGATATTAGAAAGGAGGTGCACAATGGGAAACAACGTTCTTGATTTTCAAATCTTGACTGCTGACGGCGAAACGGATGATGCAGCACGTATCAGCACGTTTAGCTTCAATGGCCCCTGCCCGGGCCTGCCGAGTACCTTGACCTACAGCAACTGCTGACAAGACAAGTGTCTGGCACCAATTCGCAAAATTGATGCCAGACACTTTTGCAATGGAGTAACTATGAAGTGTACAACACTCAATCAACCCATCAAATTGTATGAAGAATTCTCTGACAAGTATCGCAGCAAGGCGCAACAACTTTGTGAACATTTAATAGAGGATACAAATAATTTTCATTATTCCAGTAATCAATCGCTCGAATTAATGCAAATTAATAATGAACTAGTAATTCATTTCAAGGATGATCCGTCGCAATATATTCATTTATGTCAAAAACCGATTGGAAGAATATCTGGTTTTTACATTAATTCAGAGAAGACAATAGCGGCATTATTAACGCAGATGCCAAAAACTGATTTTTACACTATTTCATTATATGAATTGAAAAAGCAATCCGCCAATATTCTTCTGAGGTGCAACAATGTTGTACCTCAGATAAGAACGACATACCATTCTATCTATTGGATTAATAAAAGCAAATCAAATCGCCCGTATAAACTAATGATGGCAAACAAGTGTGGCATCATTGAAGTATACGGCACAAATAGTGAATATGATATATTATCTTTCGTTTGCAGTAATGATGCGGTTATTGTTATAAGAATGACGCACGGAGACAATTCTCGTATGCTGTTTTTCGATGATTTCGGCGAAAGAGACACACGCTTTAGGGAAATTACTGCATCACTCCCCATTGATTCGATGGAGATTACAAATACTCTTCTATATGCTATCGTCAATAACCAACTTCTAATTATTAACTTTTTTAACGATATACATGATAGGCAAATGATTCAGTCTCCCCATGGATTTATTCCTAAATCATTGCAAAAGCGTAATGGGATTGTTTATGTGATAGGACGCCTATCGGGCGACTCCGCCATCTGGATTCCATCTCTCGGACAAAATGGGATATGGAAAGCTCCTCCTTGTGGAGTTATTAGTTTTCTTGGATTTCAGGATAGATTCCCTGTTTTCTGCATATCATCTCCAATCCATCAAACGCAAATTGTAACAGGAAATAGGAAAGGATTCTTAGAGGCTGTATCGTCCACACCTAATATTCACTGTCGCAAAATTATTATCCGGAGTAGAGATCAAACAAATATTCCCATTACACTTTTTTATAGACTTGATAGTATTCTCGAGCAGTCTCCTATTCTATTGATGGCATACGGATGTTATGGAATCGCACTTGAGGGAGCCTATGACCGTTTGATTTCATATGTCATACAGTCCGGCATAACTGTTGCCTTCTGCCATATTCGAGGTGGGGGCGAGTATGGGGAGGAATGGCATAGGCAAGCGATAAAAAACAATAAGTTCATATCTATCAATGATTTTCTCGATTGCACTAAAGGATTGATTGCAAATAACTTATGTGACGCCAAACGCATTGGAGCAGTGGGTTCAAGCGCCGGCGCTTTGGTTGTTCTTTCTGCCGCATTGCGCCGCCCGGATTATTTCAAAATTGTTCAATTATCGCACCCTTTTTTAACACCGGAATTGATTCTCACAAACCCCGACAATCCACTTACAATTAGCGATTGGGATGAATTCGGATATCCATCATCATCTTCTTGCTATGACTCGTTTTCACCTTTGGCGCAATTGCGGCGTCTTCCAGCTGATTTTTCTAATCAAGCTCCTGACATTTGGATTACTGCCGGCAAGAATGATATAAAGGCGCCTCTCTTATATACGGAACAATGGCTGAATTCATATTCGGCTATTGTTCCGTCCGCACATAATTCGGTGTTTTTGCAACTTTTAGATGAAGGACATCACAATTCTGATGATTCTTTGACCGGTGGCTGTTTATCAACTATATGGTTACTCGACTCTCTCTTCGACACAGATTGACATCTTTTGATGTCAATCGTCTCTCCGGCATAGACGATTGACTCGTCTTTATGGATACTGTCGGCAGTAGCACTCTCGTAGGAAGGATTCTCGTCCATGAAAAAACAACCAAATGACTTCATTGGGGTAAATACATATTTATCGATTCAGGCGCGTGGGCTGGTCAAGCGTGTGGCTTCCGCTGATGGTTCCAGTCCGAGTGTGATTCTCAATGATGTCTCGTTGGATATTCCCGGTGCCGGGTTGACGGCGATCGTCGGGCCTTCGGGAGCGGGCAAGACCTCTCTGTTGTACGTGTTGTCCGGTTTGGACAGGCCCGACTCGGGCCGGGTCGTCATCGGCGGCACCGACATCTACGCGTTGGACGAGGAGCGTCGTTCGCGGTTCATCCGCGGGCATATCGGTTTCGTGTTCCAGCAGTACAACCTCGTGCCGTATCTGACGGTCGAGGAGAACGTGACGCTGCCGCTCTCGCTCGCCCATCGCAAGGCCGACTACGTGCATGTCACGCAGCTGCTGTCCCGGTTCGGCCTGCGCCAGAGGGCGAGGACCGTGGTGAGCGCCCTGTCCGGTGGAGAGCAGCAGCGCGTGGCCCTGTGCCGGGCCCTGCTCTTGCGTCCGGCGGTGGTGTTCGCCGACGAGCCCACCGGCGCGCTCGACACCGCGAACAGCGAGCTCGTGCTGCAGGTGCTGCGCGAGCTGGCGGATTCGGGTTCCAGCGTGGTCATGGTCACGCATGACACGGATGCCGCCGCACTGGCCGACCGCGTAGTCTTCCTGCGTGACGGCGGGATCACCCACGTCGCGGGCAGGCTGACCGCCGGGCAGATCGTCGAGGGCATGCGCCGCACGTTCGAGCCGCCCATGTCGCAGCACGGTCAGGAGGTTCGCCGTGGGTAGGTATGTGCTTCGCGTGTTCCGCGACAATCTCGCGGGTTGGGTGCCCACGATCATGGTGGTCGCGGTGGTGACCACGCTGGTGGGCGTGTGCATGAACCAGTTCGTGTGGACCTCGTCGCCGTCGTTCGCGTCGGCCGCCCGGCTGGCGGGTTTGGATCCGGCCGAGTTCGCCATGGTGTCGGTCACGATCTATGTCGTGGTGGCGTTGCTTGCGTTCTTCTCGCTCACGGTGGTCGGTTCGGCCACGGTTGACCGCATCCGCGGCACGTTCGCGCAATGGCGTCTCATGGGCGCCAGCCCGAGCCAGGTGCGTGCGGGCATGTGGATGCTCGTGGGCGTGGCGAGCCTCATTGGCTCGCTGCTCGGTTCACTGATCGCGATGCCGGCCAGCCTGCTCGCGGTTCCCGAGTTCGACGCGATGGCCGCGGAGAGCTTCGCCGGCGGGCTCGGCTCGTTCGTCCCTCCCGCGTTCGCGCCGTCCGTGGCGGCATGGCTCGGCTCGCTGCTGTTGGGCGTGGTCACGTGCATGCTGGGCGCGTTTGTGCCCTCGATGCGTGCGGCGAAGGTCCGTCCCATCGAGGCGATCCGCGGCAAGGACGCGCCGATTGGACGGCGTGGATGGCGGTATTGGGTGCGCTGGGCGCTGGGACTGGTTGTCATGGCGGCGGCGCTGGTATTGGCGTTCTCCGGCATGGGCATGCCGCGCGCCCGCGCGTTCGGACAGGAGGCCGGCCAGACGTTCAACGGCGCATTATGGGCCGGGATCATCGCGTCGTTCGGCATGTATGTCCTCGCCGGCGTGCTGGTCCCGATCCTGTTGGACGCGGGACGCGTCATGTGCCGCCTGTGCGGGTCGGCGACCGGCGTGCTCGCGGCCCGTGCCGCTAGGGCGAAGGCCGTGTCCAGTATGAACACCATCGCCCCGCTCGCACTGGCTCTGGGATTGTCCGCGACCCTGCTGACCTGCGCGCGGTCCTACGGGCGGATACTGGCCCTGGGTGGCCATCCGACGAGCCTGAACTACGCGGACTCGCTGCTGATGATCGCGATGCTGTGCATCGTGTCCCTGGCCACGAGCCTGGCCGTCATCGCGTTGTCGAACCGCGGCATGGTCGCCGACCAGGCGCTGCTGCGCAGCATCGGCATGTCGCCGCGCCGGGTGACGCGCATGATCCTGTGGCAGAGCCTGCAATTGGCCGCCGGCGCGGTCGTCCTCGCGCTCATCCCGGTCGCCGTCAGCTCGCTCGTGCTCGCCACACGCTCCATCACGCTCGTCGGTGTTCCGGTGGCCGAGATCCCGTGGACCGGTGTGATCGGCGCGGCAGCGGCCTGCTGGCTGGCGTTGTTCCTCATCCAGTACATGCAGATCCGCCCCGCGTTGCGCCGCAGCGTGGCCGACGCGATCAGAAGCCGTTGACGGCACCGGATTCGGAAAAGGAGGATGAGATCATGCCTGTCCGATACACGGCCATGCCGAGGCGAGCCCCGGTGTCCATGCTGCTCGCGTTCCTGCTAATCCTGACGGCCTTGTTCGGGCTGGCGGCGTGCGGCTCCGTCCAAGGCTCCTGGCCGGACGGCCAGTATGCCGGCCGGGTGCCCGAACCCGATCGGGTGACGACCCGTATCAGGGACGAGACCGACAACGGCTATCTGATCGACGTGTCATGGACCATCGCCGAGGCGAAGGACTACGCGCGAAAGATCAAGGACGCGGGCTTCACCCGCAACGCCACCGAGGAGGAACAGGCCGGCGTATACGACTACACGGCCGACGACGGCATCGTCAAGGTCTCCATCAGTGCATTGCCTGGTGACAACGGCACCATCAACATCAACAAGCTCCAATGACACTCAAAAGGATCGGCGCTCATGGACATTCCCGCACATCACGAACCGTCACCCGGCAAGCCCCTGTCGGCGTCACCGCCCGTCCCGGAGCCCGGCCGGCCGAACCCGCCCCAACCGTTGCAAGCCGCGCCGAACGATTCGATCGTCGGATTCCTGCTGCTCGGACTGTTCCTGTCCCTGCCCGGCGTGCTGATCGCGTGGATCACCGGCCGCGACGGGCACGGATGGGAGCATGGCGGCCGCGTCGCCGCATGGATCGGGGCGCTGCTCTCGCCGTTCGTATGGCTGGCCATCATCATCGTATTCACTTTGTTGTTCACCGGTTCGGTCACGATGCTCGGCTGCCTGATGCCCGGCGCGGACTGTCTCGCCCAGTAAGCACGCCGATGACCCGGCGAGACGGCACAGTGGATCGTATGGAACGGCAAACGGTGAACGTCGGCAGGGTCACGGCCACAGCCATGCCATTATGCGTGCTCGCGGTCGAGGTCATGATGCTCATGTGGGAGCGCATAATCGGCACCCCATTGGACCCGATGTACACGCTCGCCAAGCAGACCGGCGGATTCGTGCTGCTGTTGCTGGCCCTGTGCCTGTCATGCTCGGTCTTGATGTTCCGTTACCGGGTCCCGTCCGTCACATTGATGTCGCAGCTCGTCCTGACCCTAATGCTGTCCTTCTGGCATGCGGACTCGATTCTGCTGGTCCAGCTGGTCGCGGCGTTTTACGCGTTCATGCGCACGACCGGGGAACGCCGCATGTACATCGGATCCCTCGCGACGACGTTGGCCGTGACCTTGGCGACGTTCATGTCATGGCCCGCCAGCCAGTTCCTCGGCGAATGGCCTGGCCGCATCCTCCTACTCGCCCTCGCCGGCGCGATCGCCCTGGCGCACCGCGGCATGGTTCAAGCCAGGAGAGCCACGGCCGCCGCCGGCCTGGAACACCGGCGCGCGCAGACCGCCGTCAAGCAGCGTGACGCCGCGGTGCGTCGTTCGCGCATCGCCGGACAGCTGCACGACAGCGTGGGTCACGGGTTGACCACGATCATCGCTTTATCCGAGGGATTGAGCGGTAAGACCGGCGACCCGCGCGTGGACGAGGCCCTGAAAGGCATCAACGAGATCGCACGGGAAAGCCTGGCGGACACGCGCAAGGCCGTGCGCGCACTGACTGAAACCGACACGACCGACGAAGACCCTGCTGAACCGGGATCCCGGAGCATGCGTTCATGGGATGACATCCGTCCGATCCTCGCACATGCCCGCACGCTCGGCATCATCACCATATTCACCGAAACCGGCATCCGCGCCGACGACGAACCCCAGGCGGACCTCTGCTTCGACGTGACCCGAGAGGCCATAACCAACGCCATCCGCCACGGCAGACACGTCACGCATCTCAACGTCTCATGGAACCACCAGCCCAACGGAGTCACCGTCATCGTCCGCAACGACGGAGCCACCGGTGCGGCGCAAGCCGTCGCACCCGATGACGGCACCGGATTGGCCGGACTGTCACGGCGCGTGCAAGACGCCGGCGGCACGTTCGCCTATGGGCCGGTCGATGGCACCGAATGGCAGGTCAAAGCGGTCATTCCCCCAACCGGGAACATGACCGGGAAGCAACCGGCCGAAAGGAAGATTCAACCATGATCCGTGTGATGCTCGTAGACGACCAGAGACTGGCACGCCTCGGTTTCCAGCTCATGCTCGACGACGTGACCGACATCACCGTCATCACCTCAGCGGAAAACGGGCAATCCGCCATCGACACACTCAACCAGTTGGATGCCAATCACCGGCCATTGCCCGACGTGATCCTCATGGACGTGCGCATGCCCGGCATGGACGGCATCGAAGCAACCCGACACATCGCCAGACACTGGCCCACCATCAGAACCCTCATCCTCACCACCTACGACGAAGACGACTACGCCTTCGGCGGGCTCGACGCTGGAGCCAGCGGATTCCTACTGAAAGACATAAGTAAATCACAATTAATGGAATCGATAAAAGCTGTTTTTGAAAATGGTAAAATTCTTACTCCACGAATAACAAAGAAACTAGTAGAATATCAACAAAGCAAATTCATTTTTCAAGACCAACAAAATATATTTATTGAATCATTCAAGAGTCTTACTACTAGAGAGCGTGACATATGTGCCTTAATCGCACAAGGACTCAGTAATGAAGACATAGCAAAAAAACTATTTCTGGAAACCAAATCAGTCAAACGCTATGTTAGTCGAATTCTATCGAAACTTCATCTTTCAAACCGCACCCAAATTGCAATCAATTGGATTAAATCGGGTGTTTTTACACAACTGAAATAGTGACTTCAATTCAAACATAGGCCCATGTCAATATTTCACACATTTATGAAATGTGCTTAACATGAAGTATCCATCTAATTACGAGTATAATTTATATACTCCTTTATAATACTATATGAACCATAGCTAATTTCTTACAGGAGTCATCTTTGTAATCTATTCATCTTGAAACGATGCAAATCCTTGGTCAGCGGCATAATTTCTTAGCGCTATCTGCCATTTGCCAGCAGCAGTCCTGAAATCGGTCTTGCCGGAGAAGAACGATCCCATATTGTCGTTGTAGATGGAGCGGGCGTAGGGTTCGAAGGGCAGAAACTCCCATTTGCCGGTGACGTTCTTGGCGGCCTGGGAGAAGACCTCGTTGTATTTCTGTCCGCCGAAGAACTCGTTGTCGCTGCCGTCGGCGTTCCTGAGCGTGGTCTTGGCGAGGAAGTCCTTCTGGTCGAGGGTCTTGGTGGTGGCGGGGAAGCTGCCGTTGGATACGCGGGCGTCGATGCCTTCGTCGTTGGTGGTGACGTATTCGACGAACTTCTTGGCGGCGTCGAGTTTGCCGTCGGGGATCTTCTTGGTGATGGCCAGTCCGCTGCCGCCGTATTCGCCGTTGATGGGCGTTCCGTCGATGGTGGGTAGGAGGGCTACGCGGAATTTGCCGGTGGCTTGGGGCACGCCCTGCAGGAGGTTGTTGGCCATCCATGCGCCGCTGATGAGGCTGGCGATGGAGCCGTCGCCCAGTGACTTCATCCAGTCGTCGGTCCAGGTCTTCGTGTGGACGTCGATGAGGTCTTCGTCGCGCATCTTCTGCCAGAGGTTCATGAACCGCTGGGCGCCCTTGTCCTTGGTGATATTGATGGTCAGTTTGTCGTCGTTGAGTTTGTAGGCGTGGCCGCCCATGGCCCACATCATCGCGTTGAACAGGCCGGCGTCGCCGGAGTCGGAGGTGATGTAGGAGCCGGTGGCGCGGATCTTCTTCGCGTCTTCGTAGAACTCGTCCCAGGTGGTCGGTGGTTGGCCGATACCGGCCTTGTCGAACACGTCCTTGTTGTAGAAGTAGGCCATGGGGCCCGAGTCGGCAGGCATCGCGTACAGGCCGCCGTTGATGTTCACGGAGTTCCATGTGCCGGGAGTGAACGTGTCCTTGAACTTGACGGTGTCGTAGACCTTGCTCAGATCCATGAGCGTGTCCGAGTGCACGAACTGCGGGATGGCGAGGTATTCGATCAGGGTGACGTCGGGCAGGCCATTGCCGGCCTGGGCCGCGTTGTTGAGCGCGGTGTAGGTCTCCTCGGTGCTGCCGACGTTGCTCACCTTCACCGTGATGTCGGGGTTGGCCTTCATGAAGTTTTTGGCGGCGCGATCGATGCTGGCGTCCCACGACCATACCGTCAGTTCGGTCTTGCCCGAGCTTGTTGTCGTGTTGCCGCATCCCGCGAGAGGGATGAGCAGCGCTCCGATGGCGGCCGTGGCGATGGCTGCGCGTGTGGTGTTGTTCATGTTGGTCTTCTTTCCGTGCTCGACCATCTTTGGCCGTATGTCGCAACTATTTTGTTTGGATGTCGAACATGATTATGTACAAAGATGGGAAACTTGTCAAAGTGCCGGGGTTTTCATATTGTCAGTCCCCTGATGGGTGTTATCCTGAAAGCCGTTCGAGGATGACGCCGGGATGTCCGTCCCGATAATGTGATTCCGCATTTTCCGCAATCGTCTCACCCGAGGAGGGCTCCCATGTACGCTAAATCCAATCCCAGCGATGCAAGGGCCAACAACCGCAGACTGCTGTTCCGGCTACTGTTTCCCGACCGGCAGCTGTCGCGCGCCGACCTGTGTAAGGAGACGGGGCTTTCCCGCGCCACCGCTACGGATGTGACCGGCGAGATGATCGACGACGGCCTGCTGAGGGAACTGGGGTCGGGCAGGCGCGACGGCCGGGGCAAGCCGGGCACCCTGCTGGCCATCGACGCGGACGTGCTTCGTCTGGTATGCGTCGATCTGTCCCGCCCGTATGTGATGACCGGCGCCGTGATGGACCTGCGGGCCAGAATCGTGGAGCGCCGCGAACGCGTGCTCGATGATGGCGACCGGGTCGATCTCGACGATGTGCTCTCGCTTGTGGGCCAGATGATCCGGCTTGCCGGTTCGGGGCTCGTCGGCATCGGCGTGGCCGTCCCCGGCGTGGTTTCCGGCGCGGGGAGGGTGATCTCCAGTTCCAATCTCGGCTGGGATGACGTGGAGCTTCGCGACATGCTCGAAGGCGAGTTCTCGTTGCCGGTCCGAGTGGACAACGACGCGAACGCGGCTCTGCTCGCCGACCGCTTCCTCGGGCACGGCAATCCCAACTGTCTGCTCGTGCAGATCACTCGGGGCATCGGCGCGTCGGTGCTGCTGAACGACGAGTTCGTGGAGGGCGATGACCATGCGGCCGGCGAAATCGGCCATGTCGTGATCGATCCCGCCGGCCCTGCGTGCACCTGCGGCAAGCGCGGCTGTCTGGAGACCTATGTATCGGCCATCGCGTTGCGCGACCGCATCCGCCGGAATCCCGAGCGGCGCGCGGACATCCTGGCCGAGGCCGGCGCAAGGCTCGGCAGCGCGCTGGCCATGCCGGCGAGCCTGCTGAACCTTCACGACATCGCCGTCTACGGGCCTCCCGACATCGTCGGCGAGACGCTGCTCGGCGCATGCGGCGAAACCGTCAACTCCTTGTCGCGGAACGACTACCAGAGCAACATACGGGTGCGCCGGTGCGAGCTCGGCGACGACGCCACCCTGCGGGGGCAGGCGGTCTCGGTTCTGCGCGAGATCGTGGGCAGGCGCGGGCTGTCCGCGGCGGCGGCCTCGTCCTGATGGATGCGGCCGCCGTCGCAGGGCGCGCATGTCGTGGTGTATCATCGCTTCCCGAATCCAATATGTAAGGATTTCGAACATAATGATCGGCGGACGAAAGAGAAGTCCGTCCAACGGGAACGGAGATTGCCATGATGATGAACGGCGGCGGCGCGACGGAAATAGAGAACCTGCGCGTCGGAGTGGATGTCGGGGGAACGAAGATCGAGGCGGTGCTGACCGACGCGGCCGGCGCCATCCTCGCGTCCGGACGCAGGACGGCCCGAAAGGGCGGCAATGAGGTCGTGGAGGACGTGGCCGCCATCGTGCGGCAGGTGGCCGGCATGAGGTTCGGTGATGTGAGATCGGTGGGCATCGGCATCCCGGGGTTGGTCCACCGAGACACCGGGCAGGTGGAGAACGTGGTCAATCTCGGAATCGAGAAACTGGAGCTCGGGGGCCGCGCGTCCGGCGTGCTCGGTCTGCCCGTGTGGGTGGACAACGACGTGAACGCCGCCGCGCTGGGAGCCTATGGGACGCTTCCCGAACGGCTCCGTCAGGGAAGGATGGCGTTCGTCAACCTGGGGACGGGGCTGGCGGCCGGATTCGTCCGCGCCGGTCTCGTCGAACGCGGCGACACGGGCGCCCTCGGGGAGATCGGCCACCTTCCGGTGGATTCCAACCGCGTGGCATGCAAATGCGGCCAACGCGGATGTCTGGAGACCGCATGCTCGGGAGGGGCTCTGCGACGCATGTGGCCCATGGCGGATCCTCCGCTGCCCGACATCCTCGCGAAGGCCGCAGGAGGCGATGCCGAAGCCGGGCGGGTTCTCGGCATCCTGCTGCATGCCCTCGCCGACGTCGTGCAGATCGTCGCCCAGGGCGAGGACCCTTCGGTCATCGTCATCGGGGGCGGCGTCTCGCGCGTCGGCTCCCCGTTGCTTGACGCATTGCGCGGGGAACTGCGCAGGCGGGAATCCTCCAGCGGTTTCATCGCGGGTCTGCGCCTGACGGAACGTCTGCGGCTCGCCGACCCGTCGATTCCGATCGGCGCGCTCGGTGCATCCCTCATCGCCTGCTGACCGCACTTCCCGATGCAACGCCCCCCTTCGGCGCGTCGGGCCGAATGCCGCGCGTTCCGTCAGGTTTCGCCAAGCAAGGCCGTAGCATGCCCCTTATTTTGTTCGACTGACTTGCAAAAAAGATAAAGGCGTCATATCCTTGGCTATCAAGGAGGTTGAAACCAACTAAGGGAATTAAGCAAGGATGACTAACAAAATTCTGGTCATTCATGCCGTGATGTCATGTCGAGGAACGATGTGACATCACGTTCCCAGGCGCTGTTTCGGGCGCCGGCGACGGCGTCCGAAACAGCATCGTCCACGCATGGCAGCGCGGGCGGATACGGACCCGGGACCGTCGTGCGCAGCGGCACGTCGCGCCATTCCTCCGAACGGCGGCGTCGGGCAGGCATTCCAGGAAAAGGAAACCACCATGAGAACGAAGAGGATTTCCGCGGCCATCGCCTTGGCGGCCGCGTCAGCGCTCACCCTGTCGGGATGCTCGATGGGAGCCCCGTCCGGCGGATCGCAGCAGGATGCGTCCGCGGGCGGCAAGCTGACGGTGTGGATCATGCAGGGCGACCAGAGCGAGGACACCATCAAGGCGATCAACGAGCGGTTCACCAAGGAGACGGGCGTCAAGGTCGATGTGCAGACCCAGGTGTGGGCCGACATCAACACGAAGGTGACGACCGCGCTGTCCACGGACACGCCGCCGGACGTTATCGATCTGGGCAACACGCAGGTCGCCGGGTTCGCCGTGAGCGGCGGCCTGCTGGATCTGACGGACAAGGCCGACGATATGAGGCAGGGGCACACCTGGCTGTCCGGTCTTGAGGAGCCCGCCACCATCGACGGCAGACTGTACGGCATCCCCGCGCTGGGGGCCGCCGGCGCCGTGATCTACAACAAGAAGATGTGGTCCGCGGCCGGAATCGACAATCCGCCGAGCACGTACGAGGAGCTTGAAGCCGACCTGCAGAAGCTCCGGGACGCGAACACCGACAAGGACTTCTCCCCGTTCTACATGCCCGGCCGCGATTGGAAGTCGGCGGCACGGTGGATCTGGGATGCCGGCGGCGACTTCGCCGAGCAGCAGTCGGACGGAACCTGGAAGAGCACCCTGTCGAGCGACAATTCGCTCAAGGGCATCGACCAATGGCTGGAATTCCAGCACAAGTGGTCCTCCGAGGCGTCCCGTTCGCTGGATACCGGCAACCCCGACTTCAGCCAGCTGCTGGCCGAAGGCAAGACCGGCGCGATCCTGAACAACAGCGCCGGCATCCGCACCATCCAGCAGTACAACCCCGACCTCACGACCGACGATCTGGGATCGTTCCCCATGCCCGGCGCCAGCGGCAAGCTCCAGCCGGCGATGATGGCCGGCTCGGTATGGGGCGTCGCCCAGAAGAGCAAGCGTCAGGAGCTGGCGCTCAAGTGGATCAAGATCGCCGCGAGCCCCGAGATCCAGAAGGACTACGTGTTCGCCAAGGACGGGTGGATGCCCAACTACGTCGAAGGCCTCGACGAGGTCATGAAGTCCGCGGACTTCCCGTCCTACCTGACCGGCTTCTTCGAGTCGGCGAAGAACACCAAGGCCACGCCGGCGTCACCGCAATGGCTGACCATCGAGAACGACAGCTCCCTGAACTGCTTCGGCGACATCGCCACCGGCGCCACCACGGCCAAGGCCGCGGCCAAGTCGTTCGACGAGCATGCGGACTCCCTGTACGCGAAGAAGTAGGGGAAGCGTGATGAGCAATGCGCAATCGACGGCTGCCGCCGTCCCCGTGGTGAAGCGGCGTCGCAATCTGACGCCCCTGTGGCTCCTGACACCCGCCGGCGTGATCATCATCGCGCTGGTCGTGGTGCCGTTGATCTTCCTGGTCTTCACGTCGTTCACGGACTTCAACCAGAAGACCCTGTTCACGGGCTCGTTCAACATCGTCGGGTTCGACCAGTACGAGAACGTGCTGACCGACCCGGAGTTCTACAAGTCGCTGGCCCGCACGTTCGGGTTCGCTGCCGCCCTCGTGGCCGGCAGCGTGCTGATCGGCATGGGCGTGGCCCAGCTGATGACCAAGCTGGGGCCGGTGATGCGCTGGCTGGTCACGTTCGTGCTGATCTTCGCGTGGGCCATGCCGAACGTCGCCTCGTCGGTGGTATGGAAGTGGCTGTTCCAGCCGGGGTACGGCGTGGTCAACTGGCTACTGACCCAGACCCATTTGTTCGGGGACGTGACGAACCTGTCGTGGACCGACAACACGTGGCTCGCGTTCCTGGAGATCTGGCTGCTGGTCGTCTGGCAGGCCGTCCCGTACATCGCGATCAACCTGTACGCGGCGACCACGCAGGTGGACAAGTCCTGCCTTGAGGCGGCCCAGCTGGACGGCTGCTCGAAGCTGCGCTGCTACTGGCAGATCACCGTGCCGCTGATCAAGCCGAGCCTGATGGTCATCACGATGCTGTCGGTGATCTGGGACTTCAACGTGTTCAACCAGATCTGGCTCGTCTCCCAGGGAGGCCCCCGCGAGACGACCGCGACGATCGGCATCTTCACCTACAAGAAGGCGTTCGTGTCGTTCGACATCGGCACCGGCGCCGCCGCGAGCGTGCTGGTCACGCTCATCCTGCTCGCCCTGACGAGCGTGTACATCCGATACCTGCTCAAATCCGGGGAGGACCTGTGATGACCACCGCAACCATAACCTCTGCCGCGCCGCGAGCCAAGCGCAGCCTTTCCTCACGGCTGCGCCGCATCGGCACGATCGTGTTGGCCGTCGCGTTCTGCATCGTGTGGATCTTCCCGGTCTACTGGATGTTCGTCACGTCGATCAAGCCGCGCAACCAGATCATGACCGCCACGCCCGTGTTCTGGCCCGCGAAGCTGTCGATCGACAACTTCATGGTGGCCGTCACCCAGACGTCTTTCCTGACGAACCTGAAGAACAGCGTGATCGTGACCGCCGTGTCGATCGTCCTGTCGATCGTCCTCGCGTTCTTCGCGTGCGCGGCCCTGACCCTCTACCGGTTCCGCGGCCGCAAGGCGATCATGGTGTTCGTGCTGGCCATCCAGATGACCTCGGGCGGCATCATCCCGCAGTTCATCATCTTCAACCAGTTCGGCCTGCTGAACAAGTACAGCGGCCTGATCCTCGCGTACATCGCCATGGTCCTGCCGTTTGCGATCTGGAACATGCGCGGCTTCTTCCTCAACATCCCGAAGGACATCTTCGAGTCCGCGGCCGTTGAGGGGGCCAACGACTGGCAGATCCTGTGGAAGATCACCTTCCCGCTGGCCGCGCCCGGCATCGTGTCCACGTCCGTGTTCGCGTTCATCAACGCGTGGAACGACTATATGACCGCTTACACGTTTATGAAGGATCAGGCGAAGTATACGTTGCCCGTGTGGCTCTCCTCGTTCTCCACGCCCACCATGGGCACCGACTTCGGCGGGCAGATGGCCGCATCCGTTATCTTCTCCCTGCCCGTCGTGATCTTCTTCATGATCATTCAAAGGAACATCATGAAGGGCGTCACCACGGGAGCCGTCAAATAACCCAACCGAATCGATCGGCAGCATGTGCGGTGTCGGGACCATATCCGCGAAATGGCCTCGACACCGCACTGCCATCTCAGGGCCAAACGAACCTCACAACAATCCTTAGCGATATGCCAAGAAAGGAACTTCCCATGAACGGCCAAATACTCCTGCAAGGATGGACCATCATCCCCACGCCGCAAACCATGCAGCATAAAGCAGGCATCGCATTGCTGCCAATGTGCGGACGAATCAACGAAGCGCGCACGGTCGGTGACGATCGGCATATACTCGCCGCACAACTCATCGACGACATCCGCGCAGCCACCGGATTGGAATGGGACATCGCGACGGGCGACCGCTGGCCGGGATTCATCACCCTGACCATACTTGACAATCCCCATGCACACCCGTCCGGCTCGTATACGCTCGATGTCACCCCGGATGGCGTGACCGTCGCGGGCGTGGACTTCGAGGGCGTGCGCAACGGCGTGCAGACCCTGCGCCAGCTCATCCGCCAATGCGGCGCCGCCCTGCCCCTCCTGCACATCGAGGACCGGCCCGCCTTCGAAACGCGCGGCTACTACCTCGACGTCACCCGCGGGCGCGTCCCCACCCTCGACTGGCTCAAACACTGGGCCGACAAACTCTGCCTCTACAAGTACAACCAGCTCCAGCTCTACGTCGAACACACCTTCCGCTTCGACGGCATGAGCGAGACATGGCGCGGCTCCAGCCCGCTCGCCCCGCGCGACATCCTCGACCTCGACGACTACTGCGCCGAACGGGGCATCGAGCTGGTGCCGTCGGTCTCCACGTTCGGTCACCTCTACATGGCCCTGCGCACCCGGAGCCTGCGCGATCTCGGCGAGTTCCCCGAGACCGCCGACGAACCGTTCGGATTCATCGACCGCATGCGCCACCACACATTGAACATCAGCGACGAACGCGCCTTCACTCTGTCATGCCGGCTCATCGACGACTACCTGCAATTGTTCCGCTCCGACAAGTTCAACATCTGCGCCGACGAGACCTTCGACCTCGGCAGGGGTCGTTCCAAGACCTTCGCCGAGGAGATCGGCGTCGCCGCCATGTACGTCGACTACGTCACCCGCCTGTGCCGCCACCTCGAAGCCCAAGGCAAACAGCCGATGATGTGGGGCGACATCGCCCTCGAACACCCCGAGATCCTGGAGCGCCTCCCCGAAGCCGTCACCCTGCTCAACTGGCAGTACGACCCGCAGGTCACCGACGAGAAGGTCCGCACCGTCGCCCAATCCGGCGCCACACAGATCGTGTGCCCGGCCGTATGGTGCTGGAACGCGCTCCTGCCGCGCATCGACGACGCCTGGAACAACATCACCCGCATGGCCCGCTACGGCACGCAATACCAAGCGGCAGGCATGCTCGTCACCGACTGGGGCGACCTCGGCCACGTCAACGACCCGCGCATGGCCATCCCCGGCATGATCATCGGCGCACAGGAATCCTGGAACCCCGGGCGCATCCCCGACGAGACCGACATGCTCCGACGCATCTCCCGACTCGAATACCACGACGCCAGCGGAGAACTGCTTGATATCCTTGCTCGCGCAAGCCATGCGGCCTGCTTCCAATGGAACCACCTGATCACTTGGCTGGAACTTGATGACGGACGGGGCGGCGTCAACACCGGTGTCCTGCAAACCATCCCAGGACTGCTGCCGGAAAACGAACGACCAGACGATGTGATCCGCGCCCTTCAGGACGGAAGCCGGGCACCGTCACTTGTGGAATCCCGACGGATGCTGCTCCGCTATCTGAAGCACCACATCTCGCTCGGTGAAACCGCAGATCACCTTCTGCAGACCAGCGCCCGTCGAATCTCCGCGATCACCGCGACCGCAGGACCGCGAATCGCAGGAAACGCCGCTGCATTCCGCGTAGCCATCGAGGGGCAACGACTGTTGAACCGAGTTGGTCTCCAGCTTGCGTCCGATGTCGGGGTCATCGACTCTTTGCAGTCAAGTGCCGCATCTCAGCATGATGATACGGCGCGTCTTGCCGAAGCGCTGGAAATCTGGATGGAGGCGTATGCGGCGCAATGGAGTACTCTCAGCCGAGACTCCGAACTTCGTCGGCTGCAAGATACGGTGTGGGAGTTAACGGACTATCTGCGCTTCCAATCCGTCTGATGCTGCGATTGTGAGACTTCGACCAGTCAGAGACCGAAATGCCGTGAGGGACCAGATTCAGATCCCTCACGGCATTTCCTATATGAAGGTGAGTCACGTATCGCGATGGTGCATCACTTTGGTCTAGGACTCACGCCGCTGAATGTCGCTCATAAATGATTCGGCAAGCTCGTCAACCACTTGACTCTGATGTGAGGCGACGGTGAGCTGGTAGTACCGGATAGCCACCTTCTCACTGACGTGTCCCAATTGATTCATGACTTCCCGCAACGTTCCACCCTGAATCATGAGTAATGTTGCATGGCTGGCTCGTAATGCCTGGAATGTCAGATCAGGGCGTCCTGCTTTCAGCCGGGCCTTGGCGAACTGGCCGTCCAGCGTTGTCTGGGACATGATTCTTGCACGTTTGGGCACGAACACCGGCGAATCCGGTCGTGTCAGATCGCAGTAATCAGAAAGGTGCTGTCGAATAAGAGGAATCAGGGTATCCGGGATGTGTACGTTCCTGATGCTGGATTCCGTTTTCGTCTTACCGAATTGGAGATCCCCTCTGTCAGCGTCACCGCGATTCACGGAGTGCCGGACATGAAGTATCTGCCTGTTCAGATCGATGTCTTGCACCTGAAGCCCACATAGTTCACCACATCGCAGACCACCCACTAAAGTCGAGAGGAATACGGACAGTCTGGTGTAATCGGGCATGGCGTCAGCCAGCAGGATCAGTTCGGAAGGAGTCACCGGCGGTACATTGATGCGGGCGGGCTGTGGCGCTGGCGGAATATGGAATATGAAGGGATTGAAGGACAGCAATGGCTCCGAACCGTCCAATCCGCCACGGGTGGCTGACTCCAGTACCGCCTTCAGTCGCATGCATGAGCGTCGGAACGCCCACCGTCCTTCCGGGTGAGGCGCATCATACCAAGCCTTGATAATGGACGGAGTGATCTCGTTAAGCGGCAGGTCCCCAAGACTTGGCAAAAAATGGCCAATGTCCAGATAAAGATTGCGACGCGTGCCACCGGCGATACCATTGCCGTCGGGCAGCCGGTATTCCTCGGCCCATCGCATCACATAGTCGCGGAACAGCATATTGCGTTGTGTCCGGCTCTTTTCCGCGACGGCTTTTCGTCGGCTTCGTTCCGTTGGATGAACCCATTCGGCGATGCCGTTACGATGGAGACTGACAAGATACTTTTCGGCTTCCAACCACCTACGGGCTTCGAGCTCCTGATCCGGCTTGAACTGGCGTTGGACGCGTTTGCCAGGTTCTAATGGATTCGGATATCGAACCTGCCATGCGATTAGCATGCCGGTTCCGTCATAACGGGCCAGCACGGTTCCCCACTTGCTTCGCGGAGGCTTCTGCGGATGGTTTCCATGGGAATGCCTGATTTTCGGCATATTGATCTCCCTCGATCGCGAAAAGGCGCACCCTGCGTGCGCCTTGTGGGGAGATTGAAACCAAAAACCAGTGTAGGCAGATATGCTGAAAGAACCGTTGTTTGTTTTTGTCATCCAGAGATGACAAAAACAAACATAATCGGCCTTAAGCGGGTTATAGAAGCAGCTAGTTGTATCTCTCCCTTCCCGCGATTGACGTATTGCAAGTCATCTCTAGATGTCAATAACTCCTTTTCTGATTGCTTCTCTCTCGCTTGGGCAGAAGACTGAATCTTGCAAGATGAAGTCATAGGGCTTCGACACCTAGCAGAAAGGAAAGTAATTACCATCTAGTTTTTACGTATGCCTTTACACATTCCAAATTTCCCAACAAAAACAAAGGAGTAATCATGATTGTGCGAAAGAAATTTACGGCAATTGTCCTTGCGACAATTCTGGGTATAACTGGCATCGCATTGCCCTCTACCGCTTTTGCCGGCGGTCCGAATTATGGTCGCACATGGGAAAGCAGCATTGGCGGCATCAAGGTGAATGGCTATGTACAGATTCAGGCCTCCTATAATGATGGCGGGCGTCACGCGCGTCGCGGATATCAGCGCTTCACCCGACAGGCCGGCCCCAGTCTGGATACCGGACGCCTGTATACATCAGCTGCTTCCTATTCAGGAGACACTCAGGTTCGAAGCAGGACGGACTCCGTCTGGGATTCCGTATTGTGGGGCGATAAGTACGTCACGCACTATTACTGGGGCGTTGAATACTTCTGACGCATTTCTTATTGCACCCATCTAGAAATACCGTGATTGGAAAGATACGGAATGCTAAAAATTACCCATCATCTAAAGATTTTTTCTACATCCATTTGCGCAATATCGTTGCTGTTGGGTGTGTTGTCTTCGTTTCTTGCGTGGGCTGTGTACTGGAGCGTTCTTGATTGGCGTGGCTCGCAGTGGGGCATGTCCGATGCGCGGACGCAACTGGTGCTGACCGCTTCGGCGGATGCCGAGCACGACGACGGGAAGAATCTTGAGGCGACGCGTGATCTGGCCAGGTATCTTTCCGGTCACGGTATTTCCCTGTTGGAGGGTTCCGTGGGGGACGGTTGGCCGGCGATCGTGTTCCAGTCGTCGGGGTCCTCCATCGGATGGGCCGATGCGCTTCCGCGCGGATGCCGGGACATGGACAGTCGCATGGCTTGTGTGATCGAGTCGTCGTTCTCGGCCGGCCAATGGCGCGAGCATGGGGATGCCCCGCTGCTGCCCCAGGGGTTTTCCGTCGGCGGCGTCGCCAGGGTTCCGGGGGTGAACGTGGGCGGCAATCTGCAGTATGTGCTCCCGTTGGGGGCGGTTCCCTTGTTTCCCGGCAGCGTGTACGTGAACACGAGCGACCCGCAGCGGCTCCGGGAGATTTCGGATCTGTTCGCGCGCTGTGGCATGGACGTGACCCGGCCTCAGGCGCAGTCGTTGTGGTCGTCCCTTGCCGGGGATTCCTTCGTGGGCGTCACCTTGTTGTTCCTCGTACTGGCGTTGGTCTGCGCCTGCGTGTGCGTGACGACGATGGAGACGGCGAGGAAGGCCGACCTGCATGTCAGGCGATTGTTCGGTGCCACTGGCAGGCAGGTGTGGGCGGGCCGGGTGCGCGGGGCCGTTGCCTCGATTGTGACGGGCGTGCTGGCGGGAACCATGTTGAGTGCCGTGCTCATCACCGTGGTGTCGGGCAGGACCGGCATCGGCCCGGCTGTCGCGTTCGCCGCGGCCTTCATCGGCGGGACGGCCCTGACGGTGCTGGTGACGGGTCTGGCCGAATGGTTCGGCATACGATCGAATGACGAGGTGGAACGATGATCCATGAACTGATGACCGGCGTCCGTATGGGATTGAGGCGATGGGGATCGATCCTCGGCATCACGCTGCTCGTAGTCTTCGCAGGCAGCGTGTTCACGATGACGCTCAGCGACGTGCTGACCGAGTCCAGCGTGATCGGCGGCGAGGCCCGCCTGCGGGCCGCCGACGCGGTCACGTTCTCCCCGCAATACCTCCTGCAGTCCCCGAGCAAGACGGACCCCAAGGTGGCGGATGGCCTGCAGGACATGCTGGAACAGGGCAGGGCGTACTCCGCGATCATCAACAACATCGAGATCGACGATCCCGGGTTCGCCAACGGCATACCGACCATCATCCTGATGGGCAACGTCGACGACGTGTTCCCCCGATTGGGCTTGTGCTCCCACGCGCCCTGCGCGTCCATCGGCTACCGGGTGGACCGGGCGCAGGCGCCCGACAGCGTGCATATCGCCGGCACCGACGTCAAGGTAACCGGCACGCTACCGGCCTCGGCGGCCATATTCGACCCGAACACCGCCGGCATCAACCTGGACCGGTATCTCGTCATCCGGCTCGACCCGAGTTCGTTGAACCGGCTCAACGACATCGAACTCGAAGAGGCGGTGACCAAAACGGTCATGTTCAACCCGTCCCGGACCCGGCTCGACGAGTTCATCACGGGAAGCCGCGACGCCGGCCTGATACTCGTGCCACACCGATTGAACACGGAACAACCCCAACGGGACAAGGACCTCATCGTACGCGCACTGATGTACCTGCTCGGACTGTCCGCCTTCCTCACGCTCACCGTCATCGTGATCATCCAAACACTGTCCGTGACCCTCGCACGGGAACGGCCGTCGATGCTCGTCCGCCGGCTCTACGGCGCCACCGCCGTGGACGAGGCGATCCGCGTCGCCGGACTCATCCTCAGCATGCTGCTGCCCGCCACCGTGGTACTGGCATGCTTCCAGCTGATAGGGGAACCGGTGGCCACCGCATCCCGGACGATGATCGCCGTCATCCTCGTCATGGCGATCCCGATCTGGACGACCGCCGCGCGACGCGCAACCACACACATCCAATGAAAGAAGCACCGACCATGCCACAGACGACCATAGACGCCAGAAACCTGACCAAACGATACACGGACGGGCAGGCGCAGCTCCTCGCCGTGCACGACGTATCCCTGCACGCCTCGGCCGGGGAGTCGATCGCCATCATGGGACCGTCCGGATGCGGCAAATCCACCCTGCTGCGCATGATCGGACTGTCCATGAAACCCACCTCCGGCTCCCTGCTCCTGCAGGGGCGCCCGGCACCGGAAAACGACACGGACCGTTCCGCATGGCGCAACCGCATGTTCGGCTTCATCCCGCAGGACTACGCGATCCTCGAAGACGAACCGGCATGGGCCAACGTCGCCATCCCCATGGAATACGCGAACCCCCGGATCGGACGCGCCGAACGCCGGCAACGCGCCACGGCCGCACTGGAACAAGTCGGACTCGCCAGCAAGGCACGACGCATGCCCAGACAACTGTCCGGCGGCGAAAGACAACGCATCGCCATCGCCCGGGCGACCGTGATGCACCCGGCCATCATCATCGCCGACGAACCCACGGCCGCACTCGACACGCACACCGCCGACGTCATCATGACCATGCTCCTCGCGCAATGCAGGCAAGGCGCCACGCTCATCCTCGCCACGCACGACCCACGCGTCGCGGCCCAATGCGAAACCACCCTCACCATGCGAGACGGCACGTTTCTCTAGAGGTTGTCGCCAAACATCGGCCGAAGCTACAGGAAATGATTTACCATGTGGCGAGTGTTTCGATGGCATCCAGTCCGTCCTGACGGTGTGGTTCGTCGAGGTTGTCCCAGTAGGGGGAATCCTCGGTGAGCTGGTCGCGCAGGAGTTTGATGCGTTTGCGGTCGGTACCACTGTGCAGGCGCATGAGTTCAGCGTCAGGGTCCGGGATGAGTGATGCCAGCAGGGCGGCGTCGTAGAGGTGGCGTTCACCGTAGCCGGCGTGGTCGGCACTGTAGGCCGCGCTTTTGAGTATCAGGGCGCCGAGCAGGTCCGGGATACGGATTGTGACTTCAGTTCCGCTCTGGTCGTCGATAAGTCCGACCTGCATGCTGCGTTCCACGGCCTGAGCGCCGCCCGGCATGGACAGTACCGGCGTGCCGGCGATGGTCGCGTCGTTGCCGAGGAACTTGGGCAGGTGGTCGGCGACCAGCAGATCCACGACGTCGCCGTTCGGCGCGCTCATGCGGGTCGTGTATCCGGTCAGCGTGCCCGGCTGCGTCTCGAACCCGCGGGCGGCGAGGATACTGCGCAGTCTGGCGATGCCGCGTCGGTCCGTCATGAGATCGGCGAGCAGGTCGGCGTCGGTGGTGGGACGCGCGGTCAATCCGCCCATGATGGCGTGCAGCTGGACCATGAGCCCGCCCGTAAGCAGCCATGATTCCGGGATGTCCGCCGCGGCGACCGCGTACACGGTGCTCCACGGATGGCCCGTGCTGGGAATGTGGATTGTCGGAATCATGCCTGATGCTCCTTGCGATGATATTCATCGATCAGCCGTTGGAGGGTTTCCAGACCGGCGCGGCGTTCCCTCGGGTCGTTGGATTCGGCCAGGTCGGCCGCACATACGCCGAGAGGCATAGGGCCCTCACCGGCGGGAAGACCGTCGGTGACATGGAGTCGCACCCGAACCGGCGTCGTCCCCTGCTTCAGCCGGCATTGCCGAATGACGTCATCTAGAGCATCGGCGGTGACGTAGCCTTCCACCACGTTCGTGGCGGTCAATTGGAACGAGGCGGCCAATGCTCCGGTGGCGGCGGAGGGACGAATGAGGGCTTCGACCTTGGCGAGGTTGGAATCTCTGCACCAGTATTCGACCATCATTGCGCGCCGTCGGGTGAGACGAGTCAGATTCTCGGCATCCATCTGTCTCAGGTAGCCTTTGAGCCGGTACCGTTGCTGCCGGCCCAGCCATGGCGCGTCGAGCCCGCTAAGCATGTATAGTGCCCCGAACGCCATGTCCGGTGAATACGGGCGCCCGTCCGCCCCCTGCCACTGTGCTTGGCGGCGTACGGAATCCTCCGTGACCAGCGAGCCGCCTCCCACGGGAAACGATTCAAGCCGGCCGGCAGCGCGAAGCGCGCTGACCCGTCGTTCGCTCACTCCGAGTCGGCGGGCGGCTTCCCGCCGTGTGAGCAGCGTCCGATTCGTTCTGATAGCCATACCTCTATTGTATACAGAACTATTCCATATTGGGAATAGTTCTGTATACATCGGACGGCAGGACATCTCAATCCGTATTCGTCCATATGTGGTCATTGCGCTGCTTTGATGAAGTCTTCGGCGAGTTGGTTGACGATCTGGTTGCGGTGTCGGGCGACGATGCGCTGGTAGTGCTTGATGGCGACCTTCTCGCTGACGTGGCCGAGTTCGTCCATGACCTCCCTCAAGGTGCCGCCCTTGAGCATGAGCAGGGTCGCGTGACTCGCCCTCAGGGACTGGAAGGTCAGGTCGGGTCGGCCGGCTTTCTCCCTGGCTTTGCGGAACTGGGCCTCCAGGGTGGTCTGACTCATCACCGAGGCTCGTCTGGGGCGGAAGACCATGGCTTCCGGGTCCGTCCATTCGCAGTGCCTGAGCAGATGGTCGTGAATCAGGGGAACGAGACCGTCGGGGATGGGCACGGTGCGCCGGCTGGAGTCGGTCTTGGTCCTGGCGATGCGTGTCGAACCGCGATCCGCATAGCCCCTGTTGACGGAATGGCGCACGGTCAGGCGTTTGGCCTTCAGATCGATGTCCTTGACCTGCAGGCCGCACAGCTCGCCGCAACGGAGACCTCCGACGAGCGTGGCGAGTATCACCGCCAGTCTCGTGTAGTCGGGCATGTTCTCCGCGATCAGCTTGAGTTCCAGCGGCGTGACCGGCGGAACGTCCTCCCTGGCGGATCGTGGCGCTGGCGGTATGGGCAGGATGAACGGGTTGTCGCGGATCAGCGGCGGGGAGCCGTCCATGCTCATCTTCGTGGCGCTGGCGAACGCCGCCTTCAGGCGCATGCATGAGCGACGGAACGCCCATTGCCCCTCGGGGTGCGGTGCGTCGTACCAGCGTTTGATGTCCTTCGGCGTGATCTCGGTCAGGAGCTTGCCCTTGAAGCCCGGCATGAAGTGCGCGATGTCGAGATACAGGTTCCGGCGCGTGCCGCCGGCTATCCTCTCGCCGTTCGGCAGCCGGTATCCCTCCGCCCATCGGGTCACGTAATCCTCGAACGAGATAAGGCTCGCGCGCTTCCTGCGGCGGCGTTCGGACGGATGGACCCATTCCTGGATGTTCTTGCGGTCCAGTTCCACCAGATGCCGCTCCTTTTCGAGCCACTGGTGCGCCTCGTGCTCCATGTCCGGCTTGAACTGGCGCTGGACCTTCTTGCCCGGTCGTTTCGGGTCCGGGTAGCGCACCTGCCAGGCGATGAGATTGCCCGCGGCGTCGTAGCGCGGCGTCACGGTGCCGAATCTGCTCCGCCGCTCCGGCGACGGCCCCATTCTGTCCTTCTTCGTCCTTGCGGACATGATGATGCTCCTTGTGCTGAATCCAGGATCGATGGCACGCATAACGGCCTCGGAAAAATGCCACCAAAAATGCCACCAAGTGGCCGAATGGGCTCTCGGCGAGCCATTGCACCTAAAAATGCACCTACGGCACCTTAGGCCTTGCAATCATTGGGGTTTAGGATGATTCGATCACTCGTCACAGGTCGTTTCGACCATCAGCCGCATGAAGATGACGCTAAGGAGCAACACTGCTTGCGTGTCTATTGGAAGAAAGCGGGAACCGTTGCTATGATTGGTTTTGTAAGAAATGAAAGTGAATTTATTTGCCCCCGGAGTGGTGGATGTGGACTTGTACGACGCTGGGCCGTATCCCCCTCTCTGGGGGTACCTGTGGCAAAAGCCATGAAAAGCGCTGAAACTCAAGGGTTTTGGCGCTTTTCTGTTTTCTCATGCAAGCTCATCGATACTCATCGACCGCGAATCCGTTGCGATCTCCAATCCGGACACTCCAATCCTGACGCCCAAGCGTCCAACTTTTCGTCCGCACCCCCTCGCGATACGCCTGGAGGCGAGCGTGGATCTCGACGAGATGGCCCGCCGCACCGGGTTGAATGCCTCGGCGCTGCGGAACCTCGAATACGGCGACCCCACGGGGCTGTTCGACCCCCCCCTGCCCGACTACCGCACCGCGCCGGGCATGGACCTTCGAGATCACCATCCGGGACGCAGACCGGACCGACGCTTCACACTCGCCTCCCTTCGGCGAAATGCCGTAATCCGATGTCACTATGTCGGGGCTACTCCGAAATACTCCGAAGTTACTCCGAAATACTCCAAACCTGCTGCCCCGAATACGTGTAGTACTGCTTGGGGTCACGAGTCCCGGAACCATGCCATTGCAGGATCCCTCTGCCGACCAGTTCCTTCAGGGTTTTCGATGCGGTCCTGGCGCTTACTCCGACGGCTTCGGCCAATGCCCCGGTCGTCACCTTCCCGTTGTCGATGGCGAGGGTGAGGGCCGTGCGTTCGGTCGGGGTCAGGCCCTCGGCGGGGATCTCCGTCCGGTTGACGACGGTGACGGGCCCGTCCTGCCGCCCGTTCAGGTAGGGGACGCGCCGCCTGATGTTGTTGCGCAGCACGAGCCGGACGCTGAAATCATTCGGCTCGCTGTACTCGGGGTCGGGCAGGCCGAGCTCCTCCATCTCCTCGTACATGCGGTGCACGCCCTCGTTGAGCTCGCGCACCAGCTCGAACGCGGTGAGCACATGACAGATCTTCGGGTTGCGCGCATACCGGGTAGTGCGCATGTTCTCCAACGTGACCCGGTTCGGCAACGCGCCCGGGCTGGTGACTTCCAGCCGGTCGTCGAAGATCATCACCCGCGTGTACTCGCCGCGGATCGAATAGTCGCGGTGCGCGACCGCGTTCACCAGTCCCTCGAACCACGCGAACCGCGGGTACTCGGGCACCGTGCGGAACCGACCGTCGTCACCGAGCACCTGGAACTCGCGCAGCAGCGACCCGATCAGCTGGCTGGCCTGCGCCACCACGTCGGGCAGCGGCCCGTCGAACTCCCTATCCTTGACGATGTTCAACCCGCGACCGGTATGCAGCTCGGTCCCGTCGACCCTGATGACGCGCACGCGCGCCGACGGCAGGAACGCCGCCGGATACTGCGCGAACAGGAGCACGCCCGCATTCGTCAAATGTCCGTCCACAAGGAAGCCGCGGCTGCGCAGCACCCGCTCACCGGGGATGTCGGCCGCGCCGATGGCTCGCTTGTACCGGTCCAGCACCCCGTGGTCGACGTCATCCATGCCCGACCGGGACTCCGGCTCGTCCTCGAACCATCGCTGCCCCTTGTCGTACTCCAGGGCGCGCACCTGCTCGCGATCCAGCAGGACGCTGCGGTCCGCCTCGCGCAGGTACACGTCGCCGTTCGACCGTTTCGCCACCACGTGGTTCGATGACGGGGCCACGTCCAGCACGAGGATCATGTCGCTCTCCCCGGCCGTGTTCACACAGGGGACACGCCGCGCGCTCACCTGCGGCGTGGGGGCGCACTGCGTGATCGGGATCTGTTCGAACGACTCGACCGATCTGGCGTTGTCCCGTTTGAACCCGGTGATCCTCCCGTCGTCCTCGATGCCGATGACCAGCTGGCCGCCCGAGGCGTTCGCGAACGCGATGAGATGCCGGGACACGTCCTCCGGCTTGATACGCGCGCTCTTGCGGTCGAAGTACTGCCCCTCGTCCATACGGGCGAACAGCGTCGCCTTGTCAGCCCTCATGTCCATGACCGTCCCCCTCACCGGCGGAATCATCTACAACAAGCCACGAGCATACCCGAGCGAACCCACAACACAAGAAACCAAAAGCCGCACGACACCACCACCCCGGCACATAGCGACCAGTCCACCTGCACGCCCTCTGTCTATGCGACCTCTATAAAATAGTTTTTTGTTCTCACTGGACTAACTATTGGAATTACTTACTTTCTTCTGTTCCGACTGCGCACCGACTGCACCAGCCAGATACCCCAACACGCCGATCATCCACCGGCTTTTACCGGGTTTGTTTTGACACGTTTTTGACACGCATCTGCATGATGCACCCACGTCTGCGTGAGCCATGACATGTGCGTGAACCGCCATTTTCCGCGGATTGGCGCTATGACGCCACCGTCACGAAGAGTTCGACTCTCTCTGGGGGTACCTGTGGCAAAAGCCATGAAAAGCGCTGAAACTCAAGGGTTTTGGCGCTTTTCTGGTATGAAACGGACGCGAATCACGCCGTTGGCGTCGGTTAACTGCAAGCAGATACGGTCTTCTTATGGATAACGGACTTCCGAAGGCTTTCGGGAGTCCGTTATGTGCCAACTACAGAGGCTCGCTGGCGGAGACGACCGCAACTGGAGCTATAAGGCCCGCCCTCAGTCGGCCTCTCGAACCACTCAACCCTTGTCTTCGGCCTTGAGCTGCTTGGCGACCCAGTCGACGATGTAGGGGGCGACCTGTTCGATCTGGTCGATGGCGACCTCGAACTCGTGCGGGCCGCCGTACCACGGGTCGACCAGATCGATCGTGTCCTCGCGGCCGGCCGGCGGCTTGGGCAGGTTCGGGTCGAAGCTGCGGTACATGTGCACTTCGGCGCGCTTGCCCGGCGGCAGCAGACGCAGCAGCGAGCGCATGTGCGCGGCGGTCATCGGCAGGAACAGATCGGTGCGGGCGATCTCGTCGCGCGAGATGCGATGCGCGAAGTGGTTGCGCGGGATCTCGTCACCGTAACCGCGCTCGCGCAGCACGTGCACGGCGCGCGGGTCGATCGGATGACTCCACTCCTCATCGGAGACGCCGCTCGACTCAACATCCACTAGGTCCCCGAGTCCACGCTCGTCGAAGTAGTGGCGCAGGATGATCTCCCCCATCGGCGAACGGCAGATGTTGCCGGTGCAGACGGTCATCACCGTGTACTTGTGGTCGCTCTTATGGTCGCTGGTGCGGTTATCGGCCATGAAATATGTATCCTTGCAGTCCTTGTCGGTTCGCCGGTTCGCAGGTTCACTGATTCGGCGTTGCTGATTCGATGTCGTGTCAGCGCGCGGCGCGCACGTACGTCAGGAAACGGTAGCGGCGGATGTCCTTGCCGTCCTTCTCCTTGTCCGGCTTGAGCCACGGGGAGCGGTCGGCGACATCCCAGTGTCCGGCCTTGGCGAGCGCGGCGATGTCCGGCGCGTACGTGTCGGCGTCCACCTTGGTGTCGAGCAGGGTGACGTACACCTTGTTCGCCTCCGGCAGCGCCTCCTCGAACAGCTGCGCCCCGCCGATCACCCAGATCTCGGAACGGTCGAGGCCGTCATCCGGGATGGCCTCCTGACGTGCCAGATCGAGCGCGTCCTCGAGGCTGTCGACGACGGTGGCCCCCGGCGCACGGTACGAGGCGTCATGGGAGACGACGATGTTGTCGCGATTGCGCAGCGGGCGGTACTTCGCCCCCAGCGACTCCCACGTGCGTCGACCCATGATGACCGGATGCGAGACGGTGAGTTCCTTGAAATGCTTCATATCCTCGGCCAAGTGCCAAGGCATGCCCCCGTCGAAGCCGATGGCACCCGGACGACCTTCCTTGTCGCGGGCTTCGGCCCAGATCAGGTTGATTGAGAACGTCTTGGGGAAATCGTCACCCCAGTCCTCGATCTCCTCAAGCCCGGCTTCTCCGGGCTCGGGTTCGTGATAGCCGCTTCGGCTACTGTCATGCTCCATTTCATACTCCTTGAATGCGTTTCGGCTAGCGGCAAGTTTAGTGTCACGCGGCGACCGTCAGACCGCGACGGGTGCCTTGATGGTGGGGTGATGCCGGTAATCGAGGATGTGGAAGTCCTCGTATCGGTAGTCGAAGAGCGAATCGGCCTTGTCGATCTCGATTCTCGGGTACGGGTATGGTTCGCGCGACAGCTGTTCGAGCACCTGATCGACGTGGTTGTCGTAGACATGGCAGTCGCCGCCGGTCCACACGAACTCCCCCGGTTCGAGTCCCGCCTGCTGTGCCATCATCAGGGTGAGCAGCGAGTAGGAGGCGATGTTGAACGGCACGCCGAGGAACATGTCGCACGAGCGCTGGTAGAGCTGGCAGCTCAGGCGCCCGTCGGCCACGTAGAACTGGAACAGGGCGTGGCAGGGCGGAAGTGCCATCTGCTCGACCTCGGCCGGGTTCCACGCCGTGACGACCATGCGGCGAGAATCGGGGTGATGCTTGATGAGGTCCATCACATTGGAGATCTGGTCGATCGTACGGTTCGGGTCCTCGGGCGTGGGTGCGGGCCAGCTGCGCCACTGCACGCCGTAGATCGGGCCCAAGTCGCCGTTCTCGTCGGCCCACTCGTCCCAGATGTGCACGCCCCGCTCCTGCAGCCAGCGGATGTTGCGCGATCCCTTGAGGAACCACAGCAGCTCGTAGGCGAGTCCCTTGAAGAAAACGGTCTTCGTGGTGAGCAGCGGGAAGGCACCCCGGGACAGATCGAAGCGCATCTGCTGGCCGAACAGGGAGATCGTGCCGGTGCCGGTGCGATCGGACTTGAGCGTGCCTTCGGTCAGGATCCGGCGCACGAGATCCTCATAGGGCATGGAGATGTCCGTGACGGGGCGTGCGGGGATGCGGGAGCGGATGTCAGCGAGTTGTTCTTCGGTCAAAGCCATGCCCACCAGTGTAGCTGACTACCGTCATGACCGAATACGATCGCATCGGTGCCTCACGAAGCGACATATGGGCTAGATTGGGAGATATCGCGGCACGGCAGGCGCGCCGCGCGCACAATCACAATACAGACACGACAATGAGGAGTCATTATGGGCAAGCGACTGTGGGTGGAGCGCAACAAGGACGGTTCCTGGGACGCGTTCAGCGATGACGGCGCGCACATCAAGTTCGGCAAGGATCGCGGCCAGTTCACGCCCGGCGATCTGGTGAAGATCGCCCTGGCGGGCTGCGCGGCGCTCTCCAGCCAGTTCGCGGTCGAGAACGCTCTGGGCGAGGGCAAGGGCGCGAAGATCGTCGTGGATGGCACGTACGACGCTGACAGCGACGCGTTCATCAACTTCAACGAGCAGGTCGTCGTGGACGCCTCCGACGCGGGTCTGAGCGACGAGGACGCCGACAAGCTCAAGGAGCGCATCACCCGCCACATCGACAAGGCGTGCACGGTCAAGCACACGTACGTGCAGGAGACGCCGGTGCGCATGGAGGTCACGGTCAAGCACTGAGTGCGGACGCGATTACCGAAACTGACGGTAAAGATAAATGGAAATGGAAAAGCTCCCCGGGTGGGGAGCTTTTCCATTTGCTTCACGGCCTTCACGGCAACGTCCCGTCAGCGGGGCCGGAGAAAAGAGGAGTGGGCCAAGGGCCGCCGGTCAGTGCTCGGGGTCGATGGTCTTTTCGATCTCGTTGACGACTTCGGGCTTGGCGGTGGGCACCGGGATCTCCTCGACACCGGAGATGTCGTCGAGCGGCTTCGGGGTGACCTCGGCCGGCGAGCTCGGCACGGTGTCGAGACGCGATTCTGCAGCCTCGACGTACTTGCGCGGCACGACGTAGACCGGACCCGCGGCGTGCTGGATCAGTCCCTGACTGGTGGAACCGAGCAGCAGGCCGGTGAAACCGCCACGGCCGCGGGAGCCCACGACGACGACGTCATGGTCGTAGCTGGCCTTGGTGAGCGTGTCCACGGCGGAGCCGGACACGATGCGCTTCTTGATCACCAGATCGGGGTACTGCTCCTCGAGCGGCTTGACGCGGGTCTCCAGATCGTCCATGTACGACTCGTACACGGCGTCGTCGGCGCCCTTGACCTGCGGCGCGGCGGAGATCACGTCGAGTTCGGCTCCCCACGCGTGGGCGAACGACGCGGCGATGTCGAGCGCCTTCAGACCCCACTTGGATTCGTCGGAGCCGACGGCCACCTTGGTGATCGTGTTGTTCAGGTGCATCAGGTTGCCGTCGTCATCGGTGTAGGGCACGACGACGATCGGGCAGTACGCGTAGGCCGGCAGCGAGGACGAGGTGGTGCCGAGCAGTCGTTCGGCGAGTCCGCCCTTGCCGCGGTTGCCAATGACGATCAGGTTGTAGTTGCGGCTCAGCTCAACGAACACGGATGCCGGATCACCGGTCACGATGAGCGTGGCGGCCTCCACGCCTTGTTCGTCGGCGATGGCCTTGGCCTTGGAGAGGATCTCCTGCGCGTCGGAGTGGGCCGCGTTGTCGTCCCCCATCGCGGTGTAGGTGGCATCAAAGCTGACGGCGGCGTAGCTGGGCAGCGAATACGCGCAGACGATCTGCAGTGTGAGTCCCGCGTGCTTGGCGTAATTGGCCGCCCACCAGGTGGCCTTGTAGCTGGCATTCGATCCGTCAACGCCGACGAGAATCGCTTTGTCGTTGATCATGACGACCTCCTTAAGGATATATATGCGACGACGCGGTTGGCGACGTCGCCCCCTGTGATTCCCAAGAATACCCCCGGATGGGTTCGCCGTGTGTGAACAGCACGGCGGGAATCGCCCCAAAAACAGAAAAACGCCTCCCATCGGGAGGCGTTTCATGAAGATCAGGGCGATGTGTGCCGTCGAACTACCAGCGACCGCCAAATACGATCAGGAAGCGATCAGATAATGCGGTAGTACTCGAAGGAGGCGTACACCGGGACGATCGACACGCTCTTGCCGGGGCGCGGCGCGTGGATCATCATGTTGTTGCCCACGTAGATGCCCACGTGGCCGGGGCGCCACATGAGGTCGCCGGGCTGCGGGTTGGACACCTTGGTGCCGTTGGACTGAGCCCACACGCGCTGCTGGTTGTCGACGCGCGGCAGGCTGATGCCGAAGGCGGCGTAGACGTACTGGGTGAAGCCGGAGCAGTCGAAGCCGGAGGGCGTGGTGCCACCGTAGACATACGGCACGCCCTGGAACTGGGCGGCGTAGGAGACGACGGCCGAACCATTGGAGCTGGTCGGGGCCTCGACGGAACCAAGATCGAAGCTGGAGGCACCGGTTCCGGTGGTGGTGGAGGCGCCCAGCGAGCTACGGTTGCCGGAACGACTGGCGGAGGAGGATCCCGCCTGAGCTGCTGCCGCTGCAGCGGCTGCCGCGGCGGCAGCCTCCTGCTGGGCCTTGGCCTCGGCGTCCTTCTCGGCCTGGGACTTGGTCTTGGGCACATCGAGCGATTCGATGCCACCCCAATTGGAATCCTGCTCGACGTCGGTGGACGTCGATTCCTTGAGCAGGTTCTTGCGAGCGGCGGCGGCCTTCGGGAACGAGCGTTCGGAGGAGACGACACCGGAGGCATCGGCTGCGGTGGCGGCCGGTGCGAGCGCAATGCACGTCGTGCAGAGGGCCACGACGGCGATCACCATGGAAAGATAGTTCTTCAAGGTCTTCATCAGGGCACCACCATAGCATCGGGTGATCCCTGACCTCAACCCTGATATTGCCTCATGGTCGTCGTCGGTGACGACACGCCGGTAACCATGACGAGGATCACAGATCGACGATGACGATCCCGGACACAATGACGATCAGCGAAAGCGATCGAAAAGCGATCGAAAAAACGATCAGTAGTGAATGTACTGGAAGTCGGACACGTTCGTGAACGTGCGCGACATGGTCTTGCCCTGCAGGGACGAGCCGCTCTCGGACGTGGTGACGGAACCGTCCGGATTGATGCTCTCGACGATGGCGACATGGCCGTAGACGGAGTTCGCACCCTCCTGACCGGTGCGGAAGACCATGATGTCGCCGACGTGACGCGGGGTGTTGTCGACCCAGTAGCCGAGAGCCCTGGCGGAGTCCGCCCACTGCGCGCCGTTGCCGAAGTAGGAGCCGACCGGCAGGCCCAGATCGTGGCGGCGGAGGTACACCCACCACGTGCACTGGCTGAACTCGTAGGCGTTGCCTGTGTCTCCGGTGGCGTGGTTCGGGTCGAATCCGGCCGGCAGCACGCTGCTGTCAGCATCCATCAGCTTGGCCACGTTCGGGTTGTTAGCCAGCGACTTCGACATCTGCTTGACGTCCAGGGAAGCGGTGGAGTCGCTCAGCGACCACGAACCGGTGTTGGAGGTCTGCTTCGTGGTGCCGTCGGCGGTGGAGGAGGTGCCTTCGGAGGCGACCGCGGAATCGGCGGTATCGGACTTCGCGGCATCGCCCTGGGCGGCGACGGAGTCGGAATCGGCGGCGGAGTCGGCGGTCTTGTCGGAGGTGGTCGCGGACGAATCGGTGCCGGCGGTCGAAGAGGACTGCGCGGACTGGCCGTCTGCGGTGCCGACGAGCGGAACGCGCACGTCGGAGCGGGAGGCTGACGCCGTGGCGCCAAGACGCTGGATCTGCGTGGTGGTCGTGGCCGGATCATCGGCCAGCGGCAGCAGATCATCGGTGGGGTTGGCGAACGCCAGCGTGGTCGCGGCGGTGCCGGCGAGCGCGGCGAGGGACGCGGAACCCACGATGATGTTGCGGCGTTCGGCCGCACGTGCGGCCTCTCGGATGGCTCGACGCGACATCGGGGCGAGCTCGTTGAGCTTTTCGGCGACCGCCGGCTCGAGGCCGAGCACGGCGCCGTTGTTGCCTGCCATCTGCATGGCGATGACGGTCCTGCGAGAGTGGGAACCGCGAGCAGCGGTGAACAGATTACCGGAACCGGACGTACCGTTGCTTCGAATGGAAGTCTTAGCCGCCTTGTGTGCAGCATGCTTCATACAGAATCACTCCTTGCGGGCCGTTTGGGCGACCCTTAGGGGACGCCACATCACCGTCTCGATTCGACACCATACAACGCGCCCCGGTCTTTGAACAAATCCAAACGGCGCGTCAATCGTTTTACTTTGCGCTGGGGACATGCATCATCCATCCGATGTTCATCGTCGTTTTTCCAGTCGGCACAAAGGCTGAGGAGGAATGATTTCCGAAGTGACGAAGAATTTTTTCGCGTTTTCCGTCCCCCTAGGGGGAACGCCCGAAATACGGTCGGCTCTTCCCTCCATCCCCACGGTTGGCTAGGGTGGAGGGCATGTCCAATGCAGTGAAGATTCCCACCGATATGTTGCCCGAAGACGGTCGCTTCGGCTCCGGTCCAAGCAAGATCCGCCCCGAACAGGTCGCCGCGCTCGATGCTGGCGCCACCACCCTGCTGGGCACCTCACACAGGCAGACGCCGGTGCGCCAGCTCGTCGGTTCCATCCGAGAAGGGCTCGAATCGTTCTTCAAGGTGCCCGACGGATACGAGATCGCGCTCGGCAACGGAGGCGCAAGCTGCTTCTGGGAGATCGCCTGCGCCTGCCTGATCACCCGTCAGGCCGCGTTCGGCGCATACGGATCGTTCAGCTCCAAGTTCGCCGCTTCCGCATCCAAGGCGCCGTTCCTGGAGGAGCCGGTCGTCTTCAAGGGCGAACCCGGCACCTACCGTCTGCCCGAGCCCACCGAATACGCGGACGCGTACTGCTGGGCGCACAACGAGACGTCGACCGGCGTCGCGGCACCGGTGCAGCGCGTCGAGGGCAGCGCGGAGCAGGGCGCGATCACGCTGATCGACGGCACGTCGGCCGCCGGAGCCCTGCCCGTGGACGTCTCTCAGACCGACGCCTACTACTTCTCCCCGCAGAAGGCGTTCGGTTCAGACGGCGGCCTGTGGGTCGCGGTGCTCTCCCCCGCCGCCATCGAACGCGCCGCACGCGTCGAGGCGAACGTGAACCTGCCCGGCGTGAGCCGCTGGGTGCCGCCGTTCCTGTCGCTGACGAGCGCGTTGGAAAACTCCCGCAAGGACCAGACGCTGAACACGCCCGCCGTGGCCACGCTCATCATGATGGAGAACCAAGTGCGCTGGCTCAACGACAACGGCGGCATGGAATGGTCCACCGCCCGCTGCTCCAAGTCCGCCTCGCTGCTGTACACGTGGGCGGAACGCAGCGAATACGCCCGTCCGTTCGTCACCGATCCGGCCGCGCGCTCGCATTCGGTGGTCACCATCGATCTGGACGATGCGATCAGCGCGTCCGCGGTGGTGCAGGCGCTGCGCGAGAACGGCATCGTGGACACCTCCGGATACCGCAAGCTGGGCCGCAACCAGCTGCGCATCGGCGTGTTCCCGTCCGTGGAACCCTCCGACGTGGTCGCACTGACGCAGTGCATAGACTACGTTGTCGAACGACTCCAGCACTGACGGACACCGAAGGAACGAGGCCTCTACCATGACGACCAGGAAGCCATGGCGACTGCGATTCGCGCCGATCATCGACCCGTCCGTGCGCCGTCCGGCCCCCAAGCCGGTGCGTGTGGATCTTCGTACCGTATTCCTCATCGGCACCGGCCTATGGGCCATCGCCCTGATTGTGTGTCTGATCCTGGAGGCGATGTCCTTCAACGCGCAGACGGCACGGATCGTGTGCACCGCCGGCGTGATCATCGGTGTGCTCATGCTCATCTGGGAGCACTTCGACCGCTGGGACTACCGCCGACTCGGGCAGTAGCAGTAAGGCGGTAAGGCGGTCCGGGGGCAGACAGGCGGTGGTCTACCGCGCCAGGGGCAGCGACAGCGTGAACGTGCTGCCCTGCCCCGGCGCCGACCACACGGTGACGGTGCCGTGATGCGTCAGCGCCACATGCTTGACGATCGACAGGCCAAGCCCCACGCCGTCGGCGCTGCGTTCGTTCTGGTCCTTTCCACGGTAGAAACGCTCGAAGATGCGCTCCTGCTCGCTCTTGGAGATGCCCTTGCCCTGATCGAGCACTCGGATCACCGCGTATCGCCCGGAATCGTCCCTCTCGGCCGATATGCCGACATATCCACCCTTCTTCGAGTAGATGATCGCGTTCTCGGCCAGCTTCGTGACGGCCGTGCGGATCTGATCCGGCTCGCCGTTGATGACCAGCGTGCGATCGCCGTCGAGTGTCAGCCGCACGCCCGCATCCGCGGCCCACGACTGCAGCTTCACGGTTACGGCCTCCAACTGGTCCATCACGTTGAGCCGGTTCGCGGCCGACGGGACGATCGGCTCCTGCGCCTTGATGAGCAGCAGCAGATCGGAGACCATGTGGTTGAGATGGTTGCTGGTCACGCGCACGCGCAACGCATCGGCGCGGATCCTCGACGGATCCCCGTCGTCGCGCTCGATCTCATCGGCGAGACTCGCCAGCGCCTCGGTGGGCGCGAGCAGCTGTTCGGAGACGTTGACGATGAAGGAGTCGCGGATCTGCGAGAACCGTACCGTCTCGCTCACGTCGTCGATCATCACCACGACGAACCGCTCATCGACGCGCCCGACAGTCACCTTGAGCCAGTTCGGCCTGCGCACGCCGCTCTTCGGCCCCGTCCCGGCCCCGTCGACTCCCGGAAGGGACTGAACGAAGCGTTCCGGCGTCTCGGTCTCCAGATCGAACCGGCGCCTGCCGCCATGATCGCGCACCTCATGCACCACCTCGAGGACCGATGGCTCGACGATGCTGTCGTCGCGCACGATGCCGAGCCGATACGCCTGCGGATTGGCTCGGACGACATCATCCTGACGATCGACGATCAGCGACGCGCTCGGCAGGATCGACAGCAGCGATTCGGCGGACGCCTCGAGCTCATGGTCGTCATCGGCACCGGAACGCCTGCGATGATGCAGCCGCGGCAGGCGACGGATCCCGCCACCGACCTTCCCGCCGATCCATTCGGTGATCGACACGCCTTTGAGGACACGCTCGACAAGCGGCTCGATATGGTCGAAAATGAACAGGATGATGCCGAGCACCATGGCCACGCCGAGGATGCCGAACACCGTCGAGACGATCATCGAGGGCACAGGGGAATCGTACATGTCTCCATCTTCCCACACCGGCGCAGAGGCCGGAGACGACATGCCGTGAACCTGAACTTAAGGTGAACGTTCCAGTAAACGGCCAACCAACATCAGATGGCCTTTGCGCTACGTTGTCGCAATTGCCGACACGGAATAATAGACTGAAGAGTGGTTGCTATCTGACTGAGTAATCGGAAAAGAACGAAAGGCTGAAAAGACAATGCGCGTTATCTTTAATGAGGAGCTGAAGGCCGTCGCCGACGACCTCGACCGCATGGTTCAGGGCGTGCGCAAGTCCATCCGCGGAGCGGGCGATGCCCTGCTCAAGCAGGATGTCGAAGCCGCCCAGAGCGTTATCGACGGCGATATCGAACTCGACGCCCTCGAGGAGAGCGTCATCGACCAGTGCGTGAAGCTGCTTGCCAAGCAGAACCCGGTCGCCACCGATCTGCGCGTCGTGGTCTCCACGATGCGTCTGGCGAGCACCTTCGAGCGTATGGGCGACCTCGCCAAGCACGTGGCCGAGATCTCCCGCCGCACCTACCCCGCCTCCCCGCTGCCGGATTCGGCCAAGGAAACCTTCCAGCAGATGCAGGACTTCCTCGACCGCACGTCCGATGATCTGGTGAGCATGCTCGCCGACCGTGACGCCAAGACCGCCGAGCGCATCATCGCCAACGACGACAAGCTGGACGCCCTGCACCACAACACCTTCGAGCTGGCTCTCGACGAGAACACCGATCTGACCCGTCAGCAGATCATCGACGTGGTCCTGATCGGCCGCTTCCTCGAGCGTCTCGGCGATCACGCCGTCTCCGCCGCCCGCCGCGTGGTGTTCATCGTCTCCGGTTTCGATCCGTCCAAGGAGCCGGCCCGCGATGAGGACGGCGCCATCGAGTGAATCCCGAGCGAATCCCGATTCGGTGATCCGATCTCGAGAATCTCGATAACTTAAGATTTCTCCCCACGGGGAGGCCCGAAACGACGCAATGGCCTGTTGGTCTTGCGTCGTTTTGTTTTCTCGGCTCTGTATTTCAGGCTCTCCTCGACTACCCCTCAGTCCCGCTTCGCGTGCCAGCTCCCCTGACAAGGGGAGCCAAGACATGACAAGGGGGACGTTCCACTTGGGAACGTCCCCCTTACTTGCAGCGCGCTGTTACACCTATGTCAGCGGCGGCCTAGGCTCACTTCTGGCCCTGAGCGGCGACGGCGGCGGCACCGGCGGCGGCGGCCTCCGGGTCGAGGTACTCGCCACGCGGCTTGACCGGCTTGAAGTCCTCATCCAGCTCGTACAGCAGCGGGATGGCGGTCGGGATGTTGACCTTGGCGATCTCCTCCTCGGACAGGTTGTCGAGCATCTTGACGATGGCACGCAGCGAGTTGCCGTGAGCGGCGATCAGGACGGTCTTACCGGCGCGAAGCTGCGGCTCGATGTCGGACTTGAAGTACGGCTCGACGCGCTTGACAACGTCGGCCAGGCACTCGGCCTCCGGAACCGGATCGCCCACGTAACGCGGGTCGTGGTTCTGGGCGTACTGGTCGTTCGGGTCGATCTCGGGCGGCGGGGTCGCGTAGGAGCGACGCCACAGCATGAACTTCTCGTCGCCGTACTCCTCGCGGATCTCGGTCTTGTTCTTGCCCTGCAGAGCGCCGTAGTGACGCTCGTTGAGACGCCAGCTGCGCTCGACCGGGATCCACAGGCGATCCGCGGCGTCCAGCGCGAGGTTGGCGGTGTTGATGGCGCGACGCAGCAGGGAGGTGAAGACGATGTCCGGAAGGACGTTCTTCTCCTTGAGCAGTTCGCCACCGTGCTTGGCTTCCTCTTCACCCTTCTCGGTCAGCGGGACGTCGACCCAGCCGGTGAACTGGTTGGTTTTGTTCCATGCGCTCTGTCCGTGACGGAGCAGTACTAGTTTGTAAGTCATACGGCCAGTCTACCGCCCATGCCGCCCGGACACGAACATTCATCCCAAGTTTCTGCGCAACGTTCAGCCGACGTTTCCCGAAGTACTCCGGGAAGCATGTCCCCGACCGTCACGCACCGGTCACGCCCCGGTCACCCGACCGTCACGCGCCCATCAGGTAGAGGAATCCGAAGCCCAACGCCAGCACCGGCGACAGCATCGACGCCATCGGCAGCGCCGACCGGTAGCGCCGACCGCGCAGGCCCCGACACAGACGGATGCACAGCACGATCGCGACGACGAGCATCGCCGTGGACGCGGCTGCCAGGACGATATCGATCCACGACACACCCGTGCACACCGTCCGTCCGTCGCCGGTCATGCCGCACATCGGGTCGGCCGCCATCCATGCCACCCGGATCAGCGGATTGCGCGACATGTAGGCGAGCGCGAGCATCGCCACGGCCGCGATCGGTATGACGGAGGCGAACGTGGTGCCGCGCTCCCGGCCCAACCGCACCATCCACGTGTGTTTGCCGTGGGCCGCGTCGTCGTCGATGTCGCGCAGGTTGTTGACGCACAGCACGCCGACCGCGACGAGCCCGAGCGCGACGGCCGTCCACTCCACTAGGAACGGCACTTCGTCGGACAGGGCGTAGGAGGTGCCGCAGGTGGCGACGAGTCCGAAGAACACGAACACGGCCACCTCGCCCCAACCGTGGTATCCGTAGGGGTGTCTGCCACCGACGTAATACCATCCGGCCGCGAGGCAGACCAGTCCCAGTGCGATGAACCACCAGTGTCCGGTCAGGACGGTGATCGCCAGTCCGCACACGCAGGCGAGCGCCGCACTGACGCCGGCGGCGGCGAGCACATGCTTCGCCGGGACCAATCCGGAGGCGGTGAGGCGTTGCGGCTTGCCGGTGGCGGATTCCTCGCCGCCGCGCGCATCGTCCGCACCTCGTACGCCGTCCGCATAGTCGTTGGCGAAGTTGGCGGCGATCTGGAGCAACAGGGCCACGCCGACGCACAGCAGCGTGACCGCGGCGTACCAGACGGGCGAGGTCAGGCATTGGCCGTAGTCGCCGTTGGGGTCGAAGGACGGCCTGCCGCCGATCACCGGGCATGGCCTGTGCAGGTAGGAGCCGCCCCATACGCCTTCGAATACGGTCGGCCACATGGCCATCGAGGCGGCCACGACCGGTGAGATGGCCAATGGCAGCGTCTTCGGGCGCGCGCCCTGAATCCACAATCCCATCGTCATAGCTTTCAGTATATGGAGGGCGCGGGGCATGTGAACGAAAAAAGCGCCCCGCGGGGAACGGGGCGCTTTTGGTCTGTCGAATGGCCGGTGGCGGCTAGGATCCGCCCGGGCCAACGGTCAGCCGACGAGCGGCTTGACGAGCGGGAAGGTGATGGTCTCGCGGATCGTGGCACCGGTCAGGGCGATGAGCAGTCGGTCGATGCCCATGCCCATGCCGCCCGCCGGCGGCATGCCGACGCCGAGGGCCTCGAGGAAGTCCTCGTCGATGTCGCACGCCTCCTCGTCGCCGGCGAGCGCGTCCTTGGCCTGTGCGACGAAGCGTTCGCGCTGCACGACCGGGTCGTTGAGCTCGGAGTAGCCGGTGGCCAGCTCGAAGCCGCGCACGTAGAGGTCCCACTTCTCGACGACGCCGGGCTTGGTGCGGTGGCCCTTGACCAGCGGCGAGGTCTCGACCGGGAAGTCGCGCACGAAGGTCGGCTCGTAGAGCTTGTCCTCGTAGAAGTGCTCCCAGAGATGTTCGACGAGCTTGCCGTGGTTCTCGACCTCGTCGCGCTCGACGCCGAGCTTGTCGGCGATCTCGCCCAGATGCTCGACGGAGGTGCCGGGGTTGTCCGGGCCGCCGTTGGGGATGATCTCCTCGCCGAGTGCCTCGGACAGGGAGTCGTACATGCTGATGGTCTTCCACTCGCCGCCGAAGTCGTATTCGGTGCCGTCGAGGAGGGTGACCTTGTGTGAGCCGTAGACGTCCATCGCGGTCTTCTGTACGAGCTCCTTGACGAGCTCGCCGATGGTGTCGTACGTGCCGTACGCCTGATAGGCCTCGACCATCGTGAATTCCGGGGCGTGGGTGGCGTCGACGCCCTCGTTGCGGAAGTCGCGGTTGATCTCGAACACGCGGTCGATGCCGCCGACGAGGCAGCGCTTGAGGAAGAGCTCCGGGGCGATGCGCAGGTAGAGGTCGAGGTCGAACGCGTTCATGTGCGTGGTGAACGGACGGGCCGCGGCGCCGCCGTGGATGGTCTGCAGCATCGGGGTCTCGACCTCGAGGAAGTCGTGGCTCGCGAAGGTGTGGCGCAGGGAGGCGACGGCCTTGGAGCGGTTGCGCACCATGTTGCGGATCTTCTCGTCGGCGATCATGCCGATATACGGCTTGCGGGTGCGGGTGTCCTCGTTGAGGTCCTTGTGCAGGGCGGGCAGCGGCTGGAGCGCCTTGGAGGCGATGGCCCACTCGGTGGCGAACACGGACAGCTCGCCGGTCTTGGACGCGATGACGCGGCCCTTCAGGTACAGGTGGTCACCGAGGTCGACGAGCTGCTTGAACTGCTTCAACGAGTCGGCGCCGATCTCCTTCTTGGAGATCATGCCCTGGATCTTCGTGCCGTCGCCCGCGGCGAGCTGCACGAAGTTGAGGCCGCCGGCGTTGCGGATGAACAGGACGCGACCGGCGATGCCCACCATGTCCTCGGTCTCCTGACCGGGTTCGAGCTTGCCGTCGTACTTGGCGCGCACGCCCTCGATGGTGTCGGTGACGTCGAGGTGGACCGGGTACGGGTTGATGCCGCTTTCGAGCATCATCGCACGCTTGGCGACGCGCATCTGCACCTGCTCGGGGTGCGCGAGCGGGCCGAACTCCTTGTTGGAGGGGTCGACGGCCTCGTCCAGCGTGGCGCCGCCCTTGATCTTCTCGCGGATGACCGCGTCCTGCTTGAGGAGCATCTCCGCACGTTCCACGGTGGTCATCGCGGGAACGGCGTTCTCTTCCTCATTTGCTTGGGGTTCTTGGGTTTCACACATAAACCCTCAGTGTAGCGATGCCGGGATACACGTCCGCTCGCCGTCCGGCCCCGCCGCCCTCCCGTATGTGGCTGCGTATCGTGAGCGACCGTTCATCGCGATGAAATCATCGGCTGTTTTTCGATGCGACAGACCTTCCTGACTTCTCAGAACCGTTGGAATCACTTGCGACACGCCGTAAACCACTCCGAATTTGCGCGAGAGCGACTTGCATGTAATATAGCGGACGTTGCCAAACGGGCTGTAGCGCAGCTTGGTAGCGCGCTTCGTTCGGGACGAAGAGGCCGCGGGTTCAAATCCCGCCAGCCCGACCTCACGGGGAGGACCATTGGAATTCCAATGGTCCTCCCTTTTTTGTTGCTTGTTTTAGTGTATCGTAAAGTGTATCGTAAAAGCATGGTGAGAAGGGCTATCGAGACCGGCGCCGTCAGCGTGTTCAAGACCCGGAACGGCAATAACGTGGTATACTGCGCGACCATGTCCTTAGGGTTCGAGGACGGCGACAAGGAAAAGAGGCGGTTCGTCAGGGGATACGGCGACACCGAGGAGCAGGCCAGATCGAGGATGACGGCCAATCTCGCACGGCGACTCACGTCGCACGCGCCGACCGCACGCAAGAGGAGCTCCCCGACATTGAGGGCGTTCTGCACGACGTGGATACGGCATGTCGAGGCGTCCGGCGTCAATCCATCGTCACGACTGAAATACCAAAAGGATATGGAGAACCATGTCCTCCCCCATATCGGGGACATGCACATGGAGAGCATCACGCCCGACGACGTGCTGGATCTGTTCACCAACACCCTGAAGGACACCGGACCATCGGCCAAGTCGCATGTGTTCCGGGAACTGAAGCAATTGTTCATCTACGCCGAAAAGTCCAAGGTCATCACGTCCAATCCGATGAAGGATCTGCAAAGGCCAAGGACAACCGTCGCGATCTCCGATCAGGAGGACAGGTACATGGACAACTACATGAGCGTCAGACGCGGCCTATGGGCGTGGCTATGGCGCAGGTCATGCCCGTACCGCGACCACCGGGCAATGGTCGGACTGCTCATGCTCGGACTGCGGCGAGAGGAACTGCTGGGACTGACGTGGGACAGGATAGCCGACCTGGACAATCCCGACAGGGCCACCGTGACCGTCAGTCAGGTGCTGAAAAGGCACGAGACCAATGAGCAGGTCTCCGGCTGGTACATCCGCAAGTCCACCAAGAACAACACCGTTAGGAGCATCCGACTGACCGGAAGATTCCGCACGGCACTGGTGGAGCACCGGGACAGGCATCTGACCGGTACGGCGGGAACGGAATGGCAGAATCTCGTGTTCCCGAATATCCGCACGGGCAAGGCCTATACATACGCATGGCTGGACAAGGTATGGCGGGACATGCTGGACGCGTACTGGCACGCGCACAATCCCAATGTGGAACGGATGCCGGACGATCACTTCTATACCGCCCACGGGAACCGGCACATCCTCGCGTCCATCCTCGCGAGGGCGGGCGTCCCCATCGGCACCGCCCAGCAGATACTAGGCCATTTGGACAAGGCGACCACGATCTACTACACGCACGCGACGAAGGCCGACCATGAGAACGCCATGCACATACTGTCAGGCACCGGCAAAGATGTTCGGGCCAATTTGATGGAGCTGATCACGCAGGACTAGATCACAGGAACCCGAGATCAGGATTCTCGATGAATCGCGATTTGCCGAACACCCACGGGGACGTAATGTAATTGCCTTCCCCCCACGGCCTTTGATTCCGTTCGGCGTCAAGCATGTCGGAAAGCACGTCATCATCCGCCGCATCGTAGAAAAGACCCGACTTATCCATGTACGTAATATCCGTGAATCTCGCAATGAAAGCATTTTTCTTGTCCGTATTATCATCGGAGTACTGCGAATTAATGGGAAGGTTACTGATAACCCAGACCTCATCCCAATTCGCCCACGAATTATGGTACCTTGCAGGAAGCTCACATCCGTACCGATCAAGAAAATTGTTAATCGACGTGATAGGAAATTGGGAATCATACTCGTCTAGCACCAACACTTTTTGACCGACGTAGCTATCAAAAGGGTGTTGATAATCAGTCACGCGATAAAACTGATTGACAGAAATGTTATCGTATATCAGACGCGTCTTACCGATACGAGGACTACCATAAAGGTAATGCGCCTTCACATCGCGCTGTTCGGTAGCCTCGTGAGGCGTGACAGAATTGGCCCTCTGTAATCTATCCAACCACGAAACATATCGAGCCGATTTAATAGATAAATCAGGGTCGCGCAAAATATCATCCACCGTCATGTGATCATCAACAATGGCCCTGCGAAGTTCGTTAAGATCATTGCGCGCCCCCTGAGTTTGTTCGCCATTCAGAATCCTCTTGATGTCCCGAACTAGATCGGCATCTCCAAATGGATCATATCTCTCAACACGGGTAGCGTCCTTACTTGTGTATCTGACACCGGCATAGATGTTCTTCCTGAGTTTCTCAGTACCACCGATATGAATTCCCCTTTTGGCGATGGCATCTATAATAGCCTGCCCTTTCTTCTCATATTTCGTAATAAGAAGAACTTGGAAATGAAGATAGCCTGTCTTAGTCCCCTTCTCCAGCTGGCCGTTAATGGCAAATCCTGAGCCATAGGCATCATGAAAAGCACTGCATATATCGGACCATTCGATATCCTGATGCCTCGGTGTCCCGTGCCATTCATAATCCTCAATCTTACTTATACGCAACATCCAACACCGGGAATATTTCTGACCATCACCGGTAACCGTCCTATCTTTATCAGTCATGTCTATATCTCCATTTTCCGCAGAAGTTAACCAATTTCCGCAGAAGTTGATTAATTTTCCGCAGAAGTTAATTGATCTTGTTTTAGCCTGTATACACGGAAAAGAGTCTTAGAAAATTCCGCAAAGATTTGCAAGGATTGCGGAAAATCCGATATAATATTTTCACCTGTATACAGGCACTTTTCATACCTCTAAATGCAATTTCCGCAGAAGTTGCATAGGAATGAAGGGAACCGGCGTAGCCGGTTCCCCCGATGCCGCCTTCGGCGTCATCGACCATATGCAACTTCTACCCATTCCTCGGGCACCTCGTTCACGGGGCGGCACTGTAAACACGCCGTGGCACCGGCACTGCGTGGGCACCATCGGCACCTATCACGCGCACCACTGGCGCGCACCACTGGCGCGCACCATGTCCACTGCGCGTGCGCCTGCTCGGCGTCACGCTCCGTGTCCACGTCACTGCGCCCGCAAGCACTGCGCCCGTGGCACTGCGTGGGCACCATCGGCACCTCACGCGCACCGGCACCCTCGGCTATACGCACCATCCCCGCTCCCTCGCACCCTCGTCACGGTCAGAACAAAGACTTGTTGTCCTGCTCCATCTCATGGTCAATCTGGGCAAGCTTTTTAGGCTCTTCGGGTGTTTGTGTGGGTGTGGATCACTGGTTTGGCCTACTGGTTATTGGCGTCCGGGGAGTTGTAGGTTGAGTCCGCCGCATTTGAGCATGACGAGGCCGATGAGGTTGTCGAGGTTGCGGTAGCCGTAGCCGATTTTGATGGTGGTCTTGATCTTGTTGTTCACGGCCTCTAGCCTGGCGTTGGACAGTCCTCTGCGGATGGTCGTGAGGATGTCGAAGTGGCGCCTGGCGATCTTCTCGCCGAGCTGGACGAATCCGGGGATGCCGGACAGGGACGCGTCCGCGGCCCATTGGCGCAGCAGG
>NZ_JGYS01000004.1 GCF_000741175.1 Bifidobacterium callitrichos DSM 23973
TCCGCCGCTCCGGCAGCGCGTCCGCCGCCTCCGGCAGCGCGTCCGCCGCCAAACTCGCGGCACCGGAGTCGATCGACTATTCGAAGGACACGATCGCCACGACGCGCGACTTCTCCGGCGTCGACATCCCGACCGTCACCGAGCCGATCTCCAACGTCGTCGCGCTTCAGCCGGGTCTGACGCGCGCCGAGGTCGGGCCGCTGATCATCGGCTGCGATTCGATGTTCCTCATGGACGGCGAATGCTACGGCAAGCCGCATAGCGCCGACGTGGCGCGCGAGCGCCTGCGCCGCATGAGCGGTGCGACCGGCGAGCTGTGGACCGGTCACTGCGTCATCGACTTCGCCTCCGGGCGTGTCGCGCGCGGTGCGAGCCGGGCGATCGTGCATTTCGCCGAGTTCTCCGCTCACGACATCGAACGCTACATCGCCACCGGCGAGCCGCTCGAGGTGGCCGGATCGTTCACGCTCGAGGGCTTCGGCGGCGCGTTCATCGAGTCGATCGAGGGCGATCCGCACGGCGTCATCGGCATCAGCCTGCCGTTGCTGCGCCGACTGGTCGGCGAGCTCGGCGTCGCATGGACGGACCTGTGGAACGTGGTGCGCGGCGAGAGTGAGCCCGGCGTGTTGGGCGCCGACGGCAAGGAGCTGCCGCCGAAGGAGAACGTGCATCAGCCGGGCGATGGCTGGGTCGACTGCGCGTGCGGCCGCAAGCACTGGGGCACCAACGGCGCCTCCGGCATCCTTTTGGCCCGTCGCGACCCGCGCACCGGCGAGGTGACGCATGTCGTCATGCAGCATCGCGCGAAGTGGTCGGCCGAGGGCGGCACCTGGGGCATTCCGGGCGGGGCCACCGCCGACGGCGAATCGCCGATCGAGGGCGCGCTGCGCGAAAGCTACGAGGAGGCGAACATCACCCCCGAGGACATCGAGGTGGTCGGCTCCTACCGTGAGGACCACGGTCCGTGGGCCTACACCACGGTCTTCGCGTTCGAGCGTCCGGGCCGCGCCGTCCTGCCGCACGCGAACGACGACGAAAGCATGGAGATCGCGTGGATGCCGCTGGCCCGCATCCCGGATCTGAAGCTCCTGACCGCGATGAAGACCGACTGGCCGCGTTTCGAGGCACGACTGAAGTCCCTGGCCGCCGCCTATCAGGCAGGTAGAGCCCTTTAGGCCTAGGCCTCCCGCGGTGGTACCGTGCTTTCGCGCGGCACCACGCGGGTGGGCAGGATCACGTGCATTTCGGTCGAGCGGTCCTCGCGGGTGTCGACGATCATCTGGACCGCACGCTGGGCGATCTCGCTGAACGGCTGATGGACGCTGGTCAGCGACGGCATCAGATACTCCGAGGGGAAGATGTCGTCGAAGCCCATCACCGACAGATCGTCCGGCAGGTGCAGCCCGTGTTCGCGGGCGGCGCGGTAGGCGCTCACCGCGGACAGGTCGTTGCAGCAGAAGATCGCGGTGGGGCGGGGGAGATCGTCGTTCGACGCGCCCGATCCGTCGCCCATCTCGATCAACTCGCACGCCGCCTGATAGCTCGATTCGGCGGGGAAGTAGTCGCCCTGACGCACGTACGCCTCCGGCAGCGGCACGTGCGCCTGTTCGAGCGCCGCCTCGAAGCCGCTGTATCGCGCCAGCCCGGTCTGCAGGCTCTTGGGGCCGCGGATCACGCCGATGCGCCGGTGTCCGAGCGAGAGCAGATGTCTGGCGGCCTGGTATCCGGCGGTCCAGTTGTCGATCGCCACGCTCATCACGTCCGTGTCGACCGTGTCGATCGGGTCGATGACGACGACCGGGATGTTGCGCGTCTTGAGCAGTGACTTCGCCAAGTCGTTGAGCCCGCCCATCTGCTGGAGGATCACGCCTTGGGGGTTGCGGTCGATGATGCCGCGGAAGCATTCCTCGGTGGCGTCGCCGTTGTTGGTCTGCGTCACCGTGATGGCGAGTCCTGCCTGCTGCGCCCAGTATGAGGCGTATTTGATGAGTTCCATCGTGCCGTTGTGCGCGATGTACTCCACCACCAGTTCGATGGTGGGGGAGAGCTTCGTGCTCACCAGCGGGCGCGAGTAGCCGTGCTCGTGCAGCACCTTCTCGACCTGACGCCGTGTCTCGTCGGAGACGCCCGGGCGGCCGTTGATCACCTTGGATACGGTCGACGCGGAGACGCCGATCAACTGGGCCAGTTCGCTGACCTTGAGTTTGGGGGAGTCGTCGCGGGCATCATCGTCCATGATCCCCTCCTTTGCATTCGGTTCTGTTCTGTTATCTCGGTTATCGCCACGCACTTCCTGGCTTCGCCCGGATGCCCGTGCTTCATTCACCGTACATGGGCGGTCCGATTGCGGCGGCTGTTCGGTGGTGTATCCATTATTGCGTATCAGTTCACGGTTTTTCGTGTTTTTCCCTGTTTCTTCATTTTATCTGACAAAAATTTCGTGAGTCGCATTGCACTTTTCGTGTTTCGCGATTATCCTGAAACCATCGGTCAGCAACGGCAAAGGAGCCCGAACACATGAGTACGATCACCCAGGTCAAGACCTACGATTTCCGATTCCCCACGTCGACCACGCTGTCCGGATCGGACGCGATGAACCCCGATCCCGACTACTCGTCCGCATATGTCGAGATCTCCACCTCCGCCGACGACGGCATCAAGGGCGTCGGCTTCGTGTTCACCATCGGACGCGGCAACGACGTGGTGTGCAAGGCCATCGAATCGATGTCGCAGGTGCTCATCGGCCGCAACGTCGAGGAGCTGCTCGACAACATGCGCATCGCCTGGGACCTGTTCGTCCATGACTCCCAGCTGCGCTGGCTCGGCCCCGAGAAGGGCGTCGAGCACATGGCCATCGGCGCCGTGCTCTCCGCGCTGTGGGACATCAAGGCCAAGCGCGCCGGCAAGCCGCTGTGGCTGCTCCTGTCCGAAATGGAGCCCGAGGAGCTCGTCGCCACGCTCGACTTCCGCTACCTGACCGACGCCCTGACGCCCCGGGAGGCCATCGAGATCCTCAAAGAGGGCCAGAAGGGCAAGGCCGAACGCATCGCCCACCTCAAGGAGGTCGGCTACCCCGGCTACTCCACCGCCGCAGGCTGGCTCGGCTACTCCGACGAGAAGATGGTCGCGCTCGCCAAGGAGGAGACCGAAGTCAAGGGCTTCAAGCAGATCAAGCTCAAGGTCGGTCACAACATCGACGACGATCTTCGCCGCCTCGCCAAGGCCCGCGAGGCGATCGGCCCGGACGTGCGCCTCGCCGTCGACGCGAACCAGGTGTGGGACGTGCCCACCGCCATCGCATGGATCAACAGGTTCCACGACTTCGACCTCGCATGGGTCGAGGAGCCGACCAGCCCGGACGACGTGATCGGCCACGCGACGATCGCCCGCGCCATCAACCCGATTCCGGTGGCCACCGGCGAGCAGATGCAGAGCCGCATCCTCTACAAGCAGTACCTGCAGGCCAACGCGTTCGGCATCATGCAGATCGACGCCACGCGCGTCGCCGGACCGCAGGAGATCGTCCTCGAATACCTGATGGCGAAAAAGTTCAACAAGCCCGTCTGCCCGCACGCGGGCGGCGTGGGCCTGTGCGAGGCCGTATGCCACTTCGCGATGTTCGACTACGTCGCCGTCTCCGGCACGATGGACGGTCGCATGATCGAATACGTCGACAACCAGCACGAGCATTTCGTCCACCCGACCGAGATCAGGAACGGCAACTACGTCGCGCCTCTCGCCCCGGGCAACGGCACCGAGATGACGCTCGAAACGGCGGAGAAGTACCTGTACAAGGCTGAATCGCCGTAACCATCACACTTCCCGCCCTCGGGCGGGGCATAACTGAACATAATTGAACATACCCATAACTGAACATAACTGAACACAACCGCAGACAACAATCCGTCCGGGGCGCCGCAGCCCCGGACGGGCGTGCATGGTCCACATGCACGCAACCGCAGCATAAGGATGGACGAAGGAGTTCCCATGGATCTGCATCTCGAAGGCAAGGTCATCATCATCACCGGCGGCTTCAAAGGCATCGGCAAGGGCATCACCCTGCAGCTGGCCCAGGAGGGTGCGATTCCGGTGGTCATCAACCGTTCGGACGACGCGCTCGAGGAGTTCAAGAAGGACATCGAACAGTACACGACCAACTACGACGTGCACCTGCTCGACCTGAACGACACCGACAAGATCGCGCCGATCGTCGAGGAGACGTACAAGAAGTACGGCCACATCGACGGCATCGTCAACAACGCCGGCAAGAACGACAACAAGGACCTTGAAACCACCAGCTGGCAGGAGTTCGAGAAGTCGATCCATGGCAACCTCACCCACTACTACGAGCTCGTCCACGCCGCGGTGGCCTACCTGAAGGAAAGCCACGGCGCGATCGTGAACATCACCTCGAAGACCGCCCTGACCGGCCAGGGCAAGACCAGCGCCTACGCGGCCGCCAAGGGCGCGATTCTGGGACTCACGCGCGAATGGGCCGCGGCCCTCGTCAATGACCGCGTGCGCGTCAACGCCATCGTCGTCTCCGAATGCTGGACCCCGCTGTACGCCAACTGGATCAAGACCTTCGGCGATGAGGCCGCCCAGCAGGCGCGTCTGTCCCTCATCACCGACAAGATCCCGCTGGAGCACCGCATGACCACCCCCGAGGAGATCGGCAACGAGGCCGCGTTCCTGCTCTCCGACCGTTCAAGCCACACCACCGGCCAGTGGGTCTTCGTCGACGGCGGCTACGTCCACCTCGACCGCGCCCTGAGCTGACGACACCGGCGAAACGGTTCGATGAAGACCGTTTCAAGCCCGTTATAATGGCACGGCCCCACCCGGGGCTGTGCCTCTTACCGTGTGGCATTTAGAAGTCAATAAGTTAAGAAAAGAAAGGGAAAGAACCATGTCATCCCCATCCTCCTCGACATCGGCGTCGAAGACCTCGGGCGGCAAGACCTGGATCATCGCGTTCGCGCTGGTCACGCTGCTGTTCTTCATCTGGGGTCTGGCGATGAACCTCGTCAGCGCCATCCGTGATCCGTTTGCCGTCTACCTCAATCTCAACAGCACCGAATCCTCGCTGCTGCAGGTCGCCTACTTCGGCGCCTACTTCGTGATGGCGATCCCGGCGACGATGGTCGCCAAGCGCTTCGGCTACAAGGGCGGCATGATCTGCGGCCTGATCTTCTTCGTGATCGGCGCGTTCCTGACCATCCCCGCCACCACTTCGCTCAGCTACGGCCTGTTCCTGTTCGCGATGTTCGTCATCGCCCTCGGCGCGGCCTCCCTCGAGGCGAACTGCAACCCGTACATCACCAAGCTCGGCGATGAGAAGGGCGAATCGTTCCGCCTGAACCTCGCCCAGAGCTTCAACGCGGTCGGCTCGGTCGTCAGCCCGCTGATCCTCGGCATGATCCTCGGCAACACCGCATCCGTCAAGAGGGGCGATCCCGGTTTTGACGAGGCCAAGATCGCCTTCATGGGCCAGACCCGCATGTTCTACATCGTCATCGGCATCATCCTCGCGGTCGTGCTCGCCGTGTTCGTCTTCGCCAAGCTCCCCTCGCCTCCGGGCGACGAGGAGGAGGCCGCCTCCGGCGGCTCGGCCCAGGACAGCTCGATCGGTGCCCTGCTCAGGAAGCCGTGGGTCGTCCTCGGCGTCATCGCCGAATTCGTGTACGTGGGTCTGCAGACCATCGGCTTCTCCACGTTCTCCACCTTCGCGCAGCAGCAGTGGGAGGGCATGAGCGCCGGTACGGCCGCCACGTTCCTCGCCATCCTCACCCTGATGTTCGCGATCGGCCGATTCGTCACCACCCCGTTCATGACCAAGTTCCACCCGGGCAAGATCCTCGGCGTCTACATGATCGGCGCCACGATCCTCGTGATCCTCACGGCCATGGGTCTGGGCAAGGTCTCGGTCATCACGTTCATCGCCCTGTACTTCTTCATGTCCATCGCCTACGGCACGATCTTCGCCCTCGCCCTGTCCCAGCTCAAGGGCGCCGCGGCCAAGACCGGCGCCAGCCTGATCACGATGTCCATCGTCGGCGGCGCGATCATCCCGCTCATCTACGGCGCGATCACCGACGCCGGCGGCATGAACGTCATGCTCTGGTGCACCGTCCCGCTGTTCCTGTTCCTGGTCTGGTACGCCTTCTGGGGCTGCAAGATCGGCCTCAAGGAAGCAGCCTGATTGACTGATCGACTGATCGTCTGATCGAAAGGTAACCCATCATGGCATTGAAGGTCATCGACTCCCACTTCCACATCTGGGATCCGGACACGCAGGATCTGCCGTGGCTCGCGGGACTGCCCGCCCTCCAGCACAAGTACACGGTCGAGGACCTCGAAGCCGAATACGCAAAGTTCGGCGTCGACTTCCTCGGCGGCGTGTACGTGGAGGTCGACGCGGCCGACCATGAGCTCGAGGATCGCCTCCTGTTCGAGAACCCGTCCCCGAAGATCCTCAAGCGCATGCTTCGCAGCGACGTGAGTCCCTGGATGCGCATCCCGATCAACGCCGACGGCATCCGCGAACCGCTCCACGTCGACTCCGAACCGCGCGGCCGCTGCCTCGAAACCTCGTTCATCGAGGGACTCGAGGCGATGGCCGACAAGGGGCTGCCGTTCGAACTGTGCAATCGCGGCGCCGAACTGCCCGACATGGCCAAGGCGTTCAGCCAGGTGCCGCAGGTCACGGTGATCGTCGATCACCTCGGCAACGCGCCGGGACTCGACGACGACACGAAGGCCGCGCTCACCGCGCTCGCGGGGCTGCCGAACTCCTATATCAAGGTCTCCGGCGACAACCCGGTCGACCCGGACATCGTGAAGTACGTGCGTGACACGTTCGGCCCGAAGAAGGTGCTGTACAGCTCCAACTGGCCGGTCGTGGAACTGAACTCGACCTTCGCCGCGCATTTCCAGCTCATGCTGGACACGTTCGGCGAGGACGAGGACTTCTTCGCGAACAACGCCCGCCGCGCCTACGGCATCGAGGCGTAGCCTATATATAACCATGTAACCATTGCATAACCATTCGGTGCCGAGGGGCGGTTGGAACCGATGTTCCGCCGCCCCTCGGCGCATATGGACGCATATGGACGCATATTGACGCATATTGAAAGGAATCACATGACGGACAACGCCGTATTCTCGGGCATCATCTGCCCCTCCATCACCATCACCAAGGACGATGGCTCCATCGATTACGAGAACTGGGGCAGACATCTCGACCACCTCATCGAGGCAGGCGTCAACGGCGTGCTGATCTTCGGCAGCATCGGCGAGTTCTACGCCTTCCCGCTCGACGTGAAGAAGGAGGTCGTCGACTTCGTCGTGCGTCATGTGGGCGGGCGCATCAAGGTGTTCGCCGGCGTGGGCGACACGAACATCGACAAGGTGCTCGACTTCTCCCGTGCCGCCGAGGCCAGTGGCGTCGACGCGCTCGTCGTCGTCTCGCCGTACTACTTCGGTCCCACCGCGGGAGGCGCGAAGGCGTACTTCGGCGCGGTCGCGGGCGCCGTCGACATTCCGGTGATCCTCTACAACTTCCCGCCGCGCACCGGCTCCGACCTGACGCCGGAGCTCGTGGCGTCTCTCGCCGCCGAGTATCCGAACATCGTCGGCATCAAGGACACGGTCGACACGATCAGCCACACGCGCAAGGTGATCCGCGCGGTCAAGGCCGTCAATCCGCGCTTCGCCGTGTTCTCCGGATTCGACGAGTACTATCTCGTCAACCGCGTCTCCGGCGGCGACGGCGTGATCTGCGGCATGACCAACGTCGAGCCGGAGACCTTCGCCAACCTGCACACCGCGTACGAGGCGGGCGACTACAACACCGCGATCCGCTCCGCCCAGCGCATCAGCCACCTGATGGCGCTCTACGACCAGTCCGACCTGTTCGTCTCCGCGATCAAGGGCGCCGTCAAGGCCAAGGGGCTGCCGATTTCCACCCTGATCCGCGAGCCTGCCGTCCAGCTCACCGACGCCCAGTACGCCGCCATCCAGCAGATCCTCGACAGCTGACTCCTGTCTTTTCTTTCGGCTCCCCTTGTCAGGGGAGCTGGCCCGCGAAGCGGGTCTGAGGGGTAGTCAAAGATGCTGAAATCATCAAGGCCCCGTTCCCTCCGATCCAAACAATCGAACGGAACAGGGGCCTTGCCCGTATTCGTCCACCCGCCTATTCGGCGTTGAACACGACGCCCTTCTGCAGGATCAGGTTCGCGTATTGCGCCGATTCGCCGCTGGCGATCACGCAGTACGCCTTCCTCGCCTGCTCGTAGAACGCGAAGCGCTCGAGGGAGCCGATCGCGTCGGCGCCGCGCTCGTCATGCTCCTTGATGAGGTCCGCGTATACATCCCAGATCGGGGTGGCGACGGTATCTCCCGGCACCTTCTCCATCAGCGTGGCCGGCTTGTCCACGTAGGTGTCCAGCGGGAAGACCGTCAGGATCGCCTTGAGGATCTCGTCGCCGCCGTGGCCGTCCATGCGCACCACGATCGCGTTCTTGCCGATCGATTCGGCCGGGAAGTTGCCGTCCGCGATGACCAGCTGATCGCCGTGGCCCATCTCGCACAGCACCTTCAACAGTTCCGGCGGGATGATCTTCGGAATACCTTTGAGCATGAAGCCTCCTTGCTCGTGCCTATTCGCGTTCGCGTCCACAGGCTGCCTCGCCCCGACGCCTCGACCCGGTCTCGCCGATCAGCGAGCCCCCAAGCCGATGCTCCCATCATACCGCCAAGGAACGAAAATTTCGATACCTATCCGGCACTTTTCTGCTGATACATGATGACGGCAGCCGACTGATTATTGACGGAGCGCCGCTGCATGCGTCAGCTACGCCTCAACTACGCCAGGGCCTTGTCGATAAGTGCGTTCACGGCTTCATCCTGCGTTAATCCGTGCGTCTGTGCGTAGATTCCAATCGGTCTTTTATCGATGTGGATATTTTTCACTCATCGCCATGCCTGCGCAGATACTCCCGCAGGAAGGGTACTGCGAAATCGACCTCGCCTCGTTCGGTTTCGCGGATTACGTAGGCGTCGAGCAGCCGCTTGCGGTAGGTGGCCGCGTAATTGGGTGTCTTGCCCATGCGCTTGGCCACTGCCGTTGTCGACGAAGGACCGTCGGACTGTGCCATGGCCTTGAGGTATGCGCGGTCGTTCCTCGACAGTCCGTGCAGTTCCGGAATGCATACGGCGTTGTCGAGGTCGATTCTCGCCTCGGTGATGCCCTGCGAGACGTCATCGTCGGAGATTTCGTCGGAGTTGCGCATGTCCGCCGCGTCCCAGATGTGGTATCCGACCAGCTGAATCATGTACGGGTATCCGCATGTGGCGGCGGCGGCCGTCTGCAACTGCTGCTCATCGATGTGCATGCCGGAATCATGGAAGGTCGTGCGGAATGCATCCCGTACCTCATCGACGGGGATGCTGGTCAGTACGTTCATCTTCGCTCGACGAAGGAACGTGATCACCTCGTCATTGAACAGGTCCGAGACCATCTGCGGCAGTCCGGCGAACGCGATGGCGATGTTGCGGCGCTCCCTTATCTGATGCTGGATGGCGGTTGCAATGGCAATCATGTCGGATCGGTCGGCCGCCTGCGTTTCATCGATGGAGATGAGCAGGCCGGCGTGGTGCTTCTCCAGCAGGGTGATGCGTTCGGCCATCGCCTTACGCAAGGTCTCAGGCATGCGCTTCGGCGAGAGCTCGGCCTCGCCGAGGCTGACGCTTGCGCCGGCGAAACTCAACGACGGTTTGATGGTAAGGCGGTCAAGCAGTCCATCCCGATCCCGTAGTTCGTTGACCAGACGTTCGCATAGACCCTCTGAGGCGGTCTCCTCGATGACGTCCCACTTCCGTGCGCGCGCCTTGTCTCCGAGGACCGTGAGTATGACGGTTTTGCCCGTGCCTCGCGCTCCGGTGATGAGCATGATGCGTCCCGGTGCGCCCACACCGTTGTCGAGACCCTTCTCGAAGTCACGAATGACCTTGCGTCGTCCGATCAGCAGCGGAGGTTCGCCTCCGTCGGTCGGCTTGAATGGATTTGCAACGTTTCTCATGTGTCATCTCTGTCTGACGATAGGTCTATCACATCCGAAATCAAAAATATCAAAAAAATAAAAAGTTTCAAAAGTGATCCGTCACGCAACTCGGCGATAACACTGCGCGTCCGATGCCATCAGCTCAGCAGGAACGCGATCACCGCGATGAACACCGGGCTCGTCAGCGTGCTCATCAGGATGCCGTCGCGCGCGAACGTCAATCCCACGTTGTAGCGGGCCGCGTAGTTGTACACGTTCTGGCCGGTCGGGAGCGCCGCGAGCACCACGCACGCGTACAGCTCCGGACCGCGGAAGCCCATCATGAAGTAGGCGAGGAGGAACGCGATGACCGGCATCACGATGTTCTTGAGGATAGCCACGGTGAAGATCGCCGGGCGATCGCCCTTCTGCTGCAGCGGCTTCGTGCCGTGCAGCGACATGCCGAACGCCATGAGGATCATCGGCACGGCCGACTCGCCGATCATGTTGATCGGGTCGTACAGATAATTCGGGATGAACCATCCGGTCTTCGCGTTGACGGCCGACAGCACGATGCCCAGCAGCGAGCCGATGAGCAGCGGCTGATGCAGCGGCTGCTTCGCGATCTCCTTGACCGACACCTTGCCCTTGGTGAACACGTCCAGCGCGGTCAGACCGATCGGCGTGAACAGCGCCTGCTGCATCACCAGGATCGGGGCGACCAGCGCGCCGTTGCCGAGGATGTACGTGGCGATCGGCAGGCCGATGTTGTTCGAGTTGAGGTACAGCGAGTTGAGCGCGCCGATCGTCGCATCGGCCGCGTTCATATGGAAGAACATGCGATTGAGCACGAGGAACACCACGCCGATGAGCATCGCCGACAGGAACGCGACGATGATCGACGGGTGGAAGATGTCGAAGATCGGCTCCTTGGAGAGGATCGCGAACATCAGACACGGACTCGACACGAAGAACGAGAACCGATTGAGCACCATCTGCGCGCTCGGGCCGCCGATGCGCATACGCGCCGCCACGTACCCCACGAAGATGACGATGCCGATGACGCAGAAGCCCTGCATCGCGCTAAGTAGACCTGGCATGTTCCTCCCTTATCGGCTTCCCATACTCGCACATCGCCATGCATTCGTCCGCCGTATCTCACTGACCGGTCCTCGAACGCATCCGTGGACGCCTTCCGTGAGCCGGACGTTCCCGTTTATGCCCGTGCGGACGTCGTCCGTGCGATTCCCGCCCGGGCATCGGCCCGACGAATGGGGCACCCGGCCTCGGCGCCGATGCGTCCCCACTAGAATCGCGGCTATGACGAACGATACGAACACCACAGCCGATCAGTCCAATGGCCAGCCCGCCGATCCGAAGGCCGCGCTCGCGCGCGACACCGCCACCCCCATCACCCTCGACCCGAACGCGCCCCGCACCGAGGCCATCGCGACGATCCTCGCCCAGATCATGACCGCCTACTCGGTGAGCGACTACGAGACCCCGCTTGCCGACGAGATCGAACGCTTCCTGCGCCAGCAATCCCACCTGACCGTCCGCCGTCACGGCGACACCGTCGTCGCCTCCACCGACTTCGGCCTCGATCGGCGTGTGATCCTCGCCGGACACATCGACGTCGTCCCGGTCATCGACAACTTCCCGCCGCGTTGGCTGGAACCCGGCGACCCGCTGATCCGCGAGGATATCGCCGAGGCCCATCCTGGCGAACGCGTCCTGTGGGGTCGCGGCGCCACCGACATGAAGGCGTCCGATGCGGTGATGCTCTACCTCGCCGCCACCCTTGACGGCGCCGCGCCCGAAACCACGCCGAACGCCGATCTCACGTTCGTCTTCTACGACCACGAGGAGGTCGCCGCCGAGAAGAACGGTTTGAGGAAGGTCGTCGAGACCCACCCCGACTGGATCACCGGCGATTTCGCAATCATCGGCGAGCCGACCAGCTGCGGCATCGAAGGCGGCTGCAACGGCACGATCCGCTTCGACGTGATCACGCACGGCGTCGCCGCGCACTCGGCCCGCGCATGGATGGGCGTCAACGCGATTCACAAGGCCGCGGACATCCTGAACCGCCTCAACGCCTACGAGCCGGCCGACGTCGAGGTGGACGGCCTGACCTACCGCGAAGGTCTCAACGCCACGCTGATCTCCGGCGGCAAGGGCACGAACGTCATCCCCGACGAATGCCGCGTTCACGTCAACTACCGGTTCGCCCCCGACAAGTCGCTCGCCGAGGCCAAGGCCCTGATGATGGGTGCCGACGCGGGCGCCGAGCTCGGCAACGGCGAGCACACCGCCACCGGTGGCGTCTTCGAGGGCTACGGCATCGAGATGAAGGACGAGTCGCCGTCCGCGCGACCCGGCATGGACGCGCCGCTGGCCGTCTCCCTGGCGAGGCTCGTCAAGGAGCGCACCGGCCGCGACCCGCTCGCCAAGCTCGGCTGGACCGACGTCGCCCGGTTCTCCCAGCTCGGCATTCCGGCGGTCAACCTCGGCGCCGGCGACCCGCTGCTCGCCCACAAGCACGACGAGCAGATGCCCGAATCCGATCTCACGCTCCTCACCGACATCCTGGGGGAGTGGCTGTCGTTGTCCCGTTGACCATGAGTCCCCGGCTGATTGCCGGCTGAACGGCCCACGGTCCGATGGTGCGGATGACACGCCGTACGCACATCGTGGGTAACTGACTCGGTGCCACGGGGAACGTACGCTGACGGCGCCGTAGCGTACGCTCCCCGTGACTTCGGGGCCGATCTCACCCGTATTCGTACGCTGCCGCGACGCAAGCGTACGAATACGGGTGAGACTCGTGCGATGGCCCCATTCCCCGTACGCTGGCGAGCCCCCGGCGTACGAGGAATGGGATAAGGCGCGCGTTGGCCTCGTTCCCCGTACGCCGATCGGCACGGGAACGGGCGACCCTCGGACCTTGAGTACGTTGTCCGTGGTGACCCCGGGGAAAAAGTTGTGGCATACTTGTATGCGGTGGTTCTGCAAACCGCCGACGTGCCAGATGGCGTCGATCCCCTCGCAGCTGGATCCAGGGTGGCCCTATGATCCGCGCGAGCGCCGGTGTCCGCCGTCCGAGCCGCACAGACTTTGAAGGAATTGCTTCTGCGGGCGCAAGCGATGCGCGGCCATGGTGAGAGCATGGTGTGAGAGCCGTGGAGGCCTTATATATAAGGTCCGACGTGATGCAGCACGCCGGGACGAGGAGCATCGTGCCCGCTGTGAACAACAATGGGGTCGACGACGTCGACGCCCAGAATGCAACCGTATCCAATACCAATACCGGCTCCGATGACGCCACTGCCGATTCCAATGCCGTGAACACCCCCGCAGGCTCGGACGGCGCCCCGACCACGACCCGCCGCCGTCGTGGCCGTCGCGTCGTGCGCGGTGCGGGCGCCGCCGGCGTGTCGCTCGAACTGAAGGTCGAGGACCATTCCGCCGCGATGTTCGAGGAGCCGCGTCTGCCCGAGCCTCAGTCCGACGCCTCCGCCGACAACACCTCCGACGATGATGCGCCGTCGCCGCGCCGCAAGTCTCGCGTCCGCCGTGCCCCCGCCATCGTCGACGCCTCCGATGAGGACGAGCGCCCCACCCGCCGTCGTCGCGTCCGCCATGCCGGCGATTTCGACGATGACGACGATCGTCCGGCCCGTCGGTCCCGTCGCCGCGACGACGACGATCTCGAGCGCGCCGAGGAGCTGCTCGACGGACTGCCGTTCCATGACCGTTATGACCGTGACGACGATCGTGACGAGTACGACGACTACGAGATCTCGCGCGATCGCGGCGGACGCCGTTCCCGCCCGATGACCTCGCTGCTGTTCCAGGAGCCGGTCATCCCCGCGCACGGCCGTGATGACGACGATGACATCGATATCATCGACATCCACGCCGATGACGATTCGTCCGACAACGGCTCCGACGATGCCGATGAGACGCGCGCCTCGCGCCGTGAGACCCGTCGCCGCACGCGTTCCCGCGCCGCCCGTCAGAACGCATCCCAGCAGGACGACAAGCAGGATGACGCCCGTACGGGTCGCGCCAACCGTGCCGACCGCTCCGATGCCGACCCCGCCGGCCGCGCCGCCGACCAGCAGAACGCCGACGATCAGGCCAACGAGAACGAGAACGAGAACGCCTCCGGGCGCCGGCGCACCCGCAGTCGTCGTCTCAACGCGCAGGAGCGTCGCGCCGCCGCCGAGGTCGAACAGATCGAGGAGGACCTGGAGCTCGACGACATCTCCTACCGTCCGATCGACGACGAGGAGCCGGCCGACGAGGAGCCACGCACCCGTACGCGTCGCCGTCGTCGCCGCGGCAAGTCCGAGTCGATCGAGGATCGTCGCGCATCCCGCGAGGACCGTGAGGATCGCGACGATCGTGACCGCGACCGTGACGATCGCGATGAGGAGCCTGTCGAGGAGGAGACCGTCACCCGTACGCGTCGCCGTCGCCGCCGCGGCAAGTCGCAGGACGACGACGAGCAGATCATCTCCCGCCGATCCCGCAAGCAGCAGTACATCGACGAGATCACCGACGTGGAGGGCTCGACCCGACTCGAGGCCAAGAAGCAGCGTCGTCGCGACAATCGCCGCGAGCGCTCCCGCCAGTCGCAGATCATGGAACAGGACTTCCTCGCGCGTCGCGAGAACGTCGAACGCCTGATGGTCGTACGCGAGAAGGAGAAGCACACCCAGATCTCCGTGGTCGAGGACAACATCCTCGTCGAGCACTACGTGTCCGACATCCAGGAGGTGCAGACCGTCGGCAACGTGTATCTCGGTCGCGTGCAGAACGTGCTGCCGAGCATGGAGGCCGCGTTCGTCGACATCGGACAGGCCCGCAACGGCGTGCTGTACGCCGGCGAGGTCAACTGGGACGCGACCCGTCTCGAAGGTCAGCCGCGCCGCATCGAACTCGCGTTCAAGTCCGGCGATCCGGTTCTCGTGCAGGTCACCAAGGATCCGATCGGTCACAAGGGCGCCCGTCTGACCTCGCAGGTCACGCTCGCCGGCCGATTCCTCGTGCTCGTGCCGTCCGGCGGCATGACCGGCGTGAGCCGCAAGCTGCCGGAGCGTGAGCGTGCGCGTCTGAAGAACATCGTCGCGAAGATCGCGCCGAAGGACATGGGCGTGATCATCCGCACCGCGGCCGAGGGCGCGAGCGAGGACGCGATCGTCAAGGATCTCGAGAGCCTCGTGCGCCAGTGGAACCGCATCAACGCCAAGCGCGAGGAGTTCTGGCACGGCAAGCGTCCCAAGCTCCTGCAGGGCGAGCCGGACGTCGCGATCCGCGTGGTGCGCGACATCTTCAACGACGATTTCAGCCAGCTGATCGTCGAGGGGGGCAAGGTCTACGACCGTATCGAGGAGTACCTCGAGACGATGGCCCCGGACCTGAAGGACAAGCTCGTCAAGTGGGATCCGGCCGAACACAACGGCAAGGACGTGTTCGACAAGTGGCAGATCGACTCCCAGTTGAGGAAGGGCATGGAGCGTCAGGTCTACCTGCCCTCCGGCGGCTCGATCGTCATCGACCGCACCGAGGCCATGACCACGATCGACGTGAACACCGGCCGATTCATCGGCCGTGGCAAGTCGCTCGAGGAGACGGTCACGCGATGCAACCTCGAGGCGAGCGAGGAGATCGCGCGTCAGCTGCGTCTGCGTGACATCGGCGGCATGATCATGATCGATTACGTCGACATGGTGATGCCCGCCAACCGCGACCTCGTGCTGCGTCGTCTCGTCGAATGCCTGGCTCGCGACCGCACCAAGCATCAGGTGGCGGAGGTCACCTCGCTCGGCCTCGTGCAGATGACGCGCAAGCGCATCGGCCAGGGTCTGGTCGAGGCGTTCTCCGAGGAGTGCCCGACCTGCAAGGGCCGCGGCTTCATCCTGCACGACAAGCCGATCGTCAGTGCCGAGTACGATGACCCCTACGCGTTGCGTGGAGGTGATCCGTTCGTGCGCACGAACAAGCACGGCCGTGGCACGACGCCCGCGCCGGAGCCGGCAGGGTCCCGTCCGGACGTCAAGGCCAAGCTCGCGCAGATCGCCGCCGCCGCGGTCGCCGCGAACAACGCGGACATCGACGACTGAGCGTCGACTCAAGGCGACGGCCGGTCTCTAGCACGCCGAACGGCAAACCGGCGTGAATGACACGCGGATGAAACGCGGTTGCGTTAGTCCGCGTGTCAGTGTAAGTTAGTTTGTCGGTGTCTGACCGCGAGCTCGGCGTATCCGAGAGCGTCAGGCAATAAGCTTTCCCCAATATAAAAGGAACGATTATGTACGCGATTGTGAAGGCCGGTGGCCATCAGGAAAAGGTCGAGGTCGGCGACGTCATCCTCGTCAACCGTCTCGACGCCAAGCAGGGCGATACCGTGGAGTTCCCGGTCGCGCTCGTGGTCGATGGCGCCAACGTCACTCTGGCCGCCGCTGATCTGGCCAAGGTCTCCGTCAAGGCCGAGGTCGTGAACGACGAGGCCAAGGGCCCGAAGATCAACATCCAGAAGTACAAGAACAAGACCGGTGTCGCCCGTCGCAAGGGCCACCGTCAGAAGCTGACCGCCGTCAAGGTCACGGCGATCGCCTGATTTTTCCGTCAAAGCTTACACTGACTGAAAGGAACCGATCATGGCACATAAGAAGGGCGCGTCCAGCTCGCGCAACGGTCGCGATTCGCAGCCTCAATACCTCGGCGTGAAGAAGTTCGGTGGCGAGGCTGTCGTCGCCGGCAACATCATCGTCCGCCAGCGTGGCACCAACTTCCACCCGGGCCACAACGTCGGCATGGGCAAGGATCACACCCTGTTCGCTCTCGCCGATGGCTCCGTGAAGTTCGGCACCCGTCATGACCGCAAGGTCGTCGACGTCATCGCCTGAACACAGCGATAGCGAAAAGCCGCGCCCCTAGGACGCGGCTTTTTTGTTACAAAGATTAAGGTACCAACATGAGTGATTTTGTGGATCGAGTAACCGTCCACGTCAAGGGCGGCGACGGCGGCAACGGTTCCGCCGGCATCCGCCGCGAGAAGTACAAGCCGCTCGCCGGCCCGAACGGCGGCAACGGCGGTGACGGCGGCTCCGTCATCTTCGTGGCCGACCGCAACGCCACCAGCCTGCTCGACTACCGCTTCATGCCGCATCGCACGGCCGCCAGCGGCACGATGGGCCTGGGCGACAACAAGGACGGCTCCAAGGGCGAGGACCTGATCCTGCCCGTGCCGTGCGGCACCATCGTCTTCGCCGCCAAGGGCGCGCAGGGCCAGTCGAAGCACCCCGGCGAGGAGCTCGCCGATCTGCGTCACGAGGGCGATCGCTACGTAGCCGCCGCGGGCGGCGCCGGCGGCCTCGGCAATATCGCGCTGGCCAACCGCACCCGTCGCGCCCCCGGTTTCGCCCTGCTCGGCGAGCTGGGCGAGGAGCGTGACGTGGTTCTCGAGCTCAAGTCGATCGCCGACGTCGCGCTGGTGGGCTTCCCGTCCGCCGGCAAGTCGAGCCTGATCGCTGCGATGAGCGCCGCCAAGCCGAAGATCGCCGACTACCCATTCACCACGCTCGTGCCGAACCTCGGCGTGGTCGTCGCCGGCGATCGCCGCTACACCATCGCCGACGTGCCCGGTCTGATCCCCGGCGCCAGCCAGGGCAAGGGACTGGGGCTGGAGTTCCTGCGCCATATCGAGCGCACCGAGATCATCGCGCACGTCATCGATTGCGCGACGCTCGAACCGGGCCGCGACCCGATCAGCGACTACGAGGCGCTCGAGCACGAGCTCGCCGAGTACGCGGGTTCGCTGGAGCTGCCGCTCGGCGCGATCCCGATTCCGGAGCGTCCGCGCATCATCATCCTCAACAAGGTCGATGTGCCGGAGGCCAAGGAACTCGCCGAGTTCATCAAGCCGGAGTTCGAGAAGCGCGGCATGCGCGTGTTCATCATCTCCACCGCCTCGCACGAGGGCCTGAAGGAGCTCAACTTCGCCTTGGCCGATCTGGTCGGGAAGATGCGCGAGGAGGTCGCCAGACGCGAGGCCGCCGAGGAGGAGGCCCGCGTCGTCATCAAGCCGCTCGAGCAGAAGGGACGTCGTCGTCGCGCCGCCGACGAGAACGGCACCGCGCTCGACTTCACGATCGAACGCAGGGAGAACGGCAACGGCGACTTCTGGTTCGAGGTCACCGGCCGTAAGCCGGAACGCTGGGTGCAGCAGACCAACTTCGACAACGACGAGGCCGTCGGCTATCTGGCCGACCGTCTGGCCAAGCTGGGCGTCGAGGACGAGCTGCGCCGCAAGGGCGCCAAGCCGGGCGACGAAATCCGCATCGGCCGTGGCGATCGCGCGGTCGAGTTCGACTGGGATCCGACGATCGCGGCCGGCGGCGAGCTGCTCGACGGCACGCCGATCGGCGCCCGCGGCACGGATCTGCGCCTCGAGGCCGACGAGCCGGGCGCACGTCGCCGCACCAACGCCGAACGTCGTCGCGAATACCACGCGATGATGGACGCGAAGGCCGCCGTCCGCGAGGCGATGATGGCCGAACGTCAGGCCGGCCACTGGGCCGACCCGTCCATCGACGACGATCGCCACGACGAGAACAGCCTCTTCGGCCGCGGCGAGAGCACCGACGACGGGAACGGCGGGAACACCGGCGACTCCGGCGAACGGCAGGAGTAGAATCCCGACCACAAGGAGGGAATATGTCCACACCATCGCAGGCTGAGATCCGTCGGCGCATCGCCGAGGCGGAGACCGTCGTCGTCAAGGTCGGCTCCAGTTCGCTCACCAATCCGAACGGACACCTTGACGCCACGCGCCTGAACGCACTGGTCGCCGCGCTGGCCGAGACGCACCGGCAGGGCGCGCGCGTCGTGCTCGTCTCCTCGGGTGCCATCGCGGCCGGCTTCGGCCCGCTCGGCTTCGAGACGCGTCCGACCGACGTGGCCACGCAGCAGGCGGCCGCGGCCGTCGGCCAGGGCCTGCTGATGGCGCAGTACGAGGCCGCGTTCGGCCGTTTCGGCGTGCATGCGGGGCAGATTCTCATCACCGCGGAGGATACGATCCGCGCCACGCAGTACCGCAACGTGCAGCGCACGCTCGGACGTCTGCTCGATCTGGGCGTCGTGCCGATCGTCAACGAGAACGACTCGCTGGCCTCCAACGAGATCCGGTTCGGCGACAACGATCGTCTCTCCGCGCTCGTCGCCAATCTCGTACGGGCCGATGCGCTTGTCCTGCTCACCGACGTGGACGGCCTGTACACGGCGCCGCCCTCCGAGCCGGGGGCACACCGCATCGGCTACGTGCCGAACGTCGTGGACGCGCTCGGCGAGGTCAAGGTCGGCGGCACCGGCTCGAAGGTCGGCACCGGCGGCATGGTCACCAAACTGGAGGCGGCGCGCGTAGCGGCCGTCTCCGGCATCCCCACCGTGCTCACCTGCGCGGGCAACGCCGGTCCGGCGCTGATGGGCGACCCCGTGGGCACCGCGTTCGCACCGGTCAAGCACCGTGGGTCCACGCGCCGCCTGTGGATCGGCTTCGCGGCCGAGCCCCGTGGCACGATCATCGTCGACTCCGGCGCGGCCAGGGCCGTGCGCGGCGGCCGCGCGTCCCTGCTCGCCGCGGGCGCGCTTGAGGTGCGCGGCGCGTTCTCCGCGGGAGACCCGGTGTGGGTCGACGGCGATGACGGCACGCATCTGGCGCGCGGACTCGCCGGCTACGATTCGGAGGAGATCGAACGCATGCTGGGCCGCAACACCGCGCAGTTGAAGCGCATCCTCGGCCCCGAATTCACCCACCCTCTGGTCCACCGCGACAACCTCGTCCTCGTCTAGCGCTTCTCGCGCGCCCGGATTATCCTTGAAGCCATGACTATGGCTCAATGGCAGACTCTTTCCGACCGTATCAACCATGTGACCCCGAGCGCCACGCTCGCCGTCGACTCCAAGGCGAAGGCCATGAAGGCCGCCGGACTCGACGTCATCGGCTTCGGCGCCGGAGAACCCAACTTCCCGACCCCGGACTACGTCGTCGACGCGGCCGCCGCCGCATGCCGCGACCCGAAGAACTACAAGTACACGCCGACCCCGGGTCTTCCCGAGCTGCGCCGCGCCATCGCCGACAAGACGCTGCGTGACTCCGGCTTCGAGGTCACCCCCGATCAGGTCGTCGTGACCAATGGCGGCAAGCAGGCCGTCTACTCGACGTTCCAGATCCTGCTCAACGAGGGCGACGAGGTCATCATCCCCACCCCGTACTGGACCAGCTACCCGGAGGCCGTCAAGCTTGCCGGCGGCAGGCCGGTCGAGGTCTTCGCCGGCGCCGAGCGTGGCTTCGAGCCGGATCTCGACGCGATCGAGGCGGCCCGCACCGACCGCACGAAGGCGATCATCGTCACCTCCCCGAACAACCCGACCGGCGCCGTGTGGAACGCCGAGACGATCGAGGGCATCGCGAAGTGGGCGATCGAGCACCACGTGTGGGTCATCACCGACGAGATCTACGAGCACCTCAACTACGATGACGCGCACACCACGTACATCGGCGCCGCCGTGCCCGAGGTGCGCGACCAGCTCATCATCCTCAACGGCGTCGCCAAGACGTACGCGATGCCGGGCTGGCGCGTCGGCTGGCTGATCGCCCCCGAGCCGGTCGCCAAGGCCGCCGCCAAGCTGCAGGGTCACATGACCTCGAACGTCGCCAACGTCTCGCAGCGCGCCGCCATCGCGGCCGTTTCCGGTCCGCTCGACGAGGTGTACCACATGCGTGAGGCGTTCGACGTGCGCCGCAGGGCGATCGTCGCCGCGCTGAACGACATCGAGGGCGTACACTGCCCGACCCCGACCGGCGCGTTCTACGCGTTCGCCGACATCCATGAGCTGCTGGGCAGGCCGCTCGGCCCCAACGGCACCGTGTCGGCCACGTCGTCCGAGTTCGCCGCCGCCCTGCTCGACGAGGCGCACGTCGCCGCCGTCCCCGGCGAGGCGTTCGGCGCGCCCGGCTATCTGCGATTCTCCTACGCGCTGGCCGACGACCAGCTCGCCGAAGGCATGCGTCGCATGAAGGCCTACGTCGAGGCGTGATCGCATATAATCACCGCAAAACGTTGGTATAACGCCGATTTCGGCACATATCGCGTGTCGCGCCACGCCGTGCGACACGCGATTTGTGTAATCGGAAGTCATTCGCTAATATACCGACTTGGCGGTTTTCGCCGTGGCGAAGCGTTCTTCATGGAACGTGGAACCGAGGTGAAGTTCACCTAGGGAAGTGGCGCAATTGGTAGCGCAACGGTCTCCAAAACCGTAGGTTGTGGGTTCGAGTCCCGCCTTCCCTGCCAAGTTTCTGACGAATACCCCAAGCGAAGGATGGATATGGCGAAGGCTAGCAATGAAAAGGCCATTAAGCCGAATGTCTTCATGCGCATCGGTCTGTTCATCAAGCAGATCATCGACGAGCTTCGCAAGGTTGTGACCCCTACTGCCAAGGAACTGTTCTTCTGGTCCCTTGCCGTGTTCATCTTCGTGCTGCTGCTGATGGCTCTGGTCACCGGCATGGACTTCGGCCTGGTCAAGGCCACGCTGTGGGTGTTCGGCTGATCCTCCAGTAACGACCCCTAGTACACCCGAAGGTGAAAAACGCATGAGCGATGAAGTGAATTTCGATAGCATCGACGCGATGCCCGACCTGCCGGAGAATGAGCCGGCTGACGTTCCGGCCGCCCCTGCTGCCGAGGAGACCGCTTCGGTTGCGGACTCCGCCAAGGGTGATTCCTCCGTCGAAACCGAGGCTCCGTCCGTTCAGGACACTCCCGTCGCCTCCGTCGAATCCTCTGCTGCCGAGTCTCCGGTCAATCTCGATGATGACGAGGAGAGCGAGACCAACGAGTCCGAGCAGGCCGAGACCACCGATGCCGGTCAGGCCGCCATCGACGAGTTCGCCGCCTCGCTGCGCACCCTCGAAGGCAAGTGGTATGTGCTGCACACCTACTCCGGCTACGAGAAGCGTGTGAAGACCAACGTCGAATCCCGCATCCAGTCCTTCGGTCTCGAAGACAAGATCTTCCAGATCGAAGTGCCGATGGAGGAAGTCGAGAAGCACACCGAGAAGGGCAAGAAGGTCATCACCCGCGTCCGCGTTCCTGGTTACGTGCTCATCCGCATGTGGCCCGATGAGAACGCCCGCCGCATCGTGCGCGAGACCGAAGGCGTCACCGGCTTCGTCGGTCCGACCAAGGATCCGGCTCCGCTCACCCGCAAGGAAGTCGTCGAGATGATGGCTCCGATGATCGCCTCCGAGGCGCTCAAGAAGGCCGGCGACAAGCCTGCCGCCGCCAAGAAGCGCACCGTCGAGGTCTCCTACGCGGTCGGCGATCAGGTCACCGTCACCGACGGCCCCTTCGCCACGATGGCCGCCGTCGTCTCCGACGTCGAGCCCACCACGCAGAAGCTCACCGTGCTCGTGTCCATCTTCGGCCGCGATACGCCGGTGGAGCTGGGCTTCGATCAGGTCGAGAAGCTCGACTGAAATCCGCCTGAAATCCCTCGACGGAGCGTATAACGCTTTTCCTCAACCTCGACGTACCTTCGTACGCCTTCGGTTTCGGACGGCGTTCTCCGCACTCGTCGACGAATTCCAGACGCGTCTAACGCCTCTTAGAAATCCCCGCACTTAACTTGCGGGGATTTTTTGTTATCGGCGTGTCGGCCGTCGTGCTTCGGTGGCAGAATTAGAAAGTTCGTGTCTGGAGGGGAGACCCGCTAGCACAGCACAGCAATATAAGTTGCGGGAGGAGACCGCGCAGATCCGTACGACGTCCGGCTTCGGCCGAGGCATTGGCCGGCTCATGTGCGGCGACCGATAGCACCGCGTTATAGAAAGAAGAACCATAACATGGCTCCCAAGAAGAAAGTCTCCGCGCTGATCAAGCTGCAGATTCAGGCTGGCAAGGCCAACCCGGCCCCGCCGCTGGGTCCTGCCCTTGGTTCGCACGGCGTCAACATCATGGACTTCTGCAAGGCGTACAACGCCCAGACGCAGGACAAGATGGGCCAGGTGATCCCGGTTGAGATCACCGTGTACGAAGATCGTTCCTTCACCTTCGTCCTCAAGACCCCGCCGGCAGCGGCTCTGCTGCTCAAGGCCGCCGGTATCGAGAAGGGCACCGAGAACCCGCTGACCCACAAGGTCGGCTCCGTCACCAAGGCTCAGGTCCGCGAAATCGCTGAGGTGAAGATGCCCGACCTGTCCGCTCGTGATATCGAAGCTGGCATGAAGATCATCGAAGGTACCGCCCGTTCCATGGGCATCACGGTGACCGACTGATAAGGAGAAGGACAGATGGCTAAGCATTCCAAGAAGTACCGCGAGGCGGCCGAGAAGGTCGATCGCAACAACCTGTACACCCCCGACCAGGCCATCGCGCTGCTCAAGAGCATGCCGACCCGCAACTTCGACGAGACCGTCGAGGCCGTGCTGCGCCTGAACGTCGATCCGCGCAAGGCCGACCAGCTGGTCCGCGGCACCGTCAGCCTGCCGAACGGCACCGGTAAGACCGTCCGCGTCCTGGTGTTCGCCCGTGGCCCGCAGGCCACCGCCGCTCAGGAAGCCGGCGCCGACATCGTCGGTGATGACGACCTGATCGCCAAGGTGCAGGATGGCTTCCTCGACTTCGACTCCGTCGTCGCCACCCCGGACATGATGGGCAAGGTCGGCCGCCTCGGTCGTGTGCTCGGTCCGCGTGGCCTCATGCCGAACCCGAAGACCGGCACCGTCACCATGGACGTGGCCAAGGCCGTCAAGGACATCAAGGGCGGTAAGATCGAGTTCCGTGTCGACAAGCACGGCAACCTCTCCTTCCTGATCGGCAAGGCCTCCTTCGAGGAGAAGGCTCTGGACGAGAACTTCCGCGCCGTGGCCGAAGAGGTCAAGCGTCTCAAGCCGTCCACCGTCAAGGGCCGCTACGTCACCAAGGCCACCATCACCTCCACGATGGCTCCCGGCATCCCGGTCGACCCGGCTTCCATCGCCTGATTTCGATCATTTCGATCGGTGATGCAGCCGTCGGTCCGTGACATGGCGGACTGATCGGAACATATAGAGCGCCGGACGTTGAGTACTTCTCAGCGTCCGGCGCTCTCATATTTCCACGTATTTCAGTGTTCCGCGTGCATGCGGCCCAAGGCGATGGCGGTGGTGAGGACGTAGGCCTCGCGCGGGTCGGTGGCGTCCCAGCCGGTGGAGTCGGCTGCACGCTTGAGGCGATAGCGCACCGTGTTCGGATGCACGTTGAGCGTGCGTGCGGTGGTTTCGAGCGATCCGCCGGAGGCGAGGAACGTCGAGACGGTGAGCATCGTCGGATCATCGGGATTCGTGCCGGCGAGCGACCCGTACACCACATTGACCAGTTCGCGTCGCGCGTCCGGATCGCCGAGCAGCGCACGCTCCGGCAGCGCGTCCTCCGCCCGCAGCAGCGTGACGCCCCGCACGGGGCGAGCCGTGCGGGCTCCGGATACGCCGGCGACACCTGAGCTATCACCCGGCGAACCGGGCGTCAATGCCGGTGCCGCCTGCAGCGTGGTCAACGCCGCGCCCAGCGTCGCGGCTGCGCCCGCAACGCCATGACGCACCGGTCCCAGACAGAGCGGACCATTCGATCCGTTCGCCGTCTCGTCCCTCGCCCCGGCCTGCGTCCCGGCTTCGTCAGCATCATCGCGATCGGCGACGGTGCCATTACCGGTGCCACTGCCGTTGCCATCGATGCCGTTGGCGACGGCATCGCCTCCGAATGCCGGCGATACCGCCGTGCACACGACCTCCGGCCTGACCGCCGCCTCGATGCGGATCACCGCGGCCACGACGCCATCCCGCACGCCGCACACGGGCGATTCGCCGCCCAGATCGGTGACCGCCCTCTCGACCGCCTGCATGGTCGCCGCAGCGTTCACAGCCGGCCGTCCCGCGATCGCGAAACAGGGGACATCGCCGTCCCATCCCAGAACGCGCAGCATCGATGCCACGCGATCGTCGGACAATCCGTCGGCAAGCGACTCGAACGCGACCCGCGTGAGCAATGTCCGCGCATCCGAACGTTCGGCGCCCGACTCGTCACCGCCATCGGCGACGCCTTCGGCAACGGACCTGGAGACATGCGAGGTCAGCATATCGAGAAAATCAGCCATACCCACCAGTGTAATGACTTCGGGGCAGCCGCTCCTCACCGGTTCTTGAAGTATCGGAACAGCTGCCGCTCCCGTATCGTGCCCGCACGCGCCAACGCGCCGACCAGCACGCCGACGTACACCGCCACCGGCACGCGCAGCAGCGTATCGGTGAGCACCATCGCGTCCGCGTCCGTATTCTCCAACCACATCCACGCCAACACCGGCATGCACGTGACGATCGCGATCAGCGTCCACACGCTCGTCTCGACGAGCACGCCGACGACCATGGCGCTCTTCGGCACGCCGCAGTGCAATGCGGACGCGAGTTCCAGCCGACGCAGATGCACCGCGATCCATCCGACCATCAGCGCGACGACGCCCGCCACCAGTGGCGACCACACCGTCAGCCGGTCGCGGAACGCCGCGATCGCATCGAACGGGCGCCCCTGCGATGTGTTGAGCTGGGCGACGGTCGGCCGTTCCTGCGTGGCCGACTCGTCGCCCTCCGTGGTGACGCGCAGCAGCGATTCGATGTTCTCGGGCACCGGCCACGCCTTGACCCAGCACTGGTCGAACGGCTCGTCGTCCGACGCTGCAACCGGCATGATCGCCGCATACGAGTAGCCGCTCTGACGCCCGTCATCCGGCCATTCGTAGACGCCGGCGACGTCGACCGTGCGATCGTCGCGCAGCGTGACCTGGTCTCCGGGCCGCGCGCCAAGCGGTTTCGCGGACTCCTGCGACAGCCACACGCCGTCCCCCGTGCTCGGTCGCACCGCGTCGCGCGCGGTGGTGGTGCTGTTCGCGAATATGCCGGTCGCCCCCGTCGTCGCCTCATACGTCGGCACGCCCGTGGACGGCAGCGCCGCGAACGTGAGCTTGCCGGCCGCAGCGCGCACCGCTCCGGAGGCGATGACCCCGTCGAGCGAGGAGAGGCGATCGCACGCCGCCCCATCGATGTGCCCGGTGAAGGTGATCACGTACGTGGAGCCGCCCGAGGCGACGAACGAGTCGGCGCGCCGCTGGATCGTGGTGATCGACGCCAGATCGGCCAGAACGCACAGCGTCATCAGGCAGATGAGCGTCACGGCCATCGCGCACGCGTGCGAGGTGCCGGAGGCGAGATTGCGCACGGCCTCGTCGAGTACGCCGCGCAGTCGCATGCGGGCGGGGCGTGGACGTCCGTTCGTATCGGTCATCGTCTAACTCACCTCCCCACGCTCGGTCCCACGCTCGGTGCCGCGATCATCCGACTGGAAGTCGCCCAGATCGATGAGATCGGTGCACGCGTCACGGGTGCGCGGATCATGCGTGGCGACCACGACGATCGCCCCGCCCATCGACAGCGCATGCAACCGCTCGTTGACCGTCGCCGCCGTATTGAGATCAAGCTGCGCCGTCGGCTCGTCGACCAGCATGAGATCGGCACCGCTCGCCACCCCTCGCGCCAGCATGAGCCGCTGCGCCTCGCCGCCGGACAGGTCACGGAACCGCTTTCCCGCCAACGACGTCAATCCGAACGCGTCTAGCAGCTCCATCGCATGCGCGGTCGCGTCCGCACGCCGCTCGCCGCGCGCGATGAACGGCAACGCCACATGGTCGACGGCCGACCGACGCGCCACGCCATGCGGATTCTGCAGCACCCAGTTCACACGCGAGCAGCCGATGCGCTCCACCGTGCCGCTCGTCGGCGTCACCCATCCTGCGATGATCGACAGCAGTGTCGACTTGCCCGACCCGGACGGGCCGGTGAGCGCATACACATGCTTCGGCAGCAGCGTCACCGTCAGATGCCGGAACAGCATGTCCTCGCCCGACGGATCGAACGTATGCCCCACGTCGTGCAGCTCGACGCGCTTACCCTGATCGGCGCTCTGAACGATGCCCTGATCGGCGATTCCCGTCATCGTGGAATCACCCCCGGCAGGCTCGTCGGAGGCGGGGGAGACGTCCACCGAGGAGAACGAGCCAACCCCGTCCGGCGCGACCATCGTCTTGCCGAGCTGCGAGGCGATGATCGACACCGGCGTCGGCTTGCCTGACACGGTCACGCACGCCTTGCCGCCCGACGCCCGATACAGCGACGACGGCGGCACGGTGACCGCCTCGATCGGCTGCGCCAGCCGCCACGTATACGACACCTGAACGGTGCCGCCCTCACTGCTGCCACCACTCGATGCGCCCGTACCTCCGGAGCCGCCCGTGCCGGCGCCCGAGCCCATCTGTCCGGAGCCGCTTCCCAGACTCGCCAGACGATACTCGGTGCTGCCTGTAATCGCCGACAGCACGCTCTGATCGGTCAATTCCGTGGTCCCCGTGGGAACAGGCACCGTGGTCGACCCGATCGACAGCACACGATCGCCCGAGACGAGATCACCGGACGTCACACCCGAGCCTGCGGCTCCCGACGCGCCACCCGACGATGCAGCAGCCGCGGACACGGGCAACGTCGCCTTCACCGGCGCCGCGCTGGTGACCAGCAGCTCCGCGCCCTGCGCGATCTGCTGGCCCACGGACACCCGGCATTCGGCGACGGTCGCGCTCGCGGACGGCAGCCAGATGAAGAACGACGGGTCAATCGCCCAACCGCCCTCCTTGGTAATGCGCCTAGCCCCCACGCTGTCGGCCAGCTTGTTGTAGGCGGTGATGGAGTTCCACGTGAACCAGTCGGAATCCGGCGCCGCATAGCCGAGCGCGCGCAGTGCGTCGTTCAGCGAGCGGGCGTCGGGTCCCTTCGTGCCGCTGGTCAGCGTGCGGTACGGCGGTGTGACGGTATGCAGGGCGAGCACCGGTATCGCATCCACGCTGATCGGCGTGCCGCCCGAGGCGATGGTGGCGTTCGCCGCGCAATGCGACGCGGTCACCCTGCCCGCCACCGGTGAGACGATGGTCGAGGAGGTGCCGAGCGTCACCGTCAGTTGCACGGATCGCGCGTCGTCGAACTGCGAGGCGGCGACCTTCATGCTGCCGGCGGAGGTCGAGGATTCCAATGATTGCGGGATGCGCGATCGGGTCAGCAGGAAACCGGCTCCGAGCCCCACGGACACCAGCATCGCCGCCAGTAGGATGAACACCGAAACGGCCACGCCGGTGTGCGCACCCCCGCCGCGCGGCTTCTTCGTCCTATGCATCGCGTCCTCCTCCTGCCCCTGCGCAGTTGATCCTATTCCTACTGTAGATCCTGTTTTTGGGGGAAACACTTCGAGACGTCATCTCGGGGATGACGTCTCTAGTCGGCTTCGCACGCGAACCACTGTTGGACGTCAGGATCGGATTCATCGACGCCGTTGCCGTAATCCCGTTACTGCGCGTTCACTGGATCCTGCGAGCAGGCGAGGAAATGCCGGTAGTCGGGTGACGATTGCTCCATGTACTTGCCGAACATATCCATATACCGGTCGTTGTCATCGTAGATGGTCTCGTATTCCTGCACGGTTAGTCCCTGATCCGCCAATCCATGTTTTTGCAGGCACGCTAGAGACAGTTTCATTAGCTCATTCCGGCTGAGGTTGTCAGGATTGGATTGCAGGGATTGGTACAACGGTACCAGCTCCATGTAGCCGGTTTGGGCATGGCATGCATCGGTTGCCTTGGTCAGGGCTTCTTGGCTCATATCACCGGAAGCGCCTCGCAGTTCCTCGCCGTTATCGGTATAGGACCAGTTCACTCCCTGGCTGCTCATGCACGAGGTATACCGGTCTATGAACTCCTCGAACTCGGCATCGGTGATTTTACCGTCTCTGAGGATGCCTTTGGCCAGTTCGCTACTTGTCGTCTCGTAGTTGTGCCTGAAATCAGAGGCATATGGACCGCTGAATTGCTGCTGCGCATCAGGGGAGGATTGTTGCCCGCATGCGCACAGGGCCATCGGCAGCACCATAGCGAGAGCAGCTGCAAATGCCCTGTGCCCGATACGGTTGTGCATTGCCCCCATCTCGACTCCTTTGATGATGATCGGGTGAGAAACAAGGGCGACAGATGAATGGATGTATTCTGCCGCCCTCGGATTATCAACGATATGGGTTTGGACGACGACTAAGAAACCCTGCCAAATGCGGCTGTGAAGGTATTCGCTGAATGTAGTCCCGTTACATCGGCCCAAGAGCGGACTCCATTTGCTTCCCACCTGCCGTATCGCCATACCCCAAAGCCAAGATCATCGTATCCTTTACGCTGATGTTGTGCTTTGAAGCCGGGATTGGCTTTGGCGTACTCAAGGGTGTACTCGCCTCGCCCATATGGATCGTAAACTGTCGCGACCGCCATTGCTGCGGAGGGCAACATCGCCCCGCCTACTGTCACGCCCACCGCGAGAAATGCTCCGCAGATGGTCTTTCTCAAATTGTGCTTCATGATGTTTTCCTTTCGGTTGATACCCCACTTCGTTGAGGGTAGCTCCATTATGCATCCTGTAGTGGTGGATGATTTGTCGCTGAAGGGAGATGCGTAGTCCTCAGGTTGACGTGCTGGTCCAATAACCGCTTCGATAATCGTGATTTCTCGTATGGTGATATCGAAAGCTCCGAAACAATTTAAGAGATGGAAGGTGCGTATGAATATGCATTCGATGTGGAAAGGCGTGGTATCCATGATGCTTGTGCCCGTATTCCTGTGCTCATTGGTCGTGGGAGAGGGGCTAGTCGTCGGGAACATCGATTTGGTGGGATATCCTATCGCATTGGTTCATTGTCCTCCATGGATACCGCCGCAGTATTGCTCCTGACGATGAATTGGATGGTCTAGACCAAGGGTAGGTGGACGAAGCAGATCCATTGCGCGTCGCGTATTGTGTAGGACAGGTCTCCCCCAGCCTGACCGATGCGTCGTGCATGGACGGTGAGTCCCCTGTTGCCAGGGGACGGGTGCGTCATGGGTGCGATCCCGTTGGTCTGCATGATCTCGATGTAGTCGTCGCACAAGGTGACAGACAGTTGATAGTCCGTGTCCCCGACCGCATACTTCGCCATATTCGCATACAGCTCGTCAATCAACGATCGCAGCATGCGCACGCGCCCGATGTCGGGGTGCACAGTCAGACCGAAGTCGTGCAGCTCCGCGTGACCATGCAACCCTTGTTCGGCAAGTGCCCTGTCATGGTCGTGGCATAGGGCTCGTAGATCGTCGGGCAGGTCGTTGTCGTTCCCACGCGATGCGTCCGTCCGCTGCCCCTCGGACATCGCGTCGATGATGCGATGTACCTGCGTGAGCGCCTGCCGTGACTCCTCATCGATGCGGTTCCATGTTGCGGCATCGACGTCGGGGTGTTCGCTTATGTGCTGCTGCGCGGTCAATGAGATGCTGGCCAGACTCCCCGCCACGGAATCATGTAGCTGCGAGGCATACTCCAGCAGCGACAGCGTGTGGCTGTCCTCCTGCTGCTGGATCGACCGCCGGTATGCTGAGTCCTTGTGCTGTGCCATGTCGTTGCGCTGGCGCAGACCATAGCCTGTGATCTCGGCTATGACTGCACAGGAAAGCAGAAAAACTCCGGCGGACATGGTGGGCCCCTGTACGTGCGGCCCCTCATTGAGCCGGGTCTGTGATAGCTGCATCAGCAGATTGGCCAGAAAACATGCGACCGCCATCGCAATAGTGCCTTCGACGTATACGATGATGCCCGAGGCAAGGCACGTACCCCACAGGCGGCTGGCTCCGCCGCTGGTATCCACGAAGCAGCAGGCAATCTCCACGGCGAGGATACCGCATGCGCCAAGGCGGGGAAGCAGACAGATCAGTGCGATCGATGCCATGTGCAGGATGGATATCATCATGGAATAGGCGTCGACGGTAGGTCTGACGGACCAATCCGCGGCGGTGAGCATGAGCGTGATGATGACCAATGCTAGGCGTGCCCGGTGTGTGCGTAGCTCGCGCACCGGATGTCGCATCGTCTCCGTGAGATCCGCAAGCGCCGCTCGCGCGGCGTTCCTCTCAAGCATCGGACTCTCCAGTCCATTTCGCTACGGCCTCGCGCAGCGAACCAGCGCCCAGTTTGCGCTTGGCCCGCGCGATGAACGACTTCACCGTCGATTCGCTCACCTGCATCGTCACGGCGATGTCCTCTACCGCCAGCCCGCGGGACAACAGGTTCATGACAGTGGTTTCCTTGCCGGACAGCAGCTTGTGATCCGGCTGATGCGTGACTCGGATATGAGCAATCGTCGTGTTGTCGAACAACTCCCCCCATGTGCCGCCCAGCAGCACCGTGCGTAGAGCGTTGAGTATTTGGGCGCGGTCCGCCTTGGAGACGATTCCCTGCGCACCGGCCAGCGCCGCGTCGCGCGCGTAGTATCCGACCGGGAACGCGGTGATCGCCAGAATCGGCATGGTGCCGAGTCTTCTGCGGATGCGCATACACACGTCCGCGCCGCTCCACCCATTGCCGAGCGACATGTCTGTCAGGAGTAGATCCGGTCTGGTGTCTGGAGTCAGGCACCGCTGCACGGTCTGTTCGGCGGATGTTGACGTCCAAGCTACGCGCAGACCATCCGCGCTCGCAATGACGGCACTCAACCCCTGCGCGGTGAAGGGATCGTTGTCAAGTATCGCGATGCCGCAATGGCGTTCGGCGTTCCCATCCATATCACCCATATCTACGATTGTAGGCACCATCATCGCTGTTGACGATGCCTGTTAGGACGTGGGTTCCATCGCGAATCACGCCAGAACGTGAGCAGGAGGAAGCCGAAGCAGAACGCGACGGGCAGCATATGGCGTTCGAAGTTGTTCGCCGGGGCGGTGATCATCACGCCCATGAGCAGCAGCAGCGGCAGGTGCCAGGCGAGCGCACGCCAGCGTCGCAGGACCACCTCGGCGGCACCGATGAGCAGCGTCATGATCACGTAGAAGTTGCCGTGCGTGACCCATCCGAGCACCGGGATCGCGCTCCACGAGTCGGCGAAATTCGCCACCTGCGTACGCCACTTGTGGTGATAGTACTTGATCCACGTCGAATTGACCTGCACGTAGTCGCTGTCCACGTAGTAGCTCATCGACACGTACGGCTGGTCCGCGATGTCGAAGTATCCGTAGCATTTCGCCATCAGCGCGTCGATCGAGACGATCGGATTCGCTTTGACGATCTCGAGCCACGCCTTGTTGAACCCGTCCATGTCCTCCGGCTTGACCGAACGCCAGCGGTAGCTGACCTTCTTCGACTGGATGCCGGACGATTTGACCGGATCGGCGTCCTGCGGGAAGTACGCGTCGGCCATCTGGTCGAGGTTGAACACGGGGGCGAGCTGTTTCCTTGCCGATTCGGGGATCGAATCGGGGTCACGCTGCGCCACGCGCGCGATCATCTGCAGCTGCACGCCGCGGCTTTCGATCGGATCGCCCCCGATGATCGCCCCCGACCTGATCGCCATCGTGATGCCGCCGTGGATGAGGATCGTCGGCAGCAGCAGCGCGACCACGTACGTCGTCCAACGGCGGCGATCCGCGAGCAGTGCCAGCACGAACTCGAAGAGCAGCACGTACCACGCGTATTTCGCCGAGATCAGCATCACCGTGTTCGCCGCGACGAACGCCGCGAACGAGCCGCGGGGGAGCCGGATCGGGCGGGGTGCACGACTTCGGATCCGTCTGCCTGACAGCCTCGCACGGATCCCCGCGATGCCGTGGCTCCGCTCCGACGCCTCGTCCAGCCCGATAGCGCGGCCGTGCGACACCGCCAGACGGTCGCCCGACGTCGCGTACAGCTCGTACCAGATGCCGAAGGCCCACAGGAACGCGAACGCGAACAGCGGCGACTTGGTCAGCGAGATCGTCGAGAACACGGTCAGCGGGCAGATGAGGAAGAACAGCAGCACCGCCACGCGGACCGGCGCGTGCGCGGCCTGAGCCGGCAGCGCCGCACGCACGCCCCGCTCCGGACGGTCGAACCGGCGCGGCATGAGCCGTTCGCCGCCGCGCTCGGGATGCATGAAATCCGTGCGATCCGCGCGCCCCAGCCATGGCAGGTTCAGGAAGCGGTGCATGGTCGCGGCGCTCACGCACGCCGCGAACAGGAACTGCGTGGCCGCGAGCGTGATCGTTCCCCAGTCGTTCGAACCGGTCAGGTATCTGGACGCAGCGAGCGTCGCACCGTAGAACAGCGTCAGCACGATGTTGTGCTGATCGGTCAGATACGTCGGATCCGCCGGCCACATGTAGTGCGCCGTCGGGTAGATGTCCATCGGCGCGAACGAGAAGAACCCGATGTACGGCTGCTTCAGACCGGTCCACTGGTTCCATGCCCAGCTGAACTCGCGCGCCTGACTGCGCAGATCCGCGCCGAACGCGGCGAACAGCGTCGTCGGCGCCCACAGCCATCCGACCAGAAGAATCGCGGTGAGCTTCCAGCGTCTGTCGGTGGCGCGTACGATCCATCGCGCGAGGAACGCACGCGCGAGCCCCGCGGCGGTACGCGTTCGCCGCCATCCGATGCGGGTGATGCGAACGATGGGTGCGAGACTGCGCTTGTCGGTGGTGTCGGTGGTGTCGGAGGTGCCAGTGGTGTCGACAGTGTCGGAGGTGTCGACGATCGCATCGGCATGGCCGCGCCGCCGCGCTCGTGGCACCATCCGCAGCGGCGAACGGGTGCCGTCCGGCTCGGTCGTCCAGCCGAGCAGCGGCTGACGTCTCGCCTTGCGCACCAGCGACACGATGATGATGAGGTAGATGACGAACGCGGCGATGCCATAGCCCGCATTCATCCATCCGAACCGCGCAATCGACGAATCGGCCCAATACAGCGGTCCGACCGCCGTGCACCACGCCAGCCACAGGCACGCCGCCACCGCCAGCGTCCATCGGGCGATGCCCCCGATGCGGTCGGTGATGCGATCGGTGTGGCCAGTGTGGCCGGTGTGGTCGGTATGGTCGCGTTCCGCAGCGTGCGACACCTTGGCCGTGGTTCGGCTCGAAGGCGTTGCGTGCGCGTCGCCGTTGCGGCTATCCTGCGCGCTGGTATGGGGGATGATACGAGGACTGGAGGCATCGGTCATGTCCGCCATTCTACTTGTTCGACTGTTCGTTACCTTCGGGCTACCGTCCGGAGCCGATCGCGGGTGTATCCTGAAACCAGAACGGCCGATGAGGGGCTGTTTGCGACACGCCGAGAAGACCGTGTGATTGCAGCGGTTTTCCGCTTCAGCGTGCCTTCGTGTTTGCGCAAATGCGCATGGATGACTATTCTGTTCTCTTGCTGCCGTTCGGATGCGGAACTTCAACTTCATGATTGTTTCCACAGTCCGGATGTGTGTGGTGGTTTGAGAACTCAAGAGTGTGTTTGTACTACTTCTTTATAGTCAATGATTGCCAGTCCGTTGCAGGCCTGCCTGTTTTGGGTGGGTTCCCTTGGTTGGGTTGAATTGCGGCGGGGTTTTGTGTGAATGTCCTTCCTTAAGGATGTTCTCGTCTTTTTTGTTTTGAGAGTCATCTGTCGATGCTCTTTCGCATGTTTTTTTGTGGAGGGTTCGATTCTGGCTCAGGATGAACGCTGGCGGCGTGCTTAACACATGCAAGTCGAACGGGATCCCGGGTTTCGGCCTGGGTGAGAGTGGCGAACGGGTGAGTAATGCGTGACCGACCTGCCCTGTACACCGGAATAGCTCCTGGAAACGGGTGGTAATGCCGGATGCTCCGACATGCTGCATGGCGTGTTGGGAAAGATTTATCGGTATGGGATGGGGTCGCGTCCTATCAGGTAGTCGGCGGGGTAACGGCCCACCGAGCCTATGACGGGTAGCCGGCCTGAGAGGGCGACCGGCCACATTGGGACTGAGATACGGCCCAGACTCCTACGGGAGGCAGCAGTGGGGAATATTGCACAATGGGCGCAAGCCTGATGCAGCGACGCCGCGTGCGGGATGACGGCCTTCGGGTTGTAAACCGCTTTGATTGGGAGCAAGCGAGAGTGAGTGTACCTTTCGAATAAGCACCGGCTAACTACGTGCCAGCAGCCGCGGTAATACGTAGGGTGCAAGCGTTATCCGGAATTATTGGGCGTAAAGAGCTCGTAGGCGGTTCGTCGCGTCTGGTGTGAAAGTCCATCGCTTAACGGTGGATCTGCGCCGGGTACGGGCGGGCTGGAGTGCGGTAGGGGAGACTGGAATTCCCGGTGTAACGGTGGAATGTGTAGATATCGGGAAGAACACCAATGGCGAAGGCAGGTCTCTGGGCCGTTACTGACGCTGAGGAGCGAAAGCGTGGGGAGCGAACAGGATTAGATACCCTGGTAGTCCACGCCGTAAACGGTGGATGCTGGATGTGGGGCCCTTTCCACGGGTCCCGTGTCGGAGCTAACGCGTTAAGCATCCCGCCTGGGGAGTACGGCCGCAAGGCTAAAACTCAAAGAAATTGACGGGGGCCCGCACAAGCGGCGGAGCATGCGGATTAATTCGATGCAACGCGAAGAACCTTACCTGGGCTTGACATGTTCCCGGCGACGGCAGAGATGTCGTTTCCCTTCGGGGCGGGTTCACAGGTGGTGCATGGTCGTCGTCAGCTCGTGTCGTGAGATGTTGGGTTAAGTCCCGCAACGAGCGCAACCCTCGCCCCGTGTTGCCAGCATGCAGTGATGGGAACTCACGGGGGACCGCCGGGGTTAACTCGGAGGAAGGTGGGGATGACGTCAGATCATCATGCCCCTTACGTCCAGGGCTTCACGCATGCTACAATGGCCGGTACAACGGGATGCGACAAGGTGACTTGGAGCGGATCCCTGAAAACCGGTCTCAGTTCGGATTGGAGTCTGCAACCCGACTCCATGAAGGCGGAGTCGCTAGTAATCGCGAATCAGCAACGTCGCGGTGAATGCGTTCCCGGGCCTTGTACACACCGCCCGTCAAGTCATGAAAGTGGGTAGCACCCGAAGCCGGTGGCCTAACCGCAAGGATGGAGCCGTCTAAGGTGAGACTCGTGATTGGGACTAAGTCGTAACAAGGTAGCCGTACCGGAAGGTGCGGCTGGATCACCTCCTTTCTACGGAGATTTCAGGCTCGTGTTTGCGAGTCGTTGTGGGCCCGGCGGCCGGATGTTCCGGTTGGTCCGGGTTGCTGGTGTGGAAGAGATCGTTGGCTTGTGGTCGTGGCCGTCGTTGGTCGTGGCCGGTGGTACGGGCATGCTTTTGGGTTCCCGGATCGCCACTTCCCGTGGTTGTTCGCGGGGGCGGGTCCGTCGTCGCGCGGCGTGGTCGTCCGGTCGTTTGGCCGGGTGGTCGGGTCGTGTGTGCGGTGGTGGTTTGAGAACTGGATAGTGGACGCGAGCAAGTGACAACTTTTGTTGTTTCTTGCTGTTGATTTCGAAGAGCACTTTTTTGTGTTCGTCGATCGTTTTGTGATCATTCTAGTTGTATTGATGTGTCGTCTGGGAGTTCGCTATGGCAGTGCTGGCGGCCGGCATCCTTGTTGGGTGTGGGTTGCTTGCAAGGGCGTAGGGTGGATGCCTTGGCAGACAGGACCGATGAAGGACGTTTGAGGCAGCGATATTCCTCGGGGAGCCGCCAACAGGGCTTCGATCCGAGGGTCTCCGAATGTGGGAACACGGCCGTCGTTATGGGCGGTCACCGGCTTCGGCCGGGGGGTACGCAGGGAAGTGAAACATCTCAGTACCTGCAGGAAAGGATATTCCGTGAGTAGTGGCGAGCGAAAGCGGATCAGGCCAAACCGCGTGCGTGTGATACCCGTCGGGGGTTGCGTGCGTGGTGTTGTGGGAGCGTGTGTCCCGGTGCCGACGTGCCGGGCGGGAGTGATAAAACCATGTGTGAGGCGAACCGGGTTGGATACCGGGCCGTAGAGGGTGATGGCCCCGTAGCCGTATGCGCATGGTCTCCTGATCGCGTGTCCCAAGTAGCACGGGCCCCGTGGAATCCCGTGCGAATCCGTGCAGACCGTTGCATAAGCCTAAATATTCCTGTCTGACCGATAGTGTACGAGTACCGTGAGGGAAAGGTGAAAAGTACCCCGGGAGGGGAGTGAAATAGTCTCTGAAACCGTGCGCCTACGATCCGTCGGAGCCTTCTTGTGGGGTGACGGCGTGCCTATCGAAAAATGAGTCTGCGAGTCAGTGGCATGTGGCGAGCGTAAGCCGTGTGGTGTACGCGTAGCGAAAGCGAGTCTTAAAAGGCGTTGTAGTCGCGTGTCCTGGACCCGAAGCGGGATGATCTAGCCCTGAGCAGGTTGAAGCGCGGGTAGGACCGTGTGGAGGACCGAACCCACCTGGGTTGAAAACCGGGGGGATGACTTGGGGTTAGGGGTGAAAGGCCAATCAAATTCCGTGATAGCTGGTTCTCTCCGAAATGCATTTAGGTGCAGCGTCGGTTGATTGCTTCCGGGGGGTAGAGCTACTGGATGCGTTGCGGGCCCGTACAGGGTACCAACAGCAACCAAACTCCGAATACCCGTGAAGTGTATTCCGGCAGTGAGTCGGCGGGGGATAAGCTCCGTCGTCGAGAGGGAGACAGCCAGATCGTCGTCTAAGGTCCCGAAGCGTGTGCTAAGTGGGAAAGGATGTGGAGTCGCATAGACAGCCAGGAGGTTGGCTCAGAAGCAGCCACCCTTGAAAGAGTGCGTAACAGCTCAACTGGTCTAGTGGTTCCGCGCCGACAATGTAGCGGGGCTCAAGCACACCACCGAAGACGCGGCAGCAGTTTTCTGCTGGGTAGGAGAGCGTCCCACACCGGGTCGAAGCGGCCGCGTAAGCGTGTCGTGGACTGTGTGGGAGTGAGAATGCAGACATGAGTAGCGAGAGCGGGGTGACGGAC
>NZ_JGYS01000005.1 GCF_000741175.1 Bifidobacterium callitrichos DSM 23973
GCGGCCGAGGCGCAGCAGGCCGCCGAGGACGCGCAGCACGTCGACCCGTCGACGCTCGTCAAGACGAAGACAGAGGAAACACACCGCGACGTGAAGGTCGGGGCGATCATCGAGAACTCCGTCTACCGGTCGATGGTGCTCATGAACGACTCGCTGGCCGAGAAGCTCGCCAACGACTACACGATGTTCACGATCATGCTGTTCATCAACGCCGATTCCGGCGCGGACGTGGCCGCGGTCAAGGAGCGGCTCGTCAAGGCGGTCAAGCCGTTCTACGTGATCACCGTGCAGGACCGCGACGAGTTCAAGTCGTCGATGAGCTCGATGGTCGACCAGATCCTCATCATCCTGTACGCGCTACTCGCCCTGTCGATCGTGATCGCCGTGTTCGGCATCGTGAACACTTTGGCGTTGAGCGTGTCGGAGCGCACGAGGGAGATCGGCCTGTTGCGGGCGATCGGTACGTCACGCGGTCAGGTGCGCGGCATGCTCGCGATCGAGGCGTCGCTGATCGCCGTGCTCGGCACGCTGCTCGGCCTCGTCGTCGGCGTCGGCGCGGGCGCGGTCATCCAGCGGGTGTACCAGTCCAACGGTCTGGAATGGCTCGCGGTGCCGTGGGACCAGCTGGGCGTGTTCCTCGCGCTGTCGATCGTCGTGGGCGTCATCGCCGCGCTGCCACCGGCGCGCCGCGCGCTGAAGGTCCCTGTCCTCGACGCCGTCGCCACTGACTGACTGACGAGGCATTCCAGTGCAGAAAAAGGCATACCTGCCGTCCACCATTGAGGTGCAGAGCACATTATTTCAAATCGAGGCTCTTGTCGTGTGTGTGGTTTGTTGGTGGTGGGTGTGGCAGGAAGAGGATGCTGTCGGTGCTTTTGCCGGAGGGAATGCGGACGGGTGTGACGACGCTATCCCCCGTTTCGGTATCTATCGAGAGAATGCTTCCGATGGTTCTGACTCCCTTCGCCTCCGACATGGTTTCGTCCCTGACAAGAACAAGGACTTTACCCTGAGAGGAAATAGCCTGGGTGACATACTGAGTGCTCCTTATGGCCGGAATATCAAGACATTCGGAACGATCGACATCATACGTCTCATCGGAAATCGGGCATACCTGGGTGGAATCAACAACCCATGGCCGCCCTTGTACGGAAAGGAGAGATTGAAGGTCCGATTCCACTCGTACGCTCGCCATCCTGTCCAAGGTGACGGCATCAAAGACATCCATCTGTCTCGGCGATCCATTGAGATCGGTTCCAACAGCAAGAAGACGATCATTCCAGCGGCTTCTCGACCTTCAGCGAGAAACTGCGATAGGCTTCCGGCGTGGCGTCCGGGACGAGGTACAGTTAGAGGTACGTGACGACGGGCGGACGCGGTGGTCCGCCGCCGGTTCGTCCGTTAATCCGTACTGGTCTTACGTGGGGAGGAAATATGGCATTGCCGCAGTCGATTCCAAATGGTGCACGCATCGTCGTGCGCGTCATCGAGGGCGTGGATCCGGCCGACGGGCGCACGAAGTTCCGCGACTACGTGGGGCATGTGCTCTCGTGGGACGGGCGCACGCTCGAACTGTCGCGGGACGCGGCCGCGAACGGCTCACGCCCGAAACAGCATGTGATGATCGATGCCGACACCATCGCCACGCTCAAGCCGGTGCCGGAGCGGCCCAAGCCCCGGCCGTAAACGACCTTACAGCGCGGAACGCAGCTGGACGCGGACCGTGTGCGGGCCCGCGAACGCGATGATGTGCTCGCCACGGCGGGCCGAGTCCAGCAGGTCCGCCTGCCAGTGTTCCGGGGTGAAGTCGACGAGCCGCTCCTCATAGGCGAGATCGTCGGAAGTGTCATCCGCGCCATCCCCTCGCGCCGCGATGGCGCGCTGGCGTGCCTTGTAGTCGCGGAACGGCTGGCCTTCGGCGAAGAACGCCTTCATCGCGGCCGCATGCGGATCGGCCGCCTCCACCGGCACGGCGGCGGTCCGTTCGGCGTGGAGCAGATCCGCGACGGCGTTCAGGCGCGCGGCCATGTCGCGCAGCAGCCCTTCGACGTTGGCCGCGTCCTCCTCGACCATCGCGCGTGTGCGGTCGGGGTCGGTCAGGGCGACGCGGGTCATGTCGCGCCAGCTGCCGGCGGCGAGCGCGGCGGCGATGTTGCGGTTCGGGTCGGCGGTGAGCTCGTTGATGAGGGCGGTGGCGACGACGTGCGGCATGTGGCTGATCATCGCGGCGGCCTTGTCGTGCGTGTCGTCGTCGAGGACGATCACGCGGTTGCCGACGCCGTCGACGATGAGTCGTGCGACGGCGAGGAACCGGTTGAAATCGGTGTCGGGCGTCACGGTGATCGCCCATAGGGCGTCGTCGTAGAGGGCCGGGTCGGCGGCCGTCCAGCCGGACAGTTCGTTGCCGGCCATCGGGTGCGCGCCGACGTAGCACTCCCCCAGCCCGGCCTCCTCGACCTGATCGCGCACCATGCCCTTGACGCTGCCCACGTCGGTGAGGGTGATGTTCGGCACGGCGTCGAGCAGGGGCTTCAATTCGGCGAGGATCGCGGGCATGGCCTTGAGCGGGTTGCACAGGACGATGACGTCCGGGCGGGCCTCGACGAGCGCGGCGAGCGTCGGCACGCAATGGATGCCGGCGCGTTCGGCCTCGGCGTACGGGTGCGGACGGTGGTTCCATGCGATGACCTTCACGCCGCGATCGACGAGCCTGCGTGCGAGGGAGCCGCCGATCAGTCCCATGCCGACGATGCCGACGGTCATCGAGGTCTCTCCCCCAGTCAGCTTCGCTGACAGCCCCCTCGTCAGAGGGGGCCGAACATCCGCACGATTGCTCGTGCCTGCTTCGTGCTTCTCTACCACAGCAGTTCCCTTTCCACGGTGGCGGCCGTCTGCCAGTCGCGTTCGATGCGCATCGCGTCGAGATGCACGCCGCCCTGGGGCAGCATCCATGCGTCGACCGGCGGGTTGGGTCTCTCGCGTCTCGGATACACGGCGAGGGTCTTGAGCCAGATGCCGTGCGTGGCGAGCGTTTCGAGGACTTCGCGGAAGCGCGGCTCCCATGGGGCGGCGTCGAGCGTGTCGATGAAGCTGTAGGTGCCGTCGTGGCCCTTGATGGGCCGGGACATGAAGCTGGTCATGTTGAGGCCCGCGTCGCGCAGGATGTCGAGCACGTTGGCGACGACGCCCGGACCGGTGACGAGCGGGATGAACGTGATGATGGTTTCGAACTCCCCGGTGCCGTGCTTGCGGAACCTCGAGGACAGGTCGCGTACGTCGTCTCGTCGGGCGAGGACGAGGAATTCGGTGCGGGCGCCCTCGAAGTCCTGCACGCGTTCGGCGAGCGTGTCAAGACCGTACAGGTCGCCGCAGATGCGCGGGCCGAACGCGATGCGTCCCGGCTTCAGGTCGCGGCATGCAGCGGCGTTGGAGGATGCGGGGACCGCCCTGAGATGATGTTCGGCGATGAAGCGCTTGCACTGCGCGAGTCCGTGTGAGTGTGCGGAGACGATGACGGGTTCGTCTCCCCCATGTCCGTTCAGCGGATCGTCGCCCGCCACGGCGAACGCGTCGAAGGCGACGTCGACGCCCACGCGCGCGAATCCGGCGAGATCGGTCGAGTCGATCAGGGCGTCGAGGTTCGGCACCACGTACCCCTCGACGTTGTTCTCCCATGCGATGACGCCCCAGCCGCGCCCCTGCTGGACGGCGTCGATGATGGCGGGGACGTCGGACAGGGCGGTCAGCGTGATCTCGCCGTCATCGTCTTCGTCGCCGCCGACGTACGGTCGCAGCTGGTCGGCGGCCTCCATCGCCGCCTGATGGGTGAAGGTGCCTTCCGGCCCCAGGTAGAACAGTTCCTTACATGCCATAGGCTCCTACTGTAGCGGCCGTGGGGTCGGACAGGCCGACCCCACGCGCACATCGTGGAACCGATTGGCGAATGTACGGTTGTACGCTCAGGAGCGCAGCAGGATCTCCGCGAGCGCTCCGGACACCGCTTCGGGCATGTCACTGACCCAGAAGTCGTTGTCGTAGCGGGGGCCTCGGTCCAGCGTGCGGATCGCGTCGAGCGCGTGCACGCCGAGCTCCCTGACCGCGTTCAGCGCGAGCTCCTTGGTGCGGTAGCGCATCTGGGCGTGCAGAAGCAGGTCCATGACGTCCGATTCGATCGGGTTGTCGGCGATGGCGAGGCCGCCGGGGACCGTGATGCGCAGACCCGCCTGCGAGGAGACGTCGGACACATGCACCGACAGGCTCATCGTCGCCTCGTCGTACGTCACGTCCGGCGTGCCGTCACACGGCTGTCCGCCGCAGCGCACCTGCACGTCGGCGGCCGACACCGGCGCGACGCCGCGGAACACGATGGTCCACTCGCGCCTGTCCGGAACGACATCCGCATCACCCGACACCGGGGCAATGGACAGGCTGCTCGACATGCGAGGGCCGTTCCCGGGCGCTTCCTCGCAGTCGTCGGCGTCACGCCACGCGAACGAGATCGAGGTCCTGGCGGCGGCCGAATCCCGCGTGCCGTCGTCCTCACGCAACGTGAACGCACCGTCGGCTCCGGGGAAGACGACCACCTCCAGGGCGTTCGGATTGCCGACCGAGTTCACCGCGGGGTCGCCGGCGTCCGCCACCCTCTGCAACGGCACGATGCCGCCGGCCTTGGCGAACACGGGGATCCGGTCGATGCCACGCCACGCCTCGAGCCGTCGTCCGACGCCCGAGACCGTATGCGAGACATATCGGCGTCCGTCGAAGAAGTCGAACCATTCGCCGTCGGGCAGCCACACCTCGGCGCGGCCGCGTTGCGCCGCACGGTCGTTCGCCTCGACGATCGGGGCGACGATCAGCTCGGTGCCGAATCGGAACTCGTTCGGCACCTCGTATGCGTTGGCGGTGTCGGGCGACTGCCAGTACATCGGTTCCACCAGTGGCCTGCCGTCATGCGCCGCACGCCAGTCCATCGTGTACAGGTAGGGCAGCATCGCATGTCGCAGCCGCAGCATACCGGTCATCGATTCGCGCACGGCGGGCTCGAAGTTCCACGGCTCCTTGCCGGCAAACGGCAACTTGGAGGAATGCAGACGGTTGATCGGGCTGAACGTGCCGAGCTGGTACCAGCGGGCCTCGAGCTCCTCGTCACGGTAGCCGAACATATGGCCGCCGATGTCATGACTCCACCACCCGTAGCCGATGTTCGAGGCGGTGGCGGTGAAGTACGGCTGGAACCTGAGCGATTCCCAGGTCACGATCGTGTCCCCGGAGAAGCCGACCGGGTACCGGTGCGATCCGGGGCCCGCGTATCGGGAGAAGGTGATCGGCCAGCGGCCGTCTCGACCGGAGTCGAGGTAGTGCATGTGGTTGAGCATCCACAGCGGGTCGAGGCCCTTCTGACGGGTGACGCCGCCCTGCTGCCAGTCGATCCACCAGAAGTCGACGCCCTCGTCCTCCAGCGCGTGATGCATGGCGAAGTACGCATCCATGTAGTCCGGACTGGTCAGGTCGCATTCGATGCTCTCACCGCTCGCCGGATCGATGCCGACGCGCTTGGCGACTGCCGGATAGGCGTCCTCGTACGCGCGCACGCCGTCGCGCGGGTGCACGTTGAGCGTGGTCTTGAGTCCGCGCTCGTGCAGGGATTCGAGGAACGCCGGCGGATCGGGGAACAGTTTGCGGTTCCATGTGTATCCGGTCCATCCGGAACCGTATTTCGGGTCGACGTCGTCGACCAGATGCCAGTCCATGTCGATCACGGACGTGGTGAACGGGATGCCTTCGCGCTTGAACCGGTCCATGAGGTTCAGGTAGCTTTCCTGCGTGTACCGGTAGTAGCGGCTCCACCAGTTGCCGAGCGCCCATCGCGGCAGCAGCGGCGTGGGGCCGGTGAGCCGGTAGAAGTCGTGTACGGCCTCGATGTAGCGGTGCCCGTAGCCGAAGAAGTACAGGTCCGTCTCCCCGTTTGTGCGAGGCTCGACCCAACTGCCGAACGGATTGCGTTTGCCGTCGACCTCGTCCGCCTCGACGATGATGTTGGACTTCGAGTCGTCGATCACGGCCCAGCCGTCGCGGGAGATGACGCCGTCGCCGAGCGGGATCTCGCCGTCGGCCTCGTCGAGCGTGCGGGCGGTGCCCTTGAGGTTGCCGCTCTGCGCGTCGCCGTAATGCCACGTGTTGAACTGGGTGTCGGAGACGCCCTTGACCACGACGCTCAATCCCTCCTTGCTGAAGGGACGCCTGTCGTAGGTGATGTACAGCGAATCGGTGTCGATGATGACCCGGCCGTCGCGTTCGGTGAGCGTGTAGCGCACGTCCTCGCCGAGATCGCGGTTGAGCACGGTCTGGGTCGGACGGTCCTCGAACACGCCGTCGTCCGACCATTCGAAGCGGACGAGCGATGCGGTGATCATCGTGATGCGCCAGCGGTCGCCGCGGATGACGGAGTCGGCGCGCGCGAGCGGCTTCGCATCGACCTTGAAGTCCTTCGGATCGGGAGACTGCGTGTCCAAGCCGGTTTGCGGCGCGATATGCGATGCTGTCATGGTCGTTGTCCTTTCACTTGCCGGAACCGGTGGCGATGCCGGCGATGAACTGCTTCTGGAAGCACATGTACACGATAACCACCGGGATGATCGCCACCGAGGTGGCCGCGAACAGTCCGCCGTAGTCGGTGCCGTACTGGCCGGAGAACATCTTGAGGCCGACCGACAGCAGCTGCTTGTCGTCGTCGGTGATCATGAGGAACGGCCACAGGTAGTCCTCCCAGTTCCACAGGAACGTGAAGATCGCGAGCGCGGCGATGGAGTTGCGGCTCATCGGCAGCACGACCTGATGGAAGATGCGCCAGTCGCTGGCGCCGTCGAGACGCGCCGCCTCGATGATCTCGTCGGAGATGCCGCCGATGGACTGGCGGAACAGGAACACGCCGAATCCGGAGACCAGACCGGGGATGATGAGCGCACGGTAGGTGTCGAGCCAGCCGAACTGGACCATCATGTCGTACTGCGGGATGATGGTGACGGCCCACGGCAGCATCATGGTGGCGAGCACCATGCCGAACAGCAGGTTGCGTCCGCGGAAGTGCAGCTTGGAGAACACGTAGCCGAGCACGGCGCTGATGTAGATGATGAGCAGGGTCTTGAGGCTGGCCACGAACAGGGAGTTCGCGAACAGGCGCAGGAAGTTGAACTTGTCCTGGATGTTGATGTAGTTGTCGATCGTGCTGGGCGTGGGGAACACGCCGCCGGTGAGCTTGACGATCTCGCTGTTGGGTGCGAACGAGGAGACCAGCATCCAGATGAACGGGATGATGGTGACGGCCGCAAGCACGAACAGCAGTGCGGTGACGATGACCGATGCGATGGTGTTCCTCTTCATCGTGTTTCCTCCAGATTGTCGCCGGACGCCTTGAACATGAGCAGGGTGAGCACGCCGGTCAGTGCGAACAGGATGACGCTCATCGCGGAGGCGACGCCGAAGTTGTACTTCTGGAACGCCTGGTCGTAGATGAGGTAGCTGATGGTGTAGGTGTCGGTGCCCGGTCCGCCGCCGGTCATCACGAGGATCTGCACGTAGGCCTGCAGGTAGCTGATGAGCGAGGTGATGACGATGAGCAGTGTGGTCGGGCGCAGCAGCGGCAGGGTGATCGAGCGGAACGTCTGCCATTTGTTGGCGCCGTCGAGGGAGACGGCCTCGTAGACGTCCTTCGGCAGGGACATGATGCCGCCCATGTACAGGACGGTGGCGTAGCCGAAGTCCTTCCAGATGGTCATGATGATGATCGCCGGCATGGCCCACTTGGAGTCGTTGAGCCAGCTGATGTCGAGGCCGGTGATCTTGTCGATCATGCCGAACTGCGGGTCGAACATCCACATCCAGACGAACGAGACGGCCACGAGCGGCGTGATGGTGGGCATGTAGAACAGGCCGCGCAGCGAGTCCTTCGCCTTGACGAGTTTGGAGGTCAGGAGCATGGCGAGCGCCAGGCCGATGACCACGCGGAACAGGATCGAGAAGAAGGAGAACACGGCGGTGTTCCAGATCGACTTCCAGAACAGTGAGTCGGTGAGGACCTGGGCGAAGTTGTCCAGACCGACCCAGTTGTAGGTGTCGGTCAGCGGATTCCATTCATGCAGGCTGCCGGCGAACGCCTTGAAGATCGGGTAGGCCATGAACACCGCGAAGTACGCGATGAGGAGCACCACCGACACGTTGCGCATGGACAGGATGTCGCCAAGCGCAAGGTGCCTGCGTGCCGGCGTCGAGGTCGTGTGTCGTGACTTGGATGTTGACGTTGACATTGCCATGTCTCCTTTCAGTCCTGCTTGGCTTCGTCGTAGTGCTGGTACATGCGCTCCAGCGAGACGAAGTCACTGTTCTTCATGTCGGTTTCGATCTGGGCCTGTGCGGCGGCTACCGCCTTGGCGATCGGCTGATGGTTCTGGAAGACGTTCTGGAAGGCGATCTTGGGGCTGCTTTCCAGCGTGGAGGGCGTCGGGCCGGGCCAGATCAGACGGTCGAGTCGGGGTTTGATCGCCGCCATGACTGGATTGGAGAGGATCTCGGGATCGTCCTGCAGTGATTTCTTGCCGGGGAAGGAGTTCTGCAGTTTGACCGCGGTGCGCACGTAGTCGTCACCGGCGAGCATGAAGCGGATCACGTCCTGGGCGACCGCGCGCTGCTCGGCGCTCTGGTGCTTGTTGATGCCGGGCGTGGATTCGCCGTTGTACCTGTCGTAGGCGAACGGCACGTCTTTGGTGAAGGTCGGCGTCGGGAAGACGCCGTAGTCGATGTCCGGGTACTTGGTGTCGAGCGTGCCCTGCAGCGCGCCCCACGCGTAGATCATCGCGGTCTGTCCGTTGCCGAAGCTCTGTTCGGAGTTGTCTCCGAACTTGACGGAGCCGACCTTGTCCTTCTCGTACAGGTCGAGGAGGAACTGGAGGTTCTCGCGCGTGGCCTTACTGTCGTAGTTGGCCTTCGTGCCGGACTTGTCGAACATGAGCGTGCCGCGCTGGTAGTTGAGTCCCTGCCACAGGCCGTCGTAGCGGCCGTCGCCGTTCATGTTGAATCCGGCCTGCACCATCTTGCCGCCGTCGAATTTCGTGAGCTTCTTGGCGACTTCGGCGAACTCGTCCCATGTGGTGGGGATGTCGGCGTCGGTCAGTCCGGCCTCCTTCCACAGGGTCTTGTTGTAGTAGATGTTGCCGGTGTTGATCACGGAGTCGATGTAGTCGACCTTACCGTCGACCACGTGGGTCTCGACGTTCGTGTAGTCGGCCTCGAGGTCGTCGAGGTCGATGTCGTAGGCCTCCATATGCGGGCGGAGCAGCGCATCCTGCGAGTTGTGCACGTTGAACAGGACCGGTGCGTTCCTGTTGCCCTTGAGCGAGAGCGGGGTTTTGACCCAGTAGTCGCTCCATGCGACCTGCGAGATCTTGAACGTGACGTTGGGGTGGATCTTCTCGTACTCGTGGAGCATGGTGACGACCGGATCGGTGCTGGCGTCGCCCCAGGTCCAGTATCCGAGTTCGATGGGCTGGCCGTCGTTGACCAGATGGTTGGGGTCATAGGTCAGGTGCTGTCCGAGCACCTCAAGCCCCTTGTCGGCCTTGGTGTCGATCACGCCCGACGTGCTGTTCGCACTGCAACCGGTTACACCGGCCAACAGGGCAACAGTGGCAGTCAGTGCAGCCAGCGGTTTTCTGACGTTCATTACTCCCTTACCTCCTCGTAAGCTGCGGTGGGCATGGCTTTACGATAGCGGGATCAAACCGGTTCGGCAACTGCATTGCAACAAGATGTAAACCGTTACATTTGTAAACCGTTGCAAAATCATCTATGCGCACGCTAACAAGCTATTTTCCACCGGCGTGTCGTATATGCAATCATTTACATTCATGGTGAGTCCCATGCGATATTGACATACAATGTCAGGCAGCGGCGGGACGGACGCGACGTCCGCCCCATACCCCACGCCCGCAACCGACCGCACCATCGCATACGCCAAGGAGATCGCCATGAAGCCCAACATCGAGGACGTTGCCGAAAGGGCGGGGGTATCGACCGCGACGGTGTCGAGGGTTTTCTCCAAGCCGGATCTCGTCTCGGAGAAAACCCGCGCCAAGGTCATGAAGGTGGCCGACGAACTCGGATTCTCCGTCTCGCGCACGGCCGGCGTGCTGCGCTCAGGCAGATCCCGCCGCATCGCGCTGCTCGTCGGAGGCCCGAGGATCGAATGGTTCACCGCCGGACTAATCGAAGGGCTCAACGCGGTATTCCGCGACGCCGGCTACGATCTGGTCATCTATCCCATCGGCTCGGGCCAGTCGAGGCACACGTTCTTCGAGGACCTCCCCGTCTCCGGCAACGCGGACGCGGTCGTCATATCGTCCTTCGCCGCCAGCCCTGAGGAGATCGGACGACTGCGCAGCGCCATGCGCATCCCGCTGATCGGCATCAATATCACCGGCGAGGGATTCGACGCCTCCACCAGCATCGACGACCGTCTCGGCATCCGCCTCATCGTACGGCATCTGGCGCAACTTGGGCACCGCAACCTGCTGTACATGTACGAGGACTTCCACAACACCCTCGGATTCAGCTCGCTCAACCGCATCAGCGGATTCCGCGAGGCCTGCGAGCATCTCCCCGGCGTCACCGGACACATCGTCTCCACCCGGCCGGGAGACGACATGCTCGACGCCATGGCCTCCGAGCTGCACGCATACGACGACCCGCCCACCGCGGTGTGCTTCCATCAGGACTCGATGGCGATACCGCTGCTGCTCAACCTGCGCCGATACGGGTTGAGCGTGCCCGACGATCTGTCGATCACGGGATTCGACGACAGCACCTTCTCGGCCGTGGCCGGCCTGACCACCGTAAGGCAGGACCCATACGCCATGGCCGTGGCCGCCGCGCACAAGACACTCGATCTCATCGAAGACCGGACACCGGCCGAGCCATACGAGATCTTCCCCGTACGGCTCGTCGTACGGACGACCACCGCGGCACCGGCCCGTCGCTGACTGCCGGGCGGACGACCGGGACCGTTCAGGAAACCTTTCTCGGCGGGATCGCGAACCAGCGGGCGGGAAGGACGAGCAGGAGCACCTGCAGCGCGATCACGCCGTAGAGCCAGATGTAGCCGGCATGCTGGCTCATGAACGGCACTTCGGCGCCGAATCCGGCGACGGTGAGCACATCGCCGCCGGGGCCACCGACGATGGCAAGACCCCACGCCACGACCGACGAGACGGTCAGGTGCAGGCCGATGCCGACAGCCCCCTGACGCGCGCGTGCGGCGTAGGTGGACAAACCGACGATGAGGAGCGCGAGCACGAGACCGTAGGGGATGTTCATCGACGCGCCCATGCGATGCGCGAACGTGCCGACGAACGCCGAACCGGCGCCGGCGGCCACCGTGACCAGCGATCGGCCGAGAGGGCCGAACCGGTGCGACCACGGCATCAGGGATGGGTCATTATGGCGTTGCGGTTGCTGCTTCATACCGGATCACTGTACCCGCCGCCCCGCCGAACTGGAGTCCCCTTGTCGACAGCCCACTCGTCATAAGGAGCCGGCCGCTCACGACGAATGTGACGAAGACGACATTTTTCGTTTTTCCGGCTGTCGTCCACCCGCACGCAACCTGCGACGCGCCTACTGATTGCTAGGCTCTTGCCCAGCCCGCAAACACTACATCTAGTGGCGACACGCTCGACATGCCACAACCGATAGCGTTTTCAATCAAATGACATGGATGTAATCTATATCCCCAGCAAGCGCGCACGACGCTTTCACGCGAATAGCGCCAAGCCACAACCACCCCAGCTACGGGATTCCATCGGACCCCGCATCCAACGAGCATCAGACAAGGAACAGCCATGACCGTCACCGTGTTCACCAAGCCCCGCTGCCCGCAGTGCGACGCCACCAAGCGTCAGCTCACCAAGCTCGGCGTGCCCTTCGACACCGTTGACCTGTCCGAGAACCCGTCCACCCTGGAGCAGCTGCAGGCCGCCGGATTCCGTCAGGCCCCGGTCGTCATCACCCCCGACAACTCGTGGACAGGCTACCGTCCCGATCTGATCAAGGAGCTCGCCAAGTCGCAGGCCACCGTCGCCGCGTGAGCGTGAGGACCGACCGTTCGATGTCCTTCACACCGAAGATCAGCACCAGCCCGGCCGGCACGCGCGGCGAGGCCGACGCATACGGCGTCGGCGGACAGCCCACCTTGGCCCGTGCGCCGAAGAGCGCGCCGATCGCCATGCACGCCGACCCGACGCCCGCAAGCGACGACACCACCCCCAGTACCCCGGAGACCGCCGCGACGGGCGGCGCCGGCAAGTCCATCGGAGCATTGGTGTACTTCTCCTCCGCATCGGAGAACACATCCCGATTCGTCGCCGGACTGAAACTGTCCGAACTGGGCGTCAACGTCTACCGCATCCCGCTCAAGCCCGGTCAGCCCACGCTGCAGGTACGCGAGCCGTATCTGCTCATGGTGCCCACCTACGGCGGCGGCGACGCGCGCAAGGCCGTGCCGGTGCAGGTCAAGAAGTTCCTCAACAACGCGGCGAACCGCGCGTGGATCCGCGGCGTCATCGCCTCGGGCAACACGAACTTCGGCTCCGCGTACGCCGCCGCCGGCGACATCATCGCCGCGAAATGCCGCGTACCCTACCTGTATCGCTTCGAACTGATGGGCACCCGCGAGGACACGCGCAAGGTGCGCGAGGGCATCGCCCGCTTCTTCCGCGTACGGAACGCCACGGCGCGCTGATCTCCGCGCGCCTTCACTAACCCACTCGACAAATCGACCACCGACCACAGGACAAGCCATTTACATGACCACCTACGATCCCTCCACCGATTACCATGCGCTCAACGCGATGCTCAACCTCTACGACGAGCACGGCCTCATCCAGTTCGGCAAGGACAAGGAGGCGGAGCGCGCGTACGTCACCTCCGAGATCGAACCGAACACGATGAGGTTCGGTTCCACCGCCGAGCGTCTCGACTATCTCATCGGACATCAGTACTACGACGGCGACGTGTTCGCCCGCTACTCCCCCGAATTCCTCGACGCGTTCTATCAGCGCGCCCAATCGAGCGGATTCGAGTTCGAGACGTTCCTCGGCGCGTTCAAGTTCTTCCGCTCCTACGCCTTGAAGTCGTTCGACGGCAAGACGTACCTCGAGGACTTCCCGCAGCGCTGCGCCGCCGTGGCGCTCGATCTCGCCGCCGGTGACGAGCATGCGGCCGAACGCTACCTCGACGAGATGCTCGTCGGCCGCTTCCAGCCGGCCACGCCGACGTTCCTCAACCTCGGCAAGGCGCAGCGCGGCGAACCTGTCAGCTGCTTCCTCGTGCGCATCGAGGACAACATGGAGTCGATCTCGCGCGGCATCAACGCGGCCCTGCAGCTGTCCAAGCGCGGCGGCGGCGTGGCCCTGCTGCTGTCGAACCTCAGGGAGCTCGGCGCGCCGATCAAGCACATCGAGAACCAGTCCAGCGGCGTCGTGCCGGTCATGAAGCTTCTGGAGGACTCGTTCTCCTACGCGAACCAGCTGGGCGCGCGCCAGGGCGCCGGCGCCGTGTACCTGAACGCCCATCACCCCGACATCATGCGCTTCCTCGACACCAAGCGCGAGAACGCGGACGAGAAGATCCGCATCAAGTCGCTCGCCCTAGGCGTCGTCGTGCCGGACATCACGTTCGAACTGGCCAAGCGCAAGGAGCAGATGGCGCTGTTCAGCCCGTACGACGTCGAACGCGTCTACGGCAAGCCGTTCGCCGACATCTCGGTGAGCGAGCGCTATGACGAGATGCTCGCCGACGACCGCATCAGCAAGACGTACATCGACGCGCGCAAGTTCTTCACGACGCTCGCCGAGCTCCAGTTCGAATCCGGATACCCGTACATCGTGTTCGAGGACACCGTCAACCGCGCCAACCCGATCGACGGCCGCGTGACCATGTCGAACCTGTGCTCGGAGATCCTGCAGGTGCAGGAGCCGAGCTCCTACGCGGAGGATCTGTCGTACACGCACGTCGGCCGCGACGTGTCCTGCAACCTCGGTTCGCTCAACATCGCCAAGGCAATGGACGGTGGGCTCGCCGACACGGTCGAGACGGCGATCCATGCGCTGACCGCCGTGGCCGAGCACACGAGCATCGACGCGGTGCCCTCGATCCGCCGTGCCAACGAGGAGGGTCACGCGATCGGCCTCGGCCAGATGAACCTGCACGGCTTCCTCGCGCGCGAGGGCATCATGTACGGCTCCGATGAGGCGCTCGACTTCACCGACATGTACTTCATGACCGTCGCCTACCACGCCTACAAGGCCTCGCACGAGCTGGCCGTCCGCCACGGCAAGGCGTTCGTCGGCTTCGAACGCTCCGACTACGCCAAGCCTGCCGGAGCGGGCAACTACTTCGACAAGTACACTGACGGCCGCCGTTCGATCGAACCGCGAACCGAACGCGTGCGCGAGCTGTTCGCACGTTTCGGCGTCGCGATCCCGACCGTCGCCGACTGGCAGGCGCTGCGCGACGAGATCCTCGCCGACGGCATCTACAACCAGAACCTGCAGGCCGTGCCGCCGACCGGATCGATCTCGTACATCAATCACTCCACGTCGTCGATCCACCCGATCGCCTCGAAGATCGAGATCCGCAAGGAAGGCAAGATCGGCCGCATGTACTACCCCGCGCCGTACATGACGAACGACAACCTCGAGTACTTCAAGGACGCCTATGAGATCGGATGGCAGGCGATCGTCGACACGTACGCCGAGGCCACGCAGCACGTCGACCAGGGCCTGTCCCTGACGCTGTTCTTCCCCGACACGGCCACCACTCGCGACGTGAACAAGGCGCAGATCTACGCCTGGCGCAAGGGCATCAAGACCCTCTACTACATCCGCATCCGCCAGCAGGCCCTCGAAGGCACCGAAGTGGCCGGCTGCGTGTCGTGCATGCTGTGAGTGCTTGACCGTTAGCCGTGGATGGTGGGGTGTGCGATACCCGACACACTCAAGGCCGTTCGGCCAAGCCTACGGTCGTGCATCGCACACCCCACCATCCACTCCGTTGGTCTCACCACGCACGAAACGTAGAAGGGAAAGCGAAACATGTCACCGATGATCTACCGCATGATCCTGCGTCTGACGGCGCCGGAGGAGTACGCGGACAAATACGGCGAACACGACGACAACGCAAACGAGTAAATACAGGAAACGAGGAACGAATATGGCACCGATCTCCGTACCGCGCAAGCCGCTCAAGCTCATCGACCGCGTCAGCGCGATCAACTGGAACCGTCTCGAGGACGACAAGGACCTCGAGGTGTGGGACCGTCTGACCGGCAACTTCTGGCTGCCGGAAAAGGTTCCGGTCTCGAACGACATCCCCAGCTGGCAGTCGATGAGCGAGGAGGAGCACACGCTCACGATGCGCGTGTTCACCGGCCTCACGCTGCTCGACACGATCCAGGGCACCGTCGGTGCGGTCTCCCTGATCCCCGACGCCCTCACCCCGCACGAGGAGGCCGTGTACACGAACATCGCGTTCATGGAGTCCGTGCATGCGAAGAGCTATTCGTCGATCTTCTCTACGCTGTGCTCCACCGAGCAGATCGACGCCGCGTTCTCGTGGAGCGAGGAGAACGAGTACCTGCAGAAGAAGGCGCAGATCGTCCTCGACTACTACGAGGGCGACAGCCCCCTGAAGCGCAAGGTCGCCTCCACGCTGCTGGAGTCGTTCCTGTTCTATTCGGGCTTCTACCTGCCGATGTACTTCTCTAGCCACGCGAAGCTGACGAACACGGCCGACGTGATCCGACTCATCATCCGCGACGAGGCCGTGCACGGCTACTACATCGGCTACAAGTACCAGCGTGGTCTCGAGCGCGTGAACGAGGCGAAGCGCGAGGAGATGCGCGAGTACACATACGAGCTGCTCAACGAGCTGTACGACAACGAGGTGGAGTACACCGAGTCGCTGTATGCGGGCGTGGGCCTGGTCGAGGACGTGGAGAAGTTCCTGCGCTACAACGGCAACAAGGCGCTGATGAACCTCGGCTACCCGGCGCTGTTCCCGGCTGAGATCTGCGATGTGAATCCGGCGATCATCGCGTCCCTCTCCCCCAACGCCGACGAGAACCACGACTTCTTCTCCGGCTCCGGCTCCTCCTACGTGATGGGCAAGGCCGAGGAGACTGACGACGAGGACTGGGACTTCTGAATCGGTGACGCTCCCGCGCCGGACATCCGACGCCCCGCATCAGCCCTCGCATCGGACGTTCGGATGCGGGGGCGTGTCACAACGTGGTTCCCGGCGTCTTTTCGATACGTTGTGACGATTTCCGTTGTCACAACTCACCCGAATCATCGTGAATCGCACGTTGTGACAAGAACGCCGGCCCGACGGCGTAAGACGACGGGGAGACGATGGTGAGCTGGTCGGCGGAAAGCCTGAAATTCCGCCATTCCGTCGATCCCCTTTGCCACGCGATCGCACGCGCCGCCAACGATCCGTGTCACGACGCGCGAAAATCGCCGGGAATTGCGCGTTGTGACAGCTTTTCTTGTCACAACGTACCGAGATCGGCGTGGATCTGCACGTTGTGACAATCACCGGAAACCACCAGAATCACACCAGAATCACCAGAAACCATAAAAGGCTTTCCAAGGATCCGCGATGGATCTTCGGAAAGCCTTTTTGATAGCTCCGCTTGATTGACGGTTACTTGGCCTGCGCGGCGGCCTCCTGGGCGGCGTTCTGGCGGCGCTGCTTGGCGCGCCACTTGTACCAGTCCTCACGACCGAGGATGATCTTGCGCACGCGGACGGACTCCGGGGTGACCTCGACGCACTCGTCCTCGTTCGCGAAGTCGAGGGACTCCTCGAGGCTCATCTTGATCGGCGGGGTGAGGGTCTCGAGCACATCGGCGGTGGAGGAGCGCATGTTGGTCATGTGCTTGGCCAGCGTGATGTTGACATCCAACTCATCGGGCTTGTTGTTGACGCCGACGACCTGGCCCTCGTAGACCGGGGACTGCGGCTCGACGAAGAAGTTGCCGCGGGCCTGCAGACGCTGCATGGCGTACGGGGTGGCGACACCCTTGCGGTCGGAGACCATGGAGCCGTTCTGGCGGGTCACGATCTGACCGGCCCACGGCGCGTAGCCGGCGGAGATGGAGGCGGCGATGCCGGTGCCGCGCGTAGCGGACAGCAGCGCGGTGCGGAAGCCGATCAGACCACGCGACGGCACGGTGAACTGCAGGCGCACCCAGCCGGAGCCGTGGTTGGACATGGAGTCCATGCGGCCCTTGCGGTCGGCCATGAGCTGCGTGACGGTGCCCATGTACTCCTCGGGCACGTCGATGGTGGTGTTCTCCATCGGCTCGTTGACCACGCCGTCGATCTTCTTGGTGACGACCTGCGGACGGCCGACGGTCAGCTCGTAGCCTTCGCGGCGCATCTCCTCGGCGAGGACGGCCAGCGCCAGCTCGCCGCGGCCCTGCACCTCCCAGGCGTCCGGACGGTCGGTGGGCAGCACCTTGATGGACACGTTGCCGATGAGCTCGCGGTCGAGACGGTCCTTGATCATGCGGGCGGTGAGCTTGTGGTCCTTGCCCTCGGTGCCAGCCAGCGGGGAGTCGTTGACGCCGAAGGTCATGGAGATGGCCGGATCGTCGACGTGGATGAGCGGCAGCGGCTTCGGGTTGTCCGGGTCGACGATGGTCTCGCCGATCATGATGTCGTTGACGCCGGCGACGGCGACGATGTCGCCCGGGCCCGCGGATTCGACGGAGATGCGCTCGAGGCCCTGCGTGCGCAGCAGCTCGGTGACGCGGAAGTTCTCGATGGTGCCGTTGACGCGGCTCAGACCGTAGTTCTTGCCCTTCTCGAGCGTGCCGTTGTAGATGCGGACGAGGCCGAGTCGGCCGAGGAAGTCGGAGGAATCGATGTTGGCGACGTGCGCCTGCAGCGGGGCGCCCTCCTCGTACTCCGGGGCGGGGATGTACTTGATGATGTCCTCGAACAGCGGCTCGAGGTTGTCGTTGTCCGGCAGGGCGCCGTCGGCCGGCTGGTTGACGGACGCGTAACCGGCCTTGGCGGCGCAGTAGACGACCGGCAGCTCGAGCAGGTGGTCGAGGTCGAGGTCGATGCCCTCCTCGACGACGTCCTGGGCGAGACCCAGCAGCAGGTCGGTGGACTCGGAGACGACCTCGGAGATGCGGGCGTCCGGACGGTCGACCTTGTTGACGCACAGGATGACCGGCAGCTTGGCCTCGAGGGCCTTGCGCAGCACGAAGCGGGTCTGCGGCAGCGGGCCCTCGGAGGCGTCGACGAGCAGCACGACGCCGTCAACCATCGAGATGCCGCGCTCGACCTCGCCGCCGAAGTCGGCGTGGCCGGGGGTGTCGATGATGTTGAGGGTGATGCCCTCCGGGTGGCCGTACTTGGCGGCCAGCGGACCGGTGTACTCAACGGCCGTGTTCTTGGCGAGGATGGTGATGCCCTTCTCGCGCTCGAGATCGTTGGAGTCCATCACTCGGTCCGGCACTTCCTCACGCTCGGAAAAGACGTGGGACTGCTGAAGCATCGCGTTCACCAGCGTGGTCTTGCCGTGGTCGACGTGAGCCACAATCGCCACATTACGGATATCACCGCGAACCGCCATCGAAACCTCTCTTAGTACTGTTTGTTGATTCGTCGCGTAACCTGCCGACGCCATGCGGCGTCGGGTCGCTTGCTTGGTATTGTTCCGGTATTTCACCTGCCAATTACACACAAACCGACATGATGATAACCAACCCGTTCGACCGTCGCCCTCACCGCTTGGTCAGGGCGGCGTAGGACTCCTCGATGGCGAGGCTGATGCGTTCGATGTCGACGCGCGTCAGCGGCTCGCGGAAGGTCATGCGCAGGGCGGATTTGGCGATCTGCGGTTCGATGCCCATCGCCAGCAGCGTCGGAGGGATCTCGTGGCGTCCGATCGCGCATGCCGAACCGGACGAGCAGGCGATGCCGCGCGCGTCGAGGTCGACGAGCAGCGCCTCGCCGGTGACACCGGGAAAGACGAAGGAGACGTGGCCGGGCAGGCGGCGTTCGGGATCGCCGGTCAGTTCGGCGCGGGGCACGACCCTGCGTACCGCGTCGATGAGCATGTCACGGGATGCGACGAGTTCGCGGTAGTGCGAGGCCATGCGCGTGTTGGACCGGCGCAGGGCGATGGCGAGCGCGACGGCCCCGGCCACGTTCTGCGTGCCGGAGCGCAGGCCGCGTTCCTGCCCGCCGCCGGAGATGATCGGCTCGATGGGCGTGCGTCCGCGTACGAGGAGCGCCCCGAGTCCCTTGGGCGCGCCGAATTTGTGGCCGGAGACGGCAAGCGAATCGACGTCCCAGTCGCGCATGCGGATGGGGATGAGTCCGGCGGCCTGCACGGCGTCGACGTGGACGGGCACGTGGTGCGCGTGGGCGATCGAGACGATGCGTTCGATCGGTTCGACGGATCCGACCTCGTTGTTGGCGAGCATCATCGCGACGAGCGTGGTCCGCTCCCCCGCCTCGCCGTCGAGCGCCCGGTCGAGGGCGTCGAGGTCGATGTGGGCCTCGTCGTCGACGGGGATGCGCACGACGTCGAAGCCGAACCAGCGTGCGAGCCAGTCGGCGGATCCGGAGACGGCCGGGTGTTCGATCGACGAGATGACGATGCGCGGACGGCGGAAGTCAGCCTGAGTGGTGTTGTCGGAAGCGTCGCCGAAGTCACCGCCGCCGACGTTGCCGAGACCAAGTTGACGCATTCTCGCCATGGCGATGCCCTTGACGGCGAGGTTGTCGGATTCGGTGCCGCCGGAGGTGAAGATCACGTCGTCGGGTCTGGCGCCGAGATCCGCGGCGAAGGAGGCGCGGGCCGCGTCGAGTGCGCGCGCCGCGGTTCGCCCGGGCTGGTGGACGCTGGCCGGGTTCGCGTAGGCGTCGGTCAGGAACGGGGTCATCGCGTCGATGACGTCGCGGCTGACCGGTTCGGTGGCGGCGGCGTCGAGGTAGAGCGCTTCGGAGTCGGTCATGATGGTCCTAGTCCAGCCAGTCGAGTCCCAGATCGATGGATCGCACGGAGTGGGTGAGGGCGCCCACGGAGATGACGTCGACGCCGGTGGCCGCCACGTCGGCGACCCGCTCGAGGCTCATGTTGCCGCTGGCTTCGACGATGGCGCGTCCGTCGATCAGTTCGACGCCGCGGCGGGTGTCGTCGAGCGTGAAGTTGTCGAGCATGATAGTGTCGGCGCCTCCCGCGATGACGGCGGGGATCTGGTCGAGCCGGTCGACCTCGACCTCGATGTGCGTGGTGTGTCCGACCTGCTGCCTGACGTGGCGGATCGCGCCGGTCAGGTCGATGCCGCGCGCGGCGAGGGCGGCCAGATGGTTGTCCTTCATCATGACGGCGTCGGACAGACCGTAGCGGTGGTTGTGTCCGCCGCCGCAGGTGACCGAGTATTTCTCGAACGGGCGCAGTCCGGGCGTGGTCTTGCGCGTGTCGACGATGCGAGTGCGCTCGTAGCGGCGGGGTCGTACGACCGGTCCGTTCGCCGGCCGGAACCCGTCGGCGTAGATCGCGTCGACCCGTGCGACGAACGCGGCGGTCATCGTGGCGATGCCGCTCATGCGCTGGGTGAAGTTCAGCGCGACGCGTTCCGCGGTCAGCAGGTCCCTGACCGGACCGGAGACCGAGGCGAGCGTCTGACTGGCGTGGAAGGGTTCGCCGTCGGCGATGGACGGCGTGACCCCGATCGCGGGGTTCTGCGCGCGGAAGGCGGCGGCGAACACGTCGATGCCGCTCATCACGCCGTCCTCGCGGGCGGTGAGGGACGCCGAGCCGGTTTCGTCGGCGGGGATGGTGGTTTCGCAGGTCACGTCGCCGTAGGGCGCGTCCTCGGCGAGCGCCGCCTCGACGGCGGTGCGGATGATGTGCTGGGTGAGCATGTCACTCCTTGACGTAGGCGACGGAGTGGGCCCACTCGTCGTGCGGTTCGGGGAAGTCGGTGCGCGCGTGGGCGCCGCGCGATTCGGTGCGGGCGAGCGCCGCCGTGGCGCCGATGCGTCCGACGGTGAGCATGTCGCGGTTCTCGAGCGCGGCGATGTCGCCGGACGCGGCGGCCTGGGCGGCATGCGCGTTCGCGGCGGCGAGACCACGACCGAGGTCGTCGATCGCGTGGGCGAGTCCTTCGGCGTCGCGCAGGACGCCGACGCCGTGCCACATGGTGTTCTGGATGCGGGTGCGGTCCCATAGGTCTGCGTCACCGTCCTCGCCGCCTGCGCCGTCCGTCTCGGGGTCGGCGAGGCGGACGGGTTCGGCGGCGTATGCCTCGCCGGTCGCGGAGTTGAGCAATGGTTCTGGCGACCATACCGTGTCGTCGGTGTCGGCGAGTGCGGCGAGGCCGGCCCTGCGGCCGTAGACGAGTCCTTCGAGCAGCGAGTTGGAGGCGAGTCGGTTGGAGCCCATGACGCCGGTGCGTGCGCATTCGCCGGCCGCGTACAGGCCGGGGATGGACGCGCGGCCGTCGAGGTCCGTGCGTACGCCGCCCATGTAGTAGTGGGCCGCGGGGGCGACGGGGATCGGCTCACGGCTCCAGTCGAAGCCGAGGGAGCGCGTGTAGGCGTCGATGGTCGGGAATCGGTGCGCGAGGAACGCGGCGAGGTCGGGGTGTTCGGCGCGCATCGGCGAGACGTCGAGCATAACCGGACGTCCGTGCTGGCGCTGCATGACGCGGAAGTTCTCGCGGGCGACGACGTCGCGCGGCGCGAGTTCGGCGCGCGGGTCGACGTCCTGCATGTACCGGTGGCCGTGTTCGTCGAGCAGGATCGCGCCTTCGCCGCGTACGGCCTCGGAGACGAGGAAGTGCTCGCCGATGGCCATGGCGGTGGGATGGAACTGGTAGAACTCGAGGTCGGCGACCTGTGCTCCGGCGCGCCATGCGGCGGCGAGTCCGTCGGCGGTGGCGACGGCCGGGTTGGTGGTGTACGGGTACATGCGTCCGGCGCCTCCGGTGGCGAGGATGACGCGGGAGGCCTTGACGAACCGGCGTTCCACGCCATTCGCGGCTGCGTCATTCGCTTCGCCTCCGACGAGCAGGTCGACGCCGGCGATGCGTCCGTCCTTCACGACGAGGTCGGTCAGGAAGGCATGTTCGATGATGTGGATGAGCGGGTTGGCGCGCACCATGGCGGATACGTCGAGTTCGAGCACCCTGCCGGTGGCGTCTCCCCCGGCGTGGACGACGCGTGCCCTGGAGTGGGCCGCCTCGAGGCCGCGCAGCATGTGTCCCTCGGCGTCGCGGTCGAAGTGGACGCCGGCGGCCGCGAATTCGCGCACGCGGTCGGCGCCCTCGCGCGTGAGGATGTCGACGGCCTTCGGGTCGCACAGGCCGTGTCCGGCGGCGATGGTGTCGGCGGCGTGCAGCTTCGGGTCGTCGTCGGCGAAGATGGCCGCGGCGATGCCTCCCTGCGCGTGGTAGGTGTTCGATTCGACCAGTTCGTCCTTGGTGACCAGCGTCACGTCGTGTCCGGCGCGCGCCACGGCCAGTGCCGCGGACAGGCCGGCCACGCCGGCTCCGATGACGATGATGTTCGTGCCCTCGCTCATTGCCTGTCTGCCTCTCAGTGGACGCGCAGCATGCGCTCCAGCGCGACCTTGGCCTCGCGGGCGGTGTCCTCGTCGACGGTGATGCGGTTGACGACGTTGCCGGCCTCGAGATTCTCCAGCGCCCACGCGAGGTAGGCGGGGTGGATGCGGTACATCGTCGAGCACGGGCAGACGACCGGATCGAGGCAGAACACGGTCTTGTCCGGGTATTGAGCGGCGAGGCGGTTGACGAGGTTGATCTCGGTGCCCACGGCCACGGCGGAGCCGGCGGGCGCGTTGGCGATCTCCTTGACGATGTACGCGGTGGAGCCGACGCCGTCGGCCGCGTCGACGACCTGCATCGAGCATTCGGGGTGCACGATGACCTTGACGCCCGGGTAGGCCCTGCGGGCGCGTTCGATCTGCTCGACGGTGAAACGCTGGTGCACGGAGCAGAATCCCTTCCACAGGATCATCCTCGCGTTCGCATAGTCGGACGGGTCGGCGGCGCCGCCCATCGCCTTGAACGGGTCCCACAGCGGCATCTGGCTCAGCGGGATGCCCATGGCGCGCGCGGTGTTGCGTCCCAGATGCTGGTCGGGGAAGAACAGGACGCGCCGGCCGCGGGCGAACGCCCATTCGAGCACGGCGTGCGCGTTGGACGACGTGCACACGATGCCGCCGTGGCGCCCGCAGAACGCCTTCAGGGCTGCGGAGGAGTTCATGTAGGTGACGGGGATGATCGGCTGCATGCCGTCGGCGTCCTTGTCGCGTCCGCAGATCTCGCCGAGCTGGTCCCACGCCTCCTCGACCTGATCGATGTTGGCCATGTCGGCCATCGAGCAGCCGGCGGACAGGTTCGGCAGGGTCACGCTCTGTTCGGGCGTGGAGAGGATGTCGGCGGTTTCGGCCATGAAGTGGACGCCGCAGAAGACGATGTGGTCGGCGTCGGGGCGTTCGGTCGCGTTCTTGGCGAGCTGGAAGGAGTCGCCCACGAAGTCGGCGTGCCTGATGATCTCGTCGCGCTGGTAGAAGTGGCCGAGGATGAGCAGCTTGGATCCAAGGCGCCTCTTGGCGTCGACGATGCGCTGCTGGAGCTCGTCCTCGGAGGCGTTGCGGTATTCGTCGGGCAGCACCTGCTGGCGGGGCGCGTTCGCGGGCAGGCGGTCGAGCATCGAGGCGCCGGGCCCGTAGCTGGGCCTGGTGGTGTCGAAGTGCCACGGGTCGAGGGTCAGGCCCGCGTCGCAGGTGCTCTGTGCGCCGAGTCGGGCGATGATCTCGTCGACGGACGGCGCGGTGAATGTTGCGGTCATGGTTGTTCCTTTCTGGTTACGTCTGGTGAAGTCTGTGGATATCGGGATCGCCGGAGCCCTTCAGCGGGCCAGTGCCGACAGCGCGTCGGCCGAGCCGATCCGAGATGTCGATTCGTGCAGACCGTGCGGCTCGCGTGGACCTTGTGGACCGATGCTCCACTGGGCGGGATTCCACAGGTCGCGCCGCTCGCCGTCCGGGTCCTCGGCGCCGTTCGCCGCCCCCGAGACGTACCGGTAGACGGCGGCCGGACGGTGTCGGCCGACACGCTGCTTGGCGCCGGTGTCCTCGAGCTGTCCGGAGGCGAGGATCCGGCGTCTGAAGTTCGCCAGATCGATGGACTCGCCGGTGATGGCCTCGTACACGTCGTGCAGCTGGCCGAGCGTGAAGGTCTCGCCGACCAGTCGCACGGCCACGTCGGGGTATTCGATCTTGTTGCGAAGACGCCACAGTGCGTAGTCGATGATGCGACGGTGGTCGAAGGCGAGTTCGGGCAGCTCGTCCTCGGGGAACCATGCGACGTTGTCCCCCTCGACGAGATCACGAGTCTCGGCCTGTCCGACGAGCGCCCAGTAGACGACGGACACCATCGGCAGTCCTCCGCGCGAGCGATCGGGGCCGCCGAACGTGTACAGCTGCTCGAGATAGCGCGGATGCATCGAGGTGGTCGATTCGAGCGCCGCGTACGCGCAGTCCTCGAGCGAACGGTCGGCGAAGAGGCCGCCGCCGGGCAGCGCCCAGCAGCCCAGATAGGGCTGGCGCACGCGTCTGACCAACGGAAGCCACAGACGCCCGCGGCCGGTCTCGCCGCCATCGGGCGCGAGCGCGAGGATGACGACGGAGACGCCCACCTGCGGTGGGGCGAGACGCCGCTCCGAAACGTTGCCGATGCCCATTCGTCCTCTTTCCCGACACGGATGCCTTCGCTCCGATCCGTTGACGGATATGAAGCATAACACCATTTATGGTCATAATGACCATAAATGGAAACGCCCGGAATTCCAAGAAAAAAGGGAATCGGTCTGAGACCGATTCCCTTTTCCGATTCCGAGAGATCTACAGCGCCGTTTCGACGCCCTCCTCGATCACCTCGCCGGCGTCGGGCAGGAACGGCGCGAGGGATGGCAGGTCGTCGAGGGACGACAGGCCCATCTTCTCCAGGAACAGGTCGGTGGTGGCCAGCAGCGAGGCTCGCGACTCCTCGTCGATGCCGCGTTCGCATATCAGGCCGCGTACGAGCAGGGAGCGGACCACGCCGTCGCAGTTGACGCCTCGGATCGACGAGACGCGCGCCCGGGTGACGGGCTGACGGTATGCGATGACCGCCAGCGTCTCCATCGCCGCCTGACTCAGTCGCGCGGACTGGCCGTCGGTGACGAACGCGGCGACCACGGGCTCGAACTCGACACGGCTGGCGAACCGCCATCCACGCGCGGTGTGACGCAGTTCGAACCCCCGTTCGGACATCGCATAGGAGGATTGCAGCCGTTCCAGCGCCTCGGCCACGAGTCGCGCGTCGACGCCGAGCACACCCGCCAGATCAGCGGAGTGCTGCGGCTCGCCGGCGGTCATGAGGATCGCCTCGAGACATGCCTTGAGACCGCCGGGGAACCGCTCCACGCACAACCCCCCGCGCGCCGCCGACGCCGGGCCTGCGGAACCGGCGGAGTCCTTCTCCTCCACGTCCGCATCCGCATCCTGCCTATCCATCGCTTCCGTCACGCCCATCAGGCGCCCTCTCCTTCCTCGATCATCCCATCCGTAACCAATACGGCTTTCACCGGAGCCCCGTCGATCCACACCCATCGCACGTGCAGCGGCGAATACGGCCCATCCTGCCGGAACTGGATCGCCCCCTGCTTGAAGAACGCCAGCAGCGCGAGGAAGCGCGCCACCGTCTCGATACGGCCCGAGGCGTCCGCCGTCAGTTCGTCGAAGGTGGAGGATCCACCCTCCCCCAACGCCACCAGCCGCGTCATGACGAGCCGTGACTGTTCACGCAGGTCGACCAGCGGCACGTGCAGCTGGTGGACGCTCACCCGATCGGTCGGGGCGGCGGCGATGGCCCGCGCGGCTATCCACGCCAGCTCGTCCGGCCCGACGTTCCAGTCGAGTTCGGGCAGCATGCCCCGGATGCGATCGTCGACGACGCCCGGATGCGGATAGCGGCCCGAGGCATGGGCCATCCGCTCGCGCAACACGTGCGACGCCTCCTTGTAGGCGCGGTACTGCAGCAGTCGGGCGAACAGCAGATCGCGTTCGCGCAGCGCCTCCATGCTGGATTCGTCATGCTCGCCCGACACGTCCGCGGGCAGCAGCGAGGCGCTTTTGGCCTCGATGAGCACCGAGGCCACGTCGATGAACGCGCTGGCCTCGTCCATGCCGTCCTTCGCGGCGCCACCGAAGTCGAGGCCGCGCACGTAGCGGATGAACTCCCCGGTGATCGCCGACAGCGACACCTCGGTCAGTTCGAGGCGCCGGTTCGCGATCATGCCGAGCAGGACGTCGAACGGGCCGGAGTACACGTCGAGATCGACGCGGAAGCCGGCCTCGTCCGCGCTCAGGCGATCACCCCGTTGGCGACGAGCTCGCGGGCCACCTCGCGGTACTCCTGACTGGTCTTGTGGTTCGGCGCGTACATGGTGATCGGCGCGGCGGCCACGGTGGAGTCGGGCAGTTTGATCGAACGGGAGATGACGGTGTGGAACACCTTGTCCTGGAACGCCTCGTAGATGCGCTGCATGACCTCCTCGCAGTGCAGGGTGCGCGTGAACATCGTCACCAGCACACCGTACACCTTGAGGTTCGGGTTGATGCGGCTCTGCACCTTCTGGATGGACTGCATGAGCAGGGCCACGCCACGCAGCGCGAAGAACTCGGCGGCCACGGGGATGATGACGCCGTCGGCCGCGGTCAGCGCGTTCACGGTCAGCAGGCCGAGCGAGGGCTGGCAGTCGATGATGATGACGTCGTATTCGTCCCTCAGGGGGCGCAGCACGCTGTTGAGGATCTGCTCACGCCCCACTTCGGTGACCAGCTGCACCTCGGCGGCGGACAGGTCGATGTTCGCCGGGATGATGTCGAGGTTCTCGAACGCGGTGCGGCGCACGACGTCATGCACGTCGACGCGCATGTCGAACAGCGCGGTGTAGATGGTGTTGTCGACGGTGTTGGCGTTGATGCCGAGACCGACGGTGGCGGCGCCCTGCGGATCGAAGTCGACGATCAGGCAGCGGCGGCCGTACTGACTCAACGCGCCGGCGATGTTGATGGAACTGGTGGTCTTGCCGACGCCGCCCTTCTGGTTGCACATGGCGATGACCCTCGCCGGCCCGTGCTGCTGCAGCGGGGAGGGGACGGGGAAAGTCTCATATTCACGTCCAAGCATATCCGTAGGCATACTGTTCACCTTATCATTTCCGTCACTGCGCACGTGGATGGGCCGTCAGGTACGCCTCGATGAGGTTCTCCGGGCTGACATGCGTATAGATCTGGGTGGTCGTCACCGAGGCGTGGCCGAGCAGCTCCTGCACGGTGCGCACGTCCGCGCCGCCCTGGATCAGGTGCGTGGCGAACGAGTGGCGCAGCGTGTGCGGATGCAGCGGCTTGTCGATGCGGGCGCGCTCCCCCGCGTTGCGGACGATCTCCCATACCGATTGTCGCGACAGCCGGCGACCCCGCTTGTTGAGGAAGACCGCCCGACGCTCCGGCGCCGGCGCGTTCCTGATGCGCGCCTCGAGCGCGGGCCGCCCCTTGGAAAGATACCGTTCCATCGCCGCGCACGCATAGGTGCCGACCGGCACGATCCGCTGTTTGGAACCCTTGCCGGTGAGCCGCACGATATGCGCGTCCTGCAGGTCGAGGTCGTCGAAGTTCACCCCCACGGCCTCGGAGACGCGGGCTCCGGTGGCGTACATGAACTCGAGCAGCGCCCTGTCGCGCAGCATCACCGGATCGTCGCCCTCGACGGGGACCGCGTCGAGCAGGCGAGCCACCTCGTCGACGGAGAGCACGTCCGGCAGCGTGCTCGCTCCCTTGGGGGCCTTGACCGGAGCGGCCACGTCGTCGGCGATCAGATTTCCCGCGAGCGCGAACCGGTGGAGTTCGTGGACCGCGGCGAGTCGTCTGGCCTTGGACCGGGCCGATTCGCCCATGTCGTCGAGGAAGGCGACGTAGTCCTCCACGTCGTGACGCGTGACGTGCGCGATGTCGTCGACGCCCCGGCTTTCCAGCCAGCCCGCGTATTTCCTCAGGTCGGACTCGTACGCCGTCACCGTGGCGTCGGCGAGTCCGCGCTCGACGCCGACATGCGCGAGAAACCGTTCGATGAGTGCAGGGAATCCATTGGCCATGCATTCCATGGTATGGCATGCAGAAACTGTGATTCATATCACATATGCACCCCTACCCCCGTCCTTCGATATCACATCAAGACCGAAAAAACAAGACTGTGGTGATCGCTCACATTTCGTTAGCGTATGGGCTTTGTCGCGCGTCGGTCACACGTCCATCGCACGTTCGACGCACAGCCAGTGGGAAGCACGTCCCAGGCATCCACGCCATACACCACTCAAGGAGCAATCATGCCCATCGCAAGGCACACCATCGCAAGGCCCAACGGCCTGTCCCGCAGGATCGTCGCGGCGGCGACGGCCATCGTCGCGGTGCTCTCGCTGACCGCCTGCGGATCAACCTCGGCCGATACGAGCACGGCGAAGACCGGCACCGACTCCGCCTCGACCTCCGGATTCCCCGTGACCATCAAGCACGCGTACGGCACCACCGAGATCAAGCAGGCGCCCGAGCGCGTGGCCACCGTCGGCTGGGGATCCGACGACGTCACCCTCGCGCTCGGCGTCGTTCCAGTGACCGTTCCCAAACAGACCTTCGGCAAGACCGAGGACGGCTATCTGCCGTGGGTCAAAGCCAAGCTCGACGACATGAACGTGGCCAAGGCGGACCTGCCCGAACAGCATGACGAATCCGATTCGATCGACATGGAGGCCATCGCCGCGGCCCGGCCGGATGTGATCCTGGGCATGCAGTCCGGCATCACCGAGGAGCAGTACAAGACGCTCAGCAAGATCGCGCCGACCATCCCCTGGCAGCAGGCCTCCTGGGGCGACCCGTGGCGCAGCCTGGTCGAGACCACCGCCAAGGTGCTCGGCAAGCAGCAGGAGGGCGAGAAGCTCATCGCCAAGCTGGAGGGCACCATCTCCGAGGCGGCCGCCAAGTACCCGCATATCAGGGGCAAGAGCGCCTCCGTCATGTACTTCGATTCCTCCAAGCTCTCGAGCTTCAGCGTGTACACCACGCATGACGTGCGCCCCCAGTTCCTGAACGACCTCGGCTTCGAGACCCCCGAATCCATCAAGCAGGTCTCCGAAACCACGGACAGCTTCTACAAGGACATCTCCTCCGAACAGGCCGACCAGTTCGCCGACATCGACGTGATCGTCACCTACGGCACCCCCGACCTTCTGGCCGCCATGCAGAAGGATCCGCTGCTGTCCAAGATCCCCGCGGTCAAGCGCGGCTCCGTGGTGGTGATCGACACCACGTCCGAGCTGGCCAACGCGCTCGACGCGATGCCGCTGTCCATCGAGGCCACCACCGGCGACTACGCCAAGCTGCTCGGCGAGGCCGCCTCCAAGGTCAACGGCTGATCCGAAAGGAATCGACGCACCGATGCGGTCGTTCAACGATTCCCGTGATGTTCCCCGGTCGAAGGGCCATGCGCCCTCGGCCGGGGAACATGCATATCGCCGTGCGGCGTTCCATGCCCTGCTGATCGTCGCCATCATCGCCGCATGCGCGCTCTCCGTGATGTTCGGAGCCCGCCCCGTGGGACTCGACGACGTGATCCGCGCGTTCTCCGACACAAGTGCGGACGACATCGCCGCCGAGGCGATCCAGCTGCGTGTGCCTCGTACCGTTCTGGGGCTGCTGGTCGGTGCCGCTCTGGGCGTGGCCGGCGCGCTCATGCAGGGCGTGATGCGCAATCCGCTCGCCGATCCCTCCATCCTCGGACTCAACTCCGGCGCAGCGTTCGCGATCGTCTGCTCGATCGCCTTCGCCGGGCTGTCCACGCCCCGCCAGTACATCTGGGTGGCCCTGCTGGGCGCCTCCCTCACCGCGGTGCTGGTCTGGCTGGTCGGCTCGGTGGGGCGTTCCGGACCGACCCCTCTGAAGCTGACTCTGGCGGGAGCCGTCATCAGCTCCGCCCTGGCCTCGCTCACCTCGGCCATCCTGCTGCCGCGCGTCGACGTGATCAGCACCTACCGCTTCTGGCAGGTGGGCGGCCTGTCCGGAGGCCGTTTCGAACTCATGGCGCCGATCCTGCCGCTGTTCGCGATCGGATTCGTCCTCGTTCTCTGGAGCGCACGGCATCTCAACGCGCTCGCGCTGGGCGATCAGCTGGCCGCCGGACTGGGCGTGAGCATGACGCGCGTGCGCGTGCTGGCATGGGCCGCGGCCGTGCTGCTGAGCGCCTCGTCGACCGCGCTCGCCGGTCCGATCGGCTTCGTGGGACTGGTGGTTCCCCACGCCGCAAGGCTTGTTGTGGGTCCGGACTACCGCCGCATCATCACCGCAAGCATGCTGATGGGACCGTTGCTCATGGTCGCCGCCGACGTCATCGGCCGTGTGGTCACCAGACCGGACGACGTGGAGGTGGGCATCGTCACCGCGTTGATCGGCGCGCCCGTGTTCGTCATGCTGGTGCGCGGCAGCAAGGTCAAGGAGGTGTGACATGAACGACGCCCGATCATTAAATGACACCGCAAACGGCACCGCAAACGGCACCGCGGTCGCCGCGGTCGCCGCGCGCCTCAGGGACCTGCGCCGCCGTCAGCGGATGCGTTCCCTGCTCGTCACCCTCACGCTCGGCATACTCGCCGCGACGCTGTTCGTGGCCGATCTGGCGTTCGGTCACGAGATATATCCCATCGGCGACATTCTGAAGGTGCTCGGCGGCGAGTTCGTGCCGGGTCTGAGCTTCACCATCGGCGAGCTCCGACTGCCAAGGGTGGTCGTCGGCCTGCTGGCAGGGTTCGCGTTCGGCGTCGCCGGCGTGAGCTTCCAGCAGATGCTGCGCAACACGATGGCCAGCCCCGACATCATCGGCATCACCGCGGGAGCGAATCTGACGGCGGTGTTCGCCATCATCGTGCTCGGCTGGTCCGGTCCCTCGCTGTCCGCGGCAGCGGTCGTCGGGGGCATTCTGACGGCGCTGCTGACGGTGCGTCTGGCATGGAGGGGCACCTTCTCCACCGGACGGCTGATCCTCATGGGCATCGGCGTCGCCGCGGCGCTCAACGCCGCGACCTCGTGGATTCTGGTACGCGGCGACCAGTGGAACATCCAGCAGGCGTCCCGCTGGCTGACCGGCTCCCTGGCGTCGTCCGACTGGTCCGACGTCCCCGCGCTGGTCGCCGTGACGGTTCTCGCCGCGGTGCCGTTGATCGCATTGGCCCGTCAGGTGGACGTGATGCGGTTCGGCGACCCGATGGCCCGAGGTCTCGGCGTGCGCGTGGAATCCGTGCAGATGACGGTCATCGTGCTGTCAGTACTGCTGCTGTCCACGGCCACCGCCTCGAGCGGCCCGATCTCGTTCGTCTCGTTCCTCTCCGGACCGCTCGCCATGTGGCTGAACGGCCCTCACAGGCCCGCGATCGTGCAGTCCGGGCTGGTCGGCTCATGCATCGTGCTCGCCGCCGATATCGTGGCCCAGCACATCCCGCCGACGCAACTGCCGGTGGGCGTGGTCACCAGCATCATCGCAGGCCCGATCCTCATCCTTCTCATCATCAGACTGTCCAGAAAGCAGGTGCTCGCATGACGGGCCACTCCCCCCAACCCCCGACCTCCCACACGCTGGCCGCCCGTCACGTGACGCTCGCCTACGAGCGGCGCGAGATCGTGCACGATCTGGATCTGGACATCACGCCGGGGACCGTCGGAGCGATCATCGGCGCCAACGGCTGCGGCAAGTCCACGCTGCTCAAGGCGCTCGCCCGCCTGCTCACGCCCACCCACGGCGCAGTGACGCTCGATGGCAAGGCCATCAACACGATGCCCACCCGCAAGGTGGCCACCATCGTGGGGCTTCTTCCCCAATCCCCCATGGCGCCGGAGGGCATCACTATCGCCGATCTGGTCTCCCGTGGACGCCACCCGTATCAGGGGATGCTCGGTTCGTGGTCCGACGAGGATGACAGGGCCGTGGCGCATGCGCTGGAGGTGACCGGTCTGGCGGATCTCGCCGACCGACCGGTGGACGAGGTGTCCGGAGGACAGCGCCAGCGCGCGTGGATAGCGCTGGCGCTGGCGCAGCAGACGGACATCCTGCTGCTGGACGAGCCGACCACCTATCTCGACATCGCCTACCAGCTCGAGGTGCTGGATCTGCTGAGCGAGCTCAACGCCACCGAGCACACCACCATCGTGATGGTGCTGCACGATCTCAATCAGGCGGCGCGCTACACGGATTGGATCCTGGCCGTCAAGGACGGGCGTCAGGCGTACTTCGGCACGCCGGACGAGGTGATCAGCGAACGCATGGTGGCCGAGGTGTTCGACACCGACGCGCGCATCATCGCCGACCCCGACACCGGACTGCCGCTGATGCTGCCCGGCACGAGGCACAGCCTGGCCCGTCTGCGCGGCGACTCGCACGGGGAACATGCGCAGACGGCAACGAACCACGATGACAACCTACTCTAACGACCACCGACTCAAGGAGCCGATATGACCACCACGACTGACGCCAAGCACACGGCATACCCGCCGTTCCGCCCGTTCCTCGCCCATGTGGCCGACGTCACGCCGTTGTCGGCGCATTTCACCCGGATCACCTTCGATGGCCCCGAGCTTGAGCATGTGCGACGCACCGGATACGATCAGCGCATCAAGCTCGTGCTGCCGCTGGAGGACGATCCCCGCTGGGAACGTTCGCCACTGCTCGCCGCCGACTGCGTCGAACGCGGTGCCTGGTGGGACGTCTGGCGGGCGCTGCCCGCCGATCGGCGCAACGTGATCCGCACCTACACGCTGCGCACGACGCCGGACGACGGTCTTGTGTGCATCGAATTCGTCACCCATGAGGGGGCCGGTCCCGCAGGTACCTTCGCCATGACGGCGCGCCCCGGCGACACCGTGGTGCTGGTCGCGCCCGATGATCGCGCCGAGACATACGGCGGCGGCATCGACTTCCACCCCGGCGTGGCGGGCAACGTGCTGCTGGTGGGCGACGAGACGGCTACGCCCGCCATCCTCGGCATCATCGGCTCGCTGGCCGGAACGCCGTGGGACGGCTCGATCACCGCGCTGCTGGAGGTGCCCGAAAGCGGCGATGTCATCGCCGCGCCCGAATGCGAGCGGCTCGACATCAAATGGCTGCCCCGAAACGGATCGGCACGCGGCACGCGTCTCGTCCGCGCGGTCGAGGCGTACGCCGACGCGCATCCCCGCTCGTTCGTCACCCGATGGCGCAGAACCGGCGACTCCCCCGCCCCCGCATACACGGAGACCGATGTCGATCGCGAACTGCTGTGGGAGACGACCGGGGACGGACTGCCGAGCATCGGCAGCACCTCGCGACTGGCGACCGGTTCGGACGGCTTCTACGCGTGGGTCGCCGGCGAGGCCGCGGTGGTCAGGGACGTTCGTCGGGTGCTGCTGCGCGATCATGGTCTCGATCGCCGCCGCGCCGCGTTCATGGGCTACTGGCGTGCCGGCAAGAGCGAGATCTGACGGGCGAACGACAACGAAAACAGCCTGATACTGCATGATCCCCGTCTTCCGAATGGAGAACGGGGATCATGCAGTATCAGGCTATAACAGGCTCTCGGGCTTGCGCCCCGAAAACCGTCTCAGTCCTATTCGAACCTATCGAATCAGGCCTCGACCGGAGCGTTGATGTCCTCCGGCAGAGCGGCCTTGGCGGCCTCGACGATCGCCTTGAAGGCGTCGGCGTCGGAGACGGCCAGCTCGGCCAGAGCGCGACGATCCAGCTCGATGCCGGCAAGACGCAGGCCCTGGATGAAGCGGTTGTAGGTGATGCCCTCAGCGCGGACGGCGGCGTTGATGCGCTGGATCCACAGCTTGCGGAAGTCGCCCTTGCGAGCCTTGCGGTCGCGGAAGTTGTAGTTAAAGGAGTGAAGCAGCTGCTCCTTGGCCTTGCGGTACAGACGGGAGCGCTGGCCGCGGTAGCCGGAGGCCCTCTCGAGAACGACGCGACGCTTCTTGTGGGCGTTCACTGCGCGCTTGACACGTGCCATAATCTATTTCCTCAGCTTTCTAAATGTCTTGTCTCGAAACGTCGCTCACTTGGCGAGCATGCGGTTGAGCTTCTTGGCCTGCGCGGTCGGGATGACGGCGTCGGCCTTCAGCTGGCGACGCTTGCGGGCGGACTTGTGCTCAAGGTTGTGGCGCATGGCGGAACCGACCTGCATCAGCTTGCCCGAACCGGTACGACGGACGCGCTTGGAAGCGGCGGAGTTAGTTTTCATCTTCGGCATTGCTGCCCTCCTTGTTGATGTGCTTCTGGTTGGAGGTCGAGGGGGAAAACGCGGTCTTCGCCTCGGCGACGGCCTGAGCCTGCGCGTCCTGCTTGGCGGCCAGACGTGCGGCCTGACGGGCCTGACGCTCGGCGCGGGATTCCGCACCGCGACGACGCTGCTCGGACTGCGTGTGCACCTTCTTGCCCTTGGGCGCAAGCGTCATGATGATGTTGCGGCCCTCCTGCTTCGGCTTGGACTCGATGGTGCCGTATTCCTCCACGTCGGCGGCGAGTCGCTGCAGCAGCTCGACGCCACCGATCGGACGGGACTGTTCACGGCCACGCAGCATGATGGTGACCTTGACCTTGTCTCCGCCGTTGAGGAAGCGGACCACATGCCCCTTCTTCACTTCGAAGTCATGGTCGTCGATCTTGAGGCGGAAACGAATCTCCTTGATCTCGGCCGTGTTCTGGTTGCGGCGAGCCTCACGAGCCTTGATCTTCTCGTTGTACTTGAACTTGCCGTAATCGATGAGCTTGGCGACCGGAGGCTTCGCGTTGGGCGCCACCTCGACGAGATCGAGGTTCGCTTCCTTCGCCAGGTTGAGGGCGACCGAGGTCGCGATGACTCCCACCTGTTCGCCGTTCGGGCCGATCAGGCGCACCTGCGAGACGCGAATCTCGTCGTTAATGCGTGGTTCGTCGCTGATGATGACTCCAATCCTCAAATTTCCTCTACGGGACCGGGACTCACTTGGACGTCGTTCATCGCTTCGGTTTCATGGCAGGCCAATGTGCGCCTTGTGGCGCTGTGTTGCAACTTCCGCGCATACGCGCTGTGGTATATCCTCCCGCATGCGAGAATGCATGGGCATGTCACTGCCGTCGGAAGGAAGGCCACTGCCTTGAACCCGAAACCGTGAAAGGCTTCCAGGTGGGGTTGCCCCGCTTTCTTGATTTCTCAAGCCGAATGGTTACTATACCACACCCATCGACTAGGGCGTGTCGCCCCCGTTTCGCGCACGGCGACGCGCCGCCGTGCGCGGCTCACTATGGCTCACTGCGACTCACTGCACCGCGCGCAGCAGTCCTCCGATCCCCTCCTTCTCGAGGATCTCGCGGTATGGCCCGGCCTGTTCGGCGATGAGCTGGTCGATGGCGCGCATGCCGAGCAGCTCGACCGGCGCATGGTCGTCGGTGAGGATCAGCGATTCGTCGTCCGTGCCGATCCGCGGATCCCTGACAGGGGTCATCCTGCCGCCCACCTCGTCCATGTATGCGGCGAGCTCGCCGTCGCCGGTCCGCTCCCGGGTGACGGCACGCAGCGAATCGGCCGTCGTGTCGCGTCTCATGGTGGAGGTGAACGGTTCGGAGACGGTGGCGATGCGACCGGTGGCGCGCCACGCGTCGTCGCACCCGTCGTAGCGGGCCGTCTCGTCGGCGGTGGGCGCCTTGGCGAACAGCTCGCGGTTGGTGGTGCCGGGCACGTCGGCGGTGTATGTGGTGCCGATGCGGCACGCCCCGTTGAACACGTTGGCGATGGTGGTCTGCAGCGCCTCGTTGATGGATCCTTCGCCGTCGGAGATCATGTTCATGTTGACGACCATGACTCCCCCGGGATTCAGGTGCCGGCGCACCATCGAGAAGAACTCGTCGGAGCTCATCTGGAACGGGATGGTGATGTCCTGATACGCGTCGACCATGATCACGTCGTAGGTGTCGTGGGATGCGGCCAGCCATGCGCGCCCGTCGTAGGTGGAGACCGGCACGTCGTCCGGCTCGTCGAAGTATCTCACCGCCAGATCGGTGATCTTCTGGTCGATCTCGACGCCGGTGACGCTCATCTTCGGATAGTAGCGCCTGAGCTGCCTCGCGTAGGTGCCGGTGCCCATGCCGAGGATCAGGGCGCTCCTCGCATGATCGGCGAGCGCGGGGGCCGCGAGCGCGGTGTCGTAGTACATGCCGGTCAGCCCCTGGTCCTTCATCGTGACGGACTGGACGCCGAAGAGCACGTTGGTCGACAGGATCGTACGGTCGGAGAGGTTCTTGACCTGCAGGTAGTTGTAGATGGACTCGCCCTCGTAGGCGAGGGTGGCGTGGTTCTCCCAGAAGGCGAATCCGGTCAGCGGCGAGAGCACGGAGCTGATGGCGAAGACCACGGCCGAGACGGCGCAGGCGACGACCTTCGCCTTCATCGAGATGAAGTAGATGAGCGGGATCGCCAGCAGCGCGCCGGAGAACAGCAGGAACGTGACGAACGTGCCGGCCGCGGGGATCGTGACGAACGTGGGCAGGAACGTGCCGAGGATCGAGCCGATCGTGTTGCATGCGGACAGGCGTCCGACGACGGAGGCGTTGTCGTCGAGCGAGTCGGTGGCGAACTTGTTGAGGCCGGCGGTGACGGTGCCGAGCAGGAAGAGCGGCGGCACGAAGACGATCATGCAGGAGACGAACGCGGCGATGACGAGGAAGTTCGTCGAGACGGTGACGATGAGCAGGCCGGAGATCAGGAGGATCACGAACTTGCCGACGAGCGGGATCAGCGAGATCCATACGGCGGCCGCCATGATCCTCAGGTAGAGCTTGTCCGGGTCGGGGTCGCGGTCGGCCCATCTGCCGCCGAACACGGCGCCCAGGGCGAGGGCGATCATGATCGTGCCGATGATGATGGTCCATACGATCTGCGAACTGGAGAAGTAGGGGGCCAGGAGTCTGGAGGCGCCGAGCTCGGCGGCCATCACCGCCATGCCGGAGAAGAACTCGGTGACGTACAGGAAGGTCTTGGACTTGAGGATCGGCCGGTCGCTCGCCGCTGTTTTCACTGCCATGGCAGTCAACGGTATTACAGTGCTGGTACACGACCGGTTGGCGCACGGCGTAGACTTGTCGCTCATGGATGACACGACCTTGGACGACACGAACGACTCGGACGAGAGGACGGACGGCACGCGCATGGAGTCGCTTCCCCAGTGCGTGGTGTTCGCCGCCGGCGAATACTATGCGGTCGACGCCAATCGTGCGAATGCGGTCGAGGTGCCGGATGGCGCGTTCGTCGTCGCGGCGGACGGCGGACTGGACCACGCCCGCGCGCTCGGTGTCGCGCCGGATGTGGTAGTGGGCGATTTCGATTCGCTTCAAGGCGATCGGCCGGCCTGCGGCGAGCACACGATCGCGCTGCCGCCGCAGAAGGACGACCCGGATCTGCTCAGCGCCCTGAAGATCGGCTGGGCGCACGGATGCCGTACGTTCCATGTCTACGGCGCGCTGGGCGGGCGCATCGACCATACGCTGTCGGCGATCAGGCTGACGGCGCTTGTCGCGCGCCACGGCGGCGTCGCCTTTCTGCACGGCGACGGGACGATCGTCACGGCGATCCGCGACGGGCGCCTCGACTGGCCGGCGTTCGACGCGACGCCGGGACGCATGGTGTCGGTGTTCTCGCACACGGACGTCTCGCGCGGCGTGGACGAGCCGGGCCTGAAGTACCGGCTGATGGACGGCGTGCTCGATGCGGATTCGGTGCTGGGGCTGAGCAATGAGTTCCTGCCCTTGACGCCGGCCGCGGTCTCGGTGCGCGAGGGCACGCTGATCGTCACCTATCCGGCCGAGGCGCCCGGCCCGAAGGTGACGCTGCGCCATGCGCCCTCGGGCGATCTGGGCGCCTTGGACACCTCGGTCTCCTCCCTGCTGGCCGGCTAGGGTTCCGCATGGCGGAATGCGGACGGATATGGTCCCGTGACGTCCGGAATGTGAACGCTCACAAAAAAACCTGTGTTTTCGCTGGAAACACCCGGCGAAACGTTGCCTGAAGTACAGGTGAGGCATTACAGTAAGGAATCGTTGGTAAACAATGGTTCCGTGTGCGTCCACGTGCCCGGGGCCTTCCCCAAGGGAGAATTACATGACAGTTAAGATTGGTATCAACGGCTTCGGTCGCATTGGTCGTCTCGCCTTCCGTCGCATCTTCGAGCTCCAGGCTCGCGGCGGCCAGGCTGGTGACATCGAAGTTGCCGCCATCAACGATCTGACCACCCCGGCCACTCTGGCCTACCTGCTGAAGTACGATTCCACCCATGGCACCTTCCGTCATGACGACGGCACCCCGGTCGACGTCAAGTCCACCGAGGACTCCATCGTCGTGGACGGCAAGGAGTACAAGGTCTACGCCGAGAAGGACGCCAACAACATTCCGTGGGTCAAGAACGACGGCGTCGAGTTCGTGCTCGAGTGCACCGGCTTCTACACCTCCGCCGAGAAGTCCCAGGCCCACCTGAACGCCGGCGCCAAGAAGGTCCTGATCTCCGCCCCGGCCAAGGATGACACCACCCCGACCGTCGTCTTCGGCGTGAACCACGACATCCTCAAGGCCTCCGACAACATCGTGTCCGCCGGCTCCTGCACCACCAACTCCATGGCCGCCATGGTCAAGCTGCTGGACGAGAAGTTCGGCATCAAGGCCGGCTTCATGACCACCATCCACGCCTACACCGGCACCCAGATGCTGCTGGACGGCCCGCGTGGCACCAAGACCGGCCGAAACCTGCGCGCCGCCGGCATCAACACGATCGCCCACTCCACCGGTGCCGCCAAGGCCATCGGCAAGGTCGTTCCGTCCGTCAACGGCAAGCTGCAGGGCCACGCCCAGCGCGTCCAGGTCCCGGACGGCTCCGTCACCGAGCTGACCACGGTCCTCAACAAGGAGACCACCGCCGACGAGATCAACGCCGCGTTCAAGGAAGCCTTCGAGAACTGCGAGTTCTACGGCTACAACGACGAGGGCATCGTGTCCTCCGACATCCTGGGCGACACCCACGGTGGCGTCTTCGATCCGACCCAGACCGACGTGAACAACATCGACGGCCTGACCCTCGCCCGCACGGTCTCCTTCTACGACAACGAGTACGGCTTCACCTCCAACATGATCCGTACCCTGCTGTACTTCGCCGAGATCTCCGAGTGAGTCGTCGCAGCATACGCTGCCATGACGTGATCGATTGATCGGTCGAAACCCCCGCCTTGTGCGGGGGTTTTCTCATATGCGTTCGTATACGGGCCGGCGGGAAGCATCTGTCATTTACAAAGGGTATTACTTGAGGTCATGACCAAGAAAAAGAAGCATGAGAAGGGCGCCGGATCCACCCCGGCGACCGTCGAACTGGAACGCGCGGGCGTGGAGTTCACCCCGTACGAATACGAGCATTCCAACGATCACATGGACGACGGCTACGGCGTGGAGGCCGCCACGAAACTCGGGTTCGACGAGCACCAGGTCTTCAAGACCCTGATGGCGGACACCGGGAATGAGCGCGTGGTCGGCGTCGTACCGGTGTCCGGGCACATGGATCTGAAGGCGTTGGCCGCCGCGGTCGGCGCGAAGAAGGCCGCGATGGCCGATCCGAAGATCGCGATGCGCGAATCCGGCTATGTGGTCGGCGGCATCTCCCCGCTCGGACAGAAGACGCGCCACAAAACCGTGCTTGACGAAAGCGCCCTCAAGTACGACGTGATCCTCGTCTCCGGAGGCAAGCGCGGGTTCTCGGTCGGCGTCAACCCGAACGATCTCATCAAGGTCCTCGACGCCGTGGCCGCCCCCATCGGCACCTGGTGATCTACCGCCGAGGGGACCGGCGAAGCTCGGCGGGCAGTACGAAGTGCATGTCCTCGCGCGTGGTCTCCACCGAGGTCGTCTCGGTGTAGCCCTTCGCCTTGAGCGCCGTGATGACTCCGGCGACGTACTCCTCCGGCACCGATGCGCCCGAGGAGATGCCGACCGCCTCGACCCCGTCGAACCATGCGTCGTCGAGGTCTCCGGCGTCGTCGACGCGATGCGCGCGGCCCCGCTGCCCGAGTCCCTCCTGCGCGACCTCGACGAGACGCACCGAGTTCGAGGAGTTCGCCGATCCGACGATCACCACGCAGTCGGACTGCTCGGCGACGACCTTGACGGCCGCCTGACGGTTGGAGGTCGCATAGCAGATGTCCGAGCTGGGCGGCATCTCGATCCACGGGAAGCGTGCCTTGAGCGCCGCGATCGTGTCGGCGGTCTCGTCAACGCTCAGCGTGGTCTGCGTGAGCAGCACGAGTTTCGTGTCCGGTGTGAAATCGAGCGAGGCGACGTCGCCCACATGCTCGATCAGATGCACGTGCTCGGGGCTCTCCCCCACCACGCCTACCGCCTCATCGTGGCCCTTGTGCCCGATGTAGACGATCTCGTAGCCGCCGCGGGCGAACCGCGTCACCTCGCGGTGGACCTTGCCGACCAGCGGGCAGGTGGCGTCCACGACGTTGAGCCCGCGCGCCTTGGCCTCCGCCTTGACCTCGGGGGACACGCCGTGCGCGGAGAAGACCACCGGCACGCCTGCGGTGGCTGCCTCGTCGGGGATCTCGCCGAGCTCCTCGACGAACACCGCGCCCTGGGCGGACAGGTCCTCGACCACATGCCTGTTGTGCACGATCTGCCGGCGCACATACACCGGCGGCAGTCCCGCGCCCGAACCGGCGGTCGCTCCGGCGCCGACACCCCCGCCGGAGCCCTTGAGGATCGTGCGCACGGTGAGGATCGCACGGTCCACGCCAGCGCAGAATCCCCTCGGATCGGCCAGTACGATGCGTTTGCCCATAATCGAAGTCCTCCTCATGTCGTCCAGGCTGATCACGTCCGCTGATCATCCGCTGACAAGCCTAGCAACCGTCGGAAGGGCCCCGGGTCGAAACGCGTGGCGAAACCGTGTGAGAAACATCTCCGCTGCCTGCGCCGCCGATTCGCTGATTCGCCGACTTGCCGATCACCCATATCAAAGACCGCGGCAACGCGGCCTGCCGCCCATCCGAACAGCACGTCACGCATTAGGATGGTAACGGTAACATACCTCTCTCACTATGGAGTGAACCATGAGCAAGACACCGCGCACCGGCAACCAGTATTCCATCCACTACGGCGACTACTCCGCCGTGATCTGCGAGCTCGGCTCGAAGCTGCGCCGCTTCGACTGGCAGGGCGAGGAGATCTTCTGCCCGTTCGGCCCGGACGATCTGACCCCCACCTGCAACGGCTACATCCTCGCGCCGTGGCCGAACCGCATCAAGGATGGCGAATACGACTTCAACGGCAGGCACTACTGCGCGCCGGTCAACGAATGCCACCCCGCGCCGCGCCACAACGCGAACCACGGCTACGCCTACCACTACATGTGGAAGCTCGAATCGCTCACCGACAACGCCGTCACCCAGTCGCTGCGCTTCCCGAACCTCGACGGATACCCGTTCGACGTGACCGTCACCGCCACCTACGAACTCGGCGAGCACGGCATGACCGTGACCGTCTCCGCATTCAACGGCGGCGACGAGCCGGCCCCATGGGCCCTGGGCCTGCACCCGTGGCTGGCGAACGGCAAGCAAGGTGCGACCAGCGAGGAGCGCGACGCCGACTCCGCCGCATGCCGTCTCAAGATCGACGCCAACCAGCATGTGGTCGTCGACGACGGGCTGATCCCGACGGGCGTCGAGCCGGTCGAGGGCGTCACCGACCTGCGCGAGGGCCCGACGCTGGAGGGCCGTTCCTTCGACGATGCATGGCTCGACGTCAACCGCGCCGCCGACGGCACCACGACCACCGTGTTCACCCGCCCCGACGGCATCGAGGTGAAGCTCATCGGAGACGAGACCATCAACGCATGGCAGTGCTACACCGCCACCGGCGCGCCGTTCGTCGAGCACCCGTACGGCGTGGCCGTCGAGCCGATGACCGCCCCGGCCAACGCGTTCCGCTCCGGCGAGCATCTGGTGACGATCAAGCCGGGCGAGACCGTCACCACCGTCGTGCGCTACGAGGTGAGCCGCGCCTGAACGGAGTGCGTACCGCACGCCGACGGCTTGTCTCTCCGACTCGCCTCGCCCCGGTCAGCTCCGCTGACGGCCCGTCCCGCAATTACGGACGCGCTGCGCGCGCAGCTGACTGGCTCGCCTGTCGGCTCGCACGTTGCCTACAAACAGCTCCGCTGTTTGCTTCACGGCAACGTCCCATCAGAGGGGACCAAGGGTGCGGCAGTCCTCGCACTGAGGTGAGGTATCATTGTGAGCGATAACAATACGTCTCATCATCCACGAAGGAGTGTGCTCAAGACCATGGTTCTCAAACCCCGTACCGGCAACCAGTATTCGATTCGCAAGGGCGAGTGGAGCGCCGTCGTCACCGAGCTCGGCGCCAGCCTGCGCGAGCTCAAGTGGCAGGGCGAGGACATCATCGTCCCGTTCGACCCGAACAAGGTCATCCCCTGCTGCAACGGATGGGTGCTCGCACCGTACCCGAACCGCGTGACCGACGGCCAGTACACGTTCGACGGCGAGGACTACCAGATGCCGATCGACGAGTTCGACCGCTCCGCCTCGCTGCACGGCTACGCCTACCGCTACATGTGGCAGCTCGAGGACCTCGGCGAGTCGCATGTCACGCTCTCCTGGCGATCCCCCGATCTGGCCGGCTACCCGTTCGACATTACCGTCACCGCCACCTACGCGCTGGAGGAGGACGGCCTCAACGAGACGTTCACCGTGCACAACAACGACTCCGTCAAGGCGCCGTGGGCGTTCGGCATCCACCCGTGGCTGGCGAACGGCAAGCGCTCCATCGGCGCCGACATCACCCCGGACAACGAGCCGTGCCGTCTGACGATCCCGTGCGACACGCATGTCACCGTCGACGAGCATCTGCTGCCCACCGGCGAGGAGCCGGTGTCCGGCATCTACGATCTGCGCGACAACCCGACGCTCGAGGGCCGCGGGTTCGACGACGCGTGGACCGACATCGTGAACCGCGACGCCGACGGCGGCACGTCCGCGGTGTTCACCCGTCCCGACGGCATCAGGGTCACGCTGACCGGCGACAGGACCATCAACTCGTGGCAGGTGTGCACCGGCAACGAGATCGGCGCCAAGGTCCGCCAGCCCGGCGTGGCCGTCGAGCCGATGACCGCCTACGCCGACGCGTTCCGCACCGGCAAGGATCTGGTCATCCTCGAACCCGGCGACGACTACACGACGCGCGTCACGTTCCGCGCCGATCGCGTCTGACGGGTCTGACGCGCGGGAACACGCGATCATGAATAGTCCGCGAAACGGTTGGGCGGTACTCCACATCAGGAGTACCGCCCAACCGTTTTTCGTCGTTTTCCGCTCTATCCAACATCCCCAATTCGACAGTTGCATTGTTTATCGACATTTGTCGAAGAATGTCTGCTATGATGTCACCGAGACAACAAGCAATACACAGAAACGAAGATCCCGGCGTCTTCGGCCGATGCGGCATTACGAATCAAGGCATTGGAGGTACGGAATGGCAGAGGCATACGCCCGGACGGTTATCGGCGAATCTGACGAAGGGCAATCCGGCAAGCCCATGGACAGGCGGTCGCGCCGCACGCGGGCGATGCTGCAGAATGCATTGGTCAAGCTGCTGGAAACCAAGCCGCTGAACAAGATCTCGGTGATGGAGCTCACCCGTCTCGCGGACGTCAACCGGGCGACGTTCTATGTGCATTACACGGACATCTACGCCCTGTTCGATCAGCTCAAACGCGAGCTCATCGATTCGTACAAGGACATCATCGCCCATCATCGCGGGGAGATCCTCCAGGACGATTACGAACCCCTCATCCATGAGATCTTCGAGTTCGCCGCGGCCAACGAATCCACATCCCTGTTGGTGGTCAGCAAGTCCGGGGACGCGCTCTCCGGCGACCTCATCGACGCCATAGGCGCGTACTGCAACGAGCTCATCGACCCTCTTTCCGCAACGCAGGTGGACCCGGTGGGACCGGCGGTGGACGGGCGGACGGCCGGAGCCGTGCGGGATTATCACTTCGCGTATCTGGCGGCCGGGATCGTCGGCTCGCTCAAGGAATGGTATCGGCGCGGGCGCAGGGAGCCCATCGACCTTGTGGTCAGGATCGCGGCCAACAACACGCATACGATCGGGCTGGCCATGCTTGCTAGGAATATCGGCGCATCGGCCTGCGAATCGGCGGATGCCCAGACGAATCCGGCGCGGCGATGACGGTCGGTAGGTGAATTCACAAGGGAACGGACAACTATCATGCATAACGTGTTGCGCGTCTTCATCCGCGATGTGAAGCGGATCTGCGCGGTGCCCTTCGCCGTGTTCATCGTTCTGGCGTCATGCTTCGTGCCGGGACTGTATGCATGGCTCAACGTCGCGGCGAATCTGGACCCGTACGCGAACACCGGCGACGTGCCGATCGCGGTGGTCAACAACGATGCGGGAACCATGGTGAACGGCTCCGAAATGAATGTGGGCGACCAGACCATGGACGCCCTGAAGGACAACCACGATCTGGGATGGCGCTTCGTGGACGAGTCGGCCGCCGTCAACGGCGTGAAATCCGGCGAATACTATGCGGCCATTGTGATCCCGAAGGATTTCAGTGCGGACCTGACCAGCGTGCTGCAGGGGAAGTTCACGCGGCCCGAACTGTCCTACTATGTCAACGAGAAGGTCAACACGCTTGCGCCGCGTGTGACGCAGTCCGGCGCCGCGGCCCTTGAGCAGCAGATCAACGAATCGTTCGTCTCCACCGTGAGCAAGACCGTCACGAAGACGCTTTCCGAAGAGGCCGGCAAGATGAGCGGCCAGCTCGACGGGACGGCGAACCAGCTGGACGGCAAGTTGAACGAAGCCCAATCCAGTATCACGGCGGCCCGCGGAAAAGTGAATGATGCGCAATCTTCCATCACCGATGCGAGGGCGACGATCGCGAAGGCCCGCCACAACATGACGGGCATCGCCGGTCGCGCCGACGCCCTTTCCGCGAGCGTCAACGACACGGCATCCTCCGTCGACTCCGCACGTACCGGATTGTCGGCGTTCCAGCACTCCATGAATACGACCATCGGACAGGTGCAGTCCGGGGCCGGCTCCCTTAAGGGCCGCATCGACGGCATGGCGGACACCATCAACGGCAATGCGGCGGACATCTCCGGCCGTGTCGACGCCTCGCTGTCCACGCTTGAATCCGCGAACGATGCCCTGGGGGATGCGATCGAGGCGATGGAATCCGACCCGCAGCTCGCAGGCTCGGACGCCCTCGCACAGGCGAAACAGCATCAGCGCGACCTCGCCGCGCAGATCGAAGCGATGAGGCAACTGAACAATGGCATCCCCTCGGCGATGCAGTCGGGCGGCAAGAAGCTCTCCGATTCCCTAGACGCATTGAACGGCAAGACCGACGGGCTTTCCAGCCTGTCCTCGGACGCTTCGAGCAGGATTGATTCCACCCTCACCGCCGTCTCCACCCAGCTCGTCGGACTGTCCGGAACCGTGGGCGGAACGGCCGAATCGATCGACCGCATCGACGCCGATCTCGCCCAGCTCGACACGACCCTCGAATCGGCATCCAAGGTGATGGGGCAGACGGGCAAGGCCCTCGATCGCGTGAGCGCATCGGTGCAACGCACGCAGGCCGATTTCGCCGTCCTCCGTGCGAGCGACGCGTGGGCCGGTGTCAAGGGCCTCGCGCACGTGGATGCCGATCAGGTGTCCTCGTTCCTTGCCTCCCCGGTCGGTCTGGAGACCCGCGAGTACTATCCGATGAAGAACTACGGCACCGCCATCGCCCCGTTCTTCACGAACCTCGCATGCTGGGCGGGCGCGTTTGTGGCGCTTACCCTCATACGTAATGACGCCGATTCGGAAGGCGTCGACGCGCTCACGCCCAAGCAGGCGTTCCTTGGACGATGGCTGCTGCTCATGGTCGTGGCGGTGATGCAGGGCATCGTCATCGCATCGGGCAACCTCGTCATCGGCATCCAGTGCAACGTGCCATGGGCGTACTATCTGGGCACCATCGTATGCTCGATGACCTACGTATCGATCGCCTACAGCTTGGTCATGATGTTCCGGCACATCGGCATGGCATTGAGCGTGATCTTCCTGATACTGCAGGTACCGGGCGCAGGAGGCATGTACCCGATCGAGATGATGCCCCACTTCTACCGACTGCTGTACCCGATACTGCCGTTCACCTACGGCGTCGAGGCGCTCCGTGAGACGATCGGCGGCTTCTACGGCACGGACTTCTGGACACGCATCTGGCAGACCTCCACGTTCGCCGTGATGTTCCTGCTCGTGGCGATGCTGTGCCGCCCGGCGCTCGCCAACCTCAACGACCTGTTCAACAGGGAACTGGAGCAGACCGATCTGGTCAATGCGCAGCGCATGGAGATCGTCGTATCCGAACGCAACGCCATGATTACCGTGCGCAAGATGCTCGCCGACCCGACATGGGGCGCAGGCATAAGGCGCAGGGCGGAGAAGTTCGAGCGCCTGTACCCGCATCTGGTGCGCATCGGATTCCACCTCATCTGGATCATCCCCGTCGTGTTCCTCATCGCCATGATGATCGTCGGACCGAGCATCGGATTCCTCGTGGCCTGGCTGGCGATGGTGATCGTGGTGGACGTCGCGCTGATCATCCTCGAATACATCCACCTCCACCTGCCGCGGCAGGCGCATGACAGCACGATGAGCGCCGAAAGCCTGCTGCGCTCCGTCGTGGCCGCAGGTGATGTCAACAACAATGGAAAGGACGGCCGCTGATGAAGAACGTATGGACCATATTCCGCACCGATATGCTGCACATCCGCAGCAGCGTGATCGCACTCATCATCGCCATCGGCCTGATCCTCATGCCGTCGTTCTACGCATGGTTCAACATCTACGCCAACTGGGACCCCTACGACAGCACCGGCGACATGAAGGTCGCGGTCGCCAACTCGGACAAGGGCTATCAGGGCGACCTGCTGCCGGCGAAGGTCAACATGGGCGATCAGGTCTCCAACGCCCTCAGGGCAAACGACAGCCTCGACTGGACGTTCGTGAACGAGGATAAGGCCAAAAGCGGCGTGGAATCAGGCGAATACTACGCGGCCATCGTGATTCCCGAGGACTTCAGCACGGACCTGTTCTCCCTGCTGAACGAAGGGACCGCGGATTCCGGGAAGACGGACAAGACCAAGGCGAGGCAGGCGCAGCTCGTCTACTACTCCAACCCCAAGAAGAACCCCATCGGCTCCACCGTCACCGATCAGGGCGCATCCACAGTACGCCAGCAGATCAGCGACACCCTCACCTCGTCCGTCGCCCAGACCGCAGCCGGCACGCTTGATTCCGTGGCCTCCTATCTCGACACGGACCAGAGCGCACGATCCATCAGCGCATTAAGCGCCAATCTGCGGCGGCAATCGGCAGACCTCTCCGATGCGGCCGACCTCGCTTCGAGCTACGCGGGCCTCGCCGATTCCGCGGCATCCCTGCTCGACGCATCCGGCAAATCGATGGAACGGACGAAGCGGTCGCTGCAATCCTCCACCGTCGACATGGACGGCATCACCGGCAAGCTCGGAGACGCATCCACGTCGATCGACCGCGTCAACGCGAACATGGCCGATGGACTCGATTCCGCGGCGAACGCCTTCGACAACGTCGGCGATAACGCCGAGGAGGCGCTGGGCAAACCCGCCGCGGGATCCGCCAACACCGCGGCGGCCCTGCGCGCGATCTCCACGAACCGCATCAGGCCGATGATCGCAAGCCTGACCCAGTACCGCAACACGCTGGTCTCCATCCGGGAGACGCTGCACACGGAACCGGCCAAGGCCGCGATCGACCGGGCCATCGCCGACGTGGACCGCACCCTCAAGCGTCTCAATGCCACCGATACGAAGATCAATGACGCCGCGGACCAGGCAGAAGCCAAGGGACAGGCGATCAACGACTCGGGCAAGGACATCGCCGCGCAGGCGCAGGCCAGCGCGCAGTCGATCCGCGACCTGAACAAGTCGTATCAGGACAACGTCGTCGCCACCCTCTCCGGCGTGACCGACTCCGCCAAGCGGACCGGGACGGACGCCAAGGCGCTGGTCGACGAGACCACCTCCGCGCTCGCCGACGTGACCGGGCGAACCGACGGCAGCGGCTCGGCCGGAGCGCTGACCAATATCAAGGAGCTGACGGCCAACATCGACACGGCGCATGACACGCTGCTCGAGCAATCGAAGAAACTCGGCGAGACCGCCGACAAGCTGGACGAGGCCATGGCCTCCGGTGGCGTGGAGGAGGTACGCAAACTGCTCTCCCAACCCACGGACACCATCGCCCTGGCCATGACCACGCCCGTGACGACGAAGCGTATAGCCGTGTACCCGATCGCGAACAACGGCTCCGCGATGACCCCGTTCTACACACTGCTGGCCATCTGGGTCGGCGCGATGTTCCTGAGCATCATCCTCAAGGCGAACGTGTCGGACAGGATCTCCGCGGCCCTGGACCGTCCGAGGCCATGGCAGCTGTATCTGGGCCGCGGCCTGACCTTCGTCGCGTTCTCGCTGGCGCAGACCACCGTGCTGGGACTCGGCGACCTGCTGTACCTGCGCGCGCAGGCGACGGACCCGCTCCTGTTCATGCTGTGCCTGTGGTGGTCGTCGCTGGTGAGTTCGATGCTCGTTTACACGCTGGCGGCCGTATTCAACACCGTCGGCAAGGCGATCTGCGCCGCGCTCATGGTCTCGCAGATCGCCGGCATCGGCGGCACGTTCCCGGTGGAGATGCTCCCAGGCGTGTTCAGACAGCTGTACCCTTATCTGCCGTTTTCGCATGGCATCACCGCGCTGCGGGAGGCCGTCGGAGGATTCTACGGCAACGTCTACTGGGAGCAGATGGGCCGCATGGGCATCTATCTCGTGGTCGCCCTGCTCATCGGCTTCACGCTGTACACGCCGGTGACCCGCGCCATGGCGAAGACCAGCACCCTCATCTCCAGCACGATGGCGATGAACTGAGATGCGACCGAACAGGAAGAACGAAAAGGAAAACCCGCCGAACCGTGAGGTTCAGGCGGGTTTTCATATGTCTTGCGACAGGATCGATCAGGTGTTCGGGCGCTTGCCGTGGTTGGCGGCCTTCTTACGACGATCCCTGCGCTTACGTCCGCGCATGCCCATGATTGGACTCCTTTTTTCTAGAAAAATAAGCCTTCGGAATTATGCCACAACACGCAGACGTTCTCAACCGCGCGTCTCACCGGACGTTGCCGGCGGGACATGCACCGTTCACCCGTGGCGCAGATAGGCCCGCAGCGATGTCAAATCGATGACAGACAGTTGGAACCGAACATGACCTTGAGTTCGGCGAACAACGACGTCTCCTTTCTGACGCGGAATCGGTCGCCGAAGGTAAGAACCTCCGCATTGCCTGCAGCGTCGAGCAGAGCAAGCTTTACCTCGCTGAGTCCAGGGTGGTCGACGAGTATCTGCCTGAGTCTGGTCATATTGGCTCGAGTCGCTGATGAACTCGGCAGGAGAATGACGAGCGGCTTCCCATCCCGATCCTCCGTATCAGGTACGCGCATCCCCGTCACTCTGATCGTGGTGGTTTCATCACGTCGATCCACACGTCCCCGAATCTGTACGATTTGATCGACGCAAAGCTGCGCAGCGCATGTCTCGTATATCTTGCAGAAGAACAGGCATTGGATGGAGCTTTCCAGATCCTCGATGGTGACGATCGCCCACGCGTTGCCCTTCTTGGAGACGCGGCGGTCCACGTTGGTGACGAGTCCGGCGAGGGTGACCTGCTGGCCGTCGCCCATGGTGCGAGCACGGTCGATGAGGTGCGCGATCGACATCTCACGCAGACCCGCCAGCACGGCGGACATGCCGGAAAGCGGATGGTCGGAGACGTACAGGCCGAGCATCTCGCGTTCGAAGTTGAGCTTGGTCTTCTTGTCCCACTCCTCCACGTCGGGCACGGTGATGGACGCGTCGCCCATCGCCTCGGCGCCACCGTCCTCGTCATCGGAGAACAGGTCGAACTGGCCCTCGGCCTGCTTGCGCTTGAGGCTGACGACCGAATCGATCGCGGCTTCGTGGATCTCGTAGAGCGCTCGCCGGTTGGGGTCGATGGAATCGAACGCACCCGCCTTGATCAACGACTCCACCAGACGCTTGTTCAACGCGGTCAACGGCACGCGACGAATGAAGTCCATGAAGTTCACATACCGACCATGACCCCCCGAACGCTCCGCGATGATATCCGCCACCGGCTTCTCACCCACGTTGCGGATCGCCCCCAAGCCGAAACGCACCACGTCACCCACGGCCGAATACGCGAACTGCGACTCGTTGACATCCGGCGACAGCACCTGGATGCCCATGCGCCGCGCCTCACCCAGGTACAACGCGGTCTTGTCCTTGCTGCCCTTCGTACCCTGCAGGAGGGCCGCCATGAACTCCACCGGATAATGCGTCTTCAAATACGCGGTCCAATACGAGATCAAACCATACGCGGCCGAATGCGCCTTGTTGAACGCATACCCCGAGAACGGGACCAGCACGTCCCACACGGCCTGCGACGCCTCCTCCGAATAGCCGTGCTCCTTCATGCCCGCGAAGAACGGGATCTTCTCCTTGGCCAGCACCTCCGGCTTCTTCTTGCCCATCGCACGCCGCAGCACATCGGCCTTGCCCAGCGAATAGCCCGCCAGGATACGCGCCGCCGACTGCACCTGCTCCTGGTAGATGATCAGACCATACGTCTCGTCAAGCACCTGACGAAGCGGCTCATCCAGCTCCGGGTGGATCGGCGTGATCCTCTGCAACCCGTTCTTGCGCTTGGCGTAGTTGATATGCGACTCCATCGACATCGGACCCGGACGATACAGCGCGATCAAAGCCGAGATGTCGTTGAAGTTATCCGGCTTCAGCATCTTGAGCAGACTGCGCATGCCATCGGAATCCAACTGGAACACGCCCAGCGTGTCACCACGCGACAACAGCTCGTACGTCGCCCTGTCATCCAACGGGATCCTCGTGTAGTCGATCGCCGGCTTGCCGTTCGCCTCGATGTTCCGAAGCGTATCCTGGATGATCGTCAGGTTGGACAACCCCAGGAAGTCCATCTTCACCAGCCCCAGCGTCTCGCACGTGTGATACTCGAACGTGGTCGTCACCGTACCATCCGTACGCTCCAACAACGGGGACGTATCCGTGATCGGCTCACTACCCATGATCGTCGCACACGCATGCACACCCGTCTGACGAATCAGACCCTCGATCGTCTTCGCCTTGTCGACGACCATGTGCACGTCATGATCCGACTCGTAGAGCTCACGGAACTCACGCGCCTCCGCATACCGCTTCGACGTCGAATCGAAAATATCGTGCAGGCTGATATCATTGCCACCGGTCTCCGCCGGCGGCAATGCTTTGGTGATTCTGTCGCCCATCGCGAACTCGTAGCCCATGATGCGCGCCGAATCCTTCAACGCCTGCTTCGTCTTGATGGTGCCATAGGTCACGCACTGGGCGACTTTATCACGCCCGTATTTATCAGCAACATAGTCGAGGACACGCAGGCGCCTTCCGGGTCGAAGTCCACATCGATATCCGGCAGACTCACACGCTCCGGATTCAGGAACCTCTCGAAGATCAGGCCATGCTTCAACGGATCCAGCTCGGTGATACCCATCGCATACGCCACCATCGAACCCGCAGCCGAACCACGACCCGGCCCCACCATGATCCCGTGATCCTTCGCCCACTGAATATAGTCCGCCACCACCAGGAAGTAACCGCAGAACTGCATCTGACAGATCACGCCGCACTCGTAATCCGCCTGACGAAGGACATCCAGCGGAGGATGGCCGTCGTAGCGTCTCTCCAGACCACGCTCCACCTCCTTAAGGAACAGCGAGGTCTCGTCCCACTCCTCCGGGCAGTCGAACTGCGGCATGAACGCGCCGTCCTCATGATCATCGAAGATCACGTTGCAGCGTTCCGCCACCTCCAACGTGTTGTCACACGCCTCGGGAAACTCCCGGAACAGCTCGCGCATCTCCTCGGCCGGCTTGATGTAATAGCCCGTACCATCGAACTTGAACCGGTTCGGATCATCCAGATGCGACCCCGAGTTGATACACAACATCGCATCCTGCGCCTCCGCATCCTCCGCATGCACGTAATGCGAATCGTTCGTCGCCAGCAACGGCGCATCAAGCTTCCTCGCGATCGTCAGCAGACCGGACTGCACACGATCCTCCGCATCGAGGCCGTGTCGCATCAGCTCGATGTAGAAATTGTCCCGCCCGAAGATGTCCTGGAACTCCCCCGCCGCACGCAACGCCTCATCAAACTGCCCCAAACGAAGCCTCGTCTGGATGATGCCCGACGGACAGCCCGACGACGCGATCACACCCTTCGAATAGGTCGAAAGCACATCATTGTCCATACGAGGGTATTTCGACACCCGTCCCTCAAGATTGGCCACGGATGACGCCTTGATGAGATTCGACAACCCCTCGTTGCTGCTTGCCCACATCGTCAGATGCGTATACCAGCCGCCGCCGGAGACGTCGTCACCCCGCTGCGCCTCGGTGCCCCAGTGCACACGCGACTTGTCCTGGCGCGCCGTCTCCGGCGTCACATACGCCTCAATCCCGATGATCGGCTTGACGCCGTTGGCCACGCAGTCCGCGTACATCTCATACGCGCCGTGCATGTTGCCGTGGTCCGTGATGCCGACCGCCGGCATGCCCAGTGCCCGGACCTGATCCGCAAGGGCCGGAATTTTCGACGCCCCGTCGAGCAGCGAGTAATGCGTGTGATTATGCAAATGCACGAAATTGCCATTTCCGTTCATATGCGGGACGATACGATGCAATTCCCCGGATAGGTAGAAAACTACCTGTCGAATTCCGACGTATATAGATTCGATATCAACATCCCATATGCGTCACGGAGGGCAGATTGATGAGTATAAAGCTTGAATGGACCACCGATATCGATGATGATTCACCGTACGTACGGAATCAAATGTGGATTGGGCATCATGCGCAGTGCGGCCCATATCCATCATCTTTCCCGACGCGGAGTAACTGGAATGCTGATGGGGAAACTCGAAGTCGCCTCACTCATACCGCTCAAGCAGGATATGTCCGGCTCTGCGCAGTTCAGCACGGATCGACTCCGGCTCCAGGACCGTGATGCGGACGCCACTGTTGGTATATTGCAGAGCCCACCAAATCGTTGACCACGGAGTCGCCTTGACGGTCACCTCATAAACGCTGTCACCGACCTGCGTGGCCTGCGCGTCGGGAAACCAGTCGAACACCGGTTCGAGACCACCTTCGACACGCAGTCGCACCGGTATCGCAGGACCCGGAGATGGATAGGGACGTTCATCCATGAAGGCTGTGAGATCGATCGGAGCCCCGCTCTCGTCGGTGAAGCTGTCGAACGAGCGATCCAGTGTGTGGTCGTTTCCATCAACCATTAGATCACGAATGCGCTCGACGTGCAGATAGGCCAGATTGTCGTAGGGTTGGAGATGGCAGATGAGATAGTACTTCTCGTTCTTGTACCGTAGATCGTACGGGTCGGCGGCATATTCCCTCGGACGGCCATCCTCCCCGAGTCTGGGCACGAGCTCGCCACTGACATCATACGTGCAGTAGTGGAAGCGGATGCTCCGCTCATGGGCGATGGCGTCATTCAACCGTTCGATGTTGTTGAGGAACTCCCGATTGTAGTGCTTTGGAGTCATCAGCGGTCCACGTATGCCGAGCTGGTCGGAACGGCCGGCGAAGGCGTAGATCTTGGCGACCAGATCCTGAATGTACTCCCCGTCCGAACGGGACAACGCCGCACCGTCGGCGAGCAGCCGCATCTGTGCGGTGTCGAACACCGGCTCGATGTACCAGCCGGGACGAGGATCGGGACTTTCCGCATCCTTGAGGTCGCCTCTCTCTATCCGATCAACCTTGCGACCGAATGGCCGCATCTCCCGCAGTGCGTACAGATGTCCCCTGATCGTCTTCACGGTGATGCCGAGCTGATCGGCCAGCCATGCGGCGGTGACTCCATGCTCGCGATCTGTGTTCTCGTCAAGCAGTTCCAAGATCCCGATGATGATCTCCGACCGAGAACCGCCCTTGCGCACCGAATCTCGTTCCATAAGACACATCCTTTCGGCATGGTCGACCGAATCACAATTGAAACATGGACGACCGGTAGAAAACTACCCGTTCATTATATGTCCTCTGATACTGACGATACGGGTATTCACCCACCGGAAAAGACAGGTGATGCGTCGCCAGCCATAGCGCCCAGCCATAACGCAACGGCTCCCCCATCGACGGAATCGTTGGATGAAGGAGCCGCGAATTACCCTCTCAGTTGGCGCTCAGACCGAAGGCTCTGCTTCCACTGACTAGTAGCAGATATAGAGGGAAGCATACCGCCCAATAATACAGACGGTCACTGGGCCACAGGAATAACTCCCAGCTCGTCCAGTGTCTTTTTCTCGAAATCGAGCATGTTGTCTAATGCCTTACGGAGTTTATTCTTGACGCCCTCGACGTCAACATCATCAGCGTTAACCGTTTCAGTCTCGTCTATACGCGCAGGAATGGATTTGACGACACGATAATGGCTGTCAGGACTGATTTCAGGGTTCCGGGCTTTCGCAACTCTCCGCAACGATTCCATCGCCTGAATGACATCTGAAGGTTGACCGAAAGGACCAAGTTCCAGCTTTATGGTAGGTTTCAATAAAGTTGGATAAACCCAGTAATGATAGGTATCGCTGGGATTACCCCACGTCCCTGCCCGGGAACGGTCATTATGCAGGTATGCATCCATGCCGGCAGTATGGAACGACAGGTAGACTCCGGTGAAGTCCAAGGGAACACAGTCGGAGAACCTGCCGGATTTCTTATACTCGTTGAGTACGGATAGGTAGATTCCGCGAAGATAACCGGCGACGCCGGCTTGTCCGGCGCAACGCTCGTTGACCAAGTCAAATACCCCGCGATATCTTCCATACAGCTTCGACGCAAGCTCGTCCAGTTCGTCATCTTCCATGATGTTCTCCTTCTTTAGAAGTGAAATGTAGTCCTCTATGCAGATACGAGCACGGCCATTGGCATATGGGATCAGAGATTCCATCACTTCAGCCAACGAAGAGTATGAAAATGGCAGCCACACTGAAGGGTTTTCGCTCTGTTCATCCGGAGGCTCATAGCCGGCAGGAGTCAACAACACATACAGCCGGTAACGATATTCCCCATACATATGCTCGGCATATCGATGGTATCGATCTAGCTGTCTGTCATGCAGACCGGAAAAAATCTTGTTCTCGACACACACCACCAGACGATTATCCTGAGTGCGAATCAGGAGGTCAATATTTGATTCGGATTCACGAACGACTTTCAGCTCCGTCAGGTCATCGGCGGCCAACGAGGCAAACCCTCCTGAAGGGTTTTCCTCGAAAAGCTCGGCAAGTAGTCGCCGTATGAACAAATCACCCAACCCATGCGGATTGGAAGGATTCAGAAGCCATGCAAGGAAGGCCGAGTGACGAATTTCGGCATGTCCCAAGTTCACGGCTTCAAACACATTAGGACGATTCAATCGAGAATCCAGTGCAAGAAAATCGTCATCCGCGAGCATCTTCATCGCTTGAACTTCGATTGATGATTGTTTGTCTGACATATAGCGTACCTTCAACCTTGAACGAATCATAACATCTCATTAAGAGATTACATTACTTATGAACTCAAGTCAAGCAGATATTCGCTATAGATAAACTTAGTGCCCCACAGCGGCATCGCTCTATCATTACTTATCACTTGAATGTGCCGCTTTCATCATTGTATGAATTCACTTCCACCGGTAGAAATCTACCTGCTAACAAAGCGCTCCGCGATACTGGAACTGGGCATGATCGCAATCATTCGTGGACTTCGTGTGATTGACGGGATGTCTGCACGAACGGCTGCGGAGACATACTCTCCGTCTACAGGGAATTGAGGTGCGTTTCATGATGTTCTGTCGTCATTGTGGTGCGAATCTGCTTGGCGACGCGATGTTCTGTGTGAAATGCGGAACGAGATCCGCCGTCGCATCCGACGACCTCAGGGAACCGTCGCCGACAGCTATGCCTCATTCGGTCAGGATGCTTTCTTTGGGGCGGATGTCCTCCGCTCAACTGATCAAACTGCTCACATCGCTTGACGAGCAGTTCGCACGGATCGACGCGATAGAGAACGGCATCCGATCCGCCTATGAACTCATGAGGAGAAACAAGACGGAATACGACATCGGGCTGGCCTGTCTACTGTTGTCCGGACTCATCGGTGCGGGCGCACTACACTATGCGATCATCTGCGAGCCGTGGAACCACCAGGATCCGGTCTTCGTGCTGATCGCATGCGCAATCGGCATCATCCCGCTACTCGTCGGCCTGAACCAGCTCAGGGTGTTCAAACACAACGTCGAAAACTTGCTTCCTGCGCTATATCCGGCAATCGCCACCGACGAGCGGACCATCGCCGACATCCGCAAGACCATGCGGCCAACCCTGCTACTGCTGCCCGCCTCCTGCCGCAACGGGAAGGCGAACGCCTACATTCTGCAGATGCTCATATGCGGACGCGCCGACGATTTCAACACCGCTGCCAGCCTGTGGGAGGAATACGACCATCGCCGGAGGCTGGAGCAACTTGAATGGAACAAGGTTCAGGAGACCCGGAAGCAGACTATTGCGCTCGTCATATCCGCCCTCGCCCAAGTCAGTCAGGCATTCGAGGCGAAACGACAGACCAGAACACTACAGGATCTACGAAACGACCTGAATAACCGACATTGAGGAAGACAACAACATGAATATGAACGACCAGTATTCACCGGAACGCGACCAACTCCGCGTACAGGTTCTGAAGATACTCGCTATTCTCGTGGCGATGCTGCTTATCATGGCCTTCGCCACCACACTGTACAAGCTCGATCAATCCTGGACATATAACAACGGCATCAGGATCACGAGCCCCGAACAATCATCGACGTACGTCAACGTCAACGACCACGGCTCCACTCGGTCTATCCCGAATAACGTACGGTGAGTGTGCGTCTGCATACGTCCCTCGGGGTGATAATCACGTTATCACCCGTTTTCGTATGCTGGGCGAGACTAACCATACGAAAACGGGTGATAGTGTGATTACCACCCCGATCCACGTACGCTGAATGCAACTGAGCGTACGGGATCAGAGATTGGGATGCATATTATCCCGATCTCCGTACGCTACTCATGCAAGAGCGCCTTATCAGATGGCGGAGTCAGAGAATCCGACCAGTTCACTGACCGCAGCAGTGGTCGAGGCACTCCTTGATACGGGTCTTGAGGCACTCCGGCGCCTCGTCGGGGCGCAGGTAGGCGCGCAGCGCGGCGATCATCGCCTGCTCGCGTTCGGAACAGCAGGTCGACGGGTCGAAACAGTCGCCGTCCGCCACGCCATCACACGCATCGGCGTCGTAGATGTCGGCGTCGTCCGCATCGCTGATGCGCACCTCCGTATGACTGATATGACTGACCACGCCGTCGGCCGATGTGCGGGTGATGGAGATATGACGCACATGCTCCACATGTCGTCCGTTCATCGCATCTCCTTCCTTCGCTTCGAATGCGGGGCTTCGTCGATTCCGTCGATTCCACGGCCCCTCAGGGAGGCATCATCTTCATTATCGCCGGAATCAAGTCCCCGAAGCGGTTTTTCACCGGACTTTGCCTTCGGCGAACCGGATGGCGTCGAGACTGCGGACGCATTACCGGACTTACCGGACCTTGCCTTCGATGAACCCGACGGCAGCTGCGTGCCGTAGCCATGCTCGCGCGCGTAGGAGGCGAGCTCGCGCTTCAACTGCGTGCGCGCACGGTTGAGTCGGCTCATCACCGTACCGATCTTCACACCCTGCTCGTCGGCGACCTGCTGGTACGACTTGCCGTCGATCGCCGCGTCGATGAACACCTGCCGGCGTTCCGGCGACAGTTTGGACAGGGCCTGCATGATCTCCTCGGGGGCGAACGCGTCGAGGTACTCGTCCTCGGCGGACTTGAGCCCGTCTGAGGTGTGCTCGGAGGCCTCGTAGATGTCCCAGTCGTCGTATTCGCCGTCCGCGTCGTTGGCGCGCTGCGGCCTGCGCTTGGCCTTCGCGTACTGGTTGAAGTAGGTGTTGCGTTCGATCGTGGTCATCCACGCCTCGAAGTTCGTGCCCTCCTGGAACGAGTCGAACGCCTTGAATCCCTTCTCGAACGTATCCTGCACGAGATCCTGCGCGTCCTCCGGGTTGTTGGTGAGTCTCATCGCCTGCCGATAGAGCGCGTTGAGCGCCGGCATGGCGAGTCGTTCGAACCGCTCGCGCCGTTCGGCGAGAGTCTCGTTCGTCGCGGTCCCGTTCGTCTGTGTGGTCACGTCCGCCCATTGTAATCGGCTCGTCGCTCGTATACTGGGAACGGTTTATGGATGTTTGAGAAACCGTCCAGAGGTCTCCCAGAATCGTCGCGCACAGTGGGAGCGACATCGTCGGGTGCCTTCCGGACAGCACCTGCACCAATCGCCCATCACGCCGAAAGGACCTCCCCATGGCTCTGACCCTCGCTTCCGCCGCCGAACTGCTCAACCGGCATCATCTGCTGCGGGAGGTGATCCACAGCGACTCGTGGACGCTCGACACCGACGGCATCGACGGCGCGGACGCACCGTTCGCCTCCATCACCTACGACACCCGTCAGGTCGGCGAGGGATCGCTGCTGGTATGCAAGGGACGCTTCAGGCCGGAGTTCCTCGACGGCTGCGATGAGAGGGAACTCGCCGCGTACGTGGCCGAAACCGACCTGTCCGAACGCACGAAGGCGCCCGGCCTGATCGTCGACGACGCACGCAAGGCCCTGGCCCTGCTCGCCACCGAGTTCTACGGACGCCCGCAGGACGAGCTCACGCTGATCGGCATCACCGGCACCAAGGGCAAGACCACCACCGCGTACTTCACGCAGGCGATCCTCAACGCGTATTCGGGCGGCCGCTGCGCGCTCTTCTCCTCGGTCGACAACTGCCTCGACGGCCACACCTACGTCGAATCGGATCTGACCACCCCCGAATCGCTCGACGCGGTGCGCATGATGCGCGAGGCGGTCGACGGCGGCATGCGCTACCTCGTCATGGAGGTCAGCTCCCAGGCGTACAAGGTGCATCGCGTCTACGGGTTCACGTTCGACGTGGGCGCGTTCCTCAACATCTCCCCCGACCACATCTCCCCGATCGAGCATCCGACGTTCGAGGACTACCTGTACTGCAAGCGCCAGATCACTGCCAACTCCCGTACGCTGATTCTCAACGCCCGCGCGGACCACGCCGATCTGATCCGTCAGGATGCGGCCGCCGCCGGCGTGCCGGTGCGCGACTTCGCTCTGCTGGACGAGCCGGCCACCGAGTCGGCCGCCAATCCTGACGCTTCCGGCGTCGATGCGACCTCCTGGCCCGCCGACGCCTCGCACGACTCCTATCTCATGCGTCTTGACGGACATGATCTGGGCCGATACCGTCTGCATCTGGTCGGCGACTTCAACTACGAGAACGCCCTCGCCGCGGTAAGCATCGCCCACGCCGCCGGCGTGCCCGCGGATGCGATCGAAACGCTGCACGCGATGGAGCCCACGCGCGTCTCGGGACGCATGGAGCTCACCCGGGACGAGGACTCCGACACCGATGTGATCGTCGACTACGCGCACAACTACACCTCCGTCAGGGCGCTGCTCGACTTCGTATACGAGCGCTGGGGCGGCAACGGCGAACACCCGTACATCACACTCGTCGCCGGATCGGCCGGCAACAAGGCGTACGACCGCCGCCGCGAGATCGTCGAGGCGGCGCAGGACCGCATCGCACGGTTCGTGTTCACGGCCGAGGACACCGACACCGAGCCGTATGAGGACATCTGCCGCGACATGCGCTCCTTCGTGACGAACGACCGGGTCGCGACGACCACGATCATCGACCGTGTCGCCGCCATCACCGACGCCCTGGACGAGGCTCGCGCCCACCCGCGCAGGCATGACGTGGTCCTCGTCATCGGCAAGGGTCACGAACGCTGGATCAAGGATCTCAACAAGCACGTGCCGTACGAGGGCGACGACCGGGTGGTCGCGCGTCTGCTCGGCGCCTGATTCCGCATGATCCATCTGAACCGCCTGCCCCGGGAGGGGATGCAGGCAACCGTTGATGAACATCGGATGAACACATCCGTGGAGTAGTATCGTGCGGTGACGCACGCGAGACCCGCGCGCCGCACGACACTAGGAGTACACGCCATGCCCACCACGACTTCGCCGCTGAGCCTCGCCTCCGCGGCCAAGCTGTTGGAAGATCACCACCTGCTGCGCGAGATCATCACGCCCGAACGCTGGACGCTCGACGCCACGCATCTGCCGGACGCCGACAGGCCGATCCCCGCGATCACCTACGACACCCGCCAGGTGCGCGAGGGATCGCTGCTGTTCGTCAAGGGCCGGTTCAAGCCGGAGTTCCTCAACGGCATCGACGAACGCGGACTTGCCGTCTACGTGGCCGAGGAGGATCATTCGGACCGCACGAAGGCCGTCGGCCTGATCGTCGAGAACGTGCACAAGGCGATGAGCCTGCTCTCCGCCGAGTTCTACGGACGCCCGCAGGACGAGCTCACGCTGGTCGGCATCACCGGCACCAAGGGCAAGACCACCACCGACTACCTCACGCACGCGATCCTCAACGCCTATTCGGACGGGCACGCCGCGATGATGAGCTCGATCGCCGTATGCCTCGACGGCCGCACGTTCTCCCCGTCCCAGCTCACCACCCCCGAACCGCTCGACGCGTTCCGCATGATGCGTCAGGCGGTCGACAACGGCATGCGCTACCTCGTCATGGAGGTCAGCTCCCAGGCGTACAAGATCCAGCGCGTATACGGTCTCACCTTCGACGTGGGAGCCTTCCTCAACATCTCCCCCGACCACATCTCCCCGATCGAGCACCCCACGTTCGAGGACTACTTCCACTGCAAGCGCCAGATCATCGCCAACTCTCGCGCGATGGTGATCGGCGCCGACTCGGCGCATGTCGGCCTGCTCTTCGAGGACGCGGCCGCGCACGACGTGCCGGTGACGACGTTCGCGCTGCATGATCCGTCCGACGGCCATCACACGCCCGTCGACGTCGTCGTCGCCGCCGATCCGAGCCTCAAGACCGGATTCGTCGTCGCCTGCGACGGCAAGGCCCTCCCGTATGAGCTGGACATGCTCGGCGAGTTCAACTTCCTCAACGCCGCCGCCGCGATCACCATCGCGATGAAGGCCGGCGTGCCGTTCGGCGACGAGGCCATGGCCGCCGTCGAGACCGTGCACGTGCCGGGCCGCATGGAGCGTTTCATCGCCTCCGACGGCATGCACGTGTACGTCGACTTCGCACACAACTACCTGTCCACCAAGGCGCTCGTCGACGAGATGATCCGCGTGTATGGCGAGCGCGATCCGCGCATCACGCTGGTGTCCGGCACCACCGGAGGCAAGGCCATCGATCGGCGCGAGGGCATCGTCAAGGGCGCGCTGGGCCGCGCCGAGTCGTTCATCTTCACCCTTGACGATCCGAACTTCGAGGATCCGCGCAAGATCTGCGAGGAGATGGCCTCGTTCGTCCCCGACGACGGCAGGCAGCGCGTGAACATCATCGTCGACCGCGAGCAGGCCATCGTCACCGCGATCCGCGAGGCGCGCGAATCCACCGACCGCGACGGCCGCTTCAACATCGTGCTGGTCATCGGCAAGGGGCACGAGACCCGCAACATCATCAACGGCAAGGCGGTCTACTGGCCCGGGGACGCGACCATCGTGCGCCGCGAGCTCGGCCTTGCGGCCGCGTGACGCCTTCCGATGCGTTTTCCATCATCACAGTTTTCCATCGTCACACATGGAGTAAGGTGAGCAACCATGACCCGATTTCAACCGATTCTGCTCGGTAGCGACATCAACGTGTACGGCATGGCCCGTGCATTCCATGAGGAGTACGGCATCGTCTCGGACGCCTACGCCTACTTCCAGCTGAGCCCCACGAAGTTCAGCAGGATCGTCAACGTCCACATCGTGCCCGATTTCGACAACTTCGTCACCTTCCGCGACTTCATGCTGAGTCTCGGCAAGCGGATGAAGGCGGAGGACCCCGATCGCGCGCTGCTGCTCATCCCCTGCGGCGACGTGTACGCGAACCTCCTAAGCCAGTGCGGCGACGATCTGCGCAGGTACTTCGTCTACAACACCCTCGACATCAGGCTGTCGCGCAAGCTGGCCTACAAGGCCACCTTCTACCAGCTGTGCGAGCAGTACGGGCTGCCGCATCCCAAGACGAAGACCGTCACCGCCGAGGACGTCAGGCTCGGCGCGTACAAGGACCTGCCCTTCGACTACCCGGTGGCCATGAAGCCGGCGAACTCCGTGGAATGGCTCAGCATCGACTTCGAAGGCCGCCGCAAGGCGTACATCTTCGACAATCCGGACGATCTGGACGTGATGATCCGCCGCGCCTACGACGCCGGATACAAGTCCGAGATGGTCATCCAGGACTTCATCCCCGGAGACGACTCACGCATGCGCGTGCTCAACGCCTATGTGGACCATCACCACCGCGTGCGCATGATGTTTCTCGGCCACCCGCTGCTCGAGGACCCCTCCCCCGTGGCGGCCGGCAACTACGCGGCGATCATCCCCGACTTCAATCAGCAGGTGTTCGACCGCATCAAGTCGTTCCTCGAGACCATCGGCTATGAGGGCGTCGCGAACTTCGACATGAAGTACGACGAGCGCGACGGCGAGTACAAGCTGTTCGAGATCAACCTGCGTCAGGGCCGCTCCAGCTACTTCGTCACGCTCAACGGGTTCAACCTCGCCAAATACTTCGTCGACGATCTCGTCGAGGACACGCCGTTCGACGGGAACACGGTGTTCGGCCGCGGCTCGAAGCTGTGGCTGGAGATCCCCCGTTCGATCTTCACCGACTACGTTGCCGACGGCGAGGACAAGGACCGCGGGATCGCGATGATGAAATCCGGCGACTGGGGCACCACGCTCGAGTACTCGAAGGACATGAACCCGCTGCGCTGGCTGATGATCCGGCACATGTTCTCGATCTATAAGAAGAGCTATGCGAAGTACTTCAAGCAGAAGGGCGATTTGAAGTGAGAAGACCGTTCTTCGCCGTCCTCGGCGGCATGGGATCGCTGGCCACGGAAAGCTACGTGCGTCTCGTCAACGCTGGCATCCACGCGACCTGTGATCAGGACTACCTCGACTACGTCGTGTTCAACGATGCGGGCGTGCCCGATCGCACCGCGTTCATCACCGGACAGTCGGACGACGACCCATTCCCCGTGATCGCCGACGACATCGACAAGGCCACGGCCATCGGCGCGAGCTTCATCGTGCTCACCTGCAACACGGCCCACTACTTCTACGATCAGTTCCAGGCCCTCACCCCCGTGCCGATCCTGCACATGCCGCGAGGCGCGGTGGCTCGTCTCGCCTCGCGCTACCCGGCCGACCGCTTCCCGCGCCTGGGATTCCTCGGCACGATGGGATCGCGCGCCTCAGGCGTGTACCGTCAGGCCGCCGAGGAGGCCGGATACGAGTTCATCGAACCGGACGACGAGCTGCAGGATCGCATCACGTCGCTGATCTACGACGACGTCAAGGGCGATCGCGGGCTCGACCGGGGCCGATACGAGGCGGTGCTCTCCGCCATGCTCGACCCGGCCGGCTCGTGCCGCGCCGACGCGCTCGTGCTCGGATGCACCGAGCTGAGCGTGCTCAACGAGGCGTTCCCGATGCCGCAGCTGCCGCTTGTCGACGCGCAGGCGGTGCTGGTGGACGATACCATCACGCGCGCGAAGAGACTGCGGCTATCCTGATCAGGCGGGGTTGGTGATGCGCTGGCTGATGACGGCGGTGACGCCGTCGGAACGCATCGTGACGCCGTAGAGGGCGTCGGCGATGGACATCGTGCGCTGCTGGTGCGTGATGACGATGAGCTGGGCGTGCTCGCGCAGCCTGTTCAGCGCGTTGAGCAGACGCGTCAGATTCACGTCATCCAGCGCGGCCTCGACCTCGTCCATCACGTAGAACGGGCTGGGGCGCGCGGTGAAGATCGCGAACAGCAGCGCCAGCGCGGTCAGGGACCGTTCGCCTCCGGACAGCAGGCTCAGTCGCTTCACACGCTTGCCGGCGGGACTCGCCTCGACGATCACACCGGTCGTCAGCATGTCGTCGGGGTTCTCGAGACGCAGTCTGCCCGTGCCGCCGGGGAACAGGGTGGCGAACATCGACTCGAACGCCTTGGCGGTGTCGTCGAAGGCGGTGCGGAACACGCCGACCATCGTCCTGTCGAGTTCATCGATGAGTCCCATCAGATCGTCGCGGGACCTTGCCACGTCGTCACGCTGCTCGTTGAGGTACCGGTTGCGTTCCTCGAGCGCGGCGTACTCCTCGACCGCCAGCGGGTTCACCTTGCCCAGGGCCGTCAGATCGCGCTTCGCCTTCTCGAGGCGACGCTCCTGCTCGGCACGCACATAGGGCGTGGTCCGGTAACGGATATCTGCCGCATCGTCCGCGTCCGTATCATACGCATCATCGTCGGGCGTCTCCAACGGAATCGGCGCGCCGGTCTCGTCAAGCACCGGCACCGGCCTGTCGGGGCCGTATTCTGCGATGAGATCCTCGACGCCCATCGCGAGCTCGTCACGGATCCTCGCCTCCAGCTGGTCATGCTCGGAGGCGAGCCGCTCACGCACCACGTCGAGCTCGTGTTCGCGCGCGGCCAGCTCGCCCACCGTTGGCTCGATGGCGTTGCGTTGTTCGCGAAGGGCCCTGAGCTCCTCGTTGCGGCCGGAGGCGGCGGCCTGCAGTCTGTCGCGGCGATCCACGACATCGGCGATGGCCTCGGCCACCAGCGTCTCCGCCCCTCGGGCGTCACGGGCCACGTTCCGGGCCTGTTCGGCCTGCTGCCGGCGTGCCGCGTTCACCGTCTCGACACGGGCGCGGCGTTCGGCCGCCTCCTTCGCATTGGCGTGCAGCAATCCCGCCTGACGGGCCAGCGATTCGGCCTTGCGGCTCGATTCGGTCCACGCGATACGCGCCGCCGTCTCCTGATCGCGCGCCAATGAAAGCGCCGACTCCAACGCGCGCTCACGCTCGGTGAGACCGTCGACATCGGCATCGCCGTCATCGGCGTGACCGGCGGCCTCGAGCATCCCGTTCAGATCGTCGAGACGCTCGCGATGCGATGCGCATTCGACGTCGATGCGTTCGATGCGATCCTTCAGGTCGGCGATGCGTCGTTCCAGAGCGGCGACGCGATCGTTCGCCTCCTTGAGCGATGCCTCGGCCTGGCGGGCCCTGAGACGGCGTTCCGTGCGCCGCTGCACCGCCTGATCGACCATACGCGCGGCCTCGTCACGTACCGCCTGCGCGCTCTTCACCTCCGCATCGAGCTTCGCCAGTTCGACGTTGAGCTCCCTGACCTGCTTCAATGCGCGATTCCGCTTGGCGTTCAACGTCAGATCGCTCTGTGACAGCGAGGAGCCTCCGGACGCGGCCACGCCATCGGCGAACACCTCACCCTCGCGGGTGACGGCGTGCATGCCGGGCCGTGAGGAGGCCGTATCTGACACCATTCGCTGTGCGGTCTCGGCATCTTCGGCGATCACATAGTCACCGATCAGCGCACGCACCGCGTCGACGACGCGTGCGGCGAGCGCGGGATCGGACGCGTCCGGATCGGCCTCGATCAGGGAGGCAAGGCTTGTCGCAGCGGTCTTATCGGATGCGGACGCCGGCACGGACGAAGCAGGCGCAGACGAAGCAGACGCGGCTTCGCCGGACGCGTTGACGACCACGGCCCTGCCGAGACGGTCGACGCGTGCCCGTTCGAGTGCGTGCAGCATGTGCGTTCCATCGGGTACGACCAGCGCACTGGCGTACCGTCCGAGCGCATGCGCCACGGCCTCCTCCCAGCCGTCGGCCACATGGATGAAATCGGTGAGCCTGCCCAGCACGCCGGCCTGAACATCGGATTCGAGCGCGCCTGCGGCGTTGCGGTTCTCCAACGTGTCCTTCAGCGCGTCGGCCTTGGCCTCCAGTGAGATCACCCGTGCGCCGAGCTCCCGGCGCCGGTCGAGCAGTTCGCCCAATGCGTCGCGGCTGTCGGCGAGGCGCGTGTGCGCCGCGTCCAGCGCCTCGGAGCCGTCGTCGCCGTCCGGATCCGACTCGCCCTTGAGACGGGCACGCAGCCCTACCGCCTCGCCATGCTCCTCCACCAGCGCGGCCAATTGGGTTTCGAGGTCCCTGACCCGACCGGCGCCCAGCTGCACGGCGCCCTCCTCGCGAGCGATCATCTCGCGCAGGCCGGCGATGCGCTCGCCCCGCTCCTGCTGGGTACGACGCAGTTCGATCAGGGTCTGCCGGACGGCTGCGAGCCGCTGCTCGTCGGCCGCACGCCCTTCGGTGGCCTTGTCGAGTGCGATCCGCGCGTTGTCGGCCACGGCGGACTGCGCGGCCGCCTGCTCGTCGAGTTCGACGGCGCGATGCTCGAGGATCGTCGGATCCTCCCCCGGATTGTCGATCACCTGACGAAGCAGGGAGTCGCCGCGCTCATCGGCGAGCGCCGACAGCGAGCGCAACCGCTCCTGGATCTGCATCAGGGAGCGCCATGTGCGATTCAGCCGGTCGAGGGCCGGACTGGACGAGCTGATGGAGGCCTCGGCCTGCTCGATGCTCACCTTGATCCGGGCGAGGCTGCGGCGTGACGCGGTGAGTTCGCCGCGCACGCGGGTGAGCTCGGCGCGCACGTCGTCGCGTTTCGCCGTCGAGGTGACGGCGTCGTCGGCGTACAGGCGGGATTTGGCGTCGCGCAGCGTGATCTGGATGGCGTCGGCGCGGCGGGAGACTCGCGCCTGCCGTCCGAGCGGGCCCATCTGGCGTCGGATCTCGCCCAGAAGGTCGTCGAGACGACTGAGGTTGGTCTCGGTGTTGGCGAGCTTGCGCAACGCGCGTTCCTTGCGTTTGCGATGCTTGAGGATGCCGGCGGCCTCCTCGATGAAGGCGCGGTGTCCTGCTGGGTCGGCCTTGAGGATCGAATCGAGGCGCCCCTGACCGACGATGACGTGCATCTGCTGGCCCAGACCGGTGTCGCTCAGAAGCTCCTGGATGTCGAGCAGGCGGCATGGCGAGCCGTTGATCGCGTATTCGGAGCCGCCGTTGCGGAAGATCGTGCGCGAGATCGTGACCTCGTCGTAGTCGATGTCCAGCGTGTGGTCGGTGTTGTCGATGGTGAGGCTGACCTGTGCGCGTCCCAATGCGGGTCGGGAGGACGTGCCTGCGAAGATCACGTCCTCCATCGAGGCGCCGCGCAGGTTCTTCGCGCCCTGTTCGCCCATGACCCAGGTCAGGGCGTCGACGATGTTCGACTTGCCTGAACCGTTGGGGCCGACCACGGCGGTGATGCCGGGCTCGAAGCGCAGGGTGGTTGCGGATGCGAAGGATTTGAAGCCTTTGAGGGTGAGTTCCTTGAGATACACCTAGTTACTCGTCCTTGTTCGTCGCTTCCTCGTCGGACTGCTCGGCGTCGAAGTCCGTCTCGTCGGTGATGTCCGTGTCGTCGGGGTCGACGACGGGCTGGTGGATGCTCATCGCCTTTTTCATGACGGGGCTCATGTGCTCCTTGAGCATGGTGCGCGCGTCGCCCGCGGTAACGAAGCTGCCGCAGATGAGCACGCCGTGGCCGTAGCCAACGCCGAGATCGTCGGCTTCGTCGACGAGGTTCACGGCGGTCTGGATCGCGTCGGGCAGTTCCGGCTCCTTGATGACGCGGTCGCGGCCGAACACCTCCACGGCGATCTTCTCCAGTTCGTCGGCCGGCATGACGCGGTCGCGCCACGAGTTCTCGGTGACGACCACCTGGCTCAGGATCGGCTCGAGCACGCCCAGATACTCCTCGACCTGCTTGTCCTCCATCATGGCGATGACGCCGACGAGCTGTTCGAAGTGGTAGTTCTCCTCGATGGCGGCGCGCAGCGATTCGGCGGCGTTCACGTTGTGTCCGCCGTCGACGATGATGGTCGGCGAGGTGCGGATCTGCTCGATGCGTCCGGGGATCTTCACGCCGGAGAGCGCCTCGGCGACGATGTCGCCGTCGAGCGCGCCGGAGACGGGGATCACCGCCTCGCAGGCGGCGAGCGCGGCGAGCGCGTTGTGTGCCTGATGCTCGCCGAACTTGGCGATCGGAACCTCCTCGTACGTGCCGAGCGGGGTGTTGAGGGTGACGACCTGACCGCCGACGGCCGGGGTGCGGGAGACGACCTCCATCTCGTAGCCGTCGCGCACCAGCTTGGCGTGGTTGCGTTCGGCGGCAGCTTCGAGGATCGGCATGACGGCTTCGGCGTGGGGCTGCGGGCCGATGACGGCGGTGCAGTCGGGCTTGATGATGCCGGCCTTCTCGGCGGCGATCTGCTCGACGGTGTCGCCGAGCCACTGCATGTGGTCCATGTCGACTGGTCCGATGATCGCCGCATCGGCGTCGAGCACGTTGGTGGCGTCCCATGCGCCGCCCATGCCGACCTCGACGACGGCCACGTCGACCGGGGCGTCGGCGAACTTCCAGATGGCCATCGAGGTGAGCACCTCGAAGAAGCTCATGCGCGGCTTGCCCTGCTCGCTCATCTGCTTGTCGACCATGGCGACGAGATCCTTGATCTGATCCCACGCGTCGATGAAGTCGTCGTCGGACAGCTCCTGTCCGTCGATGGCGATGCGTTCGTTGATCTTCTCCAGATGCGGCGAGGTGTAGAGGCCGGTGCGCATGCCGTAGGCGCGGCAGATGGCCTCGGCCATGCGCGCGGTCGAGCCCTTGCCGTTGGTGCCGGTCACGTGGATCACGCGGAACGAGTCCTCCGGGTGGCCCAGCAGGTCCAGCATCAGATTCATGCGGTCCAGATCGAGATTGGTGGTGTTGTGCTCCGGTGGCCGGCTCATGATGTCCAGCTCGACGTCCTCGATCGACTCCCCGTTCCTGTTCGGATGTTCGAATGACATTCCTCTACGCTCCCTGCTGTGCTTCACTGTGCTCAAACCACACAATGATAGCCGATCGGCAGTCCGACCGACATCCCCAACGGAGAAACCCGAACGTCCGTCAATCCGGCGTACAGTGGTCATGGGCGAAGCTCACGATGAACGCCCATGACATCGATATATGACACCAACGAAGGGACACATCATGGCAACACTGCTTGAACCGCCGGCGATCCCCGTGCGCAGGGCGCATGACGGACTGGAGCTGCCGGCCATCGGCTTCGGCACGTACAAGGTCAACGGATTCGCCGGCGTCGAGGCGATCAAATCGGCGTTGGAGGTCGGCTACCGGCTCATCGACTCCGCGTTCAACTACGAGAACGAGGGCGTGGTCGGCAAGGCGATCCGCGAGTCCGAGGTGCCGCGCGAGGACATCATCGTCACCTCGAAGCTGCCCGGTCGTCATCACCAGTACGATCAGGCGCGCGAGACGATCGAGGAGTCGGTGGCTCGCATGGGCCTCGACTACATCGACCTGTATCTGATCCACTGGCCGAACCCGTCGCAGGGACAGTTCGTCGAGGCGTGGCAGGCGCTCGTCGACGCACAGAGGCAGGGCATCGTCAGGCACATCGGCGTGAGCAACTTCCTGCCCGGCCACATCGACCTGCTCATCCGCGCCACCGGCGTGACGCCCGCCGTCAACCAGGTCGAACTGCACCCGTTCTTCCAGCAGAGCGAGCAGCGCGCCTACGACGAGGCGCACGGCATCATCACCGAGGCGTGGAGCCCGCTGGGACGCGCCAACCAGATGCTCAAGGATCCGACCATCACGCGCATCGCCGACAGGCACGGCGTCTCCCCCGTGGCGGCGATCCTGCGCTGGCACCTGCAGCTGGGCGACGTGGCGATCCCGAAGTCGCTGCACCGCGAGCGCCAGCGCGCGAACCTCGACCTGACCGGTTTCGCGCTCGACGAGCAGGATATGCGCGACATCGCGGCGATGGACAACCCGGAAGGGTACACGTTCGGTCAGAACCCGCACTGGCACGAGGAGGCCTGAGGCCCTTTCAGGCTCGAGCGGCGTCCCACTCGCTCCTCCACGAGTACTGCATGTCGTAGGCGCTCGCCCAGAACATGTACTCGTTCTCGACTCCGGTGACGAAGATGTCGGCGAGCTCCTCAAGGCGGGTCTCGTCGAGGCCCGCCACGCGCCGCTCGATCTGTTCGATCAGCCATGCGGATCCGGACCAGAACTCGTCGGTCTTGTACATGTCGACCCAGCTGCCGTACGGGTTGTCCTCGAGTGTGCCGACGAACTCGCGGGCGAGGCGCTGGCCGTAGTCGGCGTACATCCACGCGCATGGCAGCACGGCGACGAGTATGTCGAGCAGGTCGCCGCCGTAGGCGATCGACAGGATGTTGGACGTGTAGGCGCGGGCGAACGCGGACTGGCGCACTGAGTTCATCTCCTCCTCGGTGATGCCGTAGCTCGCCATGTACTTCCGGTGCATCGAGGATTCGACGTTGAAGATGGCGTTCTGCACGTTGGCCATGAACTGCATCACCTCGGGGTCGCGCGTCTTGGTCAGGCCCAGCGCGTGGACCTTCGCGTAGTCGGCGAGGTAGCGGTAGTCCTGCAGCAGGTAGAAGGCGAACTTCTCGCGCGGCAGGGTGCCCTCGCCGAGCTCGCGCAGGAATGGCTGGCGGTAGCCCTCCTCCCAGATGACGTCGGCGGCCTCGCGCAGTCGGGTCGCGAACGGCGGCAGGTGGTCCAGGGTGATCGCTCCGAACGCCTTCGCGTCGAACGTCGTGGTCATGGGGTGCTCCCTTCGATAAGCGGTCTCGATGAGGTGTGGTGGTACAGCACGACAGCGTACTAGGATGGGAACGGTAACACGAGACCCTTCTATGAGAAAGTATTCACCAGGGAGGAGTAATCCATGGGTGATGTCGTCACCGACAAGGACAAGCAGTACGAGGCCGAGGAGCGCCGGAACGCGCCGGGCCCGGATCAGGCGATGAGCGACCGAGTGAACAACCGTTCGCTGCGTCCGCGCTCCGAGGCGTTCAAGGAGTTCATGCGCTCCGGATGGGCGGATGACGAGCCGGACATCGAGCCGCTGGAATCCTCGAAGTTCACGCCGGCAAGGCTCAAGGCCCTCGGCGCCGCCTTTCCGGGCGAGCGTCTGGTGATCCCCGCCGGAAGCCCCAAGGTGCGCAACAACGACTGCGACTACATGTTCCGTCCGGACACCGCCTTCGCGTACTACACCGGTCTCGGCGTCGACTACGAGGCGGGCGCCGTGCTGGTCCTCAACCCGGTGGACCCGGACTCCCCCGAGGCCAAGGCCGGCCAGACCCATGTGCCGGAGCTGTTCGTCGCCCCCCGCGCCGACAACTCCACCACCGACTTCTTCATGAACCCGCACTACGGCGAGTACTGGGTCGGCCCGCGCGCAGGCCTCAAGGAGATGACCGCGATGACGGGCATCGAGACGCATGACATCGCGCAGCTGGCCGACGCCCTGTCCAAGGACGTGGGTGCGGAGGCCGGCGCCGTGCGCGTGCGCGTGATGCGCGAGACCGACCCGAAGATCACCGCGCTCGTCGAGTCGGTGCGCGAGGCGAACGGTGCGGCCGATCCGGATAGGAACGCCGCCGACGACGACAAGCTGCACGAGTTCACGTCCGAGGCCCGCATGGTCAAGGACGCCTATGAGATCGGCGAGATGCGCAAGGCCGTCGACGCCACCAAGCACGGCTTCGACCGTCTGCTCTCCTCGCTGCCGTCCGCGCTTGACAAGCCGCGTTCCGAACGCATCCTCGAAGGCGCGTTCAACGCGGTCTCCCGCGAGCTCGGCAACGCGGTCGGCTACGATTCGATCGTCGCCTCCGGCCCGCACGCCCCGATCCTGCACTGGATGCGCAACACCGGCGTCGTGAAAACCGGCGACATGCTGCTCGTCGACGCGGGCGTCGAGGTCGACTCCCTGTACACGGCGGACATCACCCGCACCTTCCCCACCAACGGCAGGTTCACCGATCTGCAGAAGCGTCTGTACCAGGCGGTGCTCGACTCCCAGCAGGCCGGCTTCGAGGCCGCCAAACCGGGTGCCACGTATTCGGACATCCACCACGCGTGCATGCGTGTGATCGCCGAGCGTCTGCACGACTGGGGTCTGCTGCCGGTGGACGTGGAGACGTCCCTCTCCCCCGAGGGCCAGCAGCATCGCCGTTGGCTCGCCTGCGGCGTGGCGCATCACCTTGGTCTCGACGTGCACGACTGCGCGCAGGCCCGTTTCGAGTCGTATCAGGGCGCACCGATCCGTCCGGGCATGATCTTCACGATCGAGCCGGGCCTGTACTTCCGTGAGGACGATCTGCTGATCCCGCCGGAGTACCGTGGCATCGGCATCCGCATCGAGGACGACGTGCTCATGACCGAGAACGGCCCCGAATGGATCTCCGCCGGCATCCCGAAGCAGATCGAGGACGTCGAGGAGTGGATGCGCGAACGCGCCGCGGCCGGTCAGGAGCGCTGAACCATGCCGACTCCCGAATTCGTGCTCGAACTGCGTAAGAAGATCGGCCATGATCTCCTGTGGCTCAACGGCGTGACCGGCTGCGTGCTCAACGATCGCGGGCAGCTGCTGCTCGGCCGCCGTTCGGACACCGGCGAATGGGCGATGGTCTACGGCATCAACGAGCCGGGTGAGCAGCCCGCCGACACCGTGGTGCGCGAGATCAAGGAGGAGACCGGCGTCGACGCGATCGTCACCGATCTGGTGGCCGTCACCTCCTCCGACAAGGTCATCACCTACGCGAACGGCGACAACACGATGTACATGGACCATTCGTTCCTGTGCGCGCTGAAGCCCGGCGGCAACGCCGACCCGTTCGTCGGCGACGAGGAGAGCCTTTCCGTCGGCTGGTTCGATCTGGACCGGCTGCCCGAGCCTCTCGCGGCCAGCACGGTGGAACGCCTCGCGCTGTTCCGCACGTACATCGAGAACAAGGCCAAGGGCGACTCCCACGCGCTGTTCGTGTTCGACGGAGAACAGCACTAGCGGATCGCAACGCCGACAAACGGCAACAGAGAGAGGCCGTCGCTGAGAATCACTCAGCGACGGCCTCTCTCATATCAGCAGTGCCGGACCCATCACACCTCGGAGGCGAGCAGCTCGTGGAGCTGATCGCGGTGGATGCGCTGCTCGCGCGGGTCGGGCACCGGCAGCGAGGCCAGCAGCTTCTTCGTGTACGGGTTCTGCGGACGCTGCATGATGTCGTCCGCGTCGCCGTGCTCGACGATGCGGCCCTTGTGCATCACCATGATGCGGTCGGCGAGCATGTCGACGACCGCCAGATCGTGGGTGATGAACAGACATGCGAAGCCGATCTCGACCTGCAGCTTCTTGAACAGCTGGAGCACCTTCGCCTGCACGGACACGTCCAGTGCGGAGGTCGGCTCGTCGGCGATGAGCAGCGACGGCTTCAACGCGAGTCCGCGCGCGAGCGACGCCCTCTGCCGCTGGCCGCCGGAGAGCTCATGCGGGAATCGGTTCATGTACGCGCGCGGCAGCTGCACCATTTCGAGCAGGTCTCCCACGTAGTCCCTCGCCTCGGCGACGGAACCGTACTTGCCGTGCACGATGAGCGGCTCGGCGACGTTCTCGGCGATGGTCATCAGCGGGTTGAACGAGCTTCCCGGATCCTGGAACACGAAGCCGATGTCGGCACGCTTGGGCTTGAAGTCGCGTTCCTTGACGCCGTTCATCTCGATGCCGAGCACGTTGAGCGAGCCGCCGGAGACCTTCTGCAGGCCGGCGATCGCACGGCCCGTCGTGGATTTGCCGGAACCGGATTCGCCCACGAGGCCAAGCACCTCGGAACGGTGGATGGTGAAGTCGATGCCGTCGACCGCCTTGAAGTCGGGCTGCATGAGGTGGCCCGGGTAGGTGATCGTCAGTCCCTTCGCCTCGACGGCCACCGGCTGTTCGCGCCAGTCGGACTCACGCTCCAACACCCTGCCGTCGCGGTCGTACACGGTGAGCTTCTGCCCGATGCGCGGCACGGCGCCGAGCAGACGCTTGGTGTAGTCGGCCTGAGGATGGTAGAAGATCTGATCGACCGTGCCCTGTTCGACGACGTGGCCGCGGTACATGACGACGACCTGATCGGCGATGTCGGCGATGACGCCCATGTTGTGCGTGATGATGAGTACGGAGGCGTCGAACTCGTCGCGGGCGAGGCGCAGCAGGTCGAGGATCTCGGCCTGAACGGTGACGTCGAGCGCGGTGGTGGGCTCGTCGGCGAGGATGAGGCCGGGGTTGAGCACCAACGCCATCGCGATGACGATGCGCTGCTTCTGGCCGCCGGAGAACTGGTGCGGATAGTAGTCCACGCGCGTCTCGGCGTCCGGGATGCCGACCTTCTTCAGGATGTCGATGGCCTTGGCGCGCAGCTCCTTCTTGTCCTTCATGCCGTGCGCGCGCAGGCCCTCCTCGATCTGCCAGCCGATGGTGTAGACCGGGTTCAACACCGAGTTGGGCTCCTGGAAGACCATCGCGGCCTCGGAGCCGCGCACCTCGCGCAGCTGTTCACCGCTCAGGGAGAGCACGTCGAGCGAGTCGGAGCCGTCTCGCTTGGACAGGTAGACGGCGCCGGAGGTGGTGGCGGTCTCGGGCAGGAGCTTGATGATCGATCGTGCGGTCACGGACTTGCCGGAGCCGGATTCGCCGACCACGCCGACGACGGTCTTGCGCGGGATGGTGAAGTTGATCCTGTCGATCGCCTTGATGGATCCTGCGTCGGTCATGAAGGAGACGGACAGGTCCTTGATCTCGGCGAGATTGGCGTTCTGGGACTCGGTCATGGCTCACTCCTTTCCTTCATCCGAAGCGGGGGCCTTGCCCTCGCCGGTCCATTCGCTGCCCGGGATCGCCGGATCGTGGTCGATGACGGTGACGGGCGTCTCGCCGGGGGCGAGCGGGTTCCTGGCCGCGTCGAGCTCGGCGACGACCTCGTTGCGCACGCCGGGCTTCTCGCTCGGGTCGACGGAGGTGTCCTCGATCGAGCCGACGACCTCGCCGGCGGACTTGCGGGCGCGCAGACGCGGATCGGCCAGATCGTTGAGCGATTCGCCGACGAGCGTGATGCCGAGCACGATGAGCACGATCGCCAGACCCGGGAAGATGGCCGTCCACCAGATGCCGGCGGTCACGTCGGCGACGGAGCGGTTCAGATCGTAGCCCCATTCGGAGGCGGCGGTCGGCTCGATGCCGAAGCCGAGGAAGCCCAGTCCGGCGAGGGTGAGGATCGCCTCGGAGGAGTTGAGCGTGAGAATCACCGGCAGGGTACGGGTGGAGTTCTTGAGCAGGTGCTTGGTCATGATGCGCCAGGTGGAGGCGCCGACGACCTTCGCGGATTCGACGTACGCGGAGGACTTGATGCGCACCACCTCGGCGCGGATCGTGCGGAAGTACTGTGGGATGTACACCACGGTGATCGAGATGCCGGAAGCGAGGATGCCGCTCCACAGGCCGGACTGGCCGCCGGAGATCATGATGGCCATGAGGATGGCGAGCAGCAGGGACGGGAACGAGTAGATCGCGTCGGCGATCACGACGAGCACGCGGTCGACCCATCCGCCGAAGTAGCCGGAGACGAGTCCGAGCAGCACGCCGGCGAAGATGGAAAGCAGCACGGCGATGACGATGGCGATGATGGCGGTGCGCGCGCCCCAGATGGTGCGGCTGAACACGTCGTAGCCGCCCACGGTCGTGCCCCAGATGTGTTCGGCGCTGGGCGCGGCCTGCGTCGGGAACGCCTGACCGGACGAGTCCTTCATCTGCGAGTAGCCGTACGGTGCGATGAGCGGCGCGAGGATGGCCAGCAGGATGAAGAAGAACGTGATCACCAGTCCGGTGACGAGCATGCCCTTCTGCCAGCCGACGGCGATGCGCAGATCCTTGATGATCGGGGCCTTGGTCCACCATGGGCCGGACTTGTTGACCTTGAGGTCGTTCAGGCGGCTGTCGCCGGGCACGCCGACCTTGTTGACGGTGCTTTCGGTCATGTCAGTACCTCACTCTCGGGTCGATGAGCGCGGCGACCACGTCGACGATGAAGTTGACGACGGCCACGATGATGGCGATGAGGATCACGATGCCCTGCACGGCCACGAAGTCGCGGGCCTTGAGATAGGTGGAGAGCATGAAGCCCAGTCCCTTCCATTCGAAGGTCGTCTCCGTCAGAACCGCTCCGGCGAGCATCATCGCGATCTGCATGCCCATGACGGTGATGATCGGGATCAGGGCCGGACGCCACGCATGCTTCTTGAGCAGGCGCGATTCGGACACGCCGCGGGAGCGTGCTGCCTCGACGTAGCCGGAGTTGTAGGTGGCGATCACGTTGGTGCGCACCAGACGGATGAACACGCCGGCGGTCAGCAGGCCCAGCGCGAGGGCCGGCAGGACGGCGTGACGCAGCACGTCGGTAAGGACGGTCATGTCGCCCAGCTGGAGCGAGTCGATGATGTAGAAGCCGGTCGGCGAGACGAGACGCTGGAACTGCATCTCGCTGGTCAGGTCGGAGCGACCCGAGGAGGGCAGCACGTTGAGCCACACGGCGAAGATGAGCTTGAGGACCAGGCCGAGGAAGAACACGGGGGTCGCGTAGCACAGGATGGCGAACACGCGGATGCCGGCGTCGGCCGCGTGGTCGCGGTGGCGGGCGGCGATGCGGCCGAGCCCGATGCCGACGATGAGCGCGACAATGAGCGAGAGGAACGCCAGCTCGAACGTGGCGGCGCCGTACCGGGTGAGGATGGTGATGACCGGCTGGTTGTCGGTGAGCGTCGTGCCGAGGTCGCCGTGCAGCAGACCGCCGAGGTAGTCGAGGTACTGCACGATGAGCGGACGGTCGTAGCCGGCGGCATGGATGCGCTTGTTCAGCTCCTCGGGCGTGAGTCGGCCGCCGAGCGCGGCGGAGATCGGGTCTCCGGTGGCGCGCATCACGAAGAAGACGATGGTGACGAGGATGAAGACCGTGGGGATGATCAGCAGGAATCTGGTCAGGATGAATCGGAAGAACCCGCCGGACAGACGGTTCCGCTTTGGCTTGGCCGCCTTTGTTCCGGTGGAGTCCGTTGCGGTGCTGTCTGACACGCGTTGCTCCTTTGGAATGAGTGATGTACGAATGGGTGATGATGCGATAATGCTCCCGTCGATACCGGCCGTCAGCGATTCATGGCTGACGGCCGGCGCCGGCGGGAGCGGATGGGGTGGATGGGCGGACCTACGTCAGCCTATCGGTCAGCCCTTGGTGACGGAGGCGTAGCGGAAGCGGAACGACGCATCGAGGGTGACGCCCTTGACGTCCGCACCGGTCACGGCCACCTGCGCGCCCTGCAGCAGCGGGATGGTGGACAGGTCCTCGGTCTCGAGCTTCTGGATCTGCTTCAAGATCTCCTCACGAGCGGAGGCATCCTTCTCGCCGGCCTGCTTGACGATGAGGTCGTTGACCTCCTTGTTGGAGTAGCCGTTGTTGACGAAGTTGCCGTCACGGAAGAACGGAGACAGGTAGTTGTCCGGGTCGGAGTAGTCCGGGAACCAGCCGAGCTGGTAGACCGGGTAGGCGCCATCGGAGCTGTCGGTGACGTTGCGCTCCTTGTTGTACTGGGTCCATTCGGTGGACTGCAGGTCGACCTTGAACAGGCCGTCGGCCTCGAGTTGGTTCTTGATGGCGGCGTACTCGTCGGCGGAGGAGGAGCCGTAGTGGTCGTTGTTGTACTGCAGCTTCAGGTCGACCGGGGTCTTGACGCCGGCGGCCTCGAGGACCTGCTTGGCCTTCTCGGCGCTCGGCTTGCCGTTGCCGTCGCCGTAGGCGGCCTTCAGGGTGTCGTCGTGACCGGCGAGGCCGTCGGGGATGAAGGAGTACAACGGGGTGTAGGTGTCCTTGTAGACCTTGGTGGACAGCTCGTCGCGGTCGATGAGGTTCGCGACGGCCTGACGAACGGCCTTGGCCTTGTTGGCGTCCGGCTCGCTGGACTTCTCGCCGTACGGCTGGATCTTGAAGTTGAAGGCGAGGAAGCGCTCCTCACCGCCCGGTCCCTTGACGACCTTGACCTTGGAGTCCTTGGAGAGATCCTCGATGTCGGTCGGGCTCAGGGAGCGGTAGGCGACGTCGACCTGACCCTGCTGGACGGCGAGCTTCAGGTTGGAGGCGTCGGCGAAGTACTTGACCTGCACGGCGGAGTTCTTGGCCGGGGTCAGGCCCTGGTAGGAGTCGTTCTTGGCGTAGGCGGCGGACTCGTTGTTCTTGAACGAGGTGAGCGTGTACGGGCCGGCGAACGCCTTCTTGGAGACGATGGTGTCGGCGGGGGTGAGCTTGTCGGCGTCGAAGGAGTCCTCGTCGACGATCGGGCCGGCCGGGCTGGAGAGCACCTGCTTGAGGGTCACGTCGTAGGGCACGGTGTCCTTGAACACGACGGTGGTGTCGTCCTTGGCGGTGACGGAGTCGATGTTGGCGAGCAGCGAGCTCGGGCCGTTCGGGTCGTCGATCTTCTTGATGCGGTCGAAGGAGAACTTGACGTCGGAGGCGGTCAGGTCGTTGCCGTTGGCGAACTTGAGACCGTCCTTGAGCTTGACGGTGAACTCGGTGCCGTCGGAGTTCCACGTGCCGTCGTCGGCGGCGATGTCCGGGCTCAGTTCTGAGGTGTTGTAGTTCTGCGCGTACAGGAACGGGAAGATCTGGATCTGCACGGCGTAGGAGCCGTTGTCGTAGGAGCCGGCCGGGTCGACGCTGGTGATCTTGTCGGTGGTGCCGATGGTGATGGCCGAACCCGCGTTCGCGGTGGCGCCTGCGCCGTCGTCCTTCACGCCGCCGCATGCGGCGAGCGAGGCGATGGCCGCGACGGATGCGATCAGCGCCATGACTTTCCTGGATTTCATGGGAATCCTCTCTCTAAGGTTCCTAGGGTGTGTTCCTAGGCCACATCGCGTATGCGCCGGTGTGGATTAGAGCCGACTATAGGAACTCTTTGTGTTAACCGGACGTTTCCTTATGTGACGCGCATGCATTGCGATATGTCGTTTTCCTTGGAATTCCAACGTTTCATTATTTCGTCCACATATCGAATCCGACAATGAGGCGATGTCCGAATCGTGGACCCCTCCATTGAGATCACAGACCGCATGTTCACTGAAAACAGGGAAGTTAAGAACACTTACAAATCCGCCGATCCCCGACGCCAAGCCGCTCCCGGGAGGTTGCGGGAGCCGGCAGCGAGACTATAATGAAAAGACACATTGCTTAAATAGTAGGTGCGGGCAGTGTCGCGGCGCATACTATCATTCCCTGACGCCCGTGGGCGGTACGAGACATGACGGACGATTACGACAGTGATATGACGGTATTCAAGGAAGGCGGCATCATGGCCGATCAGGCGTACACAGGTTCGCTCCCGCTGAGGTCCCCCGGCCGGACGACCAAGGCCAGCCCCTCCGACGTGCGGCGGCTCAACCGCTCGCTCATCTTCAATCTGCTGTTCCCGGCGAGCCGCTATTCGCGCGCCCAGCTGGGACGGATGACCGGACTGTCACGCGTGGCCGTCTCGGACGTCGTGGCGGGCATGCTCGATGAGGGACTGATCCGCGAGAACGGCCATGTCTCCCCCGTCACCGGCAAGGGCAAGAGGGCCATGCTGCTGAGCGTGGACACGACGCGCCTGCGCATCATCAGCATCGATCTGGCCCAGCCGCATCTCGTGCAGGGCGCCCTGACCGATCTGCTCGGAAACCCCCTGCAGCATATGGAGAGCGCGCTGGGGCCGGACGTCCGCGTCGATGCGGACACCATCGTCCAGCTCGTCGACCAGCTCACCGCCGACCTCGACATGGGCTCGCTCGTCGGCATCGGGGTCGCCGTGCCGGGCGTGGTCCGCGGCGGCGTGGTGAGCGAGTCCACGGCGCTCGGGTGGCGAGACGTGGATCTCAAGACCGTGCTGGAGACCCGGTTCACCGTTCCCGTCACGATCGCGAACAACGTGATGTGCACGATGCTCACCGAGCGCTTCTTCGGACAGGCCGGCCCGAATCTCGTGTTCGTCAAGATCGGCCACGGCATCGGCTCGGCGACGCTCATCAACGACGTGCCGGTCATCGGCGAACAGCACGCCGGCGGCGAGATCGGCCACATCTCCCCCGACCCCGAGCACGGACCGCTCTGCCCCTGCGGCAAGCGCGGGTGCATGGAGCGCGTGATCTCGGCCGGTGTGCTGCGAGAGCGCATGATCGGCGCCGACGAGACGAAACGCACCGCCATCATCCGTGAGGCCGGCGAGTACTTCGCCTCGGCGATGGCCATGCCGGTCGGCCTGCTCGACATCAGTGACGTGTGCGTGTACGGGCCCGCGGACGTGGTCAACGACACCTTCCTCGAGGCGGCGCAGCGGCGTCTCGACGCGATGACGCTGTCGAAGTTCCATGATCGGGCGGTCATCCGCCGCTGCCAGTGCGGAGCGGAGGCCACCCTGCGAGGCGCGGCGGTGGTCGTCGTGCTGCACCATCTCGAGGAGGAATAGCGGCGCACCGCCGATCAGCACCGTTCAGCGGTGCGCCGCCTCCACCGCCGCACGCACCGTCTCCCGGTCGGTGACCTCGATCGGCGCGCCACCACCGCCTCCCGGACCGCCCTCGGAGGGCACGAGCCGCTTGGCGGACATATGCAGCGCATCCACGCCGGCGGCCCGCGTCGCGGCTATCGACTCGACGGTGAGACCTCCTCCGGCCTCGATCTGGATGCGTCCGGAGGCCCGGACCGCCAGATCGTGCAGCGCATCGATGCCCTCGGGCACGCGTGGCGCACCGCCCGAGGTGAGCACGCGCGTGTACCCCAGGGCGATGAGCGTCTCCAGTGCGGCGTCGCGATCGGGAACCATGTCGAAGGCACGGTGGAAGACGAGCTGGACGTCCCGTCCCGCCTCCCGCCCGGCACGGCGTGCGGCGTCGGCCAACGCCGCCGCGAACGGCTCGTCGATCACGCCGTCACGCGTCAGACCTCCGACCACGACCCCACTGGCGCCGGCATGCACGGCCATGCGCACGTCGGCGAGCTGCACGGCCTTCTCGTCGTCATCGAACACGAACGATCCGGCGCGCGGGCGGATCAGGGCCTGCACTCCCCCGTCGTCGCCGCCCACGCCGATCGCGGTGCACGCGGCGATGAGGCCCGCGCTTGGCGTGAGTCCTCCGGTGGCACCCAGCGCCACGCATAGTTCGATGCGGTCGGCACCCTCCTCCTTCGCGATCCTCGCGCCGGCGACATCCTGCACGGCTATTTCGATCATCGTCATACGCAGCTCCTTCGTGACCTGTGATCGTTTCCACGAAAACTCCGCAAGGGCCTCTTCGCCCGCAGTCTTCCGCGGCTTGGCGTCCATCCTAGCCGCCGTAAACGGAGACGCCCCGTCGACGACACGCCGGACGTTCCTTAATTGCGTTCATGTATTAACTGCGTTAATATCTTAATGAAGTTCAGATTCAAGGACGATCGCAGACCACCCAACGGTGGACCACACAACGGTGCGGACGGCACGGATGACGCAAGGAGGTGTCAGGCATGAGCAACGGCAGCAACGCCACCGGCACATCCCGGGCATCCATCGCCGAGTCCAACCGCTCCCGCATCCTCCAGCATCTCTATCACAACGGCGTCAGCTCCCGCGCACAGATCGCCAAGGCGCTCGACCTCACCCCCGCCGCCATCACCAAGATCACCGCGCAGCTCATCGACGTCGGCGCCATCCAGGAGACCGGCGACATGGAGGGCGCGAAGAACCGCCGCTCCATCGGTCTGAAGCTTGACACCGCGCACTTCCACGTGATCGGCGTCAAATTCGCCCGCTCCCTCGTGCGCATCGGCGTCTTCGACCTGGCCGGCAGCACCCTAGGCACCGAGGACATGCCACCCATCACCAACGAGACCATCGGCGAAACGGTGACCCTGCTGCACCGGCGCATCGAGGAGCTGCTGGACGAGGACGATCTGATCGTCGCCATCGGCATGGCGATCCCCGGCCCCTACATGCGCGACAAGGGCTACACCGCCGTCGTCTCGTCGATGACCGGCTGGCGCAACGTGAACTTCATCGACGAGTTCACGCATGCGTTCCGGGTCCCCGTGTTCATCGAGCAGGACGCCCGGGCCGGCGCGCTCGCCCATTACCTGTTCGACCCCGAATCGCACGGCGAGAACGATCTCGCCTACTATCTGGTCGGCGAGGGCGTGGGCCTCGGGGTCATCGACAACGGCCACATCGTCAACGGCGCGCTCGGTGCCGCCACCGAGATCGGCCACGTTTCCGTCGATGTGCACGGCAAGCCCTGCGACTGCGGCAACGTCGGATGTCTCGAACGCTATTGCTCCACCCCCGCGATCCGCCAGGAGATCGTCGCCAACGGCGAGATCGTGCCCGGCGCGCAGTCCATGTCCAACGCGGAGGCGACGCGGGCGCTGTTCGCCTTGGCGCGCAAGGGCGACGCCAAGGCGCGCGAGCTCGTCCTGCGCACCGCCCGATACGTCGGCTACGGCTGCATGATCATCTTCAACGCCTTCAACCCGGCCCACATCATCATCGGGGACATCGTCGCCGAAGGCGGCGATCTGTTCCTCGACGAAGTGCTCGCCACGGTGCACGGCCGTTCCATCCCCGAGCTCTACGACTCCACCAGAATCACCCTGTCGACCATGCCGACGGACGCCGCCGTGTGCGGCGCGGCGGCCGTGGCCGTCACCCAGTTCCTCGAACGGCCATCGACCTTCTTCGATCTGGGCTAGGCCCGGACGCGAGGAGCGAACCACAAGATTTCCCAAACGGAAAAACCCAACACAACAAACAAGGAAAGGAAACCACCATGTCCGAAACCACCAAGTCCAAGCCGATCGTCCTGTCCCTCGGCGAGCTGTTGTGGGATATGCTCCCCACCGGCAAGCGCGCCGGCGGCGCCCCCGTCAACTTCGCCTACCACGCGATGATGAACGGCGCGGACGGCTACTCCATCTCCGCCGTCGGCGAGGACGAGCTCGGCGACGAGCTGCTGGCCGAGACCGCCAAGGCCGGCATCCACGCCGTGATCCAGCGCAACGCCTGGCCGACCTCCACCGTCGAGGTCGAGCTCAGGAACGGCATCCCGGAGTACACCATCGTCAAGGGCGTGGCCTGGGACCACATCCTGTACACCCGCCAGCTCATCGACGTCGTCAAGCAGGCCGACGCCGTCTGCTACGGCACCCTGGCGCTGCGCTCCCCCGAGTCCCACGCCACCATCACCGAGCTGCTCAAGCACACCAAGCCGGGCGCGATGAAGTTCTTCGACATCAACCTGCGCGGCGACCACTACTCCAAGGAGCTCATCGAGGAGCTGCTGGGCCAGGCCACCGTCTTCAAGATCAACGACGAGGAGCTGCTGCTCCTGCGTGACATGTTCGACATCCGCGGCACCTCCGGCGACGACGCCTCCCGCTGGTTCCTCGAGCAGTACGATCTCGACTACGTGATCCTGACCGCCGGCTCCGCCTACTCCACCATCATCTCCAAGAACGGCGAGATCTCCACCGTGGACACCCCGCGCGTCGAGGTCGTCGACACCGTCGGCGCCGGCGACTCCTTCTCCGGCACGTTCACCGCCCGCACCCTGCTGGGCGACTCCCTGGCCGAAGCCCACCGCAAGGCCGTCAACACCGCCGCCTTCGTGTGCACCCAGAACGGCGCCTGGCCGCAGTACCCGGCCCAGATGCCGGACTACCTGGCCGAGGCCGGCAAGTGATCCTCTCGATCATCGTCGGATGATCGTCTGATCCGAACGCGCAGGGCCGGCGGCCGTCCGCCAAGGATGACCGCCGGCCTTTCGCGTGTCGCCAACTAAACCGGTTTAGAATACCGGATGAAAGCCATTGTCCACCCCACCAACGAAGAAGTTGACACCAATGACATCACCGACACCGAAGGTCGCACACGACGCCGCGATTCCGCGATCCGTAGCCGATTTCATGCACCGCATCACCGATCTGTGCGGCGCGGAGCACGCCGACTGGGCCGAGAACTTCAACGCCTGCTTCGCGAACACCCTTGCGACCACCGTGCGACGTCATGACGACGGTACGACGTTCCTGGTCACGGGAGACATCCCGGCGATGTGGCTGCGCGACTCCACCGCGCAGATGCGCCCCTATCTGGCCATCGCCCCGCAGGACGAGGAACTGTCCGATCTCATCGCCGGCCTCGTGCGCCAGCAGTTCCGGTTCATCGGCATCGACCCGTACGCGAACGCGTTCAACGAGACCCCCAGCGGCGCCAGCTGGGACAAGGACGACCGATCCGACTTCTCCAGCCCGTGGCTATGGGAACGCAAGTATGAGGTGGACTCGCTGTGCTATCCGATCCAGCTCGCGTGGATGCTCTACGCGAACACCGGACGCAGGGACCACTTCGACGACGTGTTCGTCGCAGGCGTCAAGCGCATCCTCGACGTGTTCGAGACCGAACAGCATCACGAGGACTCGCCGTACTTCTTCATGCGCGACACCGATCTTGCGACCGAGACGCTCGACAACGACGGCCGGGGCACACCCGTCGCATACACCGGCATGACCTGGTCGGGCTTCCGCCCCAGCGACGACGCCTGCACGTATCACTATCTGGTGCCGTCGAACATGTTCGCCTCGGTCGTCATGGGCTACGTCGAACGGATCTTCTCCCCCGACCTGCTCGACGAGGCGTCGATCGCCTCACGCGCCGCACGTCTGCGCGAGGGGATCATCGCCGGCATCGAGACCCATGCGAAGACCACGAACCGCGACGGCGAGACCATCTACGCCTTCGAGACCGACGGCCTCGGCCACCACCTCATCATGGACGACAGCAACGTGCCGAGCCTCATGGCCGCTCCCTACCTCGGATACTGCGCGGCGGACGACCCCGTCTATCTCGCCACGCGCCGCACGCTGCTGAGCGACGAGAATCCGTACTACTACGAGGGCAGGTGCCTCAAGGGCATCGGCTCCCCGCACACGCCGCCGCGCTACGTCTGGCCGATCGCCCTGTCCATCGAGGCGATGACCAGCGACGACCGGCAGACCAAGGCCCGCATCCTCGACGCGCTCGTCGCCACCGACGCGGGCACGCACCTCATGCACGAGGGCATCGACGTCGACGATCCCACGCACTACACGCGTGAATGGTTCAGCTGGTCCAACATGATGTTCTGCGAACTCGTCATGGACTACTTCGACATCCGCGTCAGGCGCTGACTTACCCACCAACAACAACCATTTCCAACGAAAGGAAACAACCCATGTCCACCAATCCGCGTTATGCGCTCGGCACCGAGGCCAACCGCATCTTCATGGCATCCGAGACCTACGAACTGCTCGACTTCGGCAAGGGCTTCCCGGCGCCGAACGGAGGCTCCGGCTGGCTCAACGACGACGGCACGCTCGACCCCTCCCACGGTGTGGAGACCTGGATCACCTCGCGCATGGCGCACGTCTACTCGATCGGCGAGATGCTCGGCTACCCGGGCGCCGACGAGCTTGCGGACAAGGCCCTCAAGGGCCTGACCGGCATCCTGCACGACGACGAGCACGGCGGATGGTACCCGCAGGTCTTCGCCGACGGCACCCACGCTCCGGGCAAGGTGTGCTACGCCCACGCCTTCGTGATCCTCGCCGCGTCCTCGGCGCTGCTCGCCGGACGACCGGGTGCCGGGGAACTGCTCGACGAGGCCCTGAGGACCTATGACGAGCACTTCTGGGACGAGGAGATCGGACTGGCGGTGGATACGTGGAACACCGAGTTCACCGAGCTCGACCCGTACCGTGGTCTCAACGCCAACATGCACACCACCGAGGCCTTCCTCGCCGTGGCCGATGCCACCGGCGACAACTCCTACCGCGTGCGCGCCGGCCGCATCATCGACCATGTGATCGGCTGGGCCAAAGACAACGAATGGCGCATCCCGGAGCACTTCAACGCCGATTGGTCCCTCGATCTCGAATGCAACGCGGACAAGAAGGACGACCAGTTCAAGCCGTACGGCGCCACCCCGGGCCACGGCATCGAATGGTCTCGTCTGATCACCCAGTGGGCGCTGAGCTCCTTCGCGAACCTCGAGGGCGCAGCCCCGTACATCGAGGCCGCCGAGCAGCTGTTCGCCCGCGCCGTGGCCGACGCATGGAACGCCGACGGCACGGTGGGCCTCGCCTACACGACCGACTGGAACGGCACGCCGGTGGTCACCGACCGCATGCACTGGACGCTCGCCGAGGCGATGAACACCTCCGCCACGCTCCACGCCGCCACCGGCAGGGACGAGTACCTCGACTGGTACGCCACGTTCGCCCAGTACGTCGACGAGCACGTCATCGATCACGAGGGCGGCTCCTGGTTCCACCAGCTCGACAAGGACAACCACGTGCTCGACACGGTCTGGCCGGGCAAGTCCGACCTGTACCACGCGTTCCAGTCGACGCTGATCCCGTTCCTCGAGCCGTCGGTGTCCATCGCCACCGCCGTGAAGAACGCGGACTGACCGCCCTTCCAAGCTCCAGGCTCCCCGTCAGCAAAGCCGACAAGCCCCCTCGTCTTAAAGGGGGCCAGGGGGCATAGGTGAGGCCCCGCAATCCGTTTGGGATTGCGGGGCCTCACCTATGCCCGCGTTGATGCTCACACGTCGCACCTCACACGTCGATGGAGCGCGAGGTGCTTTCGCGGATGACCAGCTCGGGCTTGAGGATCCGGCGGTTGCCGCTGACCGGATCGCCGGCAAGCACCTTGAGCAGCAGCTTGGCCACCTTCGCGCCGTATTCGCTGGCGTCGCGATGCACCGAGGTGATCGACGGATACGCCGCCTCGCAGATGAAGCTGTCCTCGAAGCTCACGATCGCGGGGACCCCTTCAAGACCTCTCCCCTGCGCGATCAGATGGGCGGCGATGGATCGCAGGCTCGCCGCCGCCAGCGTCTCGCTCTCGTAGATGAAGGCGGTGGGAGGCACCGGCAGGGCCATGAGCCTGAGCGTCAGCTCGGACGCCCGTTCCGTCTTGAAATCGGTGAACTCCACGTGGATGGATTCGAGTCGCCTGCGCTTGGCGAACGCGCGGAACGCGGCCTCGCGGTCCTTGCTGTAGTCGAGGGTCGGGTCTCCCGAGATATAGGCGATGCGACGATGCCCCCGCTCCAGCAGGTGTCTGAGTACCGTCTCCATCGTGCCGCCATCATCGATCGACAGGGACGGCATCAGCGAGGATGGATCCGGTCCGCCGGCAAGCACGGCCGGAACGCCGAGACTGTTGAGCAGTGCGGGTCGCGGGTCGTCCGCACGCAGATCGACGAGTACGACGCCGTCGACCCGTTTGCGCGCCGACCAGTCCCTGTAGACCGCGAGCTCCTCGCGCAGCGACGCGCAGGGACGGTAGAGCAGACCGTAGCCCTTGCGGCTGAACGAGGCGTGCAGGCCGGTCATGAAGTGCAGCATGAAGCTTTCGTCCTGCAGTTCGTCGGCGGAGCGTGAGGGGGCGAACCCGACGGTCATGGTCTTCGACGATCCCAGCGCCTGTGCGGCGTAGACGGGAGTCCAGCCGAGTTTCGCCGCGGCCATCTTGACCTTGCGCTTGGTCTCCTCGGAGACTCCGGGCCTGTCGTTGATGGCGAAGGACACCGCCGTCTGCGAGATGCCCAGTTCGTCGGCGATGTCCTTGAGCCCGACGCGCCTGCCTCGCGCGGATGCGCGGACCGCGCCGTCTTGGACCGCACCATCTCGGGCATTGTCCCGGGGACCGTCGGATCGAGTCACCATTGCTTCACTTCCATTCGTTGTCTCGTAGTGTGAATTATACGGCCGAAAGCCCGATGAGAGCGCTCACATGCTTCTCTCATCGGGCATCGGTCGGTCATCGGACGATCATCGGTCGATCATCCGATCATAGGATCGAGCCGTCGGCTCCAAGCACCTGCATCTCGTAGATACGGGCCGCGGTGTCGCTGCCCTGCGTCGGCTTGTCGACGACGAGCTTGACGTAGCGGGCGTCGACCGGGGCGAAGGCGTCGGACGTGGTGCTGGCGGTGTTCTTCTTCACCGTCGCCACGGTCGTGAACTCCTTGCCGTCCTTGCTGACCGCGATCGAGTAGGACTGCGTGTTCATGCTCGCGTCCTCGCCGCCGGCCTGCGCGTGGGCGATGTCGACCTGGCTGACGGTCTTCACGTCGCCCAGATCCACCGTGATCTCGTGCGGGGCGGGACCGGTGACGCACCACTTGGTGTTCGTCTCGCCGTCGACGGCGAACTCGGGCTTCTCGTTGCCGTTGGTGAAGCCGTCGGCCGTGACCGCCTTGCCCTGCGACAGCAGCGTCAGCTTGCCGCCGGAGGCGATCTTCGAGGAGACGACGATCTGACCGGCCAGCTTCTGCGTGGCCTCGCCCTTGTCGTTCTTCGCGGTGACGGTGACGTCGTAGACGCCCTCCTTGTCGTAGGTGACCGTGACCTTGTTGCCCTCGGCCTTCTCCTTGCTGGCACCGGGCAGCGACCAGGACACGCTCTTGGTGTTCTTGGAACTGGCTGAGGTGAACGTCACCTCGTCACCGACGCCGATGAGCGTGCGGGATGCGGTGGCCGCGGCCTTGGGCTTGCTGTTGTCGGGCCACTCCATGTCGGTCTTGGCCGACTCGCCCTGGGTGCCGTAGCGGTCGACCGGCACGACCTCGAACGTGGTGTTGTTCGTCTGGCCGGTTCGGGTGAGCGAGGCCGCATAGAAGTTCTCGACGTTGGTCGCGCCCAGCAGGGAGCGGGAGCCGTCCTCGTTGATGCGGTACACCTCGTAGCCGGCGGCGTCGCCGTCGGCCTTCCAGGACAGGCGCACGCCGGCGTAGAGGGCGTCGTCGTCGAACTGCTTGTCGTCGACCTTGACCTGTGTCACCTTGCCGGCGGACGCCTTGGAGGCGTCGGAGTCGTCCTTGATGGTGATGTTGCCGAGCAGCAACTGGTATCCGGTCTTGTCCTCGCCGGCGGAGTAGGTGAAGCCGATGCCGGTGAGGGTCTTGCCGGCGAGCTTGGAGAGGTCGTAGTCGAGCGTGGTCCAGTCCTCGCCGACCTTGGTCTTCGACTTGGCCGAGATGGTCTGGCTGCTGCCGTCGGCGAAGGTCAGGACGGCGTCGAGCTTGGTGGACGCGTTCGCCTTGGCCTTCACGGAGAAGTCGACCCCGTCGGTGAGCTTCACGTCGGCGGAGTACAGCTTGACCGAGGTGGAGCCGCCCTGCTTGACGGTGCCGGAGAACTTCAGCGAGGAGCCGCCGTACCAGGCTTCGGCGTCGCTGTAGTCGGCCTTGGTGGCGTTGCCGCCCTTGTCGGCGACGATCCAGCGGTAGGTGGGCTGGATGTCGGAGATGGAGCGGTTGTTCCAGTCCATCTTGGAGATCTGCCTGCCTTCGCGCGAGAAGCTGTATCCGGATCCGTTGTTGAAGTTGGTGACGAACGGCAGGGAGGTGATGGCGGAGCGTTCGACCACGTAGTTGGAGACTCCCTGCCAGGATTCGTCGCCCTCGTAGGTCTCGGAGACGCTCGGATCGCCTTCGGCGTTGACCCACAGCCGGTTCTCGTTGGCGCGGAAGGTGGTCGGGTTGCCGGCGGACCAGTAGGTCCAGCTCGGGCAGTAGATGCCGAGGGAGGTGTGGGTCGTGCCGTCCTTGTCGGCGAAGAGATCCCATTTGATCGGGGTGTCGGTGCCGTCGGCCTGCACGTCGACGCCGGCGTACAGCGAGTACGGGTCGATGCCGAGGGATTCGGCCTTCTTCGCGGAGGCTGCGAGCAGGTCGTCGCCGGCCAGTTCGTCCTCGGTCCACCAGAAGTTGAGGAACATGTCGTCGGCGACGGACTTGCCGTCCTTGCTCATGAACATGCTGTTCTCGTCGGTCAGCGCGTTCTGCCAGTCGATCGCGCCGTCCTTGGTCATCGAATCGTAGTAGACGACGCGCAGGTCGGACGCCTGCTGCTTCATGTACGCGATGAACGCCTGCATCTTCTCGGCGTATTCGGGGCCGAGCGCGGTCTCGTTGTCGCCTTCGGTCTCCTGGTTGATGAACCAGCCGTCGAAGCCGTAGGCCTTGGCGACCTCGATGAGCTTGTCGGCCACGGGGAACGAGCCGTCGGCGTTCTGCTGGAGCGTCTGGTCGAGCCATTCGACCTTGCCGCCGGACACGTTCTGCGGGAAGAACACGGTGCCGAGCACGGGCACGCCGTTGGTGTGCGCCATGTCGGTCACGTCGGGGCTCGGCGGCACGATGATGCCCTCGCCGGACGAGCCTCCCCAGTAGACGAGCTGGTCGACGTACTGCCAGTAGGAGAAGGTGTTCGCGTTGGCGTTGTTGAGTCCTCGGGGCGCGTTGCCGCTGGTCGAGGAGTTCATGATGGAGATGGCCATCACCTTGGTGTCGGCGTTCTGCGTGTCGTTGACGGTTTTGAGGTCCTTCTGGTCGACGCGCTTGGCGAGCGGCACGGTGCTCACGTTGTAGGCGAGGTCCGGGTCCTTGTCGGCGCTCCACGAAAGCAGATCCTCGGGGAACCAGTAGGAGGATTCCGGCTGGTTCTTGAGGATCAGCTCCTCGTTCTCATTCTCCGGCGTCACGGTGTATGCGGTTGCGCTGGCGCCTCCGGCGGAGCATGCCGCCATCGTCATCATCATCGCGGCAGCCAATGTCGTCGCCACAATGCGTCGCGGCATGGTTGTCTTCCTGTTCATTGTTTCCTTTCCTTAACCTTTGAGGTGGTGGCGCGTCGACTCCGCTTCGAGTCGTCGCGCCCCTTGCCGTCCGGTCGCCCGTTTTTGGTGGGTGATGGGCGACGCGGTGCCGTTCCTGCGTTCATCCGCGCAGCAGCACCTCGGACAGCGCCTCGATCACGCCTTGCGGCATGTGCGAGGAAAACCATTGGGGCTCCCCGTAATCGCCCGGGGGCATTTCGAGCGTGTGGAGGGATGCGAGCGCCTTCACGCCCTCGCATCTGACGAGTTCCCACGCCCGTTCCTTGGTGAAGTAGAGCATTTGTGCGTCGTCAAGCACGGCGAACGCGTCCCGTTCGATCGGCTGCGGGGCGATGGCGAGGCCGTCGATCTCGATGCGCAGCCGCTCGTGGATCGAGGTCGGCGGCAGGTCGATGACGAGACTGAGCGTGGGTTCCTCGTAGCTCACCGTGTAGTCGGTATCACTCAACGGGTCGCCGCTCCGGAGCACGGTGACGGCGTCGGCCGGCGTCGCGGCCGTCGACGGACCGTCGTTCAGACCTGTCGCAGGATCGGCGACACCGCGCAGGATGATCCGCCATGCGCGCCGTGCGGGGACGGCTGTGCACTCTCCCGCGGCCGCGTCGACGGTGAACGCGCCGTGCGTCCAGTCGAGCGCGAGATCGGTGCGGGTCCACCGGTCGGCCTCGCCGACCGCACCGTCGTCCTCCCAGAGGGTGAACGAGCCGTCCTGCCCCGGGAACACGAGGACGTCGAGTGCGCTCGGGTTGGAGACGTCGTTGACCGGCACGGTCGCCGTCGCCGTTCCGACGTCCGCACCTATGGAAGCGCACTCGTCGAGCCGCTGCATCGGGATGATGCCTCCGGCCTTGGCGAACGCCGGCATGCGCTCGATGCCGCGCCAGACCTCCATCGTGCGGCCCTGATCGGGTTCGGCCGTGTAGCGGCGGCCGTCGAAGAGGTCGTACCACTCGCCGTGCGGGAACCATACGTTCGCCTTGGCGCGTCGAACGGCCGGATCGGCGGGTTCGAGGATCGGCGAGACGATGAGTTCGGTGCCGAACTGGAATTCGGTGGGCACGTTGCCGCCCGAATGGTTCCAGTACATGGGTTCGACCAGCGGCAGTCCGTCGAATGCGGCTCGCCGGTTCATCGTGTACAGGTACGGAATGAGCCGGTGACGCAGCCGCAGCGCGTCGACCATGGCCGTGCGGACCGGCTCGTGGAAGTTCCATGGCTCCTTGCCGTTGAACGGCGAGTCGGTGGAGTGCAGGCGGTTGATCGGGCTGAATGTGCCGAGCTGGTACCAGCGGGCCTCGAGTTCCTCGTCGCGGTAGCCGAACATGTGTCCGCCGATGTCATGACTCCACCATCCGTAGCCGATGTTCGAGGCCATGGCGGTGAAGTACGGCTGGAACTTCAATGACTCCCAGCTGACGACCGTGTCTCCGGAGAAGCCGATCGGGTACCGGTGCGAACCGTATCCCGAGTAGCGGGAGAACGTGATCGGGCGTCGGCCCTCGCGCGCCGAGTCGAGGTAGTGCAGATGGTTGAGCATCCACAGCGGGTCGAGGCCCTTCTGGCGGGTGATGCCGCCCTGCTGCCAGTCGATCCACCAGAAGTCGACGCCCTGACGCTCCATCGGATGCAGGATCTCGTCGAAATAGGCGGCCATGAACGTGGGGTCGGCGGCGTCGAACTCGATGGCGCTGCCCGTCGCCGGGTCGACGCCGACCGCCGTGGCGACGCGCTCGTAGCAGTCCTCGAAGGCGCGTACGCCATCGCGCGGATGCAGGTTGAGCGTGGTCCGCATGCCCTTGGCGTGCAGCCATTCGAGGAATGCGTCAGGATCGGGGAACAGCTCGCGGTTCCAGGTGAATCCGGTCCAGCCGGACCCGTATGCCGGGTCGACGTCGGTCGTGTGCCAGTCCATGTCGATGACGGCCACGGTGAACGGCAGCCCCTCGCGTTCGAAGCGTTCGACGAGCGTGCGGTATTCGTCGGCCGTGTAACGGTGATAGCGGCTCCACCAGTTGCCGAACGCCCAACGCGGCAGCAGCGGCACCGGCCCGGTGAGCCGGTGGTAGTCGCGCAGCGCGTCGTGGATGCGCCCCGAGTGGCCGAACAGGTACAGGTCCGTGGAGGCGTGGGGTTTGGGGAACACCCATTCGCCGAACGGGTTGATGCGTCCGCGCACCGTGGATGCGGGGCGGATGACGTTGTCGTGCGAGTCGTCGAGGATCATCCACCCGTCGCCGGAGATCAGTCCGGGGTCGAGCGGTGCGGCGCCGTCGATCTGGTCGAGCGTGCGCGTGGTACCACCGCGGTTCGCCGATTGCGCGGCGCCGTAGTGCCAGGTGTTGTGCTGTGAGGGGCAGTCCTTGACGGTGACGTTCAGCCCTTCGGCGCTGAAGGGGCCGCCGTCGTAGCGGATGCGAAGATGCGTGGTTTCGATGTCGAGCCATCCGTCGGCGTCGCGGCGGACGGTGAAGTCCGGGATGCCGCCGAAGTCGCGGTTGACGACGATCTGCGTGCGGTCGTCGACGAAGTCGCCGTCGTCCGACCATTCGAGGCGGATCAGGGAGTCGGTAAGGATGCCGATGCGCCAATGGTCGCCCCGGACGACGGCCTTGGGGTTCATCAGGGGGTTGCCGTGGGCCGATTCGGCGGTGAATCGCGTCGTGTCGATCATGCGCTGCTCCTTTTCACGGATAAACCGGTGGCCCGTCTCCTGAGATCAAGGAGAAGGGGACGGACCACCGGATGCGAGCCGGGCGTCGGATCCGATCGGATCAGTCGCCGCCCTTGCCGGCGAACGCCGGGTCGGAGACGGCGCTGTAGGCGTCGCCCGCCACGGCTTCGACGCGCGTGACGTGCGTGATGCCGCGCGCCGCGAGCGCTTGGGCGTCATCGGCCGTCGCGGAGGTGATGATGCAGGGGCGTTCGCCCTGTTCCTCCATGGACATCCACGCGTCGAACACGGAGCCGCCCGGCGCGAACGCAGCACGCACCAGCGGATCGCCGACGGCGTCCACGGGCACGGCGATGGCGTTCGTGCGCGGCGAGGCCGCCATCCTGCCACGGCTGTCGGCGATCGCATCGCGGAATGCGACGCCGACGTCGGTCAGGGACCCGTCCACGTCGAACAGGCCGAGCTCGTGCTCGAAGAACGGGAAGTCCTGGAAGGTCTTCGGGATGCGGTGCGAGCACCACCAGGTGATGCCGAACACGTCGGGGCATTCCTCGATGGCCGTGATCGACTCGCGTGCGAACGCGGGTGCGTCCTCGGGTGCCACCACGTTGCCGGGGGCGCCGATCTCCTGCACCCATACGGGCCTGTGCGCATCCGTCGCGAACGCCTTCGACAGCTCGGTCAGGTAGGCGGCGTGGTGGGTGCTGGCGAACGACATCGGGCCGTAGTGCTGTGCGGTGCCGTTGAACACCCACGAGTGCACGGTGGTCATGTCGCCCTTGCACGAGGCGTAGGCGGGGCGGAAGGCGTGGCCGTCGGCGTACCAGACGGCGTCGTTCTCGCTGTGCAGGATCACGCGTCCGTCGCGGTGGGCGCGCTCCCCCACCGAGCCGATGAGACGGTCGAGCCAGGCTCCGGTCTCGTCGGCGGTGGCGTGCATGCGGCGCGGGTGCGTCGCGTCGGTGAACTGGTTGCACTCGTTGCCGAGGGTCAGTCCGGCGAACGCCTTGACGTCGGACAGCCTCTCGTAGATGGCCTCGACCAGTCGGCACTGCGCCTCGATCGCCTTGTCGTCGGCGAACATGCTGGTCTCGTGCCAGGAGACCAGCCAGGAGGGCACGAAGTCGAAGCTCGACAGGTGCCCCTGCACCACGTCCACGTAGACGTCCAGTCCGGCGTCGCCGCCGATCTCGACCATGCGATGCAGGTCGTCGAGCGCCTTGGGGTTGATCCATGTGCGGTTCGGCTGCAGCAGGGTCCACAGCGGGAAGATGCGCACGTGGTCGGCGCCGATGCCGGCGATCTGCCGCATGTCGCGTTCGACGGCGTCCCACTTGGGGTCGAGCCAGGCGTAGAACCATTCGCCCGAGGGGGTGTAGTTGACTCCGAATCTCATATGACTACTCCTTGACCGATCCGGACTCCAGGCCGTTGAAGATGTAGCGCTGGAAGACCAGGAAGAAGATCATGATCGGGATGAGGGCGACGATGGTGCCTGCGGCGACGATGCGCGGGTCGGACACGAAGGTGCCCTGCAGACGGCTCATGCCGAGCGTGAGCGTGTAGTGCGAGTCGTCGGTGAGCACGATCAGCGGCCACAGGAAGTCGTTCCACGATCCCATGAAGGAGAAGATGCCGACCAGGGCCATGGTGCCCTTGACCTGCGGCACGCAGATGCGCCAGAACCGCTGCCAGATGTTGGCGCCGTCCACCTCGGCCGCCTCGATCATCTCCTTGGGGATGGCGTTGAACGCGTTCATGAACAGCAGGATGTTCATCGAGCTCACGAGGCCCGGCAGGGCGACGCCGATCAGGTTGTTCTGCAGGTCGAGCCCGCGGATGATGAGGAACTGCGAGATGAGGATCGTCTCACCGGGCACCAGCATCGACAGGAACAGCAGGCCGACGACCAGTCCCTTGCCCTTGAATCGCAGCAGGGCGAGCGAGTAGCCGGCGAAGCAGCCGGAGATGATGTTGCCGCCGATGTTGAGCGCCGCCACGATCAGCGTGTTGCCCACGTAGAACAGGATCGGCAGTCGCTTGAAGACCTGCACGAAGTTGTCCATCGTCGGGTCGACGGGGATCAGGTACGGTGCCGCGTACATGTCGTCCTTCGGGCCCTTGAAGGCCAGCGAGATCTGCCACAGCAGCGGGGCCGCCAGGAAGAGCAGAAGGGCGATGAGCACGACCACGCGGATGATCTTGCCCGGGGTCAGGTGGTTGTACTTGTTCTCCATTACCGTTGCGCGTGCCATCAGTCCTCACTCCTGCGCTGGATGAACCATTCGATGCCGATGATGCAGCCGAGCACCACGAACATGACCATGCCGAGGGCGCCGGAGTAGCCGGTGCGGGCGTTGATGCCGGTGCCTTCCTGCTTGATGAGCATGGTCATCGTCAGGTCGGCGCCGCCCACGCCGCCGGAGCCGCCGGAGAGCATGTAGATCTCGCCGAAGACTCGGAAGGCGGACATGGAGCTCAGGAGCATGACGAGGATCATCGTCACGCGGCAGCCGGGCAGCGTCACGTGGAAGAACTGGCGGATGCCGCCGCAGCCGTCGATCGAGGCCGCCTCGTACAGCGTGCCGTCGATGTTGGCGATGTTGGCCAAGTAGATGAGCATGTAGTAGCCGAGGCCGCTCCAGATGGTCACGGCCATGGCGCTGAAGAGCAGCAGCCAGCGGTCGGTGAGGAACGGGATCGGTGTGCTGATCCACTTGAGCGCCTTGAACGTGCCGTTGAGCAGGCCGTCCTTGTCGAGGATGTTGGTCCACAGCAGGCCGACGACGACGCTGGACATGATGACCGGGGTGTAGAAGGCGGTGCGGAAGAAGTTCATGATGCGCGTCTTCTCGGCCACGAGGGCTGCGAGCATGAGCGGCAGGATCACCATGAACGGGACGATGCACACCACGTACAGGGACGAGTTGAAGAACGCCGTCTGGAAGCGGCGGTCCGAGAACATGTCGATGTAGTTCTCGATGCCGATGAACTTGCCGGGCCTCAGGAGCGTGGAGTCGGTGAAGGACAGTCGGATCGTGTTGAAGAACGGCACCAGGGAGAAGGTGCAGATCCACAGGATCGGGGGAAGGACGAACAGCCAGGGGACGATGCGGCCGCTGGAGCGGGGGTCACGCCCCCGGGCGGCCGTCGCGCCCTTCCTGCGTTTGGTTGATGTGGCCATGATGGTTGAACCGCCTATCTGTTGTGGATCGTCCGATTAGAGACGCTCGTTGCAGTACTTGACGGTGGCGTCGAGCGCCTCCTTGGCCGTGATCTTGCCCTGCAGCGCCTGGGCGATCTCCTCGCGCAGCATCGTGGTGCAGGCGGAGGTGAACTGCGGCGGGCCCCAGATCTCGCCCTTGCGGATCTGGTCGGCGGACATGCGCATGGCCTCGGCGTCCATCGTGTCCTCGGACGGGTTGAAGAAGTCGTCGTCGATGGTGCCCACGGAGGACGGGAACACGTTCGCCTTCTTGTCGAAGGCCAGCTGGTTCTTCGAGTTGGTCACGAAGCGGGCGAACTTGATCGCGAGCTCCTGGTTCTTGCTGGTGGCGTTCACGGTGAGCATCTCCATGAACATGTTCGGCTTGGTGTTGGCGATGAAGTTCGTGATGGCGAGGTTCTCGAACACCTTCGGAGCGTTCTTGCGGATGTCGTCGACACTGTAGGCGTTGCCGTTCATGAAGGCCTGGGAGCCGCCGTTGAAGCTCTTGGACTCGCCGGAGGTGGAGCTGTTGAGCATGTCGTCGGTGAAGGCGCCCGCGTTGTACATGTCGATGTAGTGCTGGACGAACTCGACGCCCTTCTCGTTGTTGAACGTGAACTCGGTGCGGTCCTCGTTCATCAGCTGGACGCCGTACATGCCGAAGTCCTGGATGGACGGGATGCCCGAGGTCAGCGCGTACTTGCCGCCGCAGTTCTTGCCGAAGGTGTCGGCCATGTCGAAGATGTCGTCCTGCTTGGTGGGCGGGTCGGCCGGGTCGACCTCGACGCCGCATTCGGAGAGCACCGCCTTGTTGTAGAAGGTCGGGCCGGAGTTCAGGTACCACGGGAAGCCGTAGGTGCCCTCGGGCAGGTCGTTGCCCTTGAACGTGGCGGCGTCCCATGCGGCCGGAAGATAGTCCTTTTCGGCGTCCGGGGCGGCCTGGGAGACGTCGAGCAGGATGCCCGCCTTGGCCAGCGTGTACGCCGGCTCGGGGCCCATGTCCACGACGTCGGGCAGCTCGCCGGCCGCCGCGTCGGTGGACAGCTTGTCCTCGTAGTTGTCGGCGGGCTGGTCGACCCACTTGATGGTAACGCCCGGGTTCTCCTTCTCGAACTGGGCGATGAGATCCTCGAAGTAGGAGGTGAACTTGTCGTTCTTCAGGTTCCAGGTCTGGAACTTCAGTTCGGTCGAGCCGCTGGAGGTGCTCGACCCGCAGGCGCCGAGTCCGGCGAGCATGGCGACGGACGCGACGAGTGCCACGGCCTTCTTGGTGAAGGTGCCCTTCATGGTTTTTCTCCTTTGTTTTTTGTGATGTTTCTTCGTCGAAACGTGTGGTGATGGGGCGCGGCCTACCGCAGACGGCCGCGCCCGCTGTTGTGGAGTTCCCGCCGCACGGGCCCCGTATGCGGGGCCGGGATGGACGTGGGACGGGGAGAATGGAAATCGGGGGATGTCAGACGCGCGACAGGCGCAGCGTGGTCAGCTGGAACGGCTTCAAGGCGAGTACGGCGCCTTCGGCCGCCTGCCTGCCGCCGACGAGTCCGGCGGGTTCGTCCGCGTAGGATTCGTCCTGTTCGAGCGTGTTGGTCTCGCGCACCTGCCATCCGTCGAGCGGGCCGTGCACGTGCAGCGTGGCGTGGGCTCTGGCGCCGGCGGCCTCGTAGAGGCGGACGATCACGTCTCCCGAACCGTCGTCGGCGAGCTTGATCCAGTCGATGACCGGGGTGCCCTCTCCGGCCTCGAGCGAGACCGGAGGCTCAAGGGCGGGCATGTCCTCGAGCGTCATCGCGTTGATCTCGCCCGCGGCGGCGACCAGCGGCGCGACCTCGGCGCACGGCAGCACGGTCCAGTCGAACTCGTGGCGGCCGATGTCGGTGCGCGGATCGGGCGCGGTCGGCGCGGCCACGAGGGACAGGCGGACCATGGTGCCGGCGATGGCGCCGTCGTCGTCACGCAGCGAGCTCACGTCGGAGCCGTAGGTCGAGCCGTTGGCCACGCCGATGCCGTAGGAGGAGTCGTGGATGCGCACGAAGCGGTGCGAGCAGCTTTCGAACATCGCCTCCTCGCCCTCGGTGTTCTTGACCACCGGACGCTCGATGAGACCGTACTGGCATTCGTACTGGGCGCGGGTAGCGCTCAGGGCCATCGGCACGTCGACCTTGAGCAGCTTCTCGGGGACCTTCCAGTCGACGTCCGCGTGGAAGTCGATCTGGCGCCTGCCGGGACGCAGCGTGATGACGGTGTCGATCACGTCGTCACGGTAGCGGTTGGTCGTGCGGATGAGCGCCGATCCGTCGGCGGCGGTCTCGACCGAGGCGATCACGCCGTCCTCCAGAGGCGTGGCGCACAGGAAGGCGTCGCGCTCGACATCCCACGCGTCGAAGACGCCGGGCTCGTCCTTGAGGATCTCGTAGCGGCCGAGCGCCGCGTCCTTGGCGACCATCTCGCGGCCGGCGACGAGGTCGGTCATCGAGTCGATGGTGCCGTTGGCCGCGATGTGGGCGCGGATCAGACCGTTGGAGACGGTGACCGAGCCGTCGTCGCCCCGTTCGATCGAAACGGGCTCGCCCGTGGACTCAAGGGAGACGGGCGTCCACGAGGCGACGTCGGAAAGCTGGCTGATGCGGGCCCTGGCGATGCGCTCGGCGTCCGGGTTGGCCTCGCGCAGGGCGGCGACTGCCTCCTGCGCGATCTCGTGCAGACGCTTCAGGTCGCGTTCGTAGTCCTCGCGGGCCACGCGATGCGCCCATTCGATGGCGGATCCGGGCAGGATGTCGTGGAACTGGTTGAGCAGCAGCGTCTTCCAGATGCGGTCGATCTCGGCCTGCGGGAAGACGTAGTCCGCCGATTCGAGCGAGGCGAGCGCGCCCAGGTACTCGACGGCGCGCAGCGCGGATTCGGTCTTGCGGCAACCGCGCTTCATCTCCTGCTGGGAGGTGAGGGTCTTGCGGTGCAGCTCGAAGTAGAACTCGCCCTTCCAACGTGGCATCTCGGCGCCGGCCTCGGCCCTCATCTCGGATTCGGCCTTGGCGAAGAAGTCGTCCGGAGTGCCGTATTCGACCTTCGGCATGCCCTCGAAGCTTTCGAAGCGATGCTCGCGCATCGTCATCTCGCGGATCGGGCCGCCGCCGCCATCGCCGAAGCCGAACAGCAGGATGCCGCGGTCGGAGAGGTCCTTGTCCTTGTAGTTGCGCTGCACGTACGCCATGTCGTGCGCGGACATGTCGGAGTCGTACTTGTCTGCGGGCGGGAAGTGGGTGAAGATCTGCGAGCCGTCGACGCCCTCCCACATGAAGGAGTGGTGCGGCAGACGGGTGGTGTCGTTCCAGCACAGCTTCTGGGTGAGGAACCACGAGTAGCCGGAGCGTTTGGCGATCTGCGGCCATGCGCCGGTGTAGCCGAAGCTGTCGGGCAGCCAGATGCCGTTCGGAACGACGCCGAGCTTCTCCTTGAAGTAGCGCTTGCCGTAGCTGATCTGGCGGATGAGGGACTCGCCGCACGGCATGGTGCCGTCGGATTCGACCCACATGCCGCCGACCGGGATGAAGCGGCCTTCGGCGATGCGCTCCTTGACGCGCTCGAACAGATCGGGGTGACGCTCCTCGAGCCACGCGAAGTGCTGGGCGGCGCTCATCACGTACGTGAAGTTCGGGTCCAGATCCATGAGGGCGAGCACGTTGGAGACGGTGCGGCCGACCTTGCGCTGGGTCTCCCTGACCGGCCACAGCCATGCGGAGTCGATGTGCGAGTGGCCCATCGCGGTCAGGGTCATCGCGGAGGCGTTGGCCGGGCTGGCCATGACCTTGTCAAGGGCCTTGCGGGCCGGGGCGAGCGTGGCGTAGTCCCTCTCGTCCCACAGGTTGATGGAGCGCTGCATGGCCTTGGCGAGCTTCCAGTAGCGAGGATCGGCGTCGTTCATGTTCTCGAGCGATCCGGTGATCACGTCGAGATCGGCCCAGTAGTCGAACATGTCCTGATCAAGGGCGGCGATGTCGATGGAGCCGAACTCGTAGCGCTCGTCGGCCTTGCCGGTGGGCCTGGTGCCGAGTTCGGTGACGGTGAACGACGGGACGTTCGGATTGTAGGCGCCTTCGACGTAGATGACGAAGGAGCCGTCGGGGTTGACGACACGGTCGCGCGTGCCGTCGGCCTTGATCAGCGGCATCCAGTGGTTGCGCGGGTGCAGGGCCTTGATGACGGTGCCGTCGGCGCGGTAGGCCAGCGCCTCGATGTGGCCGCCGACCGGCCACTCCAGCCAGCCCAGGTTGAAGACCAGTTCGATGGCGCGGCCTTCGGGCAGATCGGCGGGCAGCTGGCCCTCGACGCGCATCCAGGTCGTGCCCCAGGAGGTGCCCCACGGCTCGCCGGAGGCGAGCGGCTGGAACTCGACCTGTCCGGACACGGCGCGGGCGATGAACGAGGCCGAGGCCTCCGGCTCGCCCGGGTTCTTCACCGCACCTACGGCGCAGGTGCCGAGCGTCTGGTGGATGTGCGGCCAGACACGCTCGCGCATCACACGCTTGCAGCGGTCGATCTCGCGATTGACTTTCAGCAGCATGATTCTCCTCTTGATGTTTGTAGTGCTCTTCGCTGAGACTAAAGCGATTTAGTTGACCGTCATGGTCAGTCGCCGGTTACTAAAGCGATTTAGTTAGAGGATAGCATCTCCCTCAGCGAAACGCAACACGGCGCGGCACACATTCTTTCCTCGGCGTGTCGCACGACCATGGCCGGGGCACTGGGGCTCAAGAAAACCCACGAGAAAACAAAGGGGCTCCTCCTGCCCGAACAATCAGGGAGAAGGAGCCCTCATATCCTTTGGGAGGCTAGCTCACAGACGCGTCCATCACCTGTGGATGCGCAGCGTGGCAAGCTGGAACGGCGCGAGCGTGATGGCCGCGCCCTCCGCCGCGGCCGACTCGTCGCCCGAGGCCAGTGCGCACGGCAGTTCGGCGGGCAGGCCGCTCTCCTCCATGAGGTTCACCTCACGCACGGTGGCACCGGCGAACGCGTCATCGAGATGCAGCGTGGCCCGCGCCCTGCCGCCCGCGGCCTCATAGAGGCGCACGATGAGATCGTCCGAACCGTCGTCGGCCAGCTTGACCCAGTCAAGCACTGGCGTACCCTCGACGTTTGCGAGCGCGGCGAGCGGCCTGACGGCGGGCAGCTCCCCCACCGTCGGGCTGTTGAGTCTGGATGCCTCGGCGAGCACTGTGGTCATGTCCGCATCGGCCACGATGGACCAAGAGAAGGTGTGCCGCCCCTGATCGGTGCGCGGATCCGGGTAGAGCGGCGCGGAGAGCAGCGACAGGCGCACCATCGTGCCGCGGCCGAGACCGCCGGCCTCGGATCCGTGGATGGGGCTCACGTCGGAGCCGTAGGTGGAGGCGTTCACGACCGCCGCAGCATAGCCGCTGTCGGCGATGCGCACGAAGCGGTGCGTGCAGCTTTCGAACTTGGCGTCGTCCGAGCGGGTGTTCTTGTTGATCGGACGCTCGACGATGCCGTACTGGCATTCGTACTGGGCGTTGACGGCCTGCACGGCGACCGGGACGTCGACCTTGAGGAACTTCTCGGCCGCACGCCAGTCCACATCGGCCTCGAAGTCGAGGGTTCCGGCGCCCGGGCGCAGGACGATCCGCGTGACGATGTCGACGCCTTCGGCCGTGGTGACGACCTCGACGATCGCGCTGCCGTCAGCCTCGACGTGCACGTCGCGGACGGCGGAATCATCCAGCGAGGTGGCGGCGAGGAAGGCGTCGCGCTGGATGTCCCAGGCGTCCCAGTGGAACGGTTCGTCCTTGAGCAGCTCGTAGCGGCCGAGTCTGGTGCCGGCGGGCACGAGTTCGCGGCCGGCCGCCCTGTCGAGCATCGAGGAGACGGTGCCGTCGGCCTGAACGGTCACGACGAGTCTGCCGTTGTCGAGCGTGATCGTCTCTCCGTTTTCGTCGCGTGCGACGCGTACGGCGCCGTCGCGGTTCTCGGGGCTGACGGCGGCGACATCGCGCGCACAGCGGACCGTCCACGCCTCGCAGGCCTTGCGGGAGTACGGGGTGATGACCGCGTCGGACACGGTGGCGTCATCCGGCTCGACGGCCCTGATGGCGGCGGCGGCTTCGGCGACGATGTCGCGCAGCAGCGCGATGTCGCGCGCGTACTCCTCGCGGGCCTGACGATGCACCCACGCGATCGCCGAGCCGGGCAGGATGTCGTGGAACTGGTTGAGCAGCAGCGTCTTCCAGATGCGGTCCATTTGCTCGCGCGGGTAGACGTAGTCGGGGTTCTTGACCCGTGCCGCGGCGCACAGGTATTCGGCCACGCGCAGCATGGCCTCCTCCTTGCGGCAGCCTCGCTTCATGTCCTGCTGGGCGGTCAGCGTGCCGCGGTGCAGCTCCAGATACAGCTCGCCCCTGAAGACCGGGGTCTCGCCGCGCGCATTGTCGACGATGTCCCGACGCACGCGGTCGAACAGCTCGTCGGGCGTGCCGAAGTCGATCTTCGGGGCGCCGGCGAGGTCACGATCGCGGCGGATGCGCGCGGTCATCTCGCGGGTGGGGCCGCCGCCGCCATCGCCGAAGCCGTACAGCAGGATCGCGTTGCGCGACAGGTCCTTGTCGAGGAAGTTCCGCTGCGAGTATGCGAGCTCGTGCATGCTCATGGACGAGCAGTACGTGTCGGACGGCGGGAAGTGCGTGAGGATGCGCGTGCCGTCGACGCCCTCCCACATGAACGAGTGGTGCGGGAACTTCGTGGTGTCGTTCCACGAGATCTTCTGTGTGAGGAACCAGTCGAATCCGGCGCGGCGGGCGATCTGCGGCCATGAACCGGTGTAGCCGAAGCTGTCCGGCAGCCATACGCCGCGGGGTTCGACGCCGAGATGCTCCTTGAAGTAGCGGCGGCCGAACGTGATCTGGCGGATCAGGGATTCGCCGGCGGGGATCATGTTGTCGGATTCGACCCACATGCCGCCCACGGGGATGAACCGCCCTTCCTCGATGCGCCGCTTCATGCGCGCGAACAGATCGGGGTGCTCGGCCTCGAGCCACTCGTACTGCTGGGCGGAGCTCATCGCGTACGTGAAGTCCGGATCCTCGTCCATCAGCGCGAGCACGTTGGAGACGGTGCGCGCCACCTTGCGGCGGGTCTCACGCACGGGCCACAGCCATGCGGAGTCGATGTGCGCGTGGCCGATGGCGATGTGATTGATGGCGCTGGAGGCCGCGGGTTCGGCGAGCACGCCGGCCAGTTCGCCGCGCGCCGTGGCGAGCGTCGCGTCGATGTCACGCTCATCGTAGGCGTTGAGGGAGCGCTGCAGCGCCTTGGCGAGCTGCCAGTAGCGCGGATCGTCCTCATTGAGTTCGCGCATCAGCGACGAGACGGTCTCCAGATCCATCGAATAGGCGAACACGTCCTCGTTGAACACGGTGACGTCCATGCGCGTAAGGGTGTAGGGGAAGTCGCGCCTGCCGGTCGTCCCCTCCCCCAGCTCGGTGGGCGAGAACGGCGTCGGGCCCTCGACGAACGGGTTGGCGGCGGCTTCGATGTACACGGTGAAGTTCCCCTCATCGTCGAGGTCGACGTTGGGGGTGCCGTCGGCGGCGACGAGCGGGATCCAGTGGTTGCGCGGGTTCGCCGACTTGACGGCGGTGCCGTCGGCGCGGTAGACGAGGCCCTCGGACTGGAATCCGGGGCCGCGGTGGCCGAGCCAGCCCAGATCCACCTCGAGTTCGACCTTGCGCCCCCGCGTCGCATCGCGGTCGATGCGCCCCGTCACCTCGAACCAGGTGGTACCCCAGGTCTCGCCCCACTGACCGGGTACGGCGAACGGCGTGAACCCGATCTCGCCGGCGCGCACCTTGGCGAGGAACTCGTCGGAGGGCACGGGCTCACCGGGGTTGTCGAACGAGCGGATGGCGCATGACGACAGCGTCGTGTGAATATGCGGCTCGACGCGCTGCCATAGCACGCGGTCGCAGCGGTCCAGCTGCTGCTTGGGCAAGAGGAACATGATGTGTTTCGACTCCTTTGTGGTGTGGTTGGTGTGGTTGGTGATGTTGATGGGGGGTGTTGATGATGTCGGATGTCGGTCGCGACTCAGACGCGGCTCAGACGCAGGGTGGCCAGCTGGAACGGATCGAAAGCGAGCCGCGCCCCCTCGGCCGCCTGACGACCCTCGCCTTGCAGCGCTCGCGGCAGGTCGTCGGCGAGCGCGTCGCCCTCCAGCACGTCCGTCTCGCGCACCGTGGCGCCCGCGAGCGCCTCGGCGACGTGCAGTCGCACGGATGCGCGGCCGCCGGTCGCCTCGTAGACGCGTGCGATGATGTCGCCGGAACCGTCGTCGGCGGGTTTGATCCAGTCCATCACCACGGTACCGGATTCGGATTCCAAGGTGATGCAGGGGTCGATGTCGGGCACGTCGGCGAGTATGGGCGCGTTGAGCGCGCAGGCTGCCTCGTTGACGCGTTCGACGGTCGCGTCGGCGAGCACGGACCAGTCGAACGAGTGGCGTCCGATGTCGGTGCGCGGGTCGGGGAACGTCGGCGCGGAGAGCAGTGACAGGCGGAACATCGTGCCCGCGCCATGCCCGCGGACGGCGTCGCCGGCGATCGGCGCGGCGTCCGACCCGTAGAGGGAGCCGTTGATGACGGCGGCCGCGTATCCGGGTTCGGCGAGGATCGCGAATCTGCCGGTGGAGCTTTCGAACTTCGCCTCGTCGGATGCGCTGTTCTTGACGATCGGGCGTTCGACCAGACCGTACTGGCAGTCGTAGGTGGCGCGGTCGGCGATGATGCCGAGCGGCAGATCGACCTTGAGGAAGCGTTCATGCTCATGCCAGTCGACGTCGGCGTGGAAGTCGAGCGTGGTGGACTCGGGCGCGAGCGTGATCGTCGTGTCGATCGTCGTGTCGCCGTGTTCGATGCGCGTGCGGACGACGGCTCTGCCGTTCTCGACGCCGGCGGCGACGATCCGGCCGACAAGGCCGCGGCCCATGAGCAGGGATTCGCGTTCGATCTCCCACGCATCCCATACGGCCGGCTCGTCCTTCATCAGCTCGTAGCGGCCGAGGCGGGAGCCTTCGGGGACGAGTTCGCGTCCGGCGGCGACGTCGATGAGCGATGAGACGGCGCCATCGTGGTCGATGGTCGCGTCGATGAGTCCGTTGCCGATGCGCACGGCGCCGTCGTCGGTCCGTTCGATCGTGACCGGCGTCGTCGTCCCGTCGTACGTGGCGACGGTCGGACGGGCGCGCCATGACGCGCCGTCGGCACGGTACTGGGCGATGCGAGCCTCGGGCAGCAGGTCGGCGTCCGGGTTCGCCCGGCGCAATACCGCGCACATGTCCGCGGCGATCTTTCCAAGGCGCGCGAGGTCGCGCGCATAGTCCTCGCGTGCCTCGCGGTGCACCCAGGAGATCGACGAGCCGGGCAGGATGTCGTGGAACTGGTTGAGCAGCAGCGTCTTCCAGATGCGGTCCATCTCCTCGCTCGGGTAGACGTAGTCCGGGTCGGCGAGTGCCGCTGCGGCACCGAGGTATTCGACCGTGCGCAGAAGCGATTCCTCCCTGCGGCATCCTCGCTTCATGTCCTGCTGGGAGGTGAGGGTGCCGCGGTGCAGCTCCAGGTACAGCTCGCCCTTGTACGTCGGCATCTCGTCGCCGGCGTTCTCCTCGATCTGCGTGCGCGCCTTGTCGAAGAAGTCGTCCGGCCCCTCGATCGTGACGCGGGAGACGCCTTCGAGGTTCTCGAAGCGGTGCAGGTGGTCCATCATGTCGCGCGTGGGACCGCCGCCGCCATCGCCGAAGCCGAAGAGCAGCAGGGAGCGGTCGGCGAGGTCCTTGTCCTGGAAGTTCTTCTCGGCGTAGTCGAGCTCCTGTGCCTTGCACCATGCGGCGTACGTGTCCGACGGCGGGAAGTGGGTGAAGATGCGCGAGCCGTCGATGCCCTCCCACAGGAACGAGTGGTGTGGGAACTTCGTGGTGTCGTTCCACGAGATCTTCTGCGTGAGGAACCACTCGTAGCCGGCCCTGCGGGCGATCTGCGGCCATGCGCCGGTGTAGCCGAAGCTGTCAGGCAGCCAGATGCCCTTCGGTTCGACGCCGAGATGCTCCCTGAAGTAGCGGCGACCGAACGTGATCTGGCGGATCAGGGACTCGCCGGCGGGCAGCATGCCGTCCGCCTCGACCCACATGCCGCCCACGGGGATGAACCGCCCCTCCTCGATGCGCCGCTTCATGCGCGCGAACAGATCGGGATGGTCCTCCTCGAGCCATGCATACTGCTGGGCGGAGCTCATCGCGTATCTGAAGTCGGGGTCGGCGTCCATCAGCGCCAGGGCGTTGGAGACGGTGCGGGCCACCTTGCGGCGGGTCTCACGCACCGGCCACAGCCACGCGGAGTCGATGTGCGCGTGGCCGACGGCGCTGACGTTCATCGCCGAGGCGTTCGCGGGTCTGGCGAGAACGTCGGCAAGGGCTTCGCGTGCGGCGGATACGGAGTCATGGTCGCGCTCGTCGAAGAGGTTGAGGGAGCGCTGCAGGGCCTTGGCGAGCTGCCAGTAGCGGGGCGAGCGCTTGTCCGCAAGCTCCATCAGGGAGCTGACGACGTCGAGGTCGACACGGTAGGCGTCACAGTCACGGTCGAATTCGGTCAGGTCGGCGGATTTGAAGACGTACGGTTCGTCCGGCCTGCCGGTGGCGCGCTCCCCCAGTTCGGTTTCGATGAACGGCGGCACGCCGAGCAGCAGCGGGTTGCTGGCGGCCTCGAGATAAAGCGTGAATCGCCCGTCGGCGTCGATCGGCACCTGCGTCTCGCCGTCGGCGGACATGAACGGCACCCAGTGGTTGAGCGGGTGCACGGCCTTGATGGCGGTGCCGTCAGGACGGTAGACCAGTCCTTCGATGTGGCCGCCGCAGGAGTGGGGATACCAACCCAGATCGATGACGACCTCCAGCGCACGTCCGTCCTTCGGATATCCCGCGGGAACCTGACCGGTCAGGCGGAACCAGACCGTGCCCCATGTGGTGCCCCATTCGCGTCCGAGCGTGAACGGCGTGAACTCGATGTCCCCCGCGGCGACTCTGGCGAAGAACTCGGCCGAAGGCATCGGCTCGCCGGGGATGTCGAAGGATTCGACGTCCAGATGCGCCACGACCGGGTGGACGTGCGGGTCGACGCGCTGTCGGAGGATGCGTTTGCAGCGTTCCAGCTGCGCTTCGGGTTTGAGGAACATCGGTGCTCTGCCACTTCCTTGTCGTGTCTTGTCGTGTTGTCGGCCGTCGTCCGTCGATGTCGCCGTCGGCATCGCGGTCACGTCATCGTGTGTCCTTGACGCCCGCGCTCACGGACCATGCCCTGTCTGTTCGCGCCGTTCGATCCCGACTATCCCGTCGATCCCGACGAACACGGGAACTAAAGCGCTTTAGTATGTATTCTCGTCAACAACGACCACCCTGTCAAGTCCGACGGCGTTGCTCGCCGCCGAAATCCGACGCATACACGCGCGTCATCCCATATATTCGATGACGAGTCCGGGCATGTCCGGGCAGAGCACGGTGTATCCGCCGGGCACTCCGGACGGGTAGAGGATGATCGGGTAGACGAGCTTCATTTGATCCTTCTTTCGTTGATGCCGACCTGCCCCGGCGCAGTCAATCCGAGACCACCTTGCGGTTGATCTGGTACCGGTAGTTCTCGCGGAGCCATTCGCTTAGTATTGCGGTCGTTCAGGCCGGATGGTATATCGCCACTGATCTCAGGTATTCCTTAGAGGCTATCTCGCGTATTTTCCCCGGCGGTGACGATGTGGAAGACGGTGTCATGGTATTCATCGATGAGGCTGAAGTAATCGTGTGTCGATTCAAAGACCGGTTTCATGCCGCACTTGGCCATCACGCGGCCGGACTGGGCGTTTTCCGTGTAGTGCCCGCCCCACACGGCGGCTTTATGCAACGTATCGAACGCATAAGCGAGCACGGCGTTCAACGCCTCGGGCATGTAGCCGTTCCCCCCAGAATGGCGCCCGATCCAATACCCCAATTCCAGCGTATCGTCGCCGAGATACTTGCCGTAGCGTTCCATGAGGGCGCCATCAGCCTTGACCGGATCGATGGTGCGGTGGCCGACCGACTTGAGTGCGATGCTGCCGACCGGCTCGCCGCCATGCTCCTTGACGGTGATGGCCCAGTTGTTTTCCACGGCGAGAATGTTCCTGATGTCGTTCAGACTGCCCTCGACACTGGTATGCGGAGGCCATCCACACAGCAGGCCGATATCCGGATCGGAGGCGTATCTGAACAGAGACGCAGCCTCGGCCCTGTCGTCGGTCTTCCAAGGACGCAGCAGCAAACGCGCGGTTTCAATCATCTCGCTCATATGGACCTCCCGAGCTGGCGGAATCAATGACTTTCGGCATGCTAACACGCAGCACCCGGATATGACAGGTTCCCTCTTTCAACCAACTACTCGCAGGTGTTGCGCGAAGGTCCGGAAAGCCGTTGTCACGCTCTGCAGGACGCGTGACTGAGGTGCGAGATTTCCGGACGGCCATTCGGTTCACTTCGGCCGCGCGGGTCACCTGCGTGTCCGGGGTGCTCTCCGTCTTCAGCGCCATCGTCACCGTCCGCCTCCTCATCGACGAGCAGGTGTACGCGAGCGCCGAGACCATGTACGAGGGGGATCCGTGGCTCATGGCCGACGAGCTCAACGTCACCGTGCAGATCGTCCTCATCCACGCCCTCATCGATGAATCCGAGATCGGAGAACAGATGCATACTGGCGTGATTGGCGGGATCGATCTGCGTCAGCACGTACGGTTCCCGATTGTGTCGGGCGGCATCGTTGGCCATCCAGCGCAGCGCGCCGTCCAGCAGGTACCGGCCCAGATGCCGGCCCCGTTCGGACAATGCCGTGGCGATGAACGATATGGCGTAGCGTTGGATTCGGGGGACGCGGGATCGTATCCGAACTCGCAGAAGCCGACGACGTCTCCGGAGGCCCTGTCCCCGTACTGGAGGACGAGACGGCACAGACCCGGCTCGTCCTTGATGCGAAGGTCACGAATATACCGCTGCACGTCCATCGCTCCGGCCCGTCAGGCGGACAGCAGACGAAGCGACAACTGGTCGTCCGGAGTGCAGGGGCGACTAGTGACGATCTCTATCCTCAATCTCACCGGCCTTCTTCGCAAGTCGCGTACGACGGTTCAGCATTGCGCGGTGCAGACGCATCCATTTCGCGTCCACAGCGTTGCGCGGCTTGCCGTCCTCGGGCGGCGTGTACACCAGGATGGGCTTCACGCCGGTATCGGTCATGGTCATGGCCGCCTCCTCTCAGTCGTTTTCAGCGTAAACTGGATAGTTTATACGAAATACATAGCAGGTCAAAAAGCTGATTTTCACTGCCAGATCAGACGGCGAGCGCCGCATGATCAACGGGAGGTATGTTCATACCTATGGGCGATGTCTCCGGCGGTCCTCCACGCGACGTGCAGGAACCCGCTGACCGTCTTCTGGTTGGCGACCGTCATCAGCCACGCGCACTCCGCCTCGAAATCACGCGTGAACCGGCTCCCGGGCTCGGCCCACGGCACGGCGGCGACGACCACCCCCGCACCCGGGGGCACTCCACGCGCGGCATGGCGGCGACCAGCTCCCACCCGCCAGCAGCCGAAGTCCTGATGACGCCACCGGCGCACCCCGCCGCCACGGTCATAGCCCGGGCGCTTCCGCCCGCATCTCGAGCATCTGAGCATGCCCGCGCGCGGGCGCACGCGCACCTCGAGCACGGGCTCGGGACGCAGGGGCGAATCCATGATCCGCGCGTCCTCGACGACCATGCCTTTGACGTTCAGCAAAATAAGCTCTTCGGTAGGCGTTTCTCGGTATTCATTTCTTTGGTCGGAAAACAGAATAGCCGGAAACGCCCCTCACACTTACACACTCAACGGCCCAACGACGAACCACCACCCACGAAAACAGCAATAGCGCCCCATAAAGACAGTCGCGATAGGACTCGGAAGACACGCGGCATGACAAGGAAGGTTACAGGTGTTAGCATGAAGAGCAACAGAAGCCTCCCACGCCTACTAGCAGTGCGCAACCCGGGAGGTTCTTTTCATTTCGGAGGCGAACAGTGAAGCCGCCCAAAACCGTGGATGAGATGATCGAACTCATGGAGTCGCGTGGTCTCGTCATAGACGATCGCGAGCGCATGCGTCAGATCCTGTTCGACTCGAACTATTATCGGCTGTCCGGTTATTTCCGCGCGTTCCAGAACGATCCGGCTCATGGGGACAATGATTTCCGGTCGGGGACCACAGCCGCTGATTTCCTTGAACCCTATCAGTTGGATGTCGAATTGCGTTCGCTGATCCTGCGGGGCACGGGACTGTTGGAACTGACGGTGCGATCCCGTTTCGCCTATCTCATCTCGGTTGACGGCGGAGCCTATTCGTATATGGATGCCGAATCATACGAGCCGGCGACGAACCGCAAGGGAGTGGAGTTGCGTTCGTCGCTGGTGTCGAACATCCGCAAATGGTTGGATCTGTCAAGCGAGGTGTGCATCAGGCATTACAGGGCGGCAGGAGAGCCGGTGCCGATATGGGCGGCGGTGGAGACCATGCCGTTTGACACCGTGTCCCGCATGCTTGGCCTTCATTCGGACACGAAGGCGCTCAGGGGGGTGTACAGGTCGTTGGGTGTGCGTACGAATCTTCGTTCCGCGTCAGAGATCATCCATGCAATGGTTTACCTGCGTAACCTCTGCTCCCATCACAGTCGTCTCTGGCATCGGGAGATGGTGATCGTGTCTCCTGTGACCAAGGATATGCGACGTCGGTTCCCGGACTTCGCGTATGAGGGGAAATCGGTGGCCCAGTCGCTGATCGCGTTGATGTATCTCGTAGACGAGATCAGCGGCGGCGACGCATACTCATCCGGAGTGATCTCTTTCCTGAATGGGCATGCGGATTATTCGGCAGGGTTGAGACATCCTTTGCACTGGGAGTGACAACTAAGGCCGCCCCGCGAGGACGACCTTAGAGACTCCTTCTACAACCTGTAGATGAGCTGCTTCGTATTCTCCGTATGACACTCCAGAAGTCAAATCCAAATTCAGCTCCTGCTAGGAAGGGAATTGGGTGATTCGACATGGTGGCTGTTCTGCCGGTGTCGGCGCATCTGAACTACGGGCCGATGCGCATGCTCCTCTATGAGGTCGCTCCCGGCCTGACCGTCGGCAGCGCCATCCTTGCCGGTGATCTCCACGGCGTGTACGACCTGCTGCACGACACCATCGTCATCGACCGGACCATGACCTACACGCGCAAACGGTGCACCCTCGTCCACGAGCTCGTCCACCACGCCTACGGGGACAGAGGACACCAGCGCGAACACCGGTGCCGCATCGTCACCGCCCGCCTCCTCATCGACGAACAGGAGTACGCGAGCGCCGAGACCATGTACGAGGGGGATCCGTGGCTGATGGCCGACGAGCTCAACGTCACCGTGCAGATCGTCCTCGACTACCGCGAATGGCTGAACGAACGGGGGCGGTGACGGGGCCGGGGACACGAACGCGATGGGACGTCAGAAGAACGCCTTATATGCCGCGACTCCCAGCACGAGGAAAATGGTAATGACGCCGAGCGCTATGACCGTGTTGTCGGCACACCAGCAGAACCAGAACATCATACGGTGGCGTCTCGCAAGCTCGTATGGCCCGGTCTTCAGGAGAATACTGGCTGTACAGCATCTGGGAGACGTGGTAGAAGAACCGCATGAACGGGTGTCACCCGGTGACGAACGCGAACATCTTCGCGTCGCCTTTGACGGTCGGGAGACTGCTGTCGGGGCGCATGTCCTCGGCGTCGTCCTTTATCTCCGAACGATCCGGTGCGTCCTGCTCGTAACGGTCCGATTCATCGTCCGGGAGCGATCCCGCAGCGGTCTCGTCACCGGCCCTGCCGCCCAAGGCGTCGATCCCCATGTCGAGATAACGGTCATTGGGTTCGTCTTCATCTGCCACGGATCGTCATTCCCTTGTCGGAGGGTTCTTTTTGAGCCGCTCGCGACGCTTGCGCGCCGCATCGAGGGACACCCCGAACCGGGCGGCGATGTCTATGAAGCTACGCCCCTCGTCGAGCATGCCGAGAAACTGCCACTCAGGCATGAGCAGTGCTCCGGCGAATTCGTCGGCGTAGAACTCATATAGGTCATATCGGCTAGGCTCGCGCCTTTCCACGAAAGAGAAGTCATTGTCGTCAGACACGTCCACCCGTTCGACGTAATGACCCAGCTCATGGGCCAGGGTGAACCTGCGTCTGGTCTCGGATTCGGACGTCTCGACATAGGACCGTGCCGGTTCGTTCGGTCTTTTCTGCCACATCGTTTACCACATCCTACCCCCGAAACCCATCGAAAACCGTTCGAAACGGCATGTCGGCGAGCGCTGCAGAAGTATCGGAAACGGTTCGAAATCGTTGGTATTCCAACGAAAAAGCGCCCCCCGTTTGGAGTGGCGCTTTCCGTCAGTGGAGATGCGGGGAATTGAACCCCGGTCCGGTGACCGTACCCTCAGTCTTCTACGTGCGTAGTCTGCTGGCCGTGCGGCGGTTTTTCTGCCCCCAACGATGTCGCAGACGACTGTTGGCGAGCATATCCGCAGTACAAGTCCCGATGCAGCCCTGTGGCTCGGCTACATCAGCAAGTCTCCTAAACGACGCTCAGCTTCCCTCCGAAGACGAGAAGGAGTGAACGGAGCGGCTGCTCACTGGTTAATCCTGGCGCGAAGCTCAGGCAGCGAGAGCGAACTCAGTGCGGTTAGATTTAGCACTTATTCTTTTGCCGGGGGCATCCACGAGTGGACCCGGCGTTCTCGGCACGCTTCCCTGCGACGAACAGGTCACCGTCGAAACCGATCATCCCCAATCTTGAATTATCAAGCCCCGCCCATTCAGGCGGACAATTCAGCATACAACCGATATGCGCTTCGGCGCAAGTCGGCGTATGCCGCGACGGCATGGATCATGCCGTCGGCGAACAAACCCACTAGCGCAGCACCGGCCGCAGCGGGGCGGAGACGTCCACCTCGGTCTTGTCGCCGATCACCTTGGGATCGGACAGGATCTTGTCGACGACCGCCTTCTTGAGCTTCATCTGCGAGGAGTCACCCCACACGATCTTGTACTTGCCCTTGTCCTTGCCCATGTCGAGCTCGACGGTGACGGAGTCCTGCGTGCTCGCGGTCACCTTGGTGATCGCGTTGCGCATCGACTCGGGCAGCGAGTCGAGCACCTTGAGCGCCTCCTTGACGGCCCGGTTGTTGAGGCCGGAGGACACGCTCTTCACCTCGATCACGGGGATGCCGTCGGCCGACGCGCCGGCGACGGAATTAAGCACTCGGGCCTTCGAATCGACGGCGGTCATCGAGTCGCCGCCCGAGGCCTTGAGCATCGCGGCCGGACGCTGCGATTCGACGTTCACGGCGAGACCGTGCGGCCATCGCTTCGACGCCGTCGCACTGGTGACGCCCGGGATCGCCGACATACGTTCGGTCATGTCGCCGGTGTTGACCAGTACGAGGGAGCGCCCGGCCTGTTCGTTGACGATATTGCGGATGTCGCTTTCACTCACCCATTCGTTGGCGCCGGAGACCGTGACCTGTGCCGGGTCGAGCCGCAGCACCGGGGAGAGGAACAGCAGCCATCCCAGTGCGGCGACGAGCACGATGGACAGCACCGCGACGCCGATGCGCAGGACGGTGACCCTCATGCCGGCGCGCTTGCGCTCCTTGGCGCGTGCCGTGAAGTCGACGACCTTGGGTCTGATGGCGAGCCCCAGAGTGCCGGAGTTCTCCTCAAGCGTCTTGGCGACGAGATCCTCGCTGCTCAGACGCCGGGCGTCGACGAAGTCCCCCGGCTTGGAACGGGAGGGGTCGGGGGTGGATCCGGAGATCGCCTTGCGCGGTTTGCGGCGTCGATCACCGCCGGGATCCGCGCCGGAGCTGACGACGCGTCCCGCCATCAGTCGCAGCTTTCGCGATGCGCCTCGAGCGCGTGGAGGATCACCTCGCTCATATCGGTGATGTCACCGGCGCCGACGGTGAAGATGACGTCGCCGTGATGGGCGCGCATCGCCATCATCCGGGCGGCGAGCTCCATGTCGTCGACGGCCCGGAACTCCACGCCGGACATGCCCTGAGCCTCGCGCACGATGGTCACCGGCCCGACTCCCGGGAAATCGGCCTGCTTCTCGCGGGCCGGGAAGATGCCGGTGACGATCACGTCGTCGGCCTTGGCAAGGGCCTCGGCGAACTCGCGGGCGAAGAACTTCGTACGGCTGAACAGGTGCGGCTGGAACAGCACGCGGATCACGCTGTGCGGGTAGCGGCGGCGTGCGGCGTCGAGCAGCGCGGCGATCTCGGTGGGATGGTGCGCGTAGTCGTCGACGACCGTGACCTGCTTGACCACGCCCTTGACCTGGAAGCGACGCACGGCCCCGCGGAACGACGCGATGGCGGCGGCGGCATCCGCCGGGGCGACGCCCAGCAGCACAGCGGCGCTGATCGCGGCCGCCGCGTTGCGCGCGTTATGCAGTCCCGGTACTTCGAGCGAGACAGGCTGCTCGACGTCGCCGCCGCCGGTGACGGACGCGGGAAGATGCAGGGTGAAGCGTTCGGCGCCGGAGCCGGCGGATTCGCTCTCCGATTCGACATGCACGTACGCCGCACCGTTCAGCCCCTTGAGTTCGGCCGCATCGGGTGCCGTCGTGCCATAGGCGATGGCGTGGGAGGCGACGGACGGGTCGAGCGCGAGCAGCACGGCGAGCGCGTTCGGATCGTCGGCGCAGATGATCACATGTCCGGTGGCATGGCCGGCGTGTTCGACGAACGCGGCGCGGTAGTGCGCCTCGTCGCCGTAGTGGTCGAGGTGATCGGCCTCGCAGTTGGTGATGACGGCGATCTCGGGACGGTACTTCTCGAAGCTGCCGTCGGATTCGTCGGCCTCGGCGATGAGCGCCGCTCCCCCGCCGACGTGTCCGCCGTCGATGACCGACCCGTCCTCGCCCTGGATGGATCCGCCGATCGCATAGCTGGGGTCGGCGCCGCAGCGTTCGAGCATGTGGGCGATCATCGAGCTGGTGGTGGTCTTGCCGTGCGCTCCGGCCACGGTGACCGCGCGGCGACCGTGCATGAGCAGCGCGAGGATGTCGCTGCGGTGCACGATGCGCTTGCCGGCCTCGTGCGCGGCGACGATCTCTGGATTGTCGGGCTTGATGGCGCTCGAATAGACGATGGTATCCGCACCCTCCACGTTCTGCGCGCGCTGTCCGAAGGCGACGCTGATGCCCAGCTCCTCGAGACGGTCCGTCTTGGCGCTGCGCTCCCGGTCGGAGCCGGTCACGACGACGCCACGTTCGTGCAGCATCTCGGCGAGCACCGACATGCCGGCCCCTCCGATGCCGATGAAATGGGTGGATCCAAGCGCATCGGTGGTTTCGTCGGCGGCGAATGCGGCGTGCTCTGGATCGAGGATGATGGACGAAGTGGTGTCTGCGGTCACGGAAACGTACTCCTTGTGGTACAAGTCAGATCTTCAATCATTATGTCGTATGCGATGACAGACGACGAATGCGCCGGCGGGCGACGCCAGCCGGCTCAGGCGAAGTCGAGGATGCGCCTGGCCATCGTCTCGGCCGCGTCGCGGATGCCGTACTGCCAGGCGTGCGCGCCCATGTCGTGCAGCTGCTCCGGATCGTCGAGCAGTGTGGTGACCTCCTCACGCACCCATGTGGGCGTCAGATCCTTGTCGGCGACCATGATGCCGCCGTGCGCCTCGACGACCGGCTGGGCGTTGAACCGCTGTTCGCCGTTGCCAATGGGCAGCGGCACGTAGACCGCGGGCAGGCCGAGCGCTGTCAGTTCGGCCACGGTTCCGGCGCCGGAGCGGCATACGACCAGATCGGCGCAGGCGAAGGCCAGATCGATGCGTTCAAGATATTCGGCGACGTGGTAGTCGCCTCTGCCGGCATCGTCCGCGCCAAGACCCGTCAGATGTTCGGCGCCGGCATTGACGTCGACGAGGCTGCGGACCTCGTCCGACTTGCCCCTGCCGGTCAGGTGCACGACCTGCGCGACCTTGAGCAGATCGGCGGAGGCCGCGGCCACGGCCCGGTTGAGGCTGACCGCGCCCAGCGATCCGCCGGTGACGAGCACGAGCGGACGGTTCGGGTCGACGCCGAGTTCGGCGGCGGCCTCGGCGCGCGCGGCGGCGCGGTCGGTTTCGAGCTTCGTCACCAGATCGGCGATGGCGGGGCGCAGCGGCAGTCCGACGCGTTCGATCGAACCGTCCGAGGCGGGCTTCAAACCGGTGCCGTCGTAGACGGTGCCGATGAACTCGGCCCAGCGGCTGCCCAGCTTGTTGGCCATGCCGGCCCGCGCGTTCTGCTCGTGGATGACGATCGGCAGACCCATCCTGTGGGCCGTGGCGTACACGGGCGCGGAGGCGTAGCCGCCGAATCCGGCGACGACGTCGGCCTCGCGCTCCTCGAGGATGGTGCGGACCTTGCGGGTCTCGGCCGCCCACTTGCCCGGGAACTTGAGCATGTACAGGTTGGGGCGTCTCGGGAAGGGCACCTTCTCGATGGTGTCGAGCTCGAATCCCGCGGCGGGGACCAGATCCTTCTCGAGTCCGACCGCAGTGCCGATGACGCTGACCTTGGCGTCCGGTTCGAGTCGGCCGATCGCGGCGGCGACGGACAGCAACGGGTTGACATGGCCGGCGGTACCGCCGCCGGCGAGGACGATGTGCTTCATGCTCTACGAGCATAGTCGCCCCGCCACGTCCTCGCGGCCATGACTCACAGCTTGGAGATGTCCGCCTTGATCTGCGGCTGCTGGCGCATGAAGCGCATGGCGACGCCGGAGATGGCCAGACACATGATCATCGACGAGCCGCCGGCGGAGATGAACGGCATCGGCACGCCGAACACCGGGAAGATGCCGACGACGACGCCGATGTTGACCATCGCCTGGCCGACGAGCCACACGAGGATGCACATGAGCACCATCGAACTGTAGCGGTCCTTGAGCTGCAGGGCACTGAACAGCAGGCACCAGCCGAGGATCACGAAGATGAGGATCACCATCGCGCAGCCGAGGAATCCGGTCTCCTCACCGATGATCGCGAAGATGAAGTCGTTGTGCGCGGCCGGCAGGTAGTTCCATTTCTCGCGCGAGTTGCCCAAGCCCAGTCCCAGGAATCCTCCGGAGGCGATCGCGTAGCGGGCGTGCATCGACTGATAGCAGATCTGCTGCGCGTCGGCCGCGGAGCACTCCGTGTAGGCGGCGAGGATGCGCTGACGGCGATTGGGGCTGGAGGCGATCAACGCCACCACCAGCACCGACATGGCGACGACGAGCATCGCCATCCATTTGCCCGGGAATCCGGAGATGAGGAAGGCGACGATGCCGATGAACAGCAGGATCATCGCGGTGCCGAGATCCTTGCCTCCGAGCACGAGCAGCAGGGACAGGCCGTACACGCCACCGACCACGCCGTACGCCTTGACCTGCTCCTTGACGGTCCTCGCCCGGTCGTAGCGCCGCTTGGCGACGATCAGAGCCGAGGGCAACCATATGCACAGGGCGAACTTGATGAACTCGGCCGGCTGGATGGTGAAGCTGCCGCCGACGCGGATCCATCCGGTGTTGCCGTACTGGCTGACGCCGAGACCGGTGAAGGTCAGCAGCTGCAGAGCCATGGCGCCGCCCAGGGCGACGATGCCGAACCTGCGATAGAACCTGATCGGCACGAACGAGAGAATGAACCCGACGATCAGGCCGACGATGCAGAACGCCGCCTGACTCAGCGAGCCGAGGAAGGGGGATTTACCGGACGAGGCGGCCGATACGGCGGAGCTGGAGAACACCATGATCACGCCGAAGACGCTCAATCCCAGCACCGACATGCGGAACCCGTGGTAGCACCACAGCGGATTGAACAGGCTCTGCGGCTGCGATCCCGGTGGTCGGCGACCGGACCGGCCGGGACGTTCAGCGTCCGTCATACGTCTTCACCCATCGCTTGGCGGCTTCGGTGAACTTGACGCCGCGATCGGCGTAGGAGACGAACTGGTCCATCGACGCGCAGGCAGGGGCCATGAGCACCACGTCGCCGGGTTCGGCGTAACGTCCCGCGGCCTCGACCGCACGAGCCATCACGTCGTCGTTCGGATCGGGGTTGATGACCGTCAGCGGCGTGTCCGGCGCAGAGGCGGCGAACGCGTCGATCATCGGCTGCTGATCGCGGCCGATGATCACGGCGGCCTTGATGGTGCGCTTGCGATCGGCGACGAGATGCTCGAACCGGCTGCCCTTGGCGAGGCCTCCGGCGATCCACACCACCGAGCCGTCGGCGAAGCTGGACAGGGAGGCGTTGGCGGCGTGGGCGTTGGTGGCCTTGGAGTCGTCAACGAAGCGGATGGAGCGTCCGGAGACGTCCGGCGTGCTCGTGGCGACGGTGACGATACGGTGGCCGCCCGGGTGGAAGGTCTTCAGGGCGTCGAGCGCCTGCTGCCTGTCCGCGCCGAAGCCGAGCACCAGTGCGAGCGCGGTCAGCGCGTCGGCGAGCAGGTGCGGGTAGATCGTGCCGTCCGGCTCCATCAGATGCGTGAACTCCGCGACCTGTGCGAGGCGTACGCTTTCGCCGACCTCTCCCCCGGCCACGCCGCTCCTGTCGACGATCCATCCGTCGGCGACGCCGATCTGGCCGGACTCGGGCTCGTGGAGCGTGAAGCCGACCCTGCGGCAGCCTTCGGCCGGTTCTGCCTCATGGGCCTTCTCGGTAACGAGCGGGTCGTCCGCGTTGTAGACAAGGGCCCGCGTGACGCCGTGGAACACCTTGGCCTTGTCCGCCGCATAGTTCTCGCGGCCGCCGTGCCAGTCGAGGTGGTCGTCGGCGATGTTGGTGATGGCGGCGCAGGCGAGCTCCAACGAATCGGTGAAGTGCAGCTGGAAGGAGCTCAGTTCGACGCACAGTACGTCGTGCTTCGGGTTCGTGGCGCAGCGAGACAGCGACATCGCCATGTTGCCGGAGGCGATGTTGCCCGCGGTGGGGGCGTCGTACCCGCATGCGGTGAGCATGACCGAGGTCATCTCCGTGGTGGAGGTCTTGCCGTTGGTGCCGGTGATGCCGATCCACGGCGCCGGACGGCCGGTGCGAACCGAATCGACGCGCAGACGCCACGCGAACTCAACCTCGCTCATCACGGGGATGCCGCGCCGCTGCGCCTCGAGGATGAACGGGGTGCGCGGATTGAACACCGGGGACGACATGACATAGTCGACCTCGTCCCAGTTCACCTTGTCGAAGGAGTCGAGGTCGGCGGTGGGCTTGCGCTCGTCGACGCCGATGACCCGTGCGCCCTGCTCCTTAAGCACTTCGGCCAGCGACGTGCCGGACACTCCCAGTCCCGCGATGACTACCGTCTTGCCTTTGATATCCATGATGGTCTTGCCCCCTGCATGTGCTTGCATTGATCGTTGTCGATCGTCACGGCATTATCCCAGCCGTGTGTTTCGTTTGTTGCGAGTCGTTCCGTCAGCCGAACCGAACTCAGCCTGATTCAGCAGGACTTAGCCGAACTCAGCCGAACAGCAGTCCGGAACGGGTCACCCAGTCGCCGTAGAAGATCACCAGGGCGATGAGCACGAACATGAGCTCGATCATCCAGAAGCGGACCACGACCTTGGACTCCTGCCAACCGCACAGTTCGAAGTGATGGTGGATGGGAGCCATCTTGAAGACGCGCTTGTGCGTGGCCTTGAAGTAGCCGACCTGGATGACGTCGCTCATCGCCTCGATCACGTACAGTCCGCCGAGGATGACGGCGAGGAACTCGGTGTGCGTGGCGATCGAAAGCGCCGCGAACAGACCGCCGAGCGCGAGCGAGCCAGTGTCCCCCATGAAGATCGTGGCCGGATTGGTGTTGTACCACAGGAAGCCGATGCAGGCCACGGCCGCGCACACGGCGATGATGGTCAGGTCGAGCGGGTCGGAGACGGCATACGCATAGCCGGAGTGGCCGGCGCCCTTGAGATGGTAGCTCTCCCAGAAGGCGATGACGCCGTATCCGGTGAACGCGATCATCGAGGATCCGGCCGCGAGACCGTCCAGACCGTCGGTCAGGTTCACGGCGTTCGTCCACGCGGTCATCAGGAAGTTGACCCAGACGACGAACAGGATGATGGCGACGACCCGGCCCGCGAACTCGAAGCTGAAGAACGGGCGTTCGATGAAGCTCATGCCCGCCTGCGCGCTCGGGAAGCCGCTCTTGGTGGGGATGATGAGGGCGAGCACCGCGTAGATGGTCGCGAAGATGAACTGGCCGATGAACTTGCCGCGGACCGTCAGCCCCTCGCTTTGCTTCTTGCGCACCTTGGCGAAGTCGTCGATGAAGCCGAGCAGACCCATCGAGATCATCGCGAAGAGCACGAGCACCGCCGACCACGAGGGCACGTCTCCCATGTGCAGGTAGCGGTAGAGGGCCGAGGACGCCCACCCCAGAAGGATGGCGAGGTTGATGACCACGCCGCCGAGGGTCGGCGTGCCTCGCTTGACCTGATGCGACTTCGGTCCGTCTTGACGGATGTACTGGCCGTAGTGGAGACGATGCACCAGGCGGATGAGCATCGGGGTTCCGACGAGCGTGACGACCAGCGTCACCAGCATTCCTATGATCAGCGCAATCACTTGGGGTCTTCCTCTTCCCTATTCCCTATAGTTCCCGGGCCACGCCCGAAGGTCTTCGTTCGTTTCTCGGCGATACCCGACGGCCGATTATCCGATACCAGCCTAGTGGCGAGCCGGGTCAGCCGGCGCCCATCGTTCGGCCAGCGCGCTCAGACCCGAGGCGTGGGATCCCTTGAGCAGGGCCACGGTTCCCGGATGCTCGGACGCGACGGACGTGACGAGTCGATCGGCCTCATCGGCGTCGTGGACCCAGTCCACCGCGGCGTTCCCTTCCCTAGAGGCGATCGCCGTGCGGGCTCCCTCCGCCAGCGCTCCGGCGAGTGCGTCGAACTCGGCGTCCGTGGCGGAGCCGACGGCGACGATTCGGTCGAGGCCGAGTTCGGCCGCGTAGGCGCCGATCGATCGATGAAGACCCTGCTCGTCGCCGCCGAGTTCCAGCATCGCGCCGAGCACCGCCACGCGGTAGGGCTGCGTCTTTCGGCCCGCACCCCAGCGGGCGAGCCCGTCGAGGCCGGCGCGCATCGAATCGGGGTTCGCGTTGAACGAGTCGTCGATGAGCGTGAAGACCGCGCCATCGCGCTCGACGGTGGAGACGGCCATGCGGTGCGGGCTGATGCGGCGCTGCTCGCCGAGCACGCGGGCGATGTCGTCCAGCGGCATGCCGAGCATGTGCGCCACGGTGGAGGCGGCGAGCGCGTTCATCGCATTGTGCGCGCCGGGGATGGCCAGACGCACGGCCGCGGTATCGCCGTTGGCGGCGACGAGGGTGAACGACGGGTGATCCATGTCGTCGGTCGTCAGCTCGCGGACGGTGAGCGCGTCCTCGTCGGCGTGCGCCGGGTCGATGCCGAACCACACGACGTCGGCGGGGGCGATGGATCGCATCGCGGCGACGTGCGCGTCGTCGGCGTTGAGCACCGCGGTGCCGGACGGCAGCAGGCCCCGCACGATTTCGGACTTGGCCTGCGCGATGCGTTCGACGGAGCCGAACTCGCCCAGATGAGCCACGCCGACCTTGAGCACGATGGCGATGTCCGGCGGGGCGATGGTGGTCAGGCGTGCGATCTCGCCGACGTGGTTCGCGCCCATTTCGGCGACGAAGTAGCGGGTGTCGGCGTTCACGGTCAGGGCCGTCAGGGGCAGGCCGATCTCGTTGTTGAACGAGCCGACGGGGGCGACGGTCTCGTCGAGCGTCGACAGCAGCGACTTGAGGAGGTCCTTGGTGGTGGTCTTGCCGACCGAGCCGGTCAGCGCCACGAGCGTGAAGGGCTTGCCGGCGTCCGCGCGACGGCGTTCGATGTTGTGTCGGGCGAGCGCGCCGAGCGCCTCGACGGTGTCGTCGACGACGATCTGGGTGACGTCCGCATCGGACATGGCGTGGTCGACGATCGCGGCGGCGGCGCCCTTGGCGCCCAGTCCCGCCACGTAGTCGTGGCCGTCCACGCGTTCGCCCTTGATGGCGACGAACACACCGCCTTCGCCCACCAGACGGGAATCGCTGGTCGCCGAACGGGCGACCTCGCCTTCGGGCACCCCGCCCGCGTGCTCGCCGGCGAACGGGGCCGTGACCGTTCCTCCGACGGCTTCGGCGATCTCCGTGATGGTCATCGGCATCATCGTGCTGGACAAATTCCTCTCCTCGGTTGTGTGTTGTTGTTCCGTCTGTTGCTGCGTCGTGCTACTGCAGATCGCCGGCCACGCGCAGCGCGTTCCTGATGTTGTTGCGACGCACGCCCGCGGCGAGCACCATCGCTATGGCGAGCGACAGACGCGAGCGCTCGGCAGCGTCATCGCCTTCGCTGGCGTATTGGGCGAGCGTGTTCGACTCCTCGGTGGGACTGGTCACGCGCATCTGCTCGTCGGCGCGGAAGCCGTACTCCCCCTGCATGCGTTCGATCATCGCCCGGTCCGCGTTCGCTGGCGCCGGAAGCGACGAGCCGAGCACGTCGACGTTCACCGCTTCGAGCGCGTGGGCGCGGACGGTCAGATCGTTCAGCGCGATGACCACGGCGGCGGCGCCGTCCTCCGCGCAGATGGCGAGGGCGCGCTGCAGATCGATGATGCCGAGCGGATAGTCCAGTTCGAGAGGACGTTCGAGGGAGTACGATCCCCCGACGCTGATCGTGCCCACCGGATTGCCCAGCATGTGCAGGAACCGGGCGAGCTTGTCGACGGTGGCCACCCCTTCCTGTGGGCTGGCGGCGCTGACGGCGAAGATTGCGAGCGTGTTCGACGGATTGCCGGCCATCTGAGAGGCGAGCGTGCCCACCTCCTCGGGCGTCGGGTCGGCGAACAGCAGCGGCATGTCCGGATCGGACAGGGTGTCGCGTTCGGATGTCGGCACGATCGCGGCGTAGGCGCCTGCCCTGCGCGCCCGGCGCAGCGCGTCCATGCTCATGTCGTGGCCGGGGTGGAAGAGCGCGCCTGGCTCGATCGAGTCGAGATCGTCGGCGAGCGAGGTGACGGTGACGTGTCCGGCGAACGGCGGCACCAGTTCCCACCCGTAATGCTCGACGAGGTGCCCGAGGGTCATGCGCTGCATGATCGACTCATTGACTGCACTCATAGTGTCCCTTTCATCATTGCGCCGCTTTTCACCAATCCACTGCAATAGCATCCGTGCGCGGAGACGAGGTGGGCACTTCGTACTTCTGCATAAGGAATTCACCAATCTTGGCGAACAATGCGCCGGAGGTGAGACCGCCGTACGTGCCGTCGGGATCCTGCATGACGACGGTGACGACATAGCGCGGATTGTCGGCGGGCAGGATGCCGACGAAGTCGGCGATGATCGAGGTGAGCCGTCCGTCGGCTCCCGCGACCTCGGCGGTGCCGGTCTTCGCGGCGACGCGGTAGCCATTGACGCCGGCGGTGGCCTTGTACTCCTCGCCGACCGACTCCATAGCGTTCCTCAGCTGTTTGGCGTACTGCTCGTCGATGACGCGCGTGGCCTCGTTGTGCACCTTGTCGGTGACGTGCCCGTCCGCGTCGGTGATCGACTTGATGATCGACTGCTTGCGGATGACGCCGTCATTGGCGATGACGGAGATGGCTCGCGTCAGCTGCAGGGGGTTGACGGTGTATCCCTGGCCGAACAGGACGGTGTCCTTGGTGCGCCCGTCCCAGGCGGAGGGGGATGCGAGGATGCCGTTCGTCTCGCCGGGCAGATCGAGCCCGGTGGGCTGTCCGATGCCGAATTTGGTGAGCATCTCATGGCGCTGCTGGGGCGTCACGTTCTTGGCGGCCATGACCATGCCGACGTTCGACGAGTTCCTCAGGATGCCGGCGAGCGTCCAATGCTCGCTGCCGTGCTCGTGGGAGTCGTGGAACTTCTGTCCGTTCCAGTCGATCTCGTAGGGGACGGTGAACTTGTCGTCGATCTTGTGCGCACCGTTCTGCAGGATCGCGGCCATCGCGGGCACCTTGCCCACCGATCCGGGCTCGAAGGTCTGCGTGACCGCACGGGAGGCGTTGAGCTTGGCCTGGTCGGAGCCAGCCTGGATCTGGTCGCTGTCCTCCAGGGCGATGATCTCGCCGGTGCGGCAGTCCTCGACCACGGCGACGCCCCACTTGGCGTGGAAGCTCGCGACCCCCTCGGTCAGGACCTTCTTGACGTACCAGTCGACATCGGCGTCGATGGTCAGACTCACGTCCTTGCCGTCGACCGCGTCCTTCGATTCGGTGACGGTGCCGGGGATGACCTCGCCGCCGAGGCCGCGCTGGTACACGGTGTAGCCGTCGGTGCCCTTGAGCGTCTCGTTGAGGGCGCTTTCCAGTCCGGCCGCGCCCTCACCCTCGTCGTTGACGCCTCCGAGCAGGGATCCGAGCAGCGTGTTCTCGGCGTAGACGCGTTCGCTGCTCAGCTCGCCGTAGACGATGCCGGCGAGTCCCAGCTTGTCGATCTTGCGCTTGACGGCGGGGGTGACGTCCTTCTTGATGATGAGGTACTTGCCGTCGCCGTTGAGCTTGGCCCCCAGTTCGAGCGCGTCGACCTTGAGGATCGGGGCGAGCAGACGCGCCACGGCGGCCGCGCCCGTGGCGCCGACCGGCTTGCCGTTGACCTGATGGCAGTATCCGAGCGTCTTGGCCTGCTTGGATCCGCACGCCACCGGCGTGAACGCGGTGGCGGCGTCGGGGATGCCGATGATGTTGTAGCGCTCGACGCTCTGGGCGAGCACCGTGCCGTTGGTGTCGGTGATCCTGCCGCGGTTGGAGCGGATCGTGATCCTGCTGGTGCGCATATCGGTGGCCGCCTGCGCGGTGGCGCGCCCCTGCAGCAGCTGCACGCGGGCGAGCTGGAGCAGGCACGAGCCCGCCACCACGGCGAGCACCATGCCGATGACGAGGCAGCGGAACATGAAGGAGTCCAGTCCATGCCTGCGCATGAACCCCTTGTAGAAGGGCTCCCTTCGTGCCATTTACTTACCCTCCGTGGACTTGTAGCCGTTGAGATCGATGGATACGGAACTGGACTGCGGAACCATGCCCATGTCGCTGGCCTTCTGCGGCAGGGATGCCTGCAGCTGGTCAAGCTTGGCCTGATCGTCCTGGACGTCCTGGGTCAGACGGCTGATCGACGTCTCGATCGCCGACACCTCGAACGCGTTCTGCACCATCTGCGTGCGCAGCATCAGCGCGCCGATGAGGGTGGAGGCGAGGAAGACCACGGCCACGATGATGTGCACGGTCGGGGCGGAGCGGGTGCGCACCCACTCCATGAACCGGCTGAAGCCTGCGGCGAGATCGTCCTTGTCCGTGCGTCCTCCGTTGACGACGCGCAGTTCGGGTCGCGATGCGGGCTTCGCCGCGGGCTCGGGCCGACGCGAGGCCGGCACCGCGTTGGAACGCAGGGAACGTGCTGTGGCTGCCATGATCTAGTTCCTCTCCCCATACTGGCGGTCGGATGTGCTTGTTGTCTCGTACCGTTCGATGAAACGGCGTGGTATCGGTCTGACGAGCTCCACCGCGCGCAGGCGTACGGACGCCGATCGCGGGTTCGAGGCGATCTCCTCCTCATCGGCCTTGATCGCCCCGCGCGTGAGCTCCCTGAAGAACGGCCGCGCCTCGGGAGGCACCACCGGCATGTTCGGCGGCACGTCGGCGACGAGCCCGTCGTTCATGAACGTCTTGACGGTCTTGTCCTCCAGCGAGTGGTAGGACTCGACGACGATGCGCCCGTGGCCGCGCAGTCGCAGTGCGATCTGCGGCAGGGTGCGGGCGAGCTTGTCCAGTTCGCCGTTGACCTCGATACGCAGCGCCTGGAACACGCGCTTGGCGGGGTTGCCCGCCGGCCGGTGCGCCTTGGGGACGACCTCGTCCACAAGCGCGTTGAGCTCGGCTGAGGTGGTCAGGGGGCTTTCGGTACGGCGCATGACGATCTCGTGCGCGATCTGGCGGGAGAACTTCTCCTCGCCGTAGGTCCTGAAGATGCGCGTCAGGCTGCGTTCGTCGTATTCGGCGAGCACCCGTTCGGCGGTCAGCGGCTGGCTGACGTCCATGCGCATGTCGAGCGGCGCATCGTGCGAATAGGAGAAGCCTCGATCGGTCTCGTCGATCTGCAGGCTCGACAGACCCAGATCCATGAACGCGGCGTCCACGCGGCCGATGCCGTGCTCGTCGAGCGCCTCGGTGAATTCGTCGAAGGCGGCGTGCACGGGGATGAACCGGTCGGCCAGTCCCTCTCGCCGCATGCGCTCGGCGGCCAGTCCCAACGCCTCGGCATCGCGGTCGATGCCGACCAGTCGGGCCTCGGGCACGGCCTTGAGGAATGCCGTGGCGTGTCCGGCGAGTCCCAGCGTGCAGTCCACGATCGTGGGATGCGCGTCGCGCCCGTCACGCCCGGCAGTGGCCTTCAGGCCGCCGGTGACGAGTCGCACGCAGTCCTCCAGCAGCACGGGACGGTGGATCGCCGCCAGATCTCGCTCCTGCGTCTCGGTCATATCGTCGTCTTTCCGTTCGTTCGTCTTCGTTGGTCCATTCGGTTCGCGCGGTTCTCGCGGCTCCGCATTCGCGTCGTTCGCGTCCATGCCGGTCATCAGAACTCCACCTCCGGCAGCACGTCATCCGCGATGTTCGCGTAGTCCTGCTCCTTCTCGGCCAGATAGGACTCCCACGTGGCGCGGTTCCAGATCTCGGCGCGGGTGCCCACGCCGATCACCACGATGTCGTCCCCCAGATGCGCGTAGTCGCGCAGCATCTGCGGCACCAGCACGCGCCCCTGCTTGTCCGGCGTCTGGTCCACCGCTCCGGAGAGGAACACGCGCAGGTATTCGCGCGCCGCCTTGTTGCCCACCGAGACGCGCTGGATCTGCATCGCGATGCGCCGGAACTCGGCCACCGGCAGCAGGTAGACGCAGCGCTCCTGACCGCGGGCCATGACCAGTCCCTGTCCGAGCTGGCCACGCATCTTGGCGGGCAGGGCCATGCGCCCCTTGGCGTCGATCTTCGGTGTGTAGGTGCCAAGCATCAGAGCGGGCATGCCCAGATCGGCCATCACTCCGGCGACCCCGCCCATCGGCATGCCGCCCATCGACTGCGTGGACTGTGCTGACTGGTCCGAACCGCCTTGGGCGGGGTCGAATGCCATGCCGTTCGCGTTTTCGCCGGTCAATCGCCCCACCTCCTTGCCGTTTCACTTCGGACACACCACGCCACACTGATTCCCCACTTTACCCCACGACTCCCCATTTTTCCCCACCCGATCACACTTTCCGCGCTTTTTCACGGGGCCCGACCCGAACGGCGAATTCAACCGAAGTTCATCTTCCACGTCGGATCATGCAGTCCGATCGTTCGGGGGAAGGAGTAGATTGGGATACCTTGAATTTTTCGTTCAGACAAAAGGGAAACGGTACAAGCATGTCGAGTTACGCCTCGCAACTTGAGGAGGAACAGCGCGCGGTGACACGCGCATACGACCGTCTTGACGCATTGCGCGCCGAAGCCAGGGAACGCCTCGACGCCGTGCGCGCCGCCGGCGCCCACGGCTCCCCCACGCAGCGCACCGAGCGCGACTCCTTCGCCACGATGTACGAGGACCGCCTCACCCAGCTGCGCTCGGTGGAGGATCGTCTGGTGTTCGGCAGGCTCGACGATTCGGCCGGAGGCCGCCGCTACATCGGGCGCATAGGGCTGACCGACAAGTCCCACAAGCCCATCCTCACCGATTGGAGGGCGGACGCCGCCCGCCCCTTCTACGAGGCCACCCCCTCGCATCACGGCGACATCGTGATGCGCCGCCACATCACCCTGAGCTTCCGAGAGGTGGTCGCCGTCGAGGACGAGGTGCTCGACGTGCACTCCGATCAGGTCGGCGAGGCGTCCAAATCCGGCACGCTCACCGGCGAGGGCGCACTGCTGGCCTCGCTCAGCTCCAGGCGCACCGGCAAGATGACCGACATCGTCGCCACAATCCAGGCCGAGCAGGACCACATCATCCGCTCGCAGATGGGCCGCGCCGTGGTGGTGCAGGGAGGCCCCGGCACCGGCAAGACCGCCGTGGCGCTGCATCGCGCCGCATATCTGCTCTACACGCACCGGCGCACGCTGGAACGCTCCGGCGTGCTCGTGGTCGGCCCGAGCTCGGCGTTCCTACACTACATCGACCAGGTGCTCCCCTCGCTGGGCGAGACCGGCGTGGTCTCCCGCACCATCGCGGACCTCATCCCCGGCGTGCACGCCACGACGTTCGACACCCCGCGCGCAGCCCAGCTCAAGGGTGACCACCGCATGGCCAACGCCATCCGCAACGCCGTCTCCTCCCGCGAGCGCGTGCCCGCCGACCTGCCCGTCGTGCAGATCAGCGGCATCCCGGTGCCGATGCTGGCCGCCGACATCGAACAGGCGCAGGCCGAGGCACGCCGCACCCGCCAGCCGCACAACAAGGCGCGCGAGACCTTCGTCAAATCGATGATCTCCGCGATGCGCGTGCGCTACGAGGAGCAGCTCGACTACACGCCCGACCAGGACGAGATCAACCGCGCCGTCTCCCTGCTGCGCATGAACGACAAGGTGCGTGTGGCGCTGAACCTCGCATGGCTGCCGATGACCGGCCCGTGGCTGATCGACGACATGTTCTCCAAGCCGGACAAGCTGCGCCGGTTCGCCCCGTGGCTGTCCGACGAGGACGTGGCCGAACTGGTGCGCCCGAAGGGCTCGCCGCTGACCCGCTCCGACGTGCCGCTGCTCGACGAGGCGCTTGAACTGCTCGGAGACGACCCGAAGGTGGCCGCGCGTCGCAAGCGCGACGAGGCTCGCGCGAAGGAGGCCCTGCAGTTCGCGCAGGATACGCTCGCCCAGAACGGCATCGGCAACGGGCTGGTCACCTCGCAGATGCTCGTCGACCAGATCAACGGCGACGACGTGGAGCTGACCGCGCAGCGCGCCGGCCGCGACCGCGAATGGGTGTACGGGCACATCGTCGTCGACGAGGCGCAGGAGCTCACCGCGATGGACTGGCGCATGCTGATGCGGCGCTGCCCCTCGCGCTCGTTCACCATCGTGGGCGATGTGGCGCAGACCAGCGCCCTCGGCGGCACGCGCTCCTGGCCCAAGACGATGAACCGCCTGTTCGGCCGCGGCAATTGGGATCTCAACGAGCTGACCATCGACTACCGCAACCCGCAGGAGGTCTCCGATCTGGCCGGACGGTTCGCCGAGGCGCAGGGCCTGTACATCTCCACCGTGCATGCGGTGCGCCGTATCGCCGACGCGGTCACGCGCACCGTGGTGCCGGATCGCGGCGAACTGGTGGCGGCGGCCGCGCGGGAGGCCGCGGATCTCGCAAGGCGGTTCGTCGCCAAGGACGGATCCGGACGTGTGGCGATGATCGCCCCGGAGTCGCTGGTGGATACGCTGCGTCCGGCCGTCGCGGCCGCGCTTGCGGATGCGCTCGGCGCCGACGAGGCCGCGCGCATCGCCGATCAGGAGCCGTGGGACCGCCAGGTGACGGTGAGCGGCACCGAGGAGGTCAAGGGCCTCGAATACGACGCGGTGGTGCTCGTCGAGCCAAGCCTGATCGATCAGGAGTCGCCGAGCCGACTGGTCGCCGCGGCCGATCTGTATGTGGCGATGACCCGACCGACACAGCGTCTGGCCATCGTTCGGACCTCAATGGACGAAAAGGACCTGGAACTCTAAGGTGGGAAACATGCCTAAAGCACTGTTACTGGAAAACATTCATCCCGACGCGGCCCAGTCGCTGCGCGACCACGGTTTCGAGGTCGTCACGGCGAAGGGCGCGCTGAGCGAGGACGAGCTCATCGACGCACTTGACGGCGTCGACATCGTCGGCGTCCGTTCGAAGACAAGCGTCACCAGGCGCGTGCTCGAAGCGCGTCCGACGCTGTCCGCGGTCGGATGCTTCTGCATCGGCACGAACCAGGTGGATCTCGACTTCGCCGGCCGTCAGGGCATCGCCGTGTTCAACGCGCCGTACTCCAACACCCGTTCGGTGGTGGAGCTGGTGATCTGCGACATCATCTGCCTGATGCGCCGCATCCCGGCGCACACGCATCATCTCAAGCACGGTCTGTGGGACAAGTCCGCCTCCGGTTCGCATGAGGTTCGCGGCAAGACCCTCGGCATCATCGGCTACGGCAACATCGGCTCCCAGTTGAGCGTGCTGGCCGAGGCACTGGGCATGCGCGTGCTGTTCTACGACCTCGAGGAGAAGCTGGCGATGGGCAACGCCCGCCGCTGCGCCACGCTCAACGAGCTGCTGGAGCAGTCCGATGCGGTCACGCTGCACGTGGACGGCCGCAAGTCGAACACCGGTTTCTTCGGCGAGGATCAGTTCGCGCATATGAAGCAGGACGCGATCTTCATCAACGCCTCGCGTGGCTTCGTCGCGGACCTCGACGCCCTCAAGCAGCACCTCGACTCCGGTCACCTCTCCGGCGCGGCCGTGGACGTGTTCCCCGTCGAGCCGAAGAAGAACGGCGATCCGTTCATCACCTCTCTGGCGGACGAGGACAACATGATCCTCACCCCGCACATCGGCGGTTCGACGCTGGAGGCGCAGAAGTCGATCGGCCACTTCGTCTCCCAGCGTCTGGAGGACTATTGGGAGAAGGGCTCGACCTCGCTGTCGGTGAACCTGCCGCAGATCAATCTCGGTCCCAACCGCGGCGTGACACGCATCGCGCACCTGCACGCGAACCTGCCGGGCGTGCTCGCCCGCGTGAACCACGTGCTCGGCGAGGAGAACATCAACATCGCCGCCCAGTCCCTCGGCACCGAGGGTGAACTCGGCTATGTGGTGACCGATGTCTCCCAGAAGCCGTCGTCGAAGACGCTTGAAGCGCTGCGCGCCATCGAGGGCACGATCCGCATGCGCGTGATCTCCTGACGGCGGTGTATGGCTCTGACGCATCTGCACGCCAGGGCGTGAAAGGGGCTGTGACTCCCCCGCTGGGAGTCACAGCCCCTTTCGTATGGCTTTCTACGTCTTATGCGTGCTTCAGCTCGTCGATCGCCGACTGGAAGTCGTCGAGGTTCTCGAAATTCTGGTAGACGCTGGCGAACCGCAGGTAGGCGACCTCGTCGAGGTCTCGCAGCGGCTTGAGAATCGCCTTGCCGACCTCGTCGGAGGTGACCTGAGCCTGACCGGTGGAGCGCAGATCCTCCTCGACGCGCTGGCCGAGCATCTTCAGATCGTTCTCCTTGACCGGCCTTCCCTGGCATGCCTTACGCACACCCGAGATGACCTTGTCACGGTTGAACGGCTCCAGACTCCCGGAGCGCTTCTCCACCAGCAACGTAGTGGTTTCCAGCGTGGTGAACCGCTTGTTGCAGTACAGGCACATGCGGCGACGACGGATGGAGTAGCCGTCCTCGCTGACACGAGTTTCCACAACCTTGGTTTCGGCATGATGACAGTAAGGGCAATGCATGAACTCCACCATACCGTGCCAATCACGGAAATTGCCATTCCCACGGGGTTTCGCATGACCAATCATTCGAAAATCCACCGGCGGACGCCGCAGGGACTCCCCTCGTCTAGTCATCCGGTTCCTCCACAGGCACGAGGATACGCTGACCCACCTCAAGCGACGTGCCTTCCAGATGGTTGAGCTCCACCAGCTCCTCCACCGATTGGTTGACGTCACCGCCTTCGGGCGTAACCATCTGCGCATAGGTCCACAGCGTCTGACCGGGTTGCACGGTATAGCTCTCCACCTCCATGGGCCCCGCCGCCGAATCGGCCATCGACGGACTGAACGCACTCAATGCGGCCACTGCCACGAGCACAACCAGCAGCAGCGCCATGATCCTTGACAGGATTCGTTCCATGGTCACCACACCCTCTCGAACACTTGTTCTAACGAACGGATGTACTAATTGTGGCATGAATGTTCGAACGGCGCAACCCGCCGTGTCGAACAAATGTTTGATGAAATGAACAATTCACGTTATGCTTATCACATATTCGAAAGGAGAGCCCATGAGCACCATCCCGTTCAACCCGGGCATCGCCGACGGCCAGACCGAGACGGCAAAACCGCTTACCGACCGTCAGCGCCGCATCCTCGAGGCGATCACTACGTACCAGAACGAGTGCGGCTTCGCTCCCTCCTTCAGAGACATCGGAGAGGCCTGCGGCCTCAAGAGCCCCTCCTCGGTCAAGCACCAGCTGCAGGTGCTGGCGCAGAAGGGCTATATCCGCCTCAATGCGAACAAGGGACGCGCCATCGAGATCCTGCGTACGCCCGACGCCGAGACGGCGTCATCCACCGATCAGCATATCCCCATCCAACCGTCCCGTACGGCCGCGGACATCGAGGCCAATGACGGCGGGGAACGACGTTCCAGCGCCATCGTCTACCGGTTCCCCACCACGCTTGGGCAGGAGACGGACGAGGAGTCGTCGGATTCCCGTGACGTCCCGCTTGTGGGCCGCATCGCCGCGGGCGTGCCAATCACCGCCGAACAGCATGTGGAGGATGTGATGCGCCTGCCCGAGCGTCTGACCGGTTCGGGCGGAAGACTGTTCATGCTGGAGGTGCATGGCGATTCGATGATCGACGCCGCCATCTGCGACGGCGATTTCGTCGTGGTGCGCGAGCAGAACGACGCCGTCAACGGCGATATCGTCGCCGCCCTGCTGGACGGCGAGGCGACGGTGAAGACCTATCGCAAGGAGCATGGCCATCTGTGGCTGATGCCGCACAATCCCGCTTACGCCCCCATCGACGGCACGCAGGCCACGATCATGGGCAGGGTCGTGACGGTTCTGCGCAAGCTGTGATATAGCAGACGCCCCGCAGCAGAAAACCCCGGCACTGGCCGGGGTTTTCTGTAGGGCAGCACGCCAACTTATCGCTTAATGACAGCTTCCATAGACCAGCGTCCAGCATCCTGTGATACCCGCATTGAACCGCCATACCGATGGAGCCTCTCCCCATATCGCCCCAAACCGGAATGCATATGATGCATATCATCACTCATCCGTTTCAACGGGACGTCGGTGACTCTCATGATGTACTGACGTGGCAAGGTCTCGATGCTGAACACATAATCGAACCTCGGATCTGCGTGACTAGCTATGTTACCCAATGATTCCCGCATGAGACCAGTCAGTAAAGCCACGACCTCCGGCGTATCCTCATGATCACTCGTATCGGGAAGCAGTATGCTCCCATTGAAGCCCATCGCCGTCAACCGTTGCCTCTGCCGATCCCCGATTTGCCGCAATCGATCAGGCAACACGGATTGCGGCAATCGCTTCTCATCATTCAGATCGAACCCATCCGCAGTCCCCTCATTGAGCTGGTTGATGAGCTGACGAACGCCGATGTTGGCATGCATCATTGATTGCAGCGCATTGCTGAGTTCAGCATTATCGGAAGGTGATATCTGCATATGATGCCTGAGAATGAGTACTGCATCCGTGATGTCATTGGCGATATGGTCATGCAGCTTTTCGGTGACAGCATCTCTAGTTCGACATTCTCGCAAACGTTGCCGCATCAACGCCTTGTCCTGTTCCTGCCGCATGACATATCCTACAAGCATGGAAAGCAGTAAGGCCGATACGGGAAACAACAGATAGAGAAACAACATATTCGGCAGTGTGTGAGACGTGCCGACAACCAGATCCATTTCAAATGTGTTCAACGATCCAGATACTACTCGAGTCATGAATGAAATGATTCCTATGACAATGGTTCCAGCTATCCCCTGCTCGATATTACAGTAACCCAACACTGCGACTGCAAACATACAGGAGATGAAATAACTGTTTGGTAAAATAATGTCGGCCCCCGGGAATACTCCTATGACCCAGCAAAGCAGAATCATCCAACTACCTACATACGGATATATATTGACGATCAACAATGCGGTACACGAAACGATCAATAATGATGATTGCGCAATTGAATAGTTGATTTCCATTAGTGGAAGTGCAATACAACAGAGAAGAATACAGATCGCGGATGGCATATACGTCCATGGATATCCACGATGATAGCGAGACAACAGATTTGCTACATCATCTTTGATAATGCCAAACATGGAACCGCCATTTCAGATAAGGTGCTGTTGTTGGCAGATACGTATCGCTTCGAAACGTTGCCGAACGCCGAGCTTGCGTGCTGCATGACTTGTATGCGACTGCACTGTTCCAACGGAGATATGCAGAGACTTTGCTATCTCCTTCGTGGTCATACCGCGGGCGTACATCGACAATATACCGATCTCGCGTTGTGAAATGCCCCGGACATCTACTTCGCCGCGCACATGCTCGTACGCATCACGAGGCGTCATGAACTCCTGACTTCCATCCTGAACAATGTCCGCAACCTCATCTCGAAAGCCATGTTGATTCGATCCACGCAATACATCAACGAACATGGCCGAGCCAACGGAGTCCTTACTTACCAGAGCCTGCGCACCCGCATCAACAAGGCGCGCACGATACTGTTCGAGTGGATAGGCGGTGACGCCGATGAGGCGAATGGTCGACGATCGTCTGCGTAGCTCTCTACATACGTCCACACCGGATATGCCGTTAAGCACAAGATCGAGTATCACCACGTCGGGCTGCAGAGCATCATATGTGATGTGTTCCATAAGCCGCTGAGGCTTGGTCTCCTTCCAGATCACCTCCATATCCGGCTTACGATGCCGGATGAGCATATCTATCATCATTAATGCGCAGACATCATTGTCCAATATGCCGATACGCAATCGCCGCGATCCCCGGTCTTCCGCCATAGCTACTTTCATAATACTATATTACACCTAAAACTGACAACATCACGTTCGTTCCAGTTTTTCTTGAATCCTAGTTGCATCGGCATACATACCATGACATAATGTCAATTATTCGCATAGATGCGAATACATCTTATAATTCTTAAGAAAAGAGTACATTATGAATATCAAGCGATGGAATATTATGTGCATAGTATTTACTAGTATATCCACTCTGCTTTTGCCTATTTCTGTATTGCAACAATCGCATGCAAATGAATCAAATTCATCTGAGCAGATTCCGAAAGAAATGTACGGACTCGATTATTACATTTCTATTTCCAATAACAAGCTGTGCTTTGATTCCAACTCTGCTCTCTCGAACGGTTATTCCAATTCTGCTGTAGAGTTTGTTTCAAACCAAATTAATTACATGAATACCGCAATCAAAACAGGATCAATACTAAATACTTATGATTATTCAGTAACTTCAACTTCGCTGACTACTTATGTTCTCTCGAAAGCAAAATGGATTAATAAGGAAGTACACCATTGGTACGGATTACATGAATTCTGGATGGATAGCGAGAAAACAAAGCAGTATATCTCAGGACTAGAGAAAGGAAATGTTGGGAATTATATACCAGGTTGGCTTGGCACCGTTGCTAAACTGTATAGCTCAGCCACAATAGCCGACGCCAAAATGGCAGCTCGTCCTGGACGCGGAATCATTATGCACAGCCAGTTCAGTGGCACGGGTATTACTTCTGTAGCCAGTATATGGCATCATTCACAGTGACAAGACGATAGTTGGAGATGATGGATATGATCCGTTGGTTATTTGTTTGGGTTGGTTATATCGCCTATGTCGTCGTACTGAATCTTGGTGTGCACACAACCGGGCAAATGAGCATCGCGGATCAAATGGCATTACCATTGGGAACGCATACCTGGTTTGCGCTGTGGTGCACGCTCGGGCTTGCCATTCCAGCATTCATCCGACTGTCACATGGGTACCCGAAATCATTCGTCGCACTTACCACTGCGATCTGCACACTCGCATGGCTGTCCATGGGCATGCGGTATGCCCCCATCATTCAGATCGGCCCTCTCAATGAAACAATCATCGATTGGATCAGCGATGGATTGAACCTTGCTTCAATAGTGGCATTAGGTATGGCGGCATGGCGGAGCTCCGGCGACGATTCCCGTTAACGGACATCGTCAGTCACAGAACCTGTCTTCACCTTTAGCCGATCCCGGCCACGATCATGGGCAGGGTCGTGACGGTTCTGCGCAAGCTGTGATACACTGAACGCCCAGCAACAGGAGACCCCGGCAACAGCCGGGGTTTCCGCGTTTCTCAAGCAAAACGGGAATGGTATTGAGAAGCGGTCTCATTCCGCGAATACCGAGAAGGCACGAAGGAAACGAGGATTACGACCATGGCACATACGCACGCACCGCTCGCGGAGAGGGGATCGAACGGATCCAAGGAGCATCAGCATCGGCTGACGGCGACGCTGGCCGTCACCGCCTCGGTGTTCGTCATCGAAGTGGTCAGCTCACTGCTGACCGGATCGCTGGCGCTGCTGGTGGACGCCGGTCACATGCTCACCGACATGTCGGTGCTCATCGCCTCTACGGTGACGGCAATTCTGATGCGCCGCAAGCCCAACAATCACCGTACGTGGGGCTGGGCGCGCCTCGAGGTGCTGACGGCCGCAGCCGGTGCGATCGTACTGTTGATCGTTGGCATCTACGCTCTCGTGGAAGCGGGCATGCGCCTGTTCGGCGGCTCCGAGGCCGGCATCGAGGACATCGATCTGCTGCTGTTCGTCGGCATCCTCGGTCTGGCGGCGAACGTGGCGTCGATCTTCATCCTCGCCTCGCAGCGCGGCGACAACATGAACATGCGTGCCGCGTTTCTGGAGGTGATGAACGACGCCCTCGGCTCGGTGGCGGTGGTGTTGTCCGCATTGGTGATGATGTCGACGGGCTGGGATGGGTTCGACGCGGTGGCAGGCGGCGTGATCGCCCTGATGATGATCCCGCGCGCGATCGCGCTGCTGCGCAATGCGGTGCGCGTGCTGCTCGAGGAGACCCCGGAGGGATTGGATCTGGACGCAGTGCGCGAGCATCTGGAGCATGTGCCCCATGTAGTGGCCGTGCATGATCTGCATGCGAGCACGGTTTCGACCGGCATGCCGATCCTCATGGCGCATATCGTCGTCGAGAAGGGCCTGACGATGGAGCAGGCCGCGGATATCCTCGAGCAGTTGCAGGACTGCCTGCGCGAGCACTTCCCCGTATCGGTGCCCCATACCACGTTCCAGTTGGAGCCGGAGGGCTACCGCTCCCCCTCCGACGATCAGATGCACCCATCGGAGAAGTGACAGACACGCAAGCAAGAGTACATGCGAAAGATCGAGGGAGGGTACAGATAAAAATCAGGCCACTTCAGCCCGATGCCTAGGTGTCTGTCTGGTCGATGCCGTGGTGTTTCTGCCACGATTCGCATGACGAGCCGATTCCACGCTGTTGTGCCCCTCTGCTCTTCCACAACACAACCGGAACCGCACTTTCGCGATCCTGTGGCAGCGATTCCTGTCACATCACAGGCGATTTTGTTCTTTCGAACACTTGTGGCAACGGGCACTGCCACAACACGGCAAAATCCACGCAATACAGACGTTGTGACGAGCCTCTTAATTGCAGAATCCTTGAAATTCCGCCATTCCTTGCAAATCGCATCACAGACACCTCGAACGCGCATTGCCACAACGTGCCCGGAATTCCGTTTTCAAACACTTGTGACAGCGGATTCCGCCATATCGCGCCGATTCGGTCGAAATGATCGCGTTGTGACAACAGGTACGAGACGCAGGCGCCGATCGATACGCCAATCAAGCTTTCTAGTCCGAGCGTCCAGCTCCAAGCCGTCCGGCTGGGATGATTATCCCGGTCGGCAAGTTCATCGCAAAGCCCCTTCCCGCCTATTCACGGCTAGGCGACCAAGACCAGCTACGCACTACCGACACAGACCCCCACACCGACATCCGATTATAAGGAAGATGAAGAGGAAAAGGGAGAAAGGAACAGACCAAGAAGCAAAGAAAAGGAAGAGGAAGAGCAAAAGGAAAGAAGAAGGGAAAGGGGAAGAAGAGAAGAGAGAAGAGAAGAGGAGGAAGGAAGTAAGGAAGGAAAGGAAGGGAAGGAAGAAGGGGGAAAGGAAGAGGGGAAAGAAGAAAAAAGCGGTGGCCTCCAACCAAGCAGGGCAAGGTTGGAGGCCACCGTAATCACAGCCCATCACCGGCGCACGTGTGAATAACCACGCGCGCCGGTGATGCCGGTTCAGTCAGAAGCCGATCAGAAGCCGAACTGGGCGGCGGTTTCCTTCAGCGTCTCGGCGGAGCGCTTGAGGGCGGCGAGCTCGTTGTCGGAGACCGGGGTGTTGATGGCGGTGTTGACGCCGTTGCGGTTGAGCAGGGTCGGAACGGACATGCACACATCGGAGATGCCGTGGAAGTCCTTGAGCATGGAGGACACCGGCAGGATGCGGTTGGAATCCTTGAGGACGGCCTCGATGATGTCGACGCCGGACATGCCGATGGCGTAGTTGGTGGCGCCCTTGCCGTTGATGATCTTGTAGGCGGCGTTCTTGACGTCCTGGTGGATCTGCTCGCGGACGGTGGCGTCGAGCGGCTCGTGGCCCGGCAGCGGCGTCCAGTCGAGCATCGGAACACCACCGATGGTGGCGGAGGTCCACAGCGGGACCTCGGAGTCGCCGTGCTCGCCGGCGATGTAGGCGTGGACGTTCTTGACGTTGACGCCGGTCTGCTGCGCGATCAGGAAGCGCAGACGGGCGGAGTCGAGGTTGGTGCCGGAACCGAAGACCTGGTTCTCCGGCAGGCCGGAGAGCTTCTGGGCGACGTGGGTGGCGATGTCGACCGGGTTGGTGATCAGCATGTAGATGGCGTTCGGGGCGACCTTGACCAGGTTCGGGATGATGGCCTGCAGGATCTTGACGGTGGCGCCGACAAGCTCCAGACGGGACTGGCCCGGCTTCTGACGCGGGCCGGCGGTGATGACGACCATGTCGGCGTCGCGGCAGATCTCAGGATCGTCCGAACCGTCGATGGAGACGGTCGGGTAGAAGCTGGAGCCGTGCTGCATGTCGAGCACCTCGGCCTCGACGCGCTCCTTGGCGATGTCCTCGAGGACGATCTCACGGGCGACGCCGCGCTGGGCGGCTGCGAAGGCGAGGGTGGAGCCGACTGCGCCGGCGCCGATGACGGCAAGCTTCGTGGGCTTGGTAACCAGGGTTTCTGCCATGTTCATGAACCTCTCTTAGAGTGGACGTCCGCTTGCGGGCGGACATCATTCAACCAACGGCTCTCAATGTACTCCCATTACCTGACTTCGCATACACCGACACACGTCATGAATCGTTGGAAATACTGGATTGTTATCGCTCACAACATCATGCAGGGAACAATGTGGTAAAGGTCACATTGACAGTGCGTGAACATTCGTCAACACCCGGTCGGACACGCCGACAGAGCCGGTCCATACGCACCCGAGAGCCACCCGAGAGTCACCCGACGGAACGCTCCACCAGACGCGCGGCCAGACGGCTGTCGACATCCGCGACCACCTTCACCCCCTCGGCGAGCCATTCGATGCTGTCGACATGCCCGTACTCGCGCACCTGCGAGAGCAGCGAGCCGGCCGAATACGGCAGCAGGGCCTCGACATGCACGCCCGGGGTGGGCAGCAGCGCCTCGACCGCGTCACGCAGCTCGTCGAGCCCGCGACCGGAATACGCGGAGACGATGTGGGCGTCCGGCTCCAGCGCGGCGAGCCGCTCCAGCGTCGCCTCGTCGCATCGGTCGGCCTTGTTGAACACGAGCAGCCGTGGGATCGATTCGGCGCCCTCGATGTCGGCGAGCACCTCGTTGACCGCGTCGATCTGCGAGAACGGATCGGGGTGGGAGCCGTCGACGACGTGCAGGATCACGTCGGCCTCGCCGACCTCCTCCAGCGTCGACTTGAACGCCTCGACCAGCTGCGTGGGCAGTCTGCGGACGAATCCGACGGTGTCTACGTAGGCGTACAGTCGCCCGTCCCGCGCCTTGGCGCGGCGCACGGCGGTGTCGAGCGTCGCGAACAGCGCGTTCTCGACGAGCTCGCTCGAACCGGTCAGACGGTTGGTGAGCGACGACTTGCCGGCGTTGGTGTAGCCGACCACGGCGATGGTGGGCAGACCATAGCGGCGTCGGGATCCGCGCTTGACCTCGCGGGCCGGCGCCATCTCGCGGATCTGCCTGCGAAGCCTGGCGATGCGGGTGCGGATGACGCGACGATCCATCTCGATCTTCGTCTCGCCCGGGCCTCGCGAGCCGATGCCCGCGTCGGCGCCCGCCGCTCGACCGCCGGCCTGACGGGACAGCGAACCGCCCCAGCCGCGCAGTCGCGGCAGCATGTACTCGAGCTGCGCGAGCTCCACCTGCGCCTTGCCCTCACGGCTGGTGGCATGCTGGGCGAAGATGTCTAGGATCACCGCGGTGCGGTCGACGACCTTCACCTTGGCCGCATCCTCCAGTCCTCGACGCTGGCTCGGCGGCAGATCGTCGTCCACGACGATGGTGTCCGCCTCCTCTCGCGCGACGATGTCGGCGATCTCCTTCGCCTTGCCGGATCCTACGTAGGTGGCGGCGTCGGGCTTGATGCGATGCTGCAGGAGGCCGTCGCACACGACCGCGCCCGCGGTCTCGGCGAGCGCGGCGAGTTCTCGCAGCGACTCCTCGGCCTTGGCCTGTGTGGTGAGCGCGGACGACCACACGCCGACGAGCACGACGCGCTCCAGACGCACCTTGCGGTATTCGACCTCGGTGACGTCCTGCAGCTCGCCGAGACCGGCGACGTGCTTGAGCTGATTGCGGGATTCGCGCTCCTCCCACGCCTCATCGTGGCTTTCGGCCCATGGTGCGGATCCGCCGCCCTCGTCGATCAGGACCTCGGACGCCTCGGCGAGCACATCGCCATGCTCGTCCCCCTCGGTCCGGTCTTCGTACTTCCCCATGGATTCGGCGTCGCGGGTCAATGCCACCTCTTTTTCACGCGTTGCGTGGTATCACGATTGAACTATGGTTCCTTATTATACGGACCGACCAACGGACAATCGAACAATCATTCAAACGAACAAGTAAACGAACGAACACGGAAGTGGAATGATCATGACGCAACAGACGGAACAGTATTTCTCGGCCGAGCCATCCTCGAAGGACGTGCGGCGCACGCTCCACGTGACATTGCGCGGGCGTGAGGCGACGGTCCAGGTCTCCAACGGCGTGTTCTCCTCCTCGCGCGTTGATCTCGGCACGTCGGTGCTGCTCAGGCACGCCCCTGAGGCGCCCGAGACCGGTCGACTGCTCGATCTGGGCTGCGGGTGGGGTCCGATCGCCCTCGCGATGGCGTTCGAGTCTCCCAAGGCGCAGGTCATGGCGGTGGACGTCAACGAGCGCGCGTTGGATCTCGCTCACGCCAACGCCGTGTCCAACGGCTGCGCGAACGTGCACGTCACGCAGGTCGACGAGTCCGGCACTCCCCTGCCGGCCGATCGCCAGCCCGCGTTCTGCGAGCCGATCGACGCGGACGAGACCTTCGACGCGATCTGGTCGAATCCGCCGATCCGTATCGGCAAGGAGGCGCTGCACACGCTGCTGATGGCCTGGCTGCCGAGGCTGAAGCCGAACGGCGCCGCCTATCTGGTGGTGCAGAGGAATCTCGGCTCCGATTCGCTGATCCCATGGCTGGACGATGCGCTCGGAGAGGATTTCTCCGTGTCCAAGTACGCAAGCTCCAAGGGCTTCCGTATCATTGAGGTTTTGCGAAATAACTAATAACTAGTGACATAGTGACGCTAGTGATGCGGAAAGTCAGCGGGAAGTCATAAGGGAATGCGTTTCGAATATCCGTCCGAACTGCCGGTTTCGGCCGCGCGCGATGAGATCGCGAAGGCCGTTCGTTCATCCCAGGTGGTCATCGTCTCCGGCCAGACCGGTTCTGGAAAGACCACGCAGCTGCCGAAGATCCTCCTCGAGCTCGGCAGGGGTTCGCACGGCAGGCAGATCGTGCACACGCAGCCGAGGCGTATCGCGGCCCGCACCGTGGCCGAGCGCATCGCCTCGGAGATGGGAGTGCGCCTCGGCGACGAGATCGGCTATCAGGTGCGCTTCACCGACGAGAGCTCGCCGAGCACGCGTCTGAGGGTCGTCACCGACGGTATCCTGCTCGCGCAGATCCAGAGGGATCCGCAGCTGAGCCGCTACGACACGATCATCATCGACGAGGCGCATGAGCGCAGTCTCAACATCGACTTCCTACTGGGGTATCTCACGGCCCTGCTGCCGAAGAGGCGAGATTTGAAGCTCGTCATCACCTCCGCGACCATCGATTCGGAGAAGTTCCAGCGCCACTTCGAGGAGGCGCTGCACGAGAAGGTGCCGGTCATCGAGGTGTCGGGCCGCACCTACCCGGTGCAGGTGGTCTACGAGCCGCTCGGCACCGCGCCCGCGCTGATGCGCGAGGTGCCGGGGTTCGCCACCGGCGCCCGCCCCGGCGACGCCGACTACGAGGAGCTGGCCAACGCGATCGCCGACGACGGCTCCGACTCCCCCCGCGCCGGTAGGTCGGGCGGCAACGCCAATTCGCGGTTCGCCGACGACGCGATCACGGACATGCCCACGGCCGTGGCGCGCGCCTGCGCCGAGCTGGTCATCCACTCCTCGCATGAGCGCGGGCCGCGCGACATCCTCGTGTTCGCCTCGGGCGAGCGAGACATCCACGAGTTCGAGGCGGCGCTGCGGCATCACTACGGCCCGCGCGCCGACGACATGCGCCGTCCGGATGCGATCGAGATCATGCCGCTGTTCGCGAGGCTTTCGGCCGCGGACCAGCACAGGGTGTTCGAATCGCATACGCATCAGCGCATCGTCATCGCCACGAACGTGGCCGAGACGTCGCTGACGGTGCCGGGCATCCGCTACGTGGTGGATCCGGGCAACGCGCGCATCTCCCGGTATTCGAAGACCGCGAAGGTGCAGAGGCTCCCGATCGAGCCGATCAGTCAGGCGAGCGCCGACCAGAGGAGCGGCCGATGCGGCCGTGTGGCGGACGGCATCGCGATCCGCCTGTATTCGCGCGAGGACTACGAGACTCGTCCGCGGTTCACCGAGCCGGAGATCCTGAGGACCTCTCTGGGCGCGGTGGTGCTGCACATGCTGTCGGTGGGCGTGGCGCGCACCGCCGAGGACGTGACGCGGTTCGGCTTCATCGATCCGCCGGACATGAAGGCCGTGTCGGACGGCTTCAACGAGCTGACCGAGCTCAAGGCCGTGGCCCGCCATCGCGGCGAGGTGACGCTCACGCATATCGGACGCCAGCTGGCGCGCATCCCGATCGACGTGCGATTGGGCCGCATGATCATCGAGGCGGCGAGGACCGCATCCCCGAACACGCTGGCCGCCGTGCTGGTGGTCGTCGCGTTCCTGAGTCTGCAGGATCCGCGCGAGCGTCCGGATGACAAGCGCGAGGAGGCGGACCGCATCCACAACCGGTATGCGGACGCCACGAGCGACTATCTGACGGCGTTGAACATCTGGGACCGTGTGTTCCAGGCGGATGGCGAGCCGAGCAACAACGCGCTGCGCCGCATCTGCAAGACCGAGTACTTCAGCTGGCTGAGAATGCGCCAGTGGAGGGATCTGGTCTCCCAGCTCAGGCAGATGTGCCGTGAGATGAAGTTCAAGGTGGGCGATCCCCTGCCCTCCACACGCGCCGGACTGGAGATCCGCCAGTTGCCGATCAACCAGCAGGCGGCGCATTCGCTGTGCTGCGCATGGGATGCGGACGGCATCCACAAGTCGATGCTCGCGGGCCTGCTGTCGATGATGGGCATGCAGGTGATCCGCGAGCCGAAGGCGTCCGACTACGCGAACCTCAAGGGTGCGGCGAGGGCCCGTGCCTTGAAGCGTGCGCAGAAGATGTCGAAGAACGACTATCTGGGCGCGCGCGGCACGCATTTCGCGCTCTTCCCCGCCTCGGCGGTCTCCAAGGCCACGCCGAGCTGGGTGATGTCGACCGAACTGGTGGAGACCTCGCGTCTGTGGGCCCGTTATTCGGCGGCGATCGATCCCGCGTGGGCCGAACCGCTGGCCGGCAGTCTCACGCGCACCACGTACGCCGAGCCGCACTGGTCCGGTTCGCGCGGCTCGGCGGTGGCGAACGCGAAGGTGCTGCTGTATGGTCTGCCGATCGTGCAGGATCGCACCGTGCAGTGGGGTCGCATCAACCCGCCGGAGGCGCGTGACTTCCTGATCCGTCAGGGGCTCGTGGAGGGCGACATCCAGCAGCGGTTCAGCTATGACGAGTTCGTCGCGAGGAATGTGAAGCTTCTCGAGGAGGCCGCGGACGACGCGAACCGTACGCGTCAGGTCGCCGAGACCGTGTCCGACGAGGACCTGTTCGACTTCTACAACGCCGTCATCCCCAATGACGTGACCTCCGTGGCCGCGCTGGCGAAATGGTGGAAGGGCGTGCACGACGAGAACCCGAAGCTGCTGGACTTCGACCCAGAGAAGGTCGAACGTCTGCAGACGGCGGATTCGGTGAGTCTGGCCGACTATCCGGACCACTGGCATACGCTCGGCACGGACGGCCAGCCGATCGACCTGAGACTCAGCTACATCTACGATCCGAGCGACGAGAACGACGGCGTGACCGTACACGTGCCGTTGAAGGCCCTCTCGCGCCTCCTGCCCGATCAGTTCACATGGAACGTGCCCGGCCTTCTGGACGAGCTGATCCTCGCGATGATCAAGGCGCTGCCCAAGCAGCTGCGCGTGCAGTTCGTGCCCGCGCCGGACGCCGCGAGGAAGATCCGCTCGTGGATCGACGAGCACTACCCGTGTCTGCCGGGTTCGGGCGACATGCGCAAGCCGAACACGCCCCCGGACGACGAGACCGTCTGGCCGGATCTGGCGCACGTGTTCACCCGCGCTGCGATCGCCGTGATGGGCGCGCAGATCCACCCGGAGGTGCTGGGACCGGATCTGATCGCGCGCCTCCAGCCGTACCTGAAGATGACGTTCGTCGTCGAGGAACGAGCCGGCGGGCGATCCTCCGGGCGTCCCGGACGCGGCCGCACGCAGGTCAAAACGCTCGGCAGATCCAAGGACCTGAAGGCGCTGCAGGTGAAATTCGCCGCCGAAGCCAAGGAGTCGGCGCGCAACATGGTGCGCAAGCAGGCCGACAAGGCCGGCGACGCGGGTCGTCTCGTCGAACGCGCGGACCTGCTGCACAAGGCGGGAGCGACCACCGAATCGCGCGCCTCGATGCTCTGGCACGGCGCGCTGGACGCCTTGCGCCTGCCCTCCGACCGCATCTCCTCGCGATGGCTGGGCACGGAGGCGCTGATGCTCGCCTCGGCCCCGTACAAGTCGACGAAGGAACTGGTCGAGGATCTGCAGCTCGCCGCCGTCAAACGACTCCTGCCGGATGTGGACCGTCTGCCGGACGACGAGGCGCTGGCGAACGCGGTGCTCGACGTGCGCGAGGTGTACGAGGACACGGTCTACGCGGTCGCTCATGACGTGATCACGATCCTCAGACGCTACGCCGAGGTCGACAAGGCCGTATCGGGCAAGGCGGATCTGCCGATGCTCTCGGTGCTGCAGTCGATCCGCGAGCATATCGCGACGCTCGTGTTCCCCGGTTTCATCGGCGCCGCTCCCCCGACGGCCCTGAAGTCGATCGAACGCTATCTCAACGCGGACCTCATGCGCCTGAACAAGGCGAAGCAGGACAAGAACCGCGACGTGCGCTGGGCGTGGGAGGCCGACGAGGCGCGCCAGCTGGTCGACAAGGCCACAGCCGCCGCGAAGCGCGAGCCGGCGGGCCCCTCGCACGAGAGGATGATGAAGCGCGCGACCGAGGCCCGGTGGATGCTCGAGGAGTTCTACGTGAGCCTGTGGGCGCAGGAGCTCGGCACACCGAAGCCCGCCAGCCTCAACCGCATCAAAAAGGCGCTGGCCGCCTAGGAGCGCCCTAGGAGTGGTTTTAGGCTACCCCTAGGATGCCCCTAGGTTGGCCTGCTCCGATACAATACGACAGCACGAAAACGGATAAGGAGAAACATTCATCATGGCACTGACCAAGAAGCAGATCAAGCAGCTGCGCGGCATGGCGAACAGCCTCAAGCCGCTCATCAACATCGGCAAGAACGACATCAGCGACTCGCTGGTCAAGCAGACCAGCGAAACCCTCGCCAAGCGCGAGCTGGTGAAGATCAGCGTGCAGGACGGTTCCGGCCTCGACGCCAAGGAGGCGGCCGACAAGCTCGCCGGACAACTCGGCGCCGAGGTGGTGCAGACCATCGGCAACCGTTTCGTGCTGTTCCGCCGCTCGAAGCGCGACGACATCGAGCACATCGCCCTCGTGCGTGAGTGACGCGGGGCGGCATGGCTTCGCAGACTGATTCCCGTATTCCCGACGAGCGCATCCCCGGCAGGCTGATCGGCGCGATCGTCGCGACCGGATCGCTGGCCTTCATCGGCATCCTCACCGAAACGGTGATGACGGTGCTCTTTCCGCAGCTCATGCGCGAGTTCCATGTGGACACCGCCACCGTGCAGTGGATCACGACGATCTACCTGCTGACGGTGGCCGCCACGATGCCGGTCTCCTCGTTCCTCAAGCGCCGGTTCCGTCTGAGGACGATCTTCATCGCCGCGGTCATGCTCGCGCTGACCGGCTCCATCATCATGATCTTCGCGAGCGCGTTCCCGATGCTCATCATCGCCCGCATCATCCAGGGCGTGGGCTCGGGCGTCGCCACCCCGCTGATGATGAACATCATCCTCGAGCAGTCGCCGCGTTCCAAGATCGGCCGACTCATGGGCGTCGGATCCCTCGTCATCACGGTCGCCCCCGCCATCGGCCCGACCGTGGGCGGCGCCGTGACGACCGTGCTGCCGTGGCGCGCTATCTTCGTCATCGCGATACCGCTGATGCTCATCGCCGCATTCGTGGGCCTCATGTGCATCGAGCAGAAGTCCCCCACCGAGGCGGCGTATCTTGATCCGCTGCAGCTCACCGCGATCGTCGTCGCGCTGGTCGGCATGGTGCTGGGGCTCAATCAGGCCGGCGTGGCTGTGAGTGCCGCCGTGTCCGGACAGCCGGTCGGTACCTCGGGCGTGATCGCCGTGGCGAGCTTCGTGATCGGCCTCGCCTCGCTGATCGCGTTCGGTTGGCTGTCCCATCGTGCGTTCTCGCCGCTGCTGCGTCTCGGGATCCTCAAGGACCGTGTGGTGCTGCTGCATCTGGTGGCGTACCTGATCATGCCGATCGTCTCGATCGGATTCGGCTATGTGATCACCAACGTGGCGCAGCTTTCCCTTGGCACGAACGCGTTCCTCGCTGGCGCTCTGGTGCTGCCCGGCGCTCTGATCGGCGCCGTGTGCGCGCCGCTCGGCGGATGGCTCTACGACCGGTTCGGCGCGGTCCGTCCGGTGCTCGTGCCGTTCGGCATCGCGATCCTCGGCCCGGCGTTGCTGTTCGCGTTCTCGATGCACCTGACCCCGGCTCTGCTCGCCGGCTTCTACTTCATCTTCGGGTTCTTCTTCGCGCTCGGCAATTCGAACGTGATGACCAGCGCTCTGAGTTCGATCCCCCACGAGTTCGCGCCCGACGGCAACGCGATCTTCAACACGGCCCTCCAGTTCGGAGGCGCCGCGGGAACGGCACTGTTCTCGACGATCCTTGCGGTCGCGCAGGCCGGTCATGGCTCGGAGGGCTCCCCCGAGTTCATGCACGCGACCGCGGTCGGCGGCTCGTGGGTGTTCGCCACGATGACCGTCATCTGCATCCTCGGATGGCTCTCGCTGGCCGTGGCCTTCCGTATCCGTGCGGCACGGCACCGGTGATATACGGACGATCAACCAAAACCGATAACCAATCAACCGAAGAAGTCCCCGAGCCGTCATGGCCCGGGGACTTCTTCGTATTCCCGTCGACGGGAATCGTCAATCGTTCAGCTCAAGTCCCTGCGCATCCCGATGCCAGGGGCTTCCCGTACTGCTGCACAGGATGAGGATGCCTTCGACGAATCCCCAGATCGCCGCGGCGATCGGTCCCAATCCGAATGCGATCCAGCCGACCAATGTGAGCAGGAGCTGCGCTACCGCCTTGCTCGTGTTACCCAGATAGAAGTTGTGCGCGCCGAACCCGCCGAGGAAGATGCCGAGCAGTCCCGCCGCGATCTTCGACTTCGTGCTCCTCGCCTCGTATGGACCGTAGTATGGGGCGCCCGGTCCATACTGGTATTGTCCGGCACCGTATGGCGCACTGTACTGTGAACCATACTGGGTATATCCCTGGGTGTATCCGGGTGCACCATATCCCCCCGGTGCCTGCTGGCCGGCGTATCCCGCCTGTTGGCCATACTGCGCCGATCCTGCCGACTGTCCGTCGTACGCCGGATATCCCTGACCGGGGTACCCGTTGCCGGCTTCCTGACTGGTGTTCCCGTTGTACCCCACCTGTCCTGATCCATCCGTCTGATTCGGGGTCTGATTGATCTGATTGAACTGATTCGGATCACTCATCGTGACGTCCTCCCTTTCCAGCCGGATCAACCGACCATGCATTGTTGCATATATCTTCTCACATATCCGACGAACAGACTATGGATTCCGGTCCCCGTTGTCGAGACCCCTTGGGTCTGTGTCGGTTCTTGACTGCCGTCCCCTTACGGTGGCTAAAAAGGGTTGACTCCCGACGAACGTACGCTGAGTTGTCGTCAGCGTACGCGGAACGTGGTCTTTCCCGCTCCATCACCCGTTTTCGTACGCTGCCCCATACTCAGCGTACGAATGCGGGTGATAACGAGGGGATGGCCACGAGGAACGTACGCTGATGGGGACTCAGCGTACGCGGAATGGGGGGTCGGGGTGCGGAGAACAGACAAAAACGTGTGGGGGTGTGGCCCACGTACAGGAACCACACCCCCACACGCCGGATGAAGGAGGAAAGGATAAAGAGATGGTTGCCTTCCAACGGCGATCGAGATTGGCGTACCATCCATGTGTCCGCCCGATCTTGTTCCTTCCGTCTCCTCCGGACTACCCGGAGAGTGGTAGGAAGAAATAAAATCCAGGACATCACGGACCGAAGACGATCGACCCGAAACGGCTATTTCAGTTATTGATATTCACGGTGATCACCCGGGGTGTCCGAGGCCCGTTCCGTATGATCGGAACCGGGCCTTAGGGGACACTTACCGGGCTTGCCTATTTCTTGTCGCCGACGGCGGTCACCACACGCTGCAGGACCACGAAGACGAGGATCATGAGGCCGACGACGATGGTCGTCCACTCGGCCGGGACACCGAAATCGGTGGTCAGCGGGTCGATGATCGAACGGACCAGAGCACCAAGTGCGGAGCCGAGGACGTAGCCGAAGCCGCCGGTGATGATCGTGCCGCCGATGACGACGGAGGCGACCGCGTCAAGCTCCCAGCCGACGCCCACCGTGTTCTTGGCGGAGCCGATGTTGGCGATGTACACGATCGAGGCCAGCGCAGCGAGGGTCGCGGAGGTGATGTAGATCGTGAACTGGGCTCGACGGACCGGCAGACCCATGAGCTCCGCGGAGGAACGGGAGCCGCCGATGGCGTAGATCGTACGTCCGGTGCGCGTGTGGTGCAGGAGGACGTAGCCGCCGATCAGGACGATGATGGCGATGATCACGCCGAGGTTGATGGACAGATCGTTGGAGATCTTCGGGTTGTCGATGATCTTGATCTCGTTGGAGATCACATCGAAGTTGTTGTTGTCCGGGAAGGTCAGCGAATCGGTCGAGATGATGGAGGCGATGCCTCGAGCGAGGAACATCGTGGACAGCGTCGCGATGAACGGCTGCATGTTGAATTCCTCGATCAGGGTCGCGGCCAGCAGGCCGAACGCTGCGCCGATCAGCAACATGATGATCATGACCAGGAAGGCGGGGACGCCCGCGATGGTCAGCTTGATGCCGATGACGGCGGTGATGGCGACGATGGCGCCGACGGACAGATCGATGCCGCCGGTCAGGATCGGCAGGGTCATCGCGACCGCCAGGATGATCAGATAGGCGTGGTCGATGAACAGGGAGGAGATGAAGCCCAGTCGCAGATAGGTGCCGAAGAGGGCCTGTCCCATGATGATCATCAGGATGAAGATCACGACTGCCGCAATGGTCGGAATCATCTGCGCGTCCATGCGACGCGTCTTCTTAGCGGCCTTCTTGGCCGGGGTTGCCGTAGCTGTTGTCATGCTGCCACCGCCTTTGCTTGGGCCTTGAGCGCGCGCTTGCGCTTGAGTTCCGCGCTCAGGTTACGAACCTTGGGAGCCTGCATCACGCAGATCACGATCACGACGACGGCGAAGAAGGCCGGCGTTGCGGCGGAATCGATGCCGAGGGTGATGATGGTCTTGCGGATCATGGCGATGATGACGGCGCCGACGGCGCTGCCAGAGAGGGAGAACTTGCCGCCGAGCAGCGAGGTGCCACCGATGACGACCGCGAGGATCGCGTACATCTCGAGATCCTGACCGGTCTTGACCACGTCGACGCGCATCACGGATGCGGTGGCGAACAGGCCGGCGACCGCGGCGAGAAGGCCGGAGATCGCGTAGACGAGGAAGAGGATCTTCTTGGGCTTGATGCCGGTCATGCGGGAGGCCTCGGGGTTGATGCCGACGGACTCGATGAACATGCCCATGGCGGTCTTGCGGCACAGCAGGCCGACGAGAGCCACGATGATGACGGCGATCACGAAGTTGGCCGGAATGCCAAGGATGAAGCCGTTGGCCATCCACCTGAGCGGTTCGCTGCCGGCGACCGCGGAGGCGTCGGTGTTCTCGCCGGAGGTGATGACCTTCGCCAGGCCTCGGCCGGCGAGCATCATGATCAGCGTGGTGATGAACGGCTGGAGGCCGAGGAACGCGATGAGGGAGCCGTTGACGCATCCGACGACCATGCCGATGACGAGAGCCAGCAGGATGGCGACCCAGACGTTCATGCCGCCGTTGAGGGCCTGCATGGCCGCGGCGCCGGCGACCGCCATGACGGAACCGACCGAAAGGTCGATGCCCGCAGTGGAGATGACCAGGGTCATGCCGGTGGCGATCATCAGGTATCGGGCGGATTCCTGGAGCATCGTGATCAGCGGGCCGGCGAGACCGCCGGTGTTGCTGTTCCAGGACAGTGCCAGGAACGCGTGATCGAACAGGGTGCACAGCAGGATCAGCAGGACGAGTGCGATGACCTCGACGGTCAGGTTCGAGGACAGCAGCTTCTTGAAGACGTTGTTCTTGTCTTCTTGCTTCTTATCAGCCATCATCCCTCCTTTCAGTTATTCACGTTCGTGTTGGCGATCGTCTCGACGATGGTGGACTGCGAGACGGTATCGTCGTTTTCGATTTCGGCGATCTTGTGACGGTCCTTGAGGACCTCGATGTCGTCGGACAGACGGACGACCTCCTCGAGCTCCGAGGAGATGAAGACGACACCCATGCCCTTCGAGGCCAGGTCGAGGACGACCTGCTGGATCTCGGCCTTGGCGCCGATGTCGATGCCTCGGGTCGGCTCGTCGAGGATGAGCAGTTCGGGGTGCGTGGCCAGCCAACGGCCGATGAGGACCTTCTGCTGGTTGCCGCCGGAGAGGTTCTTGATCGGACGATCGGGATCGGCCGGTCGGACGTTCATCTCCTTCATGTACTTGTCGACGATCTCGTCCGCCTCCTTCTTCGGGATCGGCTTGAACATGCCTCGCGTGGCCTGCAGGGCGATGAGGATGTTCTGACGGACGGTCAGGTCGCCGATGATGCCCTCGTCGCGGCGGTTCTCGGTGGAGTACGCGATCTTGTGCTTCAGCGCGGTGTACGGATCGCTGATGCTTACCTGCTGGCCGTTGAGCTCGTAGGTGCCCGAATCCGGCTTGTCCGCGCCGTAAAGCAGACGGCCAAGCTCGGTGCGGCCGGAGCCCAGCAGGCCGGCGAAGCCGACGACCTCGCCCTTGTAGATGTCGAGGTCGACCGGGTTGATGGTGCCCTTCTTGCCAAGGCCCTTGACGTCGACGATCGGCTTCTCGCCCGGGGTGATCTCGCGACGCGCCTTCTTGGCGCCGATCTGCGAGAGCTCCTCGGCGGACTTGCCGATCATCATGCCGATGAGCTCGTCACGCGGGGTGTCCTTGGTCATGACCTCCTTGATGAAGCGGCCGTTGCGCAGGATGGTCAGTCGGTCGGTGATCTCGTAGATCTGATCGAGGAAGTGGGAGACGAACAGGATGGCGACGCCCGAGTCGCGCACCTTGCGCATGATGGCGAACAGGTCCTGCACCTCGTTGGCGTCAAGGGAGGAGGTCGGCTCATCGAGGATGAGCACCTTGGCGTTGATGACCATGGCTCGTGCGATGGCGACCAGCTGCTGCATGGCGATGGAGATCGAGGACAGCGGGGTGTGCGGGTCGATGTGTTCGAGGCCCATCTGCGCTAGGTACTGCTTGGCGGCCTCGTGGGTCTTCTTCCAGTCGATGCCGAAGGGACCGCGCTTCTCGTGACCGAGCATCACGTTCTCGCCGACGGAGAGGTTGGTGCACAGGTTGACTTCCTGATACACGGTGGCGATGCCGGCGTTCTGCGCGTCGAGCGTGCCGTTGAACTGCTGCGGCTTTCCGTCGACGACGATGGATCCGGCGTCGATCTTGTACACACCGGTGAGCGCCTTGATCATCGTCGACTTGCCGGCGCCGTTCTCACCCATGAGCGCGTGGACCTCGCCCGGGTAGAGCGTCAGATCGACACCATCCAGGGCCTTGACGCCCGGGAACTCGATCGTGATGCCCTTCATCACGACGATAGGGGTTTTGTCTGTCATATCTTTGCCTTTGGGAGAAGGGAGATTGTTACCGTTTTGTGATATTTCGACCCGACATGCATGATGGTGCACGAAGCAGTACTTCATGCACCATCATGCGTTTTCATGTGCGGTTTCGGTCCATCACGGATCCGGCCAGGGCCGGATGTCGATCAGTGTCGATCAGTAGGCGCGGGAGCCGGAATCCAGAGCTTCCTTGGCGGAGGCGGCGTCGAACGTCTTGGACTCGATCTGGATGTCGGCCTCGACCTTCTTGCCGTCCAGATAGTCCTTGACGGCCTGAGCGGTCTCCTTGCCGAAGATCGGGTTGTACTCGATCACGAAGGAGAGGTCGCCGTCGACGAGGGCCTGCAGCGCGTTCTTGGTGCCGTCGATGGTGACGACCTTGACCTTGCCCTTGAGACCGGCCGCGTCAATGGCCTGAGCGGCGCCGAGACCCATCTCATCGTTCTGCGCGAAGACGAACTGCGGGTTTTCGGACTTGTGGTTGTCCAGCAGGCCGGCGGTCACGGTCTTGGCCTCATCGGTGGACCAGTTGGCGGACTGGGATTCGAGGACCTTGATGTTGGAGGCGACCTTGTTGTTCCAGCCGGTGCCGCGGTCCTTGACCACGGACAGGCCGGCGGGGCCCTCGAGGATGAAGCCGTTGGCGCCGTCCGGGAAGCTCTTGTTGATGAACTCGGCGGCCTGCTCACCGGCCCACTCGTTGGACGGTCCGATGTGGGAGACGATGGCCTTCTTGGCGTCGGCGTCCTTGACGTCCACGTTGCGGTCGACGGTGAAGACCGGGATCTCGGCCTCGGCGGCCTTCTTCAGGGACTCATCCCAGCCGGAATCCTCGGTGGAGGACAGGATGATGGCGTCGACCTCGTCGTTGACGAACTTGTTGAAGGCCTGAATCTGCTTCTGCTGGTCGTTGTTCTGGGTCGGCGAGTAACGAAGGTCGAATCCGGCCGCCTTGAACGCCGCCTGAATGTCCTTCTCGTTGGCGGTACGGAAGCCGCCCTCCGGGCCGACGGCGACGAAGCCGACGACCTTCTTACCGGAATCGCCGCTGCTGGAGCTGGACGCGGAACCACAGGCGGCGACGCTGACCAGAGCCGCGGCGGACGCAACGAGCGCGATGGCCTTCTTCCAATTCTTCATGGTGTACTCCTCCTCGAGTTATCGAGACTCCCAAGGGCTCATCCCCTTGGCTGTTTTCCTTGATGACGCTCCGTCATCGACAATCCCAAGTATGAATCAAACATCGCGACCGTTCAATCTGAGGCGATAACGATTCGATAACAGCTTCATAACAAATTGATAACATTGCCCTCCGAAGCCGAGATATCGGCGCGGTTTCGCCGTTTTCGAGCGATAATAGGGATGCCGTAACGAGGCGCCGAAGCCCCTACTACATAGTGGCGATGGCGCTACGTCGGATAGCTAGGTAACACGGGCGACGAGCACCGTCGCCTCACACCGAACAACGCAACATGACGCAACATGAAAGGAACCCTTCATGGATACCGTTTTCCTCATCCTCAAGCAGATCGACGGCGTCAAGCATCTGGCCGGCGTGGCCGCCACCATCGGCGACGCGGCCGACCTGCTGGCCAAGTGGGAGCCGGAGTGCCCGGACAACTTCAACTTCCTGGGCACCGAGGAGGTGTACGGCGTCAAGCGACACCTCTTTAACATCCCATTCAACATGCAGTACCTCATCTACGAGGTGCCGCTGAACTCCGAAGTGCCGCAGGAGCTCTTCAAGAGCGAGTACGGCGGCATCTGATCCGGCCCGTCCGCCCCACGCTCCATACGCATGCGAATTGCGCCCCGTTCCATCCGGACGGGGCGCAATTCGTTACGTCACCTGCGTTATTGCGCCCCAGCGCGGTGACCTGGGATTCGGCGATCGACCATGATCCGTCAAGCGAACCAGAAACGGAACGCACGATGCCCAGATCGTCGAGCACGGCCAGCCTGCGATAGAGGGCAATCTGCCCGGAGGCCAATGCGATGACCGTCGAATCGGGCAGACGCTGCTGCGCATCGGGACCGGGCGTGATCTGACGGAACGCCTGCTGCGCGACCTGCGCGGAACCACGGTCGCCCTCCTTCCCGGCCGCACCGGTCGGCATCGCCGAAGTGACGTACACCAGATTCAGATCGTTATAGAACGTCACCATCGTCACATCACCGCGCTCGCTCACCTTCGTCGCCTGCGAGGACAGTTTGGACGGCGTCTGGCTGTCATCACGACCGATTCCCGTCAATCTCACCCCGTCGTCCGCGGCCAGTGCCAGACGCGCCCCCTCCGGTGACACCGCGACCGAATGGATCACCTCATCACCCAGCCAGAGGGGCTTGATCTCACGGCTGACGCCGTCCCTCGACACGTACAGGCTGCGACCGTCACGGGACACGGCCCAGATCTCGCCGTCGAGACCGGAGGAGATCGAGGTCATGGCGTGCCCCGAGAACATGACGCCGCATGACGAGGCGTCCGCCTTGAGGCATTCGACGACGCCATCCGAACGCAATACGGCCCCGCCGGATGAGGAGAACGCGAATCCCCTCGCGTCATCGAATCCCTTGGTCTCACCCACGCGCAGCGGGCTCGATGAATCGAGCGAGACCACGCGGCCGTCGGTGAGCGTGTAGATGCCGACACTGGGCTGCTGCGCATCCAGATTGACGCCGCCGTCGATGTCCGAATAATCGGCGCCGTCGACCAGCAGCTTGAGCGGCGCGCTCACGACCCCATCGCCCAGGGTCAACCGGATCAGATGGGCGAGAAGAGCGCGCTCCCCCGACGACAGTGCGAGGAACCCGTCCGTCAGCTGCACCTGCGGCTTGTTGTTCTCCATCGGCACGGAATCGACGGCGAGCATGACCTTGTCCGCATCAAGGCTCCTGATGGCCTCGCCGAGCCATGCCGGTCCGTCGGAGAGCACGGCTCTGACTGCCTGCGTACGCCAGTTGCGCCAACTGAACCATCTGACGTCGGGGACGAGATGCCTGCCGGCGGCGTCGACCCGATAGACGGAGACCTGACGGAACACCTGCTCGAAGTCGGCGGACGAGACGACGACGCCGTCGTCGAGCCCCGAGATGCGCCACTGTCCCGACTCCTTGCTCATCGTGAACGACAGGACCGTGGGATCGCCTTGGACGGTGGGGGTGAACAGGCCTTGTCCGTCGAGCCGTCCGATGACGTTCATCTCGACATCGATTTCAAGAGCCCCCGTCTCCACGGAGCTGGCACGCGGGATCGCCTTTCTGCTGTAGGTGGGCGTGCCGTCGTAGATGATGGCGGACGCGTCTCCGTTCCACGTGTCCGACGCCGATTCGGAGAGGTATTCACGGGCCACCCGGTAGCCATCGGCCTGTACGCCTGCCGGCATGGCGCTGAAGAACCCCTCGACGATGCCTTCGGGCTGGTCGTTCTGGGCGGGCCCTTCGGGGCTGGTGTAGACGCGTCTCGTCTGCTTCTCCACCGGTGCCGTGGCGCGGATCGCGCCGGATGTGGGCAGTCCGATGGGGCTTGAGCAGGCGGTCGTCGCCCCGAGCGCGAGGACGGCGAACGCCGCCGCGAACGCTCTTAGTATGCAATGCCGCACGCAATGCACGCCATGCATGTCATGGTTCCTGCGCATGATGCCCCTCCTGTTCCCCCTGCTCTTCGGGCTGCCCTTCGAGATAGTCGACGCTGCGGTTGTCGGCGACGCCGAATCCGCCGGTGACGACCATCCGGTCGGTGTCATGCCTAAAGTCGATCGGCAGTTCCGCGTCGGCGACCGGACCCTTGCCCGGGTCGCGCGGCAGGATGACGAGAAACCATGTGCCCTCGTCGAGTTTGGAGCGCACGCGGATCGTGCCCTTATGCAGTCTGGCGTCGGTCATCGCGATCGACAGGCCAAGTCCGGTACCGCCGGTGGTGCGGGCGCGCGAGGGGTCGCCGCGCCAGAACCGGTCGAAGACGTGCGTGACCTGATCCGGTGACATGCCGATGCCCCGGTCCCTGACGGATATGACGACGGCGCGGCGGTTGGCGGCGAGCTGCACCTCGATCGGATTGCCCTCGGCGAAGTCGATGGCGTTGGCGAGGAGGTTCCTGACGATGCGGATGATGCGGCGCGCGTCGATGCGCGCGAGCACCTGGATGTTGGGCAGGTACACGTGAATGGGCACGCGTTTGGCCGCGGCGAGTTCGCTCACCTGGTCGACAGCCTCGTCGATGGGGTCGCGCACGTCGGTCTCGACGAGGTCGACGGCCGCGTATCCGGCGTCGTAGCGGGAGATCTCCAGCAGGTCGGCGAGCATGTCCTGGAATCGGTTGATCTGCCCGCCGAGCAGTTCGACGGTGCGACGGGTCATCGGATCGTACTCGTCCTTGCGGCTTTCGAGCAGATCGGAGGCCATGCGCATCGTCGTGACGGGGGTCCTCAGCTCGTGGCTCACGTCGGAGACGAATCGCCGCTGCATCGCGCCGGCCTCCTCCAGTTCGTCGATCTTCTGGTTCAACGCGCCGGCCATCGAGTTGAACGAGCGCTGCAGCGAACCGATCTCGTCGTTGCGGTTCTCCGGAACACGCGCGTCGAGATCGCCGAACGCGAACGTTTCGGCGGCGGCAGCCACCTCGGAGACGGGACGGACGATGCCGCGCAGCGTGAACCACACGAGCAGGCCCATGAGCACGCTTAACGCGAGACAGACGACAAGCAGGTTGAGCTGGATCTGCAGCAGCGACGTCTGCTGCGTCTCGTAGGAGAACAGGGCAAAGAGGGCGAGCCCGTCGGTCGCGCCGAAGTCGAGGGAGGTGCCTAGCACCGCGGCCGGTACCCTGTCGCCGTCGGAGCCGGCGATGGAGACGGGCTGATAGAACACGCGGTCCGAAGTGTCAGAGGAGACGGCGACGCGGATGTCGTCGGAGATGTCGGACTCGTACGTGGGGTCCGTGGAGACCGGCACGATGAGCCGGTTCGACATATCACGGCTCCACAGGTAGACGCCGATCAGATTGGCCGCACCCTCGTTCTGCAGTGATGAGGCGATGTCGTTGACCAGCTGCTGGTACTGCACCGAATCGGACACGTCGGCGGAGTCGAGCGCGGTCTGCGCCTGCGAGACCATGTCGGAGAAGTCGGAGTGCGCCTGATTGGTGACCTGGTCGATCATCGAGGAGCGCACGGAGAGCATCGACATGATCGAGAAGACGACCGCGACCGCCAGTGCGATCAGGACGACGAGAGCCACGGTGCGTGCCTGAAGCGATCGTCTGACCTCGGCGCGGCCGCTTCTGATCAGCCTGCGCCAGCTGAACCTTCGCCGGAGATGCGGCCCGCGACGCAGCCTGCCGGCGAGACGCTCGACGCTGCGCGACTTCTCGCTCATGCGTCGGCGCGGGGCTCGGGCGGCACGAACTTGTAGCCGATGCCGCGCACGGTGACGATGACGCTCGGATGTTCGGGATCGTCCTCGACCTTGGCGCGCAGACGCTGCACGTGCACGTTGACCAGACGCGTGTCTCCGGAGGACTCGTACCCCCAGACGCGCTTGAGGAGGCTGGAGCGGCTGATCGCGTCGCCGGCCGAGGCGGCGAGCACGGCGAGCAGTTCGAACTCCATCGGCGTCAGGGAGAGGTCACGGCCGTCCCTGGTGGCGGTGTGGGCGAGACGGTCGATGACGATCGAGCCGCGTTCGATGCGGTTCGGATCGCCGTTGCCGCCCTGCGCCATCCCGGACGGGCCGGCGTCTCCGTTCGGGACGAGACCGCGGGCTCCTGCGGAGGAGCCGACGACACCGGCGGCCTTGGGCTGGATGCGGAAGCGGGCGCGGATGCGCGCCAGCAGTTCGACGACCTTGAAGGGCTTCGACACGTAGTCGTCGGCTCCGGCCTCGAGACCGGCGACCACGTCGACGGTGTCGGATTTCGCGGTGAGCATGATGATCGGCACGTTCGAGGAGGTCGCACGGATGCGGCGCGCCACCTCGGTGCCGTCGATGCCGGGCAGCATCACGTCGAGCAGGATGAGGTCCGGTTCGACGGTGGGGAACATCTCCACGGCGCGCAGCCCGTCGAGACAGGTGACGGTGCGGAATCCCTCGTTTTCCAGCACGATCGAGAGCATCTCCCCCAGCGCCTGATCGTCGTCGACGATCATGATCGTCCTGCCTTCAAGCTCGTCCTGCGTCATCGCCGGCCTCTTTCTGCCATCTTCCTTGAATTCCTCACTTCGCGATCATTGTAGTCCGCTATTCGCCGCCGTGCAGGATCGGCCTGATGCGTTTGAGGTTCGCGGCGACCTCCCGCTCGTACCCGCGGTCGTTCGGATGGTAGTATTCGCGCCCGCGCAGTTCCTCGGGCATGTACTCCTGCGGGGCGACCGCGCCCGGCCAGTCGTGCGCGTATTTGTAGCCCTCGTGGTTGCCCCACTCCTTCATGAGCTTGGTGGGCGCGTTCCTCAGGTACAGCGGCACGGCGCCGATGCGTCCCGCGTCGACGTCGGCGAGCGCCGCGTTGATCGCGTTGTAGCTGGCGTTCGACTTGGGGGCGGTGGCCACGGCGATTGTCGCCTCGGCGAGGATGATGCGTGCCTCGGGCATGCCGACCAACGCCACGGCCTGCGCGGCGGCGACGGTGACCTGGAGGATCTGCGGGGCGGCCATGCCGACCTCCTCGGCGGCGGCGATCATGATGCGTCGGGCGATGAACCGCGGGTCCTCGCCGGCCCGGATCATGCGCGCGAGGTAGTGGATTGCGGCGTCCGGGTCGGACCCTCGCATCGATTTGATGAACGCGGAGATCACGTCGTAGTGGTCGTCGCCGTCCTTGTCGTAGCGCACGGTGGCGGTGTCCATCACGCTCGAGACGATCTCGGGGGTGATGGTCGGGCGGCGCCTGCCCTTCTCGCGTGTCTTGTCGCCGGTGACGGCGCCGGCGGCCGCCTCGAGGATGGTCAGGGACTTGCGCGCGTCGCCGCCGGCCATGCGCACGATTTCGGCGATGGCCTCGTCGCTGGCCTTGACCTCGCCTTTGAGTCCGTGCTCGGAGTCGAGGGCGCGTCGGACCAGTTCGGTGAGCTGTTCGGGTTCGAGCGATTCGAGTTTGACGACGACGGATCGGCTCAGCAGCGGTTTGATCACGGAGAAGCTGGGGTTCTCGGTGGTGGCGCCGATGAACGTGACGTCCCGGTTCTCGACGGCCGGCAGGAGCGCGTCCTGCTGGGATTTGGAGAAGCGGTGCACCTCGTCGATGAACAGGACGGTCTCCTGTCCGCGTGCGACGAGCCGTTCGTGCGCGCGCTCGAGCACGGCACGCACGTCCTTGACGCCGCTGGTCACGGCGGACAGCTCTTCGAACACGCGTCCTGACTGGCGGGCGACGATCGTGGCGAGCGTGGTCTTGCCGACGCCGGGAGGGCCGAACAGGATGATCGAGCTCGGCGCGGTCAGGCTCCCACGGCTGGCCGGGTTGGCGAGGCGGCGCAGGGGCGAGCCCTCCCCCAGCACGTGGGACTGCCCGATCACCTCGTCGAGCGTGCGCGGGCGCATGCGCACCGCGAGCGGGCGCGTCACGTCGTCGGGCGCGTCGGATGCGGCGAACAGGTCGTTATCGGTCATGCCTCCACACTACCTCACGATTCGAACAGACGTTCTATGCACCCCGCGCTCACTCGCCGTCGATCGTGCCGACGCGGTAGTCGACGAAGACCACCTCACCGCTCTCCTGCGTCGAGTCAAGGTCGACGACGCCGGTGATGGCCCAGTCGTGGTCGCCGTCGGAGTCGTCGATGATCTGGCGCACCTTCCACGTGTGTTCGTCCTTCTCGTGGCGTTCGTCGAGGATGAACAGTTCGCCGGAGCGGGCCTTGGCGTCGGTGTTGACGTACTCGTGCTCGTCGTAGTAGTCGTCGAGCGCGTCCTCCCATTCGTGCACGCCGTAGCCCCAGTCCTTGTCGAGCGCGCCCAGCGTGTCCGGATCGTCCAGGTCCATGAGCGTGACGCGACGGAACAGGGCGTTGCGCACGAGCACGGTCAGGCCCCGACGGTCCTCGACGACGGCGTCCTTCACGCCGGGTGCGGCGAGCGAGACGGCCGCCTCGGAGGCGTCGGCCGAGTCGCCGGCGTTCTCCCACTCATCGACGAGGCTCGAGTCGATCGAGCGCACGAGCACGCGCAGCCAGGCGATAATGTCCTTGAGCTGCTCGTCGCGCTTCTCCGGCGGCACGGTGCGGGCGAGCGCACGGTATGCGTCGGACAGGTAGCGCAGGAGCGTGCCCTCGGAGCGGGCGATGTTGTAACGGGCGATGTACCCGGTGAAGTCGGAGGCGGTCTCGACCATGTCGCGCACCACCGACTTGGGACTCAGCCAGTAGTCGTTGGCCCACGGCACGTCGTGGCGGTACTGGTCGAACGCTGCTTGGAGCATGTCCTCCAAGGGCTTGGGGTAGGTGATCTCCTGCAGACGGTCCATGCGCTCGTCGTAGTCGAGGCCGTCGGCCTTCATGTCGGCCATGGCCTTGTCGCGTGCGGCACGCTCTTGGGCGCGCAGCACCTGCTTGGGGTCGTCGAGCGTGGCCTCCACCATCGAGATCACGTCGAGCGCGTACGTGTCGGACTCGGGGTCAAGCAGTTCCAGCGCGGCGAGCAGGAACGGGCTGAGCGGCTGGTCGAGCACGAAGTCGTCGGGCATGTCGAGGGTCATCACGTAGTCGTCACTGCCGTCGCGGGTCTTGAGGATCTCGATCACGTCGGTGTCGAACAGGGTCTGGAAGATCTCGTCGGCGCGCTGGTGCAGCTGCTCCTTCTGCTCGGGGGTCTGCGCCGAGTCGTCGATGAGGTCGTCGATGCGCTCGCGCGCGTCGCCGCCCTGCGCGACCTCGTTGAGCACCATCGAATGGGTGATCTTCAAGTGCGGGATGAGCGTTTCGGGCTCCATGTCGATGAGCTTGTCGAACGTGTTCTGGTTCCATGTGACGAAGCCCTCGGGTGCCTTCTTGCGCTTGACCTTCTTGAGCTTCTTCGGGTCTCCCCCGGCCTTGGCGACGGCCTTCTGGTTCTCGATCTCGTATTCGGGGGCCTCCGCGACGACCAAACCCTCGGTGTCGAATCCCATGCGCCCGGCGCGCCCTGCGATCTGATGGAACTCGCGGGCCTTGAGGCGGCGCATCTTGGTACCGTCGAACTTGGTCAGGGCCGTCAGGACCACCGAGTGGATCGGCACGTTGATGCCGACGCCGAGCGTGTCGGTGCCACAGATCACGGGCAACAGACCCTGCTGGGCGAGCTGTTCGACGAGTCTGCGGTAGCGCGGCAGCATGCCGGCGTGGTGGATGCCGACGCCGGTGCGTAGCAGACGCTGGAGGATCTTGCCGAACGCGGTGGTGAACTTGACGCCCTTGATGGCCTCGGCGATGGCGGCGCGCTGCTCCTTCGAGGAGACGCCGGTGGAGGCGAGCGCCTGAGCGGTGTCGAGGGCCGCGTCCTGCGAGAAATGGACGACGTAGATCGGAGTCTCGCCGTTCCTGAACGCGAGTTCGACGGTTTTCTCCAACGGGTCGAGCGTGTACTCGTAGCTCAGCGGCACCGGGCGGGGCGCGTCGGCGATCACGTCCACGTCGGGTGTGTCGTTCAGGTCCTCGAGTTTGTCGGCGATGGCGTCGACGTTGCCGAGCGTGGCGCTCATGAGGAGGAACTGGGTCTGCGGCAGGGTGAGCAGCGGCACCTGCCACGCCCAGCCGCGCTCCGGGTCGCCGTAGTAGTGGAACTCGTCCATCGCGACGAGCCCGACGTCGGCGTGCTCGCCCTCGCGCAGCGCCTGGTTGGCGAGGATCTCCGCTGTGCAGCAGATGATCGGCGCGTCGGCGTTGATGTGGCTGTCGCCGGTGATCATGCCGACGTTGTCGCGGCCGAACACCTCGACGAGGTCGAAGAACTTCTCGGAGACGAGCGCCTTGATGGGGGCCGTGTAGTAGGAGCGCCGGCCGGTGCACAAGGCGGCGAAGTGCATGCCGAGGGCGACCAGCGACTTGCCGGAGCCCGTGGGCGTGTTGAGGATCACGTGGTCGCCTGCAAGGAGGTCCATGATGGCCTCCTCCTGATGCGGCCACGGCTCGATGCCCTTGACGTCCGACACCCAGCCGAAGAATCGTTCGTAGATGTCGTCGTCGGTCAGGTTGCGTTCCCGTTCGGTGCCATCCCACGCGGGGGCGAGCCGCCCCAGCGACCCGTATGCGTTGTCCTTCTCGTCAGTCATGTCTCACTAGCTTAGTCGACGACCCGTTCCGGGGCGCGACGCCCGCGATCACCCGAGCAGCAGCGGTGCCGCCCCGAGACGGCTGCGATGCCATCCCAGCACGGCGCACAGACCCAGAAGGGCGCACACCGCCAACCGTATCAGCACGTGATCGCCGAGATCCATCGGCAGCAGGGAGAATCCGAGCCACCGCGGCTGCCATGGCAGCGTGAACAGCGCGCATCCGGCCGCGCACATCGCGATCACGCATCCCACGCGCCCGAACAGGGCGACCGCGATCATCGCCATGGTCGTCACGGTCAGCGAGAACACGATGTTGAGCACCACCACCGGAAACGCGATCCAGATGTCGCGTCCGATCAGCCACGCGGTCGGAGCGAGCGCGGCGTAGCACAGCATGACCATCGCGCTCAGGGCGCAGTAGCCTCCCAGATCCCTGCCCGACACCGCATCGACGATCGGCATCCGGGACATCAGGCACCGGCACATCAGGATGCCGCACAACGACAGCATCACGGTGTCGACGCCGATCCTCGGCATCGGCCCGAACCCCGCGTAGGGAACGGCCGGCATGTCAAACGCGGGTATGACGCCGCATACGACGCCGATCACCCCGACCGCAAAGGCCGTCTTCGGATAGCGTGCGGACAGCCACATGCGCGGATCGCCTTCACCCTCACCGTTCATAGGACTCCATCTCCTCGAGCATGTCGGCCGTCCACTCGCAGGCGCGAATCTGCTTGTCATGACGCCGATACCACGCCACGAAATCCACATCCACCGAATCCCCGCCTATCTTCCTCCTCATCAGCTCATAGAGCCGATGCCGGGCGGCGGATTTGCCGATGTCGACGCCGGCCGAGCATTGGGGGCCGCCTCCCGACAGGTCGCCCGCCACATCCGCGACGAGCTGCGAGCGAAACTCCCGTTCGGAGAGGGTGATACCGATGCTTGCATTGTTCAGACGCCAACGGTTCCTGTCGACCGGCTGCGGCATGCCGGGTATGGTTCGCGAATACGCCCCCAGAAGCCCCGGACCGATCAGCATATGACGTTCGCCAGGGTCGAACAGGCGATACGCGTTGTAGTCGACGTCCATCATGACAGGAAGCTGCCGACGGTAATACCATTCGACGCATATCGTGATGTCGCCGCGGGTCTCGCATACCGCGGACGAACGGGGATCGGGGGCGACGATGTTCGGCTGCATCGCGATCACCAACGCCACCATCGCCGCGGGAGGCACGAGCCAGCAGGCGGTTCCCAATCGTTCCGGCAGCCGGAAGGCGGACAGCACGCCGATCGCGATCATGACCATGCAGATCGTCACCACCGCGAAGAACACCATCCTGGCCCAGGTGATGACGGGAGCCGTGACATCCCCAACCCGAGGGAAATCCAATCCCCAACGGGCAGAGAGGGCCAGATACGAACGACCCGTCGAGTTCACACTGAGCGCCATGGGAGCGGTGGAGACGACCGTGATGACGACCAGCGCCACGGACAACGACAGATACGACGCCAGCCGGCTCGTCAGCACTCCGACAAGAAACGCGATGACCGGCCACATGCCGACGCCAAGCAGTATGGACGCCAATGCAAGGACATCACAACGGTCCGTGCCTTGGGCCTTCGCCGTCACGACGATCAACGGCACGAATCCCACCGCATATGAAACAACGCAGCCCAGCCATGACAAGGCGCACACGCGGCATACCCGACGCGCAACGCCACGGCCCGCCGAGGGAGGCGAAAGCACCGAATTCACGCCGAACGCCCGGGCCTGCATGGCGGCGTATGCGCCCGCCACGAGCGACCCCGCCAACTGGGATTCACGCATCCTTATCTCCACGTCGTTCCAGACGGCGGGAGGCCATGACAGCCACCATTTGGATTGCAGCAGCGACAGCAGCATGATGAGCAGGCACATGGCCGCATACCCCATGCCGCCCAACGGGAAGGGGAACACGATACGTCCGGCGAGACGACGGAATGACGATGACGATGCTGGCGTTGCCGATGGTGTTGCCGACGCAGATGCCATCATGCGCTCCCGACAGGGTCCGAACCACGCGCACCCGTATGTTCCGAACGGTCGAGAACCGCCGCATAGGCCAGTTCCCAGACCGATCCCAGACCGTCGCGCTCCCCGCCGAACGATCGGAACCGTTCGAGACTCCCATGGAACGCGACGCTCCCCCGATCGAGCACCAGCACATCGGAGGCGAGCGTCTGGATCTCGTCGACGATATGCGTGCTCATGACCACGATCACATCGCCCTGCGCCGCATAATCCTTGAGAAAGCGACGAATGTCCATACGCTGACGGGGGTCGATGCCCACGGTCGGCTCATCGAGGATCAGCACGTGCGGCCGGTGGGCCACCGCGCAGGCGAGGCCGAGCCTCTGGCGCATGCCGCCGGAGAGTTTGCGCACCTGCATGCCGGCCACATGCGACAGCCCGACCAGAGACAGCGCGTCGTACGCCGCCGCATTGCAGTCCGGAACCGCGACGCCGTGCGCCCACGCGCTGTACTCCACGTTGCGCAATGCGCTGGACCATTCCATGCATTCGAACTGTTGTGGCAGGAAGCCCATGTCAAGTCGCAGGCGATTGAGATCGGATTGCCGCCGCGGGTCGAGTCCGCCGACGCTGAAGGATCCCCGACTCGGAGCACACTGCGTGGCGAGCAGTCGCAGCAGCGTGCTCTTGCCGGCCCCGTTGGGTCCGAGGACCGCGGTCACACCGGTGCCGATGCGCATCGTCACGTCGCGCAGCGCCCACACAGCCCCGTGCCTGACCGACAACGACTCGCAGTCGATCCCAACCGCCTCGTTCATACCGCCCCATGATAATCAGCGATATGGCCAGCCCATCTTCGCCGTCGGACCGCAGCCCGCGGATGACAATGCGAGCCATCGCATATCATCAATCGTCGGCCACCAGTCGACGCCTCACCTCGGCCTTGTCGACGTCCGGCGCAAGCGGAGGTCAGGTCATGTTCATGTTCTTGAGGGTGGTGCACAACAGCTCGGAGACGACGGCGCGCGAATACAAGCGATTATCGTCGTTGCCTAGTATCCTGCGTCGTAAATTCGTTGTTGAATTGACTGACTCTCAGACCCGCTTCACGGGCCGGCTCGTCCTGCAATTACGGACGCGCTACGCGTGCGTCATGCCGGCTCGCCTGTCGGTTTACATGTCGCCTGCAAACAGTTCCGCTGTTTGCTTCGCAGCAACGTCCTGACAAGAGGAGCCGGGAATGGGATCAACGATTTTCCGGCGCGAGATACTGGACATTCGGCCGCGCCACCACAGACCGACTCAATTGCGCCGCCCGGCCGCGCCATTTCAGCCATGTCGTCCGGACGCGTCCTTGGCCATGCCCGCCCCTATCCGTGCCATTCAACGCAATTTTCACCGGTTTTGGCGTTGAGTGGCACGACGATGCGTCATTGCCGCCTCACCGCCTTGTTGGCATGTTGTCAAAAGGGCCATTTTCCAACGATTCCGCAATAGCCAATATCGCAAGGACTGTCCATGCCGCCGATGTGTCTGCCACTCAGCGCGGAAAATCGCCGAAATCGTGTTGAGTGGCACGATTTTCTGCCACCCGACGAACATCAACCGATTGACCTGCGCTGAGTGGCAGACTCCTCACGTATCTGTCCCCGATCCGCCCCGATCGCCGTATCGGATCCTATGGGATCGGACGTTTTCGCCGCTTCCCCCGCCCCCATAACGTCGGATCCTACGGGATCGGACGCGATGAGGCGAGAAATGGGGGCTCTCGTGGTGGATCCTAGGGGATCGGACGCGATGGGGTCGGACTGGACGCTCACTGATTCGATGGACGTCACAGCGACGCCCATCGGACACGACAAGGGGGCGTGATGACCCTACTACGATTCTTTGCACGCACCTAGATCTTGAATTTCGTGCACGAAATAGGTAGACTTATGTGCACGAAAAGGGTGCGGGCCTTGGAACGCGCCGGCTCGTACGACATCATAATCCTGGGCCGAGTCACCGCACGGCACCCCCAGTCCAGCGTCGATGCACTGCGTTCGACATGGGCCCACGCTTGGAAGTACATGACGAGGCTGGGCACCGATCCGATGGAAACCATGGCCATCGACTACGATCCGAAAGTACGTCTGGTCGAGATGATCGCATTCGATGCCGGCAACGGCAGCATGATCATGTACCACGCGAACAACGCGCAGAAGAAGTTCCTTCGGGAACTGGGTCTGAGTGAACGCGACATCCGCAGGCTCATCGGAGGAGATGACATTATGGATCCGATCACCACGGCAGACGGCACGGTCGTCACGGAAAAGATGCTCGACCAGTGGCCCGCTGATGTCGAGCACGGTGTCTATCACGGCTCCCCCGGGAAGGTTGTCACCCGTCGACGTTTCGGCAGGCCGCGCACCTATGCCGAACCTATGGATACCGTGACATTGCGCGTTACCGCCGACACGCTCCATGAGGCCGAGCAGCTGGCAAACCACGACAACGTGAGTCGCGCCACGATGCTGCGCGAACTGCTGGACCTCGGGCTCAAGGAGAAACGTCGTCGCATGACTGCATGACGACAGCCTGATCACCACAGTCGGTTGACGTGCATAATGGCTCCCATTGTCGCCGTCAGACCGCAACATCGCCGACGACAGCGGGAACCATCCATATCATCAATCGTCGGCCGCCAGTCGACGTCGGGCCTCGGCCTTGTCGATGTCCGGCGCGAGCGGAGGCCAGGTCATGTTCATGTTCTTGAGGGTGGTGCGCAACAGCTCGGAGACGACGGCGCGCGAATACCAGCGGTTGTCGGCGGGGACCAGATACCACGGCGCGGCGGATGTGCTCGTCCGCTCGAACACCTCCTGCCATGCAGCCATGTAGTCGTTCCAGCGGTCACGGGCGTCCAGATCGGATGCATCGAACTTCCAGTATTTGGTCGGGTCGTTGAGCCGCCCGAGGAAGTGGCGGCGCTGCTCCTCGCGGCCGACGACGAGGAAGATCTTGATGACCGCGCACCCGTCAGCGACGAGACTGCGCTCGAACTCGTTGACGAGGTCATAGCGGGCACGCCACACGTCCTCGGGGAGAGTGCCGTACACGTGCGGCATGACGATATCCTCGTAGTGGGATCGGTCGAACACGGCGATCCACCCCGGGTCAGGCAGTTCGCGTTCGACCCTCCACAGGAACCCGTGGCTCGTCTCCTCATCGGTCGGCTTGCCGAAGCCATGGTAGTGGATGCCCATCGGATCGCCCTGACGGAAGACGTGGCGTACGATCCCGCCCTTGCCGGAGGCGTCCATACCCTGCAGCACGATGAGCAGCCGCCGGTTGGAGCCTTTGACTCCGTTGGCGTAGAGCAGCCGCTGGTATCGGGCGATCTCCGAGGAACTCAGTGAGATGAACCGTTCGGCGTCGTACTTGTCGCCGTCGAAACCGGGCGTCGCGCCGGATTGCGCGTCGGCCACCTCGGCGAGATCGACTCCGTGGTGAAACATGAGCCGTTGCGCCGGCGGCATCGACCATACGGCGCTCAGCAGTTCGCTTGATTTCGCCGCGTTGGCGAGCCGTTCGGCGACGGTCGCGCTCTCCTCGATCAGTCCGATGCGCTCCTCGGCGAGATCCATCGCCCGGTCGATGCGCCGTTTGGCGGTCCTGTCCACTTTGACTTTGTCATCCTTGCCCATGAGCCGATTCTACGCCCCGGGAACCGTCTTGCGCACGAGCACACACGTCGGGCGACGACCTTCGCATCGTCTCTTCATGGCACCATGCATGACCAATGTGATCATCAGGTACATACACGACCCACAGTGATACGATTGATCGTGAACGAAAATGATCACGCGTGACATTATGCGAGGATGAGATGATCACTGTCGGCATCGTGGATAACGACCCGTATGCGGTGTCCGTGCTCTCGAAACTGCTCAGGGAGTCCGGCATGGACGTCCAATGGGGAACCACCTCCGCCTCGGCGGCCCTTCGCCGTTGCCTGTTCGAATCGGCAACACCGCAGGTGCTTGTTTCCGACGTGCAGATGGACGACATGAACGGCATGGAGCTATGCCGCCAGATCCGTCAGCGCAAAACCACGCCGGGCATCATCATGATCACCGCGTATCCGCCGAAACGTTATCTCGAACAGGCAGTCAGAGCCGGTGCACAGGGGCTCTATCTCAAAACGGATGTGGCCGGCATCCGTACAGGGGTCCGAGCGGCGGCAACGGGAGACACCGCACAATCCGATTCTGGCTTCTTGAACTGCGTCGAGGCACGCAACGCCCTCCTGCGAAACGTCTCATCGAAAAGCGAGCTTTCCGAACGCGAACGTACGGTGATCGCCATGTACGCCGACGGCTTCACCACCGACGACATCATGCGAAAGCTGTCCGTAAGCAAGGGCACCGTAGCCACCTACGAGAGACGCGCCTGCGCCAAACTGGGCGCCGCAACCCGCGCACAGGCCGTCGCAAAATACGTCCGCCTACTGACGACGGGAATGACATGCTGAAAGATCTACTTCAACAATACAAGCAATTCATTCAATTGCTAACAGACCATTGGATGACGATCTGCGCATTGACAGCCGCAGGACTCGGAATAATAGAAATAACATTCTATGCCATAGGCGGATTGGCCGACTTTCCGATGATCATATGGTCTATCGCACAGATTAGCGCGACACTCGTAATGGCAAAATGGCACAAAAACGGCGCTTGGATAGTCGGCATTATTATGGCCGCAGGTACTTTATCCCCGCAACCAGTTTTGAATTCAGGATTGCTCTCAACCCTATGCGCTTTAGTCATACTATCCAACCTACATCTCATTCAAGCTATTGTACTAGCTAGCATCAACACAACCTCCTTGGCTATCTTTATCTATAATAATAGTATTTTGCCTTGGTCGACATTATTTAATTTCCTTACATTATATCTTTCAGCCATACTGCTAGGAAGAATGGTGCTTTGGCATAACAAGACGTTAGCCAATCGACTACAACAGGAAAAAGAAATAGAACAGCGAATGATTGCAGCAACAATCCATAACGAAATTGCTAATGGAATTAGTGTAGCTATACTTCAACTAGAAACTGACAACTATTCAACCAAAGAAATAAGCAAAGAATTAAAAACAGTATTGTCTAAAATTCATAACGTAATCCATGTGTTAGAGCAACCAAGAGACCCAAGCAACATCATTCAAGGCATTTACACTAAAGACGAACGACAGGAAATCAAACAATTATGCATTCAACAAGATACGCTACTTCACTCCTTAGGACTCAGAGGTAGAACAGTTATTCAGCTAGATGAAGATTCTATAAATAGCAACACCAAACATCTATTAACACAAATTCTATATGAAGCGTACACCAACATCGGAAAGTACGCCGATCGCAGCAAAGGTTACATTATCTCAATGTCCACCCAAGCAGGTCAAATATATATCACTGAGACAAATGTCATTCAAGATCACGCTAAAGATCTATCGGGACACTTTGGACTACAACAATTACAATCTCAAATAACCAAATCCGGAGGCTTACTGCAATACGGGCCAGTAGACAGCATCTCAAGAGAATGGCAGCTACTAGCAATCATTCCTGAGTAACAACAATAATTTATATATACGATGAACTCTATTTAGCAATTCTCCTTTCATTGAAGACGAGTCTTTTGATAACTATTGCTACAACGATCCACGCGTAATATACTGCGAGCGCAATGTTGAGATACCACGTGGTAGCTAATTCAGCCGAGTTCGCAACGATTGACGTCAACAAGACACATCCGCAGATCACCGTGATGCCATCGACGACCCGTTTCCCCGTCGTTCTTGTCCTACGAGTCAATTTCCGCCTCATCGGCGAGGAAATGTCATCGATCGCATCACGGATGGGATGCGGACGAATCACACTCGACAATCCGATCACCACTGCCCCGATTAGCATCATGACAGTGGACCGCATTTCGCCGCCGGTCAACCGATTCATCCATTCCGAGGCGAAAACGGTGGACCAGAATATGCCATTGCCAACGAGCGCGAGTATCGTCTTGATCGCTAGTCGCATCTTCACATGACGAATCGGAGCATCAAGCACTGCGTCATCGACAAGATCGACCTTCCGTCTCACCACGGGAATCGATTGGCCATCAGGTTGTTGATCCCCGTTGATAATCCTCTGATCAACCATCGGATGTCCTTTCCTTGAAGTTGGAAGCCTCATCACTTCCGATACTTCTGATGGTACAGATCACGTACAGGATCACCGAATGCGCTGTCCTCCTCAGAAAGACAGCGCGATTGACCAGACACGGACCTCCGCGATGATTATCATCGCCCCTCGCGCCGGCCGCGCAGGTTCATCGCATATCCGGCGATGAGCGCGGCGACGGTGCCGATCGCGACGGCGATCAGGGCACGGCGACGCACGTCGACGATCGCGAGACCCGGACCGGAGGGCTTGAGCGCGTTCTCGCCGGCGGCCGCGTCGGAGGCGGGGTGCCCTCCCCTATCGGCGTACTGCGCGTTGACGACACTGGGCCCATTGATCGGACCCGACGCCTTGTCGGCGGACTCGGCGGTCTCGACCTTGACGACGTCGCCGTTCTCGTCGAGCGTGACGCGGGCGCACAGGGCCTTGGCCCAGTTGATGCGCTGCCAGCCGTCGCTCGACTTCCACAGAGGGTATCCCGAGTCGAGCGCCGTGGCCTTCAGAATCGCGTTCCTCTGGTCGGCGTGGAGTTGCGGGTATGCGAGTCGCAGCACGTCGGCGGCACCGCGCGGAGCGGTGAACGCCTTGCCGGCCTCGCTCTTGTCCTGCGGGAAGCCGTAGGTCATGCGCGCCGTGTAGACGCGTACGGCGGATGCCTGGTCCCTGACCGGTTCGGTGGCCACGGTGTCGAGGAAGTCGTTCGTGTAGCCGCCGCTCGAAGCAGCCTTGAGGTTCGTGATGCATTCGCCCAGCGTGGAGCCGTGCCCATCCGCCTTGCAGCGTTCGGTAAGGTACCCGCGCAGCTGGTTCGCAGCGGGCACGACGGCGTCGGAGAAGTCGTTGTGCCAGTACTGGCCGTTCTGCGCCGATCCGCCGATGCGCCCGCCCATGATGTCGAGCGGGTAGTGGACGCCGAGCACGATGCGGTTGTTGCCCGCCTCGGAGGTGCGCGCCATGATCTGCGGCGCGAGCTCTGGAATCATGCCGGCGAGCGCCACGCCCCACGAGTAGGCGGAGGTGGTGTGCCCGGACGGGTAGGAGCTGTTCTTCTGCAGGTTCGAGTATCCGGGGATGTGTTCGAGCCAGGAGGGTGATTCCTTGATATCGAGGGTCGCGGGGAGCCCTGCGAGGTCGTTGGTGCCGTCGTAGGTGCTCACGGAGCGGTCGAGGTAGGGTCTGGGGTGCATGGCGGCGCGTTTCGACTGGTAGGTGGAGGCAACGTTGAACTTGAACAGGTTGACGACCAGCCCCAGCTTGTGCTGGTTGATGCCTTCGCTCATGTAGCGGCCAAGGACCGGACCGAGAGAATCGGGCATGGTTTCCCGCGGGTAGAGGTCGGAGTCGATGAGGGCGCGTTTGCGCTGCGGGGTGAGCCCGTTCTCGTCGGCGTTCTCTGCGCCGAGATGGTTGATCTCGACGGCGAGGTCCTCGTCGCGTTTCATCGTGGCGACGTCGAGCACCTTGCCGCCGTTGGCTTTGTCCTTCGGTGCCTGCCAGTAGTCCTTCTCGTAGTCCGCGAGGAGCGCAACCCAGTCGGGGTTGGGCAGCTGGTCGGCCTGTGCGGCGGGCAGTGGCGCGGCGAGGGCGGCGAGCGTGAGTGGCGCAATCGTCAGAATGACGCACAGCGCGGCGATCACGCGGGAGGATACGGCAACGGCGGATAGGCTGGGGAACTTCACGTTCCCTAACCTATCCGCCGTTTCGCTACGTAGCGCGGAGTCCGACCGAACTCTGGGTGAACTCTTCGTGCCGGGTTAGCGCCATCCGAGCCTCACTCAGGCGACTCCGCTCAGATCTTCGGCCGGCCACCCAGATCGGGGTGACCCTTGCCGATGTCGTTGTGCGGCTTGAATACGGCGCGGTCGTGCTTCTCGCCGTGGCCGTACTGGTCATGCTGCTCGTGACCGCGACCATCGTGCTCGGCCTTGGCGTCCCTGGCGGCCTTGGCCTTGCGCGCCTGCTCCTCGCGGAACGGCACGCCGGTCTCCGGGTCCACCTGGCTTTCGGGATGCGTCTCGTCGTAGCCCTGCTCGTAGCGGGTGCGGCGCCAGTTGCGGATCGAGGCGTTGGTGCCGCGGTGATGCACGTGGTACTTGCGCGGCGCGCCGCCGAGCGGCAGCTCCTCGACCTCCTTGGCCACGGCGATCTGGTTGACGTTGGACGGGTCCATGATCGCGATCGGGGCGACCGGTTCCGGTTCGGCGGGGGCGGCGGTCCTCTCCTGCATGCGCTCGGGCAGCCATTCGGCGAGGCGAGAGAGCAGCCAGCAGGCGATGAAGTAGATCACCGCGGCCATGACCAACGTCTGCAGGATGTTGAAGTACATCGAGCCGAGTCGACGCGACTCCTGCAGCAGGTCAGTGTACATGATGATCGAGCCCAGGGCGGTGTCCTTCAAAACGACGACCAGCTGGGTGACGGCGGCGGGCAGCATCGCGTAGACGGCCTGCGGCACCTCGATCGACAGGAGCGACTGCGTTTCGGTCAGGCCCAGCGCAAGGGACGCCTCACGCTGGCCGTTCGGCAGGTTGCCGACGCCGGAACGCACCAGCTCGGCCACGACCGAACCGTTGTACAGGATCAGCGCGATCACAACCGCCCAGTAGGAGGGGCTCTGCATACCGGCGAACGCGAACCATCGCCAGAAGAAGATCATGAGCAGCAGCACCGGCACGGCACGGCAGAACTCGACGATCACGCCGGAGACGCCGCGCAGCACCACGTTCGGCAGGAGTCGCCCCACACCGAAGACGAGGCCGAAGAGCACGGCGCCGATCACGGCGACGACGGTGGCCTGCAGGGTCATCAGCAGGCCCGGCAGGTAGAAGTCGGTCCACGCCTCCTGGTCGACGGCCGGCTTCCACAGCTCCCAGCTCAGCTGGTTCTCGCCGTCCGGCGGGTTGTGCAGTCGCATGAGGATCAGGACGATGACGATCGCGAAGATGACGCCCGCCACCCAGTTGAGGATGCGGATGCGACGGCGGCCCTTGGGACCGGGCGCGTCGAAGAGGACGGAATTCGAAGTATCGGCCATGTCGGTCACCTCCTGACCGCGAGCTTGTTGGACAGGTACGTGGTGAGCATGCCGATCGGGATGATCAGGATCACGTAGCCGAACGCGAAGATCAGGAAGATCTGGATGATGACGTCCGGACGGAACTCGATCATCTGGCTCATCAGCGACGACGTCTCGGTGGAGACGGACGCGGCGGCGGCTACGGTCGAGTTCTTGAGCAGCGCGATCAGCGTGTTGCCGAGCGGCGCGACCGAACCGCGGAACGCCTGCGGCAGGATGATCTCGGTGGCCGACTGCATGAAGTCGAGGCCCAGCGCGCGCGCCGCCTCGGCCTGGCCGAGCGGCACCGTGTTGATGCCGCTTCGCAGCGACTCGCACACGAACGCCGCCGTGTACAGGCTCAGGCCGGTGACGGCCAGCCAGAAGAAGTTCGTGGCGAACGTGTCGGAGAACGTGAGCTTCAGCTGCGCGTAGGCGCCGAGCACCATGAACACCATGATGATCGTCAGTGGCAGGTTCTTGAACAGCTCCACGTACGCGCCGGCCACGGCGCGCAGGGAGGAGATCGGCGAGATGCGCATCATCACGAGGATGACGCCCAGAATGGTCGAGAACAGGGCCGACCACAGGGTCAGCTCGATGTTGACGAGGAACGCGCCGAGCACGTCATACTGGCTGAACAGTTCGATGAATCCGTTCATCGTCTACTCCTCCTCCCCTTCGTTCGGCGTCGGCGGGTTGTAGCGCACGTCGGGCGTGTACGAGGTGCCCTTGGTGTTGTCGGCGACGGCTCGCTTCCACGAGCCGTCCTGGATCATGTCGACGATCGCGTTGTTGATCTGCGTGGCGAACTTGGTATCGCCCTTCTTGATGCCGACGCCGTAGTACTCCTGCGTGAACGGCTTGCCCACGACCCTGAGCTTCCCGCGCGAGGCGGAGGCGAGACCGGCGAGGATGATGTCGTCGGTGGTCACCGCGTCGACGATGCCGGAGAACAGGGCGGTCGCGCATTCGGCGTATCCGGGCTGCTCCATGAGCTGCACCTCGGAGGCGAACTTCTCCTTGACGGTGGCGGCGGAGGTCGAACCGGTCACCGAGCACAGGCGCTTGCCGTTCAGGTCCTCCGGACCGTTGATCGAATGGTCATCCTTGCGCACCAGCAGGTCCTGTCCGGCCACGAAGTACGGGCCGGCGAAGGAGACCGCCTTCTTGCGCTCGTCGGTGATCGAGTACGTGGCGAGGATCATGTCGACGTCGCCGTTCTGGAGCATGGCCTCGCGTTGCTTGGACGGAGCCTCCTTCCAGACGATCTCGTCCTCGGAGTAGCCGAGCTTCTTGGCGATGTACTTGGCCACGTCCACGTCGAAGCCGACGTACGTGCCGGACTTCTTGAAGCCCAGGCCCGGCTGGTCGAACTTGATGCCGATGCGGATCTTGCCCTCCTCGCTCTCGCCGCACGCGGCCAGGGACAGCGTGCAGGCGAGCGCGGCGACGGCGGCGATCACGCGACGCGCCGTCCGTTTCATATGCGTGTTGAATGTGAATGTCATGTCGTGTCTGCCCTCCCCTATCGATCAGTGGGTGAGGATCTTCGACAGGAAGTCCTTGGCGCGTTCGGTCTTCGGATGGTCGAAGAACTCGTCGGGGGTGTTCTCCTCGAGGATCTGGCCGTTGGCCATGAACACGATGCGATCTGCGGCCTTGCGGGCGAAGCCCATCTCGTGGGTCACGCAGATCATCGTCATGCCCTCGTGGGCGAGTTCGACCATGACGTCGAGCACCTCGTTGACCATTTCCGGGTCGAGCGCGGAGGTCGGCTCGTCGAAGAGCATGACCTTCGGACGCATGGCGAGTGCGCGGGCGATGGCGACGCGCTGCTGCTGGCCGCCGGAGAGCTGGGACGGCATCTTGTTCGCCTGACTGTCGACGCCGACGCGCGCCAGCAGGTCCATGGCGAGCTTCTCGGCCTCCTTCCTGTCCATGTGACGGACCTTGATGGGGGCGAGGGTGACGTTGTCGAGGATCGTCTTGTTGGCGAACAGGTTGAACGACTGGAACACCATGCCGACCTCGGCGCGCAGGTTCGCGAGCTCGCGACCCTCCTGCGGCAACGCCTTGCCATCGATGCGGATGTCGCCCGAATCGATGGTCTCGAGGCGGTTGATGGTGCGGCACATGGTGGACTTGCCGGAGCCGGACGGGCCGACGACGACGAGCACCTCGCCCTTGTTGACCGTGAGGTTGATGTCCTTGAGGACGTGCAGGTCGCCGAAGTGCTTTTCGACGTGGGTCAGTTCGACGAGTGGTCGGCCGGTATCGTTGCCCGGCACCAGCGGCGCCACGGGGCGCGTTTCTTCTTCTTGCTTTTCTGCCATAGTCGGGCAGTATAACCATGCTGTGTTACCTGCGTAACATCCGCCATCCCCCATGCGTTCACTATGTGAGACCATCGGCGGACGTCGATCGGGGTGATATGCGAGTGTGATCGCTCACATCCCTTTACTTGCCTGAGACCTCGGCCACGCCGCTCATCTCATCATGCGGCACGCGGCTTGCCGAGCGTCGGCACGAACGTGACGCCGGGGAGGTCAGCGAAGATCGACCCGTCGACCACGAGCTTCGACGGTCGGATGCCGGAACCCAGATACAGCTTCGGAATCGACAGGATGTGCTGGTCGACGAGCAGCGGCCATCCCTCTGGCAAGCCGATCGGCGACATGCCGCCCGACTCCATGCCGGTGGCCTCCACGGCCGCGTCGATCGGCGCGAAGCTCACCTTCGACACCTCGAGCGTGTGCTTGACCACGCCGTTGAGGTCGGCGCGCGTGTCGGCCGTGACGAACGCGGCGGCGAACTGCGGCGGCGCCTTGCGGGTCTTGTGCGTGTGGACGACCACCACGTTGCCGGTGATGTTGAACGGGATATCGTACTTCGGGCACCACAGGTCGGTGTCCGACTCCTCGTCCGAATTGATCGTCACCCCGAGGATCTTGCTCTCGGGCACGCCCGACGCGACCAGCTCGTTCAACTTGTCGAACACCGGCTTGGCGAGCAATGACCCGTCATGCCAGTCCAGAATCTCCAACGCCATATTTCCCCCTCCATACGCTCATGATGTTGCGCCCAAGCATAACGACGGGCCGCCTTGGCACACCGACTTTCCTATAGGGATTGCCTATAGCCGGTTCCCGAGTCGACTCCCCTCCATCCACAACCCGCCCACCATCCATCACCTATCACCCACTCGTCACTCGCCTATCATCCATACGCAACTCACCATCGCCAGTCCGCAACTCACCAATCACCCATCGCCACCCATCCACCCACCCATCGCGCGAACTGGAACCCCATCGCGCGGTGACTTGCCCATGAAGCGGTGAGGTGATTTCAGGAAACGGCGGAATACAGCCGTTTTCCATCACCGCTCCATGGGCAGGTCACTACTCGATGAGCAAGTCACCGCGTCATGGCCCTCGTAAGGGCTCGATGGGAAGCATCGGACTCGCGTTCCTCGGCGATCCACGCCGAGACCTGAACATATCCACCCGGATACGTGTCGACGACGGTCACGTTGTGCGAGACGACATGCCGGCGCGAGAAGACGACGCATCGCCCGCAGGTGCGATCGATGAGCGTCGCGTCGTGCGAGACGACGATGCCGTTGTCGTCGAGCACCGCGCTCCAGCCGGTCGGGAACGATACGTTGACACTGTCGAACAACGGTTCCGGCGCGTTCGGATAGGTGAAGGCGATGCCGTTGAGGGTGAGAATCGATGGTTGTTGCATGAGTCGCGCGGCATTCGGTTGTCTTCCGTCTCCACGATCCACATCGGGAGAGGCTTATGCACATCATCGATTCGGTCATTCGACACGTCCGTCTCGGACAACTATCCTCTCCCACATGAACGGTTACAACGCGGTGCCGCAGAACGGCGAGGTACGCGACTACGTGCGCAATGGACTCGACGCGCAGGCGACGGCAAAGCTCTCGCAATGCTGGGAGCTCATGTCCCGTTTCCGTACCGACAGGAAGGTCTGGTTCTCATTGCATACCGCGCTCGAGCTGTGCAGGATCGAAAGGCCGCAACGCAGCACGCTGCCGAACAGCAGCTTCTACGTCACCGTGAGAAAAGGCAAACAGCGATCGACCTTCGCCGATGTATCGTTCCACATATGGGATCAGCCGTTCAGGGTGCATACGTTCCCCAATGGAGTGTCCTGCATGCATCCCATCGACGTATGGATACAGTTCGCACAATATCTGAACGTCGACGAGCTGATCGTCCTGCTCGAGGCGATCAGCAGACGATGCAGATATCCGATCGACGCCTTCACCAACCGATTACCGGCGTTTCGCAGAATCGTGGGACGCAAACGGTGTGAGGCGGCGCTTCACATCGCCCAATCGTCGGATTCGGTTCAGGAGACTCGCGCACGACTCGCCCTGCTTCGATTTGGCCTGTCCGCGCCGACCATCCTGCACGTCATCGTCGATCCGGTCAACAACGCACGATATACGGTCGATATGGCGTATCCGCAAGGCAAGGTCGCCATCGAATACGACGGCGACCATCATCGCCGGTTTCGGGCCCAGTACGTGCGGGACCAGCAGAAGCGCCGGCGTCTGCGTCAGATGGGATGGACCGTCATCGAAGTGTTCGCCGATGATCTGCTGACCGAAACAGTTCAGCGTGATTTCGCGCAGCAGGTCGCCGACGCATTGAAAACGCCCCTGCCGGGAAGACCTCAACTCGCATATCGGGCACTTACCGACCCGAAACTCGCCATACACGCGCGCAAGGGCGAGTATGCAAGAGCGACCCGGGCGCGGGGAAACGCACGCGGGAGGTGATGGCACGGCGTGTCGTGCATCCGTCGCCCGACGATCACATAGCGTGATGGCCCCGACCGGCGACCAAGACCAGTTACACTTACCGAGACACTCCCCCATCGCGCGATCTCGTTCCCCATGAAGCAGTGACTTTCCCATGAAGCGGTGAGGCGTTTTTGAGAAACGGCGGAATAAAGCCGTTTTTCATCACCGCTTCATGGACAGGTCACTACTTCATGGGCAAGTCACCGCGTCATGGGCACTCCAAGGACTCGATGGGGATGTGAGTAAAAGGGTTTAGGGATGGGGGGTGACAGTGTGACAGGAGGTAATGGAAAGTAACGGGAGATGAAGGGAGATAACAGGAGTAACGAAGTAACGAAGTACGGGAGGAGATGGTAACTGTGCAGGGTAACGGGGTAACGAGGTAACAGGAGGAGATGGTGACTGTGCAAAGTGACGGGAAGTAGCAGGAGGTAACGAAGGCAACGAAAGCAACAGAAGGTAACGAGGGTAACAGGAGGTGCGAAGGAGGCATACGAGGAGGCATACGAGGAGGCATACGAGGAGGCATACGAGGAGGCATACGAGGAGGCATACGAGGAGGCATACGAGGAGGCATACGAGGAGGCATACGAAAAAGGTGAGGCCATGCACTATGCATGACCTCACCTTTCATTCCCTAATGGCGAAACGGATCAGTCCTGATCCTCGTCCGGGTCGTAGTCGACGCCGGTCTCGGCACGCTGCTCGGCCGAGATCGGGGCCGGGGCGCCGGTCAGCGGGTCACGGCCGCCACCGGCCTTCGGGAAGGCGATGACGTCGCGGATCGAGTCGGCGCCGGCGAGGATCGACACGGTGCGATCCCAGCCGAGGGCGATGCCCGCGTGCGGCGGGGCGCCGTACTTGAAGGCGTCGAGCAGGAAGCCGAACTTCTCCTGAGCCTCCTCGGAGCCAATGCCGAGGACGTTCAGGACGCGATCCTGGATGTCGTCGCGGTGGATACGCACGGAGCCGCCGCCCATCTCCTCGCCGTTGCAGACGATGTCGTAGGAGTCGGACATGGCGTGCTCGGGATCCTTGTCGAACTTGTCGATCCAGTCCTTGCTCGGCATGGTGAACGGGTGGTGCATGGAGGTCCACTTGGAGTGGCCGACCGCCACGTCGTCGTCATCCGGATCGTCGGTGGGCTTGAACAGCGGGAAGTCGACGACCCACGTGAAGGCGAACTTCTTCGGATCGAGCAGGCCCTCACGGCGGGCGAGCTCGACTCGCACGGCGCCCAGCAGCAGCTGGGAGGACTCGCGGGAGCCGGCGGCGAAGAACACGGCGTCGCCGTTCTCGGCGCCGACGGCCTCCTTGAGGCCGTTGCGCTCCTCCTCGGACAGGTTCTTGGCGACGGGTCCCTTGAGCTCGCCGTCATCGGCGAAGGACACGTACGCAAGACCCTTGGCGCCGCGCTGCTTGGCCCACTCCTGCCATGCGTCGAACTGGCGACGCGGCGTGGAGGCGCCGCCCTTGAACAGGACCGCGCCCACGTACGGGGCCTGGAACACGCGGAACGGCGTGCCCTTGAAGTAGTCGGTGAGCTCGACGAGCGGGTTGCCGAAGCGCAGATCCGGCTTGTCGGAGCCGTACTTGTCCATCGCGTCCTGCCAGGTGATGCGCGGCAGCGGCAGCGTGACCTCGTAGCCTGCGGACTTCCAGATGGCGGCGATGACCTTCTCGGCCATGGCCATGACGTCCTCCTGATCGACGAACGCCATCTCCATGTCGAGCTGGGTGAACTCGGGCTGGCGGTCGGCGCGGAAGTCCTCGTCGCGGTAGCAGCGGGCCAGCTGGTAGTAGCGCTCGACGCCGGAGACCATGAGCAGCTGCTTCAGGAGCTGCGGGGACTGCGGCAGCGCGTACCAGGAGCCGGGCACGAGACGGGCCGGCACGACGAAGTCGCGCGCGCCCTCCGGGGTGGACTTGATGAAGGTCGGGGTCTCGACCTCGGTGAAGTCCATCTCCTCGAGCGCGTGGCGGGCGGCCTTGGTCATGTCGGAGCGCAGCTTGAGGTTGTACTGCATGGACGGGCGGCGCAGGTCGAGGTAGCGGTACTTGAGACGCACGTCCTCGCCGGGCAGCTTGTTCTCGGACTCGTTCTCGAGGGCGGTGGACACCTGGAACGGCAGCGCGTCGGCCTTGGCGAGGATCTCGATGTTCTCGGCCACGACCTCGATCTTGCCGGTGGCCAGATGGGTGTTCTCGTTGCCGTCCGGGCGCAGGCGGACCTCGCCGGTGACGCGGATGACGAACTCGCTACGCAGCGGGCGGGCCACCTCCTCGTCGTAGATGACGACCTGCACGAGACCGGTGGAATCGCGAAGATCGATGAAGGCGACGCCGCCGTGGTCGCGACGACGGTCGACCCAACCGGCAAGGGTGACCTTCTGACCGACCAGGGCCTCGGTGACCTCGGTCGCATGGTGTGTTCTGTAAGCCGTCTGGCTCATGCTTCCTCTTTCAGTGATTCAGTTTTCAGTGATCACAATGTTGGTTTTTCCGCCGCGCGCAGGGCACGGAGACATGAAAAATCAGCCAATGACAACGGTTTGCCGGGCATTAACAGTATCCGGCTCCCACGACGTGGCGTCGGCCGTGGCCTGATCGCCGGTGACGATGTTCTTGACCTCGTCTCCCGCGCCCTCCTGACCGGGGAACCACACGTAGGGGATGCCGAGCTTGTCGGCGTACTTGATCTGCTTGCCGAGCTTGGCCGCGGTGGGCGCCACGTCGGCGGCGATGCCGCGCGAACGCAGCTCTGCCGCGATCCGGTTGGACGCGGCGCGATCGGCCTCGTCCCACACGGCCACGAGCACGCTGGCCGGGGAGACGCGGCTGGCGTGCGCGCCCGCGGTGTGCAGCATGTAGCTGACGAGTCGGCTCAGGCCGATGGACAGGCCGACGCCCGGGTACTTGCGGCTGCCCTGCGAGGCGAGGTTGTCGTAGCGTCCGCCGGAGCAGATCGAGCCGAGGGAGGCGGCGCCGTCGAGGAACGTCTCGTAGACGGAGCCGGTGTAGTAGTCGAGTCCGCGCGCGATCTTCAGATCGGCGATCACGGAGCCGGGGCGGATGGCCGCGGCCTCGTCGACGATCATCGCGAGCGTGGCGAGGCCCTCGCGGGCCAGCGCGTACGCCTCGGAGTCGGTGGCGATGCCGTGCGACGCGCACAGGGCGTCGAACCGGGAGGAGAGCTCGGCGCCGTCGGCGGCGGTCAGCTCGGCCAGTTCGAGGCAGGCACGGGCCTGCGACTCGTCCGCGCCGCAGTTCTCGACGAGCAGACGGGACACCTCGTCGGCGCCGATCTTGTCGAGCTTGTCGATCTCGCGCAGCACGCCCTCGATGTCGGTCAGGCCCAGTCCGCGGTAGAAGCCCTCGGACAGCTTGCGGTTGTTCGCGTGCACGGTGGCCTTGGGCAGGCCGAACGCGCGCAGGCGCTCGAGCGCGGAGACCATGACCAGCGGCAGCTCGACCTCGTAGTGGTCGGGCAGCTCGCCGGCGCCGATCACGTCGATGTCGGCCTGGACGAACTCGCGGAAGCGGCCCTCCTGCGGGCGCTCGCCACGCCAGACCTTCTGGATCTGCCACCGCTTGAACGGGAACGCCAGCTGGCCGGAGTGCTCGACCACGTACCGGCTCAGCGGCACGGTCAGATCGAAGTGCAGGCCGAGCCGCTCCTCGATCGGAGTGTCGGATTCATGCCCGACCTCCTGCAGACGGGACAGCAGGTAGATCTCCTTGCTGGTCTCGCCCTTCTTCAGCAGCGATGCCCCGGTTTCCACGGCACGAGTCTCGATGCCGAGGAAGCCGTTGAGCTCGAAAACTTCACGGAGCGTGTCGATGACACGCTGCTCCACAACGCGTTCAGAGGGGAGCCACTCTGGAAATCCTGATATTGATGCGCCTTTAGCCACGAAATCAATATAATAGGTGAGGGTTGCGTCAACGTTGTGGAATTCCTCCATGACGTAGGGACGTACACCGCACATACTTCCAAGCTGTAAGGAGCTGGCCATGGCCGACGAAAACGCCACCGAACCCGTGAACACCACCGAGACGACCGAGCAGGCAGTGAAGCCCGCTGCGCCCAAGCCGAGCGCCATGCCGAAACCGCATGCGCCCTCCCCGGCCGCCTTTGCGAAGAAGGCTCCGGCCGCGCATGTCGCCGCCCCCTCCCCCGCCGGGTTCTCGGAGGCGGACATCAAGCAGGCCGAGACCTTCGGCCGCGTGGACGACAACGGCACCGTGTTCGTCAAGGAGGGCGAGTCCGAGCGCGAGGTCGGCCAGTTCCCGGACGTCTCCAAGGAGGAGGCGCTGGCGCTGTACGCCCGTCGCTATCTGGATCTCAAGGCCAAGCTCGACACGCTCGAGGCGCGCCTGAAGTCCAAGAACATCAAGCCGCGCGAGATCGACGACTCGATCAAGATGCTCGCCGAGGAGACCGAGGCCCCGGCCGTCGTGGGCGACATCTCCTCCCTCAAGGCCCAGTTCGAGGCGCTCAAGACCGCCGGCGAGGCCAAGAAGGCCGAGATCTCGGAGGCGCGCAAGGCCGCCATGGCCAAGGCCATCGAGGGCCGCACCGCCATCGTCGAGAAGGCCGAGGCGCTGGCCGCCTCGCTGGGCGAGAACACGAACTGGCGTTCCACCGCCGACAAGTTCCGTGCCCTGTTCGACGAGTGGCAGGCCCACCAGCGCAACAACGTGCGCATCGACAAGAAGGACGCCGACGAGCTGTGGAAGCGCTTCTCCGCCGCGCGCACCACGTTCAACCAGGGACGTCGCAAGTGGGCCCAGGCGCGCGACAACGAGCGCAAGGAGGCCCGCACCGTCAAGGAGGAGATCATCAAGGAGGCGAACGAGCTCAAGGACTCGACCGCCTGGGGTGAGACCTCCCACAGGTTCCAGGAGCTGATGGATCGCTGGAAGCAGGCGGGCCGTGCCGGCCGCAACGAGGACGACGAGCTGTGGGCACAGTTCCGCGAGGCCGCCGACGCGTTCTTCAACGCGCGTCAGGCCGATCGCGATCAGATCTCCGCCGACGAGAAGCAGAACCTCGCCGCCAAGGAGGAGCTGCTCGTCAAGGCCGAGGCGCTGGTCCCCGTCGCCGACGAGAAGGCCGCCAAGCACGCCCGTCAGGAGCTGGCGAAGATCCAGGAGGAGTGGGATCAGATCGGCTACGTGCCGCGTGACGACATGCGCCGCATCGAGGGCCGTCTCGACGCCGTCGACAAGCAGATCAAGGCCGTCGAGGACGCCGCATGGAAGCAGTCCGATCCTGAGGCCGACGCCCGCAAGTCGAGCTTCGAGGAGCAGCTCAACGCGCAGCTGGCCGAGCTCGATCAGAAGATCGCCGCCGAGTCGGATCCGAAGAAGAAGGCCAAGCTGGAGGCCGAGAAGGCCACCAAGGAGCAGTGGCTCAACGCGGTGAAGTGATGTCCGGCATCACACGATCAATCGTGTGATCACAGGTTCGCCAAGACGAATGGCCGGTCGGCGTAGGATGCGCCGACCGGCCATTCGTCGTTTCGGATGTCGTCTCGGAAGATGTCGTTTCGGAAGGCTAGCGCTTGCGGGTGCGGGTCGTGTAGTTCTCCAGATGTCGTCCGATCGCCCCGATCACGATGCGTCCGGTGTCCGGGTTCCACGCGAAGTAGACGCGCAGCGAGGCATCGTCCTCCCGGTTGCCGATGCGCAGATGAGGCTCCATGAGCAGGGTCCGGCCATGGTCCTCGATCTGACGCAATCGCATGAACTTGGCGTCGCGATGCGTCTGCTGACCTTCGTTCTCGGCCAGTTCGAACCCTCCCACGTCCGGGTACGTCCTGAACCGGTCGCCCGGATTGCCGCTGCCCTGACCGGTGGCGTAGATGTCGTAGACCGCCGTGCACATCAGTTGCATGGCCTGCCAGACCAGAGACGGTTTGGTGACGCATTCGCGCAGCGTGCGCCATGCGTTGTCATGCACGCTGATGCGATCCGGATACAACGTCTCGTAGAAGCGGACGATGTCCTGATCGTACCGACTGTTGGACACCCGGCTGTTCGAGACGAGCTTCGCGGGCAGCTTCGCCGAAAGCAGTCCGCGTGCGGCCTCGAGTTCCGCCGCCACGCCGGCGGATCCCGCCACACGCGCCATGATGCGCTGCCTCAGCTGCTCGTTCTTGCGGGTCAGCTCGCCCATCCGTCGTTCGTATTCGCGCGTCTCGTGTTCGAGCCGTCGGTTGTCGTCGTTGAGCAGGGCGATGATCTGCGCGTCCTCGTTCTGGTCCGCCATGGTGCGCATGCCAGTGACGCCCGTTCCGCCCGTCGCGCCGTTGCCGTTCGCCGCGACTTCGACCTGACTGTGTTGCGCCGTCATGGCCCGCAGCTCACGTTCCGCCTTGTTCGCGCGCCCCTTGAGTGCGATCTTGTCGGCGCGCAGACGCATCATCGACCGTTCGAGCAGATCGCGTTCCTCGTCCATCAGGTTCTGCCGGCGTGAGAGACGGTCGTTGTCCTTCTCCAGATCGCGGATTCTGTCGTCGTATGTGGCCCGTTCGCGTTCCGTCTGCCGCCCCAGTCGTTCGATCCTGTTCGTCGCCTCCTTGAGCTGGCGCTCAAGACGCACCGATTTCGCCGTCTCCTCATGCCGGTTTCGCACACGCAGGATGGAGTCCACGTCCACCGTCATGTCCGGAATCCGCTCTTCGAGCAGGTCGCGCAGCAGCAGCGTCGCCGCGTCCCGGGTCCGGGTGCCGTCGGTCGGCGGCCAGATGGCGTCGCGCCACGTCGTCCCGTCAGTCCGCGTATCCGTAGTATCCGCAGCATCCGCAACATCCGCGACGGACCGCGTGAGGCTCCGATACGCGTCGATCTGCACGCGGGTCACGCTCGGATGCCGGCCCAGTTCGGCCGTGATCAGTCGCGCCAGCTTCGGATCCTCGTCCGGATCGTCATCACATGCCGGAAATGCGGGATGCGCCGCGTAGACGCGCACGGCGTCGGCGCGCGGTGACGAGCCCGGCATCCGTGCGTCGAAGACGCGGCGGATCTCGCCGATGGCGCGCATATCGCGCGGCACGCACACCATCATGTCCGGAAACAGCATGTCGTGCAGCGCATCGACGTCGATCAGAGGACGCCGCGTACCGGCGTCGAGGCCGACGACCGCCAGCGGCACGTCGCGCTTGGGATCGGACACGATGTCCCACAGGTCGTGCGCGCTGATGCGGGAGCGCGTTCCGTCCTGCACGACGCCGTCCCTCTCGTCCGCATCAGGCGCGGCCGACTGTGCCGTCACGGTCAGATCCATCATCGTCAGCGGCACGCTGGAGCATTCGCAGATCAGGCGTTCATTGTCGATCAGGAACCGCAGCAGGCGCGGCGGACGGGGATCGGGAAGGTCCTGCGCGACGCCGAAGCCGGATCGCTCGTCACGATACGAGACCGCGATATCCATGACCAGCGAACGGGCGTGACGGGCCGCACCGTCGTCCGGCTCGGACAACGCGATGTCGGTGCGCCACATCCGCGGGAACCGACGCAGCGACTCGTCGGGGTCCATGACCGTGACCCGCTCCTGCACACGGCACGCCCACGTTTCGATCTCGCCGTCCGCTCCCCTGATGCTGCAGGCGGTGCCCTGCACGTCGGATCGGGCGTGACGCAGCGTGCTCACGAAGGTCATCTTCGGCAGGTCACCGCCCATCTCCCATGAATTCCAGTACCGTTTGGGCCAGAACATGGCGTTGAGATACTCCACGGAATACGGTGAGGCGTCCTTGCCGTACGTGTCCTCCAACCAGTCGCGCACCGACCAGACGATGGCGTGGATGAGTCTGCTGCGCCCCTCTCCCGCAGGCCGCGGTACACTGAGCCGAACACTGAACCGTGTGCGATACCACGCGGTAAACCCTTGCTCCACATCGTCTCCTTGACGTGCCGATACGTGCCACGAGCACACGGCCGTCATGCATGCCCCATGTAATGACCGACATTCACTCATCGGACCACTTACATGGCCATGGTATCACCGTCCATCCTGCGTTTACCGCGGAATGGACGCGACGGGATGGTTCACACCAGCACGGTGCCGGTCACGGGCGCCGAGAATCCGACCTTCGGATGACGCGAGAGATAATCGACGAGCGCCTGCCCGTATCCCTTGTCGAGCTCCCGGTAGTCGGTGCCGGCACGGAAGGCGGTATATCGGTCGCCTCCCTGCAGGAGGAACGAGTTGGATGCCGCGATGACCAGATCGTCGTCGTCGATCGGCCTGCCGTCGATCTTCAGGTCGACGATCGAGACGCTGCCGGCGTCCTCGACGCTCTCCCCCGGCACCAGCGGCGACTTGCCGTCTGTGGTGTACCGGTAGGAGACGTTCGACGACACGCCGAGACGAGAGACGACGAGCCGGCCGGCCTTGCCCCTCCACTGCTGGGCGAGCACCGTCTTGAGCTGGCGTCCGGTGAGCACGCGCTTGGCCACCTTGAACTGCAGGGCCATCATGCTGTCCACCTCGCGCAGGCTGATCTTGCCGTCGCCGTTCAGGTCAAGGTTGTCGGTGCGCAGGCTGCCGTCGTTGGAGAAGCCGATGACGGGGATGCGGTCGCCCGCGTAGAAGGCACGTCGTACCGCGTCGCGTTCGGCGTCGGCGACCAGCATGCCGAGCGCGCTTTCGGTGCCGCGCGACGCCACCTTGCCGAAGTACGCGCCCTTGGCGATGGTGCCGACCACTCGCGAGCCGACCCGATCGGCCCGATCCGCGGCGTCGGCGTAGATGTCGTCCGTGCGCCTGACGATGGGCGCGGCGTCGTCGGCTCCCGCCGACTGCCATGCCGCCTGCCCCACATGCGCGCCGTTCCAGCCCTCCACGAGTCCCTTCAGATCGTAGACGCCCTTGGCGTTGGCGGTCTGGGTCATGCCGTTGCCGAGGTCCACGTCGCGCACCTCGACCTTGGCGTGGCGTCCGGAACCGGTGATGACCAGATCCTGCACGGCCATCTGTCTGCCGAACGACCCCGCCTCGATGACCGGCGCGCCGGCGGCGGTGCGTCCGCGCTTGATGGCGTGGCTGTGGCCGGTGTAGACCAGATCCACGTTGCCGTCGATCGCCTCGCCGCGCTTCGTGCCTTCAGCGGCGCTGGCGTCGGCGTGCAGGAGCGCGACCACCGCATCGGCCTCGCCGTTGGCCTCGCTGCCGTCGCGCAGCCTGTCCGCCACGCGGTTGATCGCGTGGACGGCGTCCTCGGTCAGATCGGCGTCCTTGGTGATCTGAGGAGTGGCCACGGCGCCGAGCGCGTCGGTCAGCGCGCCGACGAATGCGATGCGCTTGCCGTTGACCTTGCGGATCACGTAGTCCTTGACGCGGCTCAGCTTGCCGTTCGGGGATTTGTTGGCGGCGGAGATGTTCGCGCACAACCAGTCGATGCCGTTGGCCGGGTCCGCGATGCGGTCGTTGAAGTCCTTCACGCCGCGGTCCAGCTCGTGGTTGCCCATCGCGGAGATCGTCAGCCCCCATGCGCGGGCCATGTCGAGCGTCGGGCGATCCTGCTCGAACGCGGATTCGTACGGGCTGCCGCCGACCAGATCGCCGGCGGAGACCTTCACCATGGCTCCCGGGTTGTGGGCTTCGGCGAGCTCGAACGCCGAGGCGTTGTCCTCGCCGCGTTCGACGTGTCCGTGGAAATCGGTGATGTCGGCGATGGTCACCGTGCGCGTGTCGGATGCGCCGGCCCCGGGGAAGAGTGTGATTCCCGGGTTTGTCGCGGAGGCGCGGGGAACGATGAAGGCCGTTGCGGCCAATGCGATGACGACTGCGATGACGACCCCCGGTCGCCTGCCGGCCATTGTGCGCCGGCCCAACTTCATCCTGCTCACGTTTGCAACGCTATGCCCGGCGATTGAACGCATGTGGTGCCATACGCAACTCCGAGGTGAATTTCCGCCGACGCATCGGTGCGACGACGGTGGCACACCATTTCCGCTCGTGATAGGCAACACGCATACGTAACATTGTCCGTTTAGATTCCTCTTGCATGACATCAGCAGTTGAGGAACAAGTGCAGGAACAGCACTGCAGCACCCGGAACAACAACATTGACAACGACGTCACGGACACGTCGCACACCGCTTCGAAGTCCAGGACGCATGTGCGCACGGTGGCCGATCTGTTCGTCGAATGCCTCGTCAACGAGGGCGTGAAGACGATGTACGGCATCCCCGGCGAGGAGAACATCCCGCTGATGGAGGCGATCGCCCGCGACGGACGCATCCGATTCATTCTGACGCGCCACGAGCAGGGGGCCGGTTTCATGGCGGCCACGCAGGCGCATCTGACCGGCAGACCGGGCGTGTGTCTGGCGACGCTCGGGCCAGGGGCGCTCAATCTGACGCTGCCGGTCGCGCAGGCGAATGCGAGCACCGTGCCGTTGGTGGCGATCTGCGCGCAGGGCAATGTGACGCGCCTGTATAAGGAGTCGCATCAGATCGTCGATCTGGTCTCAGTGTTCCGTCCGCTCACGCAGTGGACGTCGATGGTGGTGGAGCCGGCGTCAGTGCCGGAGATGGTGCGCAAGGCGTTCTCGATCGCGCAGCGCAACCGCCCGGGTGCGACCTGCCTGATCCTGCCGGAGGATGTGGCCGAGATGCCGGCGCCCGAGGACGCGCATCCGCTGCCGCTGCCCGATCCGATGGACTTCGCGCCGACCGAGGACACGATCGCGCGCGCGGTCGACATCATCCGCAGCGCGAAGCATCCGATCATCCTCGCCGGCAACGGCGTGGCGCGAGGTCACGCCGAGAACCGTCTGCTCGAGCTCGCCGAACAGCTCAACGTGCCGGTGGCGACGACGTTCGAGGGCAAGGGCGTGATCTCCGATCGTATCCCGCTGGCGCTCGGCGTGGTCGGATTCATGCGTCACGACTACGAGAACTTCGCGTTCGACGAGGCGGACCTCATCATCGCGGTCGGCTTCTCGATCCAGCAGTTCGATCCGAAGAAGATCAATCCGAACGACGACAAGACGATCATCCACATCAACACGTTCATCGAGGACACGGACGCGCACTATTCGACGGCCCTGAACATCATGGGCAACATCGACGCCACGTTGAAGGCGTTGATCGCCGCGCTGCGCGAGCACCGGATCACGTTCGGCGTATCGCATCCGAAGATCCACGAGCTGCTCACGGACGAGTACGACGCGTATCTTCACGATGACTCGTTCCCGATGAAGCCGCAGCGCATCGTCGCCGACACGCGCCGCGCGATGGAGACGGGCACCGACATCGCACTGGTCGATACGGGCGCGCTGAAGATGTGGATGGCGCGCCTCTACCCCACCTACTATTCCAACACATGCGTGATCGACAATTCGCTCTCCACGATGGCGTGGACGCTGCCCGGCGCGGTGTCCGCCTCGCTCGAGCATCCGGGCAGGCCCGTGCTCGCGGTGATGGGCGACGGCTCGTTCATGATGAACGTGCAGGAGATCGAGACGGCGGTGCGCGTGGGCGCGCGCATCGTGATCCTCGTGTGGGTGGACGAGGCGTACGGTCTGATCAAGTGGAAGATGGACATCCATGACGGGGCGCACGAATACGTCGACTTCAACAATCCGGATGTGGTCGCGCTCGGCATGAGCTTCGGCGCGAAGGGCCATCTGATCGAATCGGCGGACGAGCTCTACCCCGTGCTGCGCGCGGCGCTGCGCTCGGGGTCGGGCATCGACATCATCGCCTGCCCGGTCGACTATTCGGAGAACATGAAGCTCATCGACAAGCTCGGCGAGGTCGATTTCAGCGGCTGAGCGATGGTGGGGTCCGATCAGCCGATCGGTCCCGAAACGACATGAGGTCCCTGATTCCTTGGAATCAGGGACCTCATCGGCTATTTAGGGAGCTGAGAAGATCACTCCTGAGGAGCGTCGGCGCCGTCGGCCTGGGCCGGGGCGTCACCGGACGCAGCCGGAGCGGACGCGGACGCACCGACCAGCTCGGGCTTGTCGTCCTCGCCCTCGGCACCGTCGGCCTTCGGCTCCTCGAACGCCTCGCCCTTGAAGGTGAATTCACCCAGGATGCCCTCGCCCTCGGAGTCGACCACCACGCGCTGACCGTCCTTGAGATCGCCCATGAGGATCTTCTCCGAGATGGCGTCCTCGATGTCGCGCTGGATCACGCGACGTAGCGGACGGGCGCCGAGCAGCGGGTCGAAGCCCTTCTGCGCGAGCAGGTCCTTGGCGGAGTCGGTGAGTTCGAGCGACATGTGACGCTCGAACAGACGATCGTTGAGCTGCTTGATGTCGAGATCGACGATCTGGCGCACCTGCGGCTCGGTGAGCTGCTTGAAGACGATGATGTCGTCCAGACGGTTGAGGAACTCGGGGCGGAACTGCTGCTTGAGTTCGGCGCTCACCTGCTCCTTCATGCGCTGGTAGCTCGACTCGGTGTTGGAGCCGAGGTTGAAGCCGGTGTTGGCGGCCTTGGCGATGTCTCGCGTGCCGAGGTTGGTCGTCAGGATGATGATCGTGTTCTTGAAGTCCACCTTGCGGCCCTGGCCGTCGGTCAGATGGCCGTCGTCGAGCACCTGCAGCAGCGTGTTGAAGATGTCCGGATGGGCCTTCTCGATCTCGTCGAACAGGACGACGGAGAACGGCTTGCGGCGCACCTTCTCGGTGAGCTCGCCGCCCTCCTCGTAGCCGACGTACCCCGGAGGCGCACCGAAGAGACGCGAGGCGGCGTACTTCTCGGAGAATTCGGACATGTCGACGCGGATCAGCGCGTCCTCGTCGTCGAACAGGAACTCGGCGAGGGTCTTGGCCAGCTCGGTCTTGCCCACGCCGGTCGGGCCGGCGAAGATGAACGAGCCGGACGGACGCTTCGGATCCTTGAGGCCCACGCGCGTGCGGCGGATCGAACGGGACAGTGCGGAGACCGCCTCGTCCTGACCGATGATGCGCTTGTGCAGCTCGGCCTCCATGTTGAGCAGCTTCTTCGACTCGGCCTGGGTGAGCTTGAACACCGGGATGCCGGTGGAGGAGGAGATGACCTCGGCGATCACGTCCTCGTCCACGACCATCTTGGAGTCGGATTCGCCCTCATGCCATGCGGTCTGCCTGGCCTTGAGATCGGCCTGCATCTTCTCGAGGCTGTCACGCAGCGACGCGGCCTTCTCGAAGTCCTGGTCCTTGACGGCCTGCTCCTTCTCGGCGGAGACCTTGGTGACCTTGTCCTCGAGCTCCTTGAGCTCCGGAGGCGTGGTCAGACGCTTGATGCGCAGACGCGCGCCGGCCTCGTCGATCAGGTCGATGGCCTTGTCCGGCAGGTTGCGGTCCTGGATGTAGCGCGCCGACAGCTCGGCGGCCGCCTGCAGGGCGCCGTCGGTGATGGTCACGTGGTGGTGGTTCTCGTAGCGGCCACGCAGACCCTTGAGGATCTCGATGGTCTCGGCCACGGTCGGCTCGTGCACCTGGATCGGCTGGAAACGACGTTCGAGGGCCGCGTCCTTCTCGATGTACTTGCGGTACTCGTCGGTCGTGGTCGCGCCGATGGTCTGGAGCTCGCCACGCGCGAGCATCGGCTTCAACATGTCGGACGCGCCGAGCGCGCCGTCGGCCGAGCCGGCGCCGACGATCGTGTGGATCTCGTCGATGAACAGCACGATGTCGCCGCGGGTCTTGATCTCCTTGAGGACCTTCTTCAGACGCTCCTCGAAGTCGCCGCGGTAGCGGGAGCCGGCCACCATGGAGCCGAGGTCCAGCGAGTAGACCTGCTTGCCCTTCAAGGTCTCCGGCACGTCTCCGGCCTGGATCTTCTGGGCGAGGCCCTCGACGACGGCGGTCTTGCCGACGCCGGGCTCGCCGATCAACACCGGGTTGTTCTTCGTGCGGCGGCTCAGGACCACCATCACGCGCTCGATCTCCTTGGAGCGGCCGATGACCGGATCGAGCTTGCCCTCGGCGGCCTCCTGCGTCAGGTTGCGGCCGAACTGGTCGAGGATGGCGGAGCCGGTCTTGTTGGACTTGTCGGCCACGCCGCCGGCGTTCGCCAGATCGCCCTTGGCATCGGCGGTGCCCGAGTTGCCGCGGATCATGTCGATGGTGGTCGAGCGCAGCTCGCCCAGATCGACGTCCATCTTGATGAGCACCTGGGTGCCCACGCCCTCACCCTCGCGGATGAGACCAAGGAGGATGTGCTCGGTGCCGATGTAGCTGTGGCCGAGCTGCAGCGCCTCGCGCAGGCTCAGTTCGAGCACCTGCTTGGCGTGCGTGGTGAAGGGGATGTGACCGTTGGACGTCGCGTTGCCCTTGCCGATCATCTCCTCGACCTGCTTGCGGGTGGCGTCCAGCTCGACGCCCTTCGCGGCGAGCGCCTTGGCCGCCACGCCCTCACCCTCGCGGATCAGGCCGAGCAACAGATGTTCGGTGCCGATGTAGTTGTGCTGAAGGGCTCGCGCCTCTTCCTGCGCCAACACGATCACGCGCCGCGCACGGTCTGTAAACCGTTCGAACATACTTGTCCTTCCTCAATTGACACTGTGGTTCACTCTAGCGATTCGCGATGACGTTTGGCGACTTACCGCCCATATTCCGCTCAAAACGTATCCACGGCCATTATGCTGATGGTATAGCCACATTGATAGGAGGCACATGATGACCACACAGCAGTTTGACGCCGACATCGTCGTCGGTGTCGATGGCTCCGACGAGTCGTTCGCGGCGTTGAAGTGGGCGATGCGCGAAGCGGCTCTGACCGGGCAGACGATCAACGCCGTGTTCGGCTGGACGCAATCGTGGGATATGGGTTCCGAGCCGGACAGCGAGGAGGCGTGGGCCCAGATGCGCCACGACATCGCCACCCAGCTGCGGCAGTGGGTGGATAAGGCGTCTGAGGGCATCGACTTCGATCCCGAGCATTTGAAGCTCACCTCGGTGAAGGCGTCCAGCACGTCCGCGCTGCTGCAGATCGGCAAGGATTCGCAGCAGATCGTGGTCGGCCGTCGTTCGCTGGGACGTGTGGCGCGCTGGTTCATGGGATCCCTGTCCGCCTCGCTCGCCGAGGAGGCGGAGGTGCCGGTGACGGTGGTGCGTATCGCCGGCAGCGAGGACGAGACCGTGACCGACGACATCGCCAACGCCCTGACGCCGGTCGAGGAGAAGGTGCATTACGTGCCCAGCGAGGGCGTGGTCGAGGAGTCGCGTCGTCCGATCGTGGTCGGCGTGGACGGCTCCGAAACCTCGAAGCGCGCGCTGAAGTTCGCGATGCACGAGGCGCAGGTCCACGATTCGCCGCTGCATGTGCTGTTCTGCTGGCAGCTGCGCGATCTCGGCCACATCGAAGGGTATGAGAACTCGGTGGCCCCGATCGAGGTCGGGCAGCGCCGAGCCGAGGAGCTGCTCAATGCTCTGATGAGCGATACCGCGGTGCCGGAGGGACTGGCCGTCCAGACGCATGCGTTCCACATCCCCGCCTCGAAGGGCCTGATCGCCGCCTCGCGCTACGCCAGCCATCTGGTGGTCGGTTCGCGCGGCCTGAGCGGTCTGGACGCGCACTTCCTTGGATCGGTCTCCCGTCAGATCGTCAACTTCGCCGAGTCGACCGTGACCGTCGTACACTGACGGCGTGCACGTGCGTGCGTATCAACGCATCAACGAGTGATCCCCCACCCTAACGGATGGGGGATCACTCATATCCATCAGATCATGCGGACCGCAGTCAGTGCAGACGGCTCATTCCTCCGGTCTGACTGACGGCGGTGCGGTTGGCGCTGATCAGTCGCAGGCGCCGACGGTGTGGACGTAGATGGAGTCGGTGCTGCCCGGCTGGTGCAGACCCTGGGCGGAGCTCAGGATGACGACCTTGTCGCCGTCGGAGACCTTGCCGGCCTCGCGCAGGATCTTGTCGGTGAAGACCATGAGATCCTTGCGGGACTTGTCGTGGTAGTCCTCGTCGAGCAGGAACGCCTCGGTGCCCCAGGACAGAGCCAGCCAGTGGTAGGTGTGCTCGTTGTTGGTGATGCCGTAGATCGGGGCGGCCGGACGCTCGCGGGAGACGCGGTGCACGGTGTTGCCGGTCTGGGTGTAGGCGACGATGGCCTTGGCGTTGAGCTTGTCGGCCAGGTCGACGGCGGCGGAGGAGACGGCGCCGGTGGAGGACATGTCCAGGTTCTTCAGAGCCGGGATACGGTCGAAACCGTGCTCGGTGGCGAAGCCGGAGATACGGGCCATGGTGGAGACGGTGACGGCCGGGTACTCGCCGACGGCGGTCTCGTTGGAGGTCATGGTGGCGTCGGCGCCGTCGAGGACGGCGTTGGCGCAGTCGGAGGCCTCAGCGCGGGACGGAACCGGGGAGTGGACCATGGAGCCGAGGACCTCGGTGGCCACGATGACCGGCTTGGCGTACTGGCGGGAGAGCTCGATGATGCGCTTGGTGGCCAGCGGGACCTCCTCGAGCGGGCACTCGACGGCCATATCGCCACGGGCGGCCATGATGCCGTCGAAGGTCTTGACGATGTCCTCGAGGTTCTCCAGAGCCTGCGGCTTCTCGATCTTGGCGACGATCGGGATGCGACGGCCTTCCTCGTCCATGATCTCGTGGGCGCGGTCGATGTCGGTGGCGAAGCGCACGAAGGACATGGCGATGATGTCGGCGCCGGTGCGGATGGCCCAGCGCAGGTCCTCCTCGTCCTTCTCAGTCAGAGCCGGCAGGGAGACGGCGACGCCCGGCAGGTTGATGCCCTTGTGGGAGGAGACCGGTCCGGCGACGACGACCTTGGTGTGGACGTTGTTGCCCTCGACCTTGGTGACCTCGAGGCGGACCTTGCCGTCATCGATCAGGATCGGATCGCCCGGGTGGCAATCGCCCGGCAGGCCCTTGAAGGTGGTGGAAGTGATGTGCTCGTCGCCCTCGACGTCGTCGGTGGTGATGACGAACTCCTGGCCTTCCTTGAGCTCGACCTTGTCCTCGCCCTCGGCGTTCTTCTTGAACCAGCCGCAGCGGATCTTCGGGCCCTGCAGATCGACCAGCACGGCCACGTTGCGGCCGGCGGCCTTGGAGGCCTGACGCACGTTGTTGTAGACCTTGAGGTGGTCCTCAGGCGTGCCGTGGGAACGGTTCAGACGGGCCACGTCCATGCCGGCCTCAACGAGGCTGGTGATGCCTTCAAGGGACTCGCTGGCGGGGCCGATGGTGTCGACGATCTTGGCTTTGCGCATGTTGCCTATTCCTAACTTTGCAACGGACGGAACCGGAATGGCTCCGTTTTCCACTACAGCAGTGTACTAGGTTCCCTCCGGTGAATCCAGTTTTTCACAAGGCGTGTTGTTAGCGCTCACAACCCAATGGCCGCAACAATGGGAACGCTCACGGAATCAGCCCTTCCAAGGCAATTCCGTGAGCGTTCCCATAGCGTTCACGATGCGGTAAACATCGCATCCGTCCCTTGGCCGGCGGCGGTTCCGCCTCCGGCCACGCCGTCACTTGGACGAGGCAGCGGACTTCCCCTCCACCTGCTTCATCTTGACGACGGACGCGATCGCGGCGCCGCCGATCGCCACGACGATGACCGCCAGCGACAGCCAGGTCGGCACCTCGGGCACCCAGTGGACGCCCTGACCGCCGTTGATGAACGGCAGGGTGTTGCCGTGCAGGGCCTCCATGATGAGCTTGACGCCGATGAAGCCCAGCACGATCGACAGGCCGGCGGGCAGGTAGACGAGCTTGTCGAGCAGTGCGCCGAGCAGGAAGTACAGCTGCTGCAGACCCAACAGCGCGAACACGTTCGAGGTGAACACGAGGAACGGGTCCTTGGTCAGGCCGAAGATCGCGGGGATCGAGTCGAACGCGAACATCACGTCGGTGGTGCCGATCGCGAGGAAGACGATGAGCATCGGCGTCCAGTAGCGAACGCCGTTCTTGGTGGTACGCAGCTTCTCGCCGTCGTATTCGTTGGAGATGCGGATCACCTTGCGCAGCGTGCGGATGATGCCGTTCTCCTTGTATTCCTCGTCATCGTCTCCCCCGGCGATGAGCTTGATGGCGGTGTAGATCAGGAACACGCCAAAGATGAAGAACACCCAAGTGAAGCGGGTGATGAGCGCGGCGCCGATGAGGATGAAGATGCCTCGGAAGATCAGCGCGACGGTGATGCCGACCGACAGCACGAACTTCTGCAGCTGCTTCGGCACGGCGAAGTTCGACATGATGATGACGAACACGAACAGGTTGTCGACCGACAACGAGTATTCGGTGAGCCATCCGGAGTAGAACTCGATGGCGGGCTTCGAACCGGCGAAGTACCAGATGAATCCGCCGAAGATCAGCGCCATCACCACGAAGAAGGCGATATGCTGCACGCATTCCTTCGTGGAGGGTACATGCGGCCGCCGTCCGATGACGAACAGGTCGACGATGAAGAACAGGGCAAGCACCACGAACGTGGCGATTTCAAAAGCAAGAGGGGTTTCGGCCATGATTCACTACCCTAACCCATCATGTTGACGCCTATGTGTCCTGTTCCACCCCGTCTTCCACCCCGTCTCATGCCCATCATCTCGACCTCCATCCCGATCTCCCGGCGAGCTACCTGAGGTCTCCCGGCCGGGCCTTTCCGGAAACCTACTTGCCGGCCTCGGTCATCTGCCGCAGCTCCTTCTTGAGGTCGCGGATCTCGTCGCGCAGGCGCGCGGCGAGCTCGAACTGGAGCTGCTCGGCGGCGGTGTGCATCTGCTCGCTCAGCTGGCGGATCAGATCGGCGAGATCCTGCGCCGGCAGCCCCGCCTTGAGGATCTCCTCATGGCGCCTGTCCGCCTCTGTCGGGTCGTACACCGGCACGCCGAGATGCGTGTTGCCCGCTTTGCCGGCGTTGCGATAGCCGCCTTCGAGCAGGGTCTGGGTATCGACGTCCTCCTTGGCGAGCATGTCGTTGACGTCGCTGATCTTCTTGATCAGCGGCTTGGGGTCGATATGGTGCTCCTTGTTGTACGCGATCTGCTTGGCGCGGCGGCGTTCGGTCTCGTCGATCGCCTTGCGCATCGCGTCGGTGGTCTCGTCGGCGTACATGATGACGGTGCCGGACACGTTTCGCGCGGCGCGGCCGATCGTCTGGATGAGTGAGCGATAGGAGCGCAGGAAGCCCTCCTTGTCGGCGTCGAGGATCGCGACGAGCGACACCTCCGGCAGGTCGAGGCCCTCGCGAAGCAGGTTGATGCCGACGATCACGTCGATCTTGCCCTCGCGCAGCATACGCAGCAGCTCGACGCGGCGCAGCGTGTCCACGTCGGAATGCAGGTATTCGACCTTGATGCCGCGTTCGATCAGGTAGTCGGTCAGATCCTCCGCCATCTTCTTGGTGAGAGTCGTCACCAGCGCGCGCTCGTTGCGCGAGACGCGGTCCTTGATCTCGGCCAGCAGATCGTCGATCTGCCCCTTGGTCGGCCGCACCTCGACCTTCGGATCGAGCAGGCCGGTCGGACGGATGATCTGCTCGACCACCCCGTCGGACAGTCCAAGCTCGTAGTCGCCGGGGGTGGCGGACAGGTAGACGGTCTGGCCGACGCGCTCCAGGAACTCCGGCCATTTGAGCGGACGGTTGTCCATCGCGGAGGGCAGGCGGAAGCCGTGTTCGACGAGCGTGCGCTTGCGTGAGGCGTCCCCCTCGTACATCGCGCCGATCTGCGGGACGGTCACGTGGCTTTCGTCGATGACAAGCAGGAAGTCGTCGGGGAAGAAGTCGAGCAGCGTGTGCGGAGGCGTACCGGGGGCGCGGCCGTCGAAGTGCCGTGAATAGTTCTCGATGCCGGAGCACACGCCCACCTGCGTGAGCATCTCCAGATCGTAGGTGGTGCGCATCGTCAGCCGCTGCGCCTCCAGATCCTTGCCCTGTTTCCTGAGTTCGGCGACGCGCTCGTCGAGCTCCTCGCGGATGGTCTTCAGCGCCCGTTCCATGCGTTCGGGGCCGGCCACGTAGTGCGAGGCCGGGAAGATGTGGACCTGTTCCTCATGGGCGATGACGTCGCCGGTCAACGGATGGAGCGTTGAGATGCGGTCAATCTCGTCGCCGAAGAACTCGATGCGCACGGCGAGCTCCTCGTAGACGGGGATGATTTCGACGGTGTCGCCGCGCACGCGGAACGTGCCGCGGGTGAAGGCGATGTCGTTGCGCTTGTACTGCATGTCGACGAACCGGCGCAGCAGCTGGTCGCGGTCGATCTGCATGCCCTCGCGAAGCAGCAGCATGCGCCCCGCGTATTCCTCGGGCGTACCGAGGCCGTAGATGCACGAGACGGTGGCGACGACCACGCAATCGCGTCGGGTGAGCAGGTTCGCGGTGGCGGCGTGACGCAGTCGCTCCACATCGTCGTTGATGTTGGAGTCCTTTTCGATATAGGTGTCGGTCTGCGGGATGTACGCCTCAGGCTGGTAGTAGTCGTAGTAGCTGACGAAGTAGCTGACGGCGTTGTCGGGCATGAGCTCGCGGAATTCGGCGCACAGCTGCGCGGCGAGCGTCTTGTTCGGTTCGATGATGAGGGTCGGCCGCTGGAGACGTTCAATGAGCCACGCGGTGGTGGCGGTCTTGCCGGTGCCGGTGGCGCCCATGAGCACGACGTCGTTCTCACCGTCCTCGATGCGTCTGGCGAGCTCCTCGATGGCCTGAGGCTGATCGCCGGACGGTTTGTACGGTGATTTGACGACGAACGGCTTGTTCGTGCGCTCGATGTTGAATCCCATAAGGCCTTATAGTAGCTGTTCCGCGTTCGCCCACCGATCAACCGCGGCCATCATCTCGCCCACGGGCCGCGAAGAATCGATGACGACGTCGGCGATGGCCTCGCGCTCGGCACGGGTCGACTGGCTGCGGATACGCGCCTCGGCCTGCGTACGCGTCATGCCTCGCGTCGAGACCATGCGTTCTATCCGGGTCTCGACCGGCGCCTCGACGGTGATGATCCAGTCAAACCGGAACGGGATCTCGCCGATCACCTCGGCGAGCAGTGGCACATCATGCACGACGACGCGCGCCTCGGGGTGATCACGCTCGATGCGTGCAGCCTCCTTATAGATCAGCGGATGCTCGATGGCGTCGAGCCGCTCACGCGCACCGGGTTCGGCGGTGTCGCCGAAGACGTGCTCGGCCACCCACGCACGGTTCATCGACCCGTCCGGATTGAGCGCGTCGGGACCGAACTCCCGTGCGATCCGCGGCAGCGCCGCTCCCCCGGGCTCGACGACCCTGCGCGCCAGAACGTCATAGTCGATGTGCAGCGCGCCGAGCTCGACGAGATGCGCGGCGACGGTGCTCTTGCCCGCCGCAATGCCGCCGGTCAGTCCGATTCGTATCATGACTCGCCATTCTACGAAGAAAAACGTACGAGCATACGAGAAAACCCCGGCTCCCTTTCGGGAAGAACCGGGGTTTTCCTAGGCGTTACGCCACAAGTTCAGCGACGAGGCGGAACTCACTTGCCGAGGAGCTGGTCGCGCAGGGCGGCGAGCTGATCGGAGTCGGCGAGGGTGCCGGCGGAAGTGGACTCGGAGGAGTAGTTGGACACCTCTTCGACCTTCTCTTCCTTCGGAGCCTGGCCGTCGGCGGCAGCGGACTCGTCCGCGTGCTCAAGTTCCTTGGCGACGAACTCCTTGTGCTCCTCCCACAGCTGGTGGGCGGCCGCGTACTGGGCCTCCCACTCCTCACGCTGCTTCTCGTAGCCAGCGATCCACTCGTTGGTGTTCGGGTCGAAGCCTTCGGGGTACTTGTAGTTGCCCTGCTCGTCGTACTCGGCCGGCATGCCGTACAGCGCCGGATCGAAGTCCTCGGAGGCCGGATCGACGGAGTCGTTGGCCTGCTTGAGGGACAGGGAGATGCGGCGACGATCGAGATCGACGTCGATCACCTTGACGAACACGGTCTCGCCCGGCTTGACCACGGTCTCCGGGTTCTCGACGTGACGGTTGGCGAGCTCGGAGATGTGCACCAGGCCCTCGATGCCGTCCTCGACGGAGATGAACACGCCGAACTGGACGATCTTGGTGACCTTGCCCTTGACGATCTGGCCGGGGACGTGGGTGCGGGCGAAGCGCTGCCACGGATCCTCCTGGGTGGCCTTGAGCGACAGGGAGATGCGCTCGCGGTCCAGATCGACGTCCAGGACCTCGACGGTGACCTTGTCACCGACCTTGACGACCTCGGACGGGTGGTCGATGTGCTTCCAGGACAGCTCGGAGACGTGGATGAGGCCGTCGACACCGCCGAGATCGACGAAGGCGCCGAAGTTGACGATGGAGGACACGACACCCTCGCGGATCTGGCCCTTCTTGAGCTGGGACAGGAAGGTCTCGCGAACCTCGGACTGGGTCTCCTCGAGGTACTGACGGCGGGACAGGACCACGTTGTTGCGGTTCTTGTCGAGCTCCAGAATCTTGGCCTGGATCTTCTGGCCGATGTACGGGGAGAGGTCGCGGACGCGACGCATCTCGACCAGGGAAGCCGGCAGGAAGCCACGCAGACCGATGTCGACGATGAGGCCGCCCTTGACGGCTTCGATGACGGTGCCCTCGACAACGCCGTCAGCTTCCTTGATCTTCTCGATGTCGCCCCAGGCGCGCTCGTACTGGGCACGCTTCTTGGACAGGATCAGACGGCCTTCCTTGTCTTCCTTGGTGACGACAAGGGCCTCGACGGTGTCGCCGACCTTGACGACCTCGTCGGGATCGACGTCCTTCTTGATGGAAAGCTCGCGGGAGGGGATGACGCCCTCGGTCTTGTAGCCGATATCCAGGAGGACCTCGTCGTGATCGATCTTGACGACGGTACCCTCGACCAGATCACCATCATCGAAGTTCTTGATGGTGGAATCGACTGCCTTGATGAAGTCCTCTTCGGTGCCGATGTCGTTGATGGCGACCTTGGTGACCTCAGTGTTGTTCTCTGCCATGTAAATGTATGGTTTCTAATAGTTGGATGGATAATTACTCGTTCTTAAGTTATTCGCGCACCCCTAAAGGCACACAAACGTCTACAATACCGCCAGCCCTGCCCAAAATATGAGCGAAATCCTAGGCGTGTCGCAGTTGCCGTTCGGCCATCTCGACGACGTTGGCCAGGAGCATGGCGCGGGTCATGGGGCCCACTCCCCCGGGGTTCGGCGAGTAGGCGGAGGCCTTGTCGTAGCAGGCCTTGTCGATGTCGCCCTTCACGCGCCAGCGGCCGGCCTCATCGTCGTAGACGCGAGAGACGCCCACATCGAGCAGCACGGCGCCATCGGCGATCATGTCCGGCTTGACGAATCCGGCGGAGCCCATGGCGGCGACGATCACGTCGGCGCGGCGCATATGGTCGACGACGTCGCGCGTGCCGGTGTGGCACAGCGTGACGGTGGCGTTGACGGCACGACGCGTGAGCATGAGCCCGATGGTGCGGCCGATGGTGATGCCGCGGCCGAGCACGCACACCTCCTTGCCGGCGAGATCGATGTCATACGCGCCGAGCAGTTCGATGACGCCTCGCGGCGTGCACGGCAGCGGGGTCGTGACGTCCTCGCGCACGTGCAGCACGAGTTCGCCCAGATTGTACGGGTGCATGCCGTCGGCGTCCTTGGCCGGGTCGATCAGGTCGATGATCGCGTTCTCGTCGATCCCGCGCGGCAGCGGCAGCTGCACGATGTATCCGGTGCATGCGGGGTCCTCGTTCATGTCCCTCACGGCTGCGGCGATGTCGTCGAAGCTCGCGTCGGCTGGCAGCTCGTGCTTGATCGATCGGATGCCCACCTCGGCGCAGTCGGCGTGCTTGCCGGCCACGTACTTGACCGAACCGGGGTCCGATCCCACCAGCAGGGTGCCCAGCCCCGGCTCGACGCCGGCGGCCTTCAGCCGTTCCACGCGCGCCCGGAGCCCTTCCTTGATCTGCGCCGACACCGCTTTGCCGTCAAGTCGTATGGCCATATCTCGCTCACCTCTTGTCAGGTTGGTTTTCAGGTCGATTGTCAGGTCGGTTCGGATTCACCGGGAAACCTCCATCGAACGGACCGGGATGCTACTACGATAAAGACCATAAGGTATCGGATCGGTTTCGTCGAAGTGGACTCCAAGTATCGGAAAGGGCGGCAGACATGAGCAGGAATCATCGCACTCGGGCCACGAGAGGGGCGCTGGCCGCGCTGATCGCATCGGCGCTGCTGTTCGCAGCCGGAGCGTGCGGCACCTCGAACACCACGCAGGTCGAGCAGCCGGATTCCCAGACGAAGACGCAGGAGAAGACCGGCGCAATCACCGTGGTAGCATCGATCAACCAGTGGGGATCCCTCGCCGAGGAGATCGGCGGCGACGACGTGAAGGTCACTTCGGTGCTCAGTTCGACGGGCGTGGACGCGCACGACTTCGAGCCGAAGACCTCGGATCTCGCCGCGCTGAGCAAGGCGGAGATCGTCGTGGCCAACGGTGCCGGGTACGACACGTGGGCCACGAAATCGCGCGCCTCCGACTCCACGCTCGTCTCGGCGGCGCAGATCGTCGGCGCGATGGACGGCGACAATCCGCATCTGTGGTTCTCGAAGGACGCGCGCAGCGGCATGGCCAAGGAGCTGGCGGATGCGTTCTCGAAGGCGCGGCCGAAGAAGAAGGCCGAATTCGCCAAGCGTCTCAAGGCGTGGCAGGCCGAGGAGGACGATCTCGACGCCGCGATGACGAAGTTCGCCAAGGCGCATCCGAACGCCAGCTACGCAGCCACCGAGGCGGTGGTCTACTACCTGATGAGCGACATGTCCTTCGAGGACGTCACCCCGCGCGGATACGAGCAGGCGGTGGCCAACGGCGGCGAGATCGCGCCAGCGGATCTGCAGACCTTCCAGAAGCTTGTCGAGGACAAGAAGCTCGACGTGCTGATCAACAACACGCAGGAGGCCACGGACGCGACGAACATGCTCACCGGCGCCGCCGGCAGGGCCGATGTGCCGGTGGTGGATGTCAGCGAGCAGATGCCCGACAAGTACGACACGCTCGATGACTGGATCGAGGATCTGACCGAGAGGATCTTCACGGCCGTCGATCCGGAATACGACGACGACTCCAACGACGGGCAGACCGATCCGGACGCGCCAGCCGACGGACAGGACCAGTCCGGAGACCAGTCCAGCCAGGACCAGTCGGACGGATCGGCGACCACCGGCTGCTCGAACGGCGACGGCACCGGCGACTGCACCGGAGGCGACGACGGCTCCAACGCCGGCCAGCAGGACCCCGGCAAGTAGGGCTCAAGCAGGGCTATTGAGAACGGTTGTCAACATCATTTGCGATAATCCCCTTTCGGCAGGACAGTGACCAGCGGCAGGAATTCGCTGGCAGATCCGCGAAGGAGAATCGCATGAACGATCGGCACAGCGACGCCGGCGCCAGCACACCCACCGACGCCATCGTGTTCCGTGACGCCGCGATCAGGCGCGGTGACAGGATGATCTGGCAGCATGGCGACTTCGCCATCCCCGCCGGATCTGTCACCGCGATCGTCGGCACGAACGGCACGGGAAAGACCACGATGATGAAGGCGGAGCTGGGACTGATCCCACTCGCCTCGGGCTCGGTCACGGTGCTCGGCAAACCGGCGGGCGAGGCGAACCGGCTCATCGGCTACGTGCCGCAGAGCTACACATCGGGTATCGACTCGAACCTCACGGCCGAACAGTCGGTGCTGCTGGGTCTGACCGGCACGCGTTTCGGCATCCATCCGATCACCAGAGCCCAGCGTGCGCGGGCGCATCAGGCGATGGCCTTCGTCGGCATCGACGACAAGTCCGGATACCGTCTGTCCGAGCTCTCGGGAGGTCTGCGCCAGCGCGTCGCCATCGCACAGGCCATCGTCTCCGACCCCAAGCTGCTCATGCTCGACGAGCCGCTTGCCAATCTCGATCTGGCGTCCCAGCATTCGGTGGCCCATCTGCTCGCCCGTCTCAACCAGGAGCTCGGCATGACCATCCAGATCGTGGCGCATGACCTCAACATGCTGCTGCCGATCCTGACGGGAGCCGTCTATCTGCTGGATGGGCACCCCCACTACGCGGACATGCGCAAGGTGCTCGACTCACAGCTGCTCACTCACCTGTACGGCACCAACGTGCAGGTCGTGACCACTCCGCAGGGCGACATGTTCGTCACCCCCTCGCTCGACGAGCCGGAAGGCCAGCCGATGGACATGCACACGGTCGACGAGGTGGCCGAGCTGCACCATCACGCGCATACGCCGTCGATGCACCATGCGCAGTACGCGGAGCACGACGCGTCGCAGGACGCCACTCAAGACATCAAGGGCATCAAGGGCATCTGACATCAGGGCATCATAAAGGAGTGACGATGAGCCATATCAGTTTCAGCTTCGACCCCAATTGGATGGACACGCTCACCGCGCCGTTCATGACCAACGCGTTTCTCGCCGGCCTGTGCATCGCGTTCGCGGCCGGCGTGATGGGCTACTTCACCATCGCCCGCCATTCGACGTTCGCCGCGCACGCGTTGGCCCACATCGGCCTGCCCGGCGCGACTGGCGCGGTCCTGCTCGGATTGCCGGTCTCGGTGGGTCTGGGCGCGTTCGCGCTCGGCGGCGCGCTCGTCATCGGCGCGCTCGGCAAACGCGTTTCGGAACGCGAGATCGCCACCGGCACGGTGCTCGCGTTCGCCACCGGTCTGGGCCTGTTCTTCGCCCGACTGTCGTCGTCCGCATCCCAGCAGATGCAGTCGATCCTGTTCGGTTCGATTCTGACCATCACCAACGGTCAGATCCTCGGATTCGCGATCTTCGACGTCGTGCTGCTCGCGGCACTGGCGATCATCTACCGTCCGCTGCTGTTCAGCTCGCTCGACGAGCAGGTGGCGCAGGCCAAGGGCGTGCCGATCGGCTGGATGAACGTCGCGTTCATGGCGATCATGGCCGGCGTCATCACCATCGCCGTGCCAGCGGTGGGCACGCTGCTCATCTTCGCGCTGGTGATCACCCCGGCGGCGGCGGCGAACATCCTCGTCGCCTCGCCGCTCAAGGCGATGATCGTCTCCGGCGTGATCTGCCTGATCTCGATCTGGGGCGGATTGGCGCTCGCCGCGATGTTCCCCGCTCCCCCGAGCTTCATCATCGTGACGATCTCCACCCTGATCTGGGCCGTGGCCAAGGCGATCGAATCGGCGCGGCACAGGTAGGTTATTCGCACTCCTCAACCAGAGCCGAGGCGATGGCGGCGATGCCTTCGCCTCGGCCGGTGAATCCCATGCGGTCGGTGGTGGTGGCAGTTACGGATACCGGGCATCCGACCGCTTCGGACAACGCGCGAACGGCCTCGGCACGGTGACGGCCGATCTTCGGACGGTTGCCGATGATGGCGACGGACGCCGAGAACGGCGTGAAGCCATGTGATTGAAGATAGGCGACGGTCTCGCGCAGCATGGCCACACCATGCATGCCGGCACCGTGAGCGTTCGACCCGACGCCGAACAACGAACCGATATCACCGAGCCCGGAAGCCGACAGCAGCGCGTCGATCAGCGCGTGCGCGGCTACGTCGCCGTCGGAATCCCCCTCGATGCCGCTGCCCTCGCCGGGCCATTCGATGCCGGCGAGCCACAACGGGCGTACAACGGCCTCCGCGGCGTCAGCGGAGGCGAAACGATGGGCGTCGAAACCCTGACCGATGCGCATCAGCGCTTGCGGGTCTTTTTCTTCTCGGCGTCGATGCGGGCCATCGTCTCCGAGGCCGCCTCCTCGGGGGCCTTGGTGTGATGCTTCTCATCGCCGGGCTTCGGCTCGCTGTAGCCCAGATTCACGTCGAGCAGACGCTGGGCCTCTTCCTCGTCGATCTTCTCGGACAGGGAGATCTCCGAGGTGAGGATGGAACGGGCCTTGGTCAGCATGCGCTTCTCGCCCGCGGACAGACCGTGCTCGTCCACGTCGCGCTGCGCCAGATCACGCACCACCTCGGCGATCTTGTTGACGTCACCGGTGGCGATCTTCTCGACGTTCAGCTTGTAGCGACGGGACCAGTTCATCTCCTTCTCGACGATGGGGGTGCGCAGGATCTCGAACACCGTGGCGACCTCGTTCGCGTCGACGATGTCTCGGACGCCGACCTTCTTCGCGTTGTCGACCGGCACGTTGATCACCAGGCCGTCGGAGGACAGCACCGACAGCTGCAGGTATTCGCGGGTGACCCCTCTCACGGTTCGTTCGGTGACCGCCTCGACCCTCGCCGCGCCATGACGCGGATAGACGACCATATCGCCGACCTTGTAACCCATGAAACCTCCGCTGGAGCAGACTGCAGAAAAAACCTGAAAAAGTATGCCACACCCCGTGGACCTGCGTATTGAGCCGGAAACGTCCACGATGCGACGCGCCAATTCCACGATGATAACGTTTGTAGCCGTACACTATGGGCATGGCTACTAACACAAACATCAATGACGATTCCTTTGCAGTGCCCGTTGACCAGGGTGCGCTCACCCAGGTCAGCAACGCGGAGTACTACAACCCCCACGAGGTCCTCGGCGGACATCTGGGAGAGGACAAGTTCGCCGCATACACGACCATTCGAGTCCTGTGCCCGAATGCGAAGTCCGTCTCCGTCCTGACCCAGAACGCCGAATTCCCCGCCGTGCACGAGTACAACGGCGTATTCGTGGCCGTGGTGCCGTCCCTCAAGACGGAGGACGGCTACGGCGTGCCCGTCTACCGCATCAAGTACTCGTACGAGGACGGCGTCGAGCACGTCGAGGACGATCCGTACCGCTACCTGCCCACCGTCGGCGACATGGACATGTACCTGTTCGGCGAGGGCCGCCACGAGCGTCTGTGGGACATGCTCGGCGCGCACGTGTTGCGCTATGACGATCCGATGGGCGGCGCCGACGGCACGCCCGGCGAGCAGGTCGAGGGCGTCTCCTTCGCCGTGTGGGCGCCGAACGCCCACGCGGTGCGCGTGATCGGCAACTTCAACGGTTGGAACGGCCGCCGCCACGCGATGCGCGAGCTCGGCTCCTCCGGCGTGTGGGAGATCTTCATCCCGGGCGTCAAGGCCGGCGAGGTGTACAAGTACCAGATCCTCAACGCCAACCACGAATGGGTCGAGAAGGCCGACCCGATGGAGCGCTCCCACGAGGTGCCGCCGGCGACCGGTTCGATCGTCGTCGAATCGCAGCATGAATGGGGCGATGACGCATGGATGGACCACCGCCGCGTCACCGATCCGATGGACCGTCCGATCGCGATCTACGAGATGAACGCGCACAGCTGGCGCAAGGACGTGAAGAACTACCGCGAGCTGGCCGACAAGCTGGTCCCCTACGTCACCAAGCTCGGCTTCACCCACGTGGAGTTCATGCCGCTGACGCAGTACCCGTTCACTGGCTCCTGGGGCTATCAGGTCACCGGCTACTACGCGGTCGACTCCCGTCTGGGCTCCCCGGACGACTTCAAGTACCTCGTCGACAAGCTGCACGAGGCCGGCATCGGCGTGATCATGGACTGGGTCCCGGCCCACTTCCCGAAGGACTCCTTCGCGCTCGGACGCTTCGACGGCACCCCGCTGTACGAGGATCCGGATCCGACCCGTGGCGAGCACCCGGACTGGGGCACCTACATCTTCAACTTCGGGCGCAACGAGGTGAGGAACTTCCTCGTGGCCGACGCCTGCTTCTGGCTGGGCGAATACCACGTCGACGCGCTGCGCGTCGACGCCGTCAGCTCGATGCTCTACCTCGACTACAGCCGCCAGCCCGGCCAGTGGCACCCGAACATCTACGGCGGCCGCGAGAACCTCGAGGCCATCGACTTCCTCAAGGAGGCCAACGCCACCGCGTACAAGAACAACCCGGGCATCATGATGATCGCCGAGGAGTCCACCGCGTACGCGGGCATCACCGCCCCGACGAGCGCCGGCGGCGTCGGCTTCGGCCTCAAGTGGAACATGGGCTGGATGCACGACACGCTCGAGTACCTGCACGAGACGCCGATCAACCGCAAGTGGCACCACAACGAAATCACCTTCTCGATGGTGTACGCCTACTCCGAGCACTACGTGCTGCCGCTGAGCCACGACGAGGTCGTGTACGGCAAGGGCTCGCTGTACGGCAAGATGCCGGGCAACGGCTGGGACAAGTACGCCGGCGTGCGCTCCCTGTTCGCCTACCAGTGGGCGCATCCGGGCAAGAAGCTCACGTTCATGGGCAACGAGCTCGCGCAGTGGGGCGAATGGGACTACAACAACTCCATCGACTGGGCGTGCCTCGACTGGCAGGACCACATCGGCGTGCAGCAGATGGTCGCCGACCTCAACGAGTTCTACAAGAAGCACCCGGCCCTGTGGACCCAGGACTTCACCCCCGAGGGCTTCCAGTGGCTCACCAGCGACGACGCCGACCACAACACGCTGAGCTTCCTGCGCATCGGTTCGAAGGGCGAGCAGCTCGCGGTGGTCGTCAACTTCGCCGGCGAGGCGTGGCAGGACTATCAGGTGGCCCTGCCCAAGGGCGGCAAGTGGACCGAGGTGTTCACCACCGACGACAAGAAGTACGGCGGTTCAGGCATCTCCAACGGCACCTTCGAGGCGGATGCCGGCGAATACCATTCGCGTCCGGCCTCGGCGAAAATCACCGTCCCCGCGCTTGGAGCTGTATTCTTGAAGCCAGAAGACTGATTCATACACAGTCGAAAGGCGGAAACAGAAACCATGCTCAATACCACGGCACGTCAACAGACAACGCCGCGCACCGTGCTGGTCGTCGAGGACGAACCCACGCTGGCGACCGCCATCGCGCAACGCCTGGCCACCGAAGGGTGGACCGCACGCGTTGCCGGTGACGGCGCCAGCGCCGTTCAGGCGGCCAGTCAGCTCAAGCCCGATCTGGTGATCATGGACATCATGCTGCCGGTGATGGACGGACTGGAGGCCACCAAGCGCATCGTGGCCGCCCGTCCGGTGCCGGTGCTCATCCTCACCGCCCGCGACGACGAGGCGGACAAGGTCATCGGTCTGGGCGCCGGCGCGGACGACTACATGACCAAACCGTTCTCGATGCGCGAGCTCATCGCCCGATGCAAGGCGTTGCTGCGCCGCGTCGAACGCGCCAAGGTCATCGCCAAGAACGCGGAGAACGAGAAGATCCTCGACTTCGGCTCGCTGGTCATCGATCCTGCGCAGCGTACGGTGAGCGTCAACGGCACCTTCGTGCACCTGACCCCCACCGAGTTCGACCTGCTGGCCACGCTGGCGCGCAAGCCCAAGTCGGTCCTCAAGCGCGAACAGCTGCTCGAGGAGGTCTGGGACTGGGTCGATGCCTCGGGCACCCGCACCGTCGACAGCCATGTCAAGGCACTGCGCCACAAGCTCGGCCCGGACATGATCCGCACCGTCCACGGCGTCGGATACGCCTTCGAGCCTCCGGCACCGCAGACCGAGACCGCATCCGAACAGCCCGGCAAGTGAGCTCCAAGCCCATGGCCGCACCACACTACCCCGTAAGAGAGGGCGCACGCGTTCGCCGCGTGCGCCCTCTCGGCATGTTCTCCTCGCTCAAGCTCGAACTGGGCGCACTGATCGTCATCGCCACCGCCATCGCATTCGCGATGTGCTGGTTCCTGCTCAAATTCGGCTGGAGCGGATGGATCGCCATGCCAGTCGCCCTCATCGTGGCGCTCGGCATCACCTACTACTTCTCACGCGGGCTCACCGCACGTCTGCGCCAGCTGCGCGACGCCGCCGAGGCGATGGCCGACGGCGACTACACCGTGCGCGTTCCCATGGACGAGTCCAGCCACGACGAGGTGGGCCAGCTGGCCCGATCATTCAATGAGATGGCCGCCGAACTCCAGCACGCCGATCAGACCCGCCGCGACCTCATCGCCAACGTCAGCCACGAGCTGCGCACGCCGGTCTCCGCCCTGCAGGCTCAGGTCGAGAACATGGCCGACGGCGTGACCGACCCCACGCCCGCGAATCTCGAAGGCATCCTCGACCAGACGCAGCGGCTCACCGATCTCATCGCCTTCCTGCTCGATCTGAGCCGTATGGAGGCGGGCGCCGCGAGCCTCGAGATCGAACGGTTCAACTTCGCCGACTTCCTCGACGATACGATCGAACCGCTGGAGCTGGCGGACGGCGGGCACGCGCACGACATCCACGTACGGGTGAACGACGACATCGAGATGGAGGGCGATCAGGACCGTCTGAGGCAGCTGTTCACCAATATCATCGGCAATGCGCTCAAGCACTCCCCCGACGGCACGACGGTGCTTGTCGAGGTGCACGAGGACGTCGGACACGGCACCGTGGTCACGAACGTCGTCAATTTCGGCTCGCGTATCGCTCCCGAGATCCGTTCCGACATCTTCCGCCGGTTCGTCAAGGGCAAATCCGGTCCCGGCACCGAGTCAGGCGGCACCGGTCTGGGACTGTCGATCGCACGATGGGCCGCGCAGCTGCACGGTGGCACCGTACGGGTGGTCGATGACGTGCGTGGCGCCGATTTCGAGATCGTCCTGCCGAAGCATCACGACGCGGGAGAGTCGGAGTCATAGTGCGGGGTCGCGGCCAGCGCCAACCCCGCCAGAACCCGCGCGCCCGCCGTCTCCAATGCGACGGCACAGGCGCGCATCGTGGCACCAGTCGTCACGATATCGTCGACGATGACGACCGTTCGTCCAGCCACCCGGCTCAAGGAACGATTGCGCACCGTCAATCGCCCGCCCATTCGTGAGGCGCGCTGATCCGCGCCGGCGGTCTCCACGGCCTTGCCGTCGACGACGCGGGCGGCGATCCGCAATGCCGGATCCACCCGTGCATCAAGACCCGACGATCGGTAGTAGGCCGCGACGGCCCTCGCCAGCGGCATCAGATGACGCCGTCCGCGTTCGGCCAAGGAACTGGCCGATGAGGGCGCGGGAACGACGAGCAGCGCGCCGTCCAAGGCCACCCCCTCGATCGGCAGCGCGCGACGTGCGAGCGCGACGATGCACTGCGCGAACTCGCGGTCGCATTCCTCATCGCCGTGATCCTTCCATGCGAGAATCGCACGACGGACGTTTCCGCCATAGACGGCGCCGGCGTAGGCATATCCCGTCACGGCTGCGGGGAACGGCAGGGCGATCACCTGGTCGAACAGGTCTCGGCATGAGGGGCAGAGCGTTTCGTCGGGCCGATCGCAGCCTGCGCATCCGCGCGGCAGCAGCAATCCCAGCATGCTCACGAACACGCCGGATGTTCTGCCGGATACGCCGCTTCCCCCGTTCATGATCAGCGACTACGCCTGACGCGGCGGCTGTTCGGGATGCCATTCAGGCAGACGTTCGAGCAGACCGTCGACGAAGCGGATCGTATCGGCCGGACAGGAGACTGCGACGCCCATCGCACCTGCTTCGGCGGCGGGGTAATCATTGCCGCCAGGCGTCATACGGTCGCCGACGAAGACGATATCCGCCACCTGAATGCCGGTGCATGCGGCGAGCTCGCGAATGGCGAACGCCTTGTCGATGCCACGGCCAGCCACGTCGACGCTGGTGTAGCCGCCCGCATGCACCTTGAGATCGGGCAGGTCGTCGGCCACGGCCCGGGCCAGACGCTCCTTGAGCTCACCGGTCGGGTCGAATGCCTGCTTGGCCTCGAGCGGGGCCTGCTGGCCGAGCACGGAGAACGTGATCTGCGAGCCGCGGTCCTCGATGCGTTCGCCCCAGACGTGCTCGAGCCACAGTCCCTGCTCGCGTGCGTGACGCTCCAGACTGGCGGCGGCGCGGGCACGCTGGTCGGCATCGAGATCATGGCTGAAGACGCAGGACCACTCGTGCCCGTTCCAGCGCAGATATCGGGTGCCGCTGGTGGGCATCAGATGAAGATTCGCGAGGATCGCCCGATCCTCCAGCACGTCGAGGATCTGGCTGACGACGAGTGAGTATCGTCCGCCGGTGATGACCGCCACCGGAATGCGACGGGTGAGTTCGGAGAACCGGGAGGCCATCTGAGGCTTCATCGGCAGCTTGGAATTGGCAAGCGTGTTGTCCAGATCGAATCCGACAAGTCGGGTATGGGCAGCCAGAGCATCCAGATCCCATTCGTTCCACGGCTTGATCATCGACCGTACCTCCCATCCGGTTCCCGGCGCGATCCACAACGCCACCACCCGCAACGCCACCGCCCGCAGTGTCATCGTGCGATTGCACCGCTGTAACGGTATCCTAGCGCAACCGCACCGGCATCGGGCGTTCCTCGCCGCCTTGACCTACAGTGGAGGGCATGCTTGATGCCCCTTGGAATGAACGAGTCTACCGCAATCGTCATGGACGCGGCACGCGTACCCCCATGTTCGGCACACGTTTGCCACGATACCGTACGCGTTCCGGCATATTCGACGATCTGGTCGCCGCGCACATCCGCCGTCTCGCGGAGGCGTGGCCGGACCTGATCAAGCCGGTGCAGTTCGCCGTGGAGGACGTGCCGCCGTCCGATCCGGTGCCGTGGGAGACGGAGCCGAGTCTCAATTCGCGCGCGTTCCCGGCCGATCATGGCGCGCCGGCGCGTATCGTGCTCTACCGGATGCCGCTGCAGTCGCGTACGCGGGGGCGCGATGAGCTGCAGTGGGCGATCCGCGATGAACTGGTCATCCGGCTGGCGGAGCTGTACGGGCGCAGGCCCGAGGAGATCGATCCGGACTTCGAGTGGTAGGGTCTAGCGGACGATGGTGTTGTCCTGGGTGGAGCGGATCGTCGCCTCGCGCACGGTGAGCGAACTCGGTTCGTAGGCGGCAAGACCCGCCACCTTGGCGCCGTCGAGTCCGCCGCCGCCCAGCCGCACGCCCCATGCGACCGCCCTGTCCGCGCTTTCGACGAGCACGGCATCGCCCTCGCCCTTGAGCGTGGAGGCGCCGTTGGCCTTGATGGTCACGTCCTTCGCGTCGCCGGCCTTGCCGGTGTCGTCCATGAAGGTCAGCGTGACGGTGGTCTCCTTGTTGGTGGTGTTGATGAGGGTGATCGTCGCGTCGAGCCCGTCGGGCAGGGCGGCGCCGTCGAAGTGAGACACGGGGACCGCGGCGAGGGAGGCGAAGTCCTCCTGACCGTCGGCCCCGGACCGGATGGCGCGGGCCGAGGCGACGAAATCGTCGTCGCCGGTGGCGAGGATGCCACGGGCCCCCTTGGGGGCCTTGCCGAGGTCGAGGACGGTGACGCGCCCGTCCTTGAGGGCCTTTCTGCCGATCGAGGAGAGGCCGTCGTCGGTGACCCACGAGAGATTCACATCCCCGGCCTTGCTGCCGTAGGCATACAGTGTGATCTCGTCATCCTGCGACACCGAGGGAATCGCGTTGAGCGTCGAGGCGGCCGAGGAGGGCATCGTGAAATCGGAGCCCTTCGGCGTCAGCCCATCGGCGTTGACGGAGGCCACGTATGCGGCCACGGGCATCACGTCGCTGGTGATGGTCACATACAGACCGTCCTGATCGGGGGCCGCCGCAGACAGGTCGACGACGGTGGTGCCGCCGGCCGCCACGGTGGCGGTGCCGGAGGTGGACAGGCTCATCGTGCCGGAGGACGACGTACCGATCACCTTGAGCGAGACGGTCGTGGCCTTCGAAGACGGGTTGGCGATCGTCATGCGGCGGCTGGCACCGGTACCGGTACCCGGCAGCAGGAACGAGCTGCTCATCGACGGAGTGACGCAGGTGGCGGCGGAGATGCCGCGCAGGTCGCCCTTGGAGGCGTGCGAGGCGATGACGCCGGCGTGGCCGGATCCCTCGGAGGCCTCGAGCAGGTTGGTCTCGAGCAGACGGTCGGAGTCGACCTTGTCGCGTCCCACCATGGCATCCGTGCTGCGCGGATTGGCGGGGGCCTTGAGCGAGAGGACGGCGTCCGAGGAGGATGCGCTGAACGGAGAGGCCGTGGAGGCGTAGACCGATCCGAACGCGGCGAACGACGCCGAGGTGGTCAGGTCGCCGTCAGAGGCGCGGTATTCGCTGTCGCCCCAATCGGTGGCGTCGGGCAGCGTCATACGGGCGGGGCAATACGACTGCACCGTCTGCTGGATGATGCGGTGCGAGGCGACGACGCCCGATGTGGCGCGATCGACGAACCACTGCGGCATCGACCCGATGGACAGCCAGACGAAGGCGGCGATCAGCACGACGCTGGTCAACGTCGCGAGGACGACACGTGCGACACGCCATAGGCGCGAGGCGATGGGTGATGTGGTCTGGTTCATGCCTCCCCCTCACGCTCCTGACGGAGCGCTTCATCGTGACGGCGTGGCGCCGCCACGAGCACGTACAGCAATGTGATCACGCCCAGACTCGTCAGCCAGGCGAACCGCCACGGGCTGCGGCGCATCTCGTTGAGATGAGTCTCGTCGACGCCTATCGCGTTGCCTTCGGCGGCGGTGAGACGATAGTAGGTGCCGTCCGTGTCGGTGACGACGGCCTGCGTGCCGTCCGAGGCGGTGATGTTGGTGGACAGCTGGGACGAACCGGCGCCGTCGGTGACGACGAAGAGTCCGCCGAAGCCCATGGCGGTCAGCTCGTTGATTGCATCGGAATCGCTGTTCGACAGCAGACGCGAGGCGAGCTCGCCGATCTTCAGGTCGTCGCCGTCATACTGGCCGACCGCCTGACGCGCCCTCCACGCGGGCGAGGAGTCGACCAGGTCGCCGCGCGAGGTGTGCATGATGGCGTAGCTGACATCGGTGTGCGATTCGGCGTCAAGCGCCAGCACACGCTGGTTCGGCGTCCGTTCGAGCGCGTCCATCGCGACCATCGGCAGTCCCGAATCGCTCACCGACACCGCACCGGAGATATGGCGCGCAGTGGAGAAGCCGATCCACGAGACGGTTCCTATGGCCAACACGCAGCACAGCAGTGTGCGTCCGGCGACGACGAATCCGTGACGGACCCGTTCGACGGACTTCCTGCGTGTCTCCACGCGAGTCGACTCGTGCGTGGAGGATTCACGCAGCTCGACGAAGCGTCGTACGGCGCCCCCGGCCACCAGACACACGCAGGAGAGCGCGCCGAGCACCGCGAACACCAATCCGGGAACCACCGATCCGGCGATCGCACCGCGCTGGTCCACGCCGATCGCGACGCGCGCCGACAGCAGGCTCAGAGCGCCGCCCGCCACGATCACGATCCACATCATGCGGGAGGCGCGCAGCGCGAACGGCAGGAACAGCGAGACGACGGCGAGCGCGACGAGCAGTGCGAGCGCGACGAACGTGGCGGAGGCGAAGGGGTCGGCGATGAACGCCGTCCACGTGAATCCGGCGTGTTCGTCGAAGCCGAAGGCGCGCACGATGACGTCGGTGAGGTTCAGTGCGGCCGGGTGTCCGTTCACATCGGACAACGGCAGCGTCATGTCGCCGAACAGCTGGCGCCATTCGCCCGCTTCGGCGTGGCGGATGGCGTTGACGAGCGTGGGTGCGGCGAGCAGGGCCGCCGGCAGCGGCATGAGCAGCAGCATCGGGCGGTGGCGCGGCACGAACAGCAGGAAGACGAGGAAGACCGCCAGCAGCGGGATGAGCAGCTGGGGTTCGGCGGCGACCGTCGGCATGTAGCACAGTGCGGCGGCCGCGGCGGCCTGCACGGAACGGTGCGGGTGGATTCGGTCCTCGGTGTGGTAGAGGCCCACGGCGCGGAAGGTGAAGGCGAATGCGGCCGGCAGGAACACCATCACGGTGAGCATCGGCAGGTTGGCGGTCGTGTACAGGCCGAGCGCCAGGGCGAACGACACCCACATGAGTCCGGTGATGACGCGTACCGCGTCGGAGCGGGTGAAGATGCCCGCCAGCGCCCAGAACGCGAACGCGGCCATGGGGGCCGACAGGAAGAAGAGCAGCGTGGTGGCCGCGGCGACGTGCCCGCCGGTGAGGACGGAGGCGGCGAGCAGCACCCACAGCCATGGTGCGGGCGGGGCGGCGATGCCGGATCCGATGCCCCACACCCATTGGGTCGTCGCTGCCTCGGCCAGTGCGCCAAAGGGGACGTTCGTCGGCAGCCATTGCGCCGAGTGCAGCGATCCGCCGCCCATCGCGGAACGGAACAGGGACCAGTCAAGCGCGAGCACGACGAGGAACGCCACGGCGGCCATCGCGCAGGCGAGTCCCCAGCGTCGGATCAGGCGCATGCGCAGATGGGATCGGACCAGCGGGCTGAGCAGCACGGTGCCGCGCTGCTCCTCCAGTGCGCGTGCGCGTTCGCGCCAGCGGGCCAGCTGGTCGCGGGTAACGGTCAGCACGGCGAGCTGACGATGTGTCACCGAGGTCTGCAACGCCACGGCCCGGCGTGCGTTGACGCCGCCGATCACGCCGGCCAGAGCACGCCAGGGCAGGCACAGTTCGCACAGTCCCTCGTACGGCTGCTTCGCGGCAAAGCGTCTGAGCGCCCGGCCGATGGCGGTCACGAGCGAAATCACCCACACCAACGGCCATAGGGGCATGGGGATGTCGGTGTAGCGGTAGCGCTGCCATGCGCCGAGCACCCTCATCGAGGGGTTGAGCTCGCCGTCCTGGGCGGGCTCGCCGTTGCGGGTGCGCAGTCCCTCGAAGCGTGCGCGGCGGTGGGCGATGCGTGCGCGCGGGGCGACGACGACGCGGCCTCCCGAACGGCAGATTCTGCGGCACAGGTCCGCGCCCTGCGCGTATGTGGTGAACCAGTTGGACAGGCCCCTCGAGGATCGGGCGATGTCCAGCGGGACGAGCGCGCCGGCCATCGAGACACGGAACACGTCGGTTCGGGTGTCGTACTGCTCCTGATCGGGTTCGCCGTCCACGACGAGCGTGTGCGTGCCGTGACCGGCCGCGTAGGCGCCGACGTTGTGCAGGTGGGTGCCCTCCCAGTCGAGCTGCTTGGCGCCGATCAGCGTGGCACCCGGCGTGTTGCGCCACGTCTCGACCAGTTGCTCCAGGCAACGGTCGTCGGCGGGACGCGAGTCGTCGTGCAGCAGCCACAGCATCTGCGTGGAGTAGTCGATCCTCGCCTGCTCGATCGCGTGTGAGACGGCCTCGCCGAAGGAGCGCGCCCCCTGCGCGCGCACCAGCTGCACGCTGATGGACGAGGCCTCCGGGAAGCTGTCGAGCGGTTCGGAACCGGCCGAGACGACCTCGAACGACAGTTCGATCGGATGCGACGTCTCTCCCGTGCAGTCGGCGATGATGATGGCGCCGGGAAGCACGCTCTGACGCAGTACGGCCGCCAGTGTGGCCGGCAGGAAGCGTAGGTCCCTTTCGACGGTGATCAGCGCGGCGACGGATCGTTCGACGCTCTGCGTATGCGTGTAGGGGCGTGAGGACAGGGCGTCGTTGACGATGCGACGCACGCTTGCGGCCGCGATGCCGGGTTCGGCCACGCCGTTGGCTCCGTTCGTTTCGTTCGATCCGTCCGCACCGCTGATACCGCTGATACCGGTAATGCCGGACGGTTCGGTGCCGAGATCATCTCGATCCGCGCTCACGCCTGCTCCTTGTGGGTCTTCTTGTACCGGCGGCGTTCCCGTTCGCTCATGCCGCCCCAGATGCCGAAGCGCTCGTCATGGTCGATGGCCCATTGGAGGCACTGCTCACGTACCTCGCACTGCGCGCACACCCGCTTGGCGTCGCGCGTGGAGCCGCCCTTCTCGGGGAAGAACGCCTCCGGATCGGTCTGCGAGCATAGCGCCTTGTGCTGCCAGGAGATGTCGCCGTCCGGTGAGAACAACCCCCACAGTAGCTCGTTCAAAGGCTCGTCGGCGGAATCATCGGCAATCCCCCACATGCGCATCATCCTCCTTAGCCTCGCCGGGCCTGTTCACGCCACTAAATTACACACATGCGATTTCCCGTTTGTCAAGTGGACCCGTGTTGGTACGACCATTCGGCATGATGTGTGGTATAAGCCCGGGCGTCACCGCTTGAGTGCGGTCTGTCCACTGTAATACGGTCCGGCGCGGTACGCATACGCCTGTCCGGGACGGCGTTCTTGGATGTGGTATCGAACAAGGTGGCGGTATTGCGTACTTCGGGGAAATTCGGTGAAGGTCGATTCCCGCATCCGCGAGGCAACGCCCGTTCAGACGTCGTTTTCTCTCGTCTGCCGTACAATCGAGAGGATTTGACCCCGATAGGAAGGTTTTCGTCCCGTGAGTTCGAAGCGATCCGCCCCAGGTGTCCCCAATATCAACAGTTGGAACGGAGCCCCGCGCCACAGCGGCACGGCGTTCCGCGTGCAGCACCGTCTGCGCAACACGCTGGTATGCGTCGTCGTCGCCCTGCTCGTGTTCGTCAGCACCGCCGCGGCGGCGACCTACGTCAACATCGACGGCATCATCCACGGGCAGAAGGTCGATCTCATCGGACAGAACGGCGAGGCGGTGGCCACGTCGATCGTGGATCCGAACGCCGGTCAGCCGCTCGACATCCTGATTCTCGGACAGGACACGCGATCCGGCGAGGAGAACCTCGCGATCGGCGGCAGTGACACGACCCTCGAATCGAACCACAATTCGGACACCGCGATGGTGATGCACGTCTCCGCGGACCGCAGGTTCATCGAACTGGTGTCGATCCCGCGCGACTCGATCGTGGACGTGCCCAGCTGCACGACCACCAAGGGCGAGATCAAGGCGCAGCGCAACGTCATGTTCAACACGATCTTCGCCAACGCCTACGAGACCGGCGGCGATCTCGCCTCGGCGGCCAGCTGCACGGTGAACGCCGTCAACTCGCTCACCGGCCTCGACATCCAGAACTTCGTCGTCGTCGACTTCGCCGGACTGACCTCGATGATCGATGCGATCGGCGGCGTGGACGTCTGTCTGCCGACGCACGTCTACGACGGCTACACCGGCATCAACATCGACGCCGGATGGAGGCACCTCGACGGCCTGACCGCCACGCAGTACGCGCGTCGCCGCCACGGCGCCGACACCGACGGCACCGACATGGAACGCACCGCCCGCCAGCAGTATCTGGTCAAGCAGCTGCTCGCGCAGGCGCTCTCCAAGAACCTGTTCACCCAATCGGGCGACCTCTACCAGCTCGCCAAGGCGGCGCTGAAGTCGCTCAACATCTCCACCGGTCTGGCCAACACCACCACGCTCGCCGGTCTGGCGATGAGCATGAAGGACTTCAAGACCTCGAACCTGTACACGCGCACGGTGCCCGTCACCGACTGGGTGCGGGACGCGAACCGCGTCGTGTGGACCTCCGAGGCGGATACGCTGTGGGCGAAGATGCGCAACGACAAGCCGTTCGTCGACTCCTCGGATTCCGCGTCGAAGGGCGATTCCGCGCAGACGGACCAGTCCTCCGGCGATCAGCAGAGCACCGATCAGCAGAACGCCGACTCCACGCAGGCCGACCAGTCGGGCCAGTCAGGTGCCGACCAGTCTCAGTCCGCACAGACGCAGACCCCCGCCCAGGCCAACACCAAGGTGGCCGACGGCGTGGAGAAGAATGCGCAGGGTCAGCTCATCGACACCGCCACCGGCGGCATCATCGACGCGAAGACTGGCATCATCCACAACGCCACCACGAATGTGGTCATGGGCATTTCCGACTCGTACCTCAACAACGTGGTGTGCAAGGTCAAGTAGACCGATTCCCGAACAGGCCGCTCGCAGACCAATCACACACCGATCACGTGGCGCATACTTGTGCCGGAAATGAGAAAATACCCATCGCGTCGCCCTCCCGCGCGGCGCGATGTGCAACAGTGACAGAAGTCCAGATTCGTTACGGGGAGGCATAGCGTGCAGCAAGGCGATAGGTCCAACCCTCAGGAGATTCCTCCGAGTTTCATCCCCTCGGGTTCCCGCCGCCGCTCCCAGCCCACCGGTCCGATCATCGACTCGGGCTCCCTCAACGCCTCCGGGGGCCGCCACGCCGGAACCCCCGAGGACGAGCCGGCCCCGATCACCTCGAATCCGCCGAGCTTCAACCCCGACGCGCGCGGATCACGCCGATCCGGCCAGTCACGGCGGACCTCCCAGGGCACGCATGCGACGCGCACCACGCATGATGCCGCGCAAGGCACCCATGCAGCGGACTCCCCCGCCGAACATGGCGCCTCCGCATCTGCGATGCCGGCCTCGTTCACCCCGCGCCGCAGATCGGGGGCGCACCGCTCCTCCGCCTCTCCTCGCATGGCCGGACGCGCGTCGGCATCATCGTCCTCGGCTTCGTCCATGCCGGGATCGGTACCCCCCGCACGCACGCCACGCCGCTCATCCGGCTCGACCAGCGCAACGCCCTCGGCAAGGCCGTCCCTCTCCCGCCCCGCCGGCGGATCATCGGCTTTAGGCGTATCCGCATTCAGACAGGGCGACCAAGAGGTCCATCCGATCCGTACGGTGCCTGTCGGCAGGATCATCCGCATGGTGATTCTGGTGCTCGTCGCGGCACTACTGCTCACCATGTTCGGCACATGGCACTGGGTGGATTCACGGCTCAACAAGGAAGACGGCTGGCTGACCGGCTCCTCGAACACGACCGGCGAATCCTGGCTCATCCTCGGCTCGGACGAGCGCGACGGCACGGCCGGCGGCTCCGCCGACGACACGCCGGGCTTCCGCACCGACACGATCCTTGTGCTCACCAAGCCCTCGCACGGACCGAGCTCCCTGATCTCGATCCCCCGCGACTCCCTGACGCAGGTGGACGGTCTCTACATGAAGATCAACGCCGTCGCGCAGATCAAGGGGTACAAGTCTCTGGTCGGCGAGGTCGAGCAGATCACCGGACAGCACATCGACCACATCGCCAAGATCCAGTTCGGCGGACTGAAAAACGTGGTGGACGCGATCGGCGGCGTGAACCTGTGCTATGACCACACGGTCAACGACCCTGATTCGGGCCTGAACTGGACGTCCGGATGCCATATGGCCGATGGCGGCACCGCACTGGCCTTCTCCCGCATGCGCTATTCCGATGCGAACGGCGATTTCGGCCGTGCGCAGCGCCAGCGTCAGGTGATCGCCGCGATCGTGAAAAAGGCCGCTTCCTCGGAGGTGATCGCCAACCCCGCCAGACTCACGAAGGTCGCCGATGCGGGACTCACGGCGCTCACCGTGGACGACACGACGTCCCCGTTCACGCTCGTGCAGATGGCGATCGCGTTCAAGGGGGCCACCGGTTCGGGAGGCGTGACCGGCAGCGTGTACTGGAGCAACCCCGACTATCGCGTCTCCGGCGTCGGATCCTCGGTGCTGCTGGACGATTCGCGCAACCTCGAACTGTTCTCGCAGCTCTCCTCCGGCAAGCACAAGGCGGGCACAGTGGGCACACTCGCCGAGAGCCAGACCGCCTCCGGATCGGCAGCGTGAACGGCGGCGCTCCCCGGGCGCGCCGGACGAATCGCGAACCGCCCGGCGCGCCCGGGGAGGCGCATGAAATATCTCTTTTAAGGGAAAGTCTTGAAAAACGACCCTGAACGTGCTTAGGTAGTACGTACTGGATGCGAATTTCAGGGCTCGGACAGGAAAGGAAACGACGATGAGCAGTGCTTTCGATTGGCGTGCCAAGGCTGCGTGCCGTGACAAGGATCCGGAATTGTTCTTCCCGGTGGGGAACACCGGTGCGGCCTATCAGCAGATCGAGGAGGCCAAGGCCGTGTGCCGTACCTGCAAGGTGATCGACGCATGCCTCAAGTGCGCACTGGACACGAATCAGGATTACGGCGTGTGGGGAGGCCTGAGCGAGGACGAGCGTCGTCAGCTCAAGCGCAAGGCGATGCGCCTGCGTCGCTCTCAGGCCATGCAGATGCAGGTCTGACATCCGCCCTCACAGCCACTACAGCTGCTGACGGATCGTCAAGGGGCTCCCGGTTCCGATGAACCGGGAGCCCCTTGGTTTTTACTTACTCCTTACTCCGCTTGAGCGGCCCTGAGGATCATGTTGAGGACCACTCGGGTACCGCCGCCGCGGCGGGGCTCCCAGTTGACGGTGCCGCCGAAGTCGTTGGTCACGAAGGTGTTGATGATCTGCGTGCCGAGGCCGGAACCGGAGGACTTGGCCATGCCGCCCTGCGATTCGGAGCCGAGACCGGTACCGTCGTCCTCCACGACCACGTTGAGGTTCGAGCCGGAACGGCCCACGGAGATCGTGATATGGCCCTGCGTACGTCCCTCGAACCCGTGTTCGACGGAGTTGGTGATGAGCTCGGTGAGGACCAGCGACAGAGGCGTCGCGTCCTGGGCGGGCATCATGCCGAACTTGCCGACGAAGTCGATGGAGATGTGCTGGTCGCGCATCGTGGCCACGTCCACGGCCATCTTGAGCAGCCCGGCGATCACCTTGTCGAAGTCCACGACCTCGTCGACGGTCTGGCTCAGGCCCTCGTGCACCATCGCGATGGTCTGTACGCGGCGCTGCGCCTCCTTGAGCTCCTTGCGCACCTCCTCGGACTTGGTCTTGCGCGCCTGCAGTCGCAGCAGCGCGGAGACGGCCTGCAGGTTGTTCTTCACACGGTGGTGGATCTCGGAGATCGCCGCGTCCTTGGTCTGCAGCTCCTGTTCGCGCCGGCGCAGCTCGGTGACGTCCCGACACAGCACGATGCTGCCGACGCGTCCGTTCATGTCGTACAGCGGCAGCGAGCGCACGGAGACGGCGGAGCGCTTCGTCGTGATCTCGGAGTCGACGGCGGCCTTGCCGCTGAGCACGAGCGGCAGCTGCTCGTCGACCTGCTCCTTCTGCTCCTCGAGCAGATCGGTGCCCAGTTCGCTCAGGTAGTGGCCCTGCATGGTGATGAGCAGGCCCAGACGGCGGAAACAGCTGATGGCGTTGGGCGAGGCGTAGCGTACGACGCCGTCCATCGTCAGGACGATGAAGCCGTCGGCGACGCGCGCGACATGGCGTTGGCTCATCACCGAATCGGAGTACGGGAACTGTCCGCGGGGGATCATCTCGTAGAGCTGCTTGCCCGCGTTGATGCTTTCGGATTCGTAGCGGCCGTTGGATTCGCGGGTGGCCATGTTGGTCTCGCGCACGACGAGGCCCAGGGTCTTGCCGTTGTGGCGCACGGGCGCGTAGACGTTGCACACGGTGGACTTGCCGACGGTCCTGAGCACCGTGGAGCGGAAGACGACCGCCGATTCCATGGCGGCGTCGAGCTCGCCGGTCATCGATTCGGGCATGATGTCGCCGACGACGTCGTCGGTGCGCAGGGTCATCACCGTGGAGGGACGGCACTGTTCCGCCACCACGTACCTGCCGTCGCCGTTCTGCATGATGAGCAGCAGGTCGGCGAAGCTCAGGTCGGCGATCACCTGCCAGTCGGCCACCAGCTGGTGCAGCCATTCACGATCCCTGTCATCGAGGTCAGGGCGCGTTGCGAGTATCTGTGAGAAATCTGCCATGCGTCCATCATACGCATGCCGTTCCTCGTCGTCGTCGCACGGTTCGATAGGGTTACGTTCAACAGGCTGCGTACGATACGCGAGGCCTGCGTGTTCGCAGATCACTGCTTGACTTTGATGTAACCTACGGTATCGTAGGTTACGGTAACGTAAGTTACGAAAACGTCAACATCACGACAAGTCCGGAGGCGACGACACGATGATGACCGACGAGGAGATCCAGGCACGGCGGCAGGCGGTGACCGAGGCGAGGGAACAGGCGCTCAAGGCCCGGGCCGATGCGGCGCGGCTGAAGGCGAAGCTCAAGGCCGAACGCATCCGTTCGAAGGCGGAGGCCAAAGCCAAGCACATCATCGCCAAGGGCGAGGAGCGCGCGGCACGGCTCGAGGGCATCGCGCCGGCCGAGGTCGAGCGCAAGATCCGTCTCGACGTGCACGGCCGTCCGAAGCCCGCGATGCGCGGCTGGATCCATGCGGTCGCCGCTCCCCTGTCGCTGGCGGCCGGCATCGTGCTCATCTGCCTCGCGCAAGGGACGGGGCTCAAGTGGGCGTGCGCGGTGTTCATGGTCGCCTCGCTGGTGCTGTTCACCAATTCGGCCTGCTACCATCTGGGCGACTGGAGCCCGCGCGTCACCGACGTGCTGCGACGCATCGACCACGTGAACATCTTCCTGCTCATCGCCGGCACGTACACGCCGGTCTCGTTCGCGCTGCAGCCGTTCTGGCGCAACTTCATCATCATCTCGATGTGGGCGTGCACGGCGGTGGCGATCATCATCCACGTGATCTGGATCAACGCGCCGCGATGGCTGTACACGCTGGTGTACATCGTGTTCGGCATCTACGGTCTGGCGTTCATGGCGCTGTTCTGGACCTCGCCGTATGCCGGCCCGGCCGTCGTGGTCCTGCTGTGCTCGGGCGGCGCCTGCTATATCCTCGGCGCGATCGTCTATGCGTTGCGTCGGCCGGACCCGTGGCCGAAGGTGTTCGGCTTCCACGAGATCTTCCACTGCGGCACCGTCGCCGGATACGCATGCCACATGGTCGCGATCTACATGGTGATCGTGGCGCTGTGGGTGTGAGTCGGCAGGTGTAAGCCGACATAGGCAGATGCATACGCATGAACCCCCGACACCTTCAGGTGGCGGGGGTTCATGCGATAGGCCGAAATAAGCCGATCAGACCAGCGGCTTGGAGGCCTTGATGGTCACGGAGATCTCACGGCCGTTGGGGGCCTTGTAGCTCACGGTGTCGCCGGCGTTGGCGCCGTTGATGGCCGCGCCGATCGGCGACTCCGGGCTGATGATGTCGTGGTCGGTCGCGATCGCGAGGTCGCGCGTGCCGAGCACGAAGACCTTCTCGCGGCCCATCACGTCGAGGGTGACCAGCGAGCCGTCGCCGACCTTGCCCTCCGGCGGGGCGGTCAGGATCTTCGCGTTACGCAGCTTGACGGTGAGCTCGTCGATGCGGCCTTGGTTGACGCGCTGGGCCTCACGGGCGGCCTGATAGCCGCCGTTCTCGCTCAGATCGCCCTCGGCGCGCGCCGCGGACACCTTGGCGAGGATCTCGTCGCGGTATTCGCCCTCGCGCCAGGCGAGCTCCTCCTTCATCTTGTCGTAGGCCTCCTGCGTGAGCAGGATCGTCTTTTCCTCGGTCATAGTCGTGATTGTCCTCTCTTGAAAGTGGATATGCGTACCAATACGAGAAAGCGCCGGATGTCATTCCCGGCGCCTTCCCTGAAAACTTCTAGCGAATCCGATATGCGGCTGTATGGGCCCGAATTCAGCGCGTGGAGATGATGTCGATGACGAACACCAGGGTGTCGCCGCCGCCGATGCCGGCCTGCGGGACGCCACGGGAGCCGTAGCCGTACTCCGGCGGGATGGAGACGATCAGACGGGAGCCGACGTTGTGACCCGGCACGGTCTGATCCCAGCCCTTGATGACCTGTCCGACGCCGATGCCGAAGCTGGCCGGCTGGTGACGATCGAAGCTGGAGTCGAACGGCTTGTCCTTGCCCCACACGACGCCGTGGTAGTTCACGGTGACGGTGTCGCCGCGACGGACGATCGGACCGTCGCCCTCGACGACCTCGACGACCTTGAGACCGGCCGGCGCTTCGGTGGCCGGGAACTCGATGACGGGCGTGGAGCCGAACTCGGCCTGCACGGAAGGCATATCAGCCATGGGTTTCCTCCTTAGGATGCCTTTGGATGGCGTCCTCGACTGGACATAATGTCGCTCATAATAGCACCGAACGGCACGGTCCGCACCGTTTCGGCCCATGGATTATCCGCATCGACGAACCGTTCAGCATTCGACTACGTTGACCGCGAGACCGCCCTTGGACGTCTCCTTGTACTTGGCCATCATGTCCTCGCCGGTCTCGCGCATCGTCTCGATGGCCTGATCGAGCGTGACGATGTGCGATCCGTCGCCGAGCATGGCCATGCGCACCGCGTTGATCGCCGTGTTCGCCGCCATCGCGTTGCGTTCGATGCAGGGGATCTGCACGAGTCCGCCGACCGGATCGCAGGTCAGGCCCAGATTGTGTTCGATGCCGATCTCGGCCGCGTTCTCCACCTGCTCGGGGGTCCCGCCCAGCACGGCGGCGAGTCCGGCCGCGGCCATCGAACAGGCCGATCCGACCTCGCCCTGGCAGCCGACCTCGGCGCCGGAGATCGAGGCATTGCGCTTGAACAGGTACCCGATCGCACCTGCCGTGAGCAGGAACGTGACGACGCCCTCCTCGTTCGCGTCGTCCATGAAATGCCAGTAGTAGTGGAGCACCGCGGGAATGATGCCCGCCGAGCCGTTGGTGGGCGCGGTCACGATACGCCCTCCCCCGGCGTTCTCCTCGGAGACGGCGAGCGCGAACAGGTTCACCCATGCGGCGTCGGAGGATTCGAGCACGGCATCGCGCCGGGAGCGTCCGCGCTTGAGCACGTCGGAGTTGGAGGCGAGCCGCTCGTACATGCGCGGCGCGCGGCGCGGCACGTCGAGTCCGCCGGGCAGTGACTGTTCGGCGGATGTGCATCCGTGGTCGACGCATTCGCGCATGACCCTCCACACCGTGTCGATGTCGGCGCGGACCTGCACGGCGGAGCGGGTGGCGGTCTCGTTGGCCCAGACGAGTTCGGCGATGCTCAGGTGGTGTTCGCGGCACAGGGCGACGAGTTCGGAGCCCGAGGAGAACGGGTAGGGGGCGTCGGGGCCGAAGTCGGTGGACGAGCCCTCGTCCCGGTCGGCGAACGACGTGCCCTCGGGAGGCTTGTCATGGATGCCGATCATGAGATCGTCGGGCGCGCCACGGCGGATGAATCCGCCGCCGATCGAGTACCAGACCTGCTCGTCGACGAGGTTGCCGTCGTCGTCGAACGCCTGGAATCGCATGCCGTTGGGGTGGGCGGCCATGCGGCGCCAGCGGTCGAAGACCATATCCCGGTCGTAGTCGAAGCCGATGCGTCTGACGCCGGCGAGGTTCAGCGTGTCGTCAAGCGCACAGGTCTCGCGGATGCGCAGCATGTGCTGCGTATCGACCGTGGCGGGAACGTTGCCTTCGAGTCCGGCCATGACGGCGCGGTCGGTGCCGTGGCCCAGACCGGTCAGGGACAGGGATCCGTAGAGCGTGACCTTGACCCGGGCGGTGCGGTCGATGAGATCCGAGTCCCGCATCGAGGAGACGAAGGCGTGGGCCGCGACCATCGGCCCCACGGTGTGCGAGGAGCTCGGCCCCACGCCGATCTTGAACATGTCGAGCACGCTGAACATGGCGATCCTCCTTTTCAATCCGATGACGGGACTAACGGGATGAACGGGATTGGACGGTCTCTTCTCGGGGGCTAGCTGGCCAGCGCGGAGAACATCATCGCGCCGACGACGATGCCGAGCGCCGCCAGCACGATCTGCACGACGAGCAGCCCCACGGCCAGTCCCCTGCGCGAGGCGAGACTCCTGCCGTACGCCTGCGCAAGCATGTAGGCGATGAAGCCGAACACCGCGTAATTGACGGTCAGGGCGGCGATGTCGCCGTTGGAGAGCACGACCCCGTTGAGCGGCTGGTCGAGCGAGTTCATGAGGCTGCTCATCACGAGCATGCCCCACACGCCGTAGCCGAGCGCGCCGACCACACCGTAGGCGATCGGCCTGAACTTCTCGCGCATGCGCAGCGTGAACGATTCGACGCACCACAGCAGGGCGAATCCGACGATGTAGGTGAAGGCGACGGCGACGAGCACGACCATGAGCGCCCACGGCACCAGCGAGGCCACGTTGCCGATCATCGACAGGTAGAAGCCGGAGCAGGCGATCGCCCCTACGCTCAGCACGGTGCCGGCGATGATGTTCTGCGCGAGCATGATCGGCAGTCCGGTGACGGTGTCCTTGTCGACGGTGGTCCAGCTGGACGGCATGGCGGGTCTCTCCTTTTTTCTCGTAACGAAGCTGCCAGCAGGTTATCCGTCCATTGTTTCGACGACGTATGTTGACGGTGATGTACGCGGCCGTCCGGGTCTTGGGTGCCTCCAGCGGGACTCGAACCCGCAAGCCGAAGCGATCGATTTTAAGTCGACTGCGTATACCGATTTCGCCATGGAGGCGCTGGCCGCGAGGGCCAACCGTTCTATTGTACGCTACCGTACGCTCGTGCTCGACGTCACACTCCGACTGCGGTCTACGCGGCGAGCAGACGGCGACCGTAGTCGAGGACGATGCCGTCAAGCAGGCCGTGCTCGCTGGCGATGTACGAGTCGATCGTCTCGCCATGCGTACGCTTCGCGGCCTCGCTGACCTTGGCGAGCACGCGGTTCCACACGAGCGCGCCGCCGCCCACCACGTCGATGCGCCCGGGGTGGATCGTCTTGTATTCGCGGCGTTCGGCGCGGGTCATCCTGAGGAACCGGTCGTCGATGGCGTAGGCGTCCGCAAGCGACATGCGATGCCCGTCGACGGCGGTGTGATCGTACTGCCTCAATCCCATGGCGAGCGCCGTCATCGTGGTGACGGTGCCCGACACGCCGATGATGGTGCGGGCGCGGCCGGCCGGAACGGTGCGGAACGCCTCGTCGATGTGCTCGTCGATGTCGGCGACGGCTTCGTCGATCTCCTCCTGCGTGGGCGGATCGGTCCTGAGATGGCGTTCGGTCATGCGCACCGATCCGATGTTCATCGAGAACGCGGCCTCGACGCGCGTGGCGGGTTCGTTCACGCCATCCCCGCCGAGGACCAGTTCGGTCGAGCCGCCGCCGAGATCGACGACGAGGTAGGGGGCGGGCAGATCGCCGCGGTTGACGACGGACGTGGCGCCGAGGAAGCTCAGATCGGCCTCCTCGGTGCCAGGGATGACCTCGGGGCGCACGCCGAGGATCCGTTCGATCCCGTCCTCGAACTCCTCGCGGTTCTCGGCGTCGCGCGTGGCCGAGGTGGCGACGAAGCGGATGCCGTCGACCGGATGGTCGGCGAGGATCCCGGCGAACTCGCGGGCGGCGGTGTAGGCGCGTTCGAGCGCCTCGTCGGCGAATCGATGGGTCTTGTCGACGTCCTGTCCGAGACGGATGACGCGCAGTACGCGCGGAACGATCTCGGTCATGCCGTGTTCGTCGACGCGCACGACCTTGAGCCGGATGGAGTTGGTGCCGCAGTCGACGCCTGCGACGGTTACCGCCTTGCCCATGATGAGCCCTCCTGTAATGGGTTATGCTATGTGCTTTGCCGTTGCTTTTTCTATTGCTTTCTCGTTCGTATGACCTAGTGTCTGCCGACGCCCCGCATCACTCCACGCTGCAGCGGCATACGGACGGATCGAACTCGTCCCTGACGCGCTCGAGGACCATGTCGCCGATCGGGTTGGCGCCGGGGCCCATGACGAGGGACTGGGCGATGAGCGCGTGCAGGCACTTGACGCGCACGGGCATGCCGCCGGCGGAGGTGCCTTCGATGTGCTCCTCGCTGTCGCCGAGCTTCACCGCGATCTCGTGACGGAACGCGAGATAGTACTGGTGGGCCTGCTCGTAGGCGGCCTTCACGTCCTCGTCATGCTCGACCAGTTCGGTGTAGTCGCGCATCGCGCCGTCGGCCTCGACATGCGAGGCGGCCTTGACGGCCTCGGGGCTGGTCAGATAGCAGGTGGTCGGGAACGGCACGCCCCCGGGCAGCAGGGGCCTGGTGACGACCGCGAGCGGCCTGCCGCACGCGCACCGGGCGCCCACGGCGACCATGCCGCGCGGATAGCGCCCGAGTTGCCGTTCGACGATGGCGTAGTCCTCGTCGGTGGCGGGGTGCTCGAGGATGGCGTCCGCCAGAGCGGACGGATCGATGTGGCTCACTGCTTACTGTCCCTTCGTGTCCTGGTTGTTCGAGGTCTTCGTCTGCTGGCTGCTGTCCAACTGGCCATCGGCCTGATCGTCGTTCTGATCGCTTTGGTCATCCGGCTCGTCGGCCTTCTTGAACGCATATGCCAGTTCACTGTACCAAGCAGCTGCTTCGACGTGTCCGTGCCTGTCGATGCTGATTCCCCGCTTGTGCCGTCCTCGGCCGCGTCGTCTCCCGTCACGGCCTCGGGATGCTGCACAAGCACGGACTGCTCGCCGGGGAAGACGAATCCCAGGCGTTCCCGGGCCTGAGCCGCCACATAGTTCTTGTCGTTCCAGCGGGAGATGTTGTTCTCGAGCTCCTGCTTCTGGGCGATGAGCGCGGCCTCCTCGCGCTTGAGACTGTTGAGATGCGCCAGATCGGTGGCGTAGGTGTTGAACGTGGAGACGAGCTGGATCGCTCCGACCGCCACGATGAACAGCGAGACGAAGAAGGCGATCGGTCCGAAGTTGCCCGAGCGTTGGCGCTTCTTCACGTTCGAGGCCTTGCCGTCCTTCGGTGTGCTTCGGTTCCGTGTGCTCATGGCATATAAAAATACCCGTCGCATTCGACGGGCGAATGCGACGGGTACCTGATGCCTTATTCAGTCGGCCGGAGTACGGCTCGGCGAGTCGTCACAGACTCACTTGGCGATGTACTTCTTGCAGGCCTTGAAGGCGCTGTAGCCGGCGTACTGAGCGGTGGAGCCGAGCTCCTCCTCGATCTCGAGCAGGCGGTTGTACTTGGCAACGCGCTCGCCACGGGCCGGGGCACCGGTCTTGATCTGGCGGGTGTTCTTGGCAACCGCGAGGTCGGAGATGGTGGTGTCCGGGGTCTCGCCGGAACGGTGGGAAACCATGGAGGTGAAGCCGTTGGCGGTGGCCAGCTCGATGGCGTCGAGGGTCTCGGTGACGGAGCCGATCTGGTTGAGCTTGACCAGCAGGGAGTTGGCCGCACCCAGATCGATGCCCTTCTGCAGACGCTTCGGGTTGGTGACCAGCAGGTCGTCGCCGACGAACTGGAGGCGATCGCCGAGCTTGGCGGTGATCTTCGCCCAGTCGTCCCAGCCCTCTTCCTGGTACGGGTCCTCGATGGAGACGATCGGGTACTCGTCGATGAGCTGCTCGTAGAAGTCGAGCATGTACTCGGCGTCGCGCTCGTCGCCCTCGAAGTGGTACAGGCCGGTCTCCTTGTTGTAGAACTCGGAGGAGGCCACGTCGAGGCAGATGCCGATCTGCTTGCCCGGCTCGTAGCCGGCGGCGGAGATGGCGTCGACGATGTAGTTCAGGGAGTCCTTGTTGGACTTCAGCTTCGGGGCGAAGCCGCCCTCGTCGCCGAGGCCGGTGTTCAGGCCTTCCTTCTTCAGAACGTTCTTGAGGGTGTGGTAGACCTCGACGCCGGCGCGCAGGGCCTCGTGGAAGGAGTCGAAGCCGTACGGGGAGATCATGTACTCCTGGATGTCGGTGGCGAAGTCAGCGTGGGCGCCACCGTTCATGATGTTCATGTTCGGGACCGGCAGGATGTGGCCGTTGGTGCCGCCGATGTAGCGGTACAGCGGCAGGTCCGCGGACTCGGCGGAGGCGTACAGGGCGGCCAGGGAGACGCCGAGGATGGCGTTGGCGCCGAGACGGCCCTTGTTCGGGGTGCCGTCGAGCTCGATCATGAGATCATCGAGCGCGCGCTGGTCGGAAGCGTCCAGACCGATGACCTTCGGAGCGATCTCCTCGTTGACGGCCTTGACCGCGTTGAGGACACCCTTGCCGCCGTAGACGGACTTGTCGCCGTCACGACGCTCCCAAGCCTCGGCCTCGCCGGTGGAGGCGCCGGACGGAACCAGGCCAAGACCACGGGCGCCATCCTCGGTGTCGAGAACGACCTCGACGGTCGGGTTGCCGCGGGAATCGAGAATCTGACGCGCGTACACGCTTTCAATTGCTGCCACAACTGCTCCTTTAACGTTATGTTGTGATGACATCGTCAAGAATAGTGCGATTTGTGGACTACGCGCAAGAGGGGCGCAAAGCGTGTTGTGAGCGCTCACAGTTATTGGAAATACACCAAAACTACGCCTAATGTTACCTCGCCGTTCGTCTGGATGGGGTAAGGACATGACGGCAAAGCCGAGCATTCGACGATCAGGTTCAAGCCCCTCTTATCAGTGGAGCCGGCCCGTGAAACGGATCTGAGGGGTGGTCGATGAATGCGTGCCTCCCGGTGCAAAATGCCGGTTCACCGATATACGATCGGTACACTGGGCCATATGGACGAATCGCATATCCGCCGCGCGCAGAAGCGCGACATCCCCGAACTGCACCGGTTGTTGCGTCAGGTCGCCGACGTACACCACAACGGACGACCCGACCTGTTCAGGCCGAACGCGACGAAGTACACGGACGAGGAGCTGGCCCGTATCGTCTCGGATGACGAGACGCCCGTGTTCGGCGTCTTCTCGGACGATGACGACGCGACATTGCTCGGCTACGCGTTCTGCGTGTTCCAGCGCCCGCAGCACAATCATGTCCTGACCGACATCACGACGCTCTACATCGACGACATCTGCGTCGACGAGACGGCGCGTGGGCGAGGCGTCGGCACTGCGGTCTACCGGCACGTGATCGACTTCGCCAAGGCGAACGGCTGCTACAACGTGACCCTCAACGTGTGGTCATGCAACCCCGGCGCGCAGGCGTTCTACGAGGCCATGGGCCTGAAGCCCTACAAGATCGGCATGGAGACGATCCTGTAATTCCGTCGGTGTCTCCCGCGGGTGTTTTCCATCCCGCGGTAACGCGCCACATCACGCGGTGAAATCCCCATGGAGCGGTGTTTGGCCCATGACGCGGTGACGCAAAACGGCTTAATTCCGCCAATTCACAAAATGCGGTCACCGCTTGATGGGTATTTCACCGCTTCATGTACTCTCACACCGCATGATGGCTGCATGCATACGCGGGCGTGGGAAGCGTACATTCCGCGGGATAATGGGAAGAGAACGGCATCAACGCAGATGCCACCCATCCGCGCGCTGAAGGGAGACGGCGATGAGACACGCAACCGGTCGGACCGGCCCGAAAACGACAGCCGGCATCATTACAAGGGCGATCGGCGCGACGATGGCGGCCGTCCTGTGCCTCGCCGCCCTGACGGGATGCGCCGAGGATTACAGCGGCGTCTTGGTCGACAACGAGTACTGCACCGGCCGGAAGTCGGACGCGCAGTACGACTGGCCGTGGTACGACTCCCTCAATGAGTTGGAGCAGGCTTCGGACGTCATCGCGTATGTGATGATCACCGGATGCACCGCGCCGGACGGCGCAGGCGACGACACCGACACCGCCGGCTACGACACGGTGATCAACGCCGCGGTGCTCGGCGGCGCTTCGGCAGACGATGAGGAACGGACCGATCGGATCGACCCGCCTCCCGCGGGCGAGACCATCGTCATTCGGGGGTACACGGCCGAGGGATCCGGCGCGGGCAGGCTCACTGTCGGCGAACGGTACGTGTTCTTCCTCGACGCGGGAGCCGGGGAAGCAGACGGATATTACGAGATGACGCCGGCCCTGAGCGTGTTCCCGGTGACGGGAAGGACGGCGAAGGAGCCGTCCGTCTCAAGGAACGCCGACGGCTCGTTCGCCCTCACCGACTCGCTGGTCGCCCGGCTCGGCATCGCGGACAAGGCCGAATGATCATCGCCGTTTGCTTGACGCCGGAGGTCCGGCAACTTCGGACACGCTACGCGCGCATCCTGCCGGCTCGGCTGTCGCCTCACACACCGGCTACAAACGGCTCTGCCGTTTGCTTGACGCCGGCGGTCCGGCAACTTCGGACACGCTACGCGCGCATCCTGCCGGCTCGGCTGTCGCCTCACACACCGGCTACAAACGGCTCTGCCGTTTGCTTGACGCCGGTGTCCATGCGAGGTCGTTGAGGAGGTCGCTCACCCAGTCCATGACCTGCTCGCCGGGCATGGGCTTGCCGCCGAGAGTGCCGGCGAACGGGGTCGGGATGATCATCTGATGCGTGACCGGACGGTACTGGAATCCCTTGTAGATGCGAGACATGCGCATCAGGATCGACTCGGGCGGGTCGACGCGGCCGACGCGCAGACGGTTCGACTGGGCGAGGATCTCCGAGATGCCGAGCTTTCGTGCCTTGAACTTGAGCCTCGCCACACCGAAGAGCATCTCGAACTCCTCCGGCAGCGGACCGTAGCGGTCCGTGAGCTCCTCGGCGAGTTCCTTGAGATCCTGCTCGTCGCGGGCGGCGGCGAGCTTGCGATACGCCTCGAGACGCAGCTTGTCCGAGTCGATGTAGTCGACCGGGATCGACGCCTCGACGGGCAGGTCAATGGATACGTTGAGCGGTTCGGAAGCCTTGTCCGGCTCCTTGTAGGCCTCGACCGCCTCGGAGACCATGCGCACGTACAGGTCGAATCCAACGCCCTCGATGTGTCCGGACTGCTGATCGCCGAGCAGATTGCCGGTGCCGCGCAGCTCCAGATCCTTCATCGCCACGTCGAAGCCGGAGCCGAGTGCCGTGTTCTGCGCGATCGTGGCGAGACGGTCGTGCGACTGCTGGGTGAGCGTCCGGCTCGGATCGTACAGGAAGTACGCGTACGCGCGTTCGCGGCCGCGGCCGACGCGACCGCGCAGCTGATGCAGCTGGGAGAGACCGAAGCGGTCCGCATGATCGACGATCAGCGTGTTCGCGTTCGAGATGTCAAGTCCTGTCTCGATGATCGTCGTGCACACGAGCACGTCGATGTCACGATGCCAGAAGTCGCGGATCACCTGATCGAGCTGCTTCTCCCCCATCTTGCCGTGCGCGACGGAGACCCTCGCCTCGGGCACGAGCGTGTGGATCCTGTCCGCCACGCGCGCGATGTCCTCGACGCGGTTGTGCACGTAGAACACCTGACCGCCGCGCAGCAGCTCGCGTCGGATCGCGGCCGTGACCTGCGCGTCCTCGTACGCGCCCACGTAGGTGAGCACGGGCAGACGGTCCTCCGGCGGGGTGGCGAGCGTCGACATCTCGCGGATGCCGGTGACGGCCATCTCCAGAGTGCGCGGGATCGGCGTCGCGGAGAGCGAGAGCACGTCCACATTGGTGCGCAGGGCCTTGAGCGTCTCCTTGTGCTCGACGCCGAATCGCTGCTCCTCGTCGATGATGACGAGTCCCAGATCCTTGAACTTGATCTTCGGATTGAGCAGCTTGTGCGTGCCGATGACGATGTCGACGCCGCCCGAGGCGAGTCCGTCGATGGTCTCCTGGATCTCCTTGGGCTTCTGGAAGCGGCTCATCGCCCTGACGGTGACGGGGAACCCCTCGTAGCGTTCGGTGAACGTCTCGTAATGCTGCTGGACGAGCAGCGTGGTGGGCACGAGCACGGCCACCTGCTTGCCGTCCTGGATGGCCTTGAACGCGGCGCGCACCGCGATCTCGGTCTTGCCGAAGCCCACGTCGCCGCAGATCAGACGGTCCATCGGACGCGGCTTCTCCATGTCGGCCTTGACCTCGTCGATGGTGGTCAGCTGGTCGGGCGTCTCCTGATACGGGAACGCGTCCTCCAGCTCCTTCTGCCACGGCGTGTCCGGGCTGAACGCGAATCCGGGAGTGCGCTGACGGGCCGAATACAGTTTGACCAGATCGTCGGCGATCTCCTGCACGTGCTTGCGCGCCTTCGCCTTGGTGGCCGCCCAGTCGGAGCCGCCGAGCTTGTTGAGTTTCGGGGTTTCGGCGCCGATGTACTTGCTGACCTGATCGAGCTGGTCGGTGGGGATGAACAGCTTGTCCGGCGGCGCGCCGCGCTTGCTCGGCGCGTATTCGATGACAAGGTACTCGCGCGTCGTCCTGTTGGCGCCGGTGCCGATCGTGCGCTGGCGCATCTCGACGAACCGGCCGATGCCATGCTGCTCGTGTACGACGTAGTCGCCGGCCTTGAGCTCCATCAGGTCGATGGCCTTGCGACGGCGCTTCGGCGTCTTCGCGACGCCCACGGCCGACGTGCGGCCGGTCAGATCGCGTTCGGTGAGCAGTGCGACGCCGGCGCTCCGATCGACGAAGCCGTCGAGCGCCTGCGAGCGGATCGTCTCGAAGCGGGTGATGCCGGTCTCGTTGATGGCGCGCTTGAGACGCGCGAGCGTGCCCTTCGCGCCCGCGGTGATGACGACCTTGAGCCCCTCGTCGATCAGGCCTTCGATGCCGGCGGCCGCCTTCGACTCGTCGCCGCGGTACTCGGCCGGGTTCTTGGCGTCGATCTGCACGTGGCCGGGACGTGTGGAGTCGACGGTGAAGCTGGTCAGGTCGATGACGTCGTGACCGGTGAGGTTGAGGCTGCGCACGGTCTCCTCGAAGTCGAGGAAGCTCGCCTGGTCGAAGCTGATCGGGGCTCCCGCGCCGTGACCGGAGGCGGCGACGTGCCAGCTGGCCGCGAGGAACTCGTTGGCGGTCTTGGTCAGATCGTCGGCGGCACGGCGCAGCTTCTCCGGATCGGACAGAAGGATGACGGCCGTCCCGGGCAGCATGGCGGAGACGGGCTCCATGTCGTCGATCAGCGCCGGCATCAGCGATTCCATGCCTTCGACGGGAATCGCGTTGGCGATGGATTCGAGCATGTCCTCGGCGTTCGGGATCGACCCGATCAGCGCCTTGGCGCGGGCGCGCACCTTGTCGGTGAGCTGCAGCTCGCGGCAGGGCGTCGCCCAGATGGTCTTGAGGCCATCACCGTACGTACGCTGGTCGGAGGCGTGGAACTCCTTGATCTGGTCGATCTCGTCGCCGAAGAACTCGATGCGCACCGGATGCGGGGCGGTCGGCGGGAACACGTCGAGGATGCCGCCGCGCACCGCGAACTCGCCGCGGTCCATGACGAGGTCGACGCGCGTGTACGCGTTCTCGATCAGGCGTTTCGCGGCCTCGTCAAGCGGCAGGTCATTCCCCCGCGTGAAGACGAGCGGTTCGACGTCGGCGAGACCCGAAACGACCGGCTGGATGAGCGAGCGGACCGGCATGACGAGGATGCGGACGGGGCCGAACATCGGATCCGTGTCGCTCGGATGCCTCAGCCTGCGGAAGACGGCCATGCGGCCGGCGACCGTGTCGGCGCGGGGACTGAGCCTCTCATGCGGCAGCGTCTCCCACGCCTCGAGCTGGGCGATGTCGTTCGGATCGCCGTCGTACCAGGAGCGTAGAGAGCCGACCATCTCCTCGGCCTCGCGGCCGGAGGCGACGACGAGCACGACCGGGCGGGGCTTGACGGCGCCGCCCTGTGCGATGGCGGCGGCGATGGCCGGACGGACGCCTTCGGGCGCGCCGACGACGATCGAACCGTCGATGTCATCGGTCTCGTCGATGCCGCCGGAGACGACCTTGCCGAAGACGGGGTCTCGATTCAGGGATTCGAGAATGCCGGCGAGCGAGCCGTTGACGAGCGTCTGCTCGGGAGTGATGCCGGACTCAGCGGCCATTGAACTTCTCCTGGGTCCTGGCCAGTCCGTGGAAGATGATCTCCTCGGCGGCGTCGGCGCCGTCGGCGAGGAAGTCGGGCAGCTGCTTGCGCTGGTCGGGGCCAAAGCCGCCGAGCACCCAGTTGACGGTGTTGTCGTGCGCGTTGGCGCCGCGCTTGGCATGGCCGACGCCCATGCGCACGCGCGCGTACTTCGGCGTGCCGAGGGAGCGGTCGATGGACTTGATGCCGTTATGTCCGCCCGCGGAGCCGCCGGCCTTGACCTTGATGCGGCCGAACTCGAGATCCATGTCGTCGTGGATGACGACGATGTGGTCGGGTTCGATCTGATAGTAGGCGGCGATCGAGGCGACGGCGTTGCCGGACTCGTTCATGTACGTCAGGGGCTTGGCGAGGAAGAACTTGACGGTGCGTCCGTCGAGGTTCATGACGGAACGGCCAAGCATCGCGAGCCCCTTGTGGTCGGCGAAGTTCACCGACCAGCGTTCGGCCAGCACGTCCGCGGCCATGAACCCCATGTTGTGGCGCGTGCCCTCATATTTCTTGCCGGGATTGCCCAGTCCTGCGATCAGCCAGAAATCCGATGCCATGTCACTCCTTATGTTCCTTGAAAACCTTAAGGATTGTACCCATAGCGTCGGAAACCCGTTAGAGATCGAGATACCAATACGACATATCGTGCATCACGCCTCTCGCATCGGTGGCTGCGGCGGGCAGTTCGCCGAATCCGGTGAAGCCGAACCGGCGCATCAGGGCGATCGATCCGGCATTGTCGGCGAAGATGACGCCGATCGCCTTGCGCATGCCCCGGCCCTTCGCCTCGTCGAGGAGATGGCTCAAGAGGAACGTGCCCACCCCCCTGCCTCGCCATGCGGGGTCGATGTAGTAGGCGAGGTCGGTGACGCCGTCGTACCCGGCGCGGTCGTAGAACACCGACAACGCGCCGAAGGCGATGGTCTTTCCGTCATCGGCTTCGACGATGAACACCCCATAGGGCGGCTTGTGGGATTCGACCCACTGGCGGCGCTGCTCCAAGGTGCGGGGAGTCAGGTCGGCGGTGGATCCGCCCTCGATGACCGAGGCGTTGTAGATGGCGGTGATGGCCGCGAGGTCCTCCGACCCCGCGGCCCGGAAATGGTACGGCGGCGATGACACGGACATGACTCCCGAGATCAGGGTCACTTGTCCAGTTCGAGGGCCTTGTTGAGGGCCTCCTCGAGACGCTTCTGGGCTTCGCCGTAGGAGGCCCAGTCGCCGTCCTTCATCGCGGCCTGCGAGTCCTTCATCGCCTGCGAGGCGTCGGTCAGCGCCTGCTGGAGTTCAGGACTACGGGCGGCCGACGATTCGGAACCGGAGTCGGTCTTTTCGTCGGTCTTGTCATCGCCGGCCGACGACGAGCCCTCGTCACCGGTCTCGTTCTCGGCATCGCCCGCGGCGGCACCGGAGTCGCCCCCGAACACCTGGTCGAGCGCGCCGGTCAGCGTGTCGTCGAAGCCGACCTGATCGCCGAATGCGACGAGCACCTTCTTGAGCAGCGGGAACGACGTGGCGCCCGACGACTTCACGTACACGGGCTGCACGTAGACGAGGCCGCCGCCCAGCGGCAGCGTCAGCAGGTTGCCGCGCACCACCTGCGTGGATCCGGACTGCAGCAGGTTCAGCTCCTTGGACACGTCGGCGTCCGCGTTGAAGTTGTTCTGCGCCTGTCCGGGGCCGGGCACGTTGGAGTCCTTCGGCAGCTCCTGCAGTCGCAGAGTGCCGTAGTTCGGACCGATCTTGCCCTTGGTGGATCCGGCGTCCGAGTCGACGGAGAGGAAGCCGGTGAGGATCTCACGCGTGGACGTGCCGGCGGGGATGTACGAGGAGGTCAGCGAGAACACCGGCTCCTTGGTGCCGCCGGTCTGCAGCGTCAGATAGTAGGGCGGCTGGAGGATGTCCTGATTCTGCTGGGACTGCGATTCGGTCGGGTCGACCGGCGTCTGCCAGAAGTCCTCGCCGGAGTAGTACTGGCTGGCGGAGGTGACGTGGTACTTGGAGAGCAGTTCGCGCTGCACCTTGAACAGGTTCTCCGGGTAGCGCATGTGGCTCATCAGGTCGCCGGAGATCTCGGACAGCTGGTGGTACTGGCCGGGGAAGACCTGCTCCCACGCCTTGATGACCGGATCGTTCTGATCCCACACGTACAGGTCCACCGAGCCGTCGTACGCGTCGACGGTGGCCTTGACGGAGTTGCGGATGTAGTTGGCCTGCTGCGATCCCAGTCCCCTGACCGTGTTCGAAGAGACGGTGGTGGAGTCCTTGGTGGCCGAGCCGAGTTCGGTCATCTGGGAGTACGGGTAGGCGTCGGAGGTGGTGTAGCCGTCGACGATCCACTTGACGCGCCCGTCGACCACCGCCGGGTAGACGCGGCCGTCGAGCGTCAAATACGGGGCCACCTTGGCGACGCGTTCGCGCGGGGAGCGATCGTAGAGAATCTGCGATTCGCTGGTGACGCGATCGGAGAAGAGGATCTGGTCAGAGCCGAAGCGGATCGCGTAGAGCAGGCGGGAGAACAAGTTGCCGACCGACGGACCGCCGTTGCCGTCGAAGGTGTTGGTGGCGCCCTTGGATCCGGTCGGATAGTCGAACTCCCATGCGGCGGTGCCCTTGGGCGCGCCGACGATCGAGTATTCGCTCATGTTCGGAGAGAAGTAGATGCGCGGCTCGTACTTCTGCGATTCGGTGAGCTTGCCCTGGGTGGGGATGCCGGATTCGAAGAACTGCGGCTGTCCGTCGGGGGTCACCTTGTTGCCGTAGGCTGCGACGATGCCGTAGCCGTGCGTGTACACGGTGTGGTCGTTGACCCAGTTGCGGTTGTCGTTGCCGGCGAGGTCGAGCTCGCGGGCGGCGATCACCGTGTCCTGGCTCTTGCCGTCGATCTCGTACTTGTCGACGGCAAGCGAGTCGGCGAAGGTGTAGTACTGCTTGGACTGCTGCAGCTGCTTGAACGTCGGGGAGACGACCTGCGGGTCGAGCAGTCGGATCTGCGCGGTGGTCTCGCCTTCGGAGCTCAGCGCGCCGGATTCGCCCTTCGTGGCGACCTTGTAGTTCTCGGTCTTGAGCTTGTCGAGACCGTAGGCGGCGCGAGTGGCGTCGATGTTGCGCTGGATGTAGGTCGATTCCATCTCCTGCGCGTTCGGGTTGACGCGGAAGCGCTGCAGCAGCGTCGGCCACACCACGGTGAGCGCGATGGAGACGACGGCCACGACGGCGATCGCGACGACCGGGGTGCGCCACGCCCTGAGCGCGGCGGCGGCGCGCACGCCGATCGGCGCGCTGCCTTCGAGCGCATGCGAGCGCATGAGCCACACGCCGAGCACGACGCCGAGAATGGCGACGAGCGCGGCCATGACGAACGTGACCGGAATGGTGGCGTGGACGGTGGTGTAGGTGGCACCGGTGATGCGGCTGCCCTGTTCGGTGAGGCTGGCGAACACGCCGACGATCATCTGCGCGGCGAGGCCGAACATGTTGAGCATGAGCCAGATGCCGATCTGACGGCGGGCTCGTTTGGTGATGGCGAACAGGCCGCGGCCCTTGACCGGCATGGTCAGGCGGATGCCGCCCATCATCACGTGCGTGGCGACGGAGAAGACGATGCCGATGAACAGCAGCATCGAGACGGCGGAGATAGCAAGCCTGAGCCCCGGCAGGATGAACACGTAGAAGCCGTTGTCAAGTCCGAACTGGGGGTCCTTCACGCCGAAGGACTGCGCGTTGAACATGAGCAGCACGTCGGACCAGTTCGCGTTGAACTGGGCGCCGAACATGACGCCGACGATCGCGGAGACGACGACCGCCACGCGTCGGGCGGTCTTCGAACTGACGGTCTGCTTGACCTCGACGACGTCGCCGTTGATGCGGATCGTCGAACCGTCGGAGGCGTCGGGACGGGCGCGGATGGCGAGCCATGCGGAGACGAATCCGACGATCGCCATGACGAGGGCGTAGGCGGCCCACAGGCCGATCTTCACGCCCAGTTCGACCCACACGACCGACTGGAAGCCGAGCTGGCCGTACCACATGAGGTCGGTGATGAAGCGGGAGAGGCCGAAGAAGAGTCCGACGAGGATGACGAGCACGAGCACGAGTCCGATGAGGACCTTCGTGCCACGGCTCGAGCCGTAACCGGACGGTCGGCTCGGCTGGCGCGTGATGCGCGGGAACTGCGGCCCGCGGGGAGGCCGACCGCCGCCGTTCGCATTGCCGGAGGCGTGATGCTCGTCGCCGTCAGCCTCCACGTTGATGATGATGGGGTCGTCGTCGGCCTGTCCGTTGCCGCTGCCGCTGCGTCCCCCGTGCGGTCCGCGCGATCCGCGGGGGTTACGCGGATCGAAATCGGGATCGAACATACCGAGAAAATCTGAGAAAGACATGACTACAGCCTACAAAAAGGTCAGGAATGTCAATAATGTGCCGTTCGCCGCGGGCAAGGTCCATCAAGACACGATACATTCCACATGACGCTCGGTAAGGAGGCGACGACGGCCCCGCGCCCGCACGTCAGGCCCGCCGTTGATGGGACTGCGATCGCCCACGGAATAGGGGACGGAGTATCGTCGTTGCCACGAGCAGACGGAATGAACGGGAGGGGTCGAAGTATGGCGGGGCGTAGAAGGAGCGACGGCAGGTACGCCGGCAACGATGGCGACGGTGATCGTCCACGGCATGTACGGCAGGTCCGCGGAATCGCGGGCACGGGTGCAGGACGCCGCCGTCGGCCCGCGCGCCGCCACAGGGTGGCAATCGTCCTGACGCTGGTCGCGGCACTCGTCGCGGTCGCGCTGGTGGTCGCGTTTCTTGTCTCGCCGGGGTTGCGTCGGACGCTCGACCTCGCCGATGCGGGTGATGCCGCCGATGCCATGGCACGGTCATCCCAGTCGTCGGGCGCGAACGCGGGCACGACAGGCACGGCGAACGCGGACGTATCGCGCGACGCCGTCCCCTCCCCCACCGACCCCGCTCTGACGAAGGCGAGGAGGCTGGTTGCGGATATGAGCCTCGAGGAACGGGTGGGGCAACTGGTGATGGCCCCACTGTTCGCCGGAGACGATGCGTCGACGCTCAAGACGGCGATCGCCGAGCGTCATGTCGGGTCGGTGCTGATCATCGGCAACTGGAAATCCGGCGTCACGGGCGTGCGCAAGGCCACCGACGCGCTGCAATCGTATGCACCGCAGACCAACCGGCTCATCATGGCCACCGATCAGGAGGGCGGTCTGGTCCAGCATCTCAAAGGCGCGGGGTTCGACACGATGCCGAGTCCGGTCAGGCAGGGCGCGATGCCGGTTGACGAGCTGCGCCGTTCGGCCGGCGTCTGGGGCGCTCAGCTCAAGGACGCCGGCATCAACGTGGACCTGGCACCGGTGCTCGGCACGGTGACGATCGAGAGGAAGTCGAACGCGCCGGTCGGCGCGCTGAACCGTGACTTCGGTCTCGACGCCGCCGGCAACGCGGCGCATGGCGCGGCGTTCGTGGAAGGGTTGCGCGACGCTGGCGTCCAATCGTCGATCAAGCACTATCCGGGGTTGGGCGCAGTCCAAGGTAACACCGACTTCACCGCGAACGGCATTCTGGACACGACCACCACCGCAGACGGCACGCAGATCGGCGCGTTTCATACGGTGCTCGATCAGGCGAAACCGGCGATGGTAATGATGTCGCTGGCAACCTATCAGCAGATCGATCCCGACAATCCGGCCGCGTTCTCCCCGACGATCGTCGACGGGCTGCTGCGTGGCACGCATGGCTTCGACGGCGTCGTCACCTCCGACTCCCTGTCGGCCGAAGCGGTGGGCCACATCCCCACCGACCAGCTGGGCGTCAAATTCATCGAGGCCGGCGGCGACCTCGCCTGCATCGGTCAGAGCGCCGACATCACGCCCATCCTCGATGGCCTCAATGCGAGGGCGAAGGCGGATCAAACGTTCGCACAGAAGGTCACCGAATCCGCCACCCGCGTCATGCGGCTTAAGGTGCAAATGGGACTGGCCTAGCGGAAAAACGCAACATCCGGGACCAACGAAGTGGCGGTCGGGCGTTCATCGTGTTGAGACCGTAAAGACTTGGCCAGAGCGGCCCGGAGCGTGTCGCAATACGATGAACGCCCGACCGCCACGTCCACGTACGAAATCATTACGTAGAGTAGAAACGCGACTACGCCCGATACAGACCGTGCTTGCCGATGTACTGCACGACGCCGTCGGGCACGAGATACCACACCGGCTCGTCGTGCTCGGCCCTCCGCCGCACGTCGGTGGAGCTGATCGCCAGCGCCGGGATCTCGAGCGTGTCGACCTTGCCCTCGGGCAGCTTCACGCCCTCCGGCGAGGAGTAGCCCGGACGCGTGACCGCGACGAAGTGTGCGAGATCCCACATCTTCTCCGCGTCCTTCCACTGCATGATCTCGGCGACCGCGTCCGCGCCGGTGATGAAGAACAGGTCGGCGTCGGGATGCTGGTCGCGGATGTCGCGCAGCGTGTCGATCGTGTAGGTGACGCCGGGCCGGTCGATGTCGACGCGGCTGACGGTGAACTTCGGGTTGGAGGCGGTGGCGATGACCGTCATCAGATAGCGGTCCTCGGCGTTGGTGACGTGCTTGTCGAGCTTGAACACCGGCCGTCCGGTGGGTACGAAGATGACTTCGTCGAGGTCGTACACCCATGCGACTTCGGAGGCGGCGACCAGGTGGCCGTTGTGGATCGGGTCGAAGGTGCCGCCCATGATGCCGATGCGCGGGGTGGCGTGCCAGTTGCCGCGTGCGGAGCGCCGCATGCCCGCACGCCCAGCCACGCCTTCGGCTCCACCGGTGCCGGGTGCTCCGACGCTGGACATGTTGGCCGTGGCGGACACGGAGTCGGCGGACAGATCGGCCATCCGGCGTTCCTCGTTCACGCTCGCTCCCCCTTGTAGATGCCGTCTCCTGCCGTGGTGCCGTCCGATTCGCGCTCCTCGGCCTGTTCGGTCTCCTGTTCGATGTCGGCGGCCGTCGGATCGTCGTCCTTCGGGTCGATCTTGCCCATGTCCTCGTCCCATTCGTCCTGCACGACGCGGCGGATCTCCGCGAAGGTCGGCAGGGGGAAGTCGGGCTGGAACATGCGGCGCACCTCGGCCACGCGTTCGGTGACGCGGATCAGGGTGTCGGTCATGCCGTCGACGTCGCCGTCGCGTTCGAGCGCGGAGAATCGGGCGATGTACTCCTCCATCATCTCCATGTGGCCGCGCATGGCCTTGAGCTGGGCGTCGTCGAGGTCGACGACGTCGGGCGCGTCCTCGTCGGGCCAGCCGATGAGCACCGCGTCGGCGTACTCGAGGGAGGCACGTTGGGAGGCGGAGGCGATGCCGTCCTCGATCTGCACGAGGAAGACGTAGCGTACGATGCTCAGGCGTTCGGCCGCGATCTTGAGTCCGCAGCGCGGATCGTCCAGATCGAGGTCGGTGCGCAGTTCGGTGATCGGCACGCTCATGCCGTCGTCGGCATTGTCGATAGCGGTTCCGTTGGTATCGTTCATGTCGTTCTTGTCGCTCACGTCGTTCATATCGTTGGTGGTCGTGGTCGTGGTCGTGTCGTTGCCGCTCATGCGCGTACCTGCCCCCGGCCGTAGCCGATCCATTTCGTCGTGGTCATCTCGGTCAGTCCCATCGGCCCGCGGGCGTGCATCTTCTGCGTGGAGATGCCCAGTTCGGCGCCGAAGCCGAACACGCCGCCGTCGGTGAATCGCGTGGACGCGTTGACCATGACGACCGCGGAGTCGATGCGCGAGGTGAACTCCTCGATGGCGGTGTAGTCCTCGGCGATGATCGATTCGGTGTGTCCGGTGGAGTGCATGTTGATGTGGTCGATGGCCTCGTCGAGCGAGTCGACGACCTTGACGCCGATCTTCAGGGCCAGGTATTCGGTGTCCCAGTCCTCGTCATTCGCGTGGACGAGCAGGCCCGCCGGGTGGTCGGAGGCGTCGATGATCGCGTAGGCGCGTTCGTCGGCGTGGATCTCGACGCCTCGCTCGAACAGGGCGGCGGCCGCGTAGGGCAGGAACACGTCGGCGACGTCGGCGTGGACGAGCAGCTTCTCGGCCGCGTTGCACACGCCGACGCGCTGCGTCTTGGCGTTGATGAGGATCGGGATGGCCTTGGCCGGGTCGCCCGAGACGTCGACGTAGATGTGCACGTTGCCGGCGCCGGTCTCGATGACGGGCACCTTCGAGTTGGCGACGACCGCCTGGATGAGACCCTTGCCGCCCCTCGGCACGAGCAGGTCGATGTGGCCGCGCGCTTCCATCATCGCGGTGGCGCCGTCGCGTCCGAAATCGTCGACGGAACCGACGAGCGCCGGATCGTAGTCGTGCGCGCGCAGCACGTCGCCGATGACGGCGAGCGTGGCGGCGTTGGTGCGTTCGGCCGCGTGGCCGCCGCGCAGGATCGCGGCGTTGCCGGATTTGAGGCACAGGGACGCGACGTCGACGGTGACGTTGGGTCGCGCCTCGTAGATCATGCCGATGACGCCGATCGGCACGCGCGTCTGATTGAGGCGCAGGCCGTTGGGCAGGGTGTAGCCGCGCACGATCTCGCCGATCGGATCGGGCAGCGTGGCGACGTGGCGCACGCCGTCGGCGGCGGCCTTCACACGCGCCTCGTCGAAGCGGAGACGATCGAGCTTGCCCGCGTCCATGCCTGCCTCGCGCGACGAATCCATGTCGAGCGCGTTGGCGGCGGCGATCTCGCCGGCCCGGGCATCGAGCGCGTCGGCGATCGCGTTGAGCAGGGCGTTCTTGGAGTCGGTGTCGGCCTGCGCGAGCGATCGTTGGGCGCGGGCGGCGGCGTCGGCACGGGCGCATACCGCGTCGAACACGGTTGACGGAATCATGGCTTCCTCACTGTTCGTCATAACCATCCACCTTAGCGCACGTTGAGGTCAGTATGAGGCCTGATGCACCGATGTCGGGCCGAATATGCCGCGAGGCCCCCGTCTGCTGACGGGAGCCTCGTCGATCGGCTACGGATCGGCCGGAATCCCGGTGACCGGAGCCTCGGTGGATCAGTGGATCTGGTCGAGATCCGGGTAGAGCGGGAAGTCCTCGACGAGCTTGTCGACGCGGGCCTTCAGCGCGTCGACGTCGGCGGACGGGCCGGCGGCGAGCGCGGTGCCGATGATGTCGGCGACCTCCTCGTACTCCTTGGGTCCGAAGCCGCGGGTGGCGAGCGCGGAGGCGCCGATCCTCAGGCCGGAGGCGACGGATGCGGGGCGCGGGTCGAACGGCACGGTGTTGCGGTTGATGGTGATGCCGCAGGCGGCGAGAAGGTCCTCGCCCTGCTTGCCGTCCATTTCGCTGTTGCGCAGGTCGACCATGACGAGGTGCACGTCGGTACCGCCGGTCAGGACGGTGATGCCGTTGGCCTTGACGTCGTCGGCGAGGAGTCGCTCGGCGATGATCTTGGCGCCGTCGAGGGTGCGCTGCATGCGGTCCTTGAATTCGGGGGTGCCGGCGACCTTGAAGCTGACGGCCTTGCCGGCGATGACGTGCATGAGCGGACCGCCCTGCTGGCCGGGGAAGACGGAGGAGTTGAGCTTCTTGGCGTACTCCTGCTTGGCGAGGATGAAGCCGGAGCGCGGGCCGCCGAGGGTCTTGTGCGCGGTGGAGGAGACGACGTCGGCGTATGGCACGGGGCTCGGGTGGAGTCCCGCGGCGACGAGTCCGGCGAAGTGGGCCATGTCGACCCAGAACTTGGCGCCGACCTCGTCGGCGATCTCCTTCATCGCCTTGAAGTCCTCGATGCGCGGGTAGGCGGACCAGCCGCCGATGATCATGGCGGGGCGGGTTTCGAGGGCGCGCTGGCGGATGATCTCCGGGTCGATGCGGAAGGTCTCGGGGTTCACGCCGTAGGCTTCGGCGTGGTAGAAGCGGCCGGAGAAGTTGATCTTCATGCCGTGGGTCAGGTGTCCGCCGTGGTCGAGGGCGAGGCCGAGGACGGTGTCGCCGGGCTTGACGAGCGCCTGGTAAACGGCGGCGTTGGCCTGCGCGCCGGAGTGCGGCTGGACGTTGGCGTATTCGGCGCCGAACAGCTTCTTGGCGCGTTCGCGGGCGATGGTCTCGATCTGGTCGACGTACTCGCAGCCGCCGTAGTAGCGGCGTCCCGGATAGCCTTCGGCGTACTTGTTGGTGAGCACGGAGCCCTGGGCCTGGAGGACCGCGCGCGGCACGAAGTTCTCGGAGGCGATCATCTCGAGGCCGTCCTGCTGGCGGTGCAGCTCGGAGTCGAGCAGCTCGGCGATCTCGGGGTCGGCGGCGCTGATGGGCGCGTTGAAGGCGTCGGTGGCTTTCTGGGCGAGTGGTGAAGCGGTCATCTGTGCTCCTTTGTCGGTGTGGGCAACGACTGGCATGCCGTTTGGGCGTCGAGTGTACGACGTGTTTGTGGCCATGCTGTTTCCTGCACGTGCCGAATCGGACGAATTGTCCCGGCGATTGGCAGAAAACCACGGGACATGCCGTCTCGGCATATGGACTTGACCGTTCCTTGACGCCGGTTGACCATCCGGTCTGCCGGACGATCTGTCATGCGAGACGCCGGGCCGTCTACGCCCATGCCGCACGCTAGACTGGTGGGGATTCGTTCACCCCTTAAGGCTTTTCGTCATTTCAAGGATTAAGGATTCAACCGTGGCAACCACCTTCCATTCCACACGCTCCACCACCGACTCGCTGACCGCCAAGCAGGCGATCCGCAAGGGAATCGCCGATGACGGCGGCCTGTTCGTCTCGGACGAGCTGGGCAAGACCAAGGTGGACGTCGCCTCGCTCGCAGGCAAGTCGTACCAGCAGATCGCCGCCGAAGTGCTCGGCGCCCTGCTGCCCGACTTCACGGCCGAGGAGCTGGGCCAGTGCATCGCCGACGCGTACGGCGACCAGTGGTCGGACGATCGCATCACCCCGCTGAAGGAGCTGGGCGAGGACTACATCCTCGAGCTGTTCAACGGCCCGACCTCCGCGTTCAAGGACGTGGCGCTGCAGATCCTGCCGCGCTTCATGGCACACACCACACCGGCCGGAGGAGATGCGGACGAGAGGATCATGATCCTGACCGCCACGTCGGGCGACACCGGCAAGGCGGCGCTGGCGGGCTTCGCCGATGCGCCGGGCACCGCGATCACCGTCTTCTACCCCCAGGGCAAGGTCAGCCAGGTCCAGGAACTGCAGATGACCACGCAGTCGGGCGCCAACGTGAACGTCGCCGCGGTCGAGGGCAACTTCGACGACGCGCAGACGGCCGTCAAGAACATCTTCGGCGACCATGAGCTGGCCGCGCGCCTCGCCGCCGACTCGCACGTCGTGCTCTCCTCGGCGAACTCGATCAACGTGGGCCGTTTGGTGCCGCAGGTCGTCTACTACTTCTCCGCGTACGCGCAGCTGCTTGAGCGCCAGATCATCAACGTGGGCGACGAGGTCGAGTTCGTCGTGCCGACCGGCAACTTCGGCGACATCCTCGCCGGCTACTACGCCAAGCTCCTCGGCCTGCCGGTCAAGCACCTCGTGGTCGCCTCCGACAAGAACAACGTGCTGTTCGACTTCCTGACGACCGGCACGTACAACCGCCAGCGCCCGTTCTACCAGACGATCAGCCCGTCGATGGACATCCTCGTCTCCTCGAACCTCGAGCGCATGCTGTACTACTTCTCCGAAGGCGACACGCGCCTGATCACGATGCTCATGAACGACCTCAAGAACTGGGGCACGTACGAGATCCCGGAGGACCTGCTGGCCAAGATCCGCCAGCTGTTCGGCTGCGGTTGGGCGAACGAGGACCAGGTGCGCGAGATGATCGCCGACTGCTGGAAGCGGAACCGCTACGTCATCGACCCGCACACCGCGTGCGCGTACTTCGTGGCGCAGCAGATGCCGCGCGACCCGCTCACCCCGCGCGTGATCCTCGCGACCGCAAGCCCGTACAAGTTCCCGCGCGTGGTCAACGAGGCGCTCGGCTTCGACGCGACCGGCACCGATTTCGAGTGCATGGACGTGCTCGCCCGCGAGACCGGCACCACCGCCCCGGCCGCGCTGCGAGGCCTCGAGACCGCCGACGTGCGTTTCGACACGGTCGTCCCGATCGACGGCATGGAGTCCTTCGTCGAGCAGTCCGCCAAGGCCCTGTGATCGATCACCGATCGAAGTGAATATCCCCGCCGAATAATCTCGTCCAGGCATCGACGACTTCGTCGAAACCCCTGACGAGGGCCGCCTGAATCAGGCGGATGTGTTTGGCGGGGATTTTCCCATGATTATGGGCCAGCGTCACGGTCCGATCCTCGTGTAGGACGAACCGGGCCATATCCCGCTGGTTTCCCCGCGCCACATGCACGTGCATGCCATGATCACGATCCAACGTGCTGAAATAGATGCTGTATCCGGCGAGGAAGAACACCTCAGGCATTGGTGTATTCCCTGTCGATGGCGCGGAAATCATCAATCATCGGCTTCATCTTGCCGAACCAATGGTGAAGGAAGGACTCCCCCTCTTTGCCGAACGTGGACGACAGGATGTTGCCATCATCGTCCAATGTCGCCGTGCGATCGAAGCCCAATTCGGAGACGACCATCGTGTCGTCGTCCCATTGGGTCTTGATCCCATCAATGATGAACACGTTCTCCTCGGGCATCATCGTCTCCTTTCCGTGGGAGGGAATGGACACTTTTATGATATGCCGTTCCCTCCCACATTCACAGCAAAGCGCTGAGGGCGAAGGGGAGGCCTATGACGACGAGCAGGAGGATGACGGCGCCGACCCAGACGACGGGACGGGCCATGTTGACCGTCCAGCCGACGCCGAAACGCTTGGGCACCCAGACTGCCGGGTCGTCACGGTTTGCGTAGATGACGCCGCCGTACCAGTAACGGTCCTCGTCCCACGGCATCGTCTCGTCGTCCGCTCCCCCAGCGTCGACCCGCGAGCCGTTCTGTCCGTAGAACAGCACGACCACGATGCCGCCGACGAGCGCGAGCATGCCGGCGAACGTACCGGCCAGCCCGACCGTGCCGAGATCGAGCACGCCGATCGTGCCGAGCTGCACGGTCATGCCGATCCCCGCGGTCACGACCACGCCGACGACCAGCACGTACACGCTCCACGCGCGTAGCATCGCCGCGTACCGCCGCGCCGAACGCACCGGCGAGTCCGCGTCGACCGGACGATTCGCATGCAGGACGGCCGCATGCGCGCCGACCATCACGGCGGCGAGGATCAGCTCCGTAAGCGGCGCGAGCCAGATCACGAACGGGCTTTTATCGGCCCATCCGTCGACGACCCCGGCGGCGTTTGTATGGATCGGCACACGCTGCGGCATGCCACCGTACCCCGCATATCCGATGACGATCGTCGCCACGATGATGACGACGTAGACGAGATCCCACCACAGCGACAGCGGCCGCGCGAACGTGTCGTCGGCGACGACCGCCATGCGTTTCGCCCCCGTCGCCGTCCAGCCGCGTTCACGCTTCATCGTATTCTCCTTGATCGCTGACCGTTGACGTCAATCTACAGCTCCAGACTACAGCTCCTTGGCGAGATAGAACCGGCAGGAGACTCGGAACGAGACCGCGAGCGCGAGTACGGCCGTGGCGATGCCGATGACGTAAAGAATCGGGATCAGCATCATGTTGTCGGCCAACGCAACGACCCCGTCGAGGGCGCGGTCGAGCACGGCCTTGGGAACCAGCGCCGCCACCGCGGCGAGACCGCCCACCACCGCGAAGCAGAGCACCAGAACGACGACCATGAACCAGATCCCGACCTTCTGGATGGAGAACCGGTACATCAGCGGGCAGAGCAGGGACACCATGATGAGATACACCCATATCAGGCAGACGCAGATCCCGCCGAAGTACCCCGCGCCCGCGGCACCGACGACGGCCAGACCAGCCCACGTGAGCAGACAGGAGACCAGCAGCAGGCCGGCGGAGGTCAGCAACAGCAGATACCGCCCCATCACCTGATGACGGCGAGCCACCGGCATCAGACCGTTCAGCCAGCCGCCATGACCCTGCTGCTCGTACATGAACGGGTACATCAGGATGAGCACGTAGATGTATATGGCGGCGCCGAACACGCCGCCGGTCAGGGACTCCATATGGGCCGCGGCGCCGACCGTGACCAGCACCGGCACGGCGAGCACGGCGGCGGGGACCCACATCCACCCCTGGGAGGAGACCTTGTGCCAGTCCATGCGGTACGCCCGCAGAACCGATCGCATCGTGGGGTTCATTGCTCCGATCCTTTCCCTGCGGCTTCCGCGTCGCGCGTGTTGGTGAGTCTGATGATGTCGTCGATCGACGCGGGTTCGACACCGAGATCGACCCGTCCGTGGACCGCGCGGTCGACACCCTCGGCGCGCAGCAGCGCGTCGAACCCCGTCTCATAGGCGTGGATGCCGACGGCCGCGCCGCGCATCGCGTCGTCAAGATCGTCGGGACCGCCCTTGACGATGCGGAACGACTCCTCGAACTCGTCCTTTGGGCCGGTGTAGTAGAGCCGCCCGCCGGTGATGTAGGTGATGAAGTCGGCCGCGCGTTCGAGGTCGGCGGTGATGTGCGTGGAGAACAGGACGCTGCGCTCGCCGTCGGCGACGAAGTCGCGCAGCAGGTCCATGAGGTCGTCGCGGGCGAGCACGTCGAGTCCTGCGGTCGGCTCGTCGAGGATGAGGAGTCTCGCGTCGTGGCCCAGGGCGATCGCGAGCATGAGCTTCATCTGCATGCCGCGGGAGAGTTCACTGACGCGCTTGTTCGGGTCAAGGCCGAATCGCTTCAGGTATCCGTCGAACTTGGCGGCGTCCCACGTCGAGTACATATCCGCCATCGCGCGGCCGACTTTGCCGACACGCCACTGGTCGACGAGATAGCTGGAGTCGAAGACGACGCCGAGCCGGTCCTTGACTCGCTCCTCGTCGGCGATGCTGTCGAGACCGAACACCCGGATCTCGCCGGCGTCTCGGCGGACCATGTTGAGGATGAGCCTGATGAGGGTCGACTTGCCGGCGCCATTCGGGCCGATGAGTCCCATGATGTAGCCGGCCGGCAGGTCGAAGGTCACGCCGTCGAGCGTGAACCCGGAATCATAGTGTTTCGTGACGCCGGTGACGGACAGGATCGGCGTCCCGCCGCCCGGACCGCCGGACACGACGTTCACATTCGCGGTGTTCATCGCGTATCTCCTTTCATATGACTGTGTCCACCCCGCACGACGCCAGTGGCGCGCGCGGCGCGGTCACCGCTGCCTGCGATACTCCTGAACGAGCATCGACCCGACCTGTTCCAGTGGCAGGCCCGCGGCCTTGGCGGCCGAGACCGCCTCGGCGAGGCTCGCCCGCACCCGGGTTTCGAGCTGACGTCTCATCAGCTCGTTGCCCTTGTCCATGACGAACGTGCCCTTGCCCTGGATGTTCTGCACCACGCCCTCGTCGGCCAGTTCGTTGTACGCCCTGGTGACGGTGAGCACGGAGATGCGCAGTTCCTTGGCGAGCTTCCTCAGGGAGGGCAGCGCCTCCCCCGCCTTGAGCTCGCCGTCCAAGACGGCGGTGCGGATCTGGGTCTTGATCTGCTCGTAGATGGGTTCGCCGGACACGGATGAGATGATCAGCTTCATTCATGCCCTCTTTCCATAGGTGTGATTATCGTCCAGCTGTTTAGCTGTTATATATAACAGTATATCTATTATGACCAACTGTCAAGGTCGAGAACATAACAGTCATTACAGCGAACCGTTCTCAATAATGAAAGTGTGAGCCAACCGAACGATTCCGAACAATCGCACATAGGCCGAAATCATTAAGATTCCGGCGTTTGACGACTGTTCGTGTGCGATTGACGAAATGTCAATCCTCACACGTTCGATATTGAGAATGGTTCGCTGCAAACCGCACGTGAATAGCCGGTTAACGCCGTCGTGCCGGAGCCGTCACCCTGCATACAATGGCCGCACGAAGGGAGTCATCATGACAGACAACGCCGTTACCTTGCGCAAGACCGAACCGAATGACTACCCGCTGCTCGAGCAGTGGTGGAACGACCAGAACGTCGCCAACGGGGCGCGCGCCGACACCGCTCCGATCCCCGGCGACGCCGTCGACAAGCTGTTCCACTCCTTCAGCGACGAGGATTCCGACCACCGCTTCGGCCGGACGATCCTCGACCCGAACGGCAACCCGGTCGGGCACATCGCCGCGTGGGATTCCGTCGACCCGGACCGCAACCCCACGATGGCGATTCTCATCGGACCGTACTTCCAGGACCACGGCTACGGCAGCCAGGCCATGAAGCTCGGCATCAGGCTCGCCGCCGAACAGCTCGGAGCGAAGACCATCACCGTCAAGGTGTGGTCGTTCAACCTGCGCGCCCGCCACATGTACGAGTCGCTCGGATTCAAGGAGATCGACCGCAACCCGAACGCCGTGAACCGCGACGGACGCTCCTTCGACGAAGTGATCTACAAGGCGCCGGTCAGCCGCCTGCTGGACCGCATCGCCGCCGAGGTCGTCGAACGCGAGGAGGGCGAGGAGCTGGAGCGCCGACGCTACGAGGCCGAACGCCCCTCCGACCTGCTGCCGGTGCGGTAGACGCGCGACCGGCTCCTACGCGCGACGGCGGCTCGCCTTGATGACCGACCGCCGTCGCGCGCGG
>NZ_JGYS01000006.1 GCF_000741175.1 Bifidobacterium callitrichos DSM 23973
GCCACGCCGATGCTGTCCGTGCGCGGCGCCACCCGCGCGCAGGTCGAGGCGCTCGCCGCCCGCGTCAACAACCCGCGCGGCCCCATCTCCATCGCCGTGACCAACTCCGCCAACCATCACGTGCTCTCCGGATTCCCGGACGATCTGGCCGCATTCGGCGTCGAAACCGCCAAGGAGCACAGGAAGCAGGCGCGTCTGCGCGAGGAGAAGGTGCGCGGTGGCGCCGTGTTCGCCCCCGTGCTCGAATACCTCGATGTCACCCTGCCGTTCCACTCGCCGCTCATGCAGCCGGCCGTCGACCGGACCGTCGAATGGGCGCGCGCCTGCGGCTTCGACGAGGATCGCGCCCGCGCGCTCGCCGAGGAAGTGCTCCTGAACCATGTCGACTGGGCCGCCCGCGTGCGCGCCACGCTCGAGGACACCGATCCGGCCAAGCTGTGGATCGTCGACCTGGGCCCGGGCACGACGCTCGGCAAGCTCATCGGCCACGTCGCGGAAGGCACCGGCGTCGGCATCGTCGAGGCGACCACGCTCGCCGAGCGCGCCGCCCTGTCCACCGCAACCGACGAGCCCGCGCGCACCCAGAACTGGAAGGTGTTCGCCCCGCGTCTGGCGCATACGCCCGCCGGCGACAGGCTCGTCACCAGATTCTCCAAGCTCACCGGCAAGCCGCCGGTGCTGCTGCCCGGCATGACCCCCACCACCGTCGATCCGGAGATCGTCGCGGCCGCCGCGAACGCCGGCTACTGGGCCGAGCTCGCCGGCGGCGGCCAGGTCACCGCCGAGGTGTTCGACCGCCACGTCGCACGTCTCGAGGAGCTGCTCGACGAGGGACGCACCGTCGAATTCAACGCGATGTTCATGGACCGCTACCTGTGGAACCTCCAGTTCGGCTCGACCCGCATCGTGCCGAAGAAGCGCGCGTCCGGAGCCCCGATCGACGGCGTCGTCATCTCCGCCGGCGTGCCCGAACTCGACGAGGCCGTCGAACTCATCGCCAAGCTGCGGAAGGACGGCCTGCCGTACGTGAGCTTCAAGCCCGGCACCGTCGACCAGATCCGTCAGGTGATCCGCATCGCCAAGGCCGTGGCCCCGACCGTCATCCTCATGCAGGTCGAAGGCGGCGCCGCGGGCGGCCACCACAGCTGGGAGTCGCTCGACGACCTGCTGACCTCCACCTACGCCGAGGTGCGCGCCTGCGACAACCTCGTGCTCGTCGCCGGCGGCGGCATCGGCACGCCCGACCGTGCGGCCGACTACCTGTCCGGCCAGTGGTCGCGCGCCTATGGCCTGCCCGACATGCCGGTCGACGGCGTGCGCTCGTCGGCACCGCCGTGATGACCGCCAAGGAGGCGCACACCAGCCCCGAGGTCAAGAAGCTGCTCGTCGCGACCCCCGGCATCACCGCCGACACCGCGGCCGACTCCGACACCGACCCGTTCGCCCCCGCCGGCGAGCGCTGGGTGCCGTCCGGCAAGTCGATCGGCGGCGTCGCCTCCGGTCTGTCCCACCTGCACGCCGACATCTACGAGGTGGAGAATTCCTCTGCCGAGTGCGGTCGACTGCTGGTGCGCGTGATGAAGCATCCGGAGGAGTTGGAGTCGCGTCGCGCCGAGATTATCGAGGCGCTCGACAGGACCGCCAAGCCGTACTTCGGCGACCTGAAGACCATGACCTACTTGCAGTGGGCGCAGCGCTTCGCCGAACTCGCCTACCCGTGGGTGGACGACACGTACGCCGATCGTTTCCTCGACCTGCTGCACCGCATCGAGGCGCGCGTCGCCGACGTCGACTCCGGCGAGTTCGTCTCGAAGCTCGACGTGACGCGCGAGGACGTGATCAAGGATCCGGCTCCGGCGCTCGCCGCGTTGGAGCGCGAGTATCCGCAGGCCGCCGGCATCACGGTGACGCCCGCCGACGAGGCGTGGTTCCCGGTGCTGGTGCGCGAGTATCCCAAGCCGATGCCGTTCGTGCCGGTGATCGACAACGATCTGCTGCGCTGGTGGGGTCAGGATCAGCTGTGGCAGTCCGAGGATCCGCGTTATTCTGCCGATTCCGTGCGTGTGATTCCGGGCCCGATCTCCGTGGCCGGCATCACGACCGTCGACGAGCCGGTGGCCGACATCCTCGGCCGCTTCGAGACGGCCGCGATCGAACGCGCCAAGGAACTGACGGAGGCGGAGACCGCCGCGCCGCTGTACGCGACGCTCGGCGAGGCGGCCAGCGCCGAGGACTTCATCCGCAAGTCCCCGAACGTCTCCTGGGTCGGCCACGTGACCGACAACCCGGCCTATGGCACGCCGCTCGGCGACAAGAACTACGAGATCCGCGCCGTCGACGAGGCGAAGGGCGAGTACGATCTCGACATCCATCTCGACACCTATTGGGACAACGATCCGGACGGCGGCACCTCGAAGCACGCCGTGCGCGACATCGTCATCCCGCTGACCGTGCCGGCCGACGCGACCGGCGGCATGCCGATCGTCAACCGTGAGCGTCTGATCCCGGACGTGTATGCGATGCTCGCCGCCACGGCCGGCATCGGCAACACCGCCATCACCGGCGACGTGCTCGCCGCCATGCCCGAGATCGAGAAGACGGACGGTGACAAGGAGCATGTGTTCGGCGTCGCCACCGCCGCCTACACGTTCTCCGCGAACCTCGGCTACGACCACGAGGCCGCGACCGGCGGCGCGCTGCCGTCCACTCTCAGGGCCTCCCGCATCGCGCCCGACGCGCTGGTCGGCCCGGCCTGGCCGGCGATCTACGCGGCGCTCGGCTCGGTGTCCGTCCACGGCTATCCGGTCATCGAAGGTCTGCTCAACGCCGTCCACCTCGACCACCTCATCGAACTTGAACAGACCGAGGACGAGTTGCTGAAGCACGTCGGCGAGACCATCACCCTGAAGTCGTGGGCCGAGGACTACTTCGAATCCGCCTCCGGCCGCGTCGTCACGATCCACGTGACGCACACCGCCGCCGACGGCACGCTGCTTGCGCGCGAGACCGAACGCTTCGCGATCCGCGGTCGCGTCTACTCCGACGTGCTGCCGGCGGACGCGCCCGAATACGGCGACTGGCTCGCCGCGCATCCGAGCGAATCGGACGAGCGTGGCGAGGAGCAGACCCGGATCCTGCCCACGCAGAGGCGCCTCCTGCGTCGCGTCAAGGTCACCGCTCCCGGCGATATGACCGCGTTCGCCCGCACCTCCGGCGACTTCAACCCGATCCACACCTCGAAGCGCGGCGCCGCGATCTCCGGACTGGCCGCCCCGCTCGTGCACGGCATGTGGCTGTCCGCCACCGCCCAGCACGCGGTGCAGGCGCTCGACGACAAGGGCGCCCACTACGAGATCGCCGGATGGACGTACAACATGTACGGCATGGTCCAGCTGAACGACCAGGTCGAGATCTCCATCGAACGCGTCGGCCGCGTCGAACACGGCGGCATGGCCCTCGAGGTCACCTGCCGCATCGCGGGTCAGCTCGTCTCCCGCGGCACCGCGCTCGTGCGCGCCCCGCGTGCGGCGTTCGTCTACCCCGGACAGGGCATCCAGAAGCAGGGCATGGTCCTCGACGAGCGCGCCAAGTCGCCCGCCGCCCGCGACGTGTGGGAGCGCGCCGACAAGCTCACCCGCGCCAAGCTCGGCTTCTCGATCATCGCCCTCGTGCGCGATAACCCGAAGGAGCTCACCGCCAACGGCGTCACCTACCGCCACCCGGAGGGACTGCTCAACCTGACGCAGTTCACGCAGGTCGCGCTCGCCACCGTCGCGTTCGCCCAGACCGCGCGACTGCGCGAGGCCGGCGCCGACATCTGGCCCGCCTACTTCGCCGGACACTCGCTCGGCGAATACAACGCGCTGTCCGCGTTCGCCGGCGTGATCCCGCTGGAGACCGTGCTCGAGCTGGTCTTCCACCGTGGCTCGACGATGCACCATCTGATCCCGCGCGACGCGCAGGGCCGCTCCAACTACCGCATGGGAGCCCTGCGTCCGAACCAGTTCGGCGTCGACGACGCGCACGTCAAGGCGTACATCGAATCCGTGGCAGAGAAGAGCGGCGAGTTCCTGCAGATCGTCAACTACAACCTCGCGGGCGCGCAGTACGCGGTCGCCGGCACCATCGCGGGATTGAAGTTCCTCAAGGAGGATGCGAACCGCCGCGCCAGGGAGGCGGGCGGCAAGCCGGCGTTCATGCTCGTGCCGGGCATCGACGTGCCGTTCCACTCCACGCTGCTCAGGAAGGGCGTGCCGGAGTTCCGCGACAAGCTCGACGCGCTGCTGCCGCAGTACATCGACTACCGCGGACGACTGGTAGGCCGCTACATTCCGAACCTTGTGGCCTGCCCGTTCGAAATGACCAAGGAGTTCGCCGCGAAGATCCTTCAGGTCGTGCCCTCCGAGCGCATCAAGGCCGCGCTCGACGATCCGGCCGTGTGGGACTCCTACGCCGCCGACGACCAGAAGCTCGGCCGCCTGCTGCTGACCGAACTGCTCTCCTGGCAGTTCGCCTCCCCGGTGCGCTGGATCGAAACCCAGTCGCTGCTCTTCCGCCACGCGGCGCAGGGTGGTCTGGGCGTCGAGGAGTACGTCGAGGTCGGTCTCGGCAACGCCCCGACCCTCGCGAACCTCGGTTCCAAGACCCTGCGTCTGCCCGAGTTCTCCGGCACTGACGTGACCGTGTACAACGTCGGTCGCGATGAGGGACGCGTGTACATGACCGACACCGATTCGCTCGTGCCGGACGAGTCGGCTGAGTCGGCTGAGTCGGCCCCGGCGCCCGTCGAAGCCGCCCCCGCCGGCGGATCCGCCGTCGCCAAGCTCGGCTCGGCCCCTGCCGACGGGGGAGAGAAGCCAGCGGCCGCCAAGCCCGCCGCGGCTGCCGCAGCTGGTCAAGCGGATGACTCCGTCGCCGGACAGTCCACTGGACTGTCCGACTCCTCGCGCGGCCTGCAATCAGGGCAGGCCGCCGGTCCGTCCGGCGCCGACGTGCCCGACATCCCCTTCAAGGCGTCCGACGCGATCGGCGTGCTCATGGCCTACTCGACCAAGATCCGCATCGATCAGATCGGCACCTCCGACACCACCGACACCCTGACCAACGGCGTCTCCTCGCGCCGCAACCAGCTGCTCATGGACATCAGCTCCGAGCTGGGCGTGGCCAGCGTCGACGGCGCCGCCGAGGCGACCCTCGACCAGCTCGCCAAGATCGTCAACAAGGTGGCCCCGAACTACAAGCCGTTCGGCCCGGTCCTCTCCGAGGCGATCCGCGACCGTCTGCGCGCCCTGTTCGGTGCGGCCGGCGTCAAGCCACGCACATCCGCGAGCGCGTCACCGGCGTGTGGGGCCTCGGCGAAGGCTGGGTCGCGGCCACGACCGCCGCGCTCCTGCTCGACACCCGCGAGGGTTCGAGCTCGCGTGGCGGCGATCTCGCCAAGCTGCCCACCGGCGCCGCCGCCAACCAGGCCGCCGCCGATCAGCTCATCGACGACGCCGTGGCTCTGGTCGGCCAAACCAAGGGCGTGCCGGTCTCCAAGCCGTCCGCGGGAGGTGCCGCGGGCGGAGCGGTGGTCGACTCCGCCGCGCTCGACGCGTTCGCCGAGAAGGTCACCGGCTCCAACGGCGTGCTCGCCGCCACCGCCCGCTTCGTCCTGAACGAGCTCGGCGTGGCCGCCCCGGCCTCCGAGGCTGGCGAGGACGAGAACGCCGCCGTGATCGCGGCCGTCGACGCCGAGCTCGGCTCCGACTGGCCCAAGCAGGTCGAGCCGCGCTTCGACGCGAACAAGGCGATCCTCTTCGACGATCGTTGGGCGTCCGCCCGCGAGGATCTCGCCCGCGCCTTCTACGAGAAGGACGCGGACCTGCTCTCCGGCGGGTTCGTCGGCCTCGGCAAGGCGGTCGCCGACGAGGCGCAGTGGTTCGCCGTGAAGAGTGATCCGGCAGACGCCGCGCTCAAGGGCGCCTTCGCGCGCATCGCCTCCGAGGCGCTGGAGCCCGTCAGCGAGGACCCGGCCGCCTCCCGCTTCGCGCGTGACATCGCCGTGGTCACCGGGGTCAGCCCGAACTCGATCGCCGCGCAGGTGGTCGAGGGGCTGCTTGCGGGCGGCGCGACCGTGATCGCCACGTCGCACAGCTTCAGGCCGTCCATCAAGGAATGGGCCAAGCGCGCCTACCGCACCCACGCGGCCGAAGGCGCCAGGCTGTGGCTCGTGCCCGCGAACCTGTCCAGCTTCCGTGACGTGGACGCGCTCGTCGACTGGGTCGGCAACGTCCAGAAGAAGACGACCGGCGCGACCACCACGATCCTCAAGCCCGCGTACGAGCCGACCCTGTTCTTCCCGTTCGCGGCCCCGCCGGTGCACGGCACGCTCGCCGATTCCGGCGAACTGTTCGAATCGCAGGCCCGTCTCATGCTCTGGGGCGTTGAGCGTGCGATCGCCGGCCTGTCGAGGATCGGCGCCGACACCGATGTGCAGCATCGCCTGCATGTCGTGCTGCCCGGCTCGCCGAACCGCGGCGTGTTCGGCGGCGACGGCGCATACGGCGAGGTCAAGTCGGCCTTCGATGCGATCGTCAACCGCGCCCACGCCGAGCGCGTGTGGTCCGACCGCGTGACCTTCGCCCATCCGAAGATCGGCTGGGTGCGCGGCACCGGACTCATGGGCGGCAACGACCCGCTGGTCGCCGTCGTCGAACGCCATGGCATCCACACGTACTCGACCGCGCAGATCGCCGCCAAGCTGCTCGACCTGTGCACCGCCGAATCGCGTGCCGCCGCGGCCGTCAAGCCGCTCGACGTGGACCTGACCGGCGGACTCGGCTCCGAGCCGATCGACATCAGGGCCCTGCGCGCGGAGGCCGAAGCCGATGCGGCAAAGGCGTCGGCTCCCTCCGACGAGGGAGAGCAGGCGCGGGAAACGGATGGCTCCGTCGTCGGACAGCGAATCAAGGCGCTGCCCACCCCGCACACCCCGCACCAGCCGCACGTCGACCTCGCCGACTGGGCGAACGTGACCGCCCGCCCCGAGGATGAGATCGTCATCGTCTCCATCGGCGAGCTCGGACCTTGGGGCTCCGGGCGCACGCGCGCCCAGGCCGAACTCGGCATCCACTCCGACGGTTCCGTCGACCTCAACGCGGGAGCCGTGCTGGAGCTCGCGTGGAACATGGGTCTGCTCACGTGGGCCGACAGCCCGAAGCCCGGCTGGTACGACACCGACGGCAACCTCGTGCCCGAGGAGGACATCGCCGAGCGCTACCACGACGAGGTCGTGGCCCGCTCCGGCATCCGCCCGTTCGAGGAGGGCATGGGCAACGACTACAGGGATGGCTCCGACGAGGAGGAGAGCGAAGTCTACCTCGACCACGACGTCACCTTCTCCGTGCCCACCGAGGACGTCGCCCGCGAATACGTCAAGCTTGACGAGGCCCACACCTCCTACGCGAAGGACGACGAGTCCGGCGAATGGAACGTGACCCGTCACGCCGGCTCGATGATCCGCGTGCCGCGCCGCGCCGCCATGACGCGCACGGTCGGCGGCCAGTTCCCGAAGGGCTTCGACCCGGTCAAGTGGGGCATCCCCGCCTCCATGGTCGGCGACGTCGACGAGATCGCGCTGTGGAACATCGTCACCACGGTCGACGCGTACCTGTCCGCCGGATTCAACCCGGCCGAGATCCTCGAGGCGATCCACCCGTCGATGGTCGCGTCCACGCAGGGCACCGGCTTCGGTGGCATGATGTCGATGCGCAAGCTCTACCTCGACCGCTTCCTGAACCACGAGATCCCGACCGACATCCTGCAGGAGGCACTGCCGAACGTCGTCGCCGCGCACGTGATGCAGAGCTACATCGGCGGCTACGGCAACATGGTCCAGCCGGTCTCCGCCTGCGCCACCGCCGCGGTGTCGCTCGAGGAGGGCGCCGACAAGATCGCGCTCGGCAAGGCCGACTTCGTCGTCACCGGCGCGATCGACGACATCGGCGTCGAATCCGTGATCGGATTCGGCAACATGAACGCGACCGCCAACTCCGAGGAGATGTACGCCAAGGGCATCGACGCGCGCTTCTTCTCCCGTGCGAACGATCGTCGCCGCGGCGGCTTCCTCGAATCCCAGGGCGGCGGCACGATCCTCTTGACCCGAGGCGACATCGCGCTGAAGCTCGGCCTGCCGGTCGCCGGCGTCGTCGGCTTCATCCACTCCTACGCGGACGGCGCGCACACGTCGATCCCGGCCCCGGGCCTCGGCGCGCTGGCCGCCGGCCTCGGCGGACGCGACGCGAAGCTCGTGAAGGATCTTGCGAAGCTCGGCGTCACGCCGGACGACATCGCCGTGGTCTCCAAGCACGACACGTCCACCAACGCCAACGATCCGAACGAGTCCGAGCTGCACAACACGCTCGCCCACGCGATCGGACGCACCGACGGCAACCCGCTGTTCGTCATCTCGCAGAAGACCCTCACCGGCCACGCGAAGGGCGGCGCCTGCATCTTCCAGGTCAACGGCCTGACGCAGCTGTTCGCCTCCGGAGTGATCCCTGCCAACGCCTCGCTCGACTGCGTCGACCCGAAGCTCGAACGCGACGACCACATGGTGTGGTTGAGGAAGCCGCTGCGCATCGGCGGTGGCGAGGACGCGTTCGGACGCGCCGCGGACGGCAGGCCGGTCAAGGCCGGACTCGCCACCTCGCTCGGCTTCGGCCACGTCTCCGGCTTCGTGGCGCTCGTGCACCCCGGTGCCTTCGAGGCGGCCGTCGCGAAGGCCGACGGCGAGGAGGCGCTGGAGTCGTGGCGCAAGCGCGCCAACGCGCGCCTCGCGGCCGGTCAGCGTCGCCTCGAGGAAGGCATGATGGGTCGCGCCGCGCTCTACGAGCCGATCGACAACCGCCGCTTCCGCGAGGACGGCACGCGTCTCGCCTCCGGCGGCCGCTACGACGCGCACGAGGTCGAGAAGGCCATGCTCCTCGACCCGAACGCCCGCCTCGGCGCCTCCGGCTACTTCGAGGCGTGAGCCGGTAACTGGTTATTCGCGCCTGTCATGTGAGATAGGCGAGTGAAGACCGGTGCGCTGGTGTGAAAAACCGGCGTGGCAAGGCTGGGGTAACGGGCTATGTGCCCGTTACCCCAGCCTTTCTTCGTTATAAGGGGTACTTCTGCGGTCTTGCGGACATCTATCTCGCTTACGAGGGGTACCTGCCGCGGGTATAGAGGCATCAAAATGGCTTGACTCCAACGGAATCAAGCCACATATGGGCTTTGATACTTCGCGTGGGTACCTCTCGTAAGCGAGATAGATGTCCGCAGTCGAGGAAATGTACCCCTTGTAACGCAGATAGCGTCTGTGGGGATATTGTTGTGACGCATGAAGTTGATGTCGTCGGGCATGTCGATGACGCACATGGCAGTGGCGCACGCATGCTGTTGACATGCGTGCTGTTGACGCAAGGTGAAAGGGAGCCTCAATGAGCGTATATGGACTGGGCCATGATGTGGTGGACGTCGTGGCGTTCGGCGGGCAGCTGGCCGAGCCCGGCTCTCGCATGCGTAACCTGTTCTCGGTGCGCGAAGTGCGGCAGGCCTCGGCCCGCGCACGTCTGAAGAACGACGGCGAGGCCGTGCACCTCGCCGCCAAGTGGGCCGGCAAGGAGGCGTTCCTCAAGGCGTGGTGCGAGGCGCTGGGGGAGGGTGACTACCCGTTCACGCTGGATGATTTCCCGTGGTCAGGCGTCGAGATCCTCGACGATTCGCGCGGCGTACCCCACGTAACTCTGACCGGTCGGCTCGCCGAGGCGTTCCGTGACTCGATCGGAGGGGTGCTCGGTGGTGCGGGTGCCTCGGGCGTCGAAGGCGTCGGCCGGTCGGGCATCGGCTCGACTTCGGGTTTGGGGGCCGGCGGAGCGGAGACGAGCCCGTACGCCGTGATGCGCGGCTCCCGACCGGTTGATCCCTCCATGGGGCCGTACGCCGTGATGCGCGGCGCTTCCGGTACATCGTCTCGTGGCGCCGCATCGGGCGCCGCCGGCAACCTGCCGGCGCGCATCCACGTCTCCCTGAGCCATGACGGCCCTGTCGCCTCCGCCGTGGTGGTCATCGACGGCGACTGATCGTCAACGTAGCCGAGTCTCCCCATGCGTGGGACGGTTGCCGTGCCGTATCGACGGCATATCGATGGCAGTCGGTGTCGAACCGTTTCGACACGCCGATATCGAACCGGTTTGATATTACGTGCGCGCGCGGATACCATAAAGCCAACGCCGATGCAGCACAACGGCATCGAACGACAGAACAATGAAGTGAAGTTGAGTGCAGTCCAGCACGACCAGTCAAGGAGCGATGATGTCCGCCAAGTCCCACGCCGCGAAGTCCAAGTCCATCAAGCCGTCGCAGGCCGCAAAGCCGGCCGAGGCCGTCGAGCCGATCGAATCGGCCGCCACGGCGTCCGACGACGGAATCTTCGCCGCCCGATTCGACCGCCACCGCGACGAGCTCGAATCGCTCTTCCGCATGCTCTACGGCGAGTCCGCCGAACTCAACGAGTTCGAACGCGCGATGGCCGACGCCTACGCCGCTCGACCCGCCGACTTGAAGGCCCTCGACGTCGCCCGCGAGCAGGACCCGCAGTGGTACAAGCGCGGAGACATGTTCGGCATGACCATGTACACCGACCTGTTCGCCGGCGACCTGAAGAAGCTCGCAGGAAAAATCGACTACTTGAAGGAGCAGAAGCTCACCTACCTGCACCTCATGCCCCTGCTCCAGATGCCCCACCCGGACAACGACGGCGGCTACGCCATCGAGGACTTCGACGCCGTCGACCCGCGCATCGGCACCAACGAGGACCTCGCCGCGCTCACCAGGAAGCTGCGCGAGGCCGGCATCAGCCTGTGCCTCGACTTCGTGATGAACCACACCGCCTCCTCCCATCGCTGGGCCAAGGCCGCCGAGGCCGGCGATCCGAAGTATCAGGACTACTACTTCTGCTACGACGACCGCACCGTCCCCGACCAGTACGACGCGCAGGTGCCGCAGGTCTTCCCGAACACCGCGCCCGGCAACTTCACGTACAACGAGAAGATGGGCAAGTGGGTGATGACCCAGTTCTACCCGTTCCAGTGGGACCTCAACTACCGCAATCCCAAGGTGTTCGTCGCGATGATGAGCTCCGTCATGCACCTCGCGAACCTCGGCGTCGAGGTGTTCCGACTCGACGCGGTGCCCTACATCTGGAAGCAGCTCGGCACCAACTGCCGCAACCTGCCGCAGGTCCACACGATCGTGCGCATGATGCGCATGATGCTTGAGATCGTCTGCCCGGCCGTCGTCCTCAAGGGCGAGGTCGTCATGGCACCCAAGGAGCTCGCCGCCTACTTCGGCACGCCCGAGCGCCCCGAATGCCACATGCTGTACAACGTATCGATCATGGTGAACCTGTGGAGCGCGCTCGCCAACGGCGACACCCGACTGCTCAAGGCCCAGATCGACAAGCTCGACGCCCTGCCCGAGAACTGCTGGTTCGTCAACTACCTGCGCTGCCACGACGACATCGGCTGGGGCCTCGACGAGGACGAGGAGGTGCGGCTCGCCATCGACCCGCTCAAGCACAAGGAGTTCCTCTACCACTTCTACGAGGGCGCGGAGCCCGGCAGCTGGGCGATGGGCGAACTGTACAACTACGACGAGGCGTCCAAGGACGCGCGCAGCTGCGGCACCACCGCGTCCCTGTGCGGTGTCGAGAAGGCGATCATCACCCACGACAAGCCGGCCTACGAGAAGGCCATCGGACGCGACCTGCTCATGCATCGCGCGATGGCGTTCCTGCGCGGCTTCCCGATGCTCAACTGCGGTGACGAGATCGGCCAGCTCAACGGCTGGGAGTACAAGGAGGATCCGGACCGAATCGAGGACAGCCGCAACCTGCACCGCAGCCCGTTCGACTGGAACAAGGCAGACGAGCGCCACACCGAGGGCACGCTGCAGAGTCGCCTGTGGGAGGGCATGGAGGGGCTGCGCGAGATGCGCTCCGACCCCTGCTTCGCGCCCGACGCGTGGGTCACCACGTGGGACACGCGCGACGACGGCGTCCTTGCCGTGGTCCGCAAGCAGGGCGAGCGCACGATCGTCGGCCTGTTCAACTTCGCCGATCGCGACGCCACCGCCACGATGGACAGCACCGCCGACGCGACGCTGCCCGCCGAGCCGGTCGCCCTCGCCCCGTACGAGTACAAGGTGATCGTCACCCACGAGTGACGTCCGGCCGACGCGTGCGCCAGACATCCTGATGCCGCCGGAACGAGACGGCAGCGAGGACTTCGCCGATCGCGTCCTATCGTGGAGGGCATGGTGCTCAACAATGCGATGTCCACGGATGGCACGTCGGCCGCGTCCGTGAGAATGCCGGCGACCTGCCGCGCCGCCGATCAGGTGACGCTTCTCGACGAGGTCGGTTCGACCAACACGCTCGCCCGTCAGATGGTGGCGGACGGTCGAATCGACCTGGTCGGGCTGTCCAATCCCGCCAATCCCATGAAAATCGCGGTCGTCGCGGCCGACACGCAGTCCGCCGGCCGCGGCCGCCTCGACCACACGTGGACGAGCCGGCCGGGCGAGTCGTTCACCGTGACCTTCGTCGTCGCCGTGCCGCGCGCGGTCGCCGTCGACGAATCCGTCAACGGCTGGCTGCAGATGATCGCCGGGTTGTGCGCGCTCGACGCCATCGACGACGCGCTCGCCATCAGCGGTGCCCGCCCATTGGCGGCCGATACGGTCGGCGTGGCCGGCGCCCCGCGGCTCAAATGGCCGAACGACGTGTATCTCGCCGGCCGCAAGCTCGGCGGCATACTCGCCGAAATGGTCCCGCTGCCGCAACAGGGCGATGACGCGGACGCGTCGTCCGTCGCCATCGTCTTCGGCATCGGACTGAATCTCGACGTGCCGGCCGATCGACTGCCGACGGACGAATCGACCTCGTTGCAGCTGCATTACGCGCCGCTGCCCTCGTCCGACGGTCTGCGCGACGCGATCGCCGCCGGCGTCGTACGCTCCCTGCGCCGTCGCCTCGCCGCGTTCGTGTCCGATCCTGGGCGACGCGCGGCCGTGCTGCTGCGCGAGACGCGCGAGCGCAGCTACACGCTCGGACGACACGCCGTCGCGCACTTCGTCGACGGCACGGAGCTGGAGGGCGTGGCCGAGGACCTGAACCCCGACGCCTCGCTGATCCTGCGTACCGCCGACGGCGCGGAACACACGGTGCACACCGCCGACGTCGGCGTATTGCCCACCCCTCGTGTATAATTGCTCGAGTTGTTTCGTTCGTACGGGCGCATCCCGTCGCGAACGGTGCGGCGCGCGGATGTAGCTCAATGGTAGAGCCTCAGTCTTCCAAACTGATTACGCGGGTTCGATTCCCGTCATCCGCTCCACCTGACAGGCCTTGGAATCACGCGATTCCGGGGCCTGTTCGCGTATCCGGGGCCGCCCGGGCGTGAAAGACGCCGTGCGCGCATCCGAGTACCATGTAACCGACAATGCAGGAACGGACGTGTCGACGGGAGGGCTATGACACACGCCAGCGGGGACAGCGAGGCCGACAACGAGGCCGACAACGAGGCCGTCGAGATCGTCAACGGCAAGGTCGAGACGGTCGAGGTGTCCAAGCACCCCGAAGCCACCATCCCAGTGACGGAGCTCTCCCTCGCCGACATCGAACGCCGTCGCTCGCACCCCGCGCAGTGGGCCGTGTACTTCACCGCCGTGCTCGCCGCGATCATCGGACCGTACTGGTTGGGCCGCGCGCTCGCCGTCGGCAGCACCGCGTGGCTGACCGAGCGCCTGAGCATGTTCACGCCGCAGGGTGCCGCGTTCGTCTCGTGGACCGTGACCCTCGTCGCCGTCGCCAGTCTGGGCCTCGCCGTCGTCGATTCGGGCCGATGGCTGTGGCGCATCGTGTTCGCGATAGGTCTTGCCGCCGAACAGTTCGTGGCCGGTATCTGCCTGCTTAAATTCGACTTCTGGTATTCGACGTACGTCGTCTACGGTGATTCCGCCACGATCGCGAACGCCACGAACCTCGGCATCATCGCCGCCGGCTTCGGTGTGGCCGTGTTCGCCGTCGTCTGGGTGGGGCTGCTCGTCATCATCAAAAAGGATTCGCCCCTGAACGTCCTGACCCGCAGCTGGGCCTCGTTCATCCTCTTCTTCGTCATCGAGGTGATCGCCCTTCTGGTCGTCATGTTCGGCGGCCTGCTCACCACGGTGTGATCGGTCCGCATTGTGCTGGTCCGCACTGTGCCCTATACTTTCCATTTGGCGTAAATCGCCCGCGGATAGAGAGCGCTTCAGGTAGCGTGCCTGAGGCACCGCGCAACAAACAACCTTGAAGGAGGACGCCGTGGCACTGACGGCTGAACAGAAGTCCCAGATTATCAACGAGTTCGCGACGCACGAAGGCGACACCGGCTCTCCGGAGGTCCAGGTCGCTCTGCTGTCCAAGCGCATCGCCGATCTGACCGAGCACCTGAAGGAGCACAAGCACGATCATCACTCCCGTCGTGGTATGCAGATGATGATCGGTTCCCGTCGTTCCCTGCTTGACTACCTCAAGCGCAACGACATCAACCGCTACCGTGCGCTGATCGAGAAGCTTGGTCTGCGTCGATAGAAGACTTCCGCCCGGGCGCCAATGGCACTCGGGCGTTTTACATACGCCTGACAATGGCAACACGAACGAAGTAGGAACGAGCCAGGAGGATAGGCTCCGCAGGCCGGAAGGTCCGGACCGGTCGGGGTCGACAAGAGGACTCACCTCTCGGGGTTGACACGAGGGAAACGCGGTCGAGGCACGTCACGGGGGAAACCAGAGGCTGCCGGAAGCGACAATGACAGAAGGCCGCGGGGTCGCAAGGCCGAAGCACACGCCCGCAACACATGCGAATGTAAGAGCCCGCCCAGCTGAAGATGGGCACATGTCCGTAGGAAAAAAAGAACACACGATAACAGAAAAAGGAGGAACCCTATGGAGGGTCCCGAAATCAAGGCCACCGAGGCCGTGATCGACAATGGTTCATTCGGCAAGCGCACGCTGCGCTTCGAGACCGGCCGCCTCGCCCAGCAGGCCGACGGCGCCGTCGCCGCCTATCTGGACGACGACACGATGGTGCTGAGCACCACCACCGCCGGCTCCAGCCCGAAGGAGAACTACGACTTCTTCCCGCTGACCGTCGACGTCGAGGAGAAGATGTACGCCGCGGGCAAGATCCCGGGCTCGTTCTTCCGCCGCGAAGGCCGTCCGTCCAACGACGCGATCCTGGCCTGCCGCATCATCGACCGCCCGCTGCGCCCGCTGTTCCCGCACACGCTGCGCAACGAGGTGCAGGTCGTCGAGACCGTGCTCGCCGTCAACCCGGACGACGCGTACGATGTGCTCGCCCTGAACGCCGCCTCCGCCTCCACCATGATCTCCGGTCTGCCGTTCTCCGGCCCGGTCTCCGGCGTGCGTCTGGCTCTGATCGACGGCCAGTGGGTCGCCTTCCCGAAGTGGAGCGAGCGCGAGCGCGCCGTCTTCGAGATCGTGGTCGCCGGCCGCGTGATCGACAACGGTGACGTCGCCATCGCCATGATCGAGGCGGGTGCCGGCAAGAACGCCTGGCACCTGATCTACGACGAGGGCCAGGCCAAGCCGGACGAGGCCGTCGTGGCCGAGGGCCTCGAGGCCGCCAAGCCGTTCATCAAGACCATCTGCGTGGCGCAGAACGAGCTCAAGGAGAAGGCCTCCAAGGAGACCAAGGAGTTCCCGCTCTTCCCGGAGTACACCGACGAGCTGTACGCCCGCATCGACGAGATCGCCCACAAGGATCTCGATGAGGCCCTGACCATCGCGGAGAAGCTGCCGCGTCAGGATCGCATCCACGAGATCAAGGAGCACGTGCGCGCCATCCTCGCCAACGAGTTCACCGACATGGCGGACGACGAGAAGGACAAGGAGCTGTCCAACGCGTTCAAGGAGCTGCAGCGCCAGATCGTGCGTCGTCGCATCCTCACCGAGGACTACCGCATCGACGGCCGTGGCCTGAAGGACATCCGCACCCTGTCCGCCGAGGTGGACATCGTGCCGCGCGTTCACGGTTCCGCCCTCTTCCAGCGCGGCGAGACCCAGATCCTGGGCATCACCACGCTGAACATGCTCAAGATGGAGCAGCAGCTCGACTCCCTGTCCGGCCCGCAGTCGAAGCGCTACATGCACAACTACGAGATGCCGCCGTACTCCACCGGCGAGACCGGCCGCGTCGGCTCCCCGAAGCGCCGCGAGATCGGCCACGGCGCCCTCGCTGAGAAGGCCCTCGTCCCGGTGCTGCCGGATCGCGAGGAGTTCCCCTACGCCATCCGTCAGGTCTCCGAGGCCATCGGCTCCAACGGCTCGACGTCGATGGGCTCCGTGTGCGCCTCCACCCTGTCCCTGCTGGCCGCCGGCGTGCCGCTGAAGGCCCCGGTCGCGGGCATCGCGATGGGTCTGGTCTCCGGTGACGTGGACGGCAAGCACGTCTACAAGACCCTCACCGACATCCTGGGCGCCGAGGACGCGTTCGGCGACATGGACTTCAAGGTCGCCGGCACCTCCGAGTTCATCACCGCCCTGCAGCTCGACACCAAGCTCGACGGCATCCCCGCCGACATTCTGGCCGCTGCCCTGCAGCAGGCCAAGGACGCCCGTACGACGATCCTCGAGGTCATCAACGAGTGCATCGACGGCCCGGCCGAGATGAGCGAGTTCGCCCCGCGCATCATCACCACCACGATCCCGGTCGAGAAGATCGGCGAGGTCATCGGCCCGAAGGGCAAGATGATCAACCAGATCCAGGAGGACACCGGCGCCGAGATCGCGATCGAGGACGACGGCACCGTCTTCATCTCCTCCGAGGGCGGCGAGGCCGCCGAGAAGGCGAAGCAGATCATCGATTCCATCGCCAACCCGCACGTGCCGGAGGCCGGCGAGGTGTACAACGGCAAGGTCGTCAAGACCACGAGCTTCGGCGCGTTCGTGAACCTCACGCCGGGCACCGACGGCCTGCTGCACATCTCCCAGATCCGCAACCTCGCCAACGGCGAGCGCATCGATCAGGTCGAGGACGTGCTCAAGGAGGGCGACACCGTCGAGGTCGTCGTTCAGGGCGTCGACGATCGCGGCAAGATCAGCCTTGCGATCCCGGGCTTCGAGGATCAGGAATCCGGCGCCGACCGTGGCTCTCGCGGTGGGGATCGTGGCGATCGCGACGATCGTCGCGCCGGCCGTGACGATCGCCGTTCCGCCGGCCGTGGCCGTCGTGACGATCGTGACTTCGATGATCGTCCGCGTCGCCGCCGTCCGGCCGATGATGACGATCGCGATTACGATGATCGTCCGCGTCGCCGCCGTGCCGCCGATCGTGACGATCTCGACTCCCGTGACGACGATCGTCGCGCCTCCCGCGGCTATGATCGTGACGACCGCGATGACGATTACGATGATCGTCCGCGTCGTCGCCGTGCCGCCGATCGCGATGACGACCGCGGCTACGATCGCGATGACCGTCGTGCCTCCCGTGCCTCCCGCGATGACGATCGTCCGCGTCGCCGTCGCTCCTCCGACCGTGACGACGACCGTCGTTCGTCCCGTGGCGGCCGTGGCGGCTACGATCGCAACCCGCGCTACGCCACCGACGAGAACTACGACGAGTACCACGCCGACCGCATCGAGCGCACCGAGCGCCCGCGCCGCCGCGTGCGTCGCGACTTTGATCCGTTCGAGGACTGATCGTCCTCTCACGGATCCCTCGCGGCATAGCCGCTCGCCTCACCTACGGAAAGCCCGCTGGGCTTTCCGCTTGGCGGTTCGGCATTCGAGGACTGATCGTCCTCTCACGGATCCCTCGCGGCATAGCCGCTGAGTGATGAAAGGGGTCTGTCACCGGTTGATTTCCGGTGACAGACCCCTTCTGCATCCGGTTGCCGCTAGCAGGCATGCACAACCGATATGATCCGGACTCGCCCTTACAACTCCGCTTCGGCCAGCGCGTGGTCGATGTCGCGGATCAGGTCGTCGGTGTCCTCGAGGCCGACGGCGAGACGGAAGAATCCGCGGTGGAACTCCGGCGGGTAGAGGTACTTGCGTTCGTCATCCTCGCCGAGGAACACGATCAGGCTCTCGTCATGGCCGAGCGAGACGGCCGAGGTGATCACGTTGAGCTTGGAGACGAAGCGGTTGTGGCCGTCGTGATCGGTGTCGAGGCCGAAGGCGAGCACGCCGCCGAAGCCCGCATCCGGGCGGGCGAGCTGACGGGCCGCAACATCATGGTGCGGATGCGATTCGAGTCCCGGATAGGCGACGAACCGCACCTGCGGCAGCGATTCGAGGTGCTTCGCAATGGCCAGTGCGGAGGCGTTGTGCTGCCGCATGCGTAAGGGGAGCGTCACCGAACCGCGGTTGATGAGCCACGCGTTGAACGGCGAGATGATGCCGCCGTAGTTCACCTGATACGTGAAGCGGATCTGGTCGGTAAGCTCCTTGCGTGTGGCGATCGCGCCGCCCAAGGCGTCGCCGTGGCCGTTGATGTACTTGGTGAGGCTTTCGATGACGATGTCCGCGCCGAGGTCGATCGGTCGCACGTTGAACGGGGAGTTGAACGTGTTGTCGACCGACAGCAGTGCACCCGCATCGTGCGCGAGCTTCGCCGCCGCCTCGATGTCCGTGACCTTGAGGGTCGGGTTCGCGGGCGTCTCGATGTGGACGAGCTTCGTGTTCGGACGGATCGCGTCGGCGATGTTCCTCGGATCCGACGTGTCGACGATCGACGTCTCGATGCCGTACTTCTCGGGCAGGATCTGGTTGAGCAGACGGTAGGCGGCGATGTACGTCGTGTCGGAGAAGATCGCGTGGTCGCCGCGGTTCAGCACCGTGGTGAAGGTCGCCGCGAGCGCCGCGACGCCGGAGGCGAGCACGACCGCGTCCTCGGCGCCCTCGAGATTGGCGAGCTTCGCCTCGAGATAGCGCTGGTTCGGGTGGCCGTTGCGCGTGTACAGGTTCACATCGGAGCTCGACCAGTTGATGTCGGACGGGTCGTAGGGCAGCGCGTAGGCATTCGCCAGGGTGATCGGGCGGCGGATCGCGCCGGTTTCGGCGTCGACCCCGTTGCCGAGGTGGATGGATTTGGTCGCGAAGCCGAGCGGCGTGCCGTCGAAGGATTCGCCATGATGCACAAGATCTGAAGTCATGATTCAAGTCTGCCAGCCGCGGCCCGGACGCGCACCTTGTCTCGGTAGCTCGGAAACGTTGCGATTCCGGCGTTTGATAGCCGTTCATAGTTAGAAACGAATACGGGTTCGCCGGGTTCGTCGGCGTTCGCTCCGAGTGCTCGGGCCGTGGGGAGCCGGGCCATCCCGTTCGGGACACGCTCAAGGCCGCTCGGCCAAGCCTACGGTCCCGAACGGGATGGTCCGGCTCCCCACTCCTTTGGCTGTGATGTTCCGGTTATTGTCCTTCATCTTTTTGCGTGAAACAGTGATTTCATCCTTAGAATTTTTGCATAGATATGCATATACTTCGTCAGTATTTTTGTATCACACTTGTATGGACGGTAGACTGGAGTGTGTGTGCAGACCGCGCGGAACGTGATCGGAGACAGGGAAGGGGACGCGATGAAGCGTGATGTGATGGGTCAACTGGAGTCATGGAGCAAGTCCAGACACAGACTTCCGCTGATACTGTGCGGAGCGAGACAGGTGGGCAAGACCTACGTGCTCAAGGAGCTGGGTTCTACTCGATACGACTCGTGCGCTTATCTCAATCTCATGGATGAATCCACGCACGCCGTGTTCGCTCCGGGGTATGACGCGCGTCAGGTGTTGGAGAACATCGAGGTGTTCACAGGGGTGAAGATCGTTCCCGGTCGTACGCTGGTCGTCATCGACGAGATCCAGGAGGTGCCCTCCGCCATCACGCTGATGAAGGCGTTCGCCGAGAATACGCCCGAACAGCATATTGCCGCGGCGGGCTCGTATCTCGGCCTGTCATACCATGCCGGTCGCTCATTCCCCGTCGGCAAGATCGATTCGATCGACATGTATCCTCTGTCGTTCATCGAGTTTCTGCGGGCGTGTGGGCAGGATGTGCTCGCCGACATCGTATGCTCTCTCGACTTCGTTCGAGCGGAGGCGTTCGGCGACCGGTTGGAACGCATGCTGCGTCGATATTATTTCGTCGGCGGTATGCCGCAGGTCGTCAACGAGTTTCTGGACGGAGACAATGACTACATCGCGGCACGTCGACGTCAGAATGCGCTGTTGTCTGACTATGACAACGACTTCTCCAAGCACAAGGGTGATGTGCCGGAGATCGACGTTGAGCGCGTACGCCTCGCGTACCGTTCCATTCCCTCGCATCTGGGACGGGAGAACCACAAATTCGTCTTCGGCCACATCGCGCAGGGCGCCCGGCGCGCGCAGTATGAGACGGCGATACAGTTCATCGTGGATTCCGGTCTGGCGCACCGTGTGTATCGTGTCGACAAGCCGCAGCTTCCGTTACGGGATTACGAGGACCTGTCGGCGTTCAAACTGTATATGCACGATGTCGGATTGCTTGGTGCCGCGATGAATGTGACGGCCCGTGACGTGATCCTGTCGAATACGGCATTCGAGGAATACAAGGGCGCTATGACCGAACAGTATGTCTGCCAGCAGCTCGCTGCGGCAGGCCGGGATCCCTACTATTGGACGTCGGGCAAAGGTACGGCGGAAGTGGATTTCGTCCTGCAATATGATGGTCGTCCCGCGCCGCTGGAGGTCAAGGCCGAGGAGAATGTACATGCCAAAAGTCTGCGACTACTGTGTTCAGCCACCGGATTGCACGGGTATCGTACATCGATGAGGGGATTCCGTGAGCAGGATTGGCTCACCAACGTGCCGTTGTGGGCGGTCGGTGAGTATTTCTCTGCGTCGCATGATCCCGCCAACATCATCCCGGATGACGTTTTGGATTGACGAACATGGTCTCGGCGCTGATCCCGCTGATCCCGCCGATTGTGTGAGACAATGGAAGGGCGACCAATAGGGGGACGCTCCGAAGAAGGGGAATGGTCATGGGTGCGGGAACGGATGGGCGCAGTACTTCGAGGCCGACGAGGCGAGTCGCGCCGTGCCTCAGGTCCGGTTCTGAAGACGGTTCCATCGGGCACGACCCAGTGCGCAAGGAAGCGAAGGACATAAAAGGACATAAGCCATGAGAAACCGCATCGTCCGCGCCGCTCTCCAGTCGGTGCTCATCACGCTTATCATCGCGCTCATCGTCGGCGGCGCCGCCTTCATCGTCACGGTGGCCGATGACGATTCCGCCAGCCTGAGCTACCGTTCCATCGACTATGAGGCGACGGCGACGAAGGACGGCGACCTCAAGATCACGCAGCGTCTCGACTACAAGCTGCGATCCCGCGACGACGAGGACGGCAATACCAAGCCGTGGAAGCAGCTGTACTGGCGGTACACGCTCGACCCGTCGAACCTCATCGACATCACCGACATTCGGGTGCGCAACGTCGACACCGGGCAGGCGTTCACGCAGACCGAGTTCCGCAACCCGAACCAGGTCGGCGACACCAGTTGGGACAGCGACTACGCGAACCGCTGGTACATCGTCGACGTCACCGGCGGCGACTCCAATCCGCAGCCGTACGAACCCGGCTCGAACCTCGCGCCGAACACGCAGCCCGGGAGACGGATCATCGAGATCGGCTGGAACATCCCCGCCACGGACAATGCGAAGAGCCTCAAGATCGACGTATCGTTCACGATGCGCGGCGTCGCCACGAAATACGACGACGTGACCACCTTCCAGTGGGAGCCGATCGCCAAGGAGAACGAGGTGCCGGCCGGCAAGGTCACCGGCGTCGTACGATTCCCCGAGGGCACGGGCTCGTCCGGTGCGCCGGACGCCTCCGACCCCACCGTCCCGCACACCTGGCTGCACACCGCCAACACGAACGAGGTCACGCGTGAGTCGGACGGCACGATGCACTTCACCGTGTACGACCTCAAGGTCGGCGGGTACATCAACGTGATCGGCGCCTTCGACTCCGCCCGCGCCGGCGACGTGGCGCGCACGGCGGCCGGCGGCCGTCTGCAATCGCTCAACGACGAGGAGGACGCCAAGGCGCGCTATGCCGCCGATCGCAAGCGCGACAGCGCACGTGTCACGGTCATGGTATGGGCGGGCAGCGTCGTGCTCGCCATTGCGCTCGGCATATGGGGCGTGCTTGGCGCGCTCTACACGCTTCGCGCCGCCCGCTACAAGGGAAACATCGAATACTGGCGCGACAAACCGGGCATCAGTCCCGACTCCGCCGCACGGCTCGTCGACGTGTTCGACGCCGCGGGCTCGAGCATCCACCCTTCCGGCAAACTGGACGACCGGTCGCTCTCCGCCACCGTCATGTCGCTCGCCGTAAAGAAGGCGATCGCGCTCTACCCCGGCCCGTCCGACCTGTACCGCGACCTCGACATGGCTCACGCCGATCCAGCAGCCATCGCGCAGCGGATCGGACGGCAGACGAGGCGAGTCAGGGCCGCACAATCGACCACCACGGTCGTGATCCTGCCGGCGGCGCTCGCCGTCCCCTACGATCCGCGACGTAAGACGCTGGAACTGAGCAGGTCGGAATCCGCCTGCCTCGATCTGCTCGTCGACATCTCGCGGCGGGTCGGCGGACCGGTGTTCGATTTCGTGCAGATGAAGCACGCATGCGAGGACTGGAAGACGGGCTACCAGTCGCTCGAACGGTTCCGCACCACCGTGCGCGACGAGTTCGCCCAGCTCGGCGCGACCAGATCGGTCTCAGGGTATTATGTTCTGCCTGCCGTCCTCGAGACGATGCTCGGGGTGGTGTGCTTCATCTTCAACCTCGCATTCGCCGGCAATGCCGTGGCCGCCCTGTGCTTCGGATTGCCGCCGTTCGCGATCGGCCTGTTCTGCGCTCTGGCCGGGGTGGAGGATGTCCCCACACCGGCCGGTCAGGAGTACGGCGGCCGATGCCTGGGGCTGAGACGCTACATGGTCGATTTCTCCGACTTCACCGACCGTGGCGTGCCTGATCTGGCGCTGTGGGACTGGTACATGGTGTATGCGGCCGCGTTCGGCATCTCGCGCGAGGCCATCGCGCAGCTTGCCAAGGCGTATCCGCAGGTCAGGGATTCCGAATGGCTCGACGAGCACGCCTCCGATTCGCTGTGGTACTGGACGTACCGTCCGTACCTCTGGAACGCCGGTTATTCCGGTTCGGACCGATCGGGCGGCGGGTCGACGGGTGATTTCGCGTTCGGCGGCGACTCGTTCGCGTCCGGTCTATCCGATCTCGGCACGCAGATCAGCGCCGGTTTCGCCGACATCTCCTCGACGATCAGGGCCGCGGCCCCCTCGTCGTCGTCCGGTTCCTCGAGCTTCGGCGGCGGCTTCGACGGAGGCGGCGGCGGTTCCGGCGGCGGCACCTCCGGTGGCCGTTGACCGGTCAGCCGACCAACTGGTCGACTGCTACAGCGATTGGAGATACTGCCCGAGATGCGGCACGGCGAATTCAAGCTGCCCGTGTCCGGCAGACCGGATGAGTCGGTCCTTGATGAGTGCCGCGCGGTACTTGCTCACCCAGCTGCGGCTGCGTTTGGTGCGTTCCGCGATGTCCCCGACCTGCGTGGGGTCGGGGACATCCTTCGCCATGGCCTTGAGGAACAGTCGCTCCGCACTGGTGGTTCCGTCCATGGCGGGAGCGCAGACGGCGTCGTCGAAGGCGAGTTTGGCATCCGCCGCGCCGGTCGCGATGTCCGAAGCGGTGATGACGTCGGAGTGACGTCGCTGCGCGGACTGCCACATGTAGTAGCCGACAAGCTGCACCATATACGGATATCCGTCGGAAAGCCTCGCCGCTTCGCGTGCGTCGGGCTCGCTGACGGTCTTGCCCGAATCCAAAACGGTCTCCAGAAAGGCGTTCCTGACGTCCGGCAACGGCACGTTCTCCAGTTCCCGTCGCAGTGCGCGGCGCAGGAAGGTGGTCACTTCGTTGTCCAGCAGATCGTTGAGCATGTATGGCAATCCCGCGAATACGATGGCGACGCCCTTCTTGTCGGCGTCGGGGACGTCGCTTTCATCGGCATCGGTGATGACATGCTGTACGGCGGTGGCGATCGCGACCAGATCCTCGTGTGCGGCGGCCTGCGTCTCGTCGATGGTGATGAGGATGCCTTTGCCTTTGCCGATCTTCCTGGAGTTCAGGCGTCTGTTCAATGCATTGCGCAGGGTGAGCGGATTGGATTCCGCGGAGAATCGTGCCTGGCCGAGACTCGCGGTTGCGATGCCTGCGATTCCGATTGACGGGCTGATGTCGGCCTGATCCAGTCGCATGCCGGTGGGGGAGAGAGTGGCTATAAGTCGTGCGACGAGGCCTGTGGACGCGGTTTCCGCGATGACCTCCCAATGTCGTGCCTTGGCTATGCGTCGGAATTCCGTCAGCATGACGGTTTTGCCGAAGCCACGTTGCCCGGTGATCAGCATGATGCGTCCCGGAGCGCCGACTCCGTTGTCAAGCGCCTCCGAGAAGTCGTCGATGATCGGCTGCCGTCCGATGAGGATCGGCGGCATCTTGCCGGCAGTCGGTTTGAACGGATTGATGGATGGCATGACGGAGTCTCATTCCTTCTTGGAAGCATTGCTGATGCGGTTTCGTATTGCCGTTGCATCTTCCTTCAGTATATGCGAATACGTACCAAGTTACACGAATGCGTACCAAAGTACACGAATGTACACTATTGCGTACCATCTTCCACCGGTACGCGTCAGCGGATGCGTATCGGACGTCCGTGTGGCGAAAACCGGCCGGGACGCCTACGCTTGGCACTGTCACCGTTTCGACGAATGAAGGGAGCAGCCATGGCGCTGTATCGTAATCTGGGACCGTTCTCCACCACCGCGATCGGCCACGGCGAGATGCCGCTGACCATCGAGAACAACCGTGGGCATGACGTCGGCATCGAGACGCTGCACGCCTCGCTCGATGCCGGATGCCGCCACATCGACACCGCGTGGGCGTACTACACGCCGGGCGAGGAGGAGCAGACCGGCGAGAAGCTGGTGCGCGAGGCGCTCGCCACATGGAAGGGCCCGAAGAGCGAGGTCACCGTCGCCACGAAGATCGGCCTGCGCCGCGTCTGGGGCGAGCACGGCGAGCCGCTGTGGCCGCGCGACGGCAAGCCCGAGCACCTCATCGAGTACGGCAAGCAGTCCGCGCTGGCGCTCGGCGTCGACACGATCGACCTGCTCTACCTGCACCGCCACGATCCGGAGGTGCCGTACAACGAGTCGATCGAGGCGCTCAAGCAGCTCGTCGACGAGGGTGTGGCGCGCGTGGCCGGCGTCTCCAACGCCTCGATCGAGCAGATCGACATCGCCCGTTCGATCCTGGGGGACAAGCTCGTCGCCGTGCAGAACCAGTACTCGCCGATCCACCTCGACACGCAGGACACGCTTGACTACTGCGCCAAGCTCGGTCTCGCGTTCGTGTGCTGGAGCCCGCTCGGCGGCTACCGTCACCCGTACGACGAGTCGAAGTTCGACCCGTTCCGCGAGGTCGCGGCCGCCCACGGCGTCAGCTACCAGCAGGTCGTGCTTGCGTGGGAGCTTGCCAAGGGCGATCATATGTTCGTCATCCCCGGCGCCCACCGCCCCGAGACGATCCTCGACTCCCTCAAGGCCGACCAGCTCGAGCTCTCTCCGGACGAGCTCGCCAAGCTCGGCTGATTTCCGTCTCCCTCGCCCCCACGTCACACGAGATCGGCCAGCACCTGCGCCGCCCCGGCGAACTCCTCCGGGGTGGTGTAGACGTAGCTCAGACGCAGCGCGTTGTTGCCTCGGAAGTCGTAGATGTCTCCGGGGTTGAGCAGTATGCCGTGATCGATCGCCCGCTGGAACAGGCGTCCCATATGCACCGGCTCATCGAACGTGAGCCAGATGTAGAAGCCGCCGCGCGGCACGTTCCAGTGGGCGCGGCCGGCGAAGAGGCGGTCCAGCGTCTCCAGCGCGGCGTCGCGACGCCGGCGCAGTTCGGCGCACAGCGACTCCAGATACTCCGCGTACAGGCCGGAGTCGAGGAACCGCGCGAACACCCACTGGCTCAGCGTGCTCGCGCCGTAGTCCATCTGCATCTTCACGTCGGCGAGACGATGCACGATGCGCTCGTCCGCGCACACCCAGCCGATTCTCAGCCCCGGCGCCAGCGCCTTCGACGCGCTGCCCACCGTGATCACCATGCCGTTGTCGTCCAGCGCGGCGAGTGAGCGCGGCGTCGGCCCCTCGAAGACGAGGTCCTGATACGCGCAGTCCTCGATGATCGGCAGACGATGCTCCGTGCAGGCGGCGAGAAGCGCACGCCGTCGTTCCTCGGGCATCGTGATCCCCGTGGGATTGTGATTGGTGGGAATCGTGTACAGCACCGCGTCGCCGTGGTCGGTGGCCTGATCGGGTTGAGCGTCGGCGCGATCGTCGCCGTGTCATCTCCGAGTAGCTTCCCCAGCGCATTCACGTCGAGTCCCCGCCCGTCCATCGGCACGCCGGTCAGCCGCATGCCGGCCGACTGGAACACCTGCAGCGACTTGATGTAGCTCGGTGCCTCCGCGTACACGGTGGATCCTGCCGACAGCAGGCTCACCGAGATCATCTGCAGACCCTGCAGCGCTCCCGAGGAGACGAGTATTCGCTCGGGTCGGCAGTCGACGCCCCATTCGCGCATGTGCGCGGCGATCGCCTCGCGCAGCACGTCCAACCCCTCCGGTGGCGGATAGCCGAGCGAATCGATCCGGTCGGCGGCCTCGCGTGCCACGCGCCGCCACATGTCACGCGGGAAGAGCCGCGGGTCGAGTTCGCCGGTGCCGAGTCTCGTCTTCGTATGGTCGAATTCCAGACGGTTGATGGTCTGGATCGTCGTGTTGTTCGCCTTGAAGAAGCCGGAGGAGACGTAGTCGGCCCAATCGGGCGCGCCCGGCAGCATCAGCGACCACGTGTTGCTCACAATGCGCGTGCCGCCGCCGCGCCTCCCCTCGACGATGCCGTAGTCGGCGAGCTCCTCGACGGCCGCGATGACCGTGGACCGGTTCACGCCGAAACGCTCCGCCATTGCGCGCTGACTGGGCAGGCGCGAGCCGATCGGCCAGGCGCCCGAGGAGATGCGCTCGCACATGAAGTCGACGATCTGTTCGGTGACGGGCCTGCCGGACGTGCGATCCGGAGCCCAGTCGATGTCGAGTGGTGCGCTGCGTGCCATCCATACTCCTTTGGCTGGGTTGCATGTGGTGTTCTTGGCTGGTTGTCAAGTGTAATGCGCTGCGTAGGATATGGCAATGGTATTGGAATATGGCGGATTTCCGTTCGAGGCATCCGCAAGGAAGAGTTCACTCGAAGTTTATTTGGCTGGTTTGGCTGGGTGTGTATGGTCCAGCCAAACATGAAGACGTGGGGAGAGTAGACGATGGGCCTGTACATTCAGGGACTGACGATGGGATTGGCGTACATCGCGCCGATTGGCATGCAGAATCTGTTCGTCATCAATTCGGCGCTAACGCGCACGCGGCGCAACGCCCTCATCACGGCGCTCATCGTCATTTTCTTCGATATGGCGTTGAGCCTGTCCTGCTTCTTCGGCATCGGCGCGTTGATGCAGGCGAACCCGTGGCTCGAGACCATCGTGCTCGGCCTTGGCGGCTTGGTCGTGATCCGCATCGGCATGGGGCTCGTGCTGCCGAAGCGGAAGCGGAATGATGCGGCCGGGGCCGAACCCGTTTCGGCCGCCGCCCCGGCCGACCAGTCGGCTCCGTCCAAGCATCTCGGCATGCGCGGCCTGCTCGACACCATCGGCACCGCCTGCGCGGTCACCTGGTTCAACCCGCAGGCGATCATCGATGGCACGCTGATGCTCGGCGCGTTCGCCGCCACGCTCAACGCCGGCCAGACCACGCCGTTCATCACCGGCGTTGAAACCGCCTCCGTACTGTGGTTCCTCGGCGTCACCCTCGTCGTCAACGCGTTCGCGCACAAGTTCAGCCCGAAGGTCATCGACGTGCTCAACCGCGTGTGCGGCGGCGTCATCACCCTCTACGGCATCAAGCTGCTCGTCGACTTCGCGCTTGCCGTCCTGTGAAGCATCCCCGCGCGTCGCGGGGCCTGTTCGCGCCTTGTCGGGCTAGCTCCGCAAACATCTGCGCCGTCCCAAAGGAGTTCCTAGTATCCTGCGCCGTAAGTTCATTGTTGAATTGACCGCTCCTCAGGCCTGCTTCAGGTCTGCTTCGCGGTCTGGCTTGTCCTGAGATTACGGACGCGCTGCGCGCGTCATGCTGGGTCGCCTGTCGGCCCCGACGTTGCCTGCAAACGGTGAAACTGTTTTTTCACGGTGACGTTTGGCCAACGGCGACGCCCCGACAAGGGGAGATGGGATGAGACCAGCGAATTTCCGGTGGAGGTGCTAGACACTCGGCCGCGCCATCGCAGACCGACTCAATTGTGTGTGTCGCCGGGCCGCGCCACCTCAGTCATGCCGTCCGGCCACGCCTCGGCTGTGCCGTCCGGCCATACTGTCCAGTTGTGCTGCAGCTGTGCCGTCCGGCTGTGCTCTGGCTGTGTCGTTCAACGCATTTTTCAGTGTTTTTGGCGTTGAGCGGCACGACGATACGTCATTGCTGCCTCGCCGACTTTTTGACATGTTGTCAAAATGGCTGTTTTCCAACGATTCCGCAATGGCCGGTATCGCAAGGACCGCCCCTGTCGCCGATGTGTCTGCCGTTCAACGCGAAAAACCACCGAAATCGCGTTGAGCGGCACGGTTTTCTGCCGCTCAACGAACATCAACCGATTGACATGCACTGAGTGGCAGCCCCATCGCGACTCATCGCGCATTCATCCTCGATTCACCCTAATCGACGTATCGGCCCCTACGGAATCAAACGTTGTCGCCACTTCCCACCACCCCCTCAACGCCGGATCCTACAGGATCGGACGAAGTGTGTGTTCAATAGAAAGTGGGCCGTATGGGCGTGCGGAAAGGCTCCGAAGCAGGCCCGAGGGGGCGGCCAATTCAACAACGAACTTCCAACGCAGGATACTAGGGCGGCACAGATGCTGGCTCACGTACAGGGCGTATCTTCTGTGAAGTTAGATTCTTTCGTTGTTTTTCTTGCGATCCTTTATAGCTCTTTTTTATTAATGCTTCTTAAATGCTTTTATAAAAGCGTAAACTACTATGCCGATAATGCTGAATGCCATTATGCCGATAACGGCTTCTCCTATTAAAGCTCCCATAATATGCCTCATTGATACCTTGAAGAACAGATATTGTCATAACCGACAACGGCGCATTGCAAATACAACATGCCTCCTCCTCCGGCTGTCGTGGAGTAGATCCAAGTCATTTTTGCTGTCGTAGAATTATGCGTTAGGGTGACTTCTGATGGGATGAATGGTGGTAGCATCGCGACATAAGGACTATCTGCAGCCGTCACGCGATTGTTTGTTACCGTCACCCAAAAGCTTGCGTGGTCAGTCACTGTGGTTCGGTGTATCTTTGCTCGTCTTGAGCTGCGTGTGGAATCGGGCGATACTTCAAGTTGCCATATGACCGTCTCTCCATTGGGATCGTAGGTGGTGGCGATTAGTGGTTGGCCTGATTGAAGCAGATTGATGTTTTTAAATACTACTGTTCCATCAGTGCTGCTTATCGCTTGTGCCTGAATATGGTCGTTGCGATACTCTGTAGCGTTAGCTGAAGTAGGCACTGTGCAGATGGTTGCTAGCATAAAAAGTGTGACAAAAAAAGAAATATAACGATGCATTTTGTTCTCCTTTGAGCACATTTCTATTATATGTGCATAACGGTGAGATGTCAACGCCGACGCATACACCGCTACACCGTTCTCGCTACACTGTTGGGGTGATGAACGAGGACATGAGTAAGAATCTGCATATGCGCCGCAAGCCCGAGGTGCTCGCCCCGGCCGGAAACCTGCGCGGGCTCAAGACCGCCGTCGACTACGGCGCCGACGCCGTCTACTGCGGCGGCAAGGCCTTCGGCATGCGCTCCGCCCCGAAGAACCTGAGCCTGGAGGACTTCGAGGAGGGTGCCCGCTATGCGCACGAGCGCGGATCGCGCGTCTACGTCACCCTGAACGTACTGCCCCGCAACGCCGAGGTCGAGGCGATGCGCGACTACATCGGCCAGCTGAAGGACACCGGCATCGACGCGATGATCGTCACCGACATCGGCGTGATGATGATGGCCCATCAGATCGCCCCCGACGTCGAACTGCACGTCTCCACGCAGGCCGGCGTCACCAACTACGGCGCCGCGCAGGCCCTCTACGAGTTCGGCGCGCGCCGCGTCGTGCTCGCGCGCGAGATGGATCTTCAGGCCGTGCGCGACATCCGCGCCCGCATCCCCGACGACATGGACATCGAATGCTTCGTCCACGGCGCGATGTGCATGGCGTTCTCCGGCCGCTGCCTCTTCTCCAACTATCTGACCGGCCGCGACGGCAATCACGGCGAATGCGCCCAGCCCTGCCGCTGGAAGTACTCGATCGTCGAGGAGAAGCGCCCCGGACAGTACTTCCCGATCGAACAGACCGAGGAGGGCGCGTACCTGTTCAACTCGCAGGACATGTGCATGCTCGAGCACATCGACGATCTCATCGACTCCGGAGCGACGAGCCTCAAGATCGAGGGCCGCTCCAAGTCCGCCTACTACATCGCGGCGATGACCAACGCGTACAAGACCGCCGTCAACGAGTACATGGTCCAGCGCGGCTTCGAAACCGCCGACGGCACGGTGCTGCAGCCGTTCCGCGATCGCGTGATCCGCGAGGGCGATCCCGACTACGCCGCCTCGATCGGCGAGACGCCCGATCAGATCGAACGCGACGCCGACAAGGCGTTCGCCGGCGTGCCCGGAGGCGACATCGGGCTGGAGTTCGCGGGCGATGCCGCGCCGACCGCGCCGACAGTGCCGACCGAGGACGCCGCGGCCCGTTCCGCCGGCGGCGCCGAACTCGACGAACTGAGCTACAAGGCCCGCTCCGCACGCCGCAAGTCGAACACGCGCGAGGAGGTGCTGCCCGAAGGCTGGCATCACGCGAAGGTCCGCCCCGCCGAACACGTCACCCTGCCCGACTGGCTGCTCGACGAGCCGGACAAGGTCGCCCACCGCGACTACTCCACCGGCTTCTACTACCCGGAGCACAAGGTCACGCAGAACACCAACCGCTCCGCCTACTTCCGCGCGTGGATGGTCGTCGGCGAGGTGCTCTCGTGGAGCCCGGAGCGCGGCGGACGAGTCACCATCATGAGCCGCAACAAGATCGAACCCGGTCAGCTCGTCGAATTCGTGCTGCCCGGCGAGCCTCCGCTCGTCTACACCGTGCCGGCCCGCGGACTCGAGGACACCGACGGCGTGCCGGTCTCGGCGATCAACAACCCGGCGCACGTGTTCTCGCTGCCCTGCCCGCACGAGGTGCCGGACAACGCCGCCATCCGTTCGCGCACGAAGCATCCGACCCTCAAGGCCGAATAGCCCCGCATCCATCATCGCCAAGACTTCGACTGACTTCGACCGTAAGGAGAACCCACATGAGCGAATACGACGATACGATCATCGACTCCAACAAGATCAGCTCCACCGACCGCGACGGCCGTCCGATCCCGGTGACCATCCCGATCGCGCTCGCCCCCGGCGTGACCGTCGTCTACACCACCCGACTCGGCGGCCTGAGCACCGGCGACTACGGCAACCTCAACCTGGGCGGCAAGTCCGGCGACGACCCGGAGGCCGTGCTGTCCAACCGCGTGGCCCTCGCCGAGGCGATCGGCGCCCGACTCTCGCTCGTCTCGCAGGTCCACTCCGGCATCGCCGTCGACGTGGACAGCGCCTTCGAGATCAACACCCCGTTCGGCTTCGACGTCTCCGGCACGAATCATACGGGCGATGCCGCCGACTCCGCCGCGCCGCAGGTCAAGGAGGCCGACGGACAGGTGACCACGCGCACCGGCATCGCCCTGGGCATGTTCGCCGCCGACTGCCTGCCCGTGCTCATGGCAGACCCCGAGGCCGGCGTGATCGGCGCCGCCCACTGCGGCCGCCGTGGTCTCGAGAAGGGCGTGATCGGCGCGACCGTCGACCTGATGAAGCTCAAGGGCGCCGATCCGAACCGCATCGTCGCCACGCTCGGCCCCCGCATCTGCGGAGACTGCTACGAGGTCGGCGACGAGATCGCCGACACGTTCGAGAAGCGCTTCCCGCTGACCCGGACCACGACCCGTTTCGGCGGCGCCGGCATCGACATCGCCGAAGCCGCGATGATCGACCTCGCCTTCGCCGGCGTGAGCCACGTCGTCGATTCGATGCCGCGCGTCCACGCCGCCACCGAATACCTCGAGGAGGATACGGAGCTCGCCGAACTGTGCCGCACCGACGGCGAGGGGCCGGCCGAGCTCGCCGAACGCATCGGCGCGATCAACCACTCGATGTGCACCCTCGAGAACCCGCTGTGGTACTCCCACCGCCGCGCCTCCAAGGCCGGCAAGACGCACGAGGGGCGCCTCCTCGCCCTCATCGTGCGTCACTAGTCACCGGTTGCCCTCGCGGCCGGCCCCTACCGGTACAGCTCCTTCGCCAGTTCGATCAGCGTCTTGTCCGAACCGGCGGGGCCGATGAGGCATGCGCCGCATGGCAGGCCGTCGGCGGTCTCCAGCGGGATGTTCACCGCCGGCAGACCGCCGACGCCCGCGATCGACGTGAGCCGCAGCGTCTGGGCGCGCGCATGCTCGACCATCGTCACATCCCCGTTGTTGACAAGGAACGGCGCCACCGACGAGGCCGACGGGATGAGCAGCGCATGCCGTCCGATGATGCCGCGCACCAGCGTACGCGCCTGTTCGAGACGCGTACGCCCGCGTCTGTAGTCGTCCTCGCCGATCGTCGCATCATGGCGGAACCGCTCGGCGATCTCCGGAGCCGGCGAGTCCCAATGCCTCGAGATCCACGCGCCGTTGGCACGCCACGCCTCGAACCCGCGCACGACCTGGAAGATCGCGAGCAGCTCGTCGAGCATGTTCGGCGTGATGCCGGCGTTGTCCACCTGTTTGCCGCTCTTGCGCAGCGCCATGTCGCGGAACGCCTCGAACGCCTCGCGCACATCGTGCTCGGCGAGAGGATCGAGGTCCGTCGCGATCGCGAGCCCGTCGATCGCGTCTCCCGATTCGCGATCCGGCATCAGCGCGCGGGCCACGAATCCCAGCGTCTGCGCGTCGCGCGTCATCCAACCGACCGTGTCGAACGAGTCGGACAGCGGATGGATGCCCCTGCGGCTGATGCGGTCATGCGTCGTGCGAATACCCCACAACCCCTGATATGACGCGGGAATGCGGATCGAACCGGCGGTGTCCGTGCCGAGACCGATCTGCGCCTGACCAAGCGCCACGGCCGACGCCGGACCGGACGACGAGCCGCCGCTGATGCGGTCCGGGGCCTTCGGATTCGGCGGCGTGCCGTAATGCACGTTCGCTCCGGCCAGCGAATACGCGAACTCGTCCGTCTGTGCGATGCCGACGATCGACGCGCCTGCGTCGCGCAGCATATCCACCGCGTCGGCGTTCGTCTCGCACACGGGAGAGTCGGCGAGGAAATCGGGATTGCCTGCGCCGATGCGCTGCCCGGCGACGGCGTAGAGATCCTTGACCGCGACGCCCATGCCGCTCAACGGACCCTGCTTGGCCGCGGGCATCAGCGGAGTTCCCGCCACGCGCCACACGCGCCGATCCAGCGCGGGAGCGGGGTAGGTCAGATGCGCGGCGACGATCCGCCACGCGCCCGGCACGCCCGACGCATCGCGCGCGCCGCGACGGGTGTCCTGCGCACCTGCCGTCCCGGCGGCCTCGCCGTGGATCCGCATCCACACCTGCGTCTGGATCACCTTGCCGCCGGCGACCTTGTCGAACTCGGAGACGACGACCGCATTGTCCGCATCCAGCTGACGCGCCACGCGCCGGTGCAGTCTGCGGGCGGGAGCGCCGCCGCGCTTGGCGCGGAACGCGGTGATCGCATTGTGTCCCACGCGCATGCCCGCACCATCCGAGCGCACGACCGGAATGTCGTCGGGATTGTCCGCGAAGAGTTCGGAAAGCGTATCCGTGTCGTTCGCCATCAGCGCGCGCTCGTAGCGTTCGATCGCCGTGCGCAGCGCCGGGTCGAGCGTCTCCGCATTGTCGAATGCGGGCGCGCTCGTGGCCTTGGAAGCCGAAATCGCCATCACTGTCTCCTCATGTCGATGCGTACTGATTCAGCCGTGAACGATCCGATCGCGGCGATCGCCTCATCGTATCCGGGGCAGTCGCGGAACATCGTAAGATCCACGAGTCCGTGCGCTCCCTTGACGATGTCGACCGCCTGCGTCACGTCGAAGTCGACCGCCGCCGACAGCAGCAGATACGCCTGATGGCGCGGCAGGCCGAACAGCGTCGAAACCATGTCGATCGTGTGCTCGACGCTCTGTTTGAGCGCGTCGTCGAGCGTGTCGCCGAGACCCAGCGGAATGAGCGCGCCGTGCGCCACCGCGAACGGCAGATCGGTGCGGCCGAACAGCGACTTCGCGCGCGCCGCCGGCACGACCTCGACATGCAGCGTGGCCCTCAGGGAGGCCTCGAGCGCCGTCAGCGCCACCTCGCCGTTGCCTTGCGCGAAGTGCGGGTCGCCGACGTACAGGCCCGCGCCCTCGACCTGCACAGGCAGGAACAGCGTCGCGCCCTCGGTCAGGTCGTTCAGGTCGATGTTGCCGCCGAACTCGGCCGGCGGGATCGAGCTCGGCCGCGTTTCGCAGGCCGTCGTCACGCCCGTGATGCCAAGGAACGGCCGCATCGGGAACCGCACGATCGGGCCGTTCTCGGCGGATGGGGAGACGCGGAACCAAGCGGTGCCCGTCTCCTCGTCGGCACGGCAGAACTGGCCGTAATCGCCGTCGAAGTCCGTGCTGTTCGCGAGCACGCCGCGCGCGTGTCGGGTCGAGATCACGCCGTAGGGCACGCGCGGCTCGAGCTTGACGATCGAGACGGCCAGCAGATCGCCGGGATGCGCGCCGGGCACACGGATCGGGCCGGTGACCACATGCGGGCCGTCGGCGTCAGGATCGCGCGGCACCTCGCGCACGATCGCCGCCGCGTCATCGAGCACCTCGTCGGCCGGCACGCCGTGCGAGCCGAAATAGGCGATCGGATCACTGCCCTGGTCCGGCAGCAGCCCCTCATGACTCACCGTGTCGATGACGATGCTGCCGCCGGATTCGACCTCGCCGACCACGCGACCGGAGGATGCCATGTCGCCGCTCGCGGGCAGACGTCCCCACAGCACGTGGTCGGGGGTCGACGCCACATAGTTCGCGTCCGCCGGCACGTCGACGCCGGTCTGCAGAATGCGTGTCATATCGCTCCTCGCCCTTTCAGAACCGTTCGGAACCGTTCAGAACCGTTCGGAATCGGACGGTGCCGGTTCCTCCGCCGTGTACGGCCGGCGAATCAGATTCGCCGGATCGCCGGCCTCGCTGAAGTCATCCGGATGCACCGTCACCCCGCCGATCATCGTACGGCTGATGACGCCGTCGAGCACGCGGCCGTCGAACGCGCTGATCGGATTGCGGCTCAGCAACTCGTCCGCATGCACGGTGAACCGCTCGTCCGGCCTGATGACGACCAGATCGGCGCGCATGCCCGGCGCGATCGCACCGCGATCATGGAATCCGGCGAAACGGGCCGTGTTCTCGCTCATCCAACGCACCGCGTCGGCCAGCCCCAATCCACGACGCTTCGCCTCGGTCAGCACCGCGCGGAACCCGACCTGCAGGCTGGAGACACCGCCCCACGCCTTCGCAAGACCTCCGGCCTTCATCGCGGCGGTCGCGGGCGAATGGTCGGTCGCGATGAAATCGAGCGTTCCGTCGACGAGCCCGGCCCACAGGGCATCCTGCTCGTCGAGGCTACGGATCGGCGGACAGCATTTGAACGCCGTGTTCCCGTCGGGGATGTGATCGCAGTCGATCGTCAGATAATGCGGACAGGTTTCGGCCGTGATCGGCAGACCCTTGGCCTTGGCCTCGCGGATCACATCGAGGGACGCGCCGCAGGAGATGTGCAGCAGATGCGTGCGGCACCCGGTGCGTTCGACCGCCTCGACGACCTGCGCCACCGCGTGCGCCTCGCACTCGGCGGGACGCGAGTCGGCGAAACTGCGATACGAGTCGGTCACATGTCCGCCGTGCGCGGCGAGCTCGCGCGGATCCTCGGCGTGGATGATGAGCTGGCCACCGAAGGACGCGATCTCGCGCATCGCCGCCTCCAGCTTCGGGTAGGCGAGCGAACCGTACTCGTCGACGCCGCTGGGGGAGAGGAAGCATTTGAATCCGAACACGCCCTCATCCCACAGGCGCTTCAACATGCCGGTGCCGAGATTCGTCTCGTCGACGCCGCCCCAGAAGCCGAGCTGCGTGTGCGCCTTATGCTCGGCGCAGGCCTTCTTCACGTTCAATGCATCGACGGTCAGCGTCGGCGGATTCGAGTTGAGCGGCATGTCGAGCACGGTCGTCACCCCGCCCGCCGCGGCCGCGCGGGTCGCATGGTCGAAGCCCTCCCATTCGGTACGACCCGGCTCGTTGATGTGCACGTGCGTGTCCACGATGCCGGGGATGAGCACCTCGTCGTCGGCGAGGGTGATCGTCTCGCGGGCGTCGACGGGAGCGATCGCGTTGCCGGACGCGTCGGCCGCGGAATCGCCCGCACCGTCCAATCCACGGCCGCGCGTCACCGAGACGATCCGTCCGTCGTTCACCAGCACGGTGCCGTTCACCACGACCCCGCCGAGCAGCATCCGGCCGGTGATCTTCAGGTCGACGTCGTTCATTCCGTTCATCCCGCTCATCTCACGCCTCCATCGCCAGCACGACGTCCGCGTTCAGCGCCGCGGACCGGGCTTCGGCCTCATCGGCCGCCGCACGCAGTCGCGTTGCCACGTTCTCGATCGCATGCGCGAACGCGTCGGCGCCGTACGCCACGTCGTCCTCGCGCACCGATTCGAGCGGACTGTGGCTGATGCCGCCCTTGCATCGCACGTACAGCATCGCGATCGGCAGCAGCCCGGCCACGGCCATGCCGTCATGGCCTGGATAGCTGATCAGTCCGAACGCCTCCTTGCCCTCCGACTGTTCGATGCCCTCCTCGATGCAGGATCGCAGGAACGGGTCGCACTGCGCGCTGTCGGCGGTGTGGATGCACTCGCGATCCATCGTCACGTGATAGCGCTCGCACACGTCGGCGGCCATATCCCAGATTTTCGCGAACGTCTCGTCGCGCAGCTCGTCGGTACCGGCTCTGAGGTCGAGGCTGAACGTCGCCTTGCCGGCGATCACGTTGACGCCGCCCGGCTCGGCGCTGATCTCGCCGACGTTCGCGCGTGTGCCCGCCTCGCGGCTGATGCGGTCGATGCCGGTGATGATCTCGGCCGCCGCGGTCAGCGCGTCGTGACGCAGATCGTACGGGGTGGCGATATGGCAGCTCAGGCCGTGGATCGTCACCATGTAGCGCGATGCGGCGGCGATCGAACTGACGGACGAGAGCGCGCGATCCCTCTGCTCGAGGATCGGCCCCTGTTCGATATGGAACTCGAGATAGCCGATCGCGTCCTCGGTGGTGTGCGCCGCCTCGGCGACGCGTTCCGGGTCGAGACCGAAGTCGCGGAACGCCTGTCGCATCGTGATGCCGTCCGCGTCGGTCAGATCGAGCCACTCGTCGTTCCAGCCGCCGCCGAGCGCGTAGGAGCCGAGCAGCGTCGCGCCGAATCGTGCGCCCTCCTCGTCGCCGAATCCGACGACCTCGAGGGCGAACGGCAGCGTCGCGGTCGCTCCGGACTTCACCAGATGCTCCGCCACGGACAGCGCCGTGATCACGCCGAGGATGCCGTCGTACTTGCCGGCGTCGGGCACCGAATCGAGGTGGGAGCCGAGTATCAGTGCGGGCAGTCCGTCGCGCTCGCCTTCGGCGCGGCCGCGCAGGTTGCCGGCCGGGTCGATGCTCACCTTGAGTCCGGCGTTCCTCATCCAGCCGCCGACCAGTTCGAAGGCCTTCGCCATCTGCGGTGACAGATATGTGCGTTCGATGCCGTTCTCCATGCTGGTCAGTGTGGCCAGCTGATCGCACCGGTCCATGATCGTCCGGGCCGCGTCCTCGGCCCACTGCGCTGCGCTCATTTGATTGCCTCGGTTCAGTTGCGTGTGATGTGTGATTGTTTCGATTACTCGCCGTAGACTTCGAGTGCCGCCTCGATGCCCTTGTCGGTGCTCACCTTGACGCCGTTGCGTTCGAGCACGTTGCCGAGCGCCGCCGCGCAGGTCAGGACCGCGTCCTTGCGCGCGTTGACGCCCATCACGCCGATGCGCCAGATCGTGCCCTTGAGTGGGCCGAACGAGGAGGCGATTTCGACGGAGAAGTCGTTGAGCAGCTGCGCGCGGATGGCCGCATCGTCCACGCCTTCCGGGATGACCACGCCGACCACGTCGTTCATGCGGTGAGACTGGTCGCCGTACAGCTTCAGGCCCATGCCCTCGATGGCGGCCGACATCGCCCTGCCGTTGAGCGCATGGCGTGCGATCGCGTTGTCGATGCCCTCCTCGCACACGATGCGCGCGGCCTCGTGCACGGCGTACAGCGCATGCGTGGCCTCGGTGTGGTGGTTCAGGTGGCGCGGACCCCAGTAGTCGAAGATCTGCGCCATGTCGAAGTAGTTGCTGTGGATGCGATCCTCGTCCGGGGCGATCTCGCCGGCGTTGGCGACGCCCGCCTCGATGCTGCGGCGCTCGTTGATCACCTCGACCGCGCGGTCGGACACCGTGATCGGCGCGGAGCCGGACGGGCCGCCGAGGCACTTCTGCATGCCGGTGGTGACGATGTCGAGTCCCCACGCGTCGGCCTGCATGTCGTTGCCGACCAGGCTCGCGGTGGCGTCGGTGTAGAGCAGCGCGCCGTACCTGTGGCAGATGTCGCCCAGGCCTTCGAGCGGCTGGCACATCGTCGTGGAGGTGTCTCCCTGGACCGTGGCGACGAGCTTCGGCTTGACCTCCTTGATCGCCTCCTCGATCTCGGCGAGCGTGAACACCTCGCCCCACGGGCGTTCGATGACGTGCACGTCGGCGCCGGCGCGTTCGGCGATCTCCTTGAGCAGCATGCCGAATCGGCCGGCGCAGCACACGAGCACAGGGTCGCCGGGCGCGAGCACGGAGACCAGCGCCGCCTCGATGGCGGAGCGGGAGGTGCCGTCGACGACCATCGTCTGCTGGTTGCGGGTCTTGAAGATGGTGCGGAACATCGCCTGCACCTCGCCCATCACCTTGAACATGTACGGGTCGAACTGGCCGACGGTGGGCTTGCTCATCGCGGTCAGGACGCGCGGATCCACGTTGACCGGGCCGGGCGCCATGAGTAGGCGGTGCGGCGGGTTGACGGGCTTGATCTTGGACGTGTCGATGGTCTCTTCGGTGGTGACTGACATATCGCTCATCTCCTTGGCGGGAATCCTCGGTGAGGATGCGGTTCGTGTTCCTTGGGGCGGGTCCGTGCATGGTTTCCATTCATCGGACCCCGTCGTGATGAAAATTATTTCAGCACTGCCCCAATTCTGAAATTTTTCATTCATGTTAACGTGAGTTTTCGCGATACGGGGTGACGGGGCGCGGATGGGACGTCCGTTCTCCGTTGTGAACGCCTCCGCACTCAACGGAATCGGACGCCGAAAGCCGGATTCGAGCCCGTTTGCCGTGGGCTGGGTTGGATCCTGGTGGGAAATGGACGCAAAGAAACCGATAGGCGTCCGTTTCCCGCCAGAGCTTGGATGCTGTTGGTGGGAATCGGACGCCTATGGTGTGATCAGGAGCGGATGGGGTGAACGGGCATCACGCGGTTTCGTATGCCGGGTTTTCGACAGCGGCCTTCCCGCGGCGGGCGGCCTTGTCGGCGGCGAAGACTCGCGTCATCTTCTCGTGGTCGAGATCGCCCTCCCAGTTGGCCACCACGAAGGTCGCCACGCAGTTGCCGAGCAGGTTGATGAACACGCGCATCGAATCCATGATGCGATCCGCGCCGAGCAGCAGCGCCACGCCCGAGACCGGGAAGATACCCAATGCGGTCGCCGTTGCGGACAGGGCGAGGAACGCTGAACCGGGGACACCGGCCATGCCCTTGGAGGTGAGCAGCAGCACGCCGATCGCGACCAGCTGCTGGCCGAGGCTCAGATGCACGCCGAACGCCTGCGCGAGGAACAGCAGCGAGGTGGACAGGTAGATCGCCGCACCGTCGAGGTTGAACGAGTATCCGGTCGGCACCACGAGACCGGCCACACCGCGCGGGGCGCCCGCATCGATGAGCTTTTCGATGATCTGCGGCATCACCGCCTCGGTGGATGCGGTGCCGAGCGCCGTGCCGAATTCGGAGCGCGCGTAGGAGATGAAGGATCCGAGCGGCACGCGGGCGAAGACCCATGCGATGAGGAACAGGATCGCGGCGAAGCAGACCGCGGCGCCGTAGCAGGCGGCGATGAGCTTGGCGTACTGGCCGAGCGTGCCGATGCCGTACTGGCCGATGATGTACGCCATCGCGCCGAATGCGCCCAATGGCGCCACGCGCATGATCCAACGCATGATGGTGAAGATCACGGTCAGACCGGCGTCCATGACGTCGAGCAGCGGCCTGACCTTCTCCTGGCCGACGGCGACGACCGCAAGACCGGCGAACACGGAGAACACCAGCACCTGCAGAATGTTGTTGTTGGCCAGAGCGTCGAAGATGCTCGACGGCAGTGCGCTCAGCACGAACGCGGAGAACGACGTCGTGGCGCTCGCCCCGTTGGTCTTGGCGTCAAGCGCGGAGGTGTCCAGAGAATTCGGGTCGATGTTGAGTCCGGCTCCCGGTTGGACGAGGTTGCCGGTGATCATGCCGAAGACGATCGCGAACGTGGAGACGGCGAGGAAGTAGAGCAGCGCCTTGCCGCCCACGCGCCCCACGGCCTTGATATCGCCCATGCGCGCGATGCCGGTGATGACGACCAGCAGGATCAGCGGCGAGATCACCATCTTGATGAGCACGATGAACGCGTCGCCCAGCAGCTTCACCTGTGCGGCGAATGACGGCCAGAGCATGCCGACGACGATGCCCGCGACGATCGCGACGACGAGCTGGAAGAACAGGGATTCGGCGATCGCCCTGATCGTGGCGCCGATGGAGGCGCGCGGGTGGCCGGGGCCGTTGCCGGACCCGCCGGGGCCGCCGGTTGCAGTGCGGGATGCGATTGGTGCGGATTCCTTGACTTGTCCGATGGTGATGGCTGTCATCGTGCGCTCCTTGGCTGTATGGGTGAGCTCTCTGCGGGCTCTGTGATGGTGGAAGATGTTGGAGGTGCCCTCAGTCGCGGGTGAAGGGGGAGAGGAGGCCGACGACCTCCTTGGCGGGCGGGGTGGCGAACTCCTCGCGTTTGGAGGTTTTCGCGCCGATGTGGACCATTGCCTCGACGAGGGAGGCGGCCGCGGCCACGCCGTCGATCACCGGCAGGCCGAGTTCCGACTGCAGTCGGGCGCACATGCCGGCCATGCCGGCGCATCCGAGCACGATCGCATCGGGCGAGGCGTCGGCGATCGTGCGCTCGCATTCGGCCCTGAGCGCCGCATACGCGCTCTCGGGGTCCTCGTCGAGTCCCAGCACCGGCACCTCGCATGCGCGGTAGGCGACGCATGCGCGCGTGAAGCCGTATTCGTCGACCAGATCGCGCGCCCGCCCGAGCGTGCGTCCGAGCGTGGTGACGATCGCGAACGACCGTCCGAGGAAGCTTGCCGCATGGAACGCGCCCTCGGCGATGCCGATCACCGGGCCCGAGGCGAGTTCGCGCGCCGCGTGCAGGCCCGGGTCGCCGAAGCAGGCGAGTACGTATCCGTCGCATCCGTCGGCCTCGCCCTTGCGGACCTCATCCATGACGCCGACGGCGGCCAACGCCTCGTCCGCGTGCGATTCGATCGACACCGGTCCCATCGTGGGGCTGACCGCCTCGATCTCGACGTCCGACGAGACGGATGCTCGTGCCGCCGCCTCGATCGTGCGGGTCATGGACCACGTGGTGTTCGGATTGATGACCTTGATCCTCATGGGATGCCCCCGTTCAGTCCTTGATCGCCGCGCCGTCGTTGACGCTCGGATCGTCTGCGGCCAGCGGCACCATCTGCGGGCACTTGGCCTCGAGCAGCGCGAAGAACAGGAATCCGAGACCGGCGCCGATGAACCAGCTGAAGTTGGACAGCCAGGTCACGTCGATGACGCCCATCTGCTTCAGAGGCGAGGGCAGCACGGCGCAGACGATGGACGGCACGCCGGCCAGCACGATCGCGAGCACCGCGTTCGGGTTGAATCCGTTGCGGTACCAGTAGCGGCCGCGCGGGTCCATCGTGAACATGTCATCGACGGCGATGCGCTGGTGGGAGACCACGAAGTAGCCGGCCACGAGGATGCCGAACAGCGGTCCGATGAGCGATCCGAGCAGATCGAGGGTGTAGTGGATGGTCTGATCGTTCGAGTACCAGTTCCACGGGGTGATGATCACGGAGCCGACCGCGGCGATCATACCGCCGGTGCGCCAGCTGATCTTGCGCGGGTTGACGTGCGAGAAGTCGAAGGCGGGGGAGACGAAGTTCGCCACGATGTTGATGCCGACGGTCGCCACCACGAACGTGAGTCCGCCCAGAAGGATCGCGAACGGGGTGTCGATGCGCTCGACGGTCTTGATCGGGTCGGTGATGAGCTCGCCGAACACCGGCACGGTGGCGGAGGCGCACACCACGGTCAGCAGGGAGAAGACGAGGAAGTTGATCGGCAGACCCCAGAAGTTGCCGCGCTTGACCGCGCCGTAGGTCTTGCCGTAGCGGGAGAAGTCGCCGAAGTTGAGCATCGGGCCGGAGAAGTAGGAGACGACGAGCGCGATGGCGGTGATCATCACCGGAATGGACTCCATGAAGCCCATCGGCCTGCCGCTGGAGAGGTTCAGATCGATGGCGCCGAGACCGCCGGCACGCGCCACGAGGTAGATCGCGAGGATGAACATGACCGCGTAGACCAGCGGGCCGGCCCAGTCGATGAACTTGCGGATCGTGTCCATGCCGGTCCAGAACACGCATGCCTGCGCCACCCACAGAATGCCGTACGAGATCCAGCCGAGGGCCGACAGGCCGAGGAACGAGTAGTCGGTGGCGAGCGGCTGGACCGCCGGAATGAACTTGAGGAAGATGATGTTGAGCGACTCGCTGGCCAGGTAGGTCTGCACGCCGTACCAGGCGACCGCGATGATGCCGCGGATGATCGCCGGGATGTTCGCGCCCTTGACACCGAACACGAAGCGCATCGTCACCGGGAACGGCACGCCGGCGCGCTGGCTGGGCTTGGCGATCAGGTTGACGAGCGCCTGGACGATGACGATGCCGACGATCAGGGCGATGAACACCTGCCAGCTGGCGATGCCGAGCGCGAACAGGCTGCCGGCGGTCACGTAGCCGCCGACGGAGTGCACGTCGGACATCCAGAACGCGAAGATGTTGTACCACGACCACGTCTGGTGCTTGAGCGGCGCGAGGTCGGCGTTGGCCAGCCTCGGATCGTATCCGTCCTTGATGATGGTGGCGTCGTCCGGTTCTACGGGTTCCGGTACCGGCGGCTCCTTGACTTGTCCGATGGTGATGGCGGTCATCGCGTGCTCCTTACGTTCTGTGGTCGGCTGTGGTTTTCGACCTGCCATCATTAACGGAAATTAATATTTCACTTCCGCCGATCCGAAAATTTCGTTTTCTTTTCCGCATGCCCGATTTGGAAACCCGCATGACACATACCGTCCCGAGAAGCCTGATTCAGGACTCGAAACCGCCCCATCCGTTTACCCTGGGGAAACAATCATCCGAAACAGTGTGATTCATGACCGCTGAAATCCATCTTTCAGACCCCGATGCCACGTCCGGCGTAACGTCCGACGCAACACCCGGCGCGTCGAACGACGTGTCCGCCGTCGACCGCATCCGGCGGACCTTCGACGAGCTCACCGCCACCGAGCAGGAGGCCGCGCGATTCATCCTCGGCCACCTGACCGACGTGCTCGTGTGCAATTCGGCCGAACTCGCCGAACTGAGCGGCGTCTCCCAGCCGACGATGAGCCGCCTGTACCGCAAGCTCGGCTACGCCAACGCCGGCGAGTTCCGCCGTGACGTGCGCCGCTTCCACCAGCCCGGATCGCCCGAACTCGCCAGCGTCGGCGAGGACGACGAAGCCGGCGGGCTCGTCGCCTCGCATATGGACCGCGAGCTCACCGCCGTGCGACGCACCTTCTCCAGACTCGACGAGACGTCCATACGTCAGGCGGCCAAGGCGATCGTCGACGCCCGCCGCGTGTGCGTCATCGGACTGAGAAACGGATATCCGATCGCCCTGCATCTGCGCGAACAGCTCATCCAGCTGCGCGCCGACGTGCGCGTCCTGCCGCAGCCCGGCCAGTCCATCGCCGAGGAGATCGTCGACTACGGACCTGCCGACGTCGCGATCGTCATCGGCGTGCGCCGCCGCCCCGCGACGTTCCCCGCCCTCGTCGCCGCGCTCGCCGACGCCCGGGTGCCGATGATCGTCATCGGCGACGCCACCGTGCGCTCGTCACTGCCCGCGTCCGCCCCGCCGATCACCGTCCTCGAGGCCGACCTGAGTTCGCACGTGCTCTCCAGCTACACGGCAGCCTTCGCGCTCGCCGCCCTGCTGGTCGATGCCGTCTCCGACTGTCTGCCGGCCGAGGAGTCGGCCGCCCGCATCAGCGCGATCAATCGCCTGTTCGACGACATGGGCGAACTGGAGTCGTCCCCCCGCCGTCGCCAGTAGCTTCCGTTGTGAATTCATTGATGAATCGACTGCCTCTCAGACCTGCTTCGCGGGCCGGCTCGTCGTGCAATTACGGACGCGCTGCGCGCGTGTCTTGTCGGTTTGCATGTTGCCTGCAAGCAGCTTCTCCGTTTGCTCCATGGCAACGTCCCGACAGGGGTGGGGTAACGCCCTGGCCAACAGCAACGTCCTGACAAGGGGAGCTGGGAATGAGGCCAAATGCACTTCCGACGCGAGGTGCCAGACACTCGGCCGCGCCATTACAGGCTGACTCAATTGCGCCGCCCGGCCGCGCCTCCCGGTCGCACCCCCTGCTGTGCTGCCGGCTGTGCCTCCATCTGTGCCTCCATCTGTGCCGCTCAACGCATTTTTCAGTGTTTTTGGCGTTGAGCGGCACGACGATACATCATTACCGCCTCACCGCCTTTTTGACACATTGTCAAAATGGCTATTTTCCAACGATTCCGCAATGGCCGGTATTCCAAGAACTGCTCCTGCCGCCGATGCGTCTGCCGCTGAACGCGAAAAACCGCCGAAATCGCGTTGAGCGGCACAGTTTTCTGCCACTCAACGAACATCAACCGATTGACGTGCGCTGAGTGGCAGACTTGTCACGCGTTCATCCCTGATCCGCCCCGGACACCGTATCGGCCCCTACGTGATCGGACGTTTTCGTCATTTCCCCTACCCCTCTCAACGCCGGTTCCTACGGGATCAGACGTAACGGAACAAGAAATGCGGGTTATTGCAACGGATTCTACAGTATCGGACGTTTTCCCCGACCTTGCAAGCTCCCATAACGTCGGATCCTGCGGGATCGGGCATAATGGGGCGGGGAATGTGGGTTGCTGCGGCGGATCCTATGGGGTCGGGCGCAATGGGCTCGGACCGGACTGGACGCTCGGGTTGGATTTGTTTGGCGGGCGGATAGTTGACGCAGGCCTGTGCGACACCTGCGTGACGCAGACCTGGCATCGCACTCCAGAAATTCGCTGGACTCATTCCGGCCCTCTTGTCAGGGCTCCCCTCGTCTGGACGCTGCCATGAAGCAAACGGCGGAGCTGTTTTGCAGGCGAGTCGACATGACGAGCCTGCATGACGCGCGCGCAGCGTGTCCCTTAATCGCAGGACGAACCGGCCCGCAAAGCAGGCCTGAGAGGCAGTCAATTCAACAACGAACGACGCCAGTAGGCCCCCGTGCGCGTACACATTCCGTGCAGACACCGTGAGCCGACTCACACTCGCCCGCCCCTCGTTCTACGGTTGGAGTCATTATGACCGAGAGAGAACAGAATACCCCCGTCCAGTCTGCCCCGGCGCCCGTCGTCGCCGTGGTTCTCGCCGCCGGATTCGGCACGCGATTCGACCCCGACAACCCCAAGCAGCTCGTCTCCGTGGGCGGCAAGCCGATCGTGTGCTGGAGCATCGAGGCGTTCGAGCGCTGCGAACGCGTCACCGACATCGTCGTGGTCGTCAATGAGAAGGTGCGCGCCACCGTCGAGGAGCTGATCGAGGAGGCCGGATACGGCAAGGTCCGCGTCGTCATCGACGGCGGCGCCGAACGCGTCGACAGCACCGCGGCCGCGCTCGACATGCTCGCGCAGGCGGGCATCCCCGACAACGCGAAGATCCTCATCCACGACGCGGTCCGCCCGTTCGTTGCGCCGTCCGCGATCGACGGGTCGATCGACGCGCTCGACCAGTTCAACGCCGCCACCGTCGCGTTCGCGTCCACCGACACGATCCTCCTGACCGAGGATCTAGGCGATCGCAAGGTCGTCAAGGCCGTGCCCGATCGTCCGAACACGTTCCGAGCGCAGACGCCGCAGTCGTTCCGTTTCGCGACGATCCGCCACGCGTACGAACTGGCGTCCGCCGACCCCGACTTCCATCCGACCGACGACACGCGCGTCGTCGTCGACTATCTGCCCGACGAGCCGGTCGCGATCGTCGCCGGCGCCGAGACGAACCTGAAGATCACGACGATGGCCGACATCCCCGTCGCCGAGCGCATCGCCGCCGATCTGACGCACCACATGACCAAGGAGGAGGCCAAGGCCCGCATGCACGCGCTGCTGAGCGGCGCCGCGGCCCAGATGGCACGCAGGTAGCGGCTCGGCACGGGTAGACTTGGTGTCATGCAGCAGCTCAGTGTCGTGATCTCCGGCTTCGATCATTACGATGACGTCCGCGTCAACCCGTCCTACGAGGTGCCCAAGGCATTGGCCGAAAAGGGCGTGGACGGGCTTGACGACGTGGAGCTCGCCATCAGCGCGGTGAGCCTGCCCGTGAGCTTCGCGAAGGCCTGGCCGACCCTGCGCGAGACCATCGAGGCCACGCATCCGAACATCGTCATCGCCACGGGTCTCAAGCACGCGGCCCGCGGTGTGATGCTCGAACGGTGCGCCACGAACCTGATGGACGCCGCCAAGCCGGACGTCGACAACATGACGCCCCGCCGCGCTCCGATCGATCCGAACGGTCCTGCCGCATACTGGACGCGTCTGCCGCTGCGTTCGATCCTCGCCGATTTCACGCGTGACGGCATTCCCGCCACCCTAAGCTCCGACGCCGGCACCTTCGTGTGCAATTCGCTGTTCTACAACCTGCTCAACTGGGCGTCGGGTCAGGACAAGGTGCTCGCCGGATTCGTGAGCTTCCCGCTGATCAACGAATCGCGCCACCCGCAGCACGGTCTGCCGCTGCGCCATCTGGTGACCGCCGGCGCCGACGTCGTGCGCGACAGCGTGCGCTACTATCGCAGACCCACGTCGGGCGACATCCTCATCGCCTGATTTCGGCCTTTCGCCTCCGGTCGAACTAGACACGAACGAAAATGGATGAAGCTGTGTGAATCGCAGATAATCGCTGCTCGTCTCCGGCGTGTTTGGGCTACGATGCTGAAAGCGTACGGGGCCCGTCTCGGACGGGACGACGAGTGATGTGCTGAGCCCGATCAGGCGAAAGGAATGAGGGACATGGATCAGTTCCCGATTGTGTTGAGGGGATACGACAAGGACAAGGTCGACGAAGCGTTCGCCACCGCGCAGGCCAGCGTGCGTCAGGCGCAGCAGACCCTCGCGGGCATGCGCGAGCAGATCGCCGCGAGCGACGCCCGCATCCTCAAGCTGCAGGCGCAGCTCGAGGAGGAGAAGAAGCGCAAGCCGAAGTCGAGCAGCTTCGCCTCGCTCGGCGCCAACGCACAGCAGATGCTCGCCTCCGCCGAACAGACCAGCTCCGAGCTGCTCGAGCGCGCCAAGTCCGACGCCGCGGCAACCCGCAAGGCCGCGCAGGCGCAGGCCCAGACCCTGATCAACAACGCCAAGCTCGACGCCAAGCACATCGTCGACGACGCCTCCCAGAAAGCGTCCACGATCCTCGCCCAGGCCAACACCGAAGCGGACACCATCACCACCTCCGCGAAGAACAACGCCGCCCAGCTGCGCGCGGAAACCGCGAAGAACGTCACCGAGCAGCGTCAGACCGTCGAACTGGAGCTGAGCAACTCCCGTGAGGCGCACGACAAGCAGCTCGCCTCCGAGAAGGCCAAGCAGGAGCGCGAGCTCTCCGATCTCAAGGCCGAGGCCACCGCGCAGATCGCCGCCCAGCGCAAGAGCACCAACGAGGAGCTGGCCCGTCTCAAGTCAGAGGCGAACGACCAGATCGAGGCCGCGCTCGCCGAGGCGAACAAGAAGCTTGCCGACGTGCGCGAGCAGGTCTCCAAGATGATGACCGACGCGCAGCGCCGCGCCGGCGAGATTGTCGACGACGCCAAGTCCAAGGCGCAGGAGATCAACGACGAGGCCGAGGTCAAGCGCACCAAGACGATGAGCCAGGTCAACGCGGAGGTCGAGCAGATCCGCACCGACATCGCCGCCCAGCAGGATGAGGCCACGAAGAAGGTCTCCGAGTTGCTCGACAACCTCGAGGAGCGTCGCACCGCCGCCAAGAAGGAGGCCGACGAGCTGGTCGGCCAGGCCAAGACCGCACGCGAGGAGGCCGATGCCTACGCCGCCGCGAAGCGCGCCGCCGCCGACGAACAGGCCACCGCCACCCTGCGCAAGGCCAGCGAGGACGCCGAACGTCAGATCGAGGAGCGTCGCACTGCCGCCCAGCAGGAGCTCGATGGTCTCAAGCACCACATCGCCGCCCTGCAGCAGCGCGAGGCGCAGATCACCCAGCGTGTCAGCGAGCTGCGTGCCATGTTCTCCAACGCCTTCGCCGGCTTCGTCGGCGGCGAGGAAACCCCCGCCCCCGACGTTCCGGTCAACGCCCCGATCCCCGGTGCCTCCGGCGCCTCCGGCGAGCCTGCTGCTGTCGCCGAAGCGGAGCAGCCCGCCCCTGAGCCCGCCCCTGAGGCCGGGCCTGAGGTCGGGCCTGAGGCCGAGTCCGACGAAACGGTAGCCCTCCCCACCAACCCGGCTGCCACTCAGGAGTCCCCGGAGGTGCAGAAGTAGCAGCCAGTCGCAGTTAGCTGCAACCGAACGCTCCTCCATCTCCCCGATGGAAGGGCGTTCGCGCGTTTACCACATTCCTGAGGTTGGGCGGATTATGCGATGCGCGACCGTAGGCTTGGCCGAGCGGCCTTGAGCGTGTCGCGCATCGCATAATCCGCCCAACCTCCCACGCCGGAAACCCCCAAACGCCAGAACTCCATCGCCCAATCTTCGTCGCCGGATTGTAAGGTAGTGCCCCGAAACCAACCCACAAGGTCAGTAAAAGGAGCACAAAGCTATGACCACCCTGCAGCCGTTGAGCAGCGAGGCCCTGTCCGCCCTGCGCGAGGAATTCGACGCGGACGGCACCAACCGCATGGCGATGAACGCGGTGACCGCCGCCGGCATCAACACCGTCGCCAAGAACTATGATCGCGCCCGCCTGCTGCAGCGTCGCTTCTCCACCGTCATCGACAACGGCGAGGCCACGCATCAGGATCATTCCGGCCGCTGCTGGCTGTTCAGCTCGCTGAACGTCGCCCGCTTCGTCGCGAAGAAGAACCTGAACGTCAAGGAGTTCGAGTTCTCGCAGAACTACGCGATGTACTACGACAAGCTCGAGCGCATCAACTACTTCCTGCAGGACGTCGCGGCCCTCGTGCGCGCCGGCGAACCGGCTGATTCCCGTCTGATCCAGCACCTGCTCGCCGACGTGATGGGCGACGGCGGCCAGTGGACGATGGCGATGAACGTGTACAAGAAGTACGGTGCGGTGCCGAAGGACCTGTTCCCGGAGACCGAGTCCTCGAAGAACACCGGCCCGATGAACACGCAGCTGCGTCACATGCTGCACACCGCCGTCGCGCACATGTTCGCCGCGCACGCCGCCGGTGAGGACGCCGGCATCGACGAGACCATCGCCGACGCCCGCGCCGCCGGTCACCGCATGCTGACCATCCACCTCGGCGAGCCGCCGGTCTCCTTCGACTGGGAGTGGACGGACAAGGACGGCGAGTTCCACCGCGATGGCGAGATCACCCCGCAGGAGTTCTGGGCGAAGTACGTCGGCTCCGCCGATCTGGAGAGCTACGTGTGCCTGGTCGATGATCCGCGTCAGGAGCACCCGAAGGGCAAGAAGATCGCCATCGAGCATCTGGGCAACGTCGCCGGCGGCGACGCGACCGAGTACCTCAACGTGCCGAACCAGTTCATGAAGGACTGCGTCAAGCAGATCCTCGTCGAGCAGGGCATCCCGGTGTGGTTTGGCGCCGACTGCGGTCCGTTCATGGACCGCGAGTCCGGCGCGTGGGCGACCGACCTGTTCGAGTACGGTTCGATCTACGACGTCGACTTCGATCTCGACAAGGAGGCGCGCGTGCGCTTCGCCGACTCCGCGATGAACCACGCGATGGCCTTCGCTGGCGTGGATGTCGCCGATGACGGCTCCACCCGCCGTTGGCGCGTCGAGAACTCCTGGGGTACCAAGATCGCCGACAAGGGCTACTTCACGATGAGCGACGACTGGTTCACCGAGTACGTCTACGAGGTCGCCGTCCCGAAGGCGCTCCTGCCCGAGGAATACCTCAAGGCCCTTGAAGAGCCCGCCATCTCCCTGCCGGCATGGGATCCGATGGGAGCTCTTGCCTGAGCTGCGCTCGGGGCAAGAGCTCCTGAGCCGACACGCCGTGTGGCGGACAGCCCGGTGGGCTGTCCGTAGGCGTGGCCCGTGGGCGTAAGCACGCGGGGAACGGCGAAGGTAGGCTTGAGCCTCGCCGTCAGGCGAGTCCGTAATTGCAGGGCTCGGAGAGCTCTTGCCTGAGCTGCGCTCGGAGCAGGAGCTCCTGAGTCGACACGCCGTGTGGCGGACAGCTTCTGCCAATAACCTTCACTAATCTGCCGATCGTTCCACAGAACGGTCGGCAGATGCCGTTTTCGTGGCATGATCGCTACAGTAAGGTCCTTGTTGCATAGCAAGTATCGATGCAGGCCGATGTACGTACACCGATGAGAAAGGAGAGTCGGCATGGCAGCACTTCGTGGCCCGGATAGTTCCGAGGACGTTCAGCGTTTGGGGGAGCAGGCCGTCTTTCCCGAGACCGTCGACGTCAACATCCGTCAGCTTGACCCGATCCCCGCGCCCCGCGCGTTTCTGAAGGAACTGCCGCTCACCAAGTCGATGAGCGATCTGGTCCTCACCTCCCGTCAGGAGATCCGCGATATCCTGCATGGTCGCGACGACCGTCTGCTGGTCATCGTCGGCCCCTGCTCGATCCATGATCCGAAGGCCGCGCACGAGTATGCGACCAAGCTGGCCGCCGTCTCCAGGCAGCTGGATGACCGGCTGCTCATCGTCATGCGCGTCTACTTCGAGAAGCCGCGTACGACGATCGGCTGGAAGGGTCTGATCAACGATCCGGATCTGGATGGGCGTTTCAACATTCGCAAGGGCATGTGGCTGGCGCGCAAGGTGCTGACCGACGTGCTGAATCTCGGTCTGCCCACCGCCACCGAGTGGCTCGATCCGATTACCCCGCAGTACATCTGCGATCTGATCAGCTGGGGCGCGATCGGCGCTCGCAACACCGAAAGCCAGGTGCACCGCGAGCTGGCGAGCGGCCTGTCGATGCCGGTCGGCTTCAAGAACGCGACCGACGGTTCGATCAAGCCGGCCGCCGATTCCTGCTATGCTGCCGCGTTCGAGCATCATTTCCTGTCCATCAATCTGGATGGTCGCGTGATCTCCGCCGAGACGAAGGGCAATCCCGATTGCCATCTGGTGCTGCGCGGTTCCAACCATGGTCCGAACTATGACCGTGATTCCGTCGCGCAGGCGCTGGTGGACCTCAAGAAGTCCAAGGCGTCGGGACCGAGCGAGCATGGTCTGATCATCGATGCCGCGCACGGCAACTGCGGCAAGGACGAGGTGCGTGAGGCCGAGGTCGTCGAGGAGATCGCCGAGCGTGTCGCTCAGGGTGAGCCGGGCATCCTCGGTGTGATGATGGAGAGCTTCCTCGTCGCAGGCCATCAGAAGCCGGCTCCGCTCGACCAGCTGGTCTACGGACAGTCCGTGACCGACTCCTGCGTGCCGTGGGATCGCACCGAGGAGCTGCTGCATTGTTTGGCCGACGCCGTTTCGGCTAGGCGCGCCCTCTAACGGTTGCAGCGAATCGTTCTCAATAAGAAAAGTGTGAGGGTTGACAGATCGTCAATCGCCCATAACATCGCCCGGAATGGCCATTTTCCGCCGTTTCGGGCGATGTTCGTTTGTGCGATCGTGTGCGTTGGGCTCACACTTTTCTAATTGAGAACGATTCGCTGTAAGTCATCCACTATCCTATAAGGGGAATATCGGATAAAGGGAGAGAAGACCATGCAGCAGCAGCCGCTCAACAAGCCGGAGGACCTCAGGGCGATCCAGGAGGCGATGGACGCGGGCAAGAATCCGCTTATCGCCACCGACGTGCCTCGTTGGGAGGATCAGGTTGGCATCAGCCGCATCGTCAACCGCCGCGTACTCGAGTTCGAGGTACTGCCCACCCCGGCGCAGGTCCTCGCCGATCTCCCGCTGACCGATGACGCGCAGGAGATCGTCGCCTACTCGCGTGACGAGATCCGCGCTTGCCTCTACGGTCAGGACGATCGACTGCTCGTCATCGTCGGCCCGTGCTCGGTGCACGATCCCGCCGCCGCACTCGACTACGCGCGTCGTCTCGCCAAGCTCAAGGACGAGCTCGACGAGCAGCTGCTCATCGTCATGCGCGTCTACTTCGAAAAGCCCCGCACCACCGTCGGGTGGAAGGGCCTGATCAACGATCCGGACATCGACGGCTCGTGCAACATCAAGAAGGGGTTGCTGCTCGCCCGCCGCACGTTGCTTGGCGTGCTGGGTGAGGGGCTCGCCGCCGCCACCGAGTTCCTTGAGCCGACCAGCCCGCAGTTCATCGCCGATGCCGTCAGCTGGGGCGCGATCGGCGCTCGCAACACCGAAAGCCAGGTGCATCGCCAGCTGGCGAGCGGCCTGTCGATGCCGATCGGATTCAAGAACGCGACCGACGGTTCGGTCAAGGCCGCGTCCGACTCCTGTTTCGCCGCCGCGCAGCAGCACACGTTCTTCGGCATCGACCACAGAGGCCGTGCCGCCGTCGTCAAGACGCTCGGCAATCCCGACTGCCATGTCGTGCTGCGTGGATCCAGCTCCGGGCCGAACTACTCCAAGGAGGACGTCGCCGCCGCACTTGAGACGATCCGGGAGCGCATGCCGGCCGATTCCGCCGCCTCGCATGGTCTGGTCGTCGATTGCTCGCATGGCAACTCCGGTAAGGACGAGCATCGTCAGGCCGAGGTCGTGCGCGAGATCGCCGCCCGCATCGCCGACGGCGAGCGCGGCATCACCGGCGTGATGATGGAGAGCTTCCTCGAGGGCGGCAATCAGCCCGCGGCGCCCCTAAGCCAGCTCGTCTACGGCAAGTCGATCACCGACAAGTGCCTGAGCTGGCCCGTCACCGAGCAGCTGCTGCGCACGCTCGCCGAAGCCGTCGCCACGCGCCGTTGGCGCTGAATCGCGCGTTTTCTCCTGCGTTCGCGAGCTGGACGATTCCATAGCGAGCATGAAAAGATGAGATTGCGTTCCACTATGTGAGCGATATCACCATGGGCCTCGGAGTGCGAGTAGACCTATACCTCAGCACAGCGGTGTGCGGACGCCGCTGCAAGCCACAAGCTCCAGTCGGTCGGACCGCATCCCGCCATTGACGTGGGACGCCCCGTTACCCCGGGTGCGCTCCCCGCGTGAGAGAAGCTGTTATCACATAAGGGGTATTTCAATCATGTCCGCAACTGCAGTCGCAGCGGCCACACCCGAGAAGAAGGATTCGGTTCCCGAGATCATCGCGGCGTCGATGGTGGGCACCGCCATCGAGTTCTACGACAACTACTGCTATTCCATCGCATCCGCCAGCTACTTCGGCGCGATCTTCTTCCCGGCGGCCACCAAGGCCAACCCGGCCATCGGTACGATGCTCGCGTTCCTGACGTTCGCCGTGTCGTTCCTCGCCCGCCCGTTCGGTTCGATGCTCTTCGGTCACTTCGGCGACAAGATCGGTCGTAAGACCACGCTGGTCGTCGCCCTGATGACCATGGGCATCTCCACGTTCCTCGTCGGCTGCCTGCCGAGCTATGACCAGCTCGGCATCCTCGCCATCATCATCCTGTGCATCTGCCGCGCCTGCCAGGGCGTCGGTCTCGCCGGCGAATGGTCCGGCGCCGCGCTCGTCGCCACCGAGAACGCTCCGGCCAACAAGCGCGCCCTGTATGGTTCCTTCCCGAACCTCGGCGCCCCGATCGGCTTCTTCTGCGCCTACGGCCTGAACCTGCTGCTTGACTCCACCCTTGGCCCCGACAAGATGCAGGCCTGGGGCTGGCGTATCCCGTTCCTGTGCTCCGCGGTCCTCGTCGCCATCGGCCTGTACGTGCGTCTGCGCATGACCGAGACCCCGATCTTCCGCAAGGCCGTCGAGAACGATCGCGTCGTCAAGCACCCGCTGCGTGCTCTCGTGCCGTACTGGAAGGAAGTGCTCCTCGGCACCTTCGCCATGGGCATCACCTACACCCTGTTCTACGTGCTCGGCACCTGGTCGCTGAGCTACGGCGTCAAGGTCATGAAGCCTGCGTTCACGCAGAACGAGTATCTCGCCATGCAGATGACCTCGGTGGTGTTCTTTGCGATCTTCATCCTCATCTCCTGCGTCTACTCCGATAGGATCGGCCGCAAGAAGGTCCTCATCACCACGACCGCTCTGACACTGGTCTTCTCGCTGTTCGCAATGCACCTGCTCCAGCACAACGTCGTCACCGTGATGATCTTCCTGTGCGTCGGCTTCGCCCTCATGGGCGGTCTGTTCGGACCGTGCGGCGCCTACCTGCCCGAGCTGTTCCCGACCAACGTGCGCTACTCCGGCGCCGGCCTGAGCTACAACCTCGCCGCCATCCTCGGTGGTGCCTTCGCCCCGACCATCGCCACCGCCCTGGTGCAGTCCACCGGTTCCGTGGTGTCCGTCGGCTGGTACATGGCCATCATGGCCGCCCTCGCTCTCATCGCCCTCTTCCTCATCAAGGAAAGCAAGGACAAGGACTACGAGGAGTGATTTCCGGTAGTTGTAACCGGTACATGTAAGTAGTGCCGGTGTCCGCGGAGGACCGGAATATTTCATTCTCGACACGCTCAAGGCCGCTCGGCCAAGCCTACGGTCGAGAACGAAATATTCCGGTCCTCCGCTCTTTGTGGCAATGTCGCGTGGCGATGCGACGTAACTTCCCAACGTTCCGAGTGAGGGGGCGATATGCCCTGTTCGTGACCGTAGGCTTGGCCGAGCGGCCTTGAGCGTGTCACGAGCAGGGCATATCGCCCCCTCACGGTCACCGTCGGAACGTGACAGTACGCCCAATTCTGAGTACGCTCGGAAGCGACAGGTCGACAAGCGAAACGAGCGACAGGAGAAACGACATGGGCAGGACGATCGCCATCATCGGAGCGCTGGACGAGGAGGTCGCGCTGATCGCGCGCGCCCTCGACGATGTCGAGCATGACAGGGCCGCCAGCCTTGATGTGGCGCGCGGCACCATCACGACGAACGCGGGCGAGCGCCTGACCGTCGTCGCCACCGTCGGCGGCATGGGTCTGGTCGCCGCCGCCGCGACCACGCAGCATCTGATCAGCGTCTATCATCCGCAGGCCGTGATCTTCTCCGGCATCGCGGGCAATCTCAACACGCACCTGCATATCAACGACGTCGTGCTCGGCGGCACGCTGCGCTTCCTTGACACCGACATGCGTCTGGTCGGCCAGTGGAAGCCCGGTACGCCCGACGCTCCGGTCGATGAGTTCCATTCCGACGATCATCTGCTCGCTCTGGCCGACGAGGCGCTGACCGCCGCCGGCATCACGCATATCACCGGCATCATCGCCTCCGGCAACTATTTCGTCGATACCGATGCGCAGGTGCGCAAGGTCGTGCACGACACGGGCGCCGATGCGGTCGAGATGGAGGGTGCGGCCGTTGCGCAGGTCGCGGCGCGCAACGAGGTGCCGGCGCTGGTCATCCGTGCCCTGTCGGACAATGCGGATACCGATTACGAGGTCTTCAAGGAGTTCGATATCAGCGAGTACGCCGATACGGCGGCCGCGCTGGCGGTCGACATCCTCAGGCGCCTGTAGTCGGTCGTACGGCCACGCCGTCATGCCCTCGATTGCGTATACCGCCTGCGACGAGTGCATGAACTTCTGCTGAACTTACGTAGTTTACCGTATCGGATAACGCTGCGGCCGCTATCGTGGATACCCGGACACAACAGATACATAGCGGGTTGCGGGCGTCCTACGAGTGGGGTGGAGCATGGTGTGGTGGCAGATTCTGATCGTTGCGGTCATCGTCGGCGGCATCGCCGCGGCGATCGCCTATTCCACCGGTCTTGAACGTGGAGAGCGTCTGGGGCTTGAGACCCGTTCTCGCGCCCAGAGCGAGCTGTCCGAGAACGACGTGCTGTTCGGCGTCGTGCCGTCCGTTCGCGTCGCCGAGGAGTCGTTCGTCCATGCAATGCCCGAAGCGGTGATCCTCGTCAACGGCGAGGGCGACGTCGTCTATATGGGCAAGCGATGCGTCGACCTCGGACTGACCGAATCGGGACGAATCAGCGACGAGGATGCCGCCGGTATCCTCTCCCGGGTCGCGTCCGACGGTCAGCCGCGCGAGCGTGAGATCGAGCTGCCGATCGACCCGGTGCTTGCCGGCGCGCCGGTCGTTCCGGGCAATTCCGGGCACGGCGTGCAGGCGGGGGAGCGGATCCCTTCGAATACCCGGTATCTCAAGCTTCGCGTCGCGGCGATCGGCGACGACCGGTATGCGATCTTTGTCAGCGACATGAGCGAGCAGCGCCGATTCGAGGCGATGCGTCGCGACTTCATGACCAACGTCTCGCACGAGCTCAAGACCCCGGCGGGCGCGATCTCCCTGCTCGCCGAGACGATCGGCGATGCCGCCGACGATCCGGACGCCGTTCGCTACTTCTCCGGGCGCATCGCCAAGGAGTCGACGCGACTGACCGAACTCGTCCACCGTCTGATCGATCTGCAGAAGGCGCAGGACGCCGGCGGCGTGCTCGATGTGAAACGCCTGTCGGTGCTTTCCGTCGTGCGTCATGCGATCGCGGAGAACCAGGTGCAGGCCGATGCCAGCCATATCGAGCTCGATCTGTCGTTCGGAGGGGAGCCGGTTCCGCGCGAACATGCCAAGGGCGAGCCGGATGCGACGATCTCGTGCGATGAGGAGTCGATCACCACTTCGGTGAAGAATCTCATCGAGAACGCGATCCACTATTCGCCCGAACACACCACGGTGCGCATCGCCATCTCGGCGCACGACGGCAAGGTCAAGATCCGCGTCATCGATCAGGGCATCGGCATTCCGGCCGAATCGGTCGACCGTGTCTTCGAACGCTTCTACCGGGTCGATCCGGCCCGTTCCCGTCAGACCGGAGGCACGGGGCTCGGATTGGCGATCGTCAAGCACTGCGTGGCCGATTGCGGCGGCACGGTGTCCGTCTGGTCGCGTGAGGGCGAGGGATCCACGTTCACGATCGAACTGCCTATGGCCGAGGAGGAGGACGCGGGCACGGACGCCGAGACCTCTACGGACGATGTGCAGGACGCGGATGAGACGGCCGTAGCTTCCGGAACCGCGGATGCCTCCTCGCAGACTGCGCAATCGGCCGAATAGGCATCAAAAGGAACGTAGTCGCCATTTCTGGACGACGAAGTTGAAGTAAGGCACAGCCGGTTGAAATTCCTGTACTGAAGGTTCGTGGCCTGCCAATACGCCCCCAGAAGTTACGTAGCGCAAGACGAAGAGCGGATGAACATGCGGCGAACGGCTAGGATGGCTTAGGTAAGCTCACAGGATTTCCAGTGGTACCACTGGCAATGAAAGGTGATCATGACGCGCATTCTCATCGTGGAAGACGAGGAATCCTACAGGGAACCGCTGGTCTATCAGCTCACACGCGAGGGGTATGACGTGTCCGCCGCGGCCACCGGTGAGGAGGGTCTCGAGCTGTTCACCAAGGGCGGCATCGACTTCGTGCTGCTCGATCTCATGCTTCCCGGCATCGACGGCACCGCACTGTGCCGTCGCATCCGCGAGCAGAGCCGGGTTCCGATCATCATGCTCACCGCCAAGAGCGCCGAGATCGATAAGGTCGTCGGCCTTGAGATCGGTGCCGACGATTACGTCACGAAGCCGTACTCCTTCCGCGAGCTACTCGCCCGCATCCGTGCGGTCATGCGTCGCAACCAGCAGGCGGGCGGTGCCGCGGACGGCTCCGCCGCCGGCGACGACGTGCCGCTGACCTGCGGCGACATCTCGATGCAGGTCGGACAGCATCAGGTCACCGTGCGTGGCGAGAACGTGTTCTTCCCCCTGAAGGAGTTCGAGCTGCTCGAATACCTGCTGCAGAACAAGGGGCGAGTGATGACCCGTCACCAGCTCATCGATCGCATCTGGGGCTCCGATTACGTCGGCGACACCAAGACCCTCGACGTGCATGTCAAGCGAGTGCGCGCCAAGATCGAGGAGGACCCGAGCCATCCGAAGTACCTGACCACCGTGCGTGGCCTCGGCTACAAGATCGATCAGCCGGTCGCCTGAGGCGCTTCTTCTTAAAGATGCTTCTGACCGCGCCCTTGGCGCTAAGACGGCGCTAAGGGCGCAAACTACGCCGGTGCCCCTGAAAACGACGTAGGCACATATCTCGGATTGTTCATCATCCGTTCACCGGTTTCGGCCCTCACGACTTCCCAACGCCAATAGGCTTGTAGATGTCAAGAATTGACGGGCGGCCCTCTCATGGCCGTCAAGTTAGTTGAATGAGGGAAAGAAATGCGTAAGAACATCTTCGTGCGTACTATTGCCGCGATTTCCGGCATTGCTATGCTCGCTGGTCTTGCCGCCTGCGGCGACAACACGACCGCCAGCACCAGCAGCTCCAGCTCTTCCGACAGCTCCTCCAAGACCGAGCCGATCTCCGGCGACTTCCAGGGTGCTGGCGCCTCCTCCCAGCAGGCCGCCGTTGAGGCTTGGATCGCCGGCTTCCAGGGCACCAACCCGGACGCCAAGATCGCCTACAACCCGACCGGTTCCGGCGCTGGTGTCTCCACCTTCCTGACCGGCGCCACCGCGTGGGCCGGCTCCGACAAGGCCCTGTCCGACGACGAGGTCACCAAGTCCGAGACCGTGTGCGCCTCCGGTGCCGCCTTCGACGTCCCGGTCTACATCTCCCCGATCGCCGTCATCTTCAACCTCAAGGGCATCTCCGACGCCGGCAAGCACGTCAACATGGACGCTGCCACCATCGCCAAGGTCTTCGACGGCAAGATCACCAAGTGGAACGACCCGGCCATCGCCGATCAGAACAAGGACCTCAAGCTCCCTGACACCGCGATCACCGTCGTGCACCGCTCCGATAAGTCCGGCACCACCCAGAACTTCGTCTCCTACTTCAAGGATGCCGCTCCGGACGCCTGGACCTACGACCTGTCCGAGAACTGGCCGAACAACGTCGGCCAGGGCGCCAAGGGCACTTCGGGTGTCGTCTCCACCGTCCAGCAGGCTGATGGCACCATCGGCTACGCCGACTTCTCTCAGGTCGGCAAGCTCGGCACCGTCGCCGTCAAGGTCGGCGACTCCTACAACGAGATCTCCGCTGAGGGTGGTTCCAAGGTCATCGAGGACTCCAAGCAGGACGACACCGCCAAGGGTGACAACCGTGTTGTGATCAAGATCAACCACGAGACAACCGCCGAGGGCGCCTACCCGATCGTCCTCGTCTCCTACGCGATCGCCTGCCCGGCCTACAAGGACGCCAAGCAGGGCGAGTTCGTCAAGGCCTGGCTGACCTACATCACCTCCGATGAGGGCCAGAAGACCGCTCAGGATGCCGCTGGCTCCGCTCCGCTGCCGGCCAGCCTGACCTCCCAGATCTCGAAGTCCATCGAGGCCATCAAGACCAAGTGATGAGACTTCCGGCCGCAAGGCCGGAACGTACGAATCTTCGACAGACCACATAATCAAATAGCAACCACCAAGCAAGCCGCAGTCGTTCATAACGGTTGCGGCTTGCGGTCGGTCGAAGGTTCCCAACTCATTGCACACGTCTTTTCAATCCCATTTCCTCCACACGCAATTCCATTTCCGTAAGGAGATTTCGTGACTTCGCAAGACAAACCGGTTGTTGAACCGGTTACCGGCAAGACTGCCGACAAGGTCTTCAAGGGTGTGGCCTACGCCTGTGGCATCCTGATCCTCGTCGTGCTCGCCGCCGTGTTCCTCTTCCTGTTCTTCCGTGCGTGGCCGCTTATCGGCGGCGACCAGAAGGCGAATTCCGAGACCGTCGCCAACTTCACCGGCGGTGCCACCAGCAACTTCTGGGGCTATGTGCTCCCGCTGCTGTTCGGTACCGTGCTCGTCTCCGTGCTGGCACTGATCATCGCCTTCTTCGTTGCAATCGGCATCGCACTGTTCATCTCTCACTACGCGTCCAAGAAGGTCGCCACCGGCCTGAGCTACGTGGTCGACCTGCTCGCTGCAATTCCTTCCGTTATCTACGGTCTGTGGGGCGGTCTGATCCTGGTCCCGGCCATCTACCCGTTCTGGAACTGGGTGGCCACCTACCTCGGATGGATCCCGCTGTTCCAGGGCCCTGCGGCGAATCCGCAGCGTACCATCGGCACCGTCGCGGTCGTGCTGGCCGTCATGATCCTGCCGATCATCACCTCCATGTCGCGTGACATCTTCCTGCAGACCCCGACTCTCCAGCAGGAGGCCGCCTATGGTCTGGGTGCCACCAAGTGGGAGATGATCAAGCTCGCCGTCATCCCGTTCGGCAAGTCCGGTATCGTGTCCGCCTCCATGCTGGCACTCGGTCGTGCACTCGGTGAGACGATGGCCGTCTTGATGATCCTGTCCCCTGGCCTCACCTACTCCATCAAGCTGCTGCAGGCTTCCCAGAACCAGACCATCGCCGCCAACATCGCCGCGCAGTACCCGGAAGCCAACGATCTGGGCGTCTCCGTCCTGATCGGAACCGGTTTGATCCTGTTCCTCATCACCTTCGTGGTCAACTACGCCGCGCGTAAGATCACCGAGAAAGCGAGCGCATGATGGCTGAAGAAACCAAGCAGAAGAACCTCGACGGCGCTCCCGTCATCGACTTCGACAAGTTCGCTCCGAAGACCTCGTACTCCAACTACCGCAAGTACAAGGACTACTTCATGACGGGGCTCATCGTCCTCGCCTTCGTCATCGCCTGCATCCCGCTGGTCTCCGTCCTGTGGACGACGATCGTCAACGGTCTCAAGCGTCTGAACCTCAACTTCCTGTCCTTCAACATGACCGGTGTGGTCGGCGGCAACCCGACCCCGTCCGGCGGCTACGGTGGTGTTCTTCACGCCATCATCGGTACGCTGGAGATCACCGGTGGTGCAATGGTCATCTCCATCCCGATCGGCATCATGTGCGCCGTCTACCTCGTTGAATACGCGAAGGGCAGCAAGCTGGCGATGACGGTCTCCATGCTCGTCGACGTCATGAGTGGTATCCCGTCCATCGTCGCCGGTCTGTTCGCATTCTCGATGTTCACCATCGTGTTCGGACCTGGTACGATCAACGGCTTCGAAGGCTCCGTGGCATTGTCCCTGCTGATGCTGCCGACCGTCGTCAAGTCCTGCGAGGAAATGCTCAAGATCGTTCCGAACGATCTTCGTGAGGCCTCTCTGGCGCTTGGCGTCACCAAGCAGCGCACGATCACCAAGATCGTGCTGCGCACCGCACTGCCGGGCATCGTCTCCGGCTGCATCCTCGCCATCGCACGAGTCATCGGCGAGACCGCGCCTCTGCTCATGACCGCAGGCTACATCTCCTCGACGAACGTCAACCTGTTCTCGGGCCAGATGACCACCTTGCCTGTGTATGTCTACCAGGAGTACAGCAAGCTGCACGCCAACTGCCCGGCTGCCGCCACCTCCGCCTGCGTGGCCGACATCCCGATGGAACGCTCTTGGGCTGCCGCCCTCGTCCTGATCGTGATCGTCCTGCTGCTCAACCTGATCGGCCGTCTGGTCGCCAAGGTGTTCGCCGTCAAGACCGAGCGCTGATCGGTTAACCCGTTCGAATCGCTTCGAATTTCAAGGAATTAAGGGAAATATCATGGGACAACGTATTGACGTCAACCACGAGAACATCTACTACGGCGACTTCCTCGCCGTCGAGGATGTGAACATCAACATCGAGGCCAACAAGGTCACCGCCTTCATCGGCCCGTCCGGCTGCGGCAAGTCCACCGTGCTCCGCACGCTCGACCGCATGCACGAGCTCATCAACGGCGCTCACGTCGAGGGCGAGGTGCTGCTCGAGGGCAAGAACATCTACGACAAGGACATGGACCCGGTCGCCATCCGTCGTGACGTCGGCATGGTCTTCCAGCGCCCGAACCCGTTCCCGACGATGTCCATTCGTGAGAACGTGCTCGCCGGTGTTCGTCTGAACAACCGCCACATCTCCAAGTCCGACGCCGACGATCTCGTCGAGTGGGCCCTGCGCGGCGCCAACCTGTGGAACGAGGTCAAGGATCGTCTTGACAACCCGGGCATCGGCCTGTCCGGTGGTCAGCAGCAGCGTCTGTGCATCGCTCGCGCCGTCGCCGTCCACCCGAAGGTGATTCTTATGGACGAGCCCTGCTCCGCTCTGGACCCGATCTCCACGCTCGCCGTCGAGGACCTGATCAACGAGATCAAGAACGACTACACGATCGTGATCGTGACCCACAACATGCAGCAGGCTGCTCGTATCGCCGACTACACCGCCTTCTTCAACCTGAAGGCCGTCGGCCAGCCGGGCCACCTCGAGTACTTCGCGGACACCACCACGATGTTCAACAACCCGCAGAACGAAGAGGCCGAGCGTTACATCTCCGGCCGCTTCGGCTGATCGCGCGACGCGACTAAGCCGTCCCCTCAACGGGAAAGCCCTCGTACCGGTCCTCACCGGTGCGGGGGCTTTCCCGTTTGTTGGGGGCTCCCCGGTCTTCCCTGTGCGAGTGATCCATGTCGCCAGAAGGTAATGTGCGTTCTCCGAGGCTAATTACTTCACTCCCACAAGCAACGTATGCTGACTTCCTCCATTCGTACGGCCTTTGTGGTCGTAGGCCGGTAGTCACCCGTTTTCGTACGAATAGTGACTGTAAGCGTACGAAATAGGGTGATTGGGTTGCAATAGCCACTATCACCGTACACCTGTGTCGTCTCAGAGTACGTTGCCGGTGGGCTTCAACTGGTTGGCAACCATGTCCGTCCGGGATTGTCTCCGATCCTGTAGGATCGAACGTTTTGCACGTTTGACAGGCCACTTCAGCGTCCGATCCTGTAGGATCCGTCGAGAATATGGCTCTGGACTTGGCGTAAACATTCGATTCTGGAGGGTCCGTCGCGTACTGAAAAGCCCCCCGTGTGGCTCATGGCCATACAGGGGGCTTGTGAAACTGTGTCGATCGGACTAACCGACTATCAGAGCACCGCCATGCACACGAAGTCGATGACGAACAGCGCGGCGACGACCCAGATGAGCGGGTGGACCTCCTTGGCCTTGCCCTTGCAGGTCTTCACGATGCAGTACATGATGAAGCCGCCGGCGATGCCGTAGGAGATGGAGTAGGAGTACGCCATGAAGGCGGTGGCGAAGAACGCCGGAATCGCCTCGGAGATGTCGGCCCAGTCGATCTCCTTGAGGGAGGCGGCCATCATGCAGCCGACGATCACCAGCACGCCGGCGGTCGCGGCTGACGGCACGGCGGAGATGACCGGAGCGAAGAAGATGGACAGTGCGAAGCAGATGGAGACGACCACGGAGGTCAGACCGGTACGGCCGCCCGCTGCGATGCCCGCGGAGGACTCGACGTACGTGGTCGTGTTCGAGGTGCCGAAGATCGCGCCGATGGAGGTGGCGATCGAGTCGGCGAACAGGGCCTTGTCCATCTTGGAGGAGAAGCCGGAGCCGTTCTCCAGAGCTTTCTCATCCTCGAGGGAGAAGATGCCGGTGCGGCGTCCGGTGCCGAGGAACGTGCCGAGCGTGTCGAACGTGTCGGACATCGAGAACGCGAAGATCGTGACGATCACGAGCGGCAGCTTGGCCGGATCGGAGAACAGCGCCGGGAAGCCTTCGGCGCTGAAGATCGCGCCGAACGTGACCGGCAGCTCGGAGAAGGTCTGCGACAGCGACTGGGAGGAGCCGAAGTTGGTCACGCCGAACGGGATGCCGATGATCGTGGTGATGACGATGGCCAGCAGCATGCCGCCCTTGACCTTGAGCACGGTGAAGACGATCGCGAGCACGAGGCCGATGAGGAAGACCCACAGGACTTTGTCGTTGAAGTTCGCAAGCCCCGGGGTGGCGGCGACGGCACCGCCCTTGGCAGCGGCCTTCGGGTCGCCCGGCGTGAACTTGATCAGACCGACGTTGAGCATGCCGACGTAGGCGACGAACAGGCCGATGCCGCCGCCGATCGCCTGCTGCAGCGATTCGGGGATGGCCATGATGATCATCTTGCGGATCTTGGTGACGGTGATCACGATGTTGATCAGACCGCACAGGAACACCATGCACATCGTCTGCTGCCACGGGAAGCCGAGACCGAAGCAGACCGTGTAGGTGAAGAACGCGTTGAGGCCCATGCCGGCGGCCTGGGCGTACGGCACATTGGCGAACAGGCCCATGATGAGCGTGCCGATGATCGCCGCGATGATCGTGGCGAGGAAGACGCCGCCCCACGGCATGCCGGTGGACGACAGGATCTGCGGGTTGACGACGATGATGTACGCCATCGCGAAGAACGTGGTCAGACCGGCCAGCACCTCGGTCGAGACCGTCGTTCCGCTCTCCTTCAAATGGAAGAACTTCTCCATGTTTTCTTTCTTTTCCTTGGGTTGTGCGGGATCTCCGTCCGCCACGGTCACGTTCGCGCTGTCGCGATGGGTGGGGATCCCGGCGAGAATTGCGACTCGCCCCGGCCCTGCTTGCGGCGTGTCGATATGCGAGAAGCATATTGACAAACCGTCTTCGGCCGGAACCGAAGGTGATTATAGCGCGGCCCCATTGCGCGAAATCCGCGGGTCGAGAGATGGCCAGCATGGTCAACATGACAACTAGACTTGGGTCTCGGATATGCCGGAAGCACGACGAGGGGAGTGGCATATGGCCAAGCAGCCGGTCGAGGTGTCGATTCGCGCGTGGAAGAAGAACACGGTCAAGCCGGGGCAGGAGCACGGTCGCGTGCTGCTCATGCCCGGCACCGGCTACAACTGCGATCGCCCGCTGCTGTACTGGTCGGCGCAGGCGCTTGTCGAGGGCGGGTGGCGCATCGACCGTATGAACGTGGCGCATGCGTCCGACGATCTGTCCACCGTGATCCCCGTCATCAATCAGGCGATCGACGAGTGGGTGGCCTCGGTGCGTGCGGAGTCGCCCGATGTCAGGCTCCTGCTGATCGGCAAGTCCCTGACGACGATGACCTACCCGCATGTCGCCACGCGCTATGGTCTGCCGTTTGTGCTGCTGACTCCGGTCCTGCATCACGCCGACTTCGACCCGTCCGCCCGGGTGATCCCGGTCCCGCGCGTCGGCGACGACATCGTGGCCGAGTCGGACGCGCCGTCCGTGGAGGTCGCCAAGGCTTTGGTTTCCGGCGAGTCCAATGCCGATTCGCGTTACCCGGGCCCCGCTCCGCTGGTATGCGCCGGCACTGCCGACCCCTTCTACGACCGCGCCCGCGCCAACGCCCTGACCCCGCACGTCCACGAATACCCCGACGCCAACCATTCGATCGAGGTCCCCGGCCACTGGCGTCGCTCCCTCGACTACTTGAAGGAGGTCTCCGCCTCCGTCTCCCAATACGCCGCCACTTTATAGACGCGACACGCCGAAGCTTGTCGTTGTCGCAGCCAAGTCGTAATTTATCCCTTCGTAAACCACAGACCGTTGGTTGGAGCGTGCACGCGCTCCCGAAGTTTGGTTCGCCAAGCCAGCGCAGGTTGAGAGATGTAAGCCCGTTACGGGCAGCCGGAAACGGCCTTATGTTGCTCTGCCTGCGTGCAGGGCTTTTTTTCATGCCCGAATGGCGTGCCGGACCGGAACAGATCAACGGCCGATCTAGGAAGGAACGCCATGAAGAGGCCCGAAAAGGAAGCGGTGGTTGCCCAGCTTACGGCTCAGTTCCGTGCTGCTGACGCGATCTACCTCACCGAGTACCGCGGGCTTACCGTTCCGCAGGTCAGTGATCTGCGCGAAAAGCTAGGCCGCGATACTTCCTACACCGTGGCAAAGAACACGCTGGCACGCATCGCCGCCAAGGAAGCGGGCATCGAGGGTCTCGACGAGATCCTTTCCGGCCCGACCGCCATCACCTTCGTGAAGGGCGACTTCATCGAGGCTGCGAAGACCATCCGTGACTTCGCCAAGACCAACAAGGCCCTTGTCATCAAGGGTGGTTACGCCGACGGCACCGTGTACGATGCCGAGGGCGCTACCAAGCTGGCGGATCTCAAGTCCCGCCCGCAGCTGCTCGCCGAGTTCGCCGGCGACATCAAGGCTACGATGTCCAAGGCCGCGTACCTGTTCAACGCCCTGCCGACCAAGGCCGTGCGTACGATCGATGCGCTGCGCGAGAAGCAGGAGAAGGCTGCCTGATCATCCTGCCGGTCCGCGTGGCCGGCGCCCGATCGCACAGTCGGAACCATAAAGAGAAAAATTTTTTAGGTGACGGGCAACCTCTTCAACCCCAACCCGTCGCCATGATTGAAAGGAAGCCATTATGGCTAAGTTCACCCAGGATGAGCTGCTGGAAGCCTTCGGTGAGATGACCCTCGTCGAGCTCTCCGAGTTCGTGAAGGCCTTCGAGGAGAAGTTCGACGTTGAGGCTGCCGCCCCGGCCGCCGCCGTCATCGCCGCCCCGGCCGCCGGCGCTGCTGCCGAGGAAGAGGAGAAGACCGAGTTCGACGTCGTCCTCTCCGCCGTCGGCGACAAGAAGATCCAGGTCATCAAGGCCGTCAAGGCCATCACCGGTGCCGGCCTGGCTGACGCCAAGGGCATGGTTGACGGTGCTCCGACCACCATCCTCGAGAAGGCCAAGAAGGAAGACGCCGAGAAGGCGAAGTCCCAGCTGGAAGAGGCTGGCGCCACCGTCGAGCTCAAGTGATTGTCGCGGCTTGAAGCCGCACATCATCGCTCTACCTAGCGCAGGAAACCCCGCATCCGCTTCGTGCCGATGCGGGGTTTTTAGTTGATTCATGGGTGGATACTGCATCAAATGCGGCAAATGCCGGTGCGGCATGACACAATAAGAAATAGTGTGTGGATGCAGTTCATGCCTAACGCATACCCGTACGTGCCTGCACGAGCGTGCCCGTGGACGTGATTTAGGCGTGTGCGCCAACGCATGTGCCGTGAAGATGCAAGAGGAAAGGAAGGCCGACACCGTGAGTGACCATACGACGAGCCAGTGGCGGGTGAAGGTCAGTGGCGGCACCCAGGTCGGCGTCCGCCCGGGAGAGAGCCTGGAGATCGGCCGTAAGCCGTTGCGTCCGTTGCCGGATACCGGCGTCGCGCGCCTTGAGGTGGAGGATTCGGCCAAGTCCATGTCGAAGCGGCACGCGCTGCTCACCGTCACCGCCGAGGGTGACGCGCTGCTGCGTGATCTCAATTCCACGAACGGCTCCTATGTCGTCAACCCCGATGGCGAGCTGATGCGTCTTCCTGCGGGGCGCGACTTCCCGCTGCCGACGTCTCCGATCCGTCTGCAGTTCGGTGATGTGCCGGTCGATTTCGTGCGCGTCGACAAGCCCGAACCTGCGGTCAAGCCGTTCACGCCGCATGTGCCGAATCTGTTCGACTATTCGTCGCCGACGGCCACGCATCAGGAGCCTGATGCGGCCGATATGTCCGTTGCGGACATTCTTGATCTGCGTGCCGGCGAGCCGACCGCGGTGTTCGATGCGCAGTCCGCGCGTCCGGCCGCGCCGCTGACGCCGCTCAAGTCGTTGGCCGGTGTCGGTCCGGAGCATGACGAGCCTGTTCAGCATGCTCCGTCCGATGCGTCCTCCTCGTCAGCCTCCGATGACGAGCCTGCGTCCGATTTCCATATCGATATCGATTTTCCGACGATCGCGTCCGGTCCGGTGATCGCACCCGCATCCGGTGACGGCGACGCCAGTGACGCCGGTGACGTCGATGCCGCCGCGCCCACGGCCGAGAGCGGCGTCGCGTCCGCCTCCACGCCCGAGACGCCTTCCCTGTCCGATCAGGACGACGACCATGCCTCCGATTCGATGCCGCTGCGGTTGGGCGACGCACACGGCGGATCCGCGCCCCGCGATCTCTTCGCCGATGCCCGCGGCGTGGAACAGACTGTGGAACATGCCGTGGAACAGCCCGCTGAGACTTCGGAGACCTTCACCACACAGGACAACACGATGCCGCTGGTCAATCAGGTGGTGAACCAGAACGTCGTCGCCGACAACGCCTCCACCTTCGAGCCGGAGCCGGGCTCCGTGTTCGAGAAGGTCTCCAACGGCGACTTCGACCGTCCGCAGCCGCGCATCATCGAGGCAGGCGGATACACCTCCGAGGACGCCCGGCACACCACCGACATGACCAAGCAGTTCGAGATGGCCCGTCACCGTGAACTGCTGCCGTTCCTTGCGATGAACCCCGCCCTCTACGACGACCTGTACGCATGGCTTGCGGCGCAAGGCAACGCCGACATCGACGAGGCGCTCGCGCACAACGCGGGCTACCAGGATTACCGTGAAGCGGTAGGAAAGTGAGCGCACGATGAGCACACAGCTGACGCTTGACCGTCTGCAGGAGTGGCACGACAAATACCGTGCCTCCCTGGTGCCCTCCCCGCTGGAGAACATCAACCAGCTCGCGGCGCAGCTCGACCTGACCCATGCGCATCCCTCTGGCATCGCGCAGCTGTTCGCGTCCGGACATGTCACGCTCGAATCGCTGTTCCGCGACAACGGCATGCTGCGCGCCGCCGAGCGTCGTCTCGGTCGCGTGCTCGACGATCGCGCCGCGAAGAAGCGCGTCAGCGGCGTCGCCGAACTCTCGCTCGTCGTCGGTGTGGCCACGTGGAAGGGCAACGCCCTGCCAGTGCTGCTCTACCCGGTCTCCGCCGAGGCCAGCAATACGCTCGGCCATTCGTCGATCACCTTCACCGGCAACGTCGCGCTCAACGCGTCGTTCGTCTCCGTCATGCATTCGATCGGCGTCGATCTCGATGAGGACTATCTGTTCGACGGCTCCCACTACGCGTCCGGCACGCCGGAGACGTCGGCCGTGTTCGCCGCGATCACGAGCCAGATCAAGTCGCGTATCGCCGACTTCTCGATCGAACGCCACATCATCCTCGGCTGCTTCATGGAGCCCGCCGCGCAGATCCTCACCGAGACCCAGCACATCATCGACGATCTCGGCGACGGGCCCAGCGGCAATACGCTCCTCGACGCGATCGCCGGCGATGAGGACGCCGCCAAGACGCTGCGCAATGCCGCCATCCCCGAATACAGTCCGTTCGATGCCGATCCGCACACCGAATACGAGATCGGCGACGTCGACAACACCGTGCGCTATGCCGCGCAATTGGCCGCATCCGGCCATTCGATCAGCGTGGATGGCGCGCTCGGGCGCGACACCGCGGAGCAGGCGGCCGCCATCGCCTCCCGTTGCGTGATGAACGGACGCTCCGTGCTGTACGTGCCGGGCGTCGCCGAGCAGAAGCGCCGCTTCACGCAGGTGATCCGATCGAACGAGATGCAGGGCATGCTGCTCGACATCGCCGACGAGAACGCGAACGCAAGCATCGACCGTCAGCTCATCACCGCCGTCGGATTCCAGGAGGGCGTCGCCACCCAGCATTTCGACCAGCTGGCAGACGAGCTGGTCGGCGTGCGATCCCGCCTGACCCGCTATCTGGGCGACCTGCACGGTGTGAGCGACAAGTGGGGCGTCTCCGCCTACCAGACCATTCAGAACCTCGCCGCGATCTCCATCGCACCGACTCATCCGGCCACGCGCGTGCGCCTGACCGAGGCGGCCGCGCGCGGCATCAGCGGCCATCTGGATGAGTGGACCGCCAAGCTGCAGCGCGCCGGCGAAGTCGGCGAGTACACGATCGGACCGGACGACACCGCTTGGTACAAGGCGTCCCTCACCAGCGAGAAGGATGCCGTCGCCACCTACCAGCGCGTCATGGATCTGCTGCAGAAGGTGCTGCCGGCCGTGCGCGAGCATGTCGCCTCCACGGTGCAGACCTGCGGATTCCCGGTGCCCGAGACCGCCCGCGACTGGGGTCTGCAGATCATTGTCCTCAAAAACCTGCGTCGTGTGCTCGACGTGTTCCAGCCGGAGATCTTCGAGCGTGACGTCGATTCGATGATCGAGGCCACCAAGTCGAAGGCCGATCGCAAGGCCGAAGGCACCACGATGGGCTTCTGGGAGCGCCGCCGCCATGCGCGCGAGGCCAAGTCACTGCTGCGCGTCGGAGCTCAGGTCGAGGACATGCACGCCGCCCTCGTCGTCGTCAAGAAGCAGGCCGAGCAGTGGCATTCCCTGGTGCCGCACGGCGGATGGCCGGTGCTGCCGCCCAAGCTCGACCAGATGATCGCCGCACAGGAGACCATGGCGCAGGACATGGTCGCGCTCGACGCCGTGCTGAGCACCACGCCGGCCGGCGGCGAACTCGAGACCCGCAACTTCAACGACGTCGAGACGAGACTCAAGGCGCTGCTCGACGATCGCAAGGCGCTGGACACGCTGCCGGAGCGCTGCCGTCTCGAGAACGAGTTCCAGTCCGCGGGGCTCAACGATCTGGTCGCCGACTTCACGAACCGTCATATCTCCGGCGAGGCCGTCGGCGCCGAACTGCAGCTGGCCTGGTGGACCACCGTGTTCGAGGACATCGTGCGCTCCTCGCCGATCATCTCGAACCAGGATGGCTCCGTGCTGGCCAACGCCACCGAGCGGTTCGAGCAGGTCGACGTCGAGCATGTGCGCTCCGTCGGCCCGATGGTCGCCCAGGAGTCGATGCGCAGGCTGTGCGACATGCTGTTCGCCCGCACGCAGGAGGCGAATCTGCTGCACACGCAGCTCGCCGGCCGCGGACACGTCACGCTCGACCACATCCGTCGTGACCATCCGGCGATTCTGGCGGCCGCCAAGCCGATCCTCATGGCGACTCCGGACACGCTCGCCTCGCTCACGCATCCGCATCTGCTCGCCGACGTCGCCATCGTCGATGCCTGCGCGCACATTCCCGCGATCCAGCTGCTGAGCGTGCTGGTGCGCGTCAAGCAGGTCGTCGTCATCGCGCATCGCGGCACCGTCACCTGCCCGAGCCTGAAGCAGCTCATCGACATGCTGCCCGCCGTCGAGGTCGGCTCGCATCCGGTACGTCGCGCGCCGCGTCTGACCGCGTTCCTCGAGACCGAGGGCTACGGCGCCGTGCGCTACGACGTGACGACCGAAGGCGCGGTCGGACGCGTGGCCTACCACAAGGTCGAGGCCAGCGGCACCCCGGTCTTCGCCAGCGGTCTGGTCGAATCCAGCCAGACGGAGATCGACGAGGTGGTACGGCTCATCACCGAACGCGCCGCCAGCTTCACGATCGTGCCGGCGGGCTACATGCTCACCGTCGTGACGATGACCGAGGGATTCCGCGTCCGTCTCGGCTCCGAGCTGAAGGCCCTGGCCGGCAGGAACAAGTCGATGGGCAGCTTCCTGCGCCACGTACGCATCGTCGGCATCCGTGAGGTCGCCGGAGCGCAGGCCACCGATGTGATCTTCTCGATGTGCTATGCGAAGACCGCGTATGGCAAGCTGCTCCAGCAGTTCGGCGCCATTGAGGAGCCGGGCGGCAGGAACCTGCTGCTCGACGCGCTGGCCCTCGCCGATCGCAATGTCGACATCGTCTGCGCGTTCACCTCGGACGAGATGCTCGACGAGCGCATCCACTCGGCCGGTCCGCAGCTGCTCAAGACCATGCTCAAATGGGCCGAGCAGCTCACCGACGACAACGTGCGCCCGAGCGAGACCCAGAGCGGCAACAACACGCTGTTCAACGATCTGGCCGATCGCATCCGCTCGCGTGGTCTCAAGGTGGCCATCGACTACGGCTTCGACAAGGGCCTCAAGATCCCGATGGTCGTGGGGCTGAAGGACCAGCCGTATGCGCTGGCCGTGCTGACCGACGACGCCGGATACATGTCCATCCAGTCCACGAGGGAGCGTCACCGCATGCTCGCGGCCGACCTCATGACCCTCGGCTGGTCGGTTACCACCGTGTGGAGCGTCGGCGCGTTCGTCAACCCGGAGAAGGAAGTCGATCGCATCGTCGCCAAGCTCGGCGAGATCTACCGGGAGATCAAGTGATGGCCGAGTATTCCGCGCAACGTCGCACACCGCGCAAGCACAGGCGCGTCGTGCGGGAGGGCACCGAGCGCTTCGACGCCGACGGCGTCAAGCTGGAGCCCTCGGACATGATGACCGAGGGCCAGCGTGACGCCGATGACGACAAGCGGATCCTCGGGGAGCTGCCGCCTCACTGGGCGGTGTTCAACACCAACCAGTGAGGCGGCAGTGAGGCTCGTCTTTCGCTGCTTCACTGCTCCACCGCGACGATGGCACCGGCCTCGGCCGATTCCATGATGCGCAGCGCCGCATCCGGTTCCACCGCCACCTCGATCGTCGTGACGCCGGAATCCTCGGTGACGGCCCGTCCCATTACCAGCGCCTGATTCGTCAGCGTGCACAGTTCCGGCTGATCATCGGATCCATGCGGATCGAGGGTGTCCGACTGTCCGACGGCACAACCGACCGCGGACACCAATGAGACCACGTCTCCCGGCAGCAGCATCGACACGTCATTGGAGACCTCCACCTCAAGGGCGCTGCGGCCTCGGGGAATCACCGGGGCGTCGCGGACAAGCGGGGCATACAGCGGCTGATTGGTGCCGATATCTACCTGAGCGACCAGACCGACCGCATCGTCGGTCCTCGTCATCGCATCGGCGAAGGCCTGGGACGCGGGCACTTCGAGTATGGTCACGTCCTTGCGGCCGATGACGCTGCCGCGTTCGATCGAGCGGGACGCCACGACCACGGAGACGGTGGCGGTGACGGCCTTGAACGCGGACAGCGTGACGAACACGGCAAGCCCGACGCACAGCGCCGCGGCGAGCCGCACCAGACGCACGCGAATGCGGCGTCCGTACAGAGTGGGGCGCATAAGCCGCGCCCAGGGCGGGGTGTTCTTCGTCATACCCGCCATCGTCCGAGCGGCGCCGACTCCCCGTCAAGCCGAACGGACGATGTGGACGGAACCCCTCGGAGTCTTCACATAAGGCTGATCACTTCTTGCCCGAGTCGGTGCGGTAGAAGCCGCTGCCCTTGAACTCGATCGGCACGGCGGAGAAGACCTTGCGCACCTGCTCCTCATGGCATTGAGGGCACACGGTGATCGGTGCGTCATCGAACGACTGGTGCTCGGTGAAATCGTATCCGCAGTTCTTGCAACGGTAATGATAGGTAGGCAACGTGATCCTCCTGAATAACTGAAATAGCAGCGTCTGGCATGACGGCGCGGATGGCGTCCGTCGCGTGCGATGGCAACCGTACATATCCTAATCGCCGTCCGGACGCGTCGTGTTGTGGTGTTCAATCGAACAGCATGATCCCGCCCGGAGTGAGCGCTCCGTCCACCGGCAGATCATGCGCCTCGCGCGGCAGCGGATCCGCGTCGAGGGCGCGCACCTCCCAATCCCAGCACACCGCAAGCACAGGGCAACCGGGGGAGCGGTATCCGAGCGCCCGGTCGTACCAGCCTCCGCCGCGGCCCAGCCGGGTGCCGGAACGATCCACCGCCAGCGCCGGCACCAGCACCAGCGAGGCGTCTTCCAACGACTGCGGCGGCAGCGTCTCCCCTTCGGGCTCGTCGGGGCGATGATGCGCCGGCGAACCCGGCGCGTCCATACGGGCGAGCAGCCCGGTGGCGGCGAGCTCGCCCCAGCCTCACGTCGAGCCCCGCGCCCAGTCGCGGCACGAGCACGCGGTATCCGGCTGCGAGCAGCGCGTCGAGCAGCGGCCTCGTCTCGATCTCCGACCCCATCGACACGTATGCGGCCACCGTCACGCGTGTATCCGGCCCCGCAGGTGCCGGCAGCGGCAGCCGATCGGCCAGTGCGGCGAGCCGTTCGCCCGCCGTCATGCGTGCGGCGGGATCCACCAGCTTGCGACGTGCGATCGCCTCGCGACGCAACGTCCGTTTGCTCTCCTCATTCATGCGTCACAACATACGCATCCGTCGTTGCCCATCGATGTCGGAACGCGCGTCACTGAACGTGCGCTACCCCCGTGCGGTGGCACAATGGATCCGTGTCAGTATTCCAAACGCTCCGTGAAGTCTTCGCCCCGGAGGACCCGCACGCGATCCGCACCCCGATCATGCTCAGCGCACCGATGGGAGCGGTGCCGATCACGCTGCGCACGATGAGCCAGGACGATGCGGACGCATGGAACGAGGTGCGCTGGAGCAACGACGGCTGGCTGCGACCATGGGAATCGGGTGACCCGATGCATGGCCCGGGCATCACCTTCAACCAGTGGATAGCGGGCCAGCGGCGCAACGAGCAGCGCGGCGTCGGCATCGTATTCCTCATCGAGCTCAACATGCGCGTCGTCGGGCAGATCTCCCTCGGCGCCATCAACTACGGGGCGATGCGCACCGGCGTCGTCGGCTACTGGGTGTCGCAGGATCACGCGGGCCGCGGGATCGCCCCCACCGCGCTCGCGATGCTGGCCGACTGGGCGCTCGCCGACCCCACCGGGCCGCGTCTGCACCGTCTGGAGATTGCGATCCTGCCGGAGAACGAACGGTCGCTCGCCGTCGTGCGCAAGGTCGGCGCCCGGCATGAGGGATTGCGGCCGAACTACATGTACGTGGCCGGACGGTGGCGCACGCATGAGACGTTCTGTCTGCTGGCCGAGGATGTGGGTGAGGGGTTCGCCGCGCGACTGGTCTCTCGCCTCTCCCGCAAAGCGGCCTGATTCGTCCCTGATTCGTCCGATGGTGGTCGGATAATGGACAAGTTTGGGTGGATTTGGTGATGATCGTGTGATGTCCGTTCGGCGGGGCCGAGGATTCGATGCGAGGCGAGTCGCGGCGTCGCGTCGACCGACACGCCGAATTTCAATCTGGTGAATGTGACGGGCGTCTCCTATTGTATGTGCATATGGGTTACGAGCAGTTGAGCACCGTCATCGTGCTGATCATCGTACTCATAGGAGTCGTGGTCTGGCTGCCCATTCGTACGTCCAACAGCATGCGGCACGTGGAGGAACACCGGGATGATCGGTATTCGACGTCGCTGCATCTGGTCGACGAGCACAGCGGGACTCGATTCAGTGACGACACGACCTTTGCGAAAGGGGTACAGATGCAGCCGAGTGAGAGGCGCGCGAGCAAGCTCACCCCGGAACGTATAGCCGAGGTGCGGCGCTTGCGTCATGCCGCTGTCCGTCGTCGTCAGATGATCGTAGCCGCGTTGCTGGTGATCACCGTTGTCGTGCTGGTGCTCGCCATCACGCTGCATTTCAGCACGCTGTTCGCATTGATTCCCGCCGCCCTGACCGCCGTTGTGCTGGCGTTGGGCGCGCATGCCGCAAGTCAGGCCCGCGCATGGGAGCGCAAGGTGGCCGAGGCGAAGGCCCGGGAACGCAAGTCGAAGGCCGCGCGCGCCAAGGCTCGGAAGGCGGCTCAGGCGCAGGCGGCTCAGGCGCAGGCGGCTCAGGTCGGGTCGTCGCCGAGGGGCGAGTCCGCGGGCGATGCCGCCCCGACCGACGAGATGACCAGCCTCGAGATCCGCAGGGCGTTGCGTCAGGCGCAGATCGAGCAGAAGCGCGCGCTTGCCGAACGCGCCCGCAAGATCGCCGAGGCGCAGGCGCGTGTGGAGGCCGAGCAGGCCCGTCTGGCCGCGGCGCAGGCCGAGGCCGAGGCCCGCGCGGCCGCGCAGGCTCAGGCTGTTGCGCAGGCTCAGGCCGCTCAGGTTGCGCAGGCCGCCCAGGACCAGCAGACGTCCGCCGCGCCGACTGCATCGCCGGAATCCTCCGCCCCGCATACGCAGTCCGCGCCCAATGTCGGTGCTCCCGTCATGGTCGCACCTCAGCAGGCGGTCTCCGGTGCCACCGGCTCCCCGGTCGTCTCGAAGAACACGTCGAAGACGAAGGATGCGGCTGCCTCGCAGTCGGATGCCTCCGACCACACCACCGAACTTGCCGAGGTGCATCCCGCCCGTGCGCTGGACGCCTATGACATGGCCACGAGTCAGGACCTCATCTCCTTCTCGCTGGGCGAGGCACGTAACGTCGAGGCCGAGCCGGTGGCTCCGGAGAGCCGCGAGATCAAGTCGATGCGCCAGGTCGCCAAGGCCGAGCCGGTCGACGCCGAGCGCGAGCGCGAGCTCGCCGAGGAGGCCAAGGTCGAGACCGCGCCGGCGCAGCAGGCCGATGCCCATGTTAAGCATGAGGGCCAGCAGCCGGCCGAGGAGACTCAGTCGGCCGAGCCGGTCGCCGAGACGAACGGTGTCGGCGCGACCGAGTCCGATGCCGGCATGAGCGATGTCGAGGCGTTCCACGAGTCCGAGGAGCAGGCGAAGGTCGCGGTGCCCGCGGCCACCTCCGATTCGCTGGGCAACAACCTCGCCGCCATCCTCGCGCGTCGTGGAGCGTGAGCCGGCGTCGGTGAACCGGCTGGACCGGTCGCGATCTTTTCTCTCACAGCGTTAGCACTCGAGTTGGCAGAGTGCTAAAAAGCGCGCTACCATGTGAACCAGTGCTTGGGATCGCGCAAGTGATCGTCAGCCTCTTGGGCAGTCCTGGCGCAGAGACATCGAACTACGAGAAATACGAGGTGACCCACAGTGTCGATTAAGCTCACACCGCTGGAAGACAAGATCATCGTCAAGCAGGCCGAGGCCGAGACCCAGACCGCGTCCGGTCTGTACATCCCGGACAACGCCAAGGAGAAGCCGCAGCAGGGCGAAGTCCTGGCCGTCGGCCCGGGCCGTCGTGACGACAAGGGCGAGCGCATCCCGGTCGACGTCAAGGTCGGCGACAAGGTGCTGTACTCCAAGTACGGCGGCACCGAGGTGCACTACGAGGGTGAGGACTACCTCATCATCGGTGCTCGCGATGTCCTCGCCATCCTCGGCTGAGATCCAAGCCTCACGGACATATCGGGAAACCCCGTACGCCATCAGCGTACGGGGTTTCCCGTCTTTTCCGCTAGACTGTGCGCGTAGAGGGAACTCATCACATTCGTTGAAGTGAGGCATCATGGCGATCGCACCCGAGTCCGCAGGCATCGACGAGATCGCGCGTGTCCCCGCCCGCATCGCCGATGAACTGGAACGGGCGCTGTCGTGCTCCCGTGAGGTCGTCGATCTCGCCGTCACCACGTTCGCGGCCGGCGGACATCTGCTGCTCGAGGACGTGCCCGGAGTCGGCAAGACCACGCTGGCGCGCGCCCTCGCCCAGGCCGTCGGCGGACAGGTGCGCCGCATCCAGTTCACTCCGGACATGCTGCCCAGCGACCTGACCGGCGTGAACGTCTGGTCTCAGGCCGAGAACCGCTTCGTCTTCCATCACGGTCCGCTGTTCGCCAACGTCGTCATCGCCGACGAGATCAATCGCGCGAACCCCAAGACCCAATCCGCCATGCTGGAGGCGATGGGTGAGGGCAGCGTCAGCGTCGACGGCGTCTCCTACGACCTGCCCGACCCGTATTTCGTCGTAGCCACGCAGAACCCGATCGAACTGGAGGCACGTATCCGCTGCCCGAAGCACAGCTGGACCGTTTCATGGCGTGCACGAGCTTCGGATACCCCAGTGCCGAGGCCGAGTCCCACATGCTCACCGCGGCGGACTGGTCGCACCCGTTGGGCCGCGTCGAGCAGGTCTGCAGCCCGGACATCGCCATCCGCATCCGTAGCGCGGCGCGGCGCGTCACCATCGCCGAGCCGGTCGCCGACTATATCGTCGCCCTGACTCGTGCCACGCGCGAGCATGACGGCGTGAGGTACGGCGCATCCCCGCGTGCCAGTCTGTTCCTCGGGGCCATGGCGCGTGCCCGCGCAATGTTCGACGGGCGCTCCTACGTGCTGCCGGACGATGTGCAGCAGCTTGCCGTGCCCGTACTCGCGCACCGTCTCGTCCTCGACGATGCAGGCTATGGCAGCGAGACGCTTGCCACGGCCCGTGCGATGATCGCCGAACTCGTGCGTACCGTTCCCGCGCCCAGGGTGTAGACGCATGGCCGGCGCAACGGGGATGTCGACGAAGACGTCGGCAACGAGGTCTCAATCGACGGCGGCGTCCGCAACGGCGTCGGCCTCCGCGTCGCCGTCACCCCGATTGCGCAGGCACGGGCTGATCCGCCCTGCCCTGCCCATGCTGTGGCTGGTCCTGATCGGCGGCGTCCTGTGCTACATGGGGATGCTGCTCGACGAACGGACCCTGATGGCGGCTGCCGTCGCGTTGTGCGCCATGACCGTCGTGTCCCTGATCGGCGCGCTCGCGCAATGGCTATGGGGATTCCCCGCCGGCGAGCGAACCGTCACCGCGCAGTACGAGCGTCTTGATCATCACGGCAATGTGGTCTCTCATGTGATCGGCGAGCTTCCCGACCGGCGCGGTCTCTACCGCACGCACAGCGTCGTCGTGCGCTGGTACTCGCCGTTCGGCCTGTTCGCCGCAAGCAAGGTGGAAAAGGCGGCGGGAGAGACCCTGATCCTGCCTGATGACGAACGGTCCGTTCCCGCGGACGCGGCACGGGCGATCGGCAGACGCGTGGCGGGGTTGGCGCAATCCGAACAGATGGGCAGCGTGCGCGGCTATACGCCCGGAGATCCGATCAAGCTCATCTCCTGGAAGCACACCGCACGACGCGGCAAGCTGATGACCCGTGAGACCGGCCGGGATGAGCGTGCCACGCTGCTGCTGGCCGTGAACACGCGCGGTGCCGACGGTCTGGACGCTGAGCGCATGGACAGCGAGGTCGCGGCATTGGTGCCGTTCCTTGCAGGTATGGGACCGGGTATGGTGCCGGGTGCCGTGTCCGGTGCCGGCATGCGCGTGGTCGTCACCGACGGCGTCACCTTCCATGAGGGGGAATCCGCGGCAAGACGGTTTCTTGCCGCCGTATGCGTAGATGGCGATGCTGCTTGCGCGCCCACCGACACCGCTTGTGCGGCAGGGGTCAGTAGATTCGCCCAGAATCAGAGCGGCCCCGTCACGGTCGTGATCTGCGATGCCAGTGATTCCAAGGGTTTTGAGCATGCGCTGGAATCCACGCCGGTCGCCGATCGGCTGCGGATACTGACCCCCATGCGTCAGGCGACGGAACGATTCGCGCAAACGGTCCTCTCCGGCGCCCAGGCGTCCTCATCGACTGCGCAGACGGCACCGCGAACCGTGCAAACGCCGGTTCGGATCGCGCAGGCATTCGCTCGGATTGGGCGTCTGGCAGACAAGGTGCGCTCGATGGAGGCCGGCCCGATACTGCCGATCGTGATCTGCGCGCTGATGCTGCTCACCGTCTTCGCCCTCACCCTCAAAGGCCTGAGCGGCCTCGTCTCGCCGAGTGGAGCATGGATCTGGTTCGCGGGCGCGCTGCTGGCCGTCGCATCCATTGAGGCAAGCATCCCATGGAGCGTATTGCGGGCGCAGCGCACATGGCGCAGCCGCCTCCGTCTCGAGCTGATCCGTATAGGTGCGTACGCGCTGCTGACGGCGCTGGCCACCGCGATCCTGCTCGTCATCCGTCTGCATGATCTCACCGGCGAATGGCTGTTCAGCCGGGAGCAGGGTATCGGCGGCAGCTGGGCGATGGTCAAATACTCAGTCCTCGAAGGATTCAACGAACTGAACCTGCAGCTGCCGCCGCTCAAGGTCAGCATCCTCGGCGACATATTCCTCATCCTCGTCGTGGCCATCTCGGCCATCGTCATCCGCTGCCTGCTGACCGTCAGAGCCCTTATGCCGGCGATGGGTCTGCTGGCCGTCACGGCGCTCGCCGCCGACTATGCGATCGTTGGACATGTGACGCCATGGTGGCAGATCGCCGTGCTCGTCATGGCGTTCGCGATGGGCGTGTGGGCGCTTCGCCCGCGCCGGATGCGTCCGCCTGCGGCGATCGTCGCATCCATCGTGGTCGTCGCCATCACCTTGGCCGGCGGACCGAGCGCCGAGACGCTCGCCTATGACGTGCCGTTGTCGATCGGCGAAGGCGGCGGCATGTTCACGTCGAACACCGTCAGCCCGATGATCGACCTCAAACGCAATATCGCGGCCGGCTCCGACACCACCGTGCTGCGCTACCGCTCCTACCGGCGCATGTACCTGCGCATGACCACGCTCGACCAGTTCGACGGCGACACGTGGGGCTACAACAAGAATCTCGCCCTCGACGCGGGACTCTACGGCGCCGGCATCCAGCTCGGACGGAACGCGTCGGACGATCTGCGCATCGAGCAGCGCCGGGTGAACTCACCGCTGGCCGCATACATGCAGCTGCTCGGCTACTTCGGCTACGACGTGGCCGGCGTCAGCCAGGACACGCTCGAACGGTTCATGGGGTATGCGCGGGTGCGTGTCGACACGCTCAGATCCCGGTTCCTGCCGATGCCGGGATTGACCACCGACGTCGACGGGCTCGGCTCCGACTGGCTCAAGTATCAGGACGGCAGCGTCTACAACCGATCCGGATCCACCTCCTCGGACACCGCGTACACTGCATCCGGCTCCTATATCGACCCGATCCGCTCGTCCTCCGGGTTCAGTGAGCTCAACGTCATCGATGATACCGTCGCCAAGCTGAACAGCCAGAACGCGAACGAGGACGCCAATACGCAGCAGTGGATTCAGGCGCGCAGTGCCCTGCCGGGAGCCGGTCTGGGCGAGATCCGGCAGGACAGCGTGCTCATCCACGCCACCATCGGCTCCGATGGTGTGGTGCGTGGGCCGAACGACTGGGAGCTCGGCAGGGTGAGTACCTACGACATAGTTTGGGGCGCCGATGCGGGCCGGAACGGTCAGGACGGGCAGAGCGGTCAGGACGGTCAGGACGGCGACGGCCACACCGTCATCGGCGGCGCCGGCCGTCCCAGTGACATCACCTTCAACTCCACCGTCATCGAACAGCTGGGCATCGGCGAGGACGGCGTCATGCTCGGCTTCTCCGACGACGGCAGGAGCGTGACCATCGCCATGCCGATCAAGCAGTTCGACATCGGCACGATATGGAGCGACGAAACCAGCGAATACTATTCCTCGGGCGAGGACGGGCTGTCCCAATGGATGGGGGAGGCCTCCCAGCTGTTTGCGTCGATGGGCCTGAACAACATCAACGGCCGCTCGGAGAGCGGCCGTGCCAGCGCCACCAACCGCATGCTCAGGTGGATCCGCGACGCCGTCAAAGAGTCCGATGAACAGGCGCACTCCTCCCAGTACACCGCGTTGCCGGAGAGTCTGCCCGCCAACGTGAAGGCGATCATCGCTCAGGCGCAGGCCGCCGGAATCCCGATCAAGGGCTCCGGCTACGACAACCAGATTCGCGTCATGCGCTGGCTCGTCGACTACTTCACCAGCGCCGACAACCACTTCACCTACTCGCTCGACGCGCCCGACGGCGACGGCCGGTCGAACATGGAGGTCATCAACGCTTTCCTCGACCCGGACTCCGGCCATGCCGGCTACTGCCAGCACTACGCCTCCGCGCTTGCGGTGCTGGCGCGTGCGATGGGCGTGCCCACCCGCATCGTCCTCGGCTACAACTCCGGCTCCGACGACGAGAAGGATGCAGACGGCTATATTGCGGTCAAGTCCCGCCAGCTGCACGCGTGGGTCGAGGCCTACCTCGACGGCGTCGGCTGGGTTCCGTTTGACGTGACTCCCGCCAGCGAGCAGAACGGCACGCTCGGCGATGCGGCGTCCGCGACCGCGCAGCAGTCCCAGTCCACCGGCTCCTCCGATCAGGCCACCACCGACACGCAGTCCGATCAGAGCGACGCGAACGATTCCTCCTCCCAGTCGTCCTCCGATTCCGCCTCGTCCGATTCCTCGCAGGAGACCGATGGCCAGACGGAGGAGCAGACGGGCACGCGGAGGAAAGCATCCTCTTCCTCGGCCTCCGAGAAGTCCATATGGTCGCGGGCGTCCGCGTGGTTCGGCTCCCTGCCGATGTGGGGGCGTGCGTTGTTCGGCACGGGAGGCGCCGTGGCGCTGATCATGCTGCTTGTGTTCGCGCCCCGTGGCGTGCGCTGGTGGCGTCGTCGGCGGTGCATCGCGTTGACGCGCGCGTCCGCTGAGCAGCCGGATGACGCGGCGTTGCGCGCCCGCGCGTGGCGTGCGGCGTGGGAGCAGCTCAAACGCGAGGGGCGGCGCCGTGGCGTGCGCTGGTCCCCGTCCGATACGGACATGGCGATCGCCGCCCGCATCGCCGATGCATATGGACAGCAGTCCAGTGGGCGACGGCCGGATGGCAGTGCGAATGGCAGCACCTCCGTAGGCATGACCGGCGATGCGCCTGCCGGTGTCTTCGACGACACGCCGAAGACCGTCCTGCGCGTATCTCGAAACGCCGTCGCGGCCGCTTTCGGCGGTGAGACCGAACACGTCGGGAGGCTCCCGCATGATCTCCGACGCCTGTTCGTGGCGCCGCGACACGCCGATGGGCGATGATTCCCGGTCCGATTTCAGCTGCTCATGAGGCGCGTATGAGGCCTCGAAACCCTGTTTTAAGGCCTCGCGACACGCCGATGGACGCTTTTCGCCGAAAATTCATCTTTCGTTGGAATTCCAACGATTTGAGGATGTCAAAATGATGTTTTTAAACCCGATTCGCCGACACCGACTTGCGCGCTCGGAAATCCCATGGCATGATGTTCGAGTTGCCTGACGAGGTCAAAACAAACAAGACCTCCGAGAGTGACGACTGGCGGGTTTCCCAAGCGGTCAAAGGGAGCTGACTGTAAATCAGCCGCTTCGTGCTTCATAGGTTCGAATCCTATACCCGCCACGCCCCGATAGCTCAGTGGTAGAGCACTTCCTTGGTAAGGAAGAGGTCGTGAGTCCAATTCTCACTCGGGGCTCTCTGGCGGGGTAGCTCAGCTGGCTAGAGCGTACGACTCATAATCGTAAGGTCAAGAGTTCGAGCCTCTTCCTCGCTACAAATGCGCCCGTCGGCTGACGGGCGTTCCTTTTAGACTACAGAGGTGAATGAACATGGCTAAGAGCGCCGACATCCGTCCCGGCATCACGCTGGCATGCACCGAGTGCAAGGAGCGTAACTACATCACGACGAAGAACCGTCGTAACACGCCCGATCGCCTCGAGCTGAAGAAGTTCTGCCCGCGCTGCGGCAAGCAGACCGTGCACCGCGAGACCCGCTGAGCACGCTAAGGCTTTCCCAAGGAACCCGGCCCCAACAGGCCGGGTTCCTTGCGTTTTGCAAGTACGATAGTCAGTTATGACCAGCTTTGCAGAGATCACCACGATCGGAGTGGGCGGGCACATCGCCCGTTTCGTAGAGCCGACCACCCGCGTCGGCGTCATCGAGGCCGTTGAGGAGACCGATTCCAAGGGACTGCCGCTGTGCGTCATCGGCGGCGGCTCCAACATGCTCGTTTCCGATGAACCGTTCGAAGGCGTCGTCGTGCGCGACGCCCGCCGACGCATCACCGTGCCTGACGAGGCCGCGCCCGTCGAAGGGGAGGACCGCACCGTCCATGTCAACGCCGAGGCCGGTGCCAACTGGGACGATTTCGTGGCGTTCACCGTTTCACTCGGCCTCGAGGGCGTCGAGGGCCTGTCCGGCATCCCCGGCACGGTCGGCGCCTGCGTGGTGCAGAACATCGGCGCATACGGCCAGGAGGTCGCGACCTGCGTCGAATCGGTCGAGGTGTGGGACCGCGAGACCAAGACCACCTGCGAGCTCACGCCCGAGGACCTTCACTTCGGATACCGCTCCTCGGCGCTCAAGACGAGCATGTATGCCGCTCCGGCGACGCCCGCCGACCGGTTCTTCCCCACGCCACGCTACGTGGTGCTGTCCGTCACGTTCGCGCTCAGGCATTCGGCGAACGGCACGGTCGGTTTCGGACAGCTCGCCAAGGCGCTCGGCGTCGATGTGGGGGCGCGGATGAGGACGACCGCGATCCGCGACGCCGTGCTCGCCGTGCGCGCCTCCAAGGGCATGCTCGAGGATCCGACCCGCTATGTCGAGACGGCCATGATCGGCACCAAGCGCGAGGAGAACATCATCGCCGACTTGAGGCGTCTCGCCGACGGCGCCGCACCCGCCGGCCGGGACGGCCGAGACGGCCATGCCGGCCGGGACCACTCCGGACTGCCTGCGGCCGACTACGACCGCCACAGCTGCGGCTCGTTCTTCATGAATCCGATACTGACGCCCGAGGAGGCCGCGAAGCTGCCCGAGGACGCGCCGCGGTTCGCGGCGACGCTGCCCGACGGGGGCGAAGGCGTCAAGACCTCCGCCGCGTGGCTCATCGATCACGCCGGATTCCACAAGGGATTCGCGCTCGCCGGTGCATCCGGGAGGGACGGCGTCCCCGCCAGCCTGTCCACGCGGCACACGCTGGCGCTGACCAATCGTGGCGACGCCTCCTCGGACGACATCGTCGCCCTCGCCAAGGCCGTGCAGGCGGGCGTCAGGGAGCGCTTCGGCGTCGCGCTGGTCCCGGAGCCGGTGTGCGTGGGCATCGATCTGCGCCCGTGACATCGTGATCGTCCGTGGATCGTCCGTGGATCGTCCGTGAACGCTCCGTGAGCGCTCACGGACGATCCACGGCGTCCAGCATCCGGAAGGCTTGATACATTCCCGTAACGTTGTCTTCCGCAATGAACGGTTTTCGGCCTATACTCTCTACTCGAACAAATTCCGGAGAGCAGAAGGCCATAACCAACATGCAACTATTCCGAACCAAATCCGTCGAGCAGACCATCGCCGAAACCGGCGAGGAGGGTCGCACGCTCAAGCGCAACCTCACGTGGTGGGATCTGTCCATCATGGGCGTCGCCGTCGCCGTCGGCGCCGGCATCTTCTCGGTCGGCGCGCAGGCGGCCGCGTTCCACGCCGGCCCCGCCGTCATCATCAGCTTCCTGATCGCCGGCATCGTGTGCGGCGCGGCCGTCATGTGCTACGCCGAATTCGCCTCGATGATCCCGGTGGCGGGCTCCGCCTACACCTTCACGTACACCACGGTCGGCGAGATCATGGCGTGGATCATCGGCTGGGACCTGATCCTCGAGATGCTCATGGCGGGTTCCGTGATCTCCAAGTACTGGGGCGTCTACCTCAACGACTTCATGCGTCTGATGGGTTGGGACGCCAACACGAACATCGCCATCGGCTCGTTCAACCTCGACGTCGCCCCGATCATCATCGTCGCGTTCTTCACCACGCTGCTCGTGTTCGGCACCAAGATCGGCGCCCGCGTGGACGGAGCGATGACCGTGCTCAAGATCGCGATCGTGTTCTTCGTCGTGATCGTCGGCTTCTTCTACGTCAAGGCGTCCAACTTCACGCCGTTCATCCCGCCGAGCGAGCCCGCCTCCAACGTGCAGAGCTCCGCGGCCGTCGCCGGCGTGATGGGCCAGCCGCTGTGGCAGTGGGCCACCGGCATGACCCCGTCCATCTACGGTGTGCCCGGCATCCTGTCCGGCGCGGCGCTCGTGTTCTTCGCGTTCATCGGCTTCGACGTCGTGGCCACCGCCTCCGAGGAGACCAAGAACCCGCACAGGAACGTGCCGCTCGGCATCGGCGTCGGCATGGCGCTGATCATCGTCATGTACATGCTCGTCGCCGTCGTCACCACCGGCATGGTCTCCTACAAGGATCTCGCCAAGCAGGACAGCCCGTCGCTGGCCACCGCGTTCGAGCTGGTCGGCGCCAACTGGGCCGCCAAGATCATCAGTTTCGGCATCGTGCTGGGGCTCGCCACCGTCGTCATGGTGCTGCTGCTGGGCCTGACCCGCATCGTCTTCGCGATGAGCCGTGACGGCCTGCTGCCGCGTAGCCTGTCCAAGACCGGCAAGCACGGCACCCCGGCCGGCCTGCAGATCGGCGTCGGCGTGGTCGTCGCCCTCGTCGCCGCATGCTTCGACATCGGTGTCCTCTCCGACATGGTGAACATCGGCACGCTTTCCGCGTTCACGCTCGTCGCGATCTCCATCCCGATCATGCGAGCCAAGCGCCCCGACCTGCCGCGCGCCTTCAAGATGCCCGGCAATCCGTGGATTCCGATCCTCATCGGTCTGGCGAACCTGTGGCTCATGCTCAACCTCACGGTCCTGACCTGGATCCGTTTCGTCGTGTGGCTCGTCGTCGGCTTCGCGATCTACTTCGGCTACGGCTACTGGCATGCGCGACTCGGCAAGGGCGACCTGACCGACAAGCTCTCCGCCGAAACCGACAAGGCGGTCAACGGCTGAGTCAACCTGAGTCAACGGTTGACGCGGCAAGGGGCGCGGCGAATGCAGCACAGCGAGTCCGCGCGCGAGACTATCCTTAGAGCAGTTTGATCTAAGGAGGATCCGATGCCATACGTTGTCGCCCAGCCTTGCGTTGACGTCAAGGACAAGGCCTGCGTGGACGAGTGCCCGGTCGACTGCATCTACGAGGGCTCCCGCTCGCTGTACATCAACCCGAACGAGTGCGTCGACTGCGGTGCGTGCGAGCCGGTCTGCCCGACCGAGGCCATCTTCTACGAGGATGATCTGCCGGACGAGTGGGCTTGGTACAAGGATGCCGCCGCCAACTTCTTCGCCGAGGTCGGTGATTTCGGCGGCGCCTCCGCCCACGGCCCGATCGGCAAGGACCCCGAGCAGGTCGCGGCGCTGCCCCCGCAGAATCAGGACTGATCGCCTCCGATCGCAAGCGGGTACGGGCGTTTCCGTATCGAAATCCTCCCCATCTCGGGGAGGATTTTTCGTCAGGCGGCTATCCTTGTTGCACAACCGTTCCCGCTTTTCCGGTCCCGGCGCTCCATCGCGAACGCCCGGCAAGCCGGCGAGGCGGGACAAGCAGAGAGAAAGGCTTCACGCCCATGGGTTTCCACGCGTATTCATCGCCGTATGACTGGTCCCGCATCGCGGGCTACAAGAAGACCGCGCAGACGGTCGAAGGCGGCATGATCGACCTGTCCGTCGGCTCCCCGGTCGATCCGGTCCCGGCATCCGTGCGGGACGCCCTCGCGGGCGGATCCGACGCGGCGAACGCCCACGGATACCCCGTCACCGCAGGCACCGCCGACCTCAAGGGGGCGATCGACTGGTGGTTCCGCCACCTGCGCGGCGTGGACCTGAAGTCGATCAACGCGGCCGTCGTCCCCACCGTCGGCTCCAAGGAGGCCGTCGCGCTGATGGCCTCGCTGCTGCATCTGGGCGAGGGCGACGTCGTCGTCCAGCCGAAGGTCTCCTACCCGACGTACGAGATCGGCACCCAGCTGGCCGGGGCGACGGTGCTCAAGGTCGACGACGTGGCCGACGTGGAGTCGTGGCGGCACGTGCCGAACGTGAAGGCCGTATGGGTCAACTCGCCGTGCAACCCCACCGGTGAGGTGCTCGGCGCCGACTGGCTCGCCGACATCGTGGCGGCCGCTCGTTCGATCGGCGCGGTCGTCCTGTCCGACGAATGCTACGCGCTTATGGACTGGCGGTCGGCCACGACTGCCTCGATCGCTCCGGCCGCCGAATCGAACGAAACCACCGCGGCCGACGCATTCAACCTCTCCGCCACACCCTGCGCGCTGAACTCGCGCGTGTGCGAGAACAGCGCCGACGGCGTGCTCGTCCTCTACTCGCTGTCTAAACAGAGCAACATGGCCGGCTATCGCACCGCGCTCATCGCCGGCGATTACCGGCTCGTCACGGACATGGCCGAATACCGCAAGCAGATCGGCCAGATCATCCCCGGCCCGGTGCAGGCCGCCATGGCCGCCGGCCTGCGTGATGTCGAATCGGTACGCGAGCAGTGGCGCCGCTACCATGATCGGCTGATCCGACTCGTCGACGCCCTGCGCGCGCATGGCTATGACGCGGCGATGCCGTCCGGCGCACTGTACGCGTGGGTCAGGGCCATCACCGGCGACTGCTGGGCCGACATGGCCGATCTCGCCCGCATCGGCATCATCGCCAGCCCCGGCGAGTTCTACGGCGCTCCCGCATACCTGCGTTTCTCCGCCACCGCCACCGACGAGGCGATCGACGCCGCCTGCGCCCGCCTGCGCGCTGCGTGAGTGCCTTGCCTGCTACGCGCCGAACTTGACCGCTTGATTGCCGAACCGTTGCCGCACCGCATCCAGTGCGGCCTCGGCCCGGCGTCTTCGATCGCTCGTCGTGCTCGCATCGGCGCTTTCCGCCTCCTCGATCATGTCGTCCAACGAAGGCTGCACCGCCGTCGCAGCCGTGTCCGACAGACCGCTGGCGCTCATCCCCGCCAGCCGGATCAGCTTCGGCAATGGGGCGTCGCCCGCATCCATATCCATCCCCAGCATCTCATGCAGCAGACGCACGCACTGCGGATACAGCGCGCTCGCCGTATCCACCGGGCGCTGCAGCGTACGCGACCGCGTGCGATAGCTCAGGTCGGCGAACCGCAGCTTCACCGTGACCGTGCGCGCCACGAAGCCTCGGCGGCGCAGCGAGCCGGCCACTTCATCGCACGCCTCGCGCAGCAGACGACACACCACACGCTGATCGGTGGTGTCCTCAAGCAGCGTCTCCTCCGAGCCGATCGACTTCTCCACGCGAACCGGCGTCACCGTGCGATCATCAAGACCGCGCGACGCCATCCACAGGCCGTGCGCGGCCGCCGGAGAGCCGGTCGCCCGTTGCAGCGTCTCCATGCTCGTCGCCGCCAGATCGGCCACTGAATCGATGCCCCACGAGTTGAGCCGCTTCTCCAGCGACGGGCCGATGCCGGGAATGCCGCGCAACGGCATCAGCTGCACGAACTCGGCCGACCGGGCCTTCGGGATCAGCAGCATGCCGTTCGGCTTGGCGTTCGTCGACGCCATCTTCGCCACGAGCTTGTTCGCCGCGACACCCACAGAACAGGTCACATGGAACCGGCGCTCCACCTCGGCGCGGATCCATGCGCCGATCGCGCTCGGCCGTTTCCAGGCGAGCAGCGCGCCCGAGACGTCCATATACCCTTCATCGACTGACACCTGCTCCACCTGATCGGTGACGGCGTGGAAGACGGTGGTCATGATCTCGCGTGACACCGACCGGTAGTAGCGCATGTCCACCGGCAGGAAGACGCCGTCCGGGCACAGCTGACGGGCGCGGGCCGAAGGCATCGCCGAATTGATGCCGTACCGTCTCGCCTCATAGCTGGCGGCGGACACCACCGAACGCGGGCCCGTGCCGATGATCACCGGTCTGCCCTTGAGCTCCGGATGACGTGCCACCTCGAGCGAGGCGTAGAACGCGTCCATATCGATATGCAGCACGGTGCATCCGGTCTCGTCGTGCCCCCAATCGCGTTTGGCGGCGGCCAGTCTCGGTGCGGTGCTCATATCGCCGATTGTAGCTGTATGCTGAGGCTCCTCTCTTCGGATCTCGGTACCGCGGTCGGCCATGCCGTCCTGTTCACGACACGCTCAAGGCCGCTCGGCCAGGCCTACGGTCGTGAACAGGACGGCACGGCCGACCGCTCGTGTGTCTGGATTTTCTACCTTCCTACGTGGTTCGATCGTGGACTTCGTCCACTTTTCTGTCCGTATCATGACTGCGTATCGTGGGGGATCGGTGGCATTAGGCGGGGGAGCGCGGCTCGTGTAGCGTTGACGGATATGAAGAGAGCTGTGGTCGATGTGCTGAACCGTGTGCCTGTTGTCGTGATCGTCGTATGCGAGGCGATCATTATCTACTCGGCGACCGCCATCGCCAAACTCGCGTTCACGCAGCTCGACCCGCTGTACGCGGTGTGGTATCGTGTCGGATTCATGGCGGTGCTGTTGCTGCTATGGCGTCGTCCTTGGTCCGCGGCCAAACGCGCGCACCTGTTCCACCGCGATGCGCGCAGCTGGGGCTGGGTGGTGCTGCTCGGCGTGTCGCTCGTGCTCATGAACACGATGTTCTACGTCGCGATCAGCAACATGGACATGGGCATCGCCGTCGCGATCGAATTCGTGGGTCCGCTGTCGGTTGCCGTGATCACCGGACACAGCTGGCGCGAACGGGTCGGCATCGCCATCGCGGCGGTCGGCGTCGTCCTGCTCGCGGGCATCTCGCTCGCCAACCCGGACGGCAACGGCAACTTCCTCATCGGCCTAGTCGCGATCCTCATCGGCGGATCGATGTGGGGCGTGTACATCGTCACCGGCCGGCACATCGCCTCCGGTGGCAACTCGCTCGACAACCTGTGCATCGCGATCGCGATCGGCTGGGCTTTGCAGTCGCTGTTCCTCGGCGTTCCCGCAGTCCGGCATCTGGTACATCCCAAGGCGAGCGCCACGTGGGCGCTCGAACCTGCAGGGCCGCTGAAGCTGTTCGGTCTGTTGTTCGTCGTCTCGCTGCTCGCCTCGTTCTTCCCCTACGTCATCGAACAGGTCACGATGCGTCGCGTGACGCCGGCCGCGTTCTCCGTCATGCAGTCCATCAATCCCGCGGTCGCGATCGCGGTCGGACTGTTCCTCGGCGAGATACCGGGCGTCGCCGAGATGATCGGCGTCGGACTGGTCATCCTCGCCGTGATCGTCACCTTCTCCGGTGACAACACCCCGGCTCCGGGCGACTGATCATACCTTGGGAGATTTCAGGGTCATCATCCCCGAAACAGGGGGCGGCCATCCGCTCGGACTGGACAAGGATACCGGTGCCCTGAGCCGTCCTGAGCGTCCTGAGCGTCCTGAGCGTCACTTATTCCCGAAGTTCGTCCATTGCTCGGGAATAAGTGACGCCCAGAAATCGCCAGCGTCACATATTCCCGAGCAATGGGGTGATTTCGGAAAAAAATGACGCTGAGGAGCGAGAGAGGGGTGAAGGGAGCGCTGTGACGGTCGATTGAACGTGTGTCGGTTGGTTTGACGGGTGTCGGTTGGGTGAGCAGAGGGGCGATTGGCTGAAAGGTTGAGCCATGGGAACTTTTGTGGTGCTTTTGGGGCTCCGTGGCGAGCGCTGGAAGGCCTTGAAACCGTTGGAATACCGCCGTTTTCGGCATGAAAAAAGGGATTCACGGTTTCCCGTAAATCCCTTGATCGCGGAGTGAGGGGGATTCCACACTGACATGCCATGAGGTATTGGAAACATTGGTGTTGTGGCATTCGGTGAAAAACCGTTACCACTCTATTTCCCACTTAACACGCCGAAAACCACGCGCGGCCACGCGCCGTTACGCTTCTCCATTGCTCCTACGATACCCTCGTCGCGCTCGCCGACGGATTGCATATCCTCGCGCGCGACCCCCGGTCGATCGGTCGGAGGGGGAGGCCCACCGCATGCGGTACAGTGGGCCGGCCTTGGCTGTCTCGGATATTCCACCGCCCTATCCGCGTCGCGCTCGCCGGCGGGTATGGTGCGGCCCGGCGTCCGTGTGGATCGCCGGGCCGTTGTGGTGGGATGGGTCAGTGTGGTGTTATTGGCAGACCGACATTTTGCTTGCTTGTTGGTATCATTCCTGCGAGTTCGGCGCGATGCTCGTCGGTCCATGCGGCGACCACGGCGAGGTCGTTCAGCCATGCCCGCAACCGTCCCGTGTGGTCGGCGAGCTGGTTGAGCTGTTCGACTGTGGGGTCGGTTATCTCCGAGGTGCCGCCGGGGCTGAGCGAGCTGGACACGGCACCGTCGGCGAACACGTCGATATTGAAGTCGAGGTTGAAGTCGTCGTTGTCGCTGGAGAACACGACGAGTTCGGTATCCTTCGAGTCGCGTTCGGGGTATACGTCGAACCTCCAGCCGGGCGTGTGCTGCAATTGGAGGCGGGGGAGCGGGGGAGTTGTCCGCGTGTTCATGCCGTCGCCTCCCCCTTGAACGGTACCCACGCGCGGCCGTCGGGCAGGATCGCGCCGTGGGCGTAGTCGAGCGTGGCTTCGTTCACCTGTGCCTCCAGTCGTTCCTCGTCGCTCTGACAGTCGGGGCATAGGTAGCCGGTCACGCGGCCGGCCTTGAAGACGACGTTCCACTGTGCCGCGTCGGCCGCGTTCTCGCGGAAGCGGCGACGGCAGCGGCTGCATTTAACGACTCGGCTCATCGCGTCGCCTCCCCGGTCGGGCGGGTGTGAGGCTTGCGCGTGCGGCCGTTGCCGTGCTCGGGGTTCGGTTCGGCGTGTGCGGAGCCGTCCGGCGCGTGCGCGGCCGTGTAGTTCGCGGCTATGGCCTTGGCCTCGCGCAGGTTGTTGGTGTGGTAGATCGCGGCGCGCGTGTTCCCCGTCGCGTCCGTGGCGACCACGCGGTATCTGAATGCGGTGGTGATGATGCTCATGGTGTGTTTCCTTCCTGCCGGGAAGGGGTCCACGGTATGATCGTGAGCGCCCTTCCGGCTGATTTTCCAGTGTGTTTCCGGTTCGGCGTCGGCCTCGGGGTGGTTCCAGCGCTCCGGGGCCTTTTCCGTTGGTTAGTCTCCGATGTGGCGCAGGTCGTCGCAGTCGAGCGCGTCGGCGAGCGCTATGGCCCGTTCCAGTGGCATGTGTCTCCAGTCCTTCGCGCCCCGCTCGTACGCGCTGATGACCTGTTGCGGTACGCCGCTCGCCTTGGCGAGTTGCGCCTGCGTCCAGCCCTTCGCCTCACGGAGCTCTCGTAGTGTCATTGATCACCCCCTTTCGGGTTTACCTTCCCCCATTATACATAGTTAACTATGTATTGTCAAGTAGTTAGGTATGTACCGTGAGGCGGGGTCGGGTATGGGGCGGACGCACCCGTGACGGAATGTTTGATTAGCGAAAACCTGCGAGCCGCCTCGCCGGCGGTCCGACGCATGACGTTGGGGGATACCCGCCCCGTCGCGCTCGCCGACGGCCTCGCGCGATGGGGCGACTTCGTTCGGAGGGGGAGGCCCACGGCCATGCGGACAGTGTTTCGCCGGCCGGGCGGCTTCGGGATTCTACCGCCCCTTTCCCTGCGCGTGCTCCCGGTGACGTGGGATCGCGCGCGGGAGAGGATCTAATGCGATGCCGGATCGCAGCGTCTGCCGGCTGTTTTCAGTGGTGCTGCTCGATCCATTCGGTGGCGTCGGCGCAGTCGTTCAGCTATGGGGCAAGGCTTCGTTCGCACTGTCGAGTGATCCGTGCGAGCTCGTCGGAGCCGCGCAGGTCGAACGCGCCCACGGGTTCGAGGGGGACGATTGTCTTGTACATCGCGCCTTTGTCTTCGTCAGCAGCGGTCAGGCCGGCCGTGAACTTCATTCCGAGTGGTTGGAAGGTGGAGGCGAAGCGCAGTCGCGCGCCTCCCAGCTCATAGTTCGTGAAGCCGGGCGAGTGCAGGGCGAAGAGCGGACGGCCGCAATCGTTGTCGGGCGTGTACTCCGGGCGTACTTCGAGGTCCAGTGGCGGCTCGATCCCCGGATTGTCGGTCTCGAAGCGTCGGACGACGTTAACGAGGTCTGTGAGCCATGTCAGCAGCGCGGGGGTTGTACCCGCGAGCTCCCGAAGGCGGGCGGGGTTCATATGATCGAAGTCCGGTATGCACACTTCCGAGCCCGTGAGCGTGCACCACAGTTCCTTGCGGTCGTCGTCCATTTCGACGACGAGCGACATGCCCCATTCGGGGAGGTCGCTCTTGAACACAGTCTTGGGGTTGTCGGCCCCCGAGAAGAAACCGCAGTCCCAATTGACGTATCCGGGGGTGTGCCTGTAGGCCGTGGTCGTGTTGTCGTTGTTGTTCATGATTCAGTCCTTTCGGTTGTTTTGCGTGTGTCGCGGGTCGGGCCGGTCCCATTTCGGATCGGCGTTGCGGGTGATGGGCGAGAGCTGCTGCGCGAGCTGGAGCATGCTCGCGGCCTGCACCGACGCGGCGAGCGGGTCGGCGGGCACGTGGAACGTGAACGTGTCGGCTCCGGCCGTGATCGCGTGGGCGGCGGCGCGCAGCAGGGAGCCGGCGAGCCGGCGGGCGTCGCGTCGCTGCTGCTGCACGTCGCCTATGAACATGGCCTTGACGTCGCGCGTGTCGGCGAGCGCGAGGGGATCGCGTCCGGCGTCCGGCCTAGAGGCGTTCGTCGTCATGGTGACCTCCGTCGTCCCGTGGCGTCGCGTCGGGGTCCATGCCTTTGAGTTCGTTCAGCATGGCCTCGATGCGGGTGAGTAGTTCGACCTGCCGGTCGGCCTGCGCTGAGATGTGGTTCACTGTCTCGGCTATGCCGATGATTGCAATGGCGATGACGGATAGTATCTGTCGGTCGGTGGCTACGTTGTCCGTGTGGTCCTCCAGTCGTTGCCGGATAGTCTGATAGTCCATGTGGTTTTCCTCTTTTCGTGGTGTGTGGTGGTTGTGTCGTGTGGTGGTTGGGGGTGGTGTCGGGTAGGTAGGCGGATGCCGTGTGCCGGTTGGGGGTGTGCCTACCTGCCTACCTGCCTACCCGTTGCGGGAGTAGGGTTCACGGTTGCCTACCTGTTTGGCCTACCTGCCTACCGCGTGGCGTCGGCGCGTTTCGAGTAGGCGGGTAGGCGGATATGGTAGGCGGGCGGGAGGCTAGTGTTTCCAACGGGTAGGCGGGTAGGTGGGTAGGCGAGGCCCTAACTATCTCGGCTATGCGGCCTACCTGTTGGGCAACGTCCACATGGATGTGAGCGTGGTTCCACCTGCCTGCGTGCATACGATGCGCGGCGGCGACGCCTTCGCCATGTCCTCTATCGCATGGACTACGTAGGTTCTCCATTTCTTGCCCACGCTGTTGCGTATGGCCTTGCCCGTGTACGAACGCCCCTGCCGCTCCCGTTTCGATAGGAACGCCGTGACCTTCGCGGGGGTCTCGGCCTCTAGGTCAGCTTGATCCTCCTCGGCCTCGCGGATCGCGGTCCGTTTGAGTCGCGCCCGGTCGGTCTCGCGCGCCTGCCGGCTCTCGCGTTCCATGTCGAGGCAGCGGCGGCGTACCGACTGCGAATAGGCGAGCACTTCGCCGGCGAGCGCCCAATCGTCTTCCGTCACGGTCATGGGGTCCTCGCGGTCGGGGTCCAGCCACGGCAGCAGGGCGGCGACCTTGAGGCGTACGAGGTTGCCGTGTGCGTCGAGGTCGTCGCCGGCCTCGCCCACAAGGTTGCGGCGTCTCGCCTCGAACGTTTCACGTCTCACCGTCTCGGGGTATCGGATCATGACGAGCGGGTACGTGCTCCCGTGGTCGATCATGTTCCACCTGTCGCCCTGCCGGTACAGCGACTGTATCGACTCCGGGCTGTCGGGGAACCGTGATGTGTCGTCTATGAGCGGTTTGACGTCGCCGGGGGTCCATTGGTCGTATGTGATCGCGTACCGGCGGTCGTCCTGCGTGTCCGCACATAGGAACCGTTGCGGCAGACCCATATCGGCCTCGTCGAACAGTATCCCGGCCTTGCCGTACTGGACGCCCACTATGAGGTTCAGCCGGTATCCGAAGGACGGGGCACGGAACGTGCCCGCAGAGTACTTCGTGCGGCTCCCAAGCGGCTCCCCGCTCCACGCCTTGGTCAGCTCGCCGGCCAATGTGCTTCCCTGTCGGGCCATGACGGCACCCAACGAACTCACCTCCGGCATGGACAACAGTGCGCGCGTGTTGGCGCAGCGTAATAGGGTGCGCGCCTGCCGGCCGTCGGCGTCTCCGCTTTCGTCGGCCACGCGCTCGCAGAACATGGTGACTATGCCCTCGCCCGATCCGGGCGGGTCGATCACGGCACCCCGCATGTCCGGTATGAGCTTGGCCGCGACGCTTTCGGACGCGCCCTTGCCCTTGCCGCTCGGGCCGACCAACGCCACGAACAGGTTCAATGAAGCGCAGCGCGCCCCCACGAACGGCGGTATCACGACATGGGGCGGCAGTAGGTTGGACACTCGGGCCAATACCGCCATGAACGAACTCCACGGCGCGGCCTGCGATTGCCGGGCCGTGTCCCGTATCTGCCTCAGATACGGAGCCCGGTCCCAAAACGCCTCGAACCTGTCGGTGTCGTCGTCCGTCATGTCGGCGAGTGCTGCGGCGTTCATGTCCTGTTGTTTAGCCTCGGGCGGCAGTGTGGCGAACGTCTCGCGCATCATGATCGCGCTCGTGGCGTCGTCGGTGTCGTTCGTATATGGCGGCGTCATATGGCCTCGCCCCCGGTCAGCATTTCGGCCACGGTGGGCCATGTGTCGCCGGCGAGCGCTCCTATGGTCTCGGGGATACGCGCGTAGCGCTCGCCGACGGTCTGGAGGATCGCCGGCCGGTATCGGCGTGCGCTGTCTGCGATGCGTTCGCGTACATAGGCCGCGTCGTATCGGGAGCGGTCGGGGAGGTTGATCGCGTCGAGTATGCCGTACATGCGCCGGTCGGTGTCGGTGCCGGTGATGCGGATACGGCGATGGCCGGTGGCGGGTGAGGCGTCCACTCCTATGATCCCGTTGGGTAGCAGTTGGGCTATCCCGCCTATGAGGCAGCATGCGGCGGGGTCTCCCAGCCATGCGTCGAACCGTACGGGCATGGCGTGTATGTGGCTTGCGTACACGTAGAGTGCGGCCATGCGGGCCGTCTCGTCCAGTTTCGGGGAGATGGTCAGCAGGTAGGGGCCGTAGGCGCGTTCGATGAGATGGCCGGCCGTCATGGTCAGCACGTACCCGATCCCGTTCGGATCGGAGTCGTCGCGTGCACGGCCGTCCGCGAGCGCTGCGCGGGTGATTTGGGTGTGTTCGTCCAGCCCCTTGAAGTTGTTGGCTTCAGGGGTTTTATTCGTGGTCGTCATGGTTGGTTCAGGCTCCTACGAACTTGTCGAGGGAGGCTGTGGTGACCATGATCCGGTTACTGATCTTGATGGCCTTGAGCTTGCCTTCGCGGATGAGTCGCATGGTCACGCGGTCGTCAGTGAATCCGAGTGATTTGGTGGCGGACTTCAGCGGTTCGAGCCTGACGCGGGATGTACGGCCGTTCGGCTCGCCGTATGAGGCGGTGGTTGTATTATTCATGGTTGACCTTCCTAATGGGTAGTGGGGCGCGTTTTCGCGCGCCCCGGTGGTGGGTCAGAACGCTCCGGAGGGCCTAATCTCCGGGGCGTTCACTTTTTCTGTGCGTGATGTTGCGTTTGTTAGACGTAACATCGCGGCGAGGCATATATTAGTGCATCGTGCGCGTTTGCTGAGAGCCAGTCGGGGGTGAAGAGCGTAATTCACGGTAGATAGGGCAGTGAATCAAACATTTTCCATGTTCGATTCTGCGTCCAGTTGCGCTTATTTGTGTCATATCGCGTGACAAAGTACCGTTTTGGGGGTACTTTGTGACGAATCGTGCAGCATGTGTTAAGAGTGTTTTACACTCGTGAATTGTTGCGCTTCACATTCAAGAATCTATCCGGTTTCGGCGTGTCGTCTCATACGTGTCCTTCCTCCGATCCAATCGCATTGGCCGACCGTCCGATGCTGGACATGGCGGCGAGCACCGCCCCGCGCCTCTCGGGCGGCAGTGACGCGAGCACCACGCCACGCGCCACCGCGTCCATCCCAGCAAGCACGCCGGCGAGCGCGACGGGGTTCGCGTCCACGGTGTCACCCGAAGCCGTTCCCCCGATGTCGGGCGCTGTCGCGCTCGCCGACGGTGTGCTCCTGCCGGTCTCGTAGTCGTTCATCCTTGTCATGACGTCGTTCATGTGGTCCTCGCCGGTGACCTGATAGCGTGATGCGACGTCCATGCTCACGTGCCGGCCCTGCCGCATGATTTCGGGTATGGTGGCACCTGCTTCGGCCATGCGGCTAAGACAGTCCTTGCGCAGGTCGTGCGGGCGCATGGTCTCCAGCCCCGGCACCTTCCTGCGGGCGTCCGCGAAGGCGTTCCGATAGTTTTGCGGGGTTATCCATGTGCCGGTCCGCTTGGATGTGAACAGCGGGGCGTCGGGGTTCGTGATCCTATGGGAGTCGATCCAGTCGGCGAGCGCGTCGGCGAGTGCCTGCGTCATGGGCACGTCCGCGACGCTTGAAACGGTCTTGGGCGTGGTGATAACCGTCTCGTACCTGCCGGTCTTCGCGTTCCTGACGCGCTGGACCTGCTGTCGCACGTGTATTTTCAGCCCCTTAAGGTCGATGTGCCTGCGGCACAGTCCCAGCGCCTCGCCCTCGCGCAGGCCGGTGCTGTCGCAGATGCGCGCCACCATCCGAACGTATTCGGGGAGGGCGTCCAGTAGGGCGTCGAGCTGTTCGCGGGTGGGACGTACCGGCGTATGCTTCACCTGCGGCTTGCCGACCCTGATCCGGCACGGGGATATGGGGATGAGCGTGTGACCCTCGTTGTCGATGGGCTCGGCGGCGGCGCTTCGCATCATGGTTTGCAGATGACGGTACACGTGCGCCCTGCGGTTGCTCAGGTCCGCGTCGAGCCGGGCCGTGGTGAACGAATCGAACCACGCCTGAACGACCTTCGGCGTGATGTCCGTCAATGCCATGTCGCCGAAGTATGGCAGTAGGTACAGGTCCAGCGACTCCCGGTATTTCTGTTTCGCGGTTTCCTTCAGGTCCGATCCGTCGGTCTTCTTGCGGTGTTCCACCCAGTCGGTGGCGAACTCGCGGAACGTGATCCCCTCGCGCTTCGCCTTGGCTTGCTTCAGCTTCTCAGGCATCCACGTGCCGGCGTGCACGGCCCTAAGGCTCTCGTTCAGCCACGCCTCGCCGTCCAGTGTTCGATCCAGCGCGAACAGCTTGGAAGTACGTGCGGGCAGTTTCACATCCGGCCATTTGGTGAACGCCCACAACGGCGTCACAAACGAGTACTCGACGTATTCGTACACCTTGCCGTTTCGCCTCACGCGCTTCGCGGTGCGCTTGCCTTCGCTCGCCCGCAGTCGCTTCCGTGGCCGTCCCATATCCGATCTCCAAACACCTAGGGTGGGAAACGGTTTGCACCCCGTTTCGTTACCACTTTGTTTACCACTTCCCCTGTGCATAACCACGCGCCCCTACGCACCCTCACGATACCCGTCTGCGAGCGCTGGAAGGCCTTGAAACCGTTGGAATACCGCCGTTTTTGGCATGAAAAAAGGGATTCACGGTTTCCCGTAAATCCCTTGATCGCGGAGTGAGGGGGATTCGAACCCCCGAGCCGCTAACGCAACTAACACCTTAGCAGGGTGCCCCTTTCGGCCACTCAGGCATCACTCCGTGTTGCATCAGACAGGCGTTGTCGCAGTCTGAAGCGCAACAGCATGTAACTATACACCATGATCGAGGTGCGACCCGCCAAATCGAAGAAAAAACAAAAAATCCGTCAGACGAATCAGAAATTCATGCGTCTGACGGCGCTTGCTATGAAGCTCTCCGGCACCGCCCTGTGTAAACACTTGTAGGCGGAGCCGGAGGTACGCCATTGTCCGTCCGTCTCCGCGGACTATTCTAGACCTAAACAACCGACGACACCCCCCGAATCGCTGTGATCGTCATGACGCAGTCTCATATCGGGGCGAGCCGTGAGGGCAGAGAGAGTGGGAGTCAGAATGGTCCGGAACAGTCGCCATAGCGGAAGATATACCGGTCGTCATACCGGTGAATACGGTCGTCACGCCCGTACCGGAGGCGGGAGCAGAGCGGCATCGCGCGCGATCGCCATATTGGCGGCCGTGCTCGCCGTCGCGCTTGCGGTCGCGCTCGGCGCCGGGGCGAGGGCGATGATCGAACGCTTCGGAACCGCACCCGCGCCGAGCGCCGCGAACGGGGCTGGATCCTCCGCCGGCGCGCTCGACCGCCCCCAGACCGCGCCCAAGCCGGTCGCCATCGAACACCACGGCAATTCGCCCGACTGCCCCGATAGGGACTGTATCGCGATGCTCGTCAACGGCGACCTGCTCTTCCATCCCAACCTGTGGAAGCACTTCGCCTCCGCCAACACCGCGGCGACCGACGGCACGGCGTTCGACTTCGACCCGCTGTTCGAGCCGATGCGCAAGTACATCCAGGCCTCCGACATCGCCGTATGCGAGTTCGAGACGCCGATCGCCCAGCGCGGCGGCCCCTACACCGGATACCCGGTGTTCAACATCCCGCCCGAGGTGGCCGATGCGGCGCGGCATGTCGGCTACCACGCGTGCACGCATGCGACCAACCACTCCTGGGATCAGGGCGCCGCCGGCATCGACCGGTTGTGGGACACGCTTGCGGCGAACGGCATCGCCCAGACCGGCTCCTACAAGACCGAGGAGGACTCCCTCAAACCTCTGGTCATCGACTCGCCGACCGGCGGCGGCAAGCTGGGACTCGTCACCGGCACCGTCTCGCTCAACGGCATGACCGCGGACGCCGATTGGCGCGTGGACCGTCTGCGTCAGAGCGGCGACCCCAACCACGATTCGGACATCCGCCGGCTCGTCGACAAGGCGAACAAGGCGCGCGAACAGGGCGCCGACGTGGTCGCCGTCGCCATGCACTCCCTGCAGGAGTACCTCGACTATGCGGACTCCTACCAGCAGTCCGAGGCGCACGCGCTCGCCGACACCGGCGCGTTCGACGTCATCTACGGCGCCGGATGCCACTGCGCACAGCCGATCGAGCATTACAACGGCACCTGGATCATCTACGGACTGGGCAATGCGGTGAGCGTCGTCAGCACGATTCCCGGCCATGACGTCAACAATCAGGGCGTCACCGCACGCATCCAGTTCGCGGGCCGCAAGGGCGTGAAAGGCTCGTGGCGGGTCAATCGCATCGATTGGGTGCCCAGCGTGAGCATGCGTCAGGGCTCCTATGCATGGTGCCCGATATCCTCCGACAAGCCGGACGGCGTATGCAATTCCGAAGCGGCGGACACGGCGCAGCGTCAACGCATCTCCAAGGTGATCTATTCGATGGGCGCCGATCCGAACGTCGTACGCGAATGGCGTCTCACCGACGAAACATCGTCGACATCGACCAAGTAGTCCAAATAGGCCGGATGAAAATACTAAGGTGGAGACCATGACCGAGAAGACCACGATCACACAGAGCAACGGCATACAGAGCAACGGCATCGGCGGCGCCGCAACGGCGTCCGCTCCGAGGGTATTCGAAACGCAACCCGAACGCGACGACCTACCGCTGGTCGTCATGCCGTCCGCCATCGTCTCGATCATCGCACCGTTCAAGGCAAGACTGGAGGCGCTGCGCGACATCGCCCGGGTGCGTATCTTCGAGGAGTTCACCGAGGACGCCGACACGATCGCGCGACGCGTGGCCGACGCCGACGTGATGATCAACGCCGGTCCGCACATTTCCGACGATCTGCTGCGCCGCATATCGGCAGGCGTTCGCGCAGGCGGCGAGGAGGGCGGCCATGTCAGGTGCATCGTCTTCTCCGGCACCGGCGTCGCCAGCTACATCAACCTCGCGCTCGCCCGCGAACTCGGCGTACGCGTCTGCAACGCCGAACACTACGGCGACAATGCGGTGGCCGAACACACGTTCGCCCTGCTGTTCGAACTGCTACGCCACGTCGGCGAACTCGACGACCGTATGAAGCGAGGCGGTTGGGGTGGGCCCCACGCCGACGGCCTCCAGCTCGCCGGCCGCAGACTCGCCATCATCGGACTCGGCGGCATCGGCTCCACCGTGGCGCGCATCGCGAAGGCCTTCGGCATGGAGGTCACGGCGTGGAGCAGCGGACACACGCCCTCCGCCCGATTCGCCGAACTCGGCGTCACCCCGATCGCGGATATGAACGAGCTCATCGCCGCGGCCGACGTCGTCTCCATCCACCTGCCGCTCATCGACGGCGCCACGCGCGGACTCATCACCGCCGACAATCTCGCGCATCTCAAACCCGGCGCGATGCTTGTCAACACCGCCCGCGCCGAGGTCATCGAACCCGGCGCGCTCGCGGCCCGTCTCGCACAGGGCGACGTGGCCGCGGCACTCGACGTGTACGATCGGGAGCCGCTGCCCGCCGACGACCCGTTGCGTGCGATGCCCGGGGTCGTACTCACCCCGCACGTCGCATGGCGCACCGATGGCGCGTTCTCGGACCTCACGCGCCAGATGGTCGAGGCCACGCGCGCCTTCCTCACCGGCGGCGAGGTCAACGTCGTCGTCTCCGAGCATGACGCCGAGCATGACGCCGTCGAATCCGGCGCACGGCGGAACTGAGCCGGCCGATGCAGACGATCCTTGACCCCGTGAACGAACCCGCGCATGACGCGTTCGTTGAGAAGAAGTCCGAGTTCATTGGCGACGCCGCGCACGTCGACACGCTCGACGAGGCGCTCGCCTTTGTTGAATCGATCCGCGAACGTCACCCCAAATCCCGTCACGTCGCCTATGCGGCCGTCACCGGCGGTGCCGACGGGCGTGTGGCCGAACGCATGAGCGATGACGGTGAACCGTCCGGCACCGCCGGCAAGCCGATCCTCGACGTGCTGCGTGCCAACGATCTGACCGACTGCGTCGTGGCTGTCACCCGCTATTTCGGCGGCATCCTGCTCGGCTCCGGCGGGCTCATCCGCGCGTACTCGACCGGTGCCTCGATCGCCGTCAAGGCCGCGCGCAAGGCCGCGATCGTGCCGTGCCGACGCTATCTCGTCTCCCTTGAGTACCCGCAGCTCAAGCGATTCGGGCAGATCCTCGCCGCCGTCGACGGCACGCAGTCCGACGAGACGTACGCGGCCGACGTCACGCTCGTCGCCTCGATGCCGCTCGACAACACCGCACGCTTCGAGGAACTCGTCACGGAGACCTTCAACGCGACCGTGACCCCGGAGCCTATGGACGTGGTGAACCGCGCGGTCGCCCTCGACTAGGAACTAAGCTGATACCCATGACCGATCAACAAGCCGACCAATCGACCGACCAGTCGACCGAGCAGCAGTTCGAACCGCTGACCGTCACCTACGAGCATCTGCGCCATTCCACCGATGCCGCCGAACTGTCCGAGTTCGCGCGTCGTGATCTGCCGGACCGGGCCGATCAGGCCGCGTTCTCCCGCGCCACCGCACTGCTGGAGGCCGTGGGCGGCAATCCGAACACGCCGGTCGAGGACCGTGTCTTCCTGGCGCAGACCATGCCGTTCCCGAACGTGCTGGTCAAACTGGCGAAGGACCCCGATCCGGCGGTGCGCAAGGCCGTGGCGGGCAATGCCGACGACAAGAACTGGCTGGTCGGACGCCTGACCAAGGACCCGGTGCCCGAAGTGCGCGACACCGCCCTGCGCAACAAGAAGACCTCATGGAAGATGCGTCTCGAGGGCGCACAGAACCCCGAGGTCGATGCCGCCACGCTCGCCTTCCTCGCCACTCTCGGCACCGAGATCGAGGAGGGGGCGCCCGCGGTGCTCTCCTCGATGGTACGCCGGGCGGTCGCGCTCAACCCGAACACCACCGACGAGACGCTGAACAAGCTCGCCGACGATCCTTCCGCAGAGGTGCGTCACGCTGTCGCCAAACGACGTAACGCGTGACCGTCTCGCCATAGTGCATCGCCAAGTTTCACGCGGTGTTTCACGCCGGTTCATCTGCCGTCCAGCGGAGTGTTTCCAAGACGTTTCCGAAGGCGTTTCTGCGGTCTCGCGCACGGTCGTGGCATAGGGCGTTTTTTCCGTGCGGGCGCTACACTTGGAACCATGACAGAGAGAACGGAAAGTGCGGAGCGTCTTGAGCGCCCGCTCATTCAGCTGGCCAAGCTTGTAGGCATCGGCACCAGTTATGTCGGCATGAGCAACGACTACCACGAGATCGATGATGACGTCCTCGTGGCGGTGCTCGCCGCACTCGGTGTCGACGCCTCCAGCGACGAGGCGATCGCGCAGTCAAGCAAGCGCATCCGTGATGCGCGTCGCACCCGACTGGTCGCACCGACGCTGCTGCACACGGTGGGTGAGGAGACCCGCATCCCGGTGAATGTCGGCGTGTTCGACATCCCGTCCGCCAAGATCACCCTGGAAGACGGCACGCGCTACCCCGGCAGGATCGCCTACGGTCCCGGCGACGGCTCCAAGGCCTACGTGCTCAACGACAAGTTCATCACCACCGCGGCGCTCATCATCCCCGCGGACCTTCCCGCCGGATACCACACGCTGCACGTCAGCGTGGCCGGCCGCAAGCAGGACGCCACGCTGATCAGCGCCCCCGCGCGAGTCGAGCTGCTCGACCAGATGAAGTACGGCCACCTGTGGGGATGGATGGCTCAGCTGTACTCGATCCGCTCCGCGAACTCGTGGGGCGTGGGCGACTTCGAGGATCTGTCGAATCTGCTGGTGGATTCCAAGAAGCACACGGGCAGCGACTTCATGCTCATCAACCCGGTGCACGCCGCCGAGCCCGTCTCTCCGCTCACTCCGTCCCCGTACCTGCCGATCTCCCGCGGTCTGGTCAACTTCACGTACATCCGTCCCGAGGCGATCGAGGAGTACCGGCTGCTCGGCAAGGAGAGCCTTGACCAGATCAACCAGCTGCACGCCACCGTCGAACCGCTCAACGGCGATTCCCAGCTGATCGATCGCGATGCGATGTGGCGCGCCAAGATGCACGCCCTGTGGATCATCTTCAAGGTCGGCCGCAGTCCGGTGCGTCAGCAGGAGTTCGACGATTTCGTGCATGAGGGCGGCGATGCCCTCGAAGGCTACGCCACATGGTGCCTGTGCTACGACAAGTGGGGCGCACCCAGCCGTGAGTCCACGAACTGGGAGCAGCGTCTCGACAAGAACTCCGCCGAAGTGGCCGCGCTGCGCCAGCAGTTCCCCGACACGCTCAACTTCTACCGCTGGCTCGAATGGATCGCCTCCCAGCAGCTCGACCGCGCCCAGAAGCGCGCCCGCGAGAACGGCATGCGCATCGGCATCATGGCCGATATGGCCGTCGGCGTCCACCCGCTCGGCTCCGAGGTGTGGTGGAACCCGGAGAGCTTCGCCAAGGGTGCCACAGTCGGCGCTCCGCCGGACATGTTCAACCAGCAGGGTCAGGATTGGAGCCAGCCTCCGCTCAACCCGATCGTGCTGGAGAACACCGGATTCGCCGCCTACCGCAATCTGGTGCACAACATGTTCTCCCACGCCGGTGCCGTGCGCATCGATCACATCCTGGGCCTGTTCCGCCTGTGGTGGGTCCCGGCCGACAAGAAGCCGATCGACGGCGCATACGTCTACTACAACTCCGACATCATGCTCGGCATCCTCGCGCTCGAGGCGTCCCGTGCCGACGGCGTGGTCGTCGGCGAGGATCTGGGTGTGGTGCCCGACTATGTGGCCGACTCCCTTAAGAAGCATGGTCTGCTCGGTTGCGCGGTCGAATGGTTCGAGCAGTTCGACGGCACGTTCCGCGCCCCGGCCGACTGGCGTCCGTACGCGCTCGCCTCGGTCAACACGCACGATCTGCCGCCGGCAGCCGGCTATCTGGAGTTCGAACACGTCAACATTCGCGAACGCCTCGGTCTGCTGACCGGCCCGAAGGAGGACTTCGAACGTTCCGCCAAGGCGGAACAGGATGCGATGCTTCGCATGCTGGTGGAGCAGGGCTACCTGCAGGATGCGCTCGCCGAGGACGTCAAGACCAACGAGGCTGCGGTCATCGAGGCGCAGTACCGTGCGCTCAAGGGCTCGCCGTGCAAGCTGCTCGCCGCCTCCATCACCGATGCGGTGGGCGAGAAGCGCGCGCAGAACCAGCCGGGCACCAACAACGAGTATCCGAACTGGCGCATTCCGCTCGCCGACGGCGACGGCAACGTGGTGCCGGTCGAGGGCCTGTTCGCCCGCGAGTCTGTCCAGCGCATCGCCAACATCATGCGCGACTAGCGTCTGCCCCGCCGTCCGGACAGCTTCGTCCCGGAGCCAGACGGGCACAAGGAAAACGAGAAAACGTCCGATCCTATAGGGTTGGACGTTTTTCGTTCATCCGGACGTCTGTTGGCGTCCGATCCTGTAGTATCGGACGTTTCATGTCACGTGCAGAGCCTCTTTTCGTCCGATTCTGCAGGATCGGACGCGCTTCGGCGTGTGTGGTGTGTCTCGACACGCCCGGTGCGATGTCATGCCCGGCGATATACTAGTGGATTGTTGTGTTTCCCTAAGGGGTCCTTCAAAGCGCTTTCCCACTCGCCATCGAGGACTTTCAGGGAGCCCACGGATAAAGAGGTCTGAGGCCTCTCGGGCCGCGCGTCTCCTACACGCACGCCGAGCAGCCGAAGCCCGGAACACAATATAGAAAAGGTAGAACAGTGAAGACTTTCACTCCGAAACCAGCCGATCTGACTCATGACTGGTACGTCGTCGACGCCACCGACGTGGTGCTCGGCCGTCTCGCCTCCCAGGTTGCTACCCTGCTGCGTGGCAAGAACAAGCCGACCTTCGCGCCGCACGCCGATTCTGGCAACTACGTTATCGTGATCAACGCTGACAAGATCGCGCTGACCGGCAACAAGATGGGCAAGGAACTCTACGCGCACTCCGGCCGCCCCGGTGGTCTGCGCCGTGACACCTACGCCCAGCTGCTCGCCAACAAGCCCGAGCGCATCATCACCGCTGCCGTCAAGGGCATGCTGCCGAAGAACCGTCTGTCCAAGGTGCAGCTCACCCGCCTGCGTGTCTTCGCCGGCGCCGAGCACCCGCACACCCCGCAGAAGCCGCAGGTCTTCGAGATCCAGCAGGTTTCTCAGCAGGCTAAGTGAACCGAAGGGAGATAGAGAACATGGCTGAAAACACCAACAACTCCGCGGTTCAGGAAACCGAAGAGGAGCTCACCAGCTACACCACCGAGACCAACGCCGGCGCTGGCACCGGCACCTCCGCGATCGAGCCGGGCTACGGCACCGGTCGTCGCAAGGAGGCTGTCGCCCGTGTCCGTCTGGTTCCGGGCTCCGGCAAGTGGACCATCAACGGCCGCACCCTGGAGGAGTACTTCCCCTCCAAGCTGCTGCAGCGTGAGGTCAACTCCCCGATCGTCCTCCTCAAGCTTGAGGGCAAGTTCGACGCTATCGTCCTCGTCGACGGCGGCGGCACCACCGGTCAGGCCGGCGCCATCCGTCTCGGCGTGGCCCGCGCGCTGAACGCCATCGATCGCGACGCCAACCGCGCCGCGCTGAAGAAGGCCGGCATGCTGACCCGCGACGCCCGCGTCGTCGAGCGCAAGAAGGCCGGTCTGCACAAGGCCCGTCGCGCCCCGCAGTTCTCCAAGCGTTGATTTCTCGCGCTTGTCGTATTGCGAGCGACATGCGAAACCCCGTCACCGTTTCTTCGGTGGCGGGGTTTCGCCATTTTCGGAGCGTCCGCTCCGTAGCTTTGCAGCTCAGTAGCTCAGCTGTTTCATCAGCGAGATGCTGAGCGCGGGGAACGTCCACACGTTCTCGTCCGGAGCCGATTCGTCGGCGGATTCCCGCGCGGGCTCCTGATCCGGCAAGGGCTGCGTCGGGGATTCCGTGCTTGCGGCTTCGGTCCCGGTGGTCCCTGTGGTCCCGGCGGTCCCGGCCGTCGTGTCACCCGCGCCATCCGCGGTATCCGTGACGTTCTCCGAGTTCTTCGCCGCCTCCTGCGCGGCCGCCAGCGCCGCAGCCGCGGCATCGGCCTCCGCCTTCGCCACCGCCCGCATATCCGCGTCGAACGCGGTGGTCAGATCGTTCCGGCGCTTCATCGTGGACGGCTCGGCCTGCATCCTCTCGACGAGATCGTGGATCTCGCTGTCTTCCGGCACGCTGTGCGTCCACGTCGACTGCTGGCCTTCGAGATGAATGTCCATCACCTTGCGTCCATGCCCCGGCAGATGTCCGGTGCTTTCGGCCGAGCACCACGCCGGCGTCCACGCGTTGTCGGAGGGAAGGCGGAACTGCTTGTCCTCCGGCACGCCGTTGATGACGATGAGCACATCGGTCTCGCTCGCGTCGAGCAGCTGCATCACGAAGCTGCGCTGACCCAGATCGAACCAGTCGCGTTCCATCGGCGTCGTGCCGTCCGGCAGGAACCATTGGATGCGGCTCGAGGGCTTGAGCAGTCCCAGCTGCGTGAGTCGGGTGAAGAATCCCTCCTGATGGTAGAGGTCCAGCGACTTGCGCAACGCGATCAACTTCGAGACGGTCTCGAGCCGGTGCATGTGCCAGCCCTTTTCCGGCGTGTACAGCCAATCCCATTTCAGGTAGCTGATCGGACTGTCCTGGCAGTAGGCGTTGTTGTTGCCGCCCTGCGAGTTGCCGAATTCGTCGCCGGCGAGCATCATCGGCGTGCCGAGGCTCAGCAGCAGTGTGCCGAGCATGTTCATCGCCGCACGTTCGCGTCGGGCGATGATCGTCATGTCGTCAGTGCGGCCCTCCACGCCGAAGTTGGTGGAGTTGTTGACGTTCGATCCGTCGTTGTTGTTCTCGCCGTTTTCCTCGTTGTGTTTGTTGGTGTATCGGGTCAGATCGGTGAGTGTGAACCCGTCGTGGCAGGAGACGAAGTTGATCGACGACGCGGCGCCACGCCCCGGATCGGTGGCGAACAGGTCGGCCGATCCGCATAGTCGCGTCGCCATCTCCTGCATGCCGATGCGTCCCATGCGCCCGCCGCCGGCCACGTCGGTGAGCCAGAACTGGCGTGCGGTGTCGCGGAACCGGTCGTTCCACTCGGCGAACGGCAGGGAGAACTGGCCGGTGCGCCAGCCCAGATTGCCCAGATCCCACGGTTCCATGATGAGTTTGAGATTGCCGAGCAGCAGGTCCGAACGCAGCGCGTACAGGAACGGGTGATGCTGCGTGAACTCGCCGTTGAGCCTCGCCAGCGAGACGCCCAGATCGAAACGGAATCCGTCGATGCCGATGCGCTTGGCCCAGTATCGCAGCGAGTCGATGGCGAAGGTCACGACGTGCGTGTTCGTGAAGTCGAAGGTGTTGCCGCAGCCGGTCGTGTCCTCCAGTCGGGCGATGTTGTTCTTCTGACGTCGGTAGTAGGAGATCGCGTCGAGTCCACGCCAGCAGACGGTCGGCCCTTCGACGCCGCCCTCGCATGAGTGGTTGTAGACGACGTCCATGATGACCTCGAAGCCGGCCTCGTGCAGCGCGCGCACCATGTGGAGAACCTCCTCGCGCACCGCCTCGGCGCCCTTCTCCTGTGCGGATTTCGTCGCGTAGGAGGGCTCGGGCGCGAAGAACCCCAAGGTGTTGTAGCCCCAGTAGTTGACGCGTCCGCGCTCCTGGAGGAACACCTCGTTCTGCTTGGCCTGGATCGGCAGCAGCTCGATCGAGGTGACGCCGAGCCCCTGCAGGTAGGCGAGCGTGGTCGGGTGGGCGAGTCCGGCGTACGTGCCGCGCAGCTCCTCGGGCAGCCACGGCGCCTGCGCGGTGAAGCCCTTGACATGCAGTTCGTAGATGACGGTCTTGCTCCACGGGATGTGCGGGTGCACGGGGTCGTCGTCGTGCTTGCGCTCGTCGCGGTCGTCGATGGCCACGGAGATCGGCATGTGACCGAGCGAGTCGACGGTGCTCATCGCGCCGAACGCCGAACCGGTCACGCGGTTGTCCTTCACCTCGCATTCGTAGGAGAACGCGGCGGGGGAGAGCTCCATTTTCCCGTCGATGCCCTTCGCATACGGGTCGAGCAGCAGCTTGTACGGGTTGAACCGCACACCGTGCTGGGGGTCCCACGCGCCGTCGACGCGGAACCCGTAGTGCATGCCGCTCCACGCCTTGGGGATGTGCACGTACCACAGGCCGTAGTTCGGACCTTCCATGCGGAACAGCGTCTCTCGCACATACTGGTCCTCGATCAGGCGCATGCAGACCGGGAACTCGTGGATCTGGTCGACGAACGACACCCCCGGTGTGTCGAAGAGGCGGATCGCGTCCTGATAGAAGGCGGTGGGATCATCCAACGACTCGATGACGCTCAGCCACACCTGATCGGCGGTCTCGGAACGGACGATGACGTCCGCGCCGCCGTCCTCGGTGAAGTAGAAGCCCGGACGTGTGGCGAAGCGATGCAGCGATGGATTTCTCATACAGCCATTGTAGACGTGACCAGTTACCACCCCATTCACCGCTGTACCATGCGGCCGTATCGCGGTGACCGGCGGTGCTCGGCGGTGTTCGGTTGCGGATAAAGTACCGGCCTCTGACGAAAAGCGCGGTGGTGTCCGTTGGTGGCATCCGCCGGCCGGCCGTACACTGAAGCCACATTCAATGCAAAGGAGAACCATCATGGCCAAGCCGATGACCGCATTCACCACCGATCTCCAGCATTCCGGCATGATCGCCAGGGATCTGGATGAGACCATCGCCTTCTACCGCGGCAAGCTCGGTTTCGAGCTGGTCGGTCTCTACCTGAACGGCGGGAACCGTTGCGCGTTCCTGCGCTACGGACACCTGACCATCGAGACGTGGGAGGGGGAGGAGGCCCCGATGGCGGCCGGTGCCATCAACCACTGGGCGCTCGACACCCCGGACATCGAGGCCGCGTGGAAGAACGCCAAGGAGCTGGGGCTCGAGACCCGCGAGGACGAGATCGCCTCGATCCCCACGTTCTGGAAGAAGGGCATCCGCTACTTCAACGTCTACGGTCCCAACCGCGAGACCATCGAGTTCTGCGAGATCGTCAAGTAGATTCGATTCACTCCCCCATCGACTGATCCTTCAACTAACAACGGCGGACGGCCGGCATCCCCACACTCTGGGCATGTCGGCCGTCCGTCGTTTAGTCATACTCCTGTCTGTGATTCCGGCTTGCAAGAAAGTATCAATTGTTGCCGATTGTCACGGAGAAAGACCGTGATTATTCGCTGGAAAATATAACTAACGCTCCAAAGACGAGCGGAAGTTGACAGTGATGTTGTATATGTTCTTGCAGGTAAGGAGAACGCATGGCACAGGGGCTTATGCGAAAGCTGTTGCCGGGATTCTTGGCGATAGCGGTATTCATGACAGGCGATGGTTTCGAATTGACGTTCCTGTCGAAATATGTGGTGGATCAGGGGTTCTCATCGGCGCAGGCGTCATTGATGTTCACCCTGTACGGTCTGGTGGCGGCGCTTGCTGGTTGGTCGTCCGGCGTGCTGGCCGAGTTGTTCGGAGCCAAGCGCATCATGATCGTCGGCGCTGGATCCTGGATCCTGCTGCATCTGGTGTTCATCGGCGTCGCCCTCCCGAGCCACCTCTATCCGTTGATGCTGGGTACGTACATGCTGCGCGGCATGGGGTATCCGCTGTTCATCTACTCGTATGTGGTGCTGTTGGCGCAGACCGTCGATCCAGGCAAACTCGCGTCCGCCATGGGATGGTTCTGGACTGCCTATTCATTCGGCATCGGTGTATTCGGCGCTTACCTGCCTGCATTCATCACGCCGGTGATCGGTGAGTACTACTCGCTGTGGTTGTCTCTGCCGTTCGCCATCGTTGGCATGCTGATCTGCATCATGTTCGTGCCGACGACAGCCAACGTCGAACTTGAGACGATGAGCACGGCCGATAAGCTGCGTGAACTTTCCCGCGGTGTGACCATCCTCAAGGACAATCGCCAGATTGCCTTTGCCGCCGTGCTACGTGTCATTTGCAACTTGACCTTGTACGGATTCCCGGTCATCATGCCCCTCTATCTCTCCACTTACACCAATGGTGGTGGCGCATGGTTCAAGGTCACCGAATGGTCGACGATCTGGGGACTGCTGTTCGTGGTCACCGTATTCGGCAACGTGTTCTGGGGTCGTATGGGAGACCGTTTCGGATGGATGCGGCAGATGCGTTGGTGGGGATGCTGGCTCTCCGCGATCGGTACCCTTGCCATGTACTACGTTCCACAGTTCCTTGGACATAATCTGCCGGCGATGTACGCATGCGCGGTCGTACTTGGTCTGGGCATTTCGGCGTTCGTTCCCATGGGGGCTGTGTTCCCTGCATTGGAACCCGACCACAAGGGTGCCGCCGTTTCCGCCCACAATCTCGCGTCGGGTCTGACGACCTTCTGCGGCCCGTTCATCGCCACGCTGCTGCTGGAAACCGTGGGATTCGCCGGAGTGTGCTGGGCGTATGCGATCTGCTATATCGGAGGATCCGCTATTTCGCTGTGGATTCGCCCCCGGCAGCCTGGGTTCGATGAACGCGGCCGTCGCGTCGCGGTCAAGGAGCCTGTGGCCGACGCCGACCCGATGATCATGGTCGCGGCTCCGCAGACCGTCTGACCTCGCGTACAGACGCGGACGGTCAAGTCGACGAGCCGATACTCAACGAAGCTAATACTCGACAAACCAACAACCAACAAACCAACAACCAACAAACCAACAACACAAGGAGAAACATCATGAAGGCAGTGGTTCTGGAGAAGAAGGGCGTGATCAACGTTCGCGAGGTCCCGGATGTGCAGGCGCCCGGCCCCGGTGAGCTGCGCATTGCACCGCATACCGTGGGCGTGTGCGGATCCGATCTGCACTACTACACGCATGGCCGAGTCGGCAAATACGTTGTCGAGAAGCCGATGATCCTTGGACATGAGGCCGCGGGCACCGTGTTGGAGGTCGGTCCCGGCGTCACTGGATTCAAGCCGGGCGATCGTGTCGCTCTCGAGCCGGGCATCCCGGATATGACCTCGCGTGCGAGCCGTCTGGGCATGTACAACGTCGATCCGGCCGTCCGTTTCTTCGCCACTCCGCCGATTGATGGTTGCTTGTGCGAGGAGGTCGTCCACCCCGCCGCCTTCACCTACCATCTGCCTGATACCATGAGCTACGGCGAAGGTGCCCTGCTCGAGCCGACCGCCGTGGGTATGTGGGCTGCCACCAAGGCCCGTATCAAGCCTGGTGATGTGTGCGTGGTCACCGGTTCCGGCACCGTCGGTATGCTGACCGCGTCCGCGGCGCTCGCCGGTGGCGCGTCCAAGGTGCTCGTCTCCGATGTCTCTGCCGTCAAACTCGGCATCATCGGACAGATTCCCGGCATCATCCCCGTCGATCTGACCAAGGAGGATCTGGTCGAACGGGTCCGTGAGGAGACGGCCGGATGGGGTGCCGACGTGGCGTTCGAATGCTCCGGCGCGCCGAAGGCGTATGAGACCTTCTGGAAGCTCATCGCTCCTGGTGGCTGTGCCGTCTTGGTAGGCATTCCGGTCAATCCGGTGTCCATCGACATCACCGAGTTGCAGGCCACCGAGGTGCGTATCGAGAACATCTTCCGCTATGCGAACGTGTATCAGAAGGCCATTGATCTGGTCGCCAGCGGCAGGCTGAACCTCAAGCCCTTTATCACCGACACGTTCGCGATGGACGATGCCAAGGCGGCCTTCGATCGTATGGACGAGGGGCGTCCGGGAGACATCAAGCTGCAGATCACGGTCGATCATCGTTGATGTGTCGAATGTCGTCCTTTTGGGCGCTGTCTCTTTGACGGCGGGTGAAACGGAGTCCGAGTGTTCATTCGGTTGACGGTGATCACCAAAAAGATTCCAGTTGGTGTTCGCCGTCGCCGGTCGACGCTCGAACTCCGTTTCGTCATATGCAGGGCGTACGCCGACAATATATAAGCTGTGGATCAGCGGAATGAGGAGGTTGGCTGTGACTGGTTCGGAAGGATTCGTCTCGTCGGGTACAGGTGCGGGTGCCGGTTCTGGTTCCCTGGAGGTCATTGTTCCTGATGCCGGTGCGGCGATTCGATGGGCGTGCCATGGCTATCCGAATTCATTGGCGAAATGGCATTACCATCCCCAATTCGAGATCCACCTGATTCGTGAGGGGACCGGTCAGCTGATGGCCGGTGACGGGCTGTTGCCGTTCGAGCCGGGGCATGTGGCGTTGATAGGCTCCAATTTGCCGCATAATTGGCTTTCCGATCTCATGCCAGGGGAGCGGCTGGTGAACCGTGATGTGTTATGCCATGTCAGACCGCAGACCATTCGTATGCTGTCGTCGGCGTTCCCCGAAACCTCCGGCTTCGAGCAGGTGCTGCGGCGGGCGTCCCACGCGCTGGTCCTTTCCGGAGAATCGGCCCGTGACGTCGCTGATGTGCTGGTGGGGATGGGTGATCATTCGCCATCTCGGCGTGTGGCCGATTTGATCACCATGCTTTCGGTCTTTGAACAGGCTCCTGCGGGTGAGAGCCGAACCGTGGTCACTCCGGAATACAACCCGGCAGTAGCGGTGGGTGCCGAAAGCGGCGTCAATGCCGCGATCACTTATATTTCAGCGCATCTTGACGATGTGAGTCTGGAGGGTGCCGCCAACGCCGCATCGATGAGCGTGTCCACGTTCTCACGCTTCTTCAAACGTGTGGCGGGTGTCGGGTTCGCCGACTTTGTACGGCGTCTGCGGGTCGGTCGCGCCTGTCGCATGCTGATTTGCACGGACATGCCGATCTCTCGTATCCAGCGGATCAGCGGCTATGACAACGCCTCTAATTTCAACCGTCGTTTCCGTGATGAAACCGGCATGACCCCTTCCGCGTATCGGAAGATGCACGCGATGCGGTGATGGATTTCTCATGCAGCCGTTGTTGGTGTGACGTGGTCAGTGATACGTCACGCCCGAACCGGTGAAGTGCGGGGCGCATTGAACTTACGACACGCCGGTGTGAACTTGTTTTAGAAAACAGATTTGCAAAATAGAGATAAGGAAGTTATAGTGTGAGTCAACACCCCGCAAGGAACGCGGGATGGCAGCCGAACGTCGCACCACATCCGACAACACGCCTTCGTAGTGGAAGGCGGTAGAAAGGAACCATCATGAAGGCACTCGTACTCACCGGCGTCAAGCAATTTGAGATCCAGAACCTGCCCACCCCCGAGATCGCTCCGGACGAGGTGCTCGTCAACACCGCATACGCCGGCGTGTGCGGCACCGACCATGACCTGTACGCGGGTCGTCCCGGCTCCGCCGCCGCCGTGCCGCCGATCGTGCTCGGCCATGAGAACTCCGGCGTCGTCGCCGCAGTGGGCGCCGCCGTAACCAACGTGAAGCCCGGCGACCGCGTCGCCGTCGACCCGAACATCTACTGCGGCCAGTGCGACTACTGCCTCACCCAGCGTCCCGAACTGTGCGACCACCTCTCCGCCGTAGGCGTGACCCGCGACGGCGGCCTCGCCGAGCAGTTCACGGCCCCGGCTTCCGTGGTCTACAGACTGCCGGACAACGTTTCCCTCAAGGACGCCGCCGCTATCGAGCCGATCTCCTGCGCCGTGCATGGCGTCGATCTGCTCAAGCTGCGTCCCTACCAGAAGGCGCTGGTCATCGGAGATGGGTTTATGGGCCAGCTGTTCGCCCAGATCGTGCAGGCCTACGGCGTGCATCAGGTCGACCTCGCGGGTATTTTCGACGACAAGCTCAAGCGCAACCGGGAGCTGTTCGGTGTGAAGAACGTGTACAACACCACGCGCGAGTCCATTCCAGAGGAGTCCTATGACGTGATCATCGAGGCCGTGGGGCTGCCGACCACGCAGGCGCAGGCCGTAGCGGCCGCGCGCAAGGGCGCCCAGGTGCTCATGTTCGGCGTCGGACCGCAGGAGGCGCACTTCGAGATGAACACCTATGACATCTACAAGAAGCAGCTGACCATTCAGGGCTCCTTCATCAACCCGCTCACCTTCAAGGACGCCATCAGCCTGCTCGAATCCGGCAAGTTGGACGTCGCGCCGCTCATCAGCCATGAGCTCGGACTCGACGAGGTTCAGGACTTCCTCGAAGGGAAGATCAAGGGCGTCTCCAAGGCCGTCGTCAAGTTGGGCGACTGAGCTTCACCATACTTGGCCGCCGGTTTTCCCTTTTCCCGGCGGCCATCATCTTTTCCGCTGTCTGTTCTTCTCGTGATTCGTCCTTTCCATGACCCACATTCGACAACGACGTTCCTGTAAGGGTTATCTATGATTCAGTTCTTTGAAAAATTCGGAATTCCTCGTGCGCTGCTGCTTGGATTCCTCGCCGTGGCCATCTTTATGACAGGTGATGGATTCGAGCTCACCTTCCTGTCCAAATACATGGTCGATCAGGGCTTCACCGCCGCGCAGGCGTCCGGTCTTGTCACTGTTTACGGCCTGTTTGCCGCACTTGGCGGATGGACGGCCGGCGTGCTTGCCGAGATGTTCGGTGCCCGTCGCGTCATGATGTTCGGCGCCTGCTGGTGGATCGGCGTCCATCTGGTGTTCCTCGCCTTGGCGTTGCCGAGCGGCGTCTACCCGTTCATCCTGTCCGCCTACGCGGTGCGTGGCATCGGCTACCCGCTGTTTATCTACAGCTTCGTGGTACTCATGGCGCAGTACATCAGTCCCTCGCGCCTCGCCTCGGCCACCGGATTCTTCTGGACGTGCTTCTCGTTGGGCATCGGCGTGTTCGGCGCTTACCTGCCGAGCTTCATCATGCCGCACTTCGGCGAATACCGGACCCTCTGGTTCGCGCTGCCGTTCTCCATCGTCGGCACCGTCATGTGCTTCCTGGTCGTACCGAAGAACAAGATCGTCAAAGGAGAGGGGCTGAGCACCAGGGAAAAATTGAAGGAGCTCACCGACGGTGCCACCATCCTGTTCACCAACCGCAAGATCGCCGTCTGCGCCATCATCCGCATCATCAACAATCTGCTGCTGTATGGTTTCCCGGTCATCATGCCGCTCTACCTGTGCACCACGAAGTATGGCGGCATCAACATCTTCAAAACCGAGGAGTGGATGCGCATCTGGGGCTTTGTGTTCGTCGTCACCCTGATCTTCAACACATTCTGGGGCTGGTTCATGGATCGCTTCGGATGGGTGTGGCCGATGCGCTGGTTCGGCTGCGGCGTGCTCGCCGTCGGATCCGTCGCCTTCTACTACATCCCGCAGTGGTTCGGTGCGAACGCGGCGATGATGATCGTCGCATCCATCATCGTCGGCATCGGCACCTGCGCGTTCTCCTGCCTGCCGACCATCATGACGCTCGAGGCCCCGGGGAAGCAGGGTGCAGCCCTTTCCGCCTACAATCTGGCCGCAGGCCTGACCACGTTCGTCGGTCCCGGCATCGCCACGGTTCTTCTGCCGTCGATCGGCATTGAAGGCATCTGCTGGACGTATGCAGCGCTGTACGTGGTGTCGTTCCTGCTCACCTGCACTCTGCATCCGAAGCAGTCCGGCTTCGACGAGAAGGGGCATCGCATCACGGACGAAGAATCGGCCGATGATGAGACGGTGGAGACATCCGCCGACCTCGTCTCCGATATGCGTCCGGTCGAGGTGACCGTGGCGGCAAGCCGTTCCACGGTGGACCTCGTCTGAACACGGGACCGATGCGATATTTTGGACCTATCGATTCGATCACATTCAATTCAAAGGAGAACTATCATGACCAAGCCTATGACCGCATTCACCACTGATTTCCAGCATTCCGGCATGATCGCCCGGGATCTGGACGAGACCATCGCCTTCTACCGTGAGAAGCTCGGCTTCGAACTTGCCGGTCTTTATCTGAACGGCGGGAACCGCTGCGCGTTCCTGCGCTACGGCCACCTGACCATCGAGACGTGGGAGGGTGAGGAGGCTCCGATGGCCGCCGGCGCCATCAACCACTGGGCGTTCGACACCCCGGACATCGAGGCAGCGTGGGAGAACGCCAAGGAACTGGGGCTCAGATTCAAGGAGACCGGGATCCAATCGATCCCCACGTTCTGGAAGAAGGGCATCCGCTATTTCAACGTCTATGGTCCCAACGGTGAGACCATCGAATTCTGCGAGATCGTCAAGTAGATTCGATCTCGCGTCGCGTCGTGATCCATCGGCCGGTGCGCTCCATTGCGCATCGGCCCTTCGCATATGTGAGGAGGGTCAGCGCTTCTCGATGGCCTCGATGGCGTTGAGGGTGGATTCGCTGTAGCCTGCCTGGGCGAGGGCGTTCACGCCGCTGACCTCGAGTCCGCGAAGCACGGCCGCCATGATCTTCTTCTTGTTCAACATGATTGGTTCCTTTCCGTTGTTTGCATCCTGGGATGTGATCGGCCGGTGTCTTCGGTCGTCGGTGACAGCGTAACGCTTGACCGCGACTTATATGAATTGTTTTTCAAAAACGTAATTGTATTATTAATCGAATCTATTCGCTGCAGATTCCGTTCAGATAGGTCTCGACATAGCGCAATGCCGCGCCGATGATGTTCTGATCCTCCGCGCAGTGGCTGCGGCGTAACGTGAACCGTTCGGTGCCGAACGGTGTGTGATCGACGACACGGCGTTTGAGATCGTCGATGTCATCGTCCTCCAGATACTGTGCCGCCTCGCCGCCGACGATCACATCCCCGGCGACGACCGACCGCGCGTTGACGATCGCCTGCGTCACATAGTCGAGCCATTCGTCCATGCGCTCGCGGTGATGCCGTTCGCCCTGTTCGAGCACGCTGAAGAATCCGGGAATGGATTCGTAGTCCTCTGGCAGCGATTCCGGTGAGCAGTAAGGGTCCATGCACCCGCGCTGGCCGCAGTAGCATTCGCGTCCTCCCGGCACGAGTGTCATGTGCTCGATCGCTCCGTTGCACAGGTTCGGTCCCTGGTTCAGCTTGCCGTCCACGATCACCGCGCCACCGGGGCGTCGTTCGAGGTAGATGCACACGGCGTCGGTGATCGTCTTGTCGAACCACAGCTCCGCCATGGCGGAGGCGTCGGAGTCGTGAATCATCATGCATGGACGGTGTATGGACTGTGCGATGGTGTCGAGCGTAAGCCCAGTGTTGTGCATGATATTGCCGAAGACGATCGTGCTTCCGTCGCGGCAGATGATGCCTTGAATCGCAAAGGATACGCCAAGCACGGGGCCGTGCCGCTTCTCGACATCCGCCGCGAAGTTCTCGATGATGCCGCCGATGCGCTGGTAGTAGGCGTTCATGTTGCGGTAGGGGAGCGTGCGGCTGAAACGCTCGACGACGGTGCCGGCGAGGTCCACTGCGCACATGCGTACCTCGTTTGCCCGCATGGTCACGCCGATCGCGGTACGGTGGTCCGGATTGAACTCGTACGCCTGCGCTTTTCTGCCGCCTGTCGACTCGCGAAGGTCCCCTTTGCGGATGATATCGTCCTGTTCGAGGGCGCGCAGGTTCTGCGTGATGGTGGGCAGGCTCAGTCCCAACTCGCGTTCCAGCTCCTGCTTGGTGACGTGATTGTGCGCGTACAGGTATTGAGTCATCGCCTTGCGGTTGTGCGCTTTGACCGCCGTCGATGGCATCGCCCTCATGTGGTGACCTCCGCTGTGATGTCGTTCTATCCTTCGTTGGTGCAGCCATTATACAAGATTACTTTGTAAAAGCGTGTTCTCGTTCGTTGGAAGGGGATGTCCGGGGTGCAGGGCGGTAGGTGTAGGTTTCGATGAGTCGGGGACTGTGAGTCGTCGTTGACTGCCTAACTTTTTGCAATTGGTTTTCTTGAATTGTGAATGAACTGTATACATTTAGAAAACCTTTTTATAAAAGATGCCGTGGGCAATGTTTGTTTCTTGTGGTTGAATTATCAAAAAATGAACAAAAGGCATCAATATGGAGCTGGTTTTTTGATTTTGTGAGGTTTTTAGAACAGGAAATAACAAAATTCTCTCATAAACTCCCATGAAACGCCGACGATTTTGTGCGTATGCGCCACTGCGTGGTCTTCGATATATTGTGACCTAGGCCACATGCGGATGGTCGTGCGCCGGAAGCGACGGACGGGACCCGCATGCTGGAGATGTCCATACATATGACATGTTGTGCAAATACCACCGATCGAGGAGGATTCATGGCAGACGCTAAGAAGGCCGACACCCCCACCAAGCCGACTCCGGAGGAGAAGCAGGCGGCGGCTGAGGCTGAGGTTGACGCGCTGGTGAAGAAGGGCCTGAAGGCCTTGGCGGAGTTCGAGAAGCTGGATCAGAAGCAGGTCGACCACATCGTCGCCAAGGCGTCGGTCGCCGCGCTGAACAAGCATCTGGTGCTGGCTCGCATGGCGGTCGAGGAGACCGGCCGTGGTCTGGTCGAGGACAAGGCCACGAAGAACATCTTCGCGTGCGAGCACGTCACGAACTACATGGCGGGTCAGAAGACCGTCGGCATCATTCGCGAGGACGACGTGATGGGCATCGACGAGGTCGCCGAGCCGGTGGGTGTGGTCGCGGGCGTGACCCCGGTCACGAATCCGACGTCGACTGCGATCTTCAAGTCGCTGCTGGCGCTGAAGACCCGTTGCCCGATCATCTTCGGCTTCCACCCGGGCGCGCAGAAGTGCTCGGTCGAGGCCGCGCGCATCGTGCGTGACGCCGCGATCGAGGCGGGCGCTCCCGCGGACTGCATCCAGTGGATCGAGCACCCGTCGATCGAGGCGACCGGCGCGCTGATGAAGCATGATGGCGTGGCCACGATTCTGGCGACCGGTGGTCCGGGCATGGTCAAGGCCGCGTACTCGTCCGGCAAGCCGGCCTTGGGCGTGGGCGCCGGCAACGCGCCGGCCTATGTCGACTCCGACGTGGACATCGTGCGCGCCGCGAACGACCTGATCCTGTCCAAGCACTTCGACTACGGCATGATCTGCGCCACCGAGCAGGCCATCATCGCCCACAAGGACGTGTACGCGCCGCTCGTCAAGGAATTGAAGCGCCGCAAGGCCTACTTCGTGAACGCCGACGAGAAGGCCAAGCTCGAGCAGTACATGTTCGGCTGCACCGCGTTCTCCGGTGGTACGCCGAAGCTCAACTCCGTGGTGCCGGGCAAGTCCCCGCAGTACATCGCCAAGGCCGCCGGCTTCGAAATCCCCGAGGACGCGACGATCCTGGCCGCCGAATGCGCGGAGGTGTCGGATAACGAGCCGCTGACCCACGAGAAGCTCGCCCCGGTGCAGGCTGTGCTCAAGGCCGACAACAAGGAGCAGGCGTTCGAGATGTGCGAGGCGATGCTCAAGCTGGGCGCCGGCCACACCGCCGCGATCCACACCAACAACCAGGACCTCGTGCGCGAGTACGGCCTGAGGATGCACGCGTGCCGCATCATCTGGAACCAGCCGAGCTCGCTGGGCGGCATCGGCGACATCTACAACGCGATCGCCCCGTCGCTGACCCTGGGCTGCGGCTCCTACGGCGGCAACTCGGTGTCCGGCAACGTGCAGGCCGTGAACCTGCTCAACATCAAGCGCATCGCCCGGAGGAACAACAACATGCAGTGGTTCAAGATCCCGCCGAAGACGTACTTCGAGCCGAACGCCATCAAGTACCTGCGCGACATGTTCGGCATCGAGAAGGCCGTGATCGTGTGCGACAAGGTCATGGAGCAGCTCGGCGTCGTCGACAAGATCATCGACCAGCTGCGCGCCCGCGCGAACAACGTGACCTTCCGCATCATCGACTACGTCGAGCCGGAGCCCTCGGTCGAGACGGTCGAGAAGGGCGCGGAGATGATGCGCGAGGAGTTCGAGCCGGACACGATCATCGCGGTCGGCGGCGGCTCGCCGATGGACGCGGCCAAGATCATGTGGCTGCTCTACGAGCACCCGGAGATCAGCTTCGGCGACGTGCGCGAGAAGTTCTTCGACATCCGCAAGCGCGCGTTCAAGATCCCGCCGCTGGGCAGCAAGGCCAAGCTCGTGTGCATCCCGACCTCGTCCGGCACCGGCTCGGAGGTCACGCCGTTCGCGGTGATCACGGACCACAAGACCGGCTACAAGTACCCGATCACCGACTACGCGCTGACCCCGTCGGTCGCGATCGTCGACCCGGTGCTTGCGCGCACCCAGCCGCGTCGTCTGGCCTCGGACGCCGGCTTCGACGCGCTGACCCACAGCTTCGAGGCGTACGTGTCGGTGTACGCGAACGACTTCACCGACGGCATGGCATTGCACGCGGCCAAGCTGATCTGGGAGAACCTGGCCGAGTCGGTCAACGGCGAGCCGGGTCTGGCCAAGACGGTCGCGCAGGAGAAGATGCACAACGCGGCCACGATGGCCGGCATGGCGTTCGGTTCCGCGTTCCTGGGCATGTGCCACGGCATGGCCCACACGATCGGCGCCCTGTGCCACATCGCGCACGGCCGTACGAACTCGATCCTGCTGCCGTACGTGATCCGTTACAACGGTCAGGTGCCCGAGGAGCCGACGAGCTGGCCGAAGTACAACAAGTACGTGGCCGACGAGCGCTACCGCGACATCGCCCGCAACCTGGGCGTGGACACCGGCAAGACCCCGGCCGAGGCCGTGGAGAACCTGGCGCGTGCGGTCGAGGACTACCGCGACAACAAGCTCGGCATGAACAAGAGCTTCCAGGAGTGCGGTGTGGACGAGGACTACTTCTGGAGCGTGCTCGACCAGATCGGCATGCGCGCCTACGAGGATCAGTGCACGCCGGCCAACCCGCGCATCCCGCTGATCAACGACATGAAGGACATCGCCATCGCCGCCTACTACGGCGTCAGCCAGGCCGAAGGCCACAAGCTGCGCGTCGAGCGCGAAGGCGAAGCCGCCACGGAGGAAGCCTCCGAGCGCGTCTGAGTCGAGTCTGCCAGATCGCAGGCTGAGATGAGCTGATCATCGGATGAGCTGATCATCCACCGAAACAGGGTCGGTTCCCGAACATCAATCGGGAGCCGACCCTGTTGCCGTATGGTTGCCGTAAGTCCGCGTGCTTCTAGCGGTGCGTGTCGCCCTCCGCGTGCGTGATCGCCTCGCCGATGTTGTCCTGACTGAAATCGTGATTGCGGTAGTCGGGATTGTCCACCGGCAGGTGCGTGACCAGCGTGTCGAACACCTGACTCAATATCTCACCGCGCTCCAGCACCGCATCGAGCACATGTCCGCCGATCGAATGGTCGTCGGCGAGGAAATGCTCATGGAATCCGGCCACCGCGGCGCCATGGAACATGACGGGGGAGAAGTAGCCGAGCATCACGCCGCGCACGTCATGGCCCAGGAAGATCGCCTGACGGTCGGCCACCTCCTCCAGCGTGGGGTATGGGGCCTGCTGCTTGATGACCGCGCGTGTCTTGATGAAGCTGAACGTGCCGCGCACGATCACCGAGAAGAACGTGTTCGCGCGTCCGTTCGCCTCCACGATGCGCCGGTTGAGCTCCTCCAGACCGATATCGCTGCGCTCGCACTGGTATTGGAACGCCGCGCGATGGATGTTCGCGAACGGCAGCGTCAGGTCATCGGGAACCGCTTCGACCGCGCCGGTGCGTCCGACCTTCCACGCCTTGCCGTCAAGTACGATGATCTCGCCGTCGAGTCCCTCGCCGGTGCCGATACCGGTGTCGCCATGGGTGAGCAGTTCGCCCATCGTGGTGGTGCCCTCCAGAAGGCCCGGCACCAGTAGCGCCAGTGTACCGTGCTGATAGAGGACGTTCGCCCTGTGCTCGTGGATCGGCTCGATGGCCTTGCCTTTGAGTTCGCTCACAATTCGTAATATAAAGGTCTCGCGATTCGTCCCTCAAGACCTCGCGCAACGCAATGGACGTGACTTGTCTCACATGCTTGTCCGCACTCATGCCCGTGGCGTAATCCCCTGTAACGGTACAGAGGTGGGTATAGCGTATCCGAGTGCTTTCAGGAGGCGCCCGACAAGAACGCCGGTGCAATCCCGGTGCGGCACGGGAAGAAGTATGCGGCATATGGCAACCAAGCGCGGTATCGATACGGTGCTCACCAGCGAGGAATCGTACGTCGACGGCAAACTCACGCACACGGCGTTCGTCTCCCTCGCGATCCTCACGTTCATCACGTTCGTCGGCAACTTCACCCAGCTGCAGCTGAGTGCGGCCCTGCCGTCGATCGTCGACGAGTTCGGCGTCAACGTCACCACCGGCCAGTGGCTCACCTCCGTCTTCCAGCTCGTGATGGGAGTGATGGTGCCGCTGACCGCGTTTCTGACCCGTCGCTTCTCCACGCGTCAGATCGTCATCGTGTCGATGGCGGTGTTCACGCTCGGTTCGGTATGCGCGTGGCTTGCCCCGTCCTTCCTGATCCTGCTGCTCGGCCGTGTGCTCGAGGCGATAGGCACAGGAGTCATGTGGCCGGTGCTGCAGATCACGGTCTTCTCCATCTATCCGCTGTCCCGCCGCGGCGCCGCGATGGGCATGGTCGGCATCGCGATGAGCGTCGCCCCGGCCATCGGACCGACGCTCGGCGGCCTCCAGACCGACGCGAACGGATGGCGTTCGATCTTCCTGACCCTGACTGCCATCGGTGCGATCTCCCTGATCGCGGCGTGCCTGTGGCTGCACAACTTCGGCGAGCACGACGCGGCCGCCCGCGCCGACTTCTTCTCCGTGGCCCTGTCGATCTTCGGTTTCGGCGGATTGATGTTCGGCTTCACGAATATCGAGAACTATCCGTTCGTCAACCCGATGGTGTGGGGTTCGATGCTCGTCGGCATCGTCGGCATCATCTGGTTCGTGGCGCGCCAGATCCGCCGCGCTCATATATATAAGGAGTACGCCAAGGAGTACGCCAAGGAACACGTCACGCGGGAAGCCGCCGCGTCCGCCGGCGCACGTTCCGCAAACACTCCCGAACCGCCGCTGCTTGACCTCGGCGTCCTGAAGAACCGCTCGTTCACCGTCGGCACGGTGACCGCCTCGCTCGCGTTCTTCGCGTTCAGCTCGATTCTGGTCATCATGCCGCTGTACATCCAGAACGATCGCGGCTTCTCTGCGACGATGAGCGGACTGATCATGCTGCCCGGTGCGATCGGCCAGTGCATCTCCCAGCTGTTCGGAGGCAAGGCCCTCGACCGTTTCGGCGCACGCCCGGTCGCCCTGTTCGGCGCGATCGTGCTCACCCTCGGCACCATCGGCATGAGCCTGATCTCCTCCGATACGTGGATCTGGTGGGTATCGATCTGCCAGTTCATCCGCCAGATCGGCATGGGATCGCTGCTGATGCCGATCACCACTTGGTCGCTCAACTGCCTCGAGCCCGGGGAGATCTCCGCGGGATCCTCCGTGACGAACACGGTCCGACAGGTCGCCGGCGCGATGGGCGCGCCGATCCTCGTCATCCTCATGGAGACGTTCACCGCAGTCCGCCACGCCGCGGGCGTCGACGCGGTCACCGCCAACATCTTCGGCATCCAGTGGGCGCTGCGCATCTCCGCCGCGATCTGCTTCGTCATGGTGATCCTCGTGCTCGTCGGCGTGCGAGGCGACGGCGCCGGCTCCACCCGCGAAGCCACCCGCCGCGCCCTCTCCCGCATGCGTCACTAGGTCACTGTGATTTCGCGGAGCGGGTCTGAGGGGTAGTGCATGGTTGGAGCCTATGACTACCAGACACACCTATCGCACGCGATGCGCGTCGACCATCAGAACGTGGATCCCCGATCAGCCCGGCGCATGGGCCATGGCCCTGTCTCCTGCACTGTCCGGACTCATCGTGGGTGGCGCGAACATCGATTCCGTCTGGCTGTTCGTGGCATGGACCCTGTGCTACTGCGTGCAGTTCACCGCATCCCGGTGGCTGAAATCGCGGATGTCGCGCCGTTATCTCAAGCCGATGCTGGGATATCTGACGGCATTGGCCATCGTCGGACTGCCGTTCGTCATCACCCGACCGGGCATCATGCGATGGGCTCCCATATATATGGTGCTGGCCGCGCTGTCGCTCCTCGCCGCGTGGACGCGGCGCGAACGTTCGCTGTGGGGCAACGGCGTCGCCGTCGCCGCCTCGTCGCTGATGGCCGCCGTCGAGACGTCGTTCGGTACGCGCAACATCGCCGGGGCGGCTTGCGCCGTCATCAACGGCTCCCTCAATCGGTTCCTCGGCGATGGCTCGTCGACGGTTGTGGCGGCGGCTGGCAGATGCGAGACGTCGATCAACGCGGGCATGGATGCCGTCCGTTCGCTGCCCGTGCCGGGGGATTGGTGGAACGCGTATTCGCTGCCGATCGTCGGCGTGCTGCTGGCGGCGCTGTTCGCCGTCGTTCAGTTCGGTTCGGTCCTGTTCGTCAAAACGATGATCCGCGAGCGTGGCAAACGATCATATGTGGCGGCGTCGTGGATCTGGCACGGCGTGATGCTGCTTGGGGCGGGTGGTACTGCTGGCGTCTCGGTCTCGCGGGGGTGGGATCGTCTCGACGCGGCGAGCGTGCTGTTGGTGGTGCTGGTCGTGTGGCTCCTCGCCCGCGCAGTCGTGTTGCCGATCCTGGGTCGATTCAGGCCTCTGAAGCCGTTGATCGCAGGCGTCACGGAGATGATGTCGACGGTGCTGACCTTCGCCCTGTCGCTCACGCTCGGTCTGCCGTTGACCATGTGAATCGCGACACGCCGAGACATCCGTCCTGATGATTTAGTCCGGCCTCGATGCTTAGATAAACAAGTTGCCTGATTTGGGCTCGCACATTTGGAAATAACAAAGCGAGCACGGGGCCGGAACCATCCACTTGGTTTCGGTGGGCCGTGCACTGATGTCGGATGACCGCCAGAGGACGTATGTCCAAGGGAGGCCATGCGCGCCGGTGCCCTTAAGAAGCAGGCTGGTAAACAGTACACGAATCGCTAGAAAGGGCGGACGGCAATGGCGGGACAGAAAATCCGCATCAGGCTTAAGTCCTATGACCACGAGGTCATCGACCAATCGGCGAAGAAGATCGTCGAAACGGTGACGAACGCGGGCGCAACTGTTGTTGGCCCCGTTCCGCTGCCGACCGAGAAGAACGTTTTCTGTGTTATTCGTTCTCCTCATAAGTACAAGGATTCTCGCGAGCACTTCGAGATGCGCACGCACAAGCGCCTCATCGACATCGTGGACCCGACCCCGAAGGCCGTGGATTCCCTGATGCACATCGATCTGCCTGCGGACGTCAACATCGAGATCAAGCTGTAAGGGAGGAGGGAACCACTATGTCGCAAAGGAACGATTGCAAGGCTCTGCTGGGCAAGAAGATCGGCATGTCTCAGGTCTGGGACGAGAACGGTTTCTTCGTCCCCGTCACGCTGGTGGACGTTTCCACCAACGTGATCACGGCCATCAAGACCGATGAGACCGACGGCTACACCGCCGTCCAGATCGGCTACGGCCAGATCGATCCGACCAAGGTGACCAAGCCGCTCGCCGGCCACTTCGCCAAGGCCGGTGTCACCCCCCGTCGTCACCTCGTCGAGGTGCGCGAGGACAACGCCACCGAGTACACGGTCGGTCAGGAACTGACCGCCGAGCTCTTCGCCGAGGGTACCGAGGTCGATGTGACCGGCACTACCAAAGGCAAGGGCTTCGCTGGCACCATCAAGCGCTGGGGCTTCAAGTCCTACCGCCGTTCCCACGGCTCTCACAAGAACGAGCGTCGCCCCGGTTCCGTCGGCGCGTGCGCTACCCCGGGCCGTATCCTCAAGGGCAAGCGTATGGCCGGCCGCATGGGTCATGTGACCGCCACCGCGCAGAACCTCACCGTCGTCTCCGCTGATGTCGAGAACGGCATCCTCGCCATCAAGGGCGCCATTCCGGGCCCGAAGGGCGGCATCGTTCTCGTCCGTTCTGCGGTGAAGGGAGCCTGATAAACCATGGCAAACGTTACTCTGAACGTCACTGACAACGCCGGCCAGAACGCGGGCACCGTCGAGGCCCCGGCCGAGCTCTTCGGCATCTCCGCCGAGGACGTGCAGGCGCACGTCCCGCTGATCCACCAGGTCGTCGTGGCCCAGCTGGCCGCTGCCCGTCAGGGCACCCACGCCACCAAGACCCGCGCCAACGTTTCCGGCGGCGGCAAGAAGCCGTGGAAGCAGAAGGGCACCGGTCGTGCTCGTCAGGGCTCCATCCGCGCGCCGCAGTGGTACCACGGTGGTGTCGTGTTCGGCCCGCAGCCGCGCAACTACGCGCAGCGCACCCCGAAGAAGATGAAGGCCGCCGCTCTGCGCTACGTGCTGTCCGACCGCTTCAACGCCGGTCGCGTCGCCGTGGTCGACTTCGGCATCGGTGAGACCCCGTCCACCAAGGCCGCCGTCGCCGCTCTGACTCCGGTCACCAACGACAAGTTCACCACCGTCGTGTTCACCCGCGACAACGTGAACGAGTGGCTGTCCGTGCGCAACATCCCGACCGTTCATCCGATTTTCGTCGATCAGCTCAACACGTACGACGTGGTCACCGCGCAGTACGTCGTCTTCACCAAGGAGGCCCTCGAGGCCTTCGTCGCGGCGAAGACCGAGCCGAAGGAGGCCTGATTTTCATGGTCGCTATTCACAAGCCGGCACACGACGTCATCCTTAAGCCCGTCGTCTCCGAGAAGAGCTACGCCAACTCCGATCGCGGCCAGTACACCTTCGTGGTGGCCCCGTCCGCGAACAAGGTGCAGATCAAGCAGGCTATCGAAGAGATCTTCAATGTCAAGGTGACGAGCGTCAACACCCTCAACCGCGCTGGCAAGAAGCAGCGCACCCGCACCGGTTTCGGCCGTCGCGTCAACGAGAAGCGCGCGATCGTGACCGTCGCCGAGGGTCAGACGATCGACATCTTCGGTAACTGAAGGCTAGCCGAGAAAAGTTAAAGGAAGAACTATATTATGGCTATCCGCGTTTATAAGCCGACGACCGCAGGCCGCCGTAACGCGTCCGTCTCGGACTTCGCCGAGATCACGCGCTCCACGCCTGAGAAGTCGCTGGTTCGCAAGCTGTCCAAGACCGGTGGTCGCAACTCCTACGGCCGCATGACCTCCCGCCACCGCGGCGGTGGCCACAAGCGCCAGTACCGTCTCATCGACTTCCGTCGTTGGGACAAGGACGGCGTGCCCGCCAAGGTCGCCCACATCGAGTACGACCCGAACCGTACCGCCAACATCGCCCTCCTGCACTACGCCGATGGCGAGAAGCGTTACATCATCGCGCCGAAGGGCATCAAGCAGGGTGACGTCATCGAGACCGGCGCCCAGGCCGATATCAAGCCGGGCAACAACCTGCCGCTGAGGAACATCCCGACCGGTACCATCGTGCACGCGATCGAGCTCCGCCCGCTGGGTGGCGCCAAGATCGCCCGCTCCGCCGGTGCCGCCGTTCAGCTCGTCGCCAAGGACGGTGCGTACGCCCAGCTGCGTATGCCGTCCGGTGAGATCCGCAACGTCGACGCGCGCTGTCGCGCCACCGTCGGCGAGGTCGGCAACGAGGACCACGCCAACGTCCAGCTCGGCAAGGCCGGTCGCGCTCGTTGGATGGGCAAGCGCCCGATCACCCGTGGTGAGTCCATGAACCCGGTCGACCACCCGCACGGCGGTCGTACCCGCGGTGGCAAGCCGCCGGTTTCCCCGTGGGGCAAGGGCGAGGTTCGTACTCGTCGTCCGAAGAAGGCCTCGAACAAGATGATTGTTCGTCGTCGTCCGAATGGCAAGAACCGCAAGTAAGGAAGATTCGAAGAGATGACTCGTAGCATCAAGAAGGGCCCCTTCGTCGACGCCCACTTGCAGAAGAAGGTCGACGAGCAGAACGAGAAGGGCACCAAGAACGTCATCAAGACGTGGTCCCGCCGTTCGATGATCACCCCCGATTTCATCGGCCACACGTTCGCTGTTCACGATGGTCGCAAGCACGTCCCGGTGTTCGTCACCGAGGCGATGGTCGGCCACAAGCTCGGTGAGTTCGCCCCCACGAAGACCTTCAAGGGTCACGTGAAGGACGACAAGAAGGCCCGCCGCTAAAGGAGAGCATGACTTATGGAAGCTAAAGCAATCGCTCGTCACGTCCGCGTGACGCCGCGCAAGGCTCGTCGCATGGTCAACCTCATCCGAGGCAAGCAGGCGACCGAAGCCGTCACCATTCTGAAGTTCGCCCCTCAGGACGCGTCCCTGCCGGTTCGCAAGGTCCTCGAGAGCGCGATCGCCAACGCTCGTTTCCAGGCCGATAAGGCCGGCGAGCCGTTCCGCGAGAACGACCTGTTCATCAAGGAGACCTACGTGGACGAAGGCGTGACGCTCAAGCGTTTCCGCGCCCGCGCCCAGGGCCGTGCCGCTCGCATCAACAAGCGCACGAGCCACATCACGGTCGTCGTCGCCAACAAGGAAGGAGCCCGCTAAAGATGGGTCAGAAGATCAATCCGTTTGGCTACCGTCTTGGCATCACTGAGAACCACCGCTCCAAGTGGTTCTCCGACTCCAACAAGGCCGGCGAGCGTTACTCCGACTTCGTGCTTGAGGACGACAAGATCCGCAAGGAGATGAACAAGGACCTCGAGCGTGCCGGTGTGAGCAAGATCGTCATCGAGCGCACCCGTGACCGCGTCCGCGTCGACATCCACACCGCCCGTCCGGGCATCGTGATCGGTCGTCGTGGCGCCGAGGCCGAGAAGGTCCGCGCCAAGCTCGAGAAGCTGACCGGCAAGCAGGTCCAGCTCAACATCTTCGAGGTCAAGAACGCCGCGCTGGACGCCCAGCTCGTCGCTCAGGGCATCGCGGAGCAGCTGACCAACCGCGTCACCTTCCGTCGCGCCATGCGCAAGGCCCAGCAGGACGCCATGCGCGCCGGTGCCAAGGGTATCCGCATCAAGCTCTCCGGCCGCCTCGGCGGTGCGGAAATGAGCCGTTCCGAGTTCTACCGTGAGGGCCGCGTTCCGCTGCAGACCCTCCGCGCCCTGATCGACTACGGCTTCTTCGAGGCCAAGACCACCTACGGCCGCATCGGCGTCAAGGTGTGGATCTACAAGGGCGATATGACCGAAAGCGAGTTCGAGGAGCAGCAGGCTCAGCAGAACAACCGCCCCGGCCGTCGTGGCGATCGTCGTCCGCGCCGTGGCAACCGTAACGCTGGTGCCGGCCGTCAGCAGGCTGAGGCTCCGAAGGCCGAAGCCGCCGAGGCTCCCGCCGCCACGGAAACGAAGGAGTGAGCAAGAATGCTTATCCCAAAGAGGACCAAGTACCGCAAGCAGCATCGTCCGGTCCGTTCTGGCATGTCCAAGGGCGGCAACGAGATCAACTTCGGTGATTACGGCATCCAGGCGCTGGCCCCGGCCTACGTGACCAACCGCCAGATCGAGGCCGCGCGTATCGCCATGACCCGCTACATCAAGCGTGGTGGCCGCGTGTGGATCACGATCTTCCCGGATCGCCCGCTGACCAAGCACGCCCTCGGTGCCCGAATGGGTTCCGGTAAGGGTACGCCTGAGTTCTGGATCGCTAACATCCACCCCGGTCGCGTCATGTTCGAGATCGGTGGTGTGTCCGAGGATGTCGCACGCGAGGCTCTTCGCCGCGCCATCGATAAGCTCCCCATGAAGTGCCGTGTGATTGCTCGTGAAGGCGGTGACATCTGATATGGCAGTCGGAACCGAAGAGTACTCCATCAAGAACCTCAATGAGAAGACCAACGCGGATATCGAGGGCTTCCTGAAGAAGTCCAAGGAAGAGCTGTTCAACCTGCGCTTCCAGCACGCGACCGGTCAGCTCGAGAACACCGCCCGCCTCAAGGCTGTCAAGCGTGACATCGCCCGCATGTACACCGTGCTGCGCGAACGTCAGCTCGGCATCACCGTTGAGCCGGCCGCCACTGAAACCGCTAAGGAGAAGTGATCATGGCTGAAGAGCGTAACTTCCGCAAGGTTCGTCGCGGTTACGTCGTGTCCGATACCATGGACAAGACCATCACCGTCGAGCTCGAGAAGCGTTCGACCCACCCGCTGTACGGCAAGGTCGTCCGCACCACCAAGAAGGTCAAGGTCCATGATGAACACAACGAGGCCCAGATTGGCGACCTCGTGAGTATTATGGAGACTCGGCCTCTGAGCAAGACCAAGCGTTGGCGTCTCGAATCCATCATCGAGCGCGCCAAGTAAAACAAGTTCGGCAAGGCTCGCCGTCCACCGGGCGCGGTATGAATAGGTATTCTGTGCTTATTCCTCTACCGCGCCCGGTGTGCGGGGAGAACCAGCTCGGCTAAGGAGAATCAATGATTCAGCAGGAAACGCGGCTTCATGTCGCCGACAACACGGGTGCCAAGGAACTCCTTGCCATTCGCGTGCTCGGTGGTTCGAAGCGACGCTATGCCGGCCTGGGCGACGTGATCGTCGCCTCGGTCAAGGACGCGATCCCTGGCGGATCGGTCAAGAAGGGCGACGTGGTCAAGGCCGTCGTCGTCCGTACCGTCAAGGAGTACCGTCGTGTTGACGGCTCCTACATCAAGTTCGACGAGAACGCCGCCGTCATTCTCGGCTCCGGCCGTGAACCGAAGGGCACTCGTATTTTCGGACCGATTGCTCGTGAGCTGCGCGACAAGCGCTTCATGCGCATCGTGTCCCTCGCCCCGGAGGTGATCTGACAATGGCAGCCAAGATCAAGGCTGGCGACCAGGTGAAGGTCATCCGCGGTAAGGACCGCGGCAAGGAGGGCACCGTCAAGCGCGTGCTGTCCGATGACCGCCTGATCGTCGAAGGCGTTCAGATCGTCAAGAAGCACGTTCGCGCGACCCAGCAGGGTCAGCAGTCCGGCATCGTCTCCACCGAGGCCCCGATCCATCGCTCCAACGTGATGGTCATCGACCCGGAGACCAAGCAGCCGACCCGCGTGGGCATCGTCGTGAAGGAAGAGGCGCGTGACGGCAAGGTCAAGACCGTGCGCGTGCGCGTCGCCAAGAAGTCCGGAAAGGAGCTGGCATGACCGACACCACTACCGTCGAAGCGCCGGCCACCCCGCGCTTGAAGGTGCAGTACAACGAGCAGATCATCCCTGAGCTCGAGAAGGAGTTCAAGTACTCCAACCCGATGCAGGTCGCTCGTGTGCAGAAGGTCGTCGTCTCCATGGGCGTCGGCGCTGCAGCGCGTGACTCCAAGCTCATCGAGGGCGCCGTCAAGGACCTCACCCTGATCACCGGCCAGAAGCCGAAGATCACGAAGGCCAAGAAGTCCGTCGCGCAGTTCCACCTGCGTGAGGGCCAGGCCATCGGCGCGTACGTCACCCTGCGTGGCGAGCGCATGTGGGAGTTCCTCGATCGTCTTCTGACGCTGGCTCTGCCGCGTATCCGCGACTTCCGCGGTATCAACGGCCACCAGTTCGATGGTCAGGGCAACTACAACTTCGGTCTCACCGAGCAGTCCATGTTCCACGAGATCGATCCCGACTCGATCGATCACCAGCGCGGTATGGACATCACCGTGGTGACCAGCACCAAGGATGACAAGGAAGCTTACGCTCTGCTGAAGCACCTTGGCTTCCCCTTCAAGGAGAACTGATATGGCAAAAACCGCTCTTAAGAACAAGGCGGCCGGCAAGCCGAAGTTCAAGGTGCGTGCCTACACGCGCTGCCAGGTCTGCGGTCGTCCTCATTCCGTGTACCGTAAGTTCGGCCTATGCCGCATCTGCCTTCGTGAGAAGGCCCACCGCGGCGAGCTCCCCGGCGTTACGAAGTCCAGTTGGTAAACATCGACGCTGAAGGTCCGCGGCCTAGCTCCCGATAGGGGAGCGGGCGGCGGAAACCACGGCGAGAAAGGGCACTAGCCCACATGACAATGACAGATCCGATCGCAGACATGCTGACGCGTCTGCGTAATGCGAGCGCGGCGAAGCACGAGACCGTGGATATGCCGTACTCCAAGTTCAAGGCGAACATCGCCGAGATCCTCAAGCGCGAAGGCTACATCAAGGACTTCACCGCGAAGGAGGCCAGGGTCGGTCAGACCCTCGAGGTCACCCTCAAGTACGGCCCCAACGGCGAACGCTCCATCCAGGGCATCAAGCGCATTTCCAAGCCGGGCCTGCGTCGCTACGCCAAGTCCGACTCTCTGCCGATGCCGCTCGGCGGCCTTGGCATCGCCATCATCTCGACCTCGTCGGGACTGCTGACCCAGAAGGAATGCCTCGATCGAGGCATCGGCGGCGAGATCGTCGCCTACGTGTGGTGAGAAAGGAGAGCTGACACATGGCATCGCATATTGGTAAGCTCCCCATCGCCATCCCCGCTGGCGTTGAGGTCAAGATCGACGGTCAGAACTTCGAGGCCAAGGGCGCCAAGGGTTCCGACTCCTACGTCCTGCCTGAGGGCATCACCGCGGCCGTCGAGGGCAACGAGATCATCGTTACCGCTGGCGACGACCTGCGTCCGACCCGTGCCAAGCACGGTCTGGCTCGCTCCATCATGGCCGGCATGGTCAAGGGCGTTCACGATGGCTACTCCAAGACTCTTGAGATCGTCGGCACCGGTTACCGCGCCGTCGCCAAGGGCCAGGGCATCGAGTTCTTCCTCGGCTACTCGCACACCATCACCATCAACCCGCCTGAGGGCATCACGCTCAAGGTGACCGACCCGACCCACGTGGTCGTCGAGGGCACCGACAAGCAGTCCGTTGGTCAGGTCGCCGCGAACATCCGCAAGCTGCGCGCTCCGGAACCCTACAAGGGCAAGGGTGTGAAGTACGCCGACGAGCATATTCTGCGCAAGGCTGGAAAGGCTGGTAAGTGATATGAGCGTCACTATTTTCGGCAAGGGCAAGAAGGTTGCGCGCCTGCGTCGCCACGCCCGCATCCGCAAGCACATCACCGGTACCGCCGAGCGTCCGCGCCTGGTGGTCACCCGTTCCAACCGCCACATGGTTGCTCAGATCGTCGACGACACGCAGGGCAAGACCCTCGTGTCCGCTTCGACCCTGACCGCCGAGTTCGCCGGTTTCGAGGGCACCAAGGTTGAGGCCGCCAAGAAGGTCGGCGAGCTGATCGCCGAGAAGGCCAAGGCCGCTGGCATCGAGGCCGTCGTGTTCGACCGTGGTGGCAACAAGTACACCGGCCGTGTCGCCGCCGTCGCCGAGGGCGCCCGTGAGGGAGGTCTGGCACTGTGAGCGAAGAAATGAAGGAAACCCAAGTGGCTGAAGAGACTCAGAACACTCAGGCTGCTCCGGCTGAAGAGAACAACGCCAACGACGATCGTCGTGGTGGCCGTCGCGGCGAGGGCCGTGGTGGCCGTCGCGGTGAGGGCCGTCGTGGTGAGCGTCGCAACCGTCGCGAAGAGAACAAGGGCGATGAGCTCCTCGATCGCGTCGTGACGATCAACCGCGTGTCCAAGACCCACAAGGGTGGTCGTACGTTCAGCTTCGCCGCCCTCGTGGTGGTCGGCGACGGCAACGGCACCGTGGGTGTTGGCTACGGCAAGTCCCGTGAGGTCCCGGCGGCTATCGCCAAGGGCCAGCTGGATGCCAAGAAGCACATGTTCAGCGTGCCGCGCGTTCGTGGCACCGTTGTTCACCCGGTGATCGGTCACGACGCCGCGGGCACCGTCCTGCTGCGCCCGGCCGCCCCCGGTACCGGCGTTATCGCCGGTGGCCCGGTCCGCGCCGTCATGGAGTGCGCCGGCATCACCGACGTGCTGTCCAAGTCCATGGGCTCGCCGACCGCAATCAACATGGTGCGTGCGACCGTCGACGCCCTCAAGCAGCTTGAGGAGCCGGAGGAGATCGCCGCCCGTCGTGGCCTTTCCCTCGAGGAAGTCGCTCCGGACGCCCTGCTGCGCTCCCGCGCTCTCGGCATCGCCGAGGCCCGCAAGGCTCGCGAAGAGGCTCAGGCCGCCAAGGCCGCCGAAGCGAAGGACGGTGAGTGAGTATGGCCAAGAACCTGAAGATTACGCTGCATCACGGTCTCGTGAACCGTAAGCCGAACCAGCGCGCTACCGCTCAGACTCTGGGCCTGCGCAAGATCGGTCAGACGGTCGTCCGTGAGGACACCCCGGCCGTGCGTGGCATGGTGAACGCTCTGCGTCACCTGGTCACTGTCGAGGAGGTCGACTGATTATGGCAGACAACGAAATCCTGCAGATGCACGATCTGAAGCCTGCCCCGGGCGCCAAGAAGGACCGCACTCGTGTCGGTCGTGGCGAGGGCTCCAAGGGTAAGACCGCGGGTCGTGGCTTCAAGGGCCAGACCAAGCGCACGAACGTGCGTCCGGGCTTTGAAGGTGGCCAGCTCCCGCTGTACATGCGCCTTCCGAAGCTCCGTGGCTTCAAGAACCCGTTCCGTACGGTGTTCCAGGTCATCAACATCGCCAAGCTCGCCGAGATCTTCCCGGAGGGTGGCGAGGTGACGGTTGCCGACCTCGTGGCTAAGGGTGCCGTGCGCGCCAACCAGCCGGTGAAGGTCCTTGGCGAGGGTGAGACCTCCGCCAAGTTCACGCTCAAGGGCGTGAAGGCCTCCGCTTCCGCCAAGGCCAAGATCGAGGCCGCCGGCGGCAGCATCTCCGAGGACTGATCGCAATCGGTTCCGCGGAACACATGATGTGATCAATGACCCCTTCGCCCATCCGGGCGGAGGGGTCATTGTCATATTCCCCGATTTGTCATCATGATTTGTCATGTTCCGTGTCATGTCTCATGTTTTGGGGCCGATGGGCCGGTCCATTGACATTAAGTAGGCACGGTAGGATATGCTGTTGCGCTAGCGTTCAAAAACGTGCTTGTATGTGTACGCGCCATGGGGCGCGGTATGGGAGGATTTCAGGTGAGGACGTTAATCCAGGCCTTGAAGACGAAGGAACTGAGGAAGAAGATTCTCTTCGTTCTGTTCATCATCATTATCTACCGCATCGGTTCGTTCATCCCCACCCCGGGCGTGGACTACACCGTCGTGCAAAAGTGTCTGACCACCCTGCAGGGCAGCCAGGAGAACTTCATCGGACTGGTGAATCTCTTCTCCGGCGGCGCCATGCTGCAGCTGTCCATCTTCGCGCTGGGTGTGATGCCGTACATCACCGCATCCATCGTGGTTCAGCTGCTGCGTGTGGTCATCCCGCGTTTCGAGGCCCTGCACAAGGAGGGCCAGTCCGGTGAGGCCAAGCTCACGCAGTACACCCGTTACCTGACCATCGGTCTGGCCGTGCTGCAGTCCACCACCATCCTGGTGACCGCCCGCTCCGGCGCCCTGTTCAACTACGCCTGCTCGCAGGTCATCCCCGACGGCTCGGTGTGGAACCTCATCGTCATGGTCCTCATCATGACCGGTGGCACCGGCCTGATCATGTGGATGGCCGAGCTCATCACCGACAAGGGCATCGGTCAGGGCATGTCCGTGCTCATCTTCATGTCCATCTGCTCCGGCTTCCTGCCGCAGCTGTGGGAGATCGGCTGGGGCACGAACGGCACCGACGGCGACTGGGCCAAGTTCGCCATCGTCGTCTCTGTGCTTGTCGTCATCCTCATCTTCGTCGACTTCGTCGAGCTGTGCCAGCGTCGTATCCCCGTGCAGTACACCCGCCGTATGATCGGCCGCAAGATGTACGGCGGCTCCTCCACCTACCTGCCGCTGAAGATCAACATGTCCGGCGTCATCCCGCCGATCTTCGCCTCGTCGATCCTCGCCATCCCGACCCTCATCGCGCAGTTCGGCAAGTCGGACCAGAGCTGGGTCAAGTGGATCAACAGCAACCTGGCGAACACCACCAGCATCTGGTACATCGCGCTGTACGCGCTGATGATCGTGTTCTTCTGCTTCTTCTACACCGAGATCACGTTCAACCCGGACGAGACCGCGGACAACATGAAGCAGTACGGTGGCTTCATCCCGGGCATCCGTGCGGGCAACGCCACCAGCCGTTACCTGAGCTACGTCATGAACCGCCTGAACACCGTGGGTGCCGTCTACCTGCTGTTCGTCGCGCTCATCCCGACCGTGCTCATCATGGCGCTCGGCCTCAACACCCAGCTTCCGTTCGGTGGCACCACCATCCTGATCATCGCGGGCGTCGGTCTTGACACGCTGCGTCAGGCCAAGGCCCAGACCGAGCAGTTCCAGTACGCCGGATTCCTGTTCGAGAACACCGACCACAAGGAAGGCTGACACTCGTCTGGCAGATGCCAGTCGGAGTCATCCGCAATCAACCATTAGGCAACATTAGGAAGGATTGACATGCGTCTTCTTATCATGGGCCCGCAGGGCGTCGGCAAGGGCACCCAGGCCGCGCTGCTCGCCGAGCACTACGGCATCCCGGCGATCTCCACCGGCGATATCTTCCGCGCCAACATCAAGGGCAAGACCGAGCTCGGCCTCAAGGTCATCGCCTACACCGACAAGGGCGAGCTGGTTCCGGACGAGCTGACCAACTCCATCGTCAAGGATCGTCTCGCTCAGGACGATGCGAAGAACGGCTGGATCCTCGACGGATATCCGCGCAACGCGGCCCAGGTCGAGGCGCTGGATGTCATGCTTGAGGAGCTCGGCACCCCGCTCGATGCCGTTGTGGCGCTTGACGCCGATCACGATGTACTGATGCAGCGCATCGCCAAGCGCGCCGAGGAGCAGGGCCGCACCGACGACAACCCGGAGGCCATCGCCAAGCGTCTGGCCACCTATGCCAAGGAGACCGCTCCGCTGCTGGACACCTACAAGTCCCGCGGTCAGCTGGTTGAGATCGATGGCGTCGGCGAGATTGACGCGATTCAGGCCAGCATCGTCGCTGCGCTCGACGCCCGCTGAACATGATGTTCAGCCAGTCGACGGCTGACGACTAGCACATGTCACACACAAGCCGGACATGCGACACACCCATGTGTCGCATGTCCGGCTTGTGTGTATTCTAGTAGTTTGGTGTGTCTTTGGATACACATGTAATGCAACCGAGGAGTGGAAGCGGGAGTAATGGCAAAAGACGGTGTGATTGAAGTCGAAGGTAGGGTAGTCGAAGCGCTGCCGAACGCGATGTTCCGCGTTGAACTCGAGAACAAGCACATCGTGCTGGCCACCATCTCCGGCAAGATGAGGAAGAACTACATCCGAATCCTTCCGCAGGATCGTGTCGTGCTCGAGATGAGCCCGTATGATCTCAACCGCGGACGCATTACGTACCGCTATAAGTAAAGGTACAAGCAAAGGAAAACCATGAAGGTCAGCCCTAGTGTGAAGAGGATCTGCGAGAACTGCCGCGTGATCCGTCGTCACGGCCGCGTCATGGTGATCTGCTCCAACCCGCGCCACAAGCAGCGTCAGGGCTGAGAGAAGATTCTCCAGCGGCACTAATCAGGCACTTATTCACAGTGCTTCCCGCAAGGGAACGACACTGAACCACGGGCACGTAGGCCCGTGCCGGGGAACCGGACGAATGGGTGCAAGACCTACGTTAACAAGAAGGAATCGCAATGGCACGTCTTGCCGGAGTCGACATCCCCAATGAGAAGCGCATCGAGATCGCCCTCACCTACATTTTCGGTGTGGGTCGCACTCGTGCCAAGGAAACGCTTGCCGCGACCGGTATCAACCCGGACATCCGCGTCAAGGATCTTACCGACGAGCAGCTGATCACGCTGCGTGACTACCTCGAGGGCAACTACAAGATCGAGGGTGACCTGCGTCGTGAGATCGACGCGGACATTCGCCGTAAGATTCAGATCAACTGCTACCAAGGCCAGCGTCACCGTAAGGGACTTCCTGTGCGCGGTCAGCGCACCAAGACCAACGCCCGTACCCGCAAGGGCCCGAAGCGTACGGTTGCCGGAAAGAAGAAGGCCACCAAGTAGTAGGTGGCTCCGATTCGGGCCACGGGGTCACACCCATCGCCCGAATCACCATTTCACAACAATAAGTTCGTTACAAGGAAACGAGGGTCAATGGCAGCGCCTAAGCAAGCCGCTCGTAAGCCCCGTCGTCGTGATCGCAAGTCGATCCCGGTCGGCCAGGCTCACATCAAGTCTACATTCAACAACACGATCATTTCGATCACCGACCCGTCGGGCGCCGTGGTGTCCTGGGCTTCCGGTGGCGATGTCGGTTTCAAGGGCTCCCGTAAGTCCACGCCGTACGCCGCTGGCATGGCCGCCGAGTCCGCCGCCCGCAAGGCGATGGAGCACGGTCTGAAGAAGGTCGACGTCTTCGTCAAGGGCCCGGGTTCCGGTCGTGAGACCGCGATCCGCTCCCTGCAGTCCGCTGGCCTTGAAGTTGGTTCCATCACCGACGTCACCCCGCAGGCACACAACGGCGTTCGTCCCCCGAAGCGTCGTCGCGTCTGAGCACTACTAGACAATATTCATCCAACCCGCTTTATGCCCGGTGAGTGCACCACCGGTCAGAAGCTGAAAGGATACCACAGTGCTTATTGCACAGCGTCCGACTCTTACCGAGGAATCGCTGACCCCTCAGCGTTCTCGCTTCACCATCGAGCCGCTCGAACCGGGCTTCGGCTACACGCTTGGCAACTCGCTGCGTCGAACCCTGCTGAGCTCGATCCCGGGTGCCGCTGTGACGTCGGTGCGTATCTCCGGTGCTCTGCATGAGTTCACCACTCTGCCGGGTGTCCAGGAGGACGTCACTGAGATTCTGCTCAACGTCAAGGGCATCGTGCTCACCAGCGAGTACGACGAACCTGTCGTGATGTATCTGCGCAAGAGCGGAAAGGGCGAAGTCACCGCCGGTGACATCACCCCGCCTGCCGGTGTGACCATCGCCAACCCCGATATGCACATCGCCACCCTCGCCGAGGACGGCGAACTCGAGATCGAGTTCACCGTCGAGCGTGGCCGTGGCTACGTGCCGGCGGCGATGAACAAGCAGGATACCGATGAGATCGGCCGCATTCCGGTCGATTCCATCTATTCCCCCGTGCTCAAGGTGAGCTACAAGGTCGAGGCGACGCGTGTCGAACAGCGCACCGATTTCGACAAGCTCATCCTGGACGTGGAGACCAAGCCGGCCATCTCCCCGCGTGATGCGGTGGCTTCCGCCGGTTCCACCCTGGTGGAGCTCTTCGGCCTGTGCCGTGAGCTGAACACCCAGGCTGAAGGCGTCGAGGTCGGTCCCGCCCCGGTGGTGGAGGAGTCCAACCCCGAACTCGCCGTGCCGATCGAGGACCTCAACCTCACGCAGCGCAGCTACAACTGCCTCAAGCGCGAGGGTATCCACACCATCGGCGAGCTGGTCTCCCACACTGAGCAGGATCTGCTCGATATCCGCAATTTCGGTATGAAGTCCATTGACGAGGTCAAGGAGAAGCTCCAGTCCCTGGGTATGTCGCTCAAGGCCTCCCCGCTTGGTGGCTTCGATACCAACAATCTCGAAGGCGGCACCTTCTTCTCGCCTGAGGACGAGTGAGAACCCGTTAGCCGCAGTTCGACCAATCACGGGACCGGTTCGGACGTTCGGGCCACTGCCCACCTGAACCGGCCCTGCCAATAAGGAGTTACTATGCCCACACCTAAGCAGGGCCCGCGTCTGGCTTCCAGCCCGGCGCACGAGCGTCTGATGCTCGCGAACATGGCCACCAGCCTGTTCCAGAACGGCCGCATCGTCACCACGCTGCCGAAGGCCAAGCGCCTTCGTCCGCTGGCTGAGCGTCTGGTCACCTTCGCCAAGCGCGGTGATCTGCACTCTCGCCGTCGCGTGATGCGCGTCATCCGCAACAAGTCCGTCGTGCACGTGCTGTTCACCCAGATCGCCGAGCAGATGGAGCAGCGTGAGGGTGGCTACACCCGCATCGTGAAGATCGCCCCGCGCAAGGGCGATGCCGCTCCGGCCGCCATCATCGAGCTCGTCACCGAGCCGGTGAGCGCCAAGCAGGCCGTCGTGAAGGAAGCCGAGGCCGCGACCAAGGTCGCCGCTCCGGCCGAGGAGACCCCGGCTGCCGAGCTCCCGCCGAGCAGGCTCCGGTCGAGGAGACCGCCGCCGAGCAGGCCGAGTGAGTCGTTCGACACCGAGCGCTCGATAACGCGATTCGAGGACCGAAATCCCACACGGGGTTTCGGTCCTCGTCGTATATACGCGTATATACGGCATATGCCAAGCCGGCAATCCCGAACGCTCCGCCGTGCGGTATCTTGGTGACCCATGAGCGAGACGACGAACGAAACATGCAGAATACGGTTGCGCATCGATCTGGCGTACGACGGCGGCGCCTTCTTCGGGTGGGCGACGCAGCCCGCGATCCGCACCGTGCAGGGCGAGATCGAAACCGCATTGCACCGTATCCTCCACGTCGAGGCGAACGACCCCGACGAGCCGTTGCGACTGGTCGTGGCCGGACGCACCGACACCGGCGTGCATGCGAGCCATCAGGTCTGTCATCTCGACATCTCACCGGCCGTGCTGGAGCGCGCCGTCGGGCACATGCAGGTGCCAGCGACCACCGCGCTCGAACATCGTCTGCAGCGACTGCTGCCCAGTGACATCGCCATCCACCACATCGGCGTGGCTCCGTCCGGATTCGACGCGCGATTCTCCGCGCTGGAACGCACGTACGTCTATCGTATCGCCGATCGGGGGAGCGAGGTCGATCCGCGATTGGCTGGATGCGTACTGCACATCGACGACGATCTCGATCTCGATGCGATGAACCGGGCGGCGGCAGTCACGATCGGACTGCACGACTTCGGCTCCTTCGCCACCCCGAATCCGGGAGGGACGACGATCCGGGAGGTCAAGCGAGCCTTCTGGACGCGTGTGCCGTCCCGACCGCTCATCCCGGATGAGGGGCTGTCGGACACGGTGACATCGCGCGGATATATCGTGCCCACGCTCGAATCGGGACTCGTGTGCTTCACGATCGTGGCCGACGCGTTCGCCCGCAACATGGTGCGATCCCTGGTCAACGCATGCGTGCAGGTCGGCATCGGCAAACGCGATCTCGACTGGTTCCTCGGCAAGATGGCCACACCGAAGCGTGAGGGATCCACCGGACCGATCGCCCCGCAGGGATTGACGCTCGAACATGTCGCCTATCCGGCGAACGACCTGCTCGCCAGTCGGGCGCAGGCGATTCGCGCCGTACGCACGCTGCCCGAAACCGGTACGTCAGGGACGGACGACACGCAAGAGCGGTGACGCATTCGTAACATTCCCGCGCGTTTGCCGAAACGGGGTCCGCATACGTTAGTCGTCATATCGGCGAGAAGCCCTGAATCCGTGCGCGGTTTCAGGACCGCACAACCTCAAGACTGCAAGGAAGTGGCAACGATGATCGAATCGGCGGCGCAAAAGCTGGCTGCGGAACTGGTGGAACGACGAGAGGGCATCAATCGTGAGCTGGCCCGCAACGGCGTGTGTTTCGGCGTGTACAAGAACGGCGAATACCATGATCGGCTGTTCCCCTACGATCCGATTCCGCGCATCATCGAATCCGACGAGTTCGATGAGCTCGAGGCCGGTCTCAAGCAGCGCGTCAACGCGCTCAACGCCTACCTGAAGGACATCTACTCGGATAAGAACATCATCCACGACGGCGTCGTCCCCGAGGAGTTCGTCTACACGTCCGCAGGATACTATCCGCAGGTCAACGGCGTGACTCCGCCGGCCGGCGTGTTCGCGCACATCGCCGGCGAGGATCTCGTACAGGGGGAGGACGGTCGCTGGTGGGTGCTCGAGGACAACCTGCGCATCCCCTCCGGCGCCAGCTACCCGTTGTTCGCCCGCGATATCGAACGCCGCTCCAACCCGCGTCTGTTCCGCGAGGTGCGTGTGCGCGACAATCGCGACTACCCGCGCCTGCTGCGCAAGGCCATGGACTTCGTCTCCACCGAGGGCATCGCCGTGGTACTGACGCCGGGACGCTACAACTCCGCGTTCTTCGAACACGCCTACCTCGCCGAGAAGACCGGCGCCACGCTCGCCTTCCCCGAGGATCTCGAGGTCATGGAGAACAAGCTGTTCTTCCTCGACTACGCCGGCAACCGCCATCGCGTCGGCGTCGTCTACCGTCGTCTCGCCGACGACTATCTCGATCCGTTCGCGTTCAACCCCGACTCCGTGATCGGCGTGCCAGGGCTCCTGTCCGCATACCGCGCCGGCAACGTGGCCATCGTCAACGCGCCGGGCAACGGCGCCGCCGACGACAAGGCGATCTACTACTTCGTGCCCCAGATGATCAAGTACTATCTGGACGAGGAGCCGATCCTGCACAATGCGCCCACCTACATGCCGATGTTCGAGAAGGACCGCAAGGAGGTCCTGAGCCGCATGGACGAACTCGTCATCAAGGACGTGGCCGAGGCCGGCGGATACGGCGTGGTGTTCGGACGCGACCTCGACAAGCAGCATCGCGAGGAGCTCGCCGACCGCATCAAGGAGGATCCTCGTCGTTTCATCGCGCAGGAGATCATCCAGTTCCGCGACATCGACGTGGTCGACCCGGCCACCGGCGAACACAGTCCGCGCAAGGCCGATCTGCGCGCGTTCGTCGTGACCGGTCAGAACACGCACGTATGGTATTCGGGTCTGACCCGCTACTCGTCGGTGCCCGGCCAGATGATCGTCAACTCCTCCCAGGGCGGCGGTTTCAAGGACACGTGGGTGCTCGCCCCCAAGAACCGCACGATCCCGAACCACGGCGAGGAGATTGAATCGGTCAACCTCATGCCGCATGCGCGCAAGCATTCGCTGCAGCTGGTCACCGCGTCCAAGGCCGACAACCTGTACTGGCTGGGCCGCTACACCGAGCGTGCGTTCACCACGCTGGTCCAGTTCTACCCGTTCTACGACCGTGTGATGGATGACAATCCGGACGCCTTCCGTCCGTTCGCCCGCGCGCTCGACCTGCCCGAGGACTTCGAGGACTTCGATACGTTCATCCACTCGTTCCTCTACGACGGCACGAACCCCGATTCGGTGCGCAGCGCCATCGTCTCCGCGTTCAACAACGCGGTCGTGCTGCGCCCGGAGCTGTCGTCGCGTCTGCTGCAGTACGTCGAACTGGCGGTGACGAACATCACGAACGCCGCCGAACGCTCCGCCAGCTCCTCGGACATCTACTCTCAGCGCGACATCGCCGACGATATGCTGGCCTTCTGGGGCGGCATCGAGAACTCGGCCGCCGACATGACGCTGAAGGCGTTCATCTTCATCGGCAAGTACATCGAGCGCCTCGACCTGTACACGAGGTTCGGCATGCCCATCGAGGAGATGGAGGCGCCGTTGAGGAAGCTCAGCTCGTACTCGCATGCGCTGGACGGCATGCCGCTGCCGCAGTGCTTCGCCGAGGGCATCGGCTGGCTGCTCGGTCAGCTGCCGCAGCGTGGCTACCCCGAGCTGACGGCGCGGCTGCAGGAGTTCCTCGACGACTTCGGCAAGCGTTCGATCACCGGGGACCGCAAGGATCCGGGATCGTTCAGCGCGATGAATATGGACGCGCGCCGTCCGTGAACCGAGACGAAGCTGGTAAGGTGGAAAGAGATTCATCACATCTTACGGAGCCCTGATTCATGAAAAAACTGGTGTTTGACTACGAGATGAAGCTCAGCTTCAGCTCGCCCGTCACCGACCACCGTTTCCAGCTGCGGTGCATCCCCTCGACCGGTCCGCGTCAGCAGGTCGTTGATGTGGAGATCGACATCGAGCCTCAGGTGGAGTTGGAAACGACCATCGACTCCTTCGACTCGGTGGTGAAGACCGGCTATATCGCCGAGCCCCATGATGTGTTCAACTACAAGGTGACCGGCATCGCGTTCGTCGACAATGAGCACATCAAGACTGAGATCTACAAGCCCTTGTACCGCTTCGACTCGGCGCTGACGATCCCCGGGCCCGCGGTCGATGCGCTGACCGACATCTGTCGTCGTCGTCTCGAGGCGCTGCCCGAGGATGCGTCGCCGGTCGACAAGGCGCGCGAGATCATGGACGAGGTGTACAAGGCGTTCGTCTATACTCCCGGATCCACCACCATCCGCACCACCGCTGAGGAGGCGCTCGCCCAGCGCAAGGGCGTATGCCAGGATTATGCGCATGTGATGCTGTCCGTGTGCCGTCACTGCGGTCTGATCGCCCGATACATCGCCGGCCTGCTCGGCGGTGAGGGGGCCACGCACGCGTGGGTGGAGATCTATCAGGGGCATCGATGGATCGGTCTTGACCCGACGCACAACCGCATGGTCGACGACAACTACATCACGATCGCCCACGGACGTGACTACCGTGACTGCATGCTCGACATCGGCATCTTCTCCGGATACAACGTCCAACAGCACCAATGGGTCAACGCCTCCGTCCACGAACAGGCGCTGTAGCCGCCATGATGAGGAGGCTCCTGATCTGCGACGCGCCCGACTTGCGTCGGTCGTGTTGATGCTTATAATGAACAGGTTGCGTTTTCGCAACGAATGGATGAATGTCCGAGCGGTCTAAGGAGCACGCCTCGAAAGCGTGTGAGGGCAACCCCCTCCGCGAGTTCGAATCTCGCTTCATCCGCCCACAGGGTTTCAGGTCAATCGCCTGAAACCCTTTTTTCATGCTTAAAAGCGTTGGAATTCCACCGTTGGAATTCCGCCATTCTTGGCACTTTTTGCCGTTTCGTCCGTCTGTGCGTGCATGTGCGGGGACATGCGGATAAGTGGCCCGTGTGCGTGCGGTGTTGTGCTGCTAGACTGAGGCGCGACGCCGTAACATACGGCGTCCCCGTTGATATGACGGGCCGACCGGCGTGAGCCGGTATGAGAAAAGGCCCGACGTTTGCAGCATCGGGCCTTAGCGTTGATTACCGGCTTGCGCCCATAATCAACAAAGGGTTCAAGATGAAGCATATCACGGTGCACGGCAGTCTGTGCGTGAACGGACGCTCCGTGGTCGTCCGGATGGGCGACGGCGAGATGTCCGCCACGGTTGACGGCACGCGGTTCAACGTGTGCAGTCTGTGGCAGCTCTATCAGCTGCTGAGACTGCTCGTGTAGCGGTCATCCGCAGGGCGTGGCGCTCCCCGAGTGGGGTGTCATGCCCGAACCCTGACAACGACCTGACAAATAAGGCGTTTCGGGTATGGTCGCGGAATCTCGCTTCATCTGCCCCTGAGGGGTTCGAGTGGTTCACTGGGAACCCTTTTTCATATCGAAACCGATGACGGACACCGTCGTTAGTTGGAGTATGGGTCACCGCACGGGGCGGTACACTTCCATTAATCAGTGTTGGAATTCCAGGGTTAAGTAAGTCCGAGCCGTTCTACCAATCCGCCCGTGTGCTTTGTCAAGTTGGGTAGGGCCACTTCCAATTGAACACACACGCCCGCTCTTCCGTAGTGACCCGTCTCGATAGCCTGCGGGGGATTCAGCGCAGCTAAGACCGGTTCCGGCCCTGAATCCCGCAACAACGCCCGTCCACACCGTCATCGGACCGGAGGTGACCAGACGATACCACCATAAAACGGCGGAATTCCAATGATTCCCGATCCACGACCAACAGGTAGCCGCAGGATAGGCGTCCAAGTCGCGGGATTCAACGAGGAAACCATCCACAACCGTGCTGAATCCCACGAATCCGGGGATCCAACGCGACCTTGACTGGGCATACGCGACCTTGACTGGGCATAAGAGAATCCCGACGTTCTGAGCGTCACTTATTCCCGAAATCACCCCATTGCGCGGGAATAAGTGACGTTGAGAAATGGCCAGCGTCACATATTCCCGCGCAATGGGGTGATTTCGGAAAAATGTGACGCTGAGGAGAGAGCGGGGGTGAGGGGCGTTGTGTCGGTCGGTTTGACGGGTGTCGGTTGGTTGAACGGTGTCGGTTGGTTGAACAGAGAGGTCGGTTGAACAGAGAGGTCGGTTGGTTGAGAGGTCGGTTGAACAGAGATGTCGGTTGGTTGAGAGGTCGGTGGTTGGTTGAACGGGGATATCGGTCAGTTGAACAGGGCGGCGTCGAAGGTGGGGTAGCCGAGGTCGAAGGCGCGCCAGGCGCGGGCCGTTGCGACTCGGGACAGCCATTTCAGGGTCTTGGCCGAGGCACGGATCGCGGCGTCCGATTCGTTGCCCGTAGTGGATGCGCTGGATGACGTGGATTCGCCGAGGGCTCCGCTGATCGCGTCGAGATATTCGCGGGCGCAGTTCATCTCCACGACGGAGACGGTGTTCGCGGTGATTCCCGTGGCGGGATCGCTGATCGAATCGGGGTGACTGATCAGATCGTCGACGGTGTAGACCTTGCGGCGTGGGTCCTTGTCCGTACCGGAGAGCGAGAACAGGTGCTGTGCGGCGGTTTTGTGGTTGTCGGACATCGCGAGCGTGGCGCCGTTCACCTTGCGGGCGGCGAGGACCTCGATGGAGAATCCGGCGCGATCCTCGGCCAGGGCGATCGCGTCGAGTGCTTTGTCGGCGATATCCAGCTTCACGACGTCGCCGTAGTCAACGGTGGCGGGGGAGAGCGCGGGCAATCCCAATCGGGAGGCTAGCTTCTGCGCGGCATACGATGTCTGTGCGGCATGAAGCGTGCCTTCGGCGAATCGCCCCGTGCAGTTGACGGCCACGTCGGTCCACGCATCGGCGGCGGTGCGGGCGGCGAGGTAGCGCATCATCATCGGCCGGCCGTCGGCTCCTTCCCCTCCGGAGGTGGCGGCCAGATAGGAGCTTTCGCAGACGCTCAATGCGGTCGCGTCGTCGACCTGAGCCTGAAGATGGGGCAGACCGGAGGCACAGCCGGAAAGTGAGGCGATCATGGCGAGCGAGACTGCCGCCGCGGTCCATACGCGTGCGTGGCGTGCGCGAAGTATGCGGTGCGTACGACGAACGTGCATCGCGCATACGCCGAGGGCCGAACCGGCATGGGTGTCCGAATCCCGAAGTGTCTGCATAAAACAGTAGAGTAAACACCGACTATGACCATATCGGCCGAAGACGGGCCAATCGTCGCGACAAGCCGTAATAACTTAAGGGAGGTCTTGCGAAATGGAACTGGACCTGACGTCAATCCACAAGCTCGCAGCGGAGCAGAACATCGATGCGGAAACGCTTGATGCCGCTCTTTCGGAGGCGCTCCGACTCGCGTATCTCAAGACCCCGCATGCGGCCAAGCACGCCCGCGTCGAACTTGACGAGCGTGCCGGCACCCTCACCATCTGGGCGGCGGACGAGATTCCGGGCACGCCCACCGAGGACGATCCTCATCCGGCCCCGACGATCGGCGAGGAGTACGATGACACGCCGAAGGACTTCGGACGTCTCGCCGCCTCCACCGCCCGTCAGGTGCTGTCCCAGCTGTTCCGCCATGCGGAGGACGAGCGCGTGCTCGGTGCCTTCGCCGATCAGAAGGGCAAGCTCATCACGGGCATCGTCCAGCAGGATGCGAAGGACCCGTCCAACGTGCATATCGCCGTGGGCGACGTCGAGGCCCTGCTGCCGCGTCGTGAGCAGGTGCCCGGCGAACGGTACCGTCACGGCGAGCGTCTGCGCGTGTTCGTCGTGAACGTCGGTCGCGGCGTGAGAGGTCCGGAGGTCGTCGTCTCCCGTTCCCACCCGGATCTGGTGCGTTGCCTGTTCGAGCGTGAGGTCCCGGAGCTGGCGTCCGGTGCGGTGTCGATCATGGCGATCGCCCGTGAGGCCGGCGCCCGAACGAAGATCGCGGTGAAGGCCAACACCGATGGAGTGAACCCCAAGGGTGCGCTCATCGGACCGGGAGGCGCGCGAGTGCGTGCGGTGATGGAGAACCTCGGCCCGGAGAAGATCGATATCGTCGACTACTCCGAGGATCCGGCCAAGTTCGTCGCATCCGCCCTCTCGCCCGCAGTGGCGACCGGCGTGCAGGTCATCAGCGAGAAGAACAAGACGGCCATCGCCTTCATCCACGACGACCAGCTCTCCCTCGCCATCGGCAGGGAGGGGCAGAACGCCCGTCTTGCCGCCAAGCTCACCGGCTGGAAGATCGGCATCGAGTCCGCCGAGGCTCATGCCAGGAAGGTCGCCGCCGAAAAGGCCGACTGATCCGAATACATGACCACGCCCGGCGGCGCAATCGCCGGGCGTGGCACATCCAGCGTACTGAGTATGCTTGTTGCGGTATGCCGGGCGCAAGCATGCCCGGCCGAAGAATGAGGAATTCACAATCATGGTCGTACGATGAACAGGCTCGCCGTCATCGAGATTTGACCGCGCCGGCGCGTGGTCACGATAAGGAGAACAAGTAGTGGCGAAACCACGCGTTTATGAAATTGCCAAGGCCCTTGGCGTCGACAGCAAGACCGTGCTGGAGAAGCTCAAGGATATGGGGGAGTTCGTCAAGTCCGCCTCCTCCACCGTCGAACCTCCGGTGGTTCGCAAATTGAAGTCCGCCTTCGCCGACCAGAATGGTCACGGCGACAAGGGCGGCAAGCAGGGTCAGGGCGCGCGTCCCGCGACCCCGGGTCCGAGGCCCTCTAGGCCGGCAGCTCCTGCGCCGCACGCCCCGCACGATAATTCGCATACGCACGATGCTGCGCCGAAGCCGGCAGCACCGTCCCCGGCTCCAATGCCGGGTCCGTCCCACGCCGCACACGCCGGCGCGGAGAACCGTCAGTATGCGACGCCGACCCCCGGCGCCCGTCCCGGTCCGCGTCCGGCCCGTCCCGGCCAGCAGCACGATCAGCAGTCCGGACAGCGTCGTGACCGTCAGGATCGCGGTGAGCGCGGCGAACGCGGAGATCGTCAGGATCGTCGCGATCGTCAGGATCGCGGCCGTCGTTCCCCGATGCAGGGCCGTCCGTCCCGTCCGGGTGCACGTCCGCAGGGCGATCATCGCGGCGGCCAGAACGGTCAGGGACAGAACCCGGCCGGCGGCCAGCACACCTCCGCCACCCCGTCCGCGCCGACTCCGCATACGCCGGGTCCGCGTCCGGGCAACAACCCGTTCAGCCGCAAGCAGGGCATGCATACCCCGACTCCCGGCGACATCCCGCGTCCGCACCCGATGGCCCGTCCGACCGTGAACGACAACCGCGGCGGCGGCCGAGGCCGTGGTGGTCAGGCACAGCGCGGCGGTTTCCGCAACGGTCGTCCCGGTCAGGGCGGCGCTGGTGCACAGGGCGCACGTCCGGGTCAGTGGGGCCACAATCGTCCGGGTCAGGGCGGCGGCCAGCAGGGTACGGGTGCGCAGCAGGGCGGTTTCCGTCCCGGTCAGGGCGGTGGCTTCCAGAACAACGGTCCGAGCAGCGGCAACAATGGTCCCGCGCGCGGCGGCCGTGGCGGTCGCGGCGGTGCGGCAGGCGCGTTCGGTCGTCAGGGCGGCAAGAGCTCCAAGGCCCGTAAGAACAGGCTGGCGAAGCGCCGCGAGTACGAGGAGATCAAAGCGCCGACCATCGGCGGCGTGCGCATCCCCCGCGGCAACGGCCAGACCATCCGTCTGCGTCAGGGCGCGTCTCTGGCCGATCTGGCGGAGAAGATCAACGTCAATCCGGCGGCCCTCGTGACCGTGATGTTCCATCTCGGCGAGATGGCCACGGCCACGCAGTCCCTGGACGAGTCCACGTTCCAGATCCTGGGCGAGGAGATCGGCTGGAACATCCAGATCGTCTCCGCCGAGGAGGAGGACAAGGAGCTGCTCCAGCAGTTCGACATCGATCTGGACGGCGAGGAGCTGCAGGAGGACGAGGATCTCAAGCCCCGTCCGCCGGTCGTCACCGTCATGGGCCATGTCGATCATGGTAAGACCCGACTGCTGGACACCATCCGCAAGACCAACGTCATCGAAGGCGAGGCCGGCGGCATCACCCAGCGTATCGGTGCCTACCAGGTGACGGTCACGCTGGAGGGCGAGCAGCGCAAGATCACGTTCCTCGATACCCCTGGCCATGAGGCGTTCACCGCCATGCGTGCCCGTGGTGCCGAGCTCACCGACGTCGCGATCCTCGTGGTCGCGGCCGATGACGGCGTGATGCCGCAGACCGTCGAGGCCATCAACCACGCGCAGGCGGCCAAGGTGCCGATCGTCGTGGCGGTCAACAAGATCGATAAGCCGGGCGCGAACCCCGAGAAGGTGCGCGGCCAGCTCACCGAGTTCGGTCTGGTGCCGGAGGAGTACGGCGGCAACACGATGTTCGTCGACATCTCCGCCAAGCAGAACATCAACGTGGACAAGCTCCTCGAGGCGGTGCTGCTCACCGCCGACGCGGATCTCGATCTGCGCGCGAACCCGAACATGGACGCCCGCGGAGCGACCATCGAGGCCAGGCTCGACAAGGGCCGCGGCGCCGTGGCCACCGTGCTCGTCCAGCAGGGCACCCTGCACGTGGGCGACGCGATCGTGGCCGGCACGTCCTACGGCCGTGTGCGCGCCATGCTCGACGAGAACGGCAAGCACATGGAGGAGGCCGCTCCGTCCACGCCGGTCCAGGTGCTGGGTCTGACCTCCGTGCCGACCGCAGGCGACCTGTTCCTGGTGGCCCCGGACGACCGCACCGCGCGTCAGATCGCCGAGAAGCGTCAGGCCACCGAGCGTGCCGCTCAGCTGGCCAAGCGCCGCAAGATCGTCTCCCTCGAGTCCCTCAAGGAGCAGTTCGCCAAGTCCGAGGTGGATATGCTCAACATCGTCATCAAGGGCGATTCCTCCGGCTCCGTCGAGGCGCTTGAGGACTCCCTGATGAAGATCGAGGTGTCCGATGAGGTCGGTATCCAGGTCATCCACCGCGGCGTCGGCGCGATCACCCAGAACGACGTCAACCTCGCCACGGTCGACAAGGCCGTCATCATCGGCTTCAACGTGCGTCCGAACCGTCAGGTGCAGGACCTCGCCGACCGCGAGGGCGTGGAGATCAAGTACTACTCGATCATCTACAAGGCCATCGAGGACATCGAGGCGGCCCTCAAGGGCATGCTCAAGCCGGAATACGAGGAGGTCGTCACCTCCCACTCCGAGATCCGCGAGATCTTCCGCTCCTCCAAGTTCGGCAACATCGCCGGCGTCATGGTGCAGGACGGCGAGGTCAAGCGTGGTACGAAGTGCCGTATTCTGCGCAACGGCGTCGCCACGGTCAACGATCTGGAGATCTCCTCGCTGCGTCGTTTCAAGGACGACGTCCAGTCGGTCAAGGAAGGCTACGAGGCCGGTATCAACCTCGGCTCCTTCAACGACATCGAGATCGGCGACATCATCGAGACCTTCGAGATGCGCGAGATCGAGCGCAAGTAAGCGCACACACAGGTGCGTACACACAGGTAATCGGAAACCGGTTTTCCGTCCCAGCCGATGGCCCCCTCCTCTCGAGGGGGCTTCGGCCGTTTGAAAGGAACTTCCATGGCAGGATCCAACCCCCGCGCCGCGAGGATCGCGGCCCTGATCCAGCGTGTCATCGCCTCGTCGATCGAACGTGAGCTGCATGACAAGCGTCTGTTGAACATCACCATCACCGAGGTTCGTGTGACCAACGATCTGCAGATCGCCAAGGTCTACTGGACCCAGTACGGCCACGAGGGCCGCGAGCAGGGCGAGCGCAAGCGCGCCCAGCAGGCACTCGATCAGGCCAAGGGCCATCTGCGCACGCTCGTCGGCCACAAGGCCGGCCTGCGCCTGACCCCGCAGCTGCAGTTCGTCTTCGACGAGGTGCCCGGCGAGGCCCACGAGATCGAGGACATCCTCGCTCTGGCCCGCAAGCGCGACGAGGATCTCGCCCGCGCCCGCGCGAACGCCCAGTACGCCGGTGACGCGGATCCGTACAAGCACGACGATGAGCCCGCGGACGATGCGTCTGATGGCTTCGACGACGACGGCTTCGGTGACGACGACGGTTTCGACGATTATGACGAGACCGACGAGACCGGCGAGACCGACGACGAGACCGGCGACGAAACCGCGAATAATTCCGACGCGGACGACGCGGACGACGCGGACGGTGGCCGCGCGTGAGTGACGGTCTGCTCATCGTCGACAAGCCGCTGGGCGTGACCAGCTTCGACGCGGTCGCCGCCGTGCGTGGCGCCCTGCACACGAAGAAGGTCGGGCACGCCGGCACGCTCGATCCGATGGCCACCGGCATGCTGGTCATCGGGTTCGGTCGCGCCACGCGTCTGCTCCAGTACATCGTCGAACATGACAAGACCTACGAGGCGACGATCCGTCTCGGCATGCGCACCACCACCGACGACGCCGAAGGCGAGACGATCATCGACCCCGAGGCATCCGAGCGATGGGCGGCACTGTCCGAGCGAGTCGTCGAGTCGAAGACGGAATCGGGCGATCCGGCGCAGGCTGTCGCGCCCTCGACTACCTCCACGTCCGTGCAGACATGGCGAGGTCTGATCGAACGCACCATCGCCGAGCGGTTCCTCGGCGACATCGAGCAGGTGCCGAACACCTTCTCCGCCATCAAGATCAACGGCAAACGCGCATACGACCTCGCCCGCGAAGGCAAGGAGGTCGAACTCAAGGAACGCCCCGTGCATATCGCCGAATTCGCGGTGCTGGACGTGAGACCCGGCCGCACGTCGTCCGCACTCGCCGGTTCCCCGTTGACCGCCGCGGCTGATACCGATGCCACTGACAGTACGCCGGGCGATGCCGACGCGACGATCACGGTCATCGACGTGGACGTGCGCGTCAGCTGCTCGTCGGGCACGTATATTCGCGCGCTGGCTCGCGATCTGGGCGAGACGCTCGGCGTCGGCGGTCACCTGACGCGTCTGCGCCGCACGCGCGTCGGACGGTTCGCCCTGTCCGACGACCATTCCGGACTCGGCGCCACGGTGCAGGCGATCACCGCGCACGCCGAGGCGAGGACCTTCACCAATCGCGAGGGGGAGGCGATCACCCGCTCCCGCTGCGTGCTGGACACGCCCGAAGGGATGTCCGGCGAGGAACGGACCGACTGGCTTCTCGCCCGATCCGTGCCCATGGGCGATGCCGCACGCGGTGCGATGCCCGTCATCGAGATCGACGATGTCGAGGCGCGCGAACTGCGGTTCGGCCGTCGTCTCGAACGCCGACTCGCCAAGGACGTCATGCAGGCGGCCGCCATCGTCCCGGCCACGGCAGGCACGTCCGAGACGCAGACGCAGGACGACGTCGTGGCGATCGTCGAACGGGCCAACGCGCACCAGATCAAACCGAGCGTCGTCTTCCCCGCCGAATAGCTAGCCACTGAACCCATATGACCCATAGCCCCGCGTAACCGCCCGCATAACCCGCCCGACCGCGAGCCACCACTGCTGCTAGAGTGGACGCGGGCGGCGACGGGAATAGCGCGGAACATCCCCGACCCCTTGAAAACACTGGAATCCCCGAGGAACGACCATGGCAATGAACATCACGCATCTGACCCCCGACGAGAACGGCGACGTCGCATGGCCCGCCTTCGACAACGACAAACGCGCCGTGGTCACGTTGGGTGCGTTCGACGGCATGCATCTGGGGCATCAGGCGGTCATCCGCCGCGTGGTCGAACTCGCGCACCGGCATGACGCGTTCTCCGTGGTGATCCTGTTCGATCCGCGCCCTGCGTTCGTGCATCGCTGGACCGCCGCGCACGACGGCGAGGAGCCCGGCGAGGGCGTCATCGACGCGAACGCCCTGAACGGCATCGACGACCGGCTCAAGACGCTGGAGGAGCTTGGCGTCGAGCATGCGCTCGTCGTGCGATACACGATGGCGTTCGCCGCGAAATCGTACATCTTCTTCCTCGGCCAGCTCACCGGCAAGCTCGGCATGCGCACGCTCGTGCTTGGCTCCGACGCCGCGATGGGTGCCGGACGCAAGGGCGACGTCAAGGCGATCGCCAACCTCGCAGCGGCCACCGGTGTGTTCGAACTCGACGTGGTCGACGACCGCGGTCCCGGCGAGGTGCGCATCCCGCTGGACTGGCAGCCCGAGATGCCGGGGGAGTGGGGCGAGCCCGCCGACCCGCTCGCCTCGATGAGCAAGGCCGAACGACGCGCGTGGAGCAAGCGCCATCAGGCCAGGGCCACGCGCGCGTGGAGCTCCAGCAACGTGCGCTACCTGCTCGGGCACGGCCGCATCAAGGACGCGAACGCGATTCTCGGCCGTCCGCACGCGGTCGAAGGCGTCGTCGTCCACGGCGAGGAGCGCGGACGCACGATCGGTTTCCCGACGGCGAACCTCTCCGAGGACGTCATCGGCTATCTGCCGGTCGACGGCGTGTACGCCGGATGGCTCATCGACGGCGAGATCCGTTGGCCCGCCGCGATCTCCATCGGTACCAAGCCCACGTTCAGCGAGAAGACGGGCCTCAACGAGCGGGTCGTCGAAGCGTATGCGATCACCGACGACTGGCTGGAGCTCTACGGTCATAGGGTGCGTGTCGAATTCGTCGGCTTCCTGCGTCCGCAGGTCAGGTTCGACGGCGTCGACGAGCTCACGGCCGAACTGAAGCGCAACGTCGAGGAGACCAAGAGGATCCTCGCCTGACGGCAGTCAGCGCTACAGCAGCGCGTCCAACGCCGCCTTGAGCGACGACACCTGCACGATCGCGAGCCCCGGAATCGTCATGTGCTTGCGTAGGCGTGGCACCACCGCCGTCGTGAACCCCAATCGCGCCGCCTCTCGCAGCCGGTACTCCAACCGGGGCGCGGGGCGCACCTGACCGGTCAGGGAGATCTCGCCGATCGCACAGGTCGTACGGGCGATCGGCGCATGCTTCGCGGCGCTCGCCAACGCGGCGACGATCGCAAGATCGCAGGCCGGTTCCTTTGCCAACCCGCCGGCGATCGTCGAGACATACAGATCGTTCGACAGCAGATTCACCCGTCCGTGACGGTACAGCACCGCCACCAGCATCGCGATGCGATTGGCGTCCACGCCGTTGACGGCGCGGCGCGGCGTCGGCAGCACCGAATTCGTCACCAGCGACTGGATCTCGATCGGCAGCGAACGATGCCCGTCCAGCGTGAACGTCACGCAGGTGCCCTCCACGGGGGCGTCGGCCTGCGCATCGCCCGCCGTGTCCCCCGTTGCATTCCCCGTCGACTCGGCCCCCGCAGCGGTGGACAGGAACAGGCCGGCCGGATCGGTCACCTCCTCGATGCCCTCGCCGCTCATATCGAAGCAGCCGACCTCGTCGGTCGGGCCGAAACGGTTCTTCACCGCGCGCAGCATTCTGAGCGCCGTCTCCGCATCGCCCTCAAACTGGCAGACCACATCCACCAGATGCTCCAACGTGCGAGGGCCGGCGATCGAACCGTCCTTCGTGACATGTCCGACGAGCAGCACCGGCACGTCCAGTGTCTTGGCCACGTCGATCAGGGCGCTCGCCACCTCGCGCACCTGCGTGGACCCGCCGGAGATGCCGTCGACGTCCTGCGAGACGATCGTCTGCGCCGAATCGACGATCGCGAGCGTGGGCCGTTCCTGCTCGATCAGCCCCAGCACGGTGGCGAGGTCCGTCGTGGCGGCGAGCAGCAGATTCGGTTCGACCGCGTTGATGCGGGAGGCGCGCAGCCGCACCTGCCCCTGCGATTCCTCTCCGGACACGTACAATACGCGTCCGCCCTCCGCCGCATGCGTCCGGGCGATGTTGCCGGCGGTCTCCAGCAGCAGCGTCGACTTGCCGATGCCAGGCTCGCCGGCCACCAGCACCACCGAACCGGGTACGATGCCCCCGCCGAGCACGCGGTCGAATTCGGAGAAGCCCGTGGGAATGCGCGTCACGTCATCGGTGCCGATCTCGGTGATCGGACGGGCCGCTCCGGCCGCCACCGCCACCGACCGCGTGCGGGATACGCGCCCGTCCGCACCGATGCCCGTTGCGGCGCCCGCGGTGCCCGATGCACGGCGGGCGGCCGAGGTGCGAGTCGCCGCCGCGGGGCGTGCCTCATGGAATTCGTCGATGGTGCCCCATTGCCCGCACTCGGGACATTTGCCGAACCATTTCGCGCCGGTCCACCCGCATTCGGAGCACAGGTAATGCACATTCGTTTTTGCCATATTCCGACGCTAACGCCGCAAAGCGACAGCGTGCGATAAGTGTGCGGCGCGTCAGGCGGATGTGCCACAATCGGAGTCATGTCGAAGTCGAATATCCGTCCGAAAAACCGTCCGCAATCCGGCAGGAATGCGCGTGGCCTGGCGAGTGGATCGCACGCCAAACTGTTCGCCGTCGTCGTGGCGGCGGCCGTGGCGATCATCCTGGCGTTCCTGTCCGCGTTCGTATGGCCCGGATGGGCGCTCAACAAGGACGTCGCGCCGAAGGTGGACCAATCCCAGAGCGCGGAGCCGACCACGCCGAGCATCAAGGCCGAGGCGCTGCCGTCGGATGCGACCGAACTGCTCAAGGCCATGCCGGACAGCGTGCTGAACTTCGCGCGCACCAAGGCCGAGGATTCGACCACATGGAGCTCCTCCTCTCCGCTCGAGGAGTACACGCTCACGTATTCGACCGGCAAGAAGGCCGAGAACGTCACGCTGGTCGTGGCGCAGTGGAGCACGTCCACGCCCGCGAAGACGCAGTACGATGCGCTCGCCAAGGCGCTGGGCGGCAAGACGATCGCCTCCGGATCGGTCAAGGTGCAGGGCAACGCCACCGGCGACTACGTCGTCAAGGGCGGCAAGGAGGACGGGGCTCAGGCCACGGCCGTGTGGCGCAACGACACGGTGGTGTTCCAAGCCACCGGTGCGAAGTCCTCGGTGCAGCGGTTCTACCAGAAGTTCCCGCTGTAGGTTCCTGGGCCCAGAGTCCTTTGTCGTCCCCGTCGACTGCCGCAACGCGTGGCCTTCCCGGAACACCTCGTGTATGGACGCTCGATGAACCTTTGGTGACCGTTGCGGGTGGCATCGTCCGAGATCATGTGTATACTCGTGCGAGTTGCAACTTTTACGATTAATCGGAATGGAGGCTTCAGATGGGTTCCGTCATCAAGAAGCGCCGCAAGCGGATGAGCAAGAAGAAGCACCGCAAACTGCTGCGTAAGACCCGCCACCAGCGTAGGTAGTCTTACCTGCTTTCACGGCGTGAAAACCCCGTGAACCGTAAGGTTCCGGGGTTTTTCTTATATGCGCCATCCGTACCGAATCGGTGCGATCGTCTCGAATCGGTGCATACTACGAAGGACGGGTCCTTTCCCGTGGGTTGCGCCCAAGGGAAAGGACCCGTCCTTCGTGAATATCCGCGATCTACGACGCGATCACTTGTTGGAGTTGGTCAGCACGCGCGGGCCGTTCGGGTCGCCGACGATGACGGTGTCGACCATGTTGAGGAACAGGCCGTGCTCGACGACGCCCACCGTGTTGATGAGGTCCTCGGCCAGATCGAACGGGTGGTCGATGCGCTCCAGGTGCAGATCCACGACGAAGTTGTTCTCGTCGGTGCGCACCTCCTTGCCGTCGGCGTCGAGACGCAGCACCGGCTTGTAGCCCTTGGCCTCGAACTTCTTGACGACGTGGCCGGCGCCGAACGGGATGACCTCGACCGGCAGCGGGAACTTGCCGATGGTGTCGACGACCTTGGACTCGTCGACGATCCACACGATCTTGTTGGAGTTGGTGGCCACGATCTTCTCCCACAGGAGGGCCGCGCCGCCGCCCTTGATGCCGTTGAAGTTCTTGTCGACCTCGTCGGCGCCGTCGATGGTCACATCGATGTGGTCCACGTCATCGATGTCGACGATCTTGATGCCGTAGCTTTCGGCCTGAGCCTGGGTGCGGCGGGAGGTCGTCACGCCGGTGAACTGAAGGCCCTCCTCCTGAACGCGGCGGCCGAGCTCGTCCACGAGGAACTTAACGGTCGAACCGGTGCCGAGGCCGGCGATCATGCCGTTCTCGACGAGCTTGGCGGCCTCGATGCCGGCGGCCTTCTTCAGGGCGTCCTGCTGTGCCTTATCCATGGTGGTGATTCCTTTCCTGACCTGTTGAAAGTCCGCTTCCATCCTAACGCGGATGGGAGATTGTGTGCGGTCGTGTCCACTCGTGTTCGCCGGCTGTTCAGCTTCGTCGGGCATGACGGACTATCTCAGGAAGTCCGCATCGGTGATGGTGAGGTTGCCGTCGCCGTCCACGAATCCGTCCACCGCGATGTAGCCGCGTACGTGCATGCTCTCGCCGGTGAAGTACGGGCTGGTCTTCGGGGCGGGGGAGAAGCGCACCGTGCCCGAGACCCTGAGGCCGCTCGGAGTCGGTGTGTTCGCGGGTTGTGCGGGTCCCACAGGCTGATGTTCCTTGCCTGACCGTGCGGTCGCGTGCTGCGTATCGGCGTCTGCCGGCCGACTCTCCGACATCTCCGTGGTTTCGGTCGATGCGATCGGTGTGACTGATGCGACCGGCGCGATCGATGCGATCGTCGATGATTCCCGCTCTTGCAGGTCATTGCGTCCTGCCGGGTCCGTCTTGTCCCTGGACGCGGACCTGTTTCTACGCGGCAGCCCTCTGGCTCCGTCACGATCGATCGTCGTCTCATGTCGTTCGTCGACGGGTTTGAGTCCTGCGGCGGCGCGATCCAGCATCAGCTGCGCGTCCGGCGGCACATCGGTGCCCTTCGCATATGGCGAGTTGAGCAGCGACTGCCATCCCTCGAGCGGCAGATAACCGTCCTGTGACCCCTTGCGGCATTCCTGCGCGTATGTCCTCGCCAGCTCGTCCACGAGCTCGTTGCCCGCATTACCGGCGTGTCCCTTGACCCATTTGAAGTCGACCGGGCCGGGGCGCTTGGCGATCTCGGCATCGATGGCCTTGATGACCTCGACGTTCTTCACCGGCTGCTTCTGGGAGTTCCTCCAGCCGTTCTTCTTCCAGCCCTTGAGCCATTTGGTCGAGCAGTTGATCGCATACTGCGAGTCCGATTCGATGAGCAGCGGTTCGGGCCCGGGGTGCGCACGCAGCACCTGCAGCACCGCGCACAGTTCGCCGATCTGGTTCGTGCCGTTCGTGGCGCCGCCGGCGTCGTACCCTCTGGAATCGTGTTCATGACCGGGAATGCGGCCGTCTCCGGCGTTCGTGTCATGGTCGGCCCACGCCCATCCCATCGGCCCGTTCGGATTGCCCAACGCCGATCCATCGGTGGACACCACAATCTTCTTACCCATGCCCACCACCATACAAAAGGGGATTCCCGCGGTTCAACATTCCGCGGGAATCCCCTTGCCTAATCGATGTGTCGGTGTCGACTAGCGACTAGCGCCGATTCACTCGGCCAGTGCCTTGTCGACGACGACCTCGGCCTCGGCGAGGACCTTGTCGAGGGCCTCCGGGCTCTCGAAGGACTCGGCGTAGACCTTGTAGATGTTCTCGGTGCCGGAAGGACGGGCGGCGAACCAGTTGTCCTTCGTGGTGACCTTCAGACCGCCGATCTTGGCGTGGTTGCCCGGCGCCTCGGTGAGCTTGGCGGTGATGTCCTCGCCCGCGAGCTGCGTGGCGGTGACGTCGTCGCCGGTGAGCTTGCCGAACTTCTGCTTCTGCTCGAGCGTGGTCGGGGTGTCGACGCGCTTGTACCAGGACTCGCCGAAGCGGGCCACCTGGTCCTTGTGCAGCTCGGCCGGGTTCTTGCCGGTCTTCGCGGTGATCTCCGCGGCGAGCAGGTCGGGGATGAGGCCATCCTTGTCGGTGGTCCAGATGCGGCCGTCCTTGCGCAGGAAGGACATGCCGGAGCTCTCCTCGCCGCCGAACGCGACCTCGCCCTTGAACAGCGGGTCGACGAACCACTTGAAGCCGACCGGGACCTCCATGACCTTCGCGTTGATCGACGCGGCCACGCGGTCGATCAGGGAGGAGGAGACCAGCGTCTTGCCGACGGCGGCGCCCTCGGGCCAGCCCGGACGGTTGCCGCCGAACAGGTACTCGACGCACACGGCGATGTAGTGGTTCGGGTTCATGACACCCCAGTCGGGGCACACGATGCCGTGACGGTCGGCATCCGGGTCGGTGCCGCCGACGAGATCGTACTTGTCCCACGCGCCGGCGTTGAGCTCGTCGACGAGGCCCTTCATCGCGTACGGCGAGGACGGATCCATGCGGATCTTGCCGTCGTGGTCGATGGTCATGAAGCGCCAGGTCGGGTCGACCTCGGGGCGCACGACGCCGATGTTCAGGTTGTACTTCTCGTTGATGAGCGGCCAGTAGTTGACGGACGCGCCGCCGAGCGGGTCGATGCCGAGACGCACGCCGGAGGAGCGGATCACATCGAAATCGATGACGTTGCCGAGGTCGGCGACGTAGTGCTCACGGAAGTCGAAGGGCTCGACGTACTCGGACTTGATGGCCTCCTCGTACGGCACGCGCTTGACGTTCTTGTAGTCGGCGAGCAGCTCGTTGGCGCGGGCGGCGATCGCGTTGGTGGTCTCGGCCGGGGCCGGGCCGCCGGTGACCGGGTCGTACTTGAAGCCGCCGTCGGTGGGCGGGTTGTGCGACGGGGTGACGACGATGCCGTCGGCCAGACCCTCGCCCTCGAAGCGCTGGGTGCCGTCGGCCGCACGGTTGTGCGTCAGGATGGCCTGGGAGACGACCGGCGTCGGCACGAAGTCGCCGCGGGAGTCGACGCGCACGTGCACACCGTTGGCGACGAGCACCTCGATGGCGGTCTTGCGGGCCGGCTCGCTCAGGGCGTGGGTGTCGGAGCCGAGGTACAGCGGGCCGGTGACGCCGGCCTTCTTGCGGTATTCGGCGATGGCCTGGGAGATGGCGACGATGTGGGCCTCGTTGAACGAGGTCTTCAGGGACGAACCGCGGTGGCCGGAGGTGCCGAAGATGACACGCTGCTCCGGAACGGCCGGGTCGGGGACGAGGTCATAGTACTTGCCGATGACCTCATCGACGTTGATCAGATCTGCTGGGGTGGCGGGCTTGCCCGCATTGTTAGCTACCATGCCTCCATTCTACGGCGTCCGACATGTACGGTGAGTAACATTTTGTGCTCAATTGTTCTGAAATGTGAGTGAATGGATGTTGAATTGTATGACCGTGGCGATGACGGGATGGCGCCGGGATGGCGCAAGGGGCGGTAGGATGCGGCATCCGGGCATCGTCGGATCGTCCGCGCGCATATCGACGGATCGTCGTGAGGGCGGCGGTCGCCGCGTGTCGTGCCGCGACACGCGGCGATCAGTAAACGTTTGCTCGATATTTTGAGGCATGGTACACTGACCTCCGTCAGTTTCCTTAGCAGGGTTGCTACTCAAGATTTCGAGGCAAGACCTGAGACATGGACTCGCCGTAGGTGTATTCGCCCCACGGCTCCATATGGTCCTTGTCTCGGGTCTTTTCTGTTATCTGGGGTCGATGACGATCACGCAAGGTGACTAGAAACAGTGGAAGAACAGTAGGAAATGGAGAATCCGATGTCGCATCAGGACGATGTCAAGGCGATCATCACCGCCGTCGGCGGCGCCTCCAACGTCAAGTCGCTGACGCACTGCGCCACTCGACTGCGTTTCGAGTTGAAGGACAACGGCAAGGTCGATCAGGCCTCGCTCGATGCCAACAAGGTCGTGCTCGGCGGTGTGCCGCAGTCTGGTAATCGTTATCAGGTCGTCATCGGCGGTCAGGTGGCCACCGTGTACGACGAGATCATGCATCTGCCCGAGATGGCGGGCGTCGGCGCCGGCAGCGTCGACGCCGACGCTGCCGACGGCGAGATGAGCGACGCCGAGCTCAAGGCCGCTAAGCGCAACGAAGGCGTGCGCGGCAAGGTCGCGTGGCTCGACAACTTCTTCGAGTATCTGGCCGACTCCTTCCGCCCGATCCTGGGCGTCCTGCTCGGCGCGTCCATCATCATCGCGCTGGTCAACCTGTTCATCTCGATCGGCGTGATCCCGAACGACGAGGCGAACACCGGCCTCATGTTCATCAAGGCGCTGTGGAAGGGCGTGTTCTACTTCCTGCCCATCATGGTCGCCTACAACGCCGCCAAGAAGCTCAAGGTCGACCCGTGGCTGGGCGGCGCCATCATGGCTGCGCTGATGACCCCGCAGTTCACCGCGCTGTCCGACACCAAGACGTGGGGCGACGCCGTGCAGTGCGTCACCAACGAGACCCTCGGCACCTCCTCCTGCACCGCGACCGTCTTCGGCCTGCCGATGCAGCTGTCCGACTACTCCGGCAACGTGTTCGTGCCGCTCATGATGGCCGCCGTGCTGGCCCTCGTCTACCACGGCATGAAGAGGATCATCCCCGAGAGCATCCAGCTGGTCTTCCTGCCGTTCTTCTCCATGATCATCGTCGGCGCCCTGACCGCCTTCCTCATCGGTCCGCTGGGCGTGTGGGTCGGCAACGGCCTCGGTGTCGGCCTCGCCTGGATGAACGGCCACGCCCCCTTCATCTTCGCCATCGCGATCCCGCTGCTCTACCCGTTCCTCGTGCCGCTCGGCCTGCACTGGCCGCTCAACGCCCTCATGCTCATGAACATCCAGTCGATGGGCTACGACTTCATCCAGGGCCCGATGGGTACGTGGAACTTCGCCTGCTTCGGCGCCACCGCCGGCGTGCTGTTCCTCTCCATCCGTGACAAGGACGACCAGATGCGCCAGACCTCGATCGGTGCGCTCGCGGCCGGCCTGCTCGGTGGCGTCTCCGAGCCGAGCCTCTACGGCATCCACCTGCGCTACAAGCTCATCTACTCCCGTATGCTCGTCGGCTGTGGCGTCGGCGGTGTCGTGATCGCCGTCCTCGGATGGCTGTTCCCGTCCACCATCGCCTCCGGCGAGACCGTCCACGGCGTGACCACCACCGCGTTCGCCTTCACCTCCCTGCTGACCATCCCGGTCTTCGACCAGATGTGGGTCTACGCCATCGCCATCGCCGCCGCGTTCATCACCTCCATGGTCCTGATCATCACCTTCGACTACCGCACCCCGGAGCAGAAGGCCGAGGTCAAGGCCCGCGTTGCCGCCGCCGCGGTCGCCGCCAAGTCCGATGCGGGCTCCGTCGAGTCCGCCGCCGCCCCGGCCCCGGTCGCCGCTCCGTCCGCTCCTGCTGCCGAAGCCGCTCCGTCCGCTCCGGCCTCCCAGAGCGAGCCGACCACCGCCGTTCTGTCCCCGGTCAACGGCCACGTCGTCTCCCTGGACGACGCCGGCGATCCGGTGTTCGCCTCCCGCGCCCTCGGTGAGGGCGTCGGCGTCCAGCCGACCGACTCCATCGTCAAGGCTCCGGTCTCCGGCGTCCTGCAGACCGTCGCCGAAACCGGCCATGCATTCGGTCTCAAGACCGATGACGGCGTCGAGGTGCTCGTCCACGTCGGCATCGACACGGTCAAGATGAACGGCGAGGGCTTCGCCGTGGCCGTTGCCAAGGGCGATCGCGTCAACGCCGGTGACACGCTGGTGACCGTCGACTTTGATAAGGTCAAGGCATCCGGTTACAGCACCACCACCCTGATGACGGTGCTCAACACCGCAATGCTCACGGCGGTCACTCCGAAGACGGATGTGGACGTCAAGGCCGGCGACGAGGTCATCGCCATCGAGAAGTAATCCGGGATTCGTCCCGGGATCGGGAGGAACGCCATGGAAGTACTTCGCGTCTTCAACAACAACGTCGTTCTGGCGAAGGACGGGAGGCGCGAAGTCATCCTCACCGGGCGCGGCCTTGGCTTCAAGGCCAAACCCGGCATGAAGGTCGACGCGACCAAGGTGGCACGCGTGTTCGTGCCCGCCGACGGTCGCGATCCCGACCACATGGCCCAGTTGTTGGGCGACATTCCCCCCGAGATCATCAGACTGGTCTCCGACGCCATGGACGAGATCGGACTCGGCGCCCAAGCGGCGCAGAATCCGACGCTCGTCATGGCGCTCGCCGACCACGTATGCGGCGTGTTGCGCCGCGTCAGGAACGGCATCCCCGCCGTTGCCTACCCATTGAGCGAAGAAGTGAGTTCCCTCTACGAGCGTGAATACACGCAGGGACGGGAACTGCTCGTCTCCCTTAATCGCAGACTTAACGGAGCGTTACCCGACAGCGAGGCCGTGGCGTTCGCGCTCCATCTGGTCAACGCCGGATTCGCGACCGGCGACCTCTCCCGCACGTATGCGATGACCGGCGTCATCCAACAGCTGCTCGCCGTCATCGAAGGCACCTACGACATCAAGCTTGATGAGCATTCGGTCAACGTCGGCCGATTCATCACCCATCTGCGCTACCTGTTCGTGCGCATCCACCAGCACAACCAGCTCGAGCGCGAACCCGAGGCGATCGTCACGTCGATCACCCAGTCCTATCCGAAGGCGTTCGACTGCGCCCGACGGATCGCCGCACTCATCGAACTGCGTCTCGACACCACACTCACCGAGGACGAGATCGCCTATCTCACCCTCCACGTGGCCCGAGTCACCGCCGCATAGCGGCATTGGATTCACTTCACCGGCGGGATCGTGCCCGTCGCCGACAGATCCGGCGTCACCTCCGGCACGCGTACGATCAGCGCCCTGCGCTCCACATCGAAGCGGATGTGACGCGTCTCGGGCAGCATATCGCCGTCCACCTGCGCGAGAGCCGGCTTCTCCAGCGTCAGCTCGGCGCTCACGCCCTGGATCTGGTCGATCGTCGAATTCGTCGACAGCGGATTCTGCTCCGCACGGCCCGTGATCGTCTGATGCACCACGTCGCCGAACAGGTTCGCCCAGCCGAGGATGCCGCCGGTCGTGTCGATGATCTCGAAATCAAGCAGGCCGTCGTCGTACGAGGCGTTCGGCATCAGCGAGAACACGGGGATCTGCCCGCAGTTGCCGGCCATGAACGTGCGGAAGATGAGACCACGCGTCGAATGGGTGCTGCCGTCGCGGCTGGTGATCGTCACGTTCGCGTGATATCGCGGCGTGAACAGGTTCTTGACGCCACCCACGAAGTAGGCGAGCCAGCTGATGTTCTTCTTGAGCTGGGGATCCGTGTCGTCGATCATCGCCGCGTCGAAGCCGACGCCGGCGATAATAAGGAACGCGTGCCCGTGATCCTCCTCCGGATGGTCCAGCAGCGTGAGCCTACCCATATCCACCGTGCGCGAGCCATGCGAGGTGGCCACCGTCAGCGCCGCGTCGATGTCGTCCACCGGAATGCCCATGTTGCGGGCGAACAGGTTGCCGGTGCCGATCGGCACGATGCCCAGCGCGTGACCGGTGCCCGAGACGGCGGAGGCCACCGTCCTCACCGTGCCGTCGCCGCCGACCGCGATCACCACGTCAGCGCCGTGCCTCAGCGCCTCCAGCGCGCATGCGCGGCCGTCCTTGTCCAGCTGCGTGTCGATGAACTCGACCTCCGTCAACCCCTTCGATGCGCAGAACTCCTCGATATGCTGACGTCTCACCTCGGCCTGCGGCTTGGACGGGTTGATGATGAACGCGTAATGCACCTGATCGTCGTCGCGCTCGACAAGCTTCTCGGCGAGCAGCTGACGGCGGTACGAACGGTACGCCAAGGCCGCCGCCACGAGGATGGCGACACCGATGATGACTGCAATGACGATGATGACGGCTGTGGGCATGACTCCCATTGTTCACGCAAACCCCACCGCGACATGCAACGCCACGACGAAATTCGACGATTCCTCTACGTCGGACGTCTCGGCTCCCCGTCAGGCCTCCCCGTCCCGCTATGATCGGATGTCATGCTTGGTTCCGAAGTACGCAACAAAATCGACCGTGTCTGGGACGCCTTCTGGTCCGGCGGCATCTCCAATCCGCTCGAGGTGATCGAGCAGATCACCTACCTGCTGTTCATGCGCCGACTCGACATGAACCAGCAGCGCGAGGAGAACAAGGCTCGCCGGCTCCATCGCCCGATCGAGCACGCGGTGTTCACCGAGGATCAGCGGAACCTGCGCTGGAGCGTCTTCTCGCAGAAGGACCCGGAGACCATGTACGAGATCGTCTCCGAACAGGTGTTCCCGTTCCTGCGGACGATGGGCGGCGCGGAATCCTCCTACGCGGAGCAGATGAAGGATGCGCGATTCACGATCCCCACGCCGCTTCTGCTCGCCAAAACCGTCGACATGCTCTCCGACATCGATATGTCCAACACGGACGTGAACGGCGACCTCTACGAATACCTGCTCTCGAAACTCTCCAGCTCCGGTGTGAACGGACAGTTCCGCACGCCGCGACACATCATCCAACTCATGGTCGCGATGATGGCGCCGACCCCTCGCGACACCATCTGCGATCCCGCGTGCGGTACCTGCGGCTTCCTCGTCGCATCCGCCGAATACGTGCGCGAACATCACCCGGAGGTATACAGCGACCCGCTGCTGCGAGAACGGTACGCCACCGACATGTTCCACGGCTACGACTTCGACCGCACCATGCTGCGCATCGGCAGCATGAACCTCATGCTGCACGGCATCGACGATCCCAACGTCCACTACAAGGACTCGCTGAGCGCATCCGGCGACGAGGACGAAGACCGCTATTCGCTGATCCTCGCCAACCCGCCGTTCTCCGGCAGCCTCGACTACGAGACGACCAGCGCGAAACTGCTGCGCCAGGTGAAAACCAAGAAGACGGAGCTGCTGTTCCTCGCGCACTTCCTGCGCATGCTCGAACCGGGTGGACGCGCGGCCATCATCGTGCCCGAAGGCGTACTGTTCGGCTCGACCGGCGCACACAAGAAACTGCGCAAGGCGCTCGTCGAGGAGCAGAAGCTCGAAGCGGTGGTCAAACTGCCGTCCGGCGTTTTCAAACCGTACGCCGGCGTCAGCACCGCGATCCTCGTGTTCACCAAAACCGACGGCGGCGGCACCGACGACGTATGGTTCTACGACGTGCGCGCCGACGGATACTCCCTCGACGACAAGCGCTCGCCGATCGAGGCCAACGACCTGCCGGATGTGCTTGAACGCTGGACGCATCGACGTGGCGAGTCCGAGCGATCCCGGGCGCGGACGGAGCAGTCGTTCTGCGTACCGAAGGAGGAGATCGCCGGACAGGAGTACGACCTGAGCCTCAATCGGTACAAGGAGATCGAGTACGAGGAGGAGGAACATCGGTCGGTCTCGGAGATCCTGGACGACATCGACTCGCTTGATTCCGGGATCGCGGCCGATGTCGCGGCATTGCGGGAGCTGCTTTCGTGACGGGTGTGATTCCGGCTCCCTCTGATGAGGGAGCTGTCGCGCGAAGCGTGACTGAGGGGGAGATCTCCTTCGACGTCAGCCGTGTCGGTGTTGGTAGTGTCGGTGTTGGTAGTGTCGGTGTTGGTAGTGTCGAGGCGGCGTATGCGATGCTCGACACACTCAAGGCCGTTCGGCCAAGCCCACGGTCGAGCATCGCATACGCCGCCCCGACACTCGTTGCGTGGGGATGTTGTTTTCTCTCGGCTCCCCTTGTCAGGGGAGCTGGCCCGCGAAGCGGGACTGAAGGGTAGTTCGGTTGGTTGAGAAATGTGCGGTGCGGAATAATGGTTCGTGGGTGTTGAAAGGGTTATTCGATGACTGATTCCATGAGTGAACCCTCAAAGATGAAGGTGAATATGTCGCGAAACGGTGACGGAGAAAAACCACGTATGGTGAAGTTGGGGGAGTTGCTGACTCTCGATGCCGAGCCGGAGCGTATTGATAATCCCGCCGATGAGACGTTTGTGACTGTCCGTACTAAGTGCGGTGGAGCTGTGGAACGCGTCATCAAAGACGGGAAAATTCCAGTTGCTTTTACAGGTTACCGGATTCATGAAGGGCAGCTGATTTACTCTCGCATCGATGCTAGAAATAATGCATTCGCCATTGTCCCTAGTGAGCTTGATGGCGCTGTTGTGAGTAAGGATTTTCCGGTATTCCGGGTTGATGATCGGAAGGTACTCAAGAGTTATCTGATGCACTTTTTCCGTTCCGGTCGATTGCAGTACGCTATCCAGCAGTATAGCAAGGGGATTACGAACAGGCAGAGAATCAAGGAGGAGGTGCTGCTTTCGTTTTCTATTCCTCTGCCATCATTGGAGGAGCAGAGGCGGATTGTGGCCGTGCTTGATCGAGCCGATGCCATTCGCGCCAAGCATCGTCAGATCCTTGTAGATCTTGACGAGCTTAAGCAGTCATTTTTTGATGAAATGTTTTTGAGTGATGATTTCCCGATTGTTGAGTCGGGTGATCTGATGCCAGTGATGCGTAATGGACTATCTCCTTCAAAAAGTGGAACTGTAAGCGCTCGGGTTCTTACCTTATCGGCAATTACTCAAGGGAAGTTTGATGTGAGCGCTGTAAAAGAAGGAACTTTTGATACTGAGCCTCCTGCTGATAAGCGTGTAACCGGTCAAGATTTCATGATGTGCCGAGGGAATGGTAATAAATCACTAGTTGGTGTTGGCGCATACAGTAATAAGGATTGTCCGGATCTTGTTTTCCCTGATACGATTATTGCAGGACGAGTGAATACGGACAAAATATTATTGCCTTATTTGGAAATAGTTTGGCATAGTGGGTCAGTTCGTAGTCAAATTGAGAGGTCGGCGAGGACAACGAATGGAACATATAAGGTCAATCAGCAGGCGCTTTCACAAATAAATATCCCCCTGCCGCCGATTGAGTTGCAAAAAGAGTTTGCTCGGCGGGTGGAGGCGATTGCGGCGGTTCGGGCCAAGGTCGAGCGGGCGCTGGCCTTGGACGACGAGCTGTTTGCCGCCTTGCAGTCCCGGGCCTTCCGTGGCGCCTTGTGACAGGGGCGGATCTGATATATGGGCATGGTGAGTCGGCAGCGGCCATCTCACCATGCCGAGGGGCGCAACATACAAGGTGATTCGCTCACGCGGAACACCGGATGTCGCCGTCAGGAAATCGTCGCTGATACGGTGTGGTCACAACGTGCGGTCACAACGTGATTCCGGCTCGCTTTTTGACGTGTTGTGACAAGAACGGAGGATTGACGACGGTCGACGACCGAGACCGGATCGTCAGAACGCTTGGAATTCCGCCATTTCATAGACTGCGTCATTTGTGTGATCGCATTCGTTGCCGGTGATCCGTGTCACAACTCGAAAAAATCGACGTGAATCGCACGTCGTGACAGCTTTTCTTGTCACAACGTAACCGGAACTGGTGTGAATCGCACGTTGTGACAATTCTCTCCGCCTTTCTCCCGCCGTGGAGTCCACCGATGGTCGCGCCGTGTGCATACAGAGCGTCGCAGGGCATACGCAGGCTGGCCTCCTTGATCGAAATCGACGGAAGCGATTCACCGGGGGAACAGTTCGAGGTACTGACGGGCGGTCATGCTCTTTACCGATGAATGGGCGAACGCCCCGGAATCGCGGGTGATGATGAAATCGATGTCATTGCGTTCGGCGACGGCGCGGATCAGACCGTCCTCGAAATCGGGTTCGTCGGAGTAAGCGGAATCGTCACATTCCCGCTGACCGACGGGAAGAACATCCAACAGCACCAGAAAATGACGGATGAGCTGTCTGCACGCGGGCTCGCCCAGCGGCTTCCTGCACAGGTAGTAGAAGTCCTTCAGGGAACCGGAGGTCACGTATCCGGCGGCCTCGGACTTCGCCACCCGTTCCATGAGGGTGGTGGCGGGGGTGTGCTCCGGCCGGTTCGCGACCGCATAGTCCACAAGGATGTTCGTGTCGAACAGGAGCCTAGATGTCACGGTTCTCGAACTCCTTGCGCATGTCGTCGTAGGTCATGGTGTCCAGTTCGGTGCCGCGTGGCAGGTTCGCGATGATGTCCTGGGCGTCCTTGAAGGCGGCCAGTCGCGCCTGCCTGCGCGTGTTTCCCGAATCGTCGAACTCGGGGACGACCCCCGTGTTGGCGATGCTCTCCCACAGATCGCGGATCAGCTCGTTGGGAGTGAGACCGGCCTTCCTGATGTAGTCGTTGGCCACGGCCTTGACCTTGGCATCGACACTTGCGGAGACTGTAGCGGTCGCCATCACATCCTCCTGTCTACTATCTACATATAGATAGTAGATATTTTATTCGCGCACCTCGCGCTGGTCAATTCGTGGCACATATGGAATCGCCCTTCGCCTCATGCCGATATTCATGTTTTTCGGCCTTTCGCTGTTTGTGGTGGGTGATGGTGTGCGGTGTGGTGTCTGTCGGGTAGGTTGGAGGCATGGATACCTCGCGTTTGTTCACGGCCGCGCTTCAGTTGCGGGAGCCTTGGAGGGTCGAGTCGGTGGATTTCCGGGACGGCGACGACGGCAGGCAGGAGTTGCATATCGGGATCGGTTTCGAGGCGGGCTCGCGGTTCCGTTGTCCCGAGCCGGGGTGCCGGCGGGACGAGTGCCCGGTGCATGACACGCGCGGGCGCGTGTGGAGGCATCTGAACTTCTTCCAGTACAAGGCGTTCATCCATGCCGGCGTG
>NZ_JGYS01000007.1 GCF_000741175.1 Bifidobacterium callitrichos DSM 23973
GTGGTCCGATAGGCCGGACGTGGAAGCCCCGCGAGGGGTGGAGCCGACCGGTACTAACGGGGAAAAGGCAATCACACATCCTCCCGTTTGGGAGGGCGTCACGCACTGCGTGAACCACCCGGTACGACACTGAACAGGTCGAACGGGTCACAGAACGTCAACACTTTTCGCGTCCGCCGTCCGGTCCCCGAACCGTCACGGTTCCATCCCCCGCCCTTGTGGTGGGATGCTAATTGAAGATTTGCGGCGACCATAGCCAAGGTGAGACGCCCGGTCCCATTCCGAACCCGGAAGCTAAGGCCTTGCACGGCGATGGTACTGCACCCGAGAGGATGTGGGAGAGTAGCACGTCGCCGCTACCAAACATCACTAGGATCCCCGGCAGGACAACACAGTCCCCGGGGATTCTTTGTTTTCCGGCCCCAGGGAGGATCCGGCCCCGGTAATAACGGTCAGGAGTACGTTTGGCCGGACATTCTTGGGGGATTTCCGGAGGAACGTACACTCACGGCCGGTAAGAGTACGTTCCTCCGGGTATTCCCGGGAGGCTCCCGGACAACCGTACTCCTACAATCGGTATCCGTACGGTTTTATCCGGAAACCGATCGAAAACACCCGCAAGAACGTACGCTGACAGGCAATGGCAGCATCCGCAGCCTGATCCTTATCGGGCGGACAAGGAGTTCCAGGTATGGCCGACCTCAATCCGCAGTCGCTGGTCACCCTGTGGCGCATCGAACAGTACGGTTCGTTCTCCGCCACGGCCAAGGCGACCGGTTGGTCGCAGCCGGCCATCAGCCAGCAGATCAAGAAGCTGGAATCGCAATGCGGCACCATGCTGGTCGATCGCACGCCGCATGGGGTCGAACTGACCGCCACGGGCGCGATGCTCGCGCGTCACGGCGAGGCGATCGCGGATCGGCTGGAACGTGCGGAACGTGAGCTGAAGGATTATCGGGAGCGACGATTCGCGCATCTGACGCTCGTCGCGCCTCCGTCGATCTGCTCGACGATCGCGGCGCGCACGGTCGTCAAACTCGGCATGTACACCGACATCGAACTGAGCCTGACGCAGATGGAGCCGCCCGAGGCGATCGCCCTGATCGCACAGGGCAAGGCCGACGCGGCCGTCGTGTTCCGTTACAGCAGCATCCCCGGATTCCTGCCCATCGGCGACGATCTCGACTTCCATTCGCTCGGCACCGACCCTCTGCGCCTGCTGGTGCGACGTTCGAGCGCCATCGCCCGCGCATACGAATCGGACGGGACGCCGGTGCCATTGTCCGCGGCCAGGGACGAACCGTGGATCGCCGGCTGCGCGACCTGCCGCGCGAACCTCGTCAAACTTGCCGCGCGCGCCGGATTCACCCCGGACATCCGTCACGCGACGGACGACTATTGGGCGACGCAGAACCTCGTGGAGGTCGGTATGGGCGTCTCGCTCGTACCGGCACTGGACACGCATATCAATCTTGGCGAGGACCTTGTCGCCTGTCCGATCATGGACGATTATGCGTCGCGCGAGATCGGCGTCGTCACGCGCGCCGGTGACAAGCGGCCCGCATTGCAGCCGCTCATCGAGGAGCTGAAGCGTACCGCGTTGAGATACCTGATCGGCGGCAAACCGGCCTGAGAACGGGACACGGGGTCGATAAGCAATATTGCCAACGCCATCACGATTCCGGGGAACGGCGACGTTGAGCGGCCGATCCACGCCGGGAACAATGGGCGTCATGGATACGAAGAGCAGCATCATCGACCGTCCCATGAACGAGACGAAGACCGACGGCGGCTTCGACGCCGCGCGCATCGACGCGGAGAGCATCGAGGAACTCGAACGCATCGGTTCGGACAAGTGGACCCGTCACCCCGGATGCATCGGGGCGTTCATCGCGGAGATGGACTACGGGCTCGCGCCGTGCGTCGCCAAGGCCATCGAACAGGCGACCGAACGCGGAGCGCTCGGCTACATCCCCGACCCGTGGAAGAAGGAGGTCGCGCGATCCTGCGCCGCATGGCAGCTGCGCTACGACTGGAACGTCAACCCGGCGGTCATCCGCCCGGTCCCAGACGTGCTCGAGGCGTTCGAGGTGTTTCTGCGCGAGATCGTACGCGTCGGCAACTCGATCATCGTGCCGACGCCCGCCTACATGCCGTTCCTGAGCGTGCCGCGCCTGTACGGCGTCGACGTCATCGAGATCCCGATGCTGCGCGACGACGCCTCAGGGGAGTGGCTGTTCGACTTCGACGCGATCGAGCGCGCGTTCGCCGCCGGCTGTCACGCGTTCACGCTGTGCAATCCCCACAATCCGATCGGCAAGGTGCTCACGCGTGACGAGATGCTGCGTATCTCCGATCTCGCGGAGAAGTACGACGTGCGCATCTTCTCCGACGAGATCCACGCGCCGTTTGTCTACCGGGGGCACACGCACGTGCCGTTCGCCTCGATCGACGAGCGGACCGCGAGGCAGGCGTTCACGTCCACATCCGCCTCGAAATCGTTCAACATCCCCGGCACCAAGTGCGCGCAGGTGATCCTCACCAACCCCGACGACCTCGACCTGTGGATGCGCAACGCGGAATGGTCCGAGCACCAGACCGCGACCATCGGCGCGATCGCCACCACCGCGGCCTACGACGGTGGCAGCGCATGGTTCGACGGGGTATTGAAGTACATCGAGCGCAACATCGCGCTGGTCAACGACGAAATGCGCACGCGCTTCACGCGTGTGGGCTACATTCCGCCGCAGGGCACGTACATCGCGTGGCTCGATTTCTCGCCGCTGGGCATTGACGATCCGGCCGCATACTTCCTCGAGAAGGCCGAAGTTGCCCTGACCGACGGACGCGAGTGCGGCGAGTGCGGCGCCGGATGCGTGCGCATGAACTTCGCTATGCCCTACCCGCTGCTCAGGGAGTGCTTTGATCGCATGTATAAGGCGTTGCGCGCGGACGGGCTGTGCAGCGAATCATTCTCAATAGCAAACGTGTGAGCCCACGAAGTGCGTGAATCGCACATGCCTGCCTTCGAAAGGGCGAAATTCCGGGCTTTTTCGACATGTGCGATTGTGCGGGAATGTGTGATTGGCTCACACATTTCTTACTGAGAACGATTCGCTGTAAGCTGACAGGCATGTACACCGACATCATCTTCGATTTCTGCGACGTGCTGGTCGACTGGAGGCCGCGACGCGCCGTCGAGGGCCTGTTCCCCGACGACGTGCTCGACGCGCTCTTCGACCGGCGCGATCCGTTCGGCTTCTGGCATTACGACATCCTGTCCGACCTTGGCTGGAGCGAGGAACAGGTCCTCGCCGAGTACGCGTCGCGGCACGGCATCGGGGAGGAATCAGGCGGCAAAGTGCGTCAGCTGGAGGCGTACGCCACATATTTCCGGCGTCAGCGACTCGCGCTCGCCGGCATGCTGCCGGGCATGGCCGCGCTGCTGCGTGATCTGGACGCGGCCGGCGTACGCTGCTGGGGACTGACCAACTTCACCGTGAAATACGTGGATGCGGCGCGCGAACTGTTCCCCGCGCTGAACATCTTGCGCGACGTGGTCGTCTCCAGCGCCGAGAAAATCCACAAGCCCGACGCGGAGATCTACCGTCGGGCGGTCGCGCGGTTCGGCGTCGACCCGGAGCATACCGCGTTCGTCGACGACAAGCAGCGCAACGCCGACGCCGCGTCGGCCGCCGTACCGGGCTTGACCGGCATCCGGTTCGTCGACGAGGCGACGCTGCGCCCCCTGCTGCTCGGGCAGTGAGAGTCAAGATGAGAGTATGAAGCATACGATGCGTGTCAAGGTGTTCATTCGTGAGCGTGTATGCCGGTCGGAGTTCGATGCAGGGGACGTCCCTGGCAGATTGGTACATCTGCTTGCGCTCGAGAGCGGTGGCTACTGCAGCTGACCGAATACGTCTATAAACACGGTCGTCACGGCTGGCTCATCAAGACCTTATACAGTGGTGCATATCGGTGATACGATTTCAAGGGAGAAACAAATGGACAATTCAAGCGAGACACCTGTCGAATCGGATGCATGGCGTGACGGGATGATCAAGGATCTCACCCTGATGCTGTTGTGGCTGACATCATGGGATGAGAGTTCCAAGACCGAGGGCGCCAAACCCTTGCTGCGCTCGTGGGTCAGCTACAGCTGGGGCGCCGTGGATGCGCTACGTGATGAACAACTGGTAGAGGGGCGCAAGGGCAACAAGTCCGTCTATCTGACGGAGCAGGGAGTTGGTCTCGCCAAGGCATTGGTCGATCGGTATCGGATCATGACCGGTGGTGGCGCTGCGAACGGTGTGCATCATGCGCATCATGACATGTTCGCGGAGATGATGGAAGACATCGACACTCTCACCGAGCAAGAAGCGCAGATGGTGGTGATGTCGCTGATGGCACGCGCGGCAGGTCGTCCTGACCTCGATCCCTCTGATGAACGGAACGATCCCGAACACGTCTTTGGTCCGCACGGATTGGTGACGATGCTGGAAAGCGATGGCGACCAATCCCGTGCGGATCGTTCGGGCCTCGATCAGTTCCGCGGATACGCCAGCTACGGTGATTCAACACCGATGGATGATATCGCCGAACATATTGACACGAAGTACGTAGACGTCGATGATCCGCGTTCCTTCCTGTTACGCGTGACTTTGCGTCTATACGATGCGACGTCACCTGACGGCAAGCCACTGGTGTGCTGGCGTGAAATCGAGATGCCAGCCGGATCGTCCTTCACCGACCTGCACATGGCCATCCAGCATGCGTTCGACTGGAAGGACTACCACCTATGGAACATCCAGCTGAACAGTCGCGGTGTGAAATACCAGTTGGAGTCCTCGTCGAACGAGAATTCGTTCGACGACTACTGGAGCCGGCGTACGCCCGCCGACGCGGACACCGTGCGTCTTGATGAAGTGTTCCCGCGCAGCCGCACCGCGTTGTACACGTACGATTACGGCGACAACTGGGAACACGAGATCAAGCTTGTCAAGACCAACAAAACAAGCGAGATCGAACATCCCACGGTTTGTGGGAGTGAGGGTGACGCACCTCCTGAAGACGTCGGAGGACCATGGGGGTTCGCCGAGTTCCTCAAGGCGTATACCGACCCGAACCACCCCGATCACAAGTCCATGGTCGAGTGGAAGAAAGGGATCGATTCACTGTGACATCATGTTGATGCGTCAGCTTCCGCTGTCGATGTACACCCAGCCGCGCTCGGCGTCGGGCGAGCCGGGCGCGAAGGCGTAGTCGGTGGTGAATACGGCGACGTGGTCGATGCCGTACTTCCTGATGGCGCTGTACACGGAGGAGCCGCTGTCCGCGCCCGAGTTCTCGACCATCCGAACCTCCGAGCGCAGCATGTCGTCCGAGCGGGTCTCGTCGAAGGTGACGCTGTCGATCGAACAGCCGTGCAACGACTGCTTGCTTTCAAGCATGGCGTCTATCGCGTCGTCGATCTGCGCGTGCGTGAACCCGGTGCCGTCCGTGGCGATGACGGCGAGCGCGACGACGACCGCCAGCGCCTTCCAATGCCGCGCGATCGCCCGCAGCATGTTCATGACGCTCATGACGTTCATGACGCCAAGATAGTCGTCCCCGGAATATCAGGCGGTCCGGGCCGCGGCCGTGCGTGTCGGGTCCTTCTGCAGGGTCAGGAAGACGAGGGCGACGACGAGCAGGATCGCGATGGACAGGACGCCGAGGGAGGCGTTGCCGGTCAGGGTCGTGGTCGTGGCGACGAGGAACGTGCCGAGGATCGAGGCCGTCTTGCCGAAGATATCGTACAGTCCGTAGTACTCGTTGGCGTGCTCCTTGGGGATGATCTTGCCGTAGTAGGAGCGGGAGAGCGCCTGGATGCCGCCTTGGAACATGCCGACCAGGATCGCAAGGATCCAGAATTCGACGGCCGACTTGAGGAAGAACGTGGCGAAGAACACGATGCCCATGTACGCGACCACCGCGGCCATGATCATCGGCTTGCATCCGAATCGGCCGGCGAGTCGTCCGTAGATGATCGCGCACGGGAAGGCCACGAACTGCGTGACCAGCAGCGCGACGACCAGCTGGGTCGAGTCGATGCCGAGCTGCGTGCCGTACGACGTGCTCATCGAGATCACGGTGTTGACCGCGTCGATGTAGAAGAAGAACGCGATCATGAACATCCACAGCGGCTTGTTCTTCACGAGCTTGCGCAACGTGCCGGCCAATTCGGTGAACGTGCCGCGCACGGCCTCGGCGGCGTGGTCGCGGGTGGCACGGTAGTGGACCTGCGTGTAGCTGGTGATGAGCGGGATCGTGAACGCCACCCACCAGATGGCCGTGATGATGAACGCGGCGCGCGTGCAGGCGGTTGTCGACCAGCCGAGAAGCGAGGGGCCGCCGAAGATCAGGGCGATGCAGGCGATGAACGGGATCGTCGAGCCGACGTAGCCCCATCCGTAGCCGTGCGAGGAGACCTTGTCCATGCGCTCGTTCGAGGTCGTGTCGATGAGCATCGAATCATAGAACGTGAGTGAGCCGTTCAGGCCGATCGTCGCCAGCACGTAGACGATGAGGAACGGCAGCCAGGTCAGCGGCAGGGCCATCGCGCAGCACATCACCACGCCGGTGCCGAAGAAGCCGAGGAAGAACTTGATCTTCATGCCCTGCACGTCGGCGATCGAGCCGAGCAGCGGCATGAGCAGGGCGATCACCAGCGAGGCGATCGTCTGCGCGTAGCCCCACGCGGACACGATGTTGCCGTCCGCCGGCATCAGCGACTTCGCGTAGATCGGGATGACGGCGGTCGACAGCAGCACGAACGCGGAGTTGCCCACGTCGTAGACGATCCACTTCTTCTCACGCGCGGTGAGTCTGGCGGAGGCGGGCAGGGCCGCAGCGGTGCTTTCGGACATGTTCACTCCTCGACGAATCCGTGGGGCGTTCGGCGGAACGTCCAGACCATCTTTAATCGTACGGATGCGTGGCACCGGTGTGGGCCGTGCATAGGTGAACGCAGGATGAACTTATGTCGAGGCGCATAGAGGCGCATAGAGGAGACGTTTCTTAGGCAGATTTTGCGTTTCCTAGGCAGGTCGCGTCCTGATCACGTCCTGTGCCCGGCGCGGGAGGCGCGGAAAACCAACGGTTTCTTTCGTGCCTCCCGCGGTCGCCGACCACCCGCCTGCCTAGGAAGTGAGAAAAGTGCCTAGGAAATGGTCATGTCAGTGCGAGGACGGCGATTCGGACGGCGATTCGGGATCCACTCCGGCGAGCTGGATGGCCTCGTCGGCGGACGGGCAGACCGGCACGCCGGCGTGGGAGCGCTGGATGGCGATCGAGGCGGCCGCGTTGGCGATGTTCACTGCGTCGGCGAGCGACCAGCCCTTCGCGAGCATCGCGCACATCGCGCCGGTGTGGCAGGAGCCGGCGGAACGCGTGTGGACACCCTTGGTCGGGTATCCCTCGACGTGCAGCACGTCGCCGCCCGGCTCGCGCACCCATGCGCCGCGTGCGCCCGCGCGTACGATCAGCGGGGCGCGCAGCGTGTTGCCGAGCGCGTCGCACAGCGCGTTCATCGCCTTGTCGAAGCCGCCGCCGACGGTGAGGGTGTCGCCTTCGTCGAGGGCGATGCCGAGGCGTTCGGCCAGCGTCGTCGCCTCCTGGCGGTTGCAGGACCAGATCGGGCGGGCCAGCACCAGATCCTCGAGCAGATGGTCGTTGACGAGCTTGAGCGTGTTCGTGGGATTGATGACGAGGTGGTACGGCCGCTTCCTCGGATCGCTGCCGGCGCGGTCCATGAATTCGTCGATGCCGGCTGCCGTGTGGTCGAGCAGCGTGTTGCCGGAGATGTGGACCACGTCGCCGGCGCCCGGTTCGAGCGTGTCGAACGTGTGTTCGTCGCCTCGCGCCTCGGCGCCGTAGTGCGCGACGAACGTCTTGCGGTCGTCGCCGTCGTGGAAGACGAGACGGAATCCGGAATCCACGTCGAGCCGGCTCGGTCCGACGTGGACGATGCCGTCCTCCTCGTACGCCTTGCGGATCATCGACGCCCATACGCCGTTGCCGATGACGCCCGCGTGCTCGGCGGGCACGCCCATGCGGCTGACCGCATCGAGTACGCGGTAGCTGCCGCCGATCGCCGGATGCGCGGCGTCCGCGACGGTGAATCCGCCGCTCGCCGGCAGCGAGTCCACATCCATCATGATGTCGACCCACACCTGACCGAGCGAGATCACGGAGGGCGTGTGGTCCTTCGCCTCGCGCTCGCGGTTGCGTTCCTCCTCCTCGTGGCGGCGCAGCTCCTCCTCCGCCTCGGCCTTTCTTCTGGCGATGAGCTTGCCGAGCATGGTCTCCTCGTTGACTGTCAATCCGAGCATCGTGTCCTCCTTGTGCCCGTGGAACCTTCGAATGTTTTATGTTGTCGGGTGCTGCAGGTTCCGCATCCTTGCGTGCGCCTGTGCCCCTGCTTTCAGTTCTACCGTGATTCTATGCGAACACGCTGGAAGCGCAATGGACAATATTCCGACGCTGATCCGTTTTTCCGGCGGGTTCGATGACGGTTTGACGCCGGATCGGAGGCTCGTGGCGGGTAGCATACCACGCCGTGGTTGCGTTTGTCCCCATTTCAGGATATATTCGTGAAGTTGTGTGTTCGGCTAGATGCAATCGGCGCATATCTGCATAGACCTATAGTCATATGCCCGATGTGTGTAGACGCGTCCGGCCGGAACGCGAAAAGACTTGACAGTCAAGGTTAAAGGGAGTCCATCATGGCAGCTCGTTGTGCAGTGTGCGGCAAGGGTCCGCAGGTCGGATACACCGTGTCTCACTCGCATATCCGCAACAAGCGTCGCTTCCGCCCGAACCTTCAGCCGGTGCGCACCACCGTCGACGGCCAGAACGTCCGTATCGCCGTGTGCGCCAAGTGCCTCAAGGCCGGCAAGGTCCAGCGCGTGGTTGCGTGAAGTGCGCGATAGCATAAGCGTTACGAAGCCCCCATCGGTTCGCCGATGGGGGCTTTTGCTATGAGCGTAGGCTCGCGTGGTCGGGAGCAGTGTGGCGTTGGCCGGTGCCGTCCGCGTATGCGGGAACAATGGATTGCCATGAGCATCAAGCTGGCTACCCGGGTCGCCTCGCTGCTGGCGAACAAGCGGCGTGCGTCCACGCTCAAATCGTTCGGCATCAGAACCATCGGCGATGCGCTGACCTACTATCCGTTCCGCGTGTCCGATCCCGTTCCCGCACGCGCCGTAGGCGAGGCGCGTATCGGCGAGCCGATGGCGTTCGTGGCGACGGTTGTCTCGTCGCGCGTGGCGACCGGTCGGATGCTGCGACTCGAGGTCATCGTCGACGACGCCATCTACGCGGCGACGCGCGGCGTCGCCTCCGGCAGGGCCCGCCTCGTCTTCTTCTCCGGCAAACGCAGCTACATCGACTGGATGGCCGCCCGGCTCACCAACGGCGCCACCGTGGTCGTCGCCGGCACCGCGGGCGAATACATGGGCCAGTTGCAGTTCACGCATCCGCAGATCCTCACCGTGGCGCCGGGCAATCCGCTCGGCGGCAACACCCGCGCCGCACGCGCCGCCCGGGCCGCCGACCCGTGGCTCGCCTTCTCCCCGGACATCGACATCGAACGCAAGGTGCGCGACCGCTCCCCGCGCACTCAGCGCAAGCCCTCCTACGATGCGCCCTCGCCGATCGAGGGTCTTGCACGCGTCTGCCGGCCGCGACCCGTCTATCACGCGTCCGCGCGACTGTCCAGCGAACGCATCCACGAGACCATTCTGAGCCTGATGTGGGCGCTCGGCGGACGCGACATCGCCGCGCCCGGCACCGACGACATCATCCTGCAGTCGCGCGGCGACGAGGAGGAGTTCACCGGCACGCTCGCCAAGGCCATCCCCGACGTGCTGCCCGAGGACGTGCGCGCCGCACGCGGTCTCATGCACCGGGCCGACGCGTTCCGCGCGATCCACGACCCCAAGACGGTCGAGCAGTTCCACAAGGGCATCGAGACGCTGCGCTACGAGGAGGCGTTCGTCTGCCAGAGCGCCCTGCTCAAGGCGCGCAACAGCGCGCATCAGTCACCCGCCACGCCCTGCCCGCTGAACGAGGGTGAGGGGGAGGACAAGGGCGGCCTGCGCGACCGGTTCCTCGCCTCGCTGCCGTTCACGCTGACCGACGGCCAGCGTGCGGTCGTCGACGACATCGCCCGTGACATGTCCGGCGAACGCCCGATGCGCCGTCTGCTGCAGGGCGAGGTCGGCTCCGGCAAGACCGTCGTCGCGCTCGCCGCGATGATGCAGGCGGTCGGCGCGGGGCGTCAGGCCGTGCTCGTCGCCCCCACGCAGGTGCTCGCCGAACAGCACCATGACTCCATCGGCCGGATGGTCGAGGGGCTGGGCGTGCCGGTCACGCTGCTGACCGGCGGCATGCGGCTCGCGGCCCGGCGCAAGGCGCTCGCGGCCGCGGCCAGCGGCGAACCGGGCATCATCGTCGCCACGCACGCCGCGTTCTCCAAGACGTTCCAGGCGCCGAACCTCGCGCTCGTCGTCATCGACGAACAGCATCGCTTCGGCGTCGAACAGCGTGATTCCCTCAGTGCCGAATCGGCCGACGGCACCGTGCCGCATCTGCTGGTGATGACCGCCACGCCGATCCCGCGCACCGCCGCGATGACCTGGTTCGGCGATCTCGACATCTCGTGGCTGACCGAACTGCCCGGCGGGCGCAAGCCGATCCGCACGATCGTCGTCGACGAATCGGACGGCCCGACGATGGGACGCATGTTCGCGCACATCCGCTCGCGCATCGACGCGGGGGAGCGCGCGTACATCGTGTGCGCCCGCATCGACGCGGATGGTGCCGATGCCGCGGATGGTGCCGGTGACGCCGATGCCGCGGACGACGCGCCGGACGCGGACGACGGCATCGACGACCTGTTCGAGGCGCTGGACGAGAACGGCGATGCCGTCGCCCGCCCGCCGCTGCATTCGGTCGCGGAGATCACCGAGCGGCTCAAGGCCCTGCCGCAGTTCCGGGGCGTGCGGTTCGCGACTCTGACCGGACGCGACAAGGACGACGTCAAAACCGCCGTCATGGCCGATTTCGCATCCGGCGAGACGCCGATCCTCGTCGCCACGACCGTCATCGAGGTGGGCGTCGACGTCAGGCAGGCCAGCTGCATCGTCATCTTCGACGCCGACCGGTACGGCCTGTCCCAGCTGCATCAGCTGCGCGGCCGCGTCGGGCGCGGCGGCACCGACAGCTGGGCGTTCCTCGTCTCGCGCGCCGAGGCCGGGTCGATCGCCGCGCAGCGACTGGACGTCATCCGCGGTTCGCTCGACGGCGCCGAGATCGCCAAGGCCGATCTGGAGCTGCGCGGTGCCGGCGACGTGCTCGGCGACGCGCAGTCCGGCGCGAAATCCAGCCTCAAGCTGCTGCGCGTCGTCAAGGACGCCGATCTCATCGTCGACGCGCGCGAACGCGCGGAGCGTCTGCTCGCCGACGACCCGGATCTGTCCGGCAACCCGCAGCTCGCCGGCGCCGTGCTCGATTTCACGCGCGGCAACGAGACCTTCCTGACCTCCAACTAAGGTCGATCATCATGCGTGTGATTTCCGGACGATTCAAGGGCATGGCGCTGACCACGCCGAAAAGCGTGACCCGCCCCACCACCGACCGCACCAAGGAGGCGATCTTCTCGCGTCTCGACTCGTGGGGCGTGCTCGACGACGCCCGCGTGCTCGACCTGTTCGCCGGTACGGGCGCGCTCGGCATCGAGGCGCTCTCGCGCGGGGCCCGCGAGCTCGTCGCGGTCGAGGCGAACGGTCCGGCGGCCGCGCTGATCGCGAAGACGCTCGGCGCGTTGAAGCGCAATCGCGCGTGGACGGCCGATCTCAAGGCCCGCGTGGTGCGCGCGAAGGCCGAGAAGTTCGCGGAGCCGGCGCATCGGGATGCTGCGGGCGACGGCGGCGACGGCGTGGTGACGGCCTCGCCCGCGGCCGCCGCGTACGACGTGATCTTCATCGACCCGCCCTACGCGTTCGAGACCGAGGCGTGCGAGAAACTGCTCGCCGATCTGGCTGCGTCGGGCATGGCCGGCGAAGGCACGGTGATCGTGCTGGAGCGTTCCGCGCGCTCCGACGACCCCGTTCCTCCCGAGGGGTGGGACATCACCGATCGCCGTGACTACGGCGAGACGGCCGTGTTCTACATCGAGCGCTGAGGCTCGTTGGCTTTTCGCGGGCGAAACCGCGCTGTCTGGGATATCTCGTATCGTGATATCCGTAAGCGATGGCTCGAAACGAGATATCTCATGATGTTGGATCGTGACGGGCCGGGACACGATCACATGAAAGGGACATGAACCATGTCGAACTTCGTCGAGGAACTCGAAAAGCGCCGCTCCCAGTACGCCCTGACCGACGCCTCCCCGATCAGCGATCAGGAGATCGCCGACCTCGTCAAGAAGGTCACCGTCGAGGTGCCGAGCGCCTTCAACTCCCAGCCGCAGCGCGCCGTCGTCCTGTTCGGCGACGCCAACCAGAAGCTGTGGGACATCGTCAAGGAGACCCTGCGCAAGGTCGTCAACGACGATGAGCAGTTCAAGTCCACCGAGGCCAAGATCAACGCCTTCGCCGCCGGCCACGGCACCGTGCTCTTCTACGACGACGAGGACGTCACCAAGCAGCTGCAGGAGAACATCCCCGCCTACGCCGCCAACTTCCCGGGCTTCGCCCGTGACGCCGCCGGCATGCTGCAGCTCGCCGTGTGGACCGCGCTCGCCGACAAGGGCCTCGGCGCCTCCCTGCAGCACTACAACCCGCTGATCGACGAGGCCGTCACCGCCGAGTTCGGCCTGCCGGAGAGCTGGAAGCTGCAGGCCCAGATGCCGTTCGGCGTCGTCGCCCAGCCGGCCGCCCCGGTCGACAAGCAGCCGGCAGACGCCCGCGTCAAGGTGTTCGGTCTGTGATCGATGGGTGGCTGGTTCCCTGGGAACCAGCCACCTGCTCACACCCTTCTCGGGTGGACGGAGGAGACCTCCCAGCCGAGCGCGATCAGCGTTTTGCGATCGGCCTTGTCGAGCGACTTGCAGTCGAGCCGCTCGATCAGGTCGGGGCGGATCTGGCTGGTGCGCTCCAGCGCCTCGTCGCGACGATAGCGGTCCACCTTGCCGTGGTCTCCGGACAGGAGGATGTCCGGAACCTTCAAACCCCGCCATTCGGCGGGTTTCGTGTACTGGCGATGCTCGAGCAGGGCGTTGCTTCCCGTGTAGGATTCCTCGACGATGGAGTCGGAGTTGCCCATGAATCCCGGGATCAGGCGGGTGATCGCCTCGAGCATCACCGAAGTGGCGACCTCGCCGCCGTTGAGCACGTAATCGCCGATCGAGTACTCGCGCACGTCCACGCCGCGCGAACGGTAGTACTCGGGGATGCGCGCGTCATAGCCCTCGTAGCGTCCGCAGCCGAACAGCAGGTGCTCGGCGTGGGAGAGCTCGGTCGCGTCGCGCTGCGTGAACAGCGGTGCCGACGGGTTCGGGAAGATCAGCACCGGGCCATCCGCCGGCTCCGGCCCCAGCAGCTCATCGAGGCATTCGGCCCAGACACTGGGTTTCATGACCATGCCCGCGCCGCCGCCGACCGGGGTGTCGTCGACCGAGTGGTGCACGTCATGCGTCCAATCGCGCAAATTATGCGCCGTAATGCGCAACAGGCCCTTGTCCTGCGCCTTGCCCATCAGACTCAGGTTCATCACGTCGAAATACTCGGGGAACACGCTCACGATATCGATCTTCATAACCATCCACCCTATCGCAAGGGGTGCGGGCGGCGGGGCCGCACTCGAGGTTCACGGATTGTTCATGTCGGGTTCCATCGGGCGGGTGACGGCATGCGCTATTGATAGATAGCAACACGAGACAAGGGAGCGGACGATGGCGGCACGCAAGCTGATTCTGGATCTGGACACGGGCATCGACGATACGCTGGCGATCGCCTACGCGCTGGGCAGCGGCGACGAGGTCGACCTGATCGGCATCACCGGCACGTACGGCAACGTCACCGTGCGCCGGGGCGTGCGCAACTCGCTCGCCGTGCTGCACCTGTTCGGACGCGACGACGTGCCCGTCTACCCGGGCGTCGACCATCCGCTCGCCTACGATCCCGCGGCGAACGGACCGTGGGAGCCGAGCGCCGGATCGGTCGCCGTCCACGCGCCCAACGGCGTCGGCGGCGCAACGATTCCCGATTCGCCGCGCGAGGCCGAACCGGACGGCTCCGCGGTCGACTTCATCATCGACGCGGCGCGCACGTACGGCGAGAACCTCGTGATCGTGCCGACCGGCGCGATGACCACGATGGCCACCGTCCTCAAGACCGCGCCGGACATCAGGGACTCCGGCGCGCGCATCACCCTGATGGGCGGAGCGCTCACCGTGCCGGGCAACGTGAGCCCGGGCGCCGAGGCGAACATCTCCCAGGACCCCGAGGCCGCCGACTACCTGTTCCGCTGCGGCGCGCGCACCACGATGATCGGCCTCGACGTGACCCACCAGACCGCGCTGACCCGCAAGGGCACGGCCGTCTGGCGCGCCCTCGGCACCCCGGCGGGCGATTTCCTCGCCGACATGACCGACTACTACATCGACTTCTACCTCGCCCACCAGCCCGAGATCGGCGGATGCGGCCTACACGACCCGCTCGCCGTCGCCGCCGCGCTCGACCCGATGCTCGTCACGACCCTCGGCGTGAACCTGAAGGTCGATCTGGACGGCGCGTTCCGCGGCCGCACGATCGGTGACCGGGCGCGCCTGGCCGATCCGGACAAGCACACGCAGGTCGCCCTCGGCGTCGACGTGCCGGAGTTCCTCGAGAGGTTCATGACGCGCATCACCGCCCTCGCGGCGAAGTGACGGGGCGCCGCCCGCCCGCGTCTCGCATGCTGGCGCCGAATGCGAGACAATCCGGGGGTGTAGGAAAACCCTATAGCGCTCACGATTCGCGCCAAATCAGGGAACGATAGCAGGTCATCAGTTTCTCTGATGGCAATCGGCCCTGAAACGGTTCGATTCGAGTTACTGTGTTTGTTCGACTAGGAAAAGAGGCGAACAGACATGTCGGAAGTGACGGCACCAGCCGGAGGGACGAAACGCGGATCGGCCGCGGCACGCAGTACGGCCACAGGCGCATCCGCAGACAGATCACCGTATCTGCGCTCGTCGATCATCGTCGGCGGCGTCATCGTCCTGCTCTTCGTGGCCCTCGCCGTGTTCGCCGGCCCCCTGTCCGCGATCACCGGCAACGACCCGTACGCCGAGCACCCCGAGGCGCTCGCCGGCTCGGTGCCGGCCGGATTCGGCGGCGGCATCAGCGCCAGCCACTGGTTCGGCGTGACCCCGCTGCGCGGCGTCGACCTGTTCTCCATCGTGGCGTACGGCTCGCGCATCTCACTGGGCATCGGCCTGTTCTCCTCGGTCATCTCGCTGGTGATCGGCGTGGCGCTCGGCCTGCTCGCCGGCTATTTCCAGGGACTGGCCGACGCGCTGATCTCCCGCACGATGGATGTGTTCTTCGGCTTCCCGTTCCTCATCTTCGCGATCGCCCTGTCGGTGGTCGTGCCGCAGAGCTTCCCGCGCCCACTGCTGCTTACGCTCGTCCTCGGCTTTTTCGGATGGCCGGGCATCGCGCGACTGGTGCGCGGCCAGACCCTGACCCTGAGCAAACGCAACTTCGCCGTGGCCTCGCGCGTGATGGGAGCCTCCCCGGCCCACGTGCTGTGGCACCAGATCCTGCCGAACCTCATGCCGCTGCTCATCGTCAACGTGACCCTGTCGATCCCGGGCCGCATCGGCGCCGAGGCCGGCCTGTCGTTCCTCGGTGTGGGCATGAACCCGCCGACTCCGTCGTGGGGCCGCTCGATCTCCGACGCGGTCCAGTGGGCGCTCGTCGATCCGATGTACCTGTTGTTCCCGGGCGGCGCGCTGTTCCTGCTCACCTTCGGCTTCAATCTGCTCGGTGACGGTCTGAGCGACGCCATCGATCCGCGCAAGGGGGTCCGCGCATGAACATCCTCGCCTACATCGGCAAGCGCATCGCCAGCTCGCTGCTGGTCATCCTCCTGATCACGCTGGCGCTGTTCCTCATCTTCTTCCTGCTGCCCACCAACCCCGCGCAGCTGTCCTGCGGCAAGCCCTGCACGCCCGAGCAGTTGAGCCGCGTCTCGGCGTTCATGGGCACCGACCAGCCGTGGTACATCCAGATGGGCAGCTATATCGCCGGCATCTTCGTGGGACGCACCTTCGGCACCGGCGGCGGCGCGGTCGTGTGCGACGCACCGTGCCTCGGCTACTCGTTCCGTCTCAACGAATCCGTCAGCCAGCTGATCGCCGACCGCTTCCCCGTCACCGCCTCGATCGCGGTGGGCGCGGCTGTGCTGTGGCTCATCATCGGCGTCGCCAGCGGCGTGTGGGCCGCCCTGAAGCGCGATACGCTCGTCGACCGCACGCTGCTCGGCCTGTCCGTCGTGGGCGTGTCCGCGCCGTCGTACCTGATCGGCCTGCTCGCCGTGATCGCGTTCGCGCTGAGCATCCAGATCTTCCCCTCCGGCGGATACGTGAACTTCAGCCAGGACCCGGTGCAGTGGCTCTACCACCTGATCCTGCCGTGGCTGGTGCTGGCGATCCTGAGCGCCGCCGGCTACACGCGCATCACGCGCACGCAGATGATCGGCGAGCTGAGCCAGGACTACATCCGCACCGCCCGCTCGAAGGGCGTGCCCGAGTCGGTCATCGTGTTCAAGCACGCGCTGCGCAACGCGATGCTGCCGGTCATGACCATGTTCGGTCTCGATCTGGGCGGCCTGCTCGGCGGCGCGGTCCTGACCGAGAAGGTGTTCTCGATGCAGGGACTGGGCGCGCTGCTGCTCGACTCCGTATCGAATCTGGATCTGCAGGTGCTCGTCGGGGCGACGCTGTTCGCCGCGGTGCTGGTGATCATCGCCAACCTCATCGTCGACATCTGCTACAGCCTGCTTGACCCGAGGGTCACTCTGGGCAGGAACTGACGCCATCAGCGGCATTTCCGATTTCACAAGACTTGCCGGACCGATCGAGGGCCGGCGCAAAAGAAGAGGAGACAACCATGACCAACAAGCACGTGGTGCGCGCCGCGATCGCCGGCGTATGCGCGGCGGTGCTCGCCCTGTCGGGCTGCGGCGCCAGCAACAACACCGCCAACGGCACGGCGAACGGCCAGTCGACCGGCGCCACCGGCGGCACGCTGAACGTTCTGCTGTCCAGCACCGAGATGGACCTCGACCCGGCCAAGAGCCAGGGTCTGCCCATCACCACCAACGGCAACATCTTCCGCCGTCTGACCGCATGGAAGATCACGCAGGGCGGCGAGACCAAGGTCGTGCCGGACCTCGCCACCACCACCGGCGAGCCGAGCGACGACGGCAAGACCTGGACCTACACCCTCAAGGACGGCATCAAGTTCGACGACGGCACGACGATCACGTCCAAGGACATCAAGTACGGTCTCGAGCGCTCCTTCGCCGACTCCCTGACCGGCGGCCTGAGCTACCACAAGACGCTGCTCGTGGGCGCGCAGGACTACCATGGTCCGTTCGACGGCAAGCATCTCGACTCCATCGAGACCCCGGACGACAAGACCATCGTCTTCCACCTGAACGCCCCGTTCGGCGACTGGCCGTGGGTGGCCTCGCTGGCCGCCTTCACCCCGGTGCCCGAAGGCAAGGGCCCGGCCTCCGGCTACGGCAAGACCCCGGTCGCCTCCGGCCCGTACAAGGTCGAGTCGAACGAGGCCGGCAAGCAGGCCGTGTACGTGCGCAACAAGTACTGGGACAAGAAGACCGACCCGGTGCGCACCGCCGGCCCCGACAAGATCGTGTTCAAGATGAGCCAGGACACCTCCGTGGCCGCCCAGTCGATCATGCAGGGCACCGGCGAGGGCAAGAACTCCTTCCTCTCCGGATTCGTCCCGCCGGCGCAGCTCGCGCAGGCGCAGGCCAACCCCGCCTACCAGAAGCTGCTCGCCACCAGCGGTGACGGCGCCCTCGAATACCTCGCCATCAACACCAAGCGCGTGACGGATCTGAAGGTGCGCCAGGCCATCGAATACGCCGTCGACAAGAAGGCCTACCAGACCGCCTCCGGCGGCGAGATCGCCGGCAACTTCGCCACGACCCTCATCACCCCGGGCATCGCCGGCCGCGAGAAGTACGACCTGTACAAGGCCGACTCCACCGGCGACGTCGACAAGGCCAAGCAGCTGCTCAAGGAGGCCGGCCAGACCTCCCCGAATCTCAAGCTCATCGCCACCTCCGATCAGGCCGAGACCGCCTCCTCCATCCAGACGAGCCTCAAGCGCGCCGGCATCACGGTGGACATCCAGACCCTGAACGACGACGTCTTCTCCGATGCGGAGACCAACAACGAGGGCGACTACGACCTCGTCATCGGCGGCTGGCAGCCGGACTTCCCGTCGCCGTACGCGAACATCTCCCCGCTGTTCGACTCCTCGCAGATCGGCAACGGCAACTACAACCTCGCCCGCTACTCCAACCCGGAGGTCGACGCCCTCATCAAGAAGGCCACCGAGACCATCGACCAGAGCGAGGCCGGCAAGATCTGGGCCGAGACCGACAAGAAGATCATGGCCGACGCCCCCGTCGTGCCGCTGATCTACTCGAAGAACACGTTCATCCACGGATCGAACGTCACCAACTTCGTGATCGGCAACTTCCCGGCATACCCGGACTACAACCAGGTCACCCTCGCCAGCGCGAACTGACCCGATATCCAAATCCAACGCCAATGACCAGTGAATGCGCCCCGCGAGCCCACCCGGGCACGGGGCGCACCCCATACTTTTCCCCAAGTTTTCGTGATCTCATGACCAGCCAAGGAGCAGCAATGAGCGAGCCGCGCGCGATCGTCACCGTCGACGGACTGTCCGTCAGTTTCGACGAGCGGGAGGTGACCCACGGCGTGAGCCTGAAGCTCTACCCGGGGCGCATCACCGCGCTGGTCGGCGAATCCGGCTCCGGCAAGTCGGTGACGGCGATGGCGCTGCCCCGACTCGACCCGTCCGTGGCCAGCGTCAAGGGCCACGCGTTCCTCGACGAGGGCGGCGACGGCGGCGACGACGCCGGCAAGGACGCCGCATCCGGTCATGACATCGACCTGCTGGCGGACGACGCGCCTCTGCAGCGCATCCGCGGCGAATACATCGGCACCGTGTTCCAGGAGCCGTCCACCGCGTTCAACCCGGTGTTCACGCTGGGCATGCAGGTCGCCGAATCGCTCAAATACCATCAGCGGAACCTCAGTGCCGCCGAACGCAAGGCGAAGGTGCTCGAGCAGCTTCGCGAGGTCGGGCTTCAGGACGCCGAACGCGTCTGGTCGTCGTATCCGCACGAACTGTCCGGCGGACAGCTGCAGCGCGTGATGATCGCGATGGCGATCATCAACCGCCCCAAGGTGCTGATCGCCGACGAGCCGACCACCGCGCTCGACGTGACCACCCAGCAGGCCATTTTGAAGCTCATCTCCTCGCTCGCGGCCGAACTCGATCTCGCGGTGCTCCTGATCACGCACGACATGGGCGTCGTGTGGCAGGCCGCGCAGGACGTGTACGTCATGCACGACGGCGTGATCGTCGAACAGGGGAGCGTGGGCGAGGTCTTCCGCAACCCGAAGGACGACTACACGAGGATGCTGCTGGCGGCGGTGCCGAGGCTGCACGTCGAGGAATCAGCTGAGCCGGCAATCGCCACGGTGCGCGAGCCTGAGCCCGGCAAACCGGATGTGTCGGGCCAGCCGGAGGAGTCGGACGACGCCGGCGAGCGCGCCGCGTTGGGCGACGGCAGGCGCGCGGCGTCCATCGAGGGCGTGTCGGTGGCGTATCGCCCCGGCAAGTACGCGGTGGAGGACATCTCGTTCGATCTGGTGGCGGGGCGTACCCGCGCGCTGGTCGGCGAGTCCGGCGCGGGCAAGACCACGATCGCCAAGGTCATCTCCGGTCAGCTTTCCCCGACGCGCGGTCGCGTGCTCATCGACGGCGAGGATCTGGCCAGGGCGCATGGGCGTCGTAAGCGCGGGATCCTGTCCCATATGGGGTACGTGTTCCAGGACAGCGGTTCGGCGTTGAATCCGCGTAAGAGCGTCGCGTGGAGCATCAGCGAGCCGATGAGCGTGCAGGGCGGGTTCTCCCAGGCCGACAGGCGCAAGCGTGTGCTCGAGCTGCTGGATCAGGTGGAACTGCCGGCCGATGTGGCCGATCGTTTCCCGCATCAGCTGTCGGGCGGTCAGCGTCAGCGCGTCGGCATCGCGCGTGCGCTGGCGCTGAGCCCGTCGCTGCTGATCGCCGACGAGCCGACGTCGTCGCTTGATGTGACGGTGCAGCGGCGCGTGCTGGATCTGCTGCACCGTCTGCAGGTCGAGGAGGGGTTCGCGTGCCTGTTCATCACGCATGATCTGGGCATCGTGCAGGAGGTGTCCGATGTGATCACCGTCCTGCGCAACGGGCATGTCGTCGAGTCCGGCGCGACCGATGAGGTGCTCAACCATCCACGTGCGCAGTACACGCGGACGCTGCTCGACGCCTCGCCGAAGATCGATCTGTGATCCGTGGATGATCCCCGGATCGATCACATTCCCGGGATCAGCCCGCCCGGCGGGTCGAGGGTGAGATAGCCCTCCTCGAGGTCGATTTCGGGCACGATCTCGTCGACGAACGGCACGAGCGCGGTCTTCTCGACCACCGGCGTGCCGTCCTTGGCGGTGCCGACCGTCACCGGTTCGGCAAGGCGGATCTTGAGCAGGGACTGGGCGGGGGAGTCGATCACGTCGACGACCTTGCCCACCACATGCCCGCCCTCGACGCCGAGCGCGTTCTCCTCGTCCATGCGGGCCTCGAGGCCGATGAGATCCTTCGGATACCATTCGTCGGCTTCGAGCATGTCGTCCGGATCGTCGGCCTCGCCGTACAGCATGGTGCCGTTGAGGGCTTCGGAGGCGTTGCGATCGTCGCAGCCTTCGAGCTTGATGATCCATCGGTTCTTGAACGTGCGAGAGGATTCGACGGTGTACTCCGTCTCGCCGTCCTCGGAATACAGCACCGACCCGGGTTCGAAGCGCCATTCCGGTTCGTCGGTGAAGATCTGTACGGTGACCTCGCCCTTCATGCCCTGAGCTCGGCCGATACGACAGACCCTCAGCAGCTCGGGCTGCTGAGGGTCGTCCTGCATAGTGTGCTGATCAGTCATGCTTGGCAGTGTAGCCTATGGCCGTCACCGCCGTCACATCCGATCAGCGTGGCTGTCATCCCGCGTGGGTCAGCGGCGCACATCCATGATGTCGACGCGCACCTTGTGGTCGGACAGGGCCTGCACCACCGTGCGGATCGCGTTGGCCGTGCGGCCGGAGCGACCGATGACGCGGCCGATGTCCTCCGGGTTCACGCGCACGCGAAGCAGTTCGCCGCGCGCGTTCTCGTGGGACTTGACGGACACGTCATCCGGGAAATCGACGATGTTCTTGATGAGATGTTCCACTGCCTGTGCGAGCATGACCAGCCTTCCTTATGCGTTATGCCTGTTGGGGCAAGCTCACTCGGCGTCGGCCGGAGCGGCTTCCTCGGCCGGGGCCTCCTCGGCGGCGGCAGCGGCCTCAGCCTCAGCCTTGGCCTTCGCCTCGGCTTCGGACTTGGCGGCCTTGAGCTTCTGCGCCTCGGCCTCGACGGCCTCGATGCGGGCGGCGGCATCCGGGCCGGCCTCGACGGTCTTCAGGGTGCCTTCGGCGCCTTCGAGACCCTTGAACTTCTGCCAGTCACCGGTGATGTTCAGCAGCTTGTAGACCTGCTCGGTCGGCTGGGCGCCGACACCCAGCCAGTACTGGGCGCGCTCGGAGTCGATCTTGATGGTCGACGGCTGGGTGTTCGGATCGTACGTACCGATCTCCTCGATGGCGCGGCCATCGCGCTTGGTACGGGAATCCATGACGACCACGCGGTAGTACGCGTAGAACTTCTTACCCATGCGCTTGAGACGAATCTTGGTTGCCAAAACGGCTCTCCTTGTAAATGTTGGTTTGTGGAATCGGTTCGCTTTGTGGGGCGCAGCTCGCCGAGCCCACGTGTTCCTCGCGGCACGGGGTGTAGAGGGCGCCACGCACGCGCGAATAACTGAGCCATTGTAACGTCGCGTCGCGACTGCGCGACACGCTGGTCAGGCCAGCGTGATCGTCCCCGTCAGCGCCAGATGATCGGTGTTCCTGACATGGACCGGTGCGACGTTCGAGAACGTGACGCCCGGCGTGGCGAGGATGTGGTCGAGCTCGATGCGAGGCCAGGGCAGCCAGCTCGGGAACGTCAGGCACGGCCCGGTGCCCTGCATCAGGCTCGCGTCGCGGAACCGTCCGCCCGTCCGTCCGCGCCCGCCGAGCAGCGCGCGGAAGCTCGGGTGGTCGGTCGAGGAGTTGAGGTCGCCCATGACGACCGCGATGTTGTGATCGCCGATGTGCTTCGCCTCGGCGAGCGCGCCGAGGCCGCGGATGCCGGCCGACCAGTCGTGGCAGCCGCGCATCGGGGACTTCGGATGGGCCGAGGCGATCGTCGCCGTGCGATCGCCGGCCAGACGCAGCGTGATCGCCGGCACGTCGGCCGCGGGGATCGCGACGACGTTCGCCACGGCCGCGGCGGGCTCGAGCGCCGAGAACAGCATGTTGTATCCGCCGTTGTCGCTGCTCTCCTTCGGCTCGCCCGACTGTCGGTAGGGAAGCAGACTCTGGATGCCGGCCGTCTCGAGGCGTGCGACGAGATCGTCGTTCACCTCCTGCAGGGCGAGCACGTCGATATAGCGATCGCGCACCTCGGCGACGATCCGCTCCGCGTCGGCACGCCCGTACCGGCAGTTGAGCGTCATCAGGTTGAGTCGGGACGGACGTGTTTCACAGGACGTTTCACGAGGTGTTTCACGGGTTGTTTCACGCGACGTGCCGGCGGCTGTGGAACCGCCCTTGCCACCCCGCGGATTGAGGCTCTTCGACCAGTACTCGCTGCGACGCGTCGTCGAGGCGAGCGCCACCGCGATCAGCATGCACATCACGCCCCACTCGTGCGCCACTGCGGCGACGAGTGCCGCGGCGCCGAGCGGCACCCACAGGAACGGGATCAGCGCGATCATGTACGGCAACGGCATCCACGCCTCCAGACCGGCCGGCAGGTTCGCGATCGCCACCCATATCGCGCCGATCAGCATCACCGCATACAACACCGTCACCAGCATGGTTCACCCCTTCCCGAATCAGTGGAGCAGACCCGCCAGTCCGCCGCCGAAGTTCGGGGGCAGTTCGCCGCCGTTGGCGTCGAGCGCCTCCTGGATCCCCGCGGGCAGGGCCGGGTTCTGCGGCTTCTTCGCGAACGCCGAGCCGCCGGATGCACCGGACTTCTTGCCGGCGAGCTTGTCGCGCAACGCCTTCTCCTCGGCCTCGCGCTTCATCGGGTTGCCGGACTTGCCCTTGCGCTTGTTCTTGCCCTTGCCCTTCTTGCCGCCGCCCATGGCCGGACCGCCGAATCCGGGCATGCCGCCGCCGACGCGGTTGGACATGCGCTTCATCATCTTCGCGGCCTGCTCGAAACGCTGCAGCAGCGCGTTGACCTGCGAGACGGTCGTACCCGAACCGTAGGCGATGCGCGCGCGGCGGGAGCCGTCGATGATCTTCGGATCACGACGCTCGGCCGGCGTCATCGAACGGATGATCGCCTCCGTACGGTCGATCTCACGCTCGTCGAACTGCTCCAGCTCCTTGCGATGCGCGGCCATGCCCGGGATCATGCCGAGCAGCGACTTCATCGAACCGAGCTTGCGCACCTGCTGCAGCTGGTCGAGGAAGTCGTCCAGGCCGAACGAGCCGTCGGAGATCTTCGTGGCGGCCTTACGGGCCTCCTCCTCGTCGAACTGCTTCTGCGCCTGCTCGATCAGGGTCATGATGTCGCCCATGTCGAGGATGCGCGAGGCCATACGATCCGGGTGGAAGACCTCGAAGTCCTTGAATCCCTCGCCGGTGGAGGCGAACAGGATCGGCTTGCCGGTCACGGACGCCACCGACAGGGCCGCGCCGCCTCGCGCATCGCCATCGAGCTTGGAGAGCACCACGCCGGTGAAGTCCACGCCCTCATCGAACGCCTTCGCGGTCTTGACCGCATCCTGGCCGATCATCGCGTCGATGACGAACAGGATCTCGTTGGGCTGCACGGCGTCGCGGATGTCGCGCGCCTGCTTCATCAGCTCCTCGTCGACGCCCAGACGGCCGGCGGTATCGATGATCACCGTGTCGTACAGCTTCTGCCTGGCGAACGCGATTGAATCGCGCGCCACCTTCACCGGATCTCCGGTCGTCAGTCCCGGAGCGGATACCTCGTCGCCGCCGTCCGACTGCACGCCCTTCTCCGGGGCGTACACCGGCACGCCGGCGCGCTCGCCGACCACCTGCAGCTGCGTCACGGCGTTCGGACGCTGCAGATCGGCCGCGACCAGCAGCGGCGTGTGGCCGGAATCCTTCAGCCAGTAGCCGAGCTTGCCGGCCAGCGTGGTCTTGCCGGCGCCCTGAAGACCCGCGAGCATGATGATCGTCGGCGGGTTCTTCGCGAAGTTCAGCGGGCGGTCGACGCCGGCGCCGAGCACATCGGTCAGCTCCTCGTCGACGATCTTGACGACCTGCTGCGCCGGGTTGAGCGCCTGCGACACCTCGGTGCCGAGGGCGCGTTCGCGCACGCGTGCGGTGAAGGAGCGCACCACCTCGAGCGCCACATCGGCGTCGAGCAGTGCGCGGCGGATCTCGCGGATCGTGCCGTCGATGTCCGTTTCGGAAAGCTTGCCCTTGCTCTTCAGATGCTTGAACGCATTCGAGAGCTTGTCAGTCAAAGAACTAAATGCTGCCATAATGGGTTCAGTCTAGCCGCCACGCGGGAAAACCGGCGGCGGTCGGACGCCGGGCTCGGGCGTGGCCGGGGCCGATGCGGACTCAGCCCGGAGCATAGCCGCATCGGGGGTATCCGGTATCATAGAGGGGCAATAAAAATCCGTGGAATGTGATCACGGCGGCCATGACGGCCGTGTTTTGACAATTTCCTGGACACCACCGAGCTGACTGCTGTGAGCCACTCCCGCCGGTGCGAATACCGAGACGGGCAAGGGCCAACGCGGACAGCCAAGCACCGGAAGGCCCATCCATGAGCAGTACCCCCAATCAGCATCAGAACCACAATCAGAACAAGAATCACAAGGCCATCGAACGCCGCGCGCTCACCGTCGGCATCGTCGTCAACATCGCGCAGGTCGCGGCCGGCATGGTCGTCTTCCTCATGACCGGCCTCAAGGCCATGTTCCTCGACTTCTCCTTCACCGCGATCTCCGTGCTCTCGGGGCTCGTCGCGGTCTACCTGTCGCGTCGCACCGTGCGCACCACCGAACGCTTTCCCAACGGCATGTTCGCCCTCGAGCCGATCTACGCGATCGCCAAGGCCATCCTCACGCTCTCGCTGCTCCTCTACTCCCTGCTCGACGTCATCCAGGTCGCCTACAACTACTTCGCGCTCGGACAGGGCGAGCCGATCGTCACCGGGCCGGTCGTCATCTACGAGCTCTTCGCCGTGGCGGCCTGCTTCTGCCTGTGTCTCTACTACCGCTCCCGCAACCGTTCGATCCGCGATTCCAGCACGATGCTGAACGCCGAGGCCAACAGCTCCTTCGTCGATGGCGTGATGTCGGCCGGCGTCGGCGCCGTTGCGGTGATCCTCATGATCCTGCCCGCGGGCGGCCCGCTCGGGTTCCTGCACTACACCGGCGACTTCTTCATCACCGTGGCTTTGGTCATCGCGACGATCAAGGAGCCGTTCGGCGTACTGAAGGAGGCGTTCGTCGAACTGGTCGGCGGCGTGCACGACGACGACGAGACGAACGCGTACGTCGAATCGGTGGCTCAGCGGCATCTGCCGGCGAACACCGAATACGACAAGACCCTGATCTTCAAGACCGGCATGAACTACACGGTCGACGTGTACCTCGCCGGCACCGGCGACACGATCGACGTGGCCGATCTCGTCGAGTGCAAGCGGTCGCTCGAACGCGAGCTCAAGCGCCGCCTGCACATCGTCGACGTAGACTTCGTCTTCGACTGATCGGGGTCTGATCGGGACCTCGAGCAGACCCCGCCGGGTCTACTTGAGGGACCAGGTCGAGCCCTGCGGGCCGTCCTCGATGGCGATGCCGGCCTCGGCCAGCGTATCGCGGATCGCATCGGCCCTGGCGAAGTCGCGCTCCTTGCGGGCGGCGGCTCGGGCGGCCAGCTGCTCGCCGATCAGCGCCTCCAGTGCCTTGTGCTCCGGCGTCTCGTCCTCGCCGTCGCCGGCCGCTCCGGCCGCGCCCTGCGTCACCCACGGCTCGGCCAGCGGATCGAGGCCCAGCGTGTCGAGCATCGTGCGCACCGAGACCAGCGCCGCGCGCACCTCGGCCCTGGCCTCGGGCGAATCGGCGTGGTCGGTGAGCTTGGAAAGCAGCGTGTTGCCGGAGCGGATCGCGGTGAAGATCGCCGCGGTCGCGCCGGACACGTTCACGTCGTCGTTCATCGCGGACGTGAAATCGGCCGGCAGCTGATCGGCGGCAACGCCCGCGATCTCCTCGCGCGTGGGCTGCCCGCCCAGCGCGACGCCGGCGCGCTCGATGAAGTTCGCGATGCGCTCATAGGCCGCCTCGGCCTCGACGAGCGCCTGATCGGACCATTCGAGCATCGAACGGTACTGCACGCCGCCCAGCGCGTAGCGCACCACCCAGGCGGAGTGCTCGGCCAGCACGCTCGGCACGGACAGGCCGGTGCCCAGCGACTTCGACATCTTCTCGCCCTTGGCGGTGACCCACGCCGAATGCATCCAGCGCGCGGCCGAGTCGTAGCCGGCGGCGCGGGTCTGCGCCATCTCGTTCTCGTGGTGCGGGAAGCGCAGGTCGAGGCCGCCGCCGTGGATGTCGAACCCGTCCTTCAGGTACCGGTGGCTCATCGCCGAGCATTCGATGTGCCAGCCCGGGCGGCCCACGCCGAACGGCGTGTTCCAGCGTGCATCCAGCGGATCGGTGTCCTTCGGCGCCTTCCACAATGCGAAATCGCGCGGATCGTGCTTGTCGGGGGAGGCGTCGGCCGGATCGACCGGATTGTACTTGTCGTCGCCCGCGGCGTCGACGGACGGGCCCATGCGGTCGGCGACGGCCGCCGCCTCGTCCACCTGCGCGGCGCCCGTCTGCTTCTGATGCGTCAGCTCGCCGTAATGCGGCCAGGAGGCGACGTCGAAGTACACGTTGCCGGTCGGCTTGCCGTTCTCGTCGGTGACGACGTAGCCGTGGCCGTTGTCGATGATGCGCTGGATCAGGTCGATCATGTCGGACATGTGGCCGGTCGCGCGCGGCTCGACCGTCGGCGGCAGCACGCCCAGCGTCTCATAGGCGCGCGTGAACTCGCGCTCGTAGTAGTAGGCGCGCGCCCACCACTGCTGGCCCGCGGCGGCGGCCTTGTCGAGGATCTTGTCGTCGATGTCGGTGACGTTCCTCACGAACGTGACCTTGTATCCGAGCTTCAAAAACCAGCGGCGGATGATGTCGAACGCGACGGCCGCGCGGATGTGGCCGATATGCGGCGACGACTGCACGGTGGCGCCGCACACGTAGATGCCCACCTCGCCGGGCTTGATCGGCGTGAACACGCTCGTCGCGTGCGAGGCGGTGTCATAGAGCTTGAGCCCCTCGGCGAGCGGGGAGACCTTCGCCTCCGTGAGCGCGCTCGGCAATACGGAATGCAATACGGAAGTATTGAAATCATGCGATTCTTGACTATTTCCCATACATCAAGGGTACACCCCGGACGCGTGCGAGCGCCGTTTACGTAGCTCGTGCCACAATAGAGGGCATGACTCCGCAAGTGCTTGTGCTCCAACACGTGCCCTGGGAGAAGCCCGGGCGCATCCTCACCAATCTCGAGGACCTCGGTCTCGACTATCAGATCCTCAACATCGTCGACGAGAAGAAACCGGACCTGCCCTCGTTCGACGAGGTCGCGGGCGTGGTCATCATGGGCGGCCCGATGGGCGCCGCCGACTATGACAGGCACCCGGGGCTCAAGGCCGAGGCCAAGCTCGCCCGCGCCGCGGTCGCCGTGAACAAGCCGGTGCTCGGCGTGTGCCTCGGCCATCAGATCATCGCCACCGCGCTCGGCGCGAAGCTGCGCCGCGGGGAGGCGCCGGAGATCGGCTTCGGCCCGATCAAGCGCGTCGACCAGCATGACTACTTCTCCATGTGGGACAAGCAGATCGACGTGCTCCACTGGCACAACGACGTGGTGGGGCTGCCCGAGAGCGCGCAGCTGCTCGCCCGATCGAACGCCACCAAGGTGCAGGCGTTCCGTGCCGGATCCGCGTTGGGACTCCAGTTCCACCTCGAGGTCACCGCCTCCCTGCTCGAGGAGTGGCTCGCCGAGCCGAGCATGGTCAAGGATCTCAAAGCCGCCGGCGGCTCCAAATCGCAGCTGCGCGAGGACTTCGAACGCTGCAACCCGCTGCTCGAGCCGTTCGCCGAACAGGTGTTCTCCGGCTTCGCCGTGCGCTGCCGCAACTACGCGCAGGGGCTCGCCAAGGCCGAGGAGGAGCAGGGGCCGAAGGACCCGGTCATCTCCTGAAACGGCCGGGAACGTCTGCCACGGCCCCTGTTGCGGCCTCAGGCTACATTGGTGAGTCATGCCGACTTACGATATTGGACTGGAACACGTTTCGCTCGCCTTCGCCACCAAGACCATCTTCACCGATGTGACGCAGGGCGTCTTCGAAGGCGATCGCATCGGCATCGTCGGCCGCAACGGCGACGGCAAATCCACGCTGCTGCACCTGTTCCGCGGCACGCAGGAACCCGACTCCGGCCGCGTGACCAAGCGCGGCGGCCTCACCTTCGGCATGCTCGACCAGCGCGATCCGCTCGATGACGACGCCACGATCCGCCAGGCCGCGCTCGAAGGCCGCGCCGACTACGAATGGGCGTCCGACAACTCCTCGCGCGAGATCGTCGAGGCGCTTCTCGGCGGCATGAGCCTCGACGCGAAGGTCGGATCCCTCTCCGGCGGCCAGCGCCGCCGCGCCGACCTCGCCCGACTGCTCCTCAAGGACTGGGACATCCTCGCCCTCGACGAGCCCACCAACCACCTCGACGTCGTCACCATCCACTGGCTCGCCGAACACCTGAAGAACCGCTGGTCCAAGGGGCAGGGCGCGCTGCTGCTCGTCACCCACGACCGCTGGTTCCTCGACGAGGTGTGCGAGTCGATGTGGGAGGTCCACGACGGCGTCATCGAACCGTTCGAGGGCGGCTACTCCGCCTACATGCTCCAGCGCGTCGAACGCGACCGTCAGGCCGACGTGCGCGAGACCAAGCGCCGCAACCTCGCCCGCAAGGAACTCGCATGGCTCTCTCGCGGCGCCCGCGCCCGCTCCACCAAGCAGAAGTTCCACGTCAAGGCCGCCCGCGAGCTCATCGCCGACGTGCCGCCGATGCGCAACACGCTCGAACTCAAGCAGATGGCCACCTCCCGGCTCGGCAAGCAGGTCGTCGACCTCGTCGACGTCACCCAGATCTTCGAGCATGCGCAGGGCACCGTATCGGCCGCCGACGCCATCGACCCGGACGTGGCGGCGCTCGCCGACTCCGCGTCGCGCGTGGACGTGGTCGACGCGATGTACGCAGAACCGCAGGTGCACGGCTCGGTCGAGGTGGCCGTCACCGACATGACCGACCCGCGTCTCGTCGACGCCGGCGTACCCGAGGCGATCAAGGCCGCCGAGGAGGCTCGTGCCCGGGCCGAGGCCGAAGGCGGGGCGGCGTCCGCGTCGGCCGCCCTGTCGCTCAACGACGATCGCGAGGTGCGTCGCATGAACACCGGCGGCGAGACCATCGGCGGCGGCATCGAGGAGAGCGGGGCCGAACCCACGTCCGCGGCGCGCAAGGTCACCGTGAGCGGTCGCGAGATCCTCGACGACGTGACCTGGCTGATCGGCCCGGGCGACCGCTTCGGCATCGTCGGCGCGAACGGCGCCGGCAAGTCGACGCTCCTCAAGCTCATCGACGGCACGCTCACCCCGACCGCCGGTCACGTGAACATCGGCAAGACCGTGAAGTTCGCGGTGCTCTCGCAGCGACTCGACGAGCTTGAGAAGCTCGGCAAATACAAGATCAAGGAAGTGCTCTCGCGCTACAAGCCGAGCTACATCGTCGACGGCAAGGAGGTCACCCCGGGCCAGCTGATGGAGCGTCTCGGCTTCGAGTCCGCGCAGCTGATGACCCCGATCGCCGACCTGTCCGGAGGCCAGAAGCGCCGCATGCAGCTGCTGCTCATCCTCCTCGACGAACCGAACGTGCTCATCATGGACGAGCCCGGCAACGATCTTGACACCGACATGCTCGCCGTGATGGAGGACCTGCTCGACACCTGGCCGGGCACGCTCATTGTCGTCTCCCACGACCGCTATCTGCTCGAACGCGTCACTGACCAGCAGTTCGCGCTGATCGGCGGCAAGGTGCGCCACCTGCCCGGCGGCGTGCAGGACTATCTCGACATGGTCGAGGACCTCAAGAACGGCAAGGGACTGCCGCCGGAGGTCGCCGGCATCGCGGGCACGGGTTCCGGTTCCGGTTCGTCCGGGGCTAGGGGACGCGCGGGCTCGGCAGGTGCCGCCGGCAGGAACGGTCAGGCGTCCGATGCGGCGTCTTCGGCTTCCTCCGCCGCTGCCGGCTCATCCTCCGCTTCCGGTACCGGTGATTCCGGTGATTCCGGTGATTCCGCGCCGAAGCTCACCGGCAAGGCGTTCCACGACGCGTCGAAGCGCGTCTCCGCGATCGAGCGCAAACTCGACAAGCTCGAGGAGCAGAAGGCCGATCTCGAGGCGCAGATGGCCGCACACGACCCAAGCGACTACGAGGGCCTCAACAAGCTCAACGACCAGCTCAAGGCCGTCTCCGACGAGTCGGAGGAACTCACTCTCGAATGGATGGACCTGTCCGAACAGCTCGGCCGGTAGCCGGCGCAGGCGGCATCATCGCCATGGCATCCTCGCCACCCATCGCGCGGTAATCACACCCATCGCGCGGCGAAATCCTCATGAAGTAGTGAGGTGATTTTACGGATTGGCGGAATTCCGCCGTTTCGCATCACTGCGCGATGGGCGAAACACTACTTCATGTGACGTTCACCGCGCGATGGGTGTGATTACCGCGCGATGGATGGTGATGTGGGGTGATGATGTGAAATGAAGTGTTATTCGGGTGTTCCCCACCATCGTAGGTGAGGAACACCCCCTATCGCGTACGTGTATGGAGCCGAATGCGGCGTCAGCGGCCGGTGATCTCCGAGCCGATGACCTTCTCGGCCAGCGCCTTCGGGCCGCGCGTGACGGCGACGGCGCCGGAGCGCACCAGCTCGATCACGCCGTAGTGCTCCAGGAGTCCCAGCAGCGCGTCGATCTTGCCCTCGGCGCCGGTGGCCTCGATCGTGAGCGACTCCGGGTTCACGTCGACGACGCGCACACGGAACAGTCGCACGATCTCGAGCACGTCGGAACGGTTCGACTGATCGGCGGCCACCTTGATGAGCACGAGCTCGCGCTCGACGGTGGTGTTCGGGTCGAGTTCGACGATCTTCAGCACGTGCAGCAGCTTGTTGAGCTGCTTGATGATCTGCTCGAGCGGCACCGCCTCCACATCGGCGGTGACGGTCACGCGCGAGATGTCCGGACGCTCGGTGGGGGAGACGGACAGCGAGTTGATGTTGAACGCGCGGCGGGCGAACAGACCGGCGATGCGCGCCAGCACGCCCGGACGGTTCTCCACCAGCACGGACAGCGTATGACGCTCGGAGCCCGGCTTGGATGCGGGATAGTTGGCGGGCATATCAGTTCTCCTTTCCGTTCTCGGCGTTCGCGGCGGCGGTTTCGGCCGCAGCCACTTCGTCGTCCTCGATCGGCCCGGTGCCGGTATCGCCCTTCAACGGGTGCAGACCGGGGCGGTACGTCACATCGTCGTTCGACTTGCCGGCGGCGACCATCGGCCAGACCATCGCATCCTTCCAGACGCGGAAGTCGATGAGCACCGGACGGTCGTTGATCTCGTTCGCCTTGCGGATCGCCTCGACGGCCTCCTCCTCGGTGAAAGCGCGCATCGCCACGCAGCCGTACGCCTCGGCCAGCTTGACGAAGTCCGGCACCTCGAGCGGCAGCTCGCCGGCGGCGGCCTGCGCGTCGCCCTCGGCGCCGTGCGCCTCGCCGTCGAGCAGGTTGGTCTGCGAGTAGTGGTGATCGTAGAACAGGGTCTGCCACTGGCGGACCATGCCGTACACGGAGTTGTTGAGCAGCGCGATCTTGACCGGCGTGTGCGCGAAGAACGCGGCCGCCAGCTCCTCGCTGGTCATCTGGAACGAGCCGTCGCCGTCGATGAGCCACACCGGCTTCTTGCCGTCGAACTCGCGCGCCGAACCCACGGACGCGCCGATCGCCGCCGGCAGACCGTAGCCCATCGTGCCGAGGCCGCCGGAGGAGATCCACTCGTGCGGGCCGTGGAAGTCGATGAACTGCGACGCCCACATCTGATGCTGTCCGACGCCGGTCACCCAGATCGTCGACGGATCGGCCAGCTCGGAGAGCTTCTTGACGACCCACTGCGGGGCCAGCGAGCCGTCGGTCGGCTCGTCCCACGTCATCGGGTACTTCGCGCGCCAGCCGTTGATGCGATCCCACCACGGCTTGCGGTTCGGCTTCGGGGTGATGGCCTGCGCGCGTTCGATCTCGGGGATGAGATCCTCGAGCACGGTGGCCACGTCGCCCACGATCGGCACGTCCGGCGTACGGTTCTTGCCGATTTCGGCCGGGTCGATGTCGATGTGGATCACGCGGGCGCCCGGCGCGAACGCGTCGAGCTTGCCGGTGACGCGGTCGTCGAAGCGCGCGCCGATCGCGACGAGCAGGTCGCAGCGCTGCACGGCACCGGTCGCGGCGATCGTGCCGTGCATGCCCAGCATGCCGAGGTTCTTCGGATCGTCATCCGGGACGATGCCGCGCGCCGGCAGCGTGGTGACGATCGGGGAGTCGGTCAGGTCGGCCAGGGCCTTGACCTGCTTGCTTGCGCCGGAGCGCATCGCGCCGCCGCCCACGTAGAGGACCGGGCGGTAGGACTGGTTGAACAGCTTGGCGGCGTCGGAGAGCACGCGGCCGTGCGCCTTGGTCGTCGGATTGTAGCCGGGCAGGATCATGCGCTGCGGCCACGAGTAGTACATCTCGCCGGTCTGTGCGGTCTTCGTCAGGTCGACGACCACCGGGCCGGGGCGGCCGGTGGACGCGACGTGGAACGCCTCGGCCATGACGCGCGGGATGTCCTGCGCGCGGGTGACGAGGTACGAGTGCTTGGAGACCGGGTAGGTCATGCCGACGATGTCGGCCTCCTGGAACGCGTCCGTGCCGATCGCCTGCACGCCGACCTGACCGGTGACGACGACCATCGGCACCGAATCCATGTTCGCGTCGGCGATGGCGGTGACCACGTTGGTGGCACCCGGGCCGGAGGTCACGATGCACACGCCGACCTTGCCGGTGGAGATCGCGTAGCCTTCGGCCGCATGACCCGCGGCCTGCTCGTGACGCATCAGGATGAAACGGAACTTCAGATCGTCGGTGATCTGATGGTAGACGGGCAGGATCGCGCCTCCCGGGATGCCGAAGACGTCGGTGACGCCCAGATCCTCCAGCGAACGGACCAGCGCCTGGGCGCCGGTCATCTTCTCGCCGTCGACGATGGTCTGCTTGTCGCTTACGGGCGTTTTGGGCACGCCGCTGAATGCCTGCAAAGGCGTGGGTAAAGCCATAATCCTCTCACACTTCGCTTCCGTTGGTTCTCGCCGACCTGTGCCGCCGCCGGACGGCCGCGACTGATGGTCGCACCCTGCGGTCCTGTCGGCCTCGCTTGCGACGAAGACCGGTTTCGTGGCCGGTTTCGCGCGTGTTTTCTCCAGTGTATTCGCGCGCGTGACGTTTGCGTCATATGGCTCAATGGGCGGAACGCGCGGGGGCGCGAAGCACCAGTGAGGTACCTCACGCCCCGCGCGTTCCGCCCATTGACGACCTACTCGTCGAGCTTGTGCCAGGCGGCCTCGGCGGCTGCGAGCTGTGCCTTGCGCTTGCTCGTGCCGCGTCCGACGCCGATGATCGTCTCGTCGTCGCCGAGCGTGACGCGGGCGATGAACTCCTGCGCGTACTCCGGGCCGGTGACGGCCATGTGGTAGACCGGCTCCTCCTTGCCCATCTTGTGCGCCTTGACGGTCAGCGAGGTCTTCCAGTCGAGCGCCGGGCCCTCGGTGGCGACCTCCTTCAGGGTGTCGTCGATCAGGCGGTGGACGGTGTTGCGCGCGCCGTCGATGCCGTGTTCGACGAACGTCGCGCCGATGAGCGATTCGACGATGTCGCACAGGATCGAGCTCTTCTCGGCGCCGCCGTCCGCAGCCTCGCCGTGGCCGAGCAGGATGTACGGGCCGACGTGCAGCTTGTCGCGGGCGATCGCGCTCAGCGCCTCTTCGGAGACGGCCTTGGCGCGCATCTTGGCCAGCTGGCCCTCGGTCATGTCCGGATGGATGCGGTACAGGGTCTCGGTGGCGACGAGCTCGAGCACGGCGTCGCCGAGGAACTCGAGTCGCTCGTAGTGCTTGACGCCGGGGTGCTCGTGCGCGAAGGAGCGGTGAGTGAGCGCCTGGACGAGCAGCTCGGGGCTGATCGTCGTGTCGAGCGCCTTGAGAAGCGCCTCGACGGCTTCGTTGGACGGGCCGGAGACGCGCACGATGTGCTGCTGATCGTTGTCTTGCTTGGTCTGCTTGGACGTCTGCTTGGTGGCGGAGTTGGAGTTGGAATTGGTCATGATGGGTGATTGATGGGGTCGGTCGTGGACAGTGGCTCCGGGGCGAATCCCGTCTCGGTCGTCGCCCGCGATGCCGCTTTCCACGAATGGCGGATAGTTACGCGAAAGCCCCGCCACCCGTCGATGGCAGGGCTTTCTTGCAGTTCATGCCGTGATCAGCTTCGGCGACTCACTTGGCGTGAGGGGCGCGGATGGCTTCACGGTAGATGCGGCCGCGGAAGGAGCCGCAGCTCGGGCAGGCCACGTGCGGGAGAGCCGGAGCGCCGCAGTTCGGGCAGCTCACGGTGGCCGTAGCGGTCGCCTTCCAATTCGCGCGACGCGAGTGCGTGTTGGCGCGCGAGGTCTTGTACTTAGGCAGTGCCATTTTCAGTATCCTCTATTTCGTTCGAACATTTGAGCTTAAGCGTTCAGTACTCTAGCGCAATGCCCGTACAATGTCACTCCGAGCGGATCTCGGCGTTTCTTCGGCGGGTGGTATCCCGAGATGCCGGACCGGGGCCCGGGGCATCACCATCGCCCGCGTGACTACTCCCTGCCGTCCCGGCCGTTCTCCTCGGCCTCGAGCTGGGCCTTCAGAGCGGCGAGTCCGTCGAAGCGGCTGTCGGTGATCTCGTGGTGATGATCCGGATGCTCGTTCAGGTCGATGCCGCACTGCGAGCACAGACCGAGGCAGTCCTCACGGCACAGTGGCTGCAGCGGCAGCGCCTCGACGAGCGTGTCGCGCAGCAGCGCCTCGATGTCGGCGAACGCGCCGCCGTCGAGCAGCGGATAGGAGTCCTCCGACTCCTCCTCGCCGGCGATGATCTCGACCTCGCCCTTCTTCTTGTTCTTGTCCTTGTCCTTGCTGGCGGCCTCGGACTCGTAGGGGAAGAATGCGGTGACGTTCACGCCCCAGTCGCGCTTGAGCGGCTTCAAGCAGCGGGTGCATTCGGCGTGCACCGGAGCGGTGACGCGCGCGTTGAGGATCAGCCCGTCGACGATCGAGTCGAACGAGCCGTCCACATGCACCGGCGCACCCTCATCGACGCCGATCACCTCGTCGCCGATGCCGCCGGGAGCGGGGAAGTCGGCGTTCACCTCCTTGGACTGCCCGGCGCGGGAGGCGACCTGCGCCACCGAAATCGCCCACGGGGAAAGTTCAGGACGAGCCATAATACCGTTAGCCTTTCTTAAGTGTTGTCATCCGTAGTATTGGCCCCCTCTGACGAGGGGGCTGTCAGCGAAGCTGACTGGGGGAGAGACGGACATGTTCCGTCACCCCATCAGCCGCCTCAACTCCGCCCTACTGCGCCTCAGGATAATCGTTGATGTCGAGATGCGGCAGGTCCTGTGCCGCGGCCTTGCGACGCTCGTAGAGCACGTTGAGGCCCGCGTCCACGTCGCCGCCCATCTTGTTGAGCTGCGCGCGCAGCGTCTCCATGACCTTCGTCGAATACTCGTCCGCGCCATGCGTGAGATGATCGGCCTTCGCCTGCGCCGTGTTGAGGATCGTGCGCGCCTTCTGACGCGCCAGCTCGGTGACGTTCTCCTGACCGGCGAGGAACTGCGCCTGCTCGTTGGCCTCCTTGACGATATCGGCGGCACGGCTCTGCGCGGACGCGACGATCGCGTTCGCCTGCGTCTGCGCGCCCTCCAGTCGACGTTCGGCCTCGCGCATCAGCGCGGAGGCGCGTTCGAGCTGCACCGGGAGCATCTTCTTGAGCTCGTTCAGGTTGTCGGAGAAGTCGTCGCGGTCGATGCGCACCTGACCGGGGGAGAAGATGCTGCCCTTCGCCTCGTTGAGCGCGGACTCGAGCCGGTCGATGATGTCGTAGACGGTCGTGAACTCCTCACGGCTCTGGTCCATGTCGTCATCGACGTCGTCGTCGCGCAGATCAGGCAGCGGGAACGGGGACTTGAGCACGCGCGAATCGTCGCCCGCCTTGTCGTCGGCGTCCGCGCCGGGGGTCGTCGGGCTCGGGGTCGTCGCCGGCATCGTCGCGGACAAGGACGGCGCGGCCTGGGGCGCGGACTGCGGTGCGGGGGAGACGCCGGCCGCGGCCGCGCGAACGCTGTCGACCGTGTCGTCGCTGGCCGCTTCGGGCGCGCCCGCGATGTCGGTGAAATCGACCGCCGGCGCGACATAGCCGTTAACGGCGTTGCTTCCGGGCGTACCGGCCGCACCGGTCTGGGCGGCGTTTGCCGCGTTCGCGCCGTCCGCCGTCCCCGCGGTCAGATCGACGTAGCCTCCGGGTGCTCGCCCGGCTTCGAATAATCGGTGATATCGCTCATCATGCATTCCTTTCCGTGGACTGCGCGTCCGTGGACGGCGCAGACGAAGCCTGCCCGTGCAGCGCCTCGTTCAGCATCGGCACCACGCAGTCGGGCACCATGCCGGTCACGTCGCCGCCGTGACGGGCCACGTCCTTGACGATCGAACTGGAGATATGCTCAAGCACCGGATCGGCGGGCAGGAACAGCGTCTCCACGCCGCCCAGCTTGCGATTGACGAGCGCCATGCCGAGCTCGGCCTCATAGTCGCCGTTCTGACGCAGGCCCTTGACGATGACCGACGCGCCGACCTTATTGCAGTAATCGGTGATCAGGCCGTCGGTGGAGGAGACCACGACGTTCGTGCAGCCATCCTTGGCAAGGGCACGACGGATCACGTCGACACGGGTCTCGGTGGGGAACATCGGCGTCTTGGCGGCGTTCACCGCCACCACCACATGCACTTCGTCGAAGAAGCGCGCACTGCGTTCGATAACGTCAAGATGTCCGGCGGTCACGGGGTCATAGGAGCCGGGGCACACTGCTTTGGTCATAGGCACTAGACTACCGCGCCCGTGCGCGTGATGCGCCATGATGTGCGCCGGCGTCACGCCGATTCGTCGTCCGTTACCTCAATCGTTTGCACGAACACTATGATGGAGTGCAGAACATGCCCTACAAGGAGGTCGTCATGATGATCAACAACGCGCTCGCCGAAGCATCCCTCGACGAATATCTCGACGCCGACACGTCCTCGCCGCTGTCCAACCCGGATGCCGAGACCGGCACCGCGGTGCTCGAACGCCCCGAGACCAAGGAGGAGAACAAGCGCGCCGACGATGGCGACGCCGACCGCTTCGCCCACTACGTCTCGCGTGACCGCATCGCCGAGTCGCAGGCCACCGGCCGCCCGGTCGTCGCCCTGTGCGGCAAGGTCTGGGTCCCCAAGCACGACCCGTCCAAGTACCCCGTCTGCCCCGACTGCAAACGCATCTACGACGAAATGCGCGGCTGGTGATGCGACTGACGCCGGCGCCGGTACGACAGGGGCGTGTGTCACTGCGATGGGGTTGTTTGAGCAGGTTGCGCAGGAGTCCTTGAGTTGCCGGGCCCGGTAGAGCTGTCCCCCTGTCGTGTCTGTTGCGTCTCCTGTTCTCCTTGTTCGCCTGCCTCGGGGGATTCAGCGTGAAAAACGCGAGGAATCGTGCTGAGTCCCTTGGATCTGCGGGACTCAGGGCCGGAATCGGCCTTGGCGGCGCTGAGTCCCACGCGGACTGCCGAAACAGACCATAGGAGAGCGCGCAAATCGACGGAATTTGGAATCAAGTAAATGGAATGCCTCTCCCTAAGGCCCAACGGCAAACAACCACCCACGAAAACAGCAATAGCGACATACATGATGAGTGTTTGATGAACGGATTCGTGTAGTCACGGCGATGACGCATGCCGTTGCCGTTCCATGGTCCATGCCGTAATGTGAAGCTATGCGACCATCCAATGGATGGATGGTGTAGCGCTTACCGGCGACAGCGGCGAAGGAGACGACCATGGCACGGTATCATCTGAGCTCTCGACTGCGTCGTACGACGATCGTCGCGTGTGCGACGCTCATTGTGATCATGACGCTGGCATCATGCGCCTCGAATCCTCTCGCCTCGGGCGGAGGCGGAGGGAACGGCGGTACCGGATCGAACAGCGAACCGACGTTCACCGGGGCGCATGCGGAGGACTATTCGTGGGCGTACGATCGGGCGAAGCGCGACGGTAGCGAGTTCGCGGTTCAGGCGCTCTCCGACGGCAAGCTCGCCGAGGCGGAGGTCCAGGAGGCGGCGGACCGCTATGTCTCCTGCATGACGGACAAGGGATACACCGCCACCATGTCCATCGATGGAACCAGCACCATCTATCACCCTGATCAGACCACCGATCAGGCATGGGCCGACCGCATGCATCGCGATACCGACACGTGCGAGAAGGAGTCCGGCATCGACTATCTTGCGGGCTTGCTGCTGATGGACAAAACCAATCCGGACGGCAAGAACGACATATCGATGATCATCGACTGCATGCGCCGGCACGACGTCGTCGACAACTCGATGACCGATGCGCAGATCGAGGCGGAGCTCAACGCCACCAGTCCGGACACCTACTTCAGCAGGATCCCCCTCGACATGGCCGACCCCAACTACGATGCGAACAAGGCCAAATGGTCGCAGGAGTGCCGCGTCAATCCGCGCGAGCTCTAGCTTTAGCACCCTGCGCATAATCCTGTTTCCTGGTGGCGATTGGGTCCTTTGCGTTCGATCCTGTAGGATCCGGCGTTATGGGGGCTTGCGTGGTCGGGAAAACGTTCGATCCCGTAGGATCCGATACGGCGATCGGGGTGGATCGGGGTGAGACGCGTGAGGAGTCTGCCACTCAGTGCATGTCAATCGGTTGACGTTCGTTGAGTGGCAGAAAACCGTGCCACTCAACGCGATTTCGGTGTTTTTTCACGTTGAGTGGCAGACACATCGGGAGCAGGGGTGGCCCTTGCGATATTGGCTATTGCAGAATCGTTGGAAAATGACCCTTTTGACAGCATGTCAAAAAGGTGGCGAGACGGGAATCACGTATCGTCGTGCCACTCAACGCCAAAATCGCCGAAAATTGCGTTGAGTGGCACGGATAAGTGACATGACTGGGACATGACTGGACTGGCGCGGTTGAGATGGAACAATTGAGCGGCACAGCTGAGTGAAAGTTGACCTCGATGCAAAATGGCTGGCTTCGTCTCCAAGGTGAGGGGTTCCGGTGTGTGGGGTGGGGCGGGTGAGGAGTTCTTGGGTGAAGACTCCCGGGGTGAAGAGGTCCGGGGCGAAGGGATTCGGTGCGGGGAGGAGGCTCGCGCCGGATGTTGGACCGTCAGCAGTCGATCGAGTATTTGCGGGTCTTGTAGTACTTCCAGTCCGGCAGGGGGCGGTGCTCGTCGAGCGAGCGCTTGATGTCGCCGTAGAAGTGCAGCTTGCGCTGCACGTGCAATGCGGCCTCGTTGAGCGCGCGTCGCTGCTCGTCGAGCGCCTCGCGACGCGACTCGAGCAGTTCGAGGATCTCGTCGATGTGCTCGGGCTCGTTGCTTTCGTAGAGGAAGAACTTCTTGAGATCCCCGATCGTCATGCCCGCGTTCTTGAAGCAGCAGATCGCGCGCAATCGATTGATGTGGCATTCCTCGTATTCGCGCTGCCCGCTCGCGTTGCGCCTGACGTTCGTCAGCAGTCCCTGATCCTCGTAGTACCTCAGTGCCGAGGGCTCCATATGGAACTGTCGCGCCACCTCGCGGATCGTGTAGGTCCGCGGCTCGGCTGACGTTTGCCCCGCCTCCGCCACTTTGCCGTTCTCGGCCGCCTTGGTCGTCTCAGCCCCGGCAGATATGGCAGTTCCGTTCTTGATCTTCCCGGCAGTCCCGCTCTCGGCAGCCACGGCCCCGACCTTTTCGACCGATCCGTCGATGTCGTTCATCATTGTGCATCCGTCCCTTTCTCGCGGCATTGCCCTTGGCATCGCATGCGACACGCCGCCCGATCGCGGCGCACTTGCATTCAAGCTTACTTGAACTGTGATGATGATTGCGCAACCACATGCGGGACCCGCAGGAAGGAATCCTGACCAAAGGAAAACCAAAGGAAGAGGGAGAACGGTGCGGGCCCCACATGAATCAGACCGGCATCGATCTGCAATCGATGCGGGACTCGATTCGTAAGTGAATCGACCTGAAGGAGAACAACAGGATGTTCGAACCCACCAATGCCTACGCGCCCGCGAACGACCGCTACGCGACCATGACCTACAACCGCTGCGGCAAATCCGGCCTCAAGTTGCCGGCCGTCTCGCTCGGCTTCTGGCACAACTTCGGCGACCTGACGCCGTTCGACCACATGAAGCAGCTGGTGTTCACCGCGTTTGACCACGGCATCACCCACTTCGACCTCGCCAACAACTACGGTCCCGAGCCCGGCCAGGCGGAGAAGAACTGCGGCCTGCTGCTCAACAAGTACTTCAAGGCCCACCGCGACGAGCTCATCATCTCCACCAAGGCCGGCTACGAGATGTGGGCCGGTCCGTACGGCGACTGGGGCTCGCGCAAATACCTGATCGCCTCGCTCGACCAGTCCCTCGAACGCCTCGGCCTCGACTACGTCGACATCTTCTACCACCACCGTCCGGACCCGGAGACCCCGCTCGAGGAGACGATGGGCGCGCTCGCCCAGATCGTCAATTCCGGCAAGGCGCTGTACGTGGGCCTGTCCAACTACGACGGCCAGACTCTGGAGAAGGCCTCAGCGATCCTCGACGAGCTGCATGTGCCGTTCGTCATCAACCAGAACAAGTACAACATCTTCGACCGCACCGTCGAAAAGAACGGGCTCAAGGACACCGCCAAGAAGCTCGGCAAGGGCCTCATCACCTTCTGCCCGCTCGAGCAGGGTCTGCTGACCAACCGCTACCTGAACGGCGTGCCGGCCGACAGCCGCATCGCCGTCGACCCGCGCTTCCTCAAGGACTCCGCCCTCACCCCGGAGCGTCTCCAGCAGATCCGCGAGCTCAACGACATCGCGATCGCCCGCGGCCAGACCCTCGCCGAGATGAGCCTCGCCTGGCTGCTGCACGACGACGCCGTCACCTCCGTGCTCGCCGGTGCCTCCAAGCCGCAGCAGATCGTCGACAACATCGGCGCGCTGAAGAACACCACGTTCAGCGCCGAAGAGCTCGCCAGGATCGACGAGATCTCCCAGCGCTGAACACCGCGGCGGCAGCCGCGAAGGATCCCGGCCGAAGTCACAGAACAGTGACTTCGGTGGGGATCACCGGGTCGCCGCGCATGAGGCTCTGCGCCGCGATCGGCAGCTCGGCAAGCGCCTTCGCACGGTAGTCGTGCGCGCGCTGGATCGCGTCGTGGCCCTGCCACTCATGGTTGATCTCGCCGTGATCGACGAAGTCGACCATGAGATCCTTCCAACCCTCCTCCGGGCGGAACGCGGCGAGCTTGTCCTCCGAACCGGAGATCACGTGCTCCACGTCGGCCAGACCGTACTCGTACGAGCGGTAGGCGACCTTGCGGCCCGGCACGGTGGCCTTGTCCTTCGACTTCTTCATGACCGGGACCATCACGCCGTCCGCGCCCTCGCGCTCGGTGAGCTTGTACACCATCGCGCACGTGGGGGCGCCCGAGCCGGTGACGAGCATCGTGCCCACGCCGTACGAGTCGACCGGCGCGGTCTGCAGCGCGGCGAGCGCGTACTCGTCGAGATCGTTGGTGACGGTGATGCGCGTGTTCGTCGCGCCGAGCGCGTCGAGCTGGTTGCGCACGCGCTGCGCCATGAGCGCGAGATCGCCCGAATCGATGCGCACGCCGCCGAGCTCCGGTCCGGCGACCTCGACCGCGGTCTTCACGGCCTCTTCGATGTTGTACGTGTCGACGAGCAGCGTCGTGTTCCTTCCCAACGCGGCGATCTGCGATTCGAACGCCTGACGCTCGCTGTCGTGCACGAGCGTGAAGCAGTGCGCGGCCGTGCCGATCGCCTTGAGGCCGTACATCTGCGCGGCGAGCAGGTTCGCGGTGCCCTGGAATCCGCCGACGACCGCGGCACGTGCTGCCGCGACGGCCGACCACTCGTTCGTGCGGCGTCCGCCCATGTCCATGCAGGGGCGGTCCTTCGCCGCAGAGGCCATGCGGGAGGCGGCCGAGGCGACCGCGGAATCATAGTTCAGCACGGACAGGATGAGCGTCTCGAGCAGCGTGCATTCGCCGAACGTGCCCTCGACCTCGAGGATCGGCGAGTTCGGGAAGAACATCTCGCCCTCGCGGTAGCCCTTGATCGTGCCGGAGAAGTGGAAGCTCTCCAGCCACTTGATCGTCTCGGGGCTCACGACCTTGCGGTCGGCGAGGAACTTGAGATCCTCGTCGTCGAGGTGGAAGCGCTCGAGCTCGTCGAGGATGCGCTCGGTGCCGGCGACCACGCCGTAGCGCCGGCCGATCGGCAGATGGCGGGTGAACACCTCGAAGACGCATTTGCGGTCCGCGGTGCCGTCCTTCAGACATGCGTCGAGCATCGTGTATTCGTACATGTCGGTCATCAGCGCCGGTGAATAGTCCATGTGATCGCTCCCCTGGGTTTGGATGCTTCGCTGTGATTTCGCTGGGCAACAGCCTACTCCGATTCGCATGCTCCGCCTAGACTGGTGACCATGAGATTCATCGCCGGACTGTGGCGGCTCGCGATCGCCGCCATGTGCTTCGTCGGCACCTACGAGGCGTGGCACAAGCCTGAATATTGGACCTATTTCACCTTCCAGACCGGATTCGTGCTCGGCTTCGTGATGCTGTGGGCGGGCGCCGCCACGATCCTCAAGGGCATCGAGCCGCCCGCATGGCTCAAGGGCTGCGTGACGCTCTACGCGATCGTCACCGCTCTCGTCGCGTTCCTGCTCATGCCGCCCGACGACCCGGCGTACGTGCCGGCCGTGCTCGGCCTCATGACGAACACGTGGCTGCATCGGGTCGCCCCGATCATGGCGGGCATCGACTTCCTGATCTTCGACCAGCATCGCCGCTTCGAATGGCACTACATGTTCACGTGGCTCGCCTATTTCCCGCTTTATCTGGCGTTCGTGCTCGTGCGCGCGGCGCTGCTCCCCACCTCCGGCCCGGCAGCCGGCGGCAACCCGTACCCGTACCAGTTCATCGACCTGAAGGCCCTCGGATGGGCGCAGTTCGGCATCAACTGCGGCAAACTCGCGCTGGGGTTCCTCGCCCTGAGCCTGATCCTGTTCGTCATCGACCGGATCCTGCCGCCCAAACCGCTGGTGGGGTAGGCGATGCGAGGGGATGGTCCGATCCGACCGCACAGGGCGTAAGCTGGGACGCATGGTTGAAATCACAGATATGCTGGGCAACAGCTCCATCACCCGTCAGGACGGACGTAAGGTCGACGAACTGCGTCCCGTGAGGATCACCCGCCACTTCACCGATGCGCCGGAGGGCTCCGTGCTCATCGAATGCGGCAACACGCGCGTCATGTGCACCGCCACGTTCACGCCCACCGTGCCGCGCTGGCGCAAGGACTCCGGCCTCGGCTGGGTCACCGCCGAATACTCGATGCTGCCGCGCGCCACGAAGGAGCGCACCCCGCGCGAATCGGTCGCCGGCAAGATCGGCGGCCGCACGCACGAGATCAGCCGCCTGATCGGCCGGTGCCTGAGGGGCGTCATCGACATGCAGGCCCTCGGCGAGAACCAGATCCAGCTCGACTGCGACGTGCTGCAGGCCGACGGCGGCACGCGCACCGCGTCCGTCACCGGCGCGTTCGTCGCCCTCGTCGACGCGGTCAACTGGGCCGAACGCAACCACCACATCAAGTCCGCCGACAAGGTGATCAAGGACTACGTGTCCGCCGTGTCCGTGGGCGTGATCAACGGCACGCCGATGCTTGACCTGCCGTACGTCGAGGACAGCCAGGCGATGACCGACATGAACGTCGCGATGACCGGCTCCGGCAACTTCATCGAGATCCAGGGCACCGCCGAACACCGCCCGTTCAACCGCGCCGAGCTGAACACGCTGCTCGACTTGGCGCAGAAGGGCAACGAGGAGCTGCAGGCCGCACAGCGCGCCGCGCTCGCCCTCGACTGATTTCCGACTGATTCCCTGATCGAAAGGACCGTCCATCCCCATGAAACTCGTAGTCGCCACGCACAACGAAGGCAAGCTCGTCGAGATCCGACGCATCCTCGAGGAGGATCTCGGCGCCGACGCCGCGAAGGTGGAGCTCGTCTCCGCCGGATCGCTCCACCTGCCCGACCCGGTCGAGACCGGCGTCACCTTTGATGAGAACGCGCTCTTGAAGGCGCGCGACGTCGCCCGCCGCACCGGACTACCGGCCATCGCCGACGACTCCGGTCTGATCGTCGACGTGATGGGCGCCGCCCCCGGCATCCTCTCCGCCCGCTGGGCCGGCGCGCACGGCCACGACAAGGCCAACAACGCGCTGCTGCTCGCCCAGATCGAGGACATCCCCGACGACAAACGCACCGCGCGGTTCCGCTGCGCCGCCGCGCTCGTCGTCCCCGGCGACGAGATCGACTCGACCGCCGGCGACACGCTCGCCGCGGGATCCGACGCCGCGCTCGCCGCGCATCACGTCATCATCTCCGAGACGGTCGAGACGGGGGAGATGCCCGGCCGCATCATCCGTAAGGAGCGCGGCGAACACGGCTTCGGCTACGATCCGATCTTCGTGCCGGACGACCAGCCCGGCCGCACCAGCGAGGAGCCCGAGTACGAGGGCGAGCCGCTCACCAGCGCCGAGATGACCCCGGCCGAGAAGAACGCGATCTCCCACAGGGGCAAGGCCCTGAAGGCCCTGGTCCCTGCCATCGAGGCCATCCTCGACTAGCGGAGCCGCGCAATCGCGCCGGAATCACGCCGGAATCAGGAAGTTCACGGCGGTCATCAGCACGATCGCGATGATCGCCGTGATCGACAGCGTGAACCCGGCGAGCTTGGCGTTGCCGAGCACGCGATCGGTGAACAGCGTCGAGAACACGGCGGTCGGCGCGAGGGAGAGCATGACCGCCGCCTTGCGCACCGAGGCGTCGAACGGCAGCAGGAACCAGCATGCGGCCGCGAACAGCACGCCGAGCGGCAGCCTCCATCCGAGCACCTGCAGCACGTCCATCACGTCCTTGCGCGTCTTCGGCAGATCCATGAGCATGCCGACCATGAACACCGAGCAGAATGAGTTCGCGTCCGCGACCGGCTGCAGCAGCGTCGGCACGAACGAGGGGATCGGGATCGAGAAGACCATCACCACGATCATCAGCATGTAGATGTCGAACGGCACCGACGTGAAGAAGCCCTTGAGGATCTGCTTGAGCTTCGCGCGGAGGGCGAGTCGCCTCGCGTCCGGATCGGTCGGCTTCGTGTACGGCATCGTCGGCGCGGAGCCGGCGTGCTGTTCGGCGAGCGTGCGATTCATGTCGATGTGCAGCAGCGACGTGGTCATCACGTTCGATCCGGCGGTGACGACCACCGAATTGCCGATGTCGAACATCGAGGCCGTCACCAGCGCGGAGGGGCCCATGAACGCCTGAATGACGGGGAAACAGAAGTTGCCCACGTTGAAGCCGGAGCAGTTGAGCATGAGGAACGCGCGGTCGGCCACCGGGCGATGCCGCGTCGCCGCGTAGACGAGCAGCAGCGGCAGCAGGCCGAACACGATCGCGAACACGGAGATGAGCAGCATGCTCAGGTGATGCGGGTTCGTCGCGAACGAGACGATGATCGAGGCGGGCAGGGTGAAGTCGAAGACGACGACCTGCATGACGCGGTAGTCGCGCGGGCGGAACAGTCCGGCGCGCTTGACGAGGTATGCGGCGGCGATGATGAGCAGGAACGCGATCGGTTTGAGCAGCGCGATCATGGTGACTTCTTCCGCTTGTCTTCTTGTCTTCTGTCTGGGTGTGTCTTGGTCTGTCTGGGTGGTTCTTGTCGAGTTCCGTGTTTTCCCGATGCCGCTCGTCACGTTGCCACGGCCTCGTGAAAGCTCGTGAGAGCTCGTGAAGGACAGTGCGCGAGATGGGACTCGAACCCACACGACCGAAGTCACAGGAACCTAAATCCTGCGCGGCTACCAATTACGCCACTCGCGCGCAATGAGACAATCTATCATAAACCCTGATTACGGGCGGGCGGACGGTTCGGCGTGTGATCGCGGTCTGCGTCTGCGGGAAAACAAAAACCCCGGACGGGCGATCCGGGGTGATGGAGCCACTTGTCAGAATCGAACTGACGACCTGCTCATTACGAGTGAGCCGCTCTACCGACTGAGCTAAAGTGGCGTCGTGCTTGGAAAGCATTCGCGATCCATGCACGAAAAGAAGAGTATAGGGCATCGTCGGGAAAACGCAAAATCGACGTGTCGTGTGAGTGGTGTCCGGCGTGTCGTGCGTCCGGCTTCGATGGTGGCGGTGGCCGCCGCGTGCGATCGGGCGGCACGCGGCTACGGGCGTCTGCGTTTGCCGGCTCGGATCGCGATATCGGGGCGAAGGCCTGTGATGATGCGCCGGCGGATCGCGCCCGTCGATTCCCCGTCCGTTCACTGCTACGTTGCCGATATGTTAGCGTTTATTCTTTTTGTGTTATTGTGTCCGCTTTTGTGAGTATTCTGTTCCTTGATAAGGGACATCGCGTAACCAGTCCGGCATCGCCGGGCAGGCCCCGCGCGACGTTTCGATCGATGATGAAAGGAATGGAATCCATGGCCATCAATCCTCCCATTGACGCCACCCAGACCCCGGCGTGGGTCGCCCTGCAGAAGCACTACGACGAGCTGCAGGCCGAGGGCATCAGCCTCAAGAAGTGGTTCGCCGAGGACAGCGACCGCGTCAAGAACCTGAGCTTCGACGCCGGCGATCTGCACTTCGACCTGTCCAAGAACCTCATCAAGCCGGAGACCCTCCAGCTGTTCGTCCACCTGGCCCGCGAGGTCAAGCTCGACGAGCGCATCAAGGCCATGTACACCGGCGTGCACATCAACAACACCGAGGACCGCGCCGTGCTGCACACCGCGCTGCGCCGCCCGGTCGAGGACGAGGGCAAGTACATCGTCGACGGTCAGGACACCGTCAAGGACGTGCGTGAGGTCCTCGACAAGATCTACGCCTTCGCCGACGAGGTCCGCTCCGGCAAGTGGACCGGCGTGACCGGCCGCAAGATCGAGACCGTCGTCAACATCGGCATCGGCGGCTCCGACCTGGGCCCCGTCATGGCGTACGAAGCCCTCAAGCCGTACGCGGACGCCGGCATCTCCGCCCGCTACATCTCCAACATCGACCCGAACGATCTGGCCGAGAAGACCAAGGGTCTGGATCCGGAGACCACGCTGTTCATCATCGTCTCCAAGACCTTCACCACCCTGGAGACCCTGACCAACGCCCGCGAGGCCCGCACCTGGCTGCTCGAGGAGCTGGCCGCCAACGGCGCCATCGACTCCAACGACGACGCCCAGAAGGCCGAGGCCATCAAGAAGCACTTCGTCGCCGTCTCCACCAACCTGGAGAAGGTCGCCGAGTTCGGCATCGACCCGAACAACGCGTTCGGCTTCTGGAACTGGGTCGGCGGCCGCTACTCCGTCGACTCCGCCGTCGGCACCTCCCTGGCCGTCGTCTTCGGACCGGCCCGCTTCGAGGAGTTCCTGCACGGCTTCCACGAGATCGACGAGTACTTCGCCAACACCCCGTTCGAGAAGAACGTCGTCGTGCTGCTCGGCATGCTCAACGTCTGGTACCGCAACTTCTTCAAGGCCGCCTCGCACGCGGTCCTGCCGTACGACCAGTACCTGCACCGCTTCCCGGCGTACCTGCAGCAGCTGACCATGGAGTCCAACGGCAAGTCCGTGCGTTGGGACGGCACCCCGGTCACCACCGAGACCGGCGAGATCTTCTGGGGCGAGCCGGGCACCAACGGCCAGCACGCCTTCTACCAGCTGATCCACCAGGGCACCCAGCTCATCCCGGCCGACTTCATCGCGTTCGTCAACACCCCGAACCCGACCAAGGACGGCGACCAGGACGTGCACGAGCTGTTCCTCGGCAACTACTTCGCGCAGACCAAGGCCCTTGCGTTCGGCAAGACCGCCGAGGAGGTCCGCGCCGAGGGCACCCCGGAGGAGATCGTCCCGGCCCGCGTGTTCACCGGCAACCGTCCGACCACCTCGATCTTCGGCGTGGCCCTGACCCCGTTCGCGCTCGGCGAGCTCATCGCCCTGTACGAGCACATCACCTTCGTCGAGGGCACCGTCTGGGGCCTCGACTCCTACGATCAGTGGGGCGTCGAGCTCGGCAAGCAGCTGGCCAAGCAGATCACCCCGGCCATCTCCAAGGATGACGAGGCCCTGGCCGCCCAGGACGCCTCCACCCAGAGCCTGATCAAGTTCTACCGCGAGAACCGCGAGTTCTGATCCCGATCCTCACGATCGGTCGGTTGACTGACTGACGAGCGCCCGGCACCACATCGCATGGTGTCGGGCGCTCGTTCATCGTTCAGGCCGTATCGGGCTGTACGATGGGTGGTGGAAAGGCAAGGAGGCAATCAATCATGGCAATGACGCTCGAACACCAAACCGACTATCCGATGGCCGCGAAGGTCTACTTCACCCGCGACATCAGTCCCGCCGGGCTGATCCGCGTCTACGAGGCGCTCGGCGCGCGCCCGCACGGCAAGGTCGCGGTCAAACTGAGCTCCGGGGAGGGCGGCAACACGCACTATCTGCAGCCGTCCCTCATCAAGGACCTCGTCCAGCGGCTCGACGGTACGATCGTCGAATGCAACACCGCGTACGCGGGCACACGCGACACGTCCGAACACCACTGGAAGACGATCAGGGAGCACGGGTTCACCGACATCGCCCCCTGCGACATCCAGGACGAGGAGGGCGAGATCGAAATCCCGGTCGGGGGAGGCCGGCGCATCACCGGCGACATCGTCGGATCGCACTTCCCGAACTACGACTACTACGCCGTGCTCTCGCACTTCAAGGGGCACGTGATGGGCGGCTTCGGCGGGGCCCTGAAGAACATCTCGATCGGCATGGCGTCCTCGCGCGGCAAGAAGCGCCTGCACTCCGGACAGGACGAGATCCTCGCCCAGCCGTTCAGCGGCGACCAGGACGCCTTCCTCGAGGCGATGGCCGAGGCCGCGACCGCCGTGTTCAACGCGCTCAAGGGCAACATGCTCTTCATCAACGTGATGAACAACCTCTCGGTCGACTGCGACTGCGACGGACATCCGAGCGCGCAGGTCATGGACGACATCGGCATCTGTGCCTCGCTCGACCCGGTGGCCGTCGATCAGGCGTGCGTCGACATGGTCTACGTGTCCGACGACAACAAGGAACCGCTCATCGAACGCATCGAATCCCGCCACGGCATCCACATCATCGAGCACGCCGTGGAGATGGGTCTGGGCTCGCGCGACTACCGTCTCATCGACCTCGACGCGCGCTGAGCCGCGAAGCCGTCGAACCATCGCCATCCGGCAGCAAATCCGGTCTCCGGTCCGGGCGCAATACCGTCCGGCCGGTGATTGACCGGTGATTTACTCAGTGATTACTCATCAGTCGTCATAAGGAGCTTGTCATGCAATCCACTTCATCCACCTCATCCACTCGCACGGTCGCCGGTGTCGCCGTCCGTGCGCTGCCGAGCGTTAAGGTCCAGTCGCTGGCCGCCGTGCTCGCCGTCATCGCGGCCGTCGCCCTGCCACAGATCTTCCATCTGGGCGGCGCCGCGCTCGGCCTTGGCCCGGCCCTCGGTCAGACGCTGCTGCCGATGCATCTGCCCGTGCTGTTGGTCGGCCTGCTGGCCGGCCCGTACGCCGGCGTCGCCACCGGCGCGCTCGCGCCCGTCGTGAGCTTTGCGCTCACCGGCATGCCGATGGCGCCGATGGTCCCGTTCATGGTCATCGAACTCGCCGCCTACGGTCTGGTCGCCGGGGTGTTGCGCGGGGTGAACCTGCCGTTCGCGCTGCCCTCGCCGATCGAATGGCTCGTCAAGCTGCTCGGTGCGCAGATCGCAGGCCGACTGATCGACGCGCTCGCGATCGGCGTGGCCGTCGCCCTTCTCGGTAATACGACCATGACCGTCGCGTCCGTGTGGGCCGCGGTTCTCACCGGTCTGCCGGGCCTCGTGCTGCAGTGGATCGCGATCCCCGCGATCATGACCACCGTGGATCGCGGACGCAGGCGCTGATATGCCGACTGATGTGGAACGCGCGAAGGGCGTGTTGCTGGCCGACCCCGCGGTCGGGTGTGTGGCCTGCCGTGGCGACGGGAGTGGCGATGCGCATGACGACGGGCGCGGCGACCGCCATGGAGAATCCGACGAGATCCTCACCGGATTCGGCCGTGGTGTGCGCCCGCTGCTGCAATGGCTGGCGGAAGGGCGCAGCCTCGTCGGCTATTCGGCCGCCGACCGCGTGGTCGGCAAGGGCGCGGCCCTGCTGTACGCACGTCTCGGCGTCGTCGCCGTGTACGCCGAGACGATGAGCGAGGCCGGACTGGCGACATTGCGCACGCAGGGCATCGCCGCCTCCTACGGCACCCTCGTGCCGGTGATCCTCAACCGCACGCGCACCGGCATCTGCCCGATCGAGCGGTCGGTGGCCTCGATCAGCGATCCGCTCGCCGCAGAACCGGCCATCCGTGCCGCAGTCGCCCGCCTGATGGCGGCGCGATGACTACTCCACGCGGGCTGCGAGGAGCGGGCTGCGAGGAGTCATCACGCCGGTCACACCACCTGGAACAGCAGGCACTTGAGATAGTCGGTCTCGGGAATGCCCCAGACGATCGGATGATCCGGCGCCTGCTGACGCTCCTCGATCTGACGAAGACGCACGCCCGCATCGCGCGCCGCCTCGGTGAGCATGCGCTTGAAATGCTCATGATCCATGAAATGCGAGCACGAGCAGGTCGCCAGATAGCCGCCGCGAGGCAGGATGCGCATCGCCCTGTAGTTGATCTCCCGATAGCCTCGCGCGGCCGAGCCGATCGTGCTGCGGCTCTTGGTGAACGCCGGCGGATCGAGGATGATGAAATCGAATCGCTCGGGATTGTGCGTGCGCTCCAGCTCGGGCAGCAGATCGAAGATGTTCGCGACGGTGAAGTCCATGCGGCCGGAGACGTCCGGCCCGTTGAGACGCGCGTTCTCCCTCGCCATGTCGATGGCGGTTTCGGACACGTCGACCGCGCGCACAAACTGCGCGCCGCCGCGGGCCGCGTTGAGGGCGAAGGAGCCGGTGTGCGTGCAGCAGTCGAGCACACGCCGGCCCCGGGCAAGTCGCGCCACGGCTCGGCGGTTGTACTTCTGATCGAGGAAGAACCCCGTCTTCTGGCCGTTCGCGAAGTCGACGTGATACCTGACGCCGTTTTCGGTGATGTCGGTAACGGTCGGGGCGAAATCGGATGTGTCCGATGCCGACCACCAGCCGGTCGTCTGCTCCAGTCCCTCCAACGCGCGCGTGGACACGTCGTTGCGCTCGTAAATGCCGCGCAACAACACCCCGTCCTCGGTGAAGACCCTGAGCAGCGCGGGGAAGATCACCGGCTTGAGGCGCTCCATGCCGGCTGACAGGGTCTGGGTGACGAGCACGTCGTTGAACCGGTCGACGATCAGCCCGGGGAATTCGTCGGCCTCGGAGAAGATCACACGGCATGCCGTGATGTCGTCGTCGCCCATCACGGTTTTGCGATACTCCCACGCCCAGCGGATCTTGCGCTCCCAGAACGCCGGCGAGAAGTCGTCGTTGGCGTTGCGGGTCACCAGACGCACGCGGATGCGGCTGTGACGCGACAGCAGGCCGGTGCCTAGATAGGTTCCCTTGAGGTTTACGACGTCGACGATCGAGCCGTCCGGCAGGGCGTCGAGCGGGATGATCTCATCCTCGGTCCGGGGCGCGTTGAGCAGCTCCTTGCGGCGACGGCGCTCGCGGAAGTCGTTGCGTTTCGGGCGGGTGGTGCCGGAATCGCCTTCGGTCTCGGCGGTTCCGCTGGTGTTGCCGCTGGCGTTCGCGTCGAGCGCTTCCCGCGCGCCGGGTTTGAGCGATCCATTGTTGTCCCAAGCCTCACCTGACGGTAGCGCGAACCGCCTGATCTCACCCTCGTATACCCATGGATGCCCGCTTTCGAGCGCGCGTGCGCCCTTCTCGGTGATCACGGCTCGTGGGTATGCTCTGTTCGTTTTCATGGCGCTGCCGTCCTGTCCTGTTGTTGCTTGTCTTCGTTTTGGTTGAAGCTCGTGTCGCGCCCGTGGGGGAATCGCGGATGATTCAGTGCGTCAGCACGGGGATTCTGGTGTTCGGCGAGAGCGGGCCGGTCGGGAGGAATCCGGATGCGGGGATCCGCATCAGGTCTCGGTCGCGGGCGTTCATCGGATAGTCGGCGTACGCGCAGATGCGATGCTGCCCGTAGCCGACCCGGTAATGGGTGTCGTCGGCCGAGGCCTCCACGCTCGGATCGCCGTAGCCGAACCACATCTCCAGGAACGTGCGTTCGCGTATCGACGGCACGTCGAATTCGAGTTCGGGCGACGCTTCGGGATGCTGCTGAAGCTGGTCGCTCGCCCGATCCATCTGTTCGCGGATGGACCGCCAGTCCATCTCGTCCCATTCGAGACGGTTGTATTCCTCGTGCCTGCTCGGCCAGAAATCGTCGTCGAACGCACCGGCGTACGGTTCGCTGACCTGCGGGAATTCCAGCTGTCCCAGCGTGACGGCCCTCCATACCGCCTTCCGTCCGATCTCGTTGTTGGCCGTCAAGGAAAACGTGCCCATGATTACCCTCCACCACCCTGATTGCTGTTTCGTGGGGTCGCGGGCACTCAGTTATGCACCGCGCCACGCCGTCCTGCGACGGTGAAGACATAGTGATTGTGTGTTTGTGTTTGTTTGGTATGTGAATTCAGCAAGTCCAATATATGGACTGCTGAAATCGTCATCCGATACTAGAGGAGGCGTGTGCGGCCGGTTGCCGCCGTCCGGCTCGTGGAAGGGGGTGGTCCGGCTCGTGGCAGGGCGATGTCCGGCTCGTGGAATCAGAGAAGGGCGTGGTCGGCCAGCCAGTGTCTTGTCTCATCCGCGCAGGTGAAGCGAAACGCCTGCAATCCCGCGGCCGTGGCACCGTCCACGTTGTACGGCGAATCGTCCACGAACAGCGTGGACGTGCGCTGAACGCCGAACCGCGCGAGTGCGAGATCGAAGAACTCCCGGTCCGGCTTGGCGGCGCCGTCGCCGTCGCGCCCGGAGACGACGACGCCATCCAGCATGCCGATGAGCTGCGGGAGGCGGCCGGCCATGATCGGCCAGGTGTCGCGTCCCCAGTTGGTCAGCCCCCATACGCGCACGCCCCGTCGCCTCAGATCGGCGACCAGCTGCGGCATGCCGGGCATGGGACCGGTCAGCGTGCGATCGACGTGGTCCGCGTAGGCGCGCATCATCGCGGCGAGCCGCGGACCGTACTCGTTCTCGTAGTCGGGCAGCAGGTCGACGTAGTCCGTGCCCCTGTCATGCAGGTCGTCGAAGTACATGAACCCGCAATGATCGTCCTCGGCGAACATGTCGTCGATCTCGTCCGCCGGGAAGAGCCCCTCCAGCGCAAGCCTTGGACGCCAGTCGACCAGCACCCCGCACAAGTCGAAGATCACGTTGTCGACCATCGTCGATCGCCTTCCTTTCCGGCCCCTTGCAGGCCGATGGACGATGGTAGGGGAGCGGTGCCGGGCGCGGATGCGCGCGTCCGGCTCCCGGGCGATCGCCGTCCGGCTCGTGGAATGGACTGGGGTGATTCGTCGGATCGCGGGGCCGCCTTCCGGGGTTCGTCGCCTGTCCCGCCCGAGGGATAATCTTGACGATTGCTGTGTCGTGAGACGGGTCACCGCATAAACCCGTTTCGCCCAGGAAGTCCAGTCGGGCCGCCGCAAGGCGCGTCTCCCGGCGGATTGACACCCCCTCGTCGGCGAACCGGCGAGGGAACGAATCGGCGTGCGTGGAGCCGCATCGGGCGGGATGCCCGGGGAACGGCCATGAAGCGTATGCCCCCAACCGGTGGCCGATATGCGGCGGCACCTAAGGAAACACCATGGTTAACGCCATTGACGCTTTTGACGCCAAGCACATGAAGCCGGCCGAGGAGATCCCGACCTTCCGTCCGGGCGACACCGTCGACGTGAACGTCAAGATCAAGGAAGGCAACAACTCCCGTATCCAGACCTTCACCGGCGTGGTCATCGCCCGTAAGGGTTCCGGCGTGCGCGAGACCTTCGTCGTCCGCAAGATCAGCTTCGGCACCGGTGTTGAGCGCCGCTTCCCGCTGCACTCCCCGTCCATCGACTCCATCAAGGTCGTGCGTCTGGGTCGCGTCCGCCGCGCCAAGCTCTACTACCTGCGCGCCCTGCGCGGCAAGGCCGCTCGTATCGTCGAGCGTCGCGCCAAGTGATATCACTCACGTGAAAATCGGCCTGGAAGCCTTCCGGTTTCCGGGCCGTTTCCATACCCACGCACTATGATTGGCTCGAGCGCATGGGCGGCATGCACATGGGCATGTGGGCAGTACATGGACAAGCAGGAAGGGAACCATGGCATCCAACGAATCCGACGAACGCGACCAGTACACGTTCGACGTGGCCAATCACGGCGTCGATCCGTCCGACATGCCCGTCACCGCCGAAGTCGTCGGCGTCAGCGAACAGCCGGTCGACCCGGCCGTAGGCGCCGGCGGAAACGGCGGCCGAGGCGGTGGCAGACGCAGGGAGGAGCACGACGACAACTTCTCCTGGCGCGACACGCTCATCTGGTGCGGCATCCCGATCCTCGTCGTCATCCTCATCCGCGTCCTGCTCGTCGGCTTCTACGAGATTCCCTCGCGTTCGATGGAAAGCACCATCGAACCCGGCGACCGCGTCGTCACATCCAAACTCTCGCCCAGGCCCTTCGGGCTCAAACGCGGCGACGTCGTCGTCTTCCACGACCCCGCCAACTGGCTCGCGGGCGAACAGTCCGGCAATCCGCTGGCCGGCGACTACCTCATCAAACGCGTCATCGGCCTGCCCGGCGATACCGTCGAATGCGAAGGTGCCGGCCAGCCGATCAAGGTCAACGGCGTCGCCGTCAACGAAACCGCCTACCTCAAGGCCGGAGTCGACCCCAGCGCCTTCCCGTTCAGCGTGACGGTCAGCGCGAACCACATCTTCGTCATGGGCGACAATCGCGCCAACTCCGCCGACTCCCGCTACCATCAGGACGACGGCGACAAGGGTCTCGTGCCGATGAGCGACGTCGTCGGCGTCGGCATCGCCCGATACTGGCCCCTCAGCCGCATCAGTGGACTCGACGCCCACCACGAGGTCTTCTCCAACGTGCCCGACGCCGGTTCGGACGGTTCGGCCGGTAACGCCGCATGATCACCCCCACGCTCGATCTCGAACGCGACCTCGCCGCACAGGGCTACGACCTGATCTGCGGCTTCGACGAGGTCGGCCGCGGCGCGCTCGCCGGACCGGTCATGGTCGGCTGCGCCGCGATCCGGTCGCGCGATCTCGACAGCGGGGCCATCGACGTTCCCGCGGGCGTCGCCGATTCGAAGCTCCTGACCGAGCATCGTCGCGAGGCCATCTACGACGAGCTCACCGACTGGGCCGCCGCATACGCCGTCGGCTCCGCCTCCAACACCGAAATCGACGACTGGGGCATCTCGTACGCGCTGGGCGTGGCCGCTCTGCGCGCGCTGGCCGACGTCGAACGCAAGCTGGGACTCGCCCTTCCGATCCGCGTCGGCGCGATCCTCGACGGGCCGAGCGACTACATCACCAAGGCGCTCAACACCTTCGACGCCCCGGACGTCCCCATCCCCGCGCAGGTGACGACCAAGGTCAAGGGCGATCGCCACTGCGCCGTCGTGGCCACGGCCGCCGTGATCGCCAAGGTCACCCGAGACCATCTCATGGTCGAACTCGCCGAATCCGACCCCAAGTACGAACTTTACGAGTGGCAGCACAACAAGGGATACGGCACCCAGGCCCACCGCGACGCCATCGCCCAACACGGCCCCAGCGACCAGCATCGTCTCTCCTGGAAGCTCACGTAGGGTGGTTGGTCGGGGGATCGGCGTTCACCGTTCGGGACACGCTCAAGGCCGCTCGGCCAAGCCTACGGTCTCGAACGGCGAACGCCGATTCCCCTCCAGTGCAATACGTGAGTTAGTGTCCTGTGTTGTAGATTCGTTGTTGGATTGACTGTCTCTCAGACTCGTTTCAGACCTGCTTCGCAGGCCGGCGCGTCCTGCGATTACGGCACGCGCTGCGCGCGTCATGCTGGTTTGCCTGTCGGCTCGTACGCTGCCTGCACATTGCCTGCAAATAGCTTCGCCGTTTGCCTCGCGGCAACGTTCTGGCCAACGGCAACGTCCTGACAAAGGGAGTCGGAAACGAGGCCAACGAATTTCTGAAGTGCGATGCCAGGTCTGCGTCACGCAGGTGTCCACGCAGGTGTCGCACAGACCTGCGTCAACTATCCGCTCACCAGACAAATTCGGCCCTAGCGTCCAGTCCGATCCGAGCCCATTGCACCCGACCCTGTAGTATCCGGCGCAACAACCCTCATTTCCCGCCCCATTGCGTCCGATCCCGCAGGATCTGCCGCAATAACCCACATTTCTCGTTCCGTTACGTCCTATCCCATAGGGTCCGCCGCTATGGGGCCTGCAAGGTCGGGAAAACGTCCGATCCCGTAGGCCTGATGCGGCGACCGGGGGCGGATCGGGGGATGGACGCGTGATGGGTCGTGATGTATCTGCCACTCAGCGCATGTCAATCGGTTGATGTTCGTTGAGTGGCAGAAAACCGTGCCGCTCAACGCGATTTTGGTGGTTTTTCGCGTTGAGCGGCAGACAAGACGACGGCAGAAGCGACTCCTGCGATACCGGTTATTGCGGAATCGTTGGAAAATAGCCGTTTTGACGTCATGTCAAAAAGGTGGCGAGGCGGCAATGACGCATCGTCGTGCCGCTCAACGCCAAAAACACTGAAAATTGCGTTGAGCGGCACAGCAGGGGTACGGCCGAGCGGCCTTGAGCGTGTCACGACCAGCGGATTCCGCCTCACCGCGGCCCACGACGGAACTTGGCGAAACGAACGAAACCGAACATATTCCGAGTATCCTGTGAGCGCTCACTGTGTCGTCTACGCGTTCGCGATAAGCTGGAGCCCTAAGGCCGTCGGTGCCGTAATGTGCCGTCAGTGCAATGCCGCGCGGAAGGAGAAGAGGTATGGGTTCCAGCCGCAGTTCGAACAAACGTCCCTCGATGTTCGAGGTCGCCAAGCTCGCAGGCGTAAGTCACCAGACGGTGTCACGCGTCATCAACAACTCCCCGGACGTCTCCGATACGACCCGCGCCCGAGTCAAGGCCGCGATCCGCGAGCTCGGCTATCGTCCGTCGAACTCCGCGCGCGCCCTCGCCTCCAGACGGTCGCGCACGATCGGCCTGATCGCCGGCGGCCTCAAGTTCTACGGCCCGATCTCCGCGATCTCGTCGATCGAGTCGATCGCCCGCAGCCACGGCCTGTTCATGAGCGTGATGATGGTGCACGAGGCGCTGTGTACGCAGCAGGAGTTCGACAATCTCGTCGACACGTTCAACGAGCAGAACGTCGACGCGTTTATCTTCCTGACGCCGACCGACGTGATGCTCGACGTCGCCTGCCGCGCGCGCGTCAGCCAGCCGCGCGTCATCGTCACGTCGACACACGGCGGGATGAGCATGCGCGAGGCGCGTTCACTGATCCCCGATGACGGGCTGAAGCGCACGTCGTTCGTCGGCATCGACCAGTGGGGTGCGATGAAGGACGTGATGCGTCTGGTCAAGTCGGCCGGGCATCGCCGCGTCCTGTATCTGGCGGGCCCGTCCGAATGGCGTGACGCCGCGACGCGACTGACCGCGTGGGAGACGCTGTCGGCCGAGGAGTCGATCCAGACGCAGGTGATGCGCTGCAGCACGTGGGAGTCGAGCGAGGCGTACGCGAAGATGAATCGTCTGATCGATACGGCCGGCGTGACCGGCGCGAAGCTGCCGACGGCGGTCGTCGCGGCGAATGACAGTCAGGCGGTGGGCGTGGCGCGCGCGCTGCACGAGCACAGTCTGCGCATCCCGCAGGATGTGAGCCTCGTTGGATTCGACGACATGACCGCAATGGACAACATGTATCCGCCGTTGACCACCGTGCGCCCCGATTTCGAGGGGCTCGGCACGGCCGCGATGAAGGAGGTCCTGCGTCTGCTGGGGGAGGAGCCGTCGCCCCAGCTGCCCAACTCGCAGCATGGAGTCGGGCTGGTGCCGGCCAAGGTGTGCGACCGCATCTCGCTCGGCCCCGTCCCGCCCCGCGTGATGTGAGCGGCGTTCGTAAACGGCGCTATAAGGTCGAATTGGGGTCTGTTATCAAACCGTTATCGGACAAGACACGACGAGGTTGAGTTCCATCGGTCCAGTCTGTACAATGGAGCACGGAAATTGTGAGCGTTAACAGCCTGCCCGATGAGGGGCTGGACCAACGCCCGCAGGACGACGATCGGGCGGTGATGGCCGGCCGGTCAGTGAGGAGTCACAACACAATGGCAGCAACGAACGATTCGGAGCAGGTCGCCGCGATCGCCGAGAAGATCCGCGCCGGCAAGACCTCGCTGGGCATCGAATTCGGTTCCACCCGCATCAAGGCCGTCCTCATCGACGACACCTACAAGACCATCGCCTCCGGCGACTACGGCTGGGCCTCCCATCTGGAGGACGGCCTGTGGAGCTACTCCAAGGAGGAGATCTGGAAGGGCCTGCAGTCCGCATACGCGTCCATGGCCAACGACGTCGAGACCGCGTACGGCGAGAAGCTCACCCATGTCGGCCACATCGGCTTCTCTGCGATGATGCACGGCTACCTCGCCTTCGACGAGAACGGCGAACTGCTCGTGCCGTTCCGCACCTGGCAGAACACCAACACCTCCGAAGCGCATCAGAAGCTCTCCCAGCTCTTCCAGTACAACATCCCGGAACGCTGGTCCATCGCCCACCTCTACCAGGCGGTCCTCAACAAGGAGGAGCACGTCTCCAAGGTCGCGTACTTCACCACGCTCGCCGGCTACGTCCACTGGAAGCTCACCGGCCGCAAAGTGCTCGGCGTCGGCGACGCCTCCGGCATGTTCCCGATCGACCCGACCACCCACACCTACGAAACCGAGTTCGTCAAGCAGTTCGACGCCCTGCCCGAGGTTGCCGCCCAGCCGTGGAAGCTCGAGGACCTGCTGCCCGAGCCGCTCGTCGCCGGCACCCCGGCCGGCGAGCTGACCGCCGAAGGCGCCAAGCTCCTCGACCCGTCCGGCGTGCTGCAGCCCGGCATCGTGCTCGCCCCGCCGGAGGGCGACGCCGGCACCGGCATGGTCGCCACCAACTCCGTGCGCGTGCGCACCGGCAACGTCTCCGCCGGCACCTCGATCTTCGCGATGGTCGTCCTCGAGCACAAGCTCAAGGCCCTGCACCCCGAAGTCGACCTCGTCACCACCCCGGCCGGCGATCTCGCGGGCATGAGCCACGCCAACAACTTCACCTCCGACCTCAACGCCTGGGTCGGCCTGTTCGGCCAGTTCGCCGCGGCCCTCGGCCAGCCGGTCGACGCCGGCACGCTCTACGGCACGCTGTTCCGTGCCGCCATCGCCGACGACGTCGACGCCAACTGCGGCGGCCTGATCAACTACCCGTTCCGCTCCGGCGAGTTCCTGGCCGGCCTGCCCGAAGGCCGTCCGCTGTTCGCCCGCAGCCCCGAGGCCAATATGACCCTCGGCAACTTCATGCGCGCCCAGCTGTTCTCCGCGTTCTCCCCGGTGAAGATCGGCATGGACGTCATGACCAAGCAGGAGCACGTCCAGATCGACTCCCTCGTCGGCCACGGCGGCATCTTCACCACCCCGAAGGTCGCGCAGAAGATCCTCGCCGCCGCGTTCAACACCCCGATCAAGGTCATGTCCACCGCGGCTGAAGGCGGCGCATGGGGCATGGCAGTGCTCGCCGACTACCTGTGGAACACCAACGAGGATCACACCAACCTCGCCGACTACCTCGACGGCCGTGTGTTCAAGGACGCGCGGTCCACCACCGAGGAGCCCGACGCCCGTGACGTCGTCGGCTTCGAGGACTTCTTCGCCCGCTTCTCGAAGGGCCTGCCCATCGAGCACACCGCGATCGAGTCCATCGATCTCGAAGACAAGTAAGCAACGTATTTAGATTTAGATCAATCGTCAATCCATCACAGTGGAAAGGAAAACCAACAATGGCTACTTTGGCTGATTATGGTCCGGAGGTGCGTGCCGAGGTCAAGCAGGTGCGTGAGGTGGTCTCGAATCTGCACCAGCAGCTGATCAAGTGGAATCTGGTCGTGTGGACGGCGGGCAATGTGTCGCAGCGTCTGCACACGGCGGATCTGATGGTGATCAAGCCGTCGGGCGTGCGTTATGAGAACCTGACGCCGAACTCGATGGTCGTCACCGATCTCGAGGGCAACGTGGTCGACGGCTCCGAGGCGCCGAGCTCGGATACGGCGTCGCATGCGTACATCTATCGCAACATGCCGGGCGTGTATGGTGTGGTGCACACGCATTCCACTTATGCGACGGCGTGGGCTGCGACGGGTCAGAACATTCCGTGTGGTCTGACGATGATGGGTGATGAGTTCGGTGGTCCGGTGCCGGTGGGTCCGTTCCGTCTGATCGGTTCGGAGGCGATCGGCAAGGGCGTGGTGGAGACGCTGGCGAAGTATCCGAAGTCTCCGGCTGTGTTGATGCAGAACCATGGTCCGTTCACGATCGGCAAGGATGCTGAGGCTGCGGTGAAGGCGGCGGCGATGACCGAGGAGGTGGCGCACACGATGTGGGCGGCGCGTCAGCTCGGTGAGATCATCGAGATCCCGCAGGAGGACATCGATAAGCTGAACGACCGTTACCAGAACGTCTACGGTCAGCACTGACCTGGCGGAGTGTCCGCGGCGTTGCTCCTCGGTCGACGTGCCTTCGCACGCCTTCCCTCGGTGCGCCTTGCGGACACACGCGCCAGGCCACCGCTGACTACGTCAGCACTGACCTTTCCTCCGACCCTCTCTGAGAGGGGCTCTCGCGGAAGCGGGTGGGGGAGAGGCTCACCGACCAACAAACTCAACAAACAACAAAAGACTTTTGGCTCGGCCGCCACGCCGGGCCAGAACGTGATCCAATCCATCACAACGAAGTAAAGGAAGTAACTCATGGTTATGGAGAACCCGTTCGAGGGCAAGGAAATCTGGTTCGGCGTCGGCTCGCAGGACCTGTACGGCGAGGAGGCCCTGCGTCAGGTCGCCATCCACTCCGCCGAAATGGTCGACTACCTGAACAACACCGGCAAGATCCCGGCGAAGATCGTCTTGAAGCCCACCCTGAAGTCCTCCGACGGCGTCAAGGAGTTCATGGTCGAGGCGTCCGCCAACCCGAACGTCATCGGCGTGATCACCTGGTGCCACACCTTCTCCCCGGCCAAGATGTGGATCCGCGGCCTCGAAGTGCTGACCAAGCCGCTGCTGCAGCTGGCCACCCAGCACCACAAGGAGATCCCGTGGGAGACCATCGACATGGACTTCATGAACCTGAACCAGGCCGCCCACGGCGACCGTGAGTTCGGCTACATCGTCTCCCGCCTCGGCATCAAGCGCAAGATCGTCGTCGGCCACTACACCGACCCGGAGGTCGCCGAGAAGGTCGGCACCTGGGCCCGCGCCTGCGCTGGCTGGGACGCCTCCAACAACATGAAGGTCATGCGCTGGGGCGACAACATGCGCAACGTCGCCGTCACCGAGGGCGACAAGACCGAGGCCGAGCGCGTCTTCGGCGCCTCCATCAACACCTGGGCCGTCAACGAGCTCGTCGCCGCGTACGAGGCCGTCAAGGACGATCAGGTCAAGGAGATCATCGAGGACTACAAGGCCAAGTACGACGTCGACCCGGCCCTGCTCGACGCCAAGTACGACTCCCTGTACATCGCCGCCAAGGAAGAGGCCGCGATGGTCAACATGATGCGCGCCAACGGCTGCACCGCCGGCGTCGACAACTTCGAGGACCTCGGCGCCCTCCCGCAGCTGCCGGGCGTCGGCCCGCAGCGCTTCCCGTCCGAGTACGGCTGGGGCTTCTCCGCCGAAGGCGACTGGAAGACCGCCGTCCTCGTGCGCATCGGCGCCGTCATGGGCTACGGCCTTGAGGGTGGCGCCTCCCTCATGGAGGACTACTCCTACAACTTCACCGAGGGCGATGAGCTCGACATGGGCTCCCACATGCTCGAGGTCTCCCCGTCCATCGGCACCATCGCCAAGCCGAAGCTCGAGATCCACCCGCTCGGCATCGGCGGCAAGGCCGACCCGGTCCGCCTCGTCTTCTCTGGCAAGCCGAAGAAGGACGCGGTCGTCGTCTCCATGTCCGACGTGCGCGAGCGCTTCCGCCTGCTCATGGACGTCGTCGACGTCGTCGAGCCGCAGGGCTCCCTCAAGGAGCTTCCGTGCGCCCGCGCCGTCTGGGAGCCGAAGCCGTCCCTGAAGACCGCCGTCCAGTGCTGGATCACCGCCGGCGGCTCCCACCACACCTGCATGACCACCTCCGTCGGTCGTGAGGCCTGGGAGGACTTCGCCCGCATCGCCGGCGTCGAGCTCGCCGTCATCGACGAGAACACCACCGCCCGCCAGTTCGAGAAGGAGCTGGAGCTGTCCGAGATGGTCCACCGTCTCGACAACCGTCACTGATCGGCTGACCTGTTAGTAACCACGTGAAGGGCCCGATTCCCCATTAGGGGAGTCGGGCCCTTCACGGTTTTGCGAGCGGTTCCTGTCCTTCCTGTCCGTCGTCTCTCGGTGGCACATGGTTCGGCGAGCCATGACGGAATAGAAATGACGAAAATATCTCGCTCATGGATGCTCAGCGAGAGATATTCGTCACCTGATGACAATCGTCTCTCGCTGATACCCCTTTCCGCGAGCCGTTTCCGACATTGTGGATAGGAAACCTCTCGTTAAGAAGCTATGAGTGAGAGGTTTTATTCCCGTGACGGCATCTACCTCCCGCAAAGCACCAAACGTGCGAGAGATTCCAGTCATAAGATACCAACGATCTCTCTCTCGCGGGATCATCCCGCGTCAGACTAACGGCAGGACGAGTAGACCGGTCCAGAGGCCGTCGGCGAGGGAGGCCTCGAACTCGCCGCCGAGTCGCAGCGCGCTCTGCCGGCAGCGAAGTAGTCCGGTTCCGGCGGATAGCCCGGTGCCATCGGACAGGTCGGTATCATCGACGGCGTTGGAAGCGGACAGCGTCGCTCGTCCATTGTCGATCGTCAGTGCGATGCAGTACGCGCCGGATGGATTCGCATACTTCATCATGTTGCCGACGATCTCCCGCAATACGGACAGCAATGCCTCCCGGCAATCCTCCGAGCACTCGACCGATGAAGCGCCGGCAATCAGAAACTCGCCTTCCAACCCGATGCCGCGTAGCTGGGCGCGATATCCCTCCGTCAGAGACTCCAGTTCCTCATGGGTCAGGGAGGCCAGGGAGATCGGGGAAGTCGGAGAGGACGGACTCCCGACTTGCGTTGTGAGGGAATCGCGGAAACGGCTGATGCTTCGGATGCTGAATCCGGCCGGCGCATGCCTCCTCTCGTCATCTCCTCCATGGAATGACGAGATGGACGTCGAGCTCCTGCCGGATGCCGTATCGACGGCGGGCTCCGTCAACCGATCCAGTCCCGCGATCAGCCTGCGTACCTTGACCAGCGACTCTTCAGTGGTCCGTTCGATAAGCGTGACAAGCTGATCGTCGTCAAGCGATAGGGCTCGCGGCTCGTACTCGGGATCTGCCGAACCTTCCATCTTCGTGGCGGTGACCTCTTCCGACGCCGATCGTGCTTGCCGCGCGAGCAGCAGAATCGTCGTCAGATCGTTCGCCACCGAATGATGCAGCTGCTCGGCCAGACGCTGATCGCCCAGTCGCCGTAGCAGCATCGCCCGCTCGCGACGTTCCTGTTCGCGCTGCTCCTGACCGTGCATCGACGACCCGATCCACAGCGCTACCATCAGCAATGCCGCCGTCGCGCACACCGTGGCGAGCACCGTCGTATCCCACGGATACAGCCATATGCGCGCCGCCGCCGCGATTTCGGCGATCACCGACGCGAGCAGCGACGGGCCGGTGCGCAGGTACGCCATCACCGTCACCGCCATGAGCAACGGGAACAGGATCGAGAACGCCACAGCCTGAGGCATGACGCATCGGGCGGTCCACAACACGACGATCGCCCACCCGCCGAGTCGCGGCGTCAACGCCATCAGCAGACATGCCGTGACCGTTAGCAGAGCGAACGCGACGGCCGCGTCCCCGTTCCCGGCTTCGCCCCGCATCATCAGATACGTCGTTTCGACCGCTACCGGCAGCGACGAACAGGCGAGCAGCACCCGCGTACGCCAGTCCGCGAGCAATGCCCCGAGCGGCATGACGGCCAGAGAGGAATCGACCGATACGGATTGCTCGTTGACGGATTGTCGTGCGTGATGATCGCGATCAGGTCGGGACGACGATTCCGATGAGGATATCCGTGATGATTGCCTCCGCATGATCACCGCCCTCACATTCTCAAGTATCGACGGCACAGTGCCACCGCCTCGTTGCGATCGCGCGCATGCAGCTTCTCGCGGACGCGTGCGACCTGCGCGAAGACCGTGCCCTTGGAGATGCCGAGCGCGTCCGCGACCTGCTCGGTGGAATGCCCGTCCGCATACAGTCGCATGATGTCGGTCTGCTGGCGCGACAACGCGAACGACCGTTCAGGTTCCGGCTCGGGATCAGACGGTTCTGATGGAATAGTGATGCCGACGACGGCATCCGCATCGGTGAATGGGCGAGGGTCTCCTGCGGGTGCCGCATCGCGAATGGCTCGCGCGATGCCGGCTATGTCGTCCTTGCTGATGACCTGCCGTGCACCGGCGGCCATCGCGGCGTCACAATACACATCCGGATCGTAGGCGGTCACGCCGATCATCGTCATGGACGGCGTCCAGCGGCGTACGGTGCGGCACACGTCCACGCCGGTCATGTCGGCGAGCGCCATGTCGACGAGCAGCACGTCGGGACGATCATCGGCGCGGATGCAGCGTTGGATCGCGGCCGCGCCCAGCTGCGCGGTCCAACGGATCGTGAATCCTTCGCGTGTGAGCAACGCGGACAGTGCCATCAGCGCCATACGATCGTTGTCGACGATGGCGATGACGATTCGTTGTCGTCCCTTGCCGTGAGATGCGCTGCTTCGATCCATGACCCAAGTCTACGGCCGGTGACACGCCGCCCGATAGCCCATGTCATTCGGTGCATGTCGTCTGCTGTCCGGCGGCGGCCGGGAACGCATAGGCTTGAATCATCGGTGTAGGGATCTGGTCCTTACGAAAGATCACACGAAAGGAGGTCGTGATGAACAAGGACGTTATGACGGGAAGGATGACGGATCGGCTGTCTGCGCGGCCCACATGGTGGTGGCTGCTCGCCGCGTTCCTCACGTTCGCGGTGATTGTCACCGGCGCGTTCGTCTGGCAGCGCGCAACGCGTATGACCTCGCAGCGGATCTACGATGAACTGTCCGCGCTCGACCAATCCGTCACCGTCAGCCAGCTGAAGGACAGAGGGTACGTGTATGGCGGTCGGGCCGAATACGGCTGGCGTGCATACTCCGCCGATCCGGGGGAGGACTCGTCGTATCCATGGTATGTTCTCGGCGGGCCCGAGGATGAGCGGATCTCCAAGTTTGTCGCGGATGTGCGAGCCGGCCGCGAATCCATTCTGCGCCTGTATGTCGAGGGCGTCGGACCGTATCGTTCAGCGCAGGATGGCGCTGATGCGGGGAACGTCGATTCCACGGGCGTATCGGTGCGGGTCCTGTGGTTCGATCCCAACATCGACGCGACGTGGGCCGAGAGTCCCAATAGCTCCCGGCATGTCGTCATCCACCATGACGGCAAGGGGCAGATCCGCGAATGGTGGTGGCGTTCCGGTGACGTCGTCACCGCCGACAAGCGGTTCGCGCGCAGCATCGCCCGCGAGGATTCGTTCGACGGGACATATGTGTTGAAGCATCGCCCGCCCGTGCCTGAGGAGGACGCGGCCGGTGCCGCCCGCGGCGGCAAGGAGGTCGGCAATGCCTCCGGCGGGCGATCGAAGGTGATCATGCCGTACGACGAGGTGTTCTACTCCGCAGGCTGATCCGAGGTTATGTGATAGGGGCGGGGCATCGTTGCGTTGTCTCACCCCTATCCGTGCGGCTATTGCTGTGCTCCGGCGCGCTCAGCGCTTGCCGGCGTAGAGGTCGTGTTCGATGACGTCGGCGAAGACGCGGTTGACGGCCGGGCGCACCACCTTGAGCGAGGGGGTCAGGCACTTGTTCTCCTGCGTCAGCTGCGTGTCGAGGACCACGAACTTGCGCACGGACTCGGCGCGCGAGACCGTCGCGTTGGCCTTGTCGACGTAACGCTGGATCTCGTCGTGGACGGCGGCGTTGGTCGCGAGGCGGTCGATCGGCGTGTCGATCGACAGGCCGTGGGCGGGCAGCCACAGGGCCAGCGCCTCCGGGTCGAGCGTCACCAGCGCGCCGATGAACGGGCGCTGGTCGCCGACCACCACCGCATGCTCGACGATCGGGCACTTGGCGATCTCCTCCTCCAGTGGGATTGGGGAGACGTTCTTGCCGCCGGCCGTGATGATGATGTCCTTCTTGCGGCCGGTGATCGCGATGCGACCCTCGTCGTCGATCGACGCGAGGTCGCCGGTCTTGAGCCATCCGTCGGCGGTGAACGCCTCGGCGGTCTTGTCGGGCAGGTTGTGGTAGCCGCGGAACACGTTCGGTCCCTTGACCTGCAGCTCGCCGTCCTCGGCGATGCGCACCGAGGAGCCGGGCGCGGGCTGGCCGACCGTGCCGATCACGTTGTCGCTTACACGCGTGGCGGCGAACGGCGCGGCCGTCTCGGTCATGCCGTAGCCCTGGATCATCGGCAGGCCGATGCCGTTGTAGAAATGCGCGAGGTCGAGCGAAAGCGGCGCGCCGCCGCACGCCACGTACTTGATCTTCGGGCCCAGCGCGCCGCGCACTGTGCGGTAGACGAGCGCCTCGTAGCGGGCGTGGTCGGCGATCTCGCGCAGCGTGTGCTTCTCGCCCGCCTGCTCCTCGCGGCTCCACGCGATCGCCGCGTCCGCCGCCTTGAGGAACAGGCGACCCTTCCAGCCGGCGCCCGCCTTGTGCGAGGCCGCGTTGTACACCTTCTCGAACACGCGTGGCACGCCCAGTAGATACGTCGGCTCGAACGAGCGCAGATCCGGCAGCAGCGACTTCGTGTCCGGCAGGTAGCCGACCACGCCGTCGTCGGAGGCGATCGACGCGTACTGGATGAATCGGGCGAAGCAGTGGGCCAGCGGTAGGAACAGCAGCAGTCGCGGATGATCGTCGAGGATCATCTCGTGCAGCGCCTCGCTTGCGGCGAGCGTGATCGACACGAAGTTGCGGTGCGTGAGTTCCACGCCCTTCGGCGCGCCCGTCGAACCGGACGTGTAGACGATCGTCGCGAGGTCGTCGATCCCGACCGACTTGACGCGCTCGTCCAGCTCCTCGTCCGACACGGTGACGCCGAGACCCTCCAGCGCGCCCAGCGCGTTGCCCTCGATCATGAGGATCTGCTTCAGGGCCGGGCAGTGGTCCTTGACCGAGTCGAGACGATCGAAGCGCTCGCGGTCGTCGGCGAAGGCGAGCTTCACATCGGAGTCGTTCATGATGCGTTCGGCCTGTGCGGCGGAGTCGGTGTCGTAGATCGGCACGCTGACCGCCCCGATCGCGGCGATCGCGAAGTCGAGCACGCCCCATTCGAGGCGGGTCGAGGAGAAGATCGTCACGGCATCGCCCTTGCCGATGCCCAGGGCGATCAGGCCGCGCGCCGCGGAGACGACCATGCGGTGGAACTCGCCGGTGGTGACGTTCTGCCAGCGGCCGGGGCCGAGCTTCTTCTCGGCGATGACCGTGTCCTCGCCGGTGCGCTCGAGTCGCGCGGTGAGTAGGGAGTAGATGGTCTGGTCGTCCTTGAGCTCGATCGACGAGCCGGGGGTGGTGTATTCGGTGAGCATTCCACGTTCCTTACGTACGTACGTTTCGGCGGCGGGGAGGGCCTGCCGCGCGTCGCCGTACGTCATCATGCGCGTTGACGCTCCCCGCCATGTTGTCAACGAGGTTACGCGCCCGTAGGTTGCGCCGTATTGTGCGCAATGCCACAACATGCGATGCCGCTTTTGTGCGAAGCCACAACTGTGCGGGTCCAGCCGGGGCCGGCGGCGTGCGATTGTGCCGCCGTCCGATCGGCGGGCCGATTCAAGCCGGGGCCGGCGGATCGGATCGGGAATGCGATGCTCGTGCGAGCATGGGCTCGTGGCCTGCGGGGTCCGTGGGTCCCGGGCGTCAGTCCGCATGTTCCCCTCGTATAACAGTTTGGCAACAGTTTGTTCAAGAGGTCTCTTTTGGGCCTGTGAATGGCGGACCGCATACTATCATGTCATTTCGGCGATTGTATGTTAGCGTTAACGACCTCGAGTTTGCTTGAAGACTTGAAGAAACGGCCACGCAGGGAAAGCGCTTACAGTCGCACAGCAAGCAGAGGAAGAACCAAGTAGTACGTAAGGACGTTGCCATGAACAAGGCAGTATCGAAAGCTGCACAGGAAGATGCGGTGACCGAAGTCGCATCGGTCACCCCGGTGGAGGAAGCCGACGACCATCAGCGCCGCGGTTCCGGCCGATACATCGTTGGCCTCGCACTGAGCGCAGGCCTCGCCGGTCTGCTCTACGGATACGACACCGTATCCATTTCGGGCGCGATCGACTTCCTGCAGGAGAAGTACGCGCTCAGCCCCGCGCTGCAGGGCCTCGTCATCAGCTCCATCATGATCGGCGGCGTGATCGGGGCAGGCTTCTCCGGATTCCTGTCCGACAAGTACGGCCGTCGCAAGATCCTCATGTTCGGCGGTGCGTTCTTCTTCGTCGCCGCCCTGTGGAGCGCGTTCACGTTCAGTCCGTTCACGCTGATCCTCGCCCGCATCATCGGCGGTGTCGGCATCGGTCTGGCCGCGGCGCTCGCCGTCACGTACATCACCGAATCCGCGCCGACCAACATCCGCGGCGCGCTGACCTCCGCCTACCAGCTGCTGACCATCTCTGGCATCTTCCTGACCAACGTCATCAACTACTTCATCGCCTCCTCCGGCTCCCACGAGTGGGGAGTCGCCTCCGGCTGGCGCTGGATGCTCGGCATCGGCGCGATCCCGGCCGCGATCTTCGTCGCCGCCCTGTGGCTGTCCCCGGAGTCGCCGCGATTCCTCGTGCAGGCCGGACGTGTCGAGGAGGGCTACAAGGTCCTCGAGCGCATCAGCGGCTCCGACAAGGCACGTCGCGACGTCGAGGAGATCCAGCTGCAGATCGCCGAGGAGAAGAAGGCCAACGCGAGCTTCTCCGACCTGTTCAAGCCCGGTCTGCGCAAGGCCCTGCTCATCGGCATCTTCCTGGCCATCTTCAACCAGGCGATCGGCATGAACGCGATCTCCTACTACGGCCCGGTCATGTTCAGCCACATGGGCTTCGGCGGCAACACCGAGTTCCTCGCCTCCTCGCTCGTCGGCGGCATCGAGCTCGTGTTCACCGTCGTCGGCATGTACCTGATCGACACCGCCGGCCGTAAGAAGCTCATGGCCGTCGGCTCGGGCCTCATGGTTCTGTTCGCGCTCGGCATCTCGTTCTCGTACGCGAACAACTACCAGCTGCTCATGCTCATCTTCGTGATGTGCTTCACCTCCGCGTTCGCGTTCTCGATGGGCCCGATCCCGTGGATCATGATCCCGGAGCTGTTCCCGACCTACCTGCGCGGCCGCGCCACCGGCATCTGCACCGTGTTCCTGTGGGCCACCAACTGGGCGATCGGTCAGTTCACCCCGATGCTCATCAACTCGATCGGCGGCATGGGCACGTTCCTCGTGTTCGCCTGCACCAACCTTCTGTGCTTCCTTGGCGTCGTCACGTTCGTGCCCGAGACGAAGGACAAGACGCTCGAGGAGATCGCCGAGCTGTGGAAGCCGAAGGGCGAGCAGTCCAACGCGCAGGTGGAGGTCGTGCGCGCCACCGCCGATCTGAAGCAGGCCGAGGCCGATATCAAAGCCGCAGAAGCCGAACTCGCCCGCGCCCGCCGCGCCAAGGAGCGCGCGATCGCGACCAAGGCCGCCGCCGAGGCGCTCGTCGCCGCCCAGAAGGCCCGCTAGCCTTCGCGTCCGGAAACCGGATGTTCGATACATAGGTGGGAACGGATGCGAAACCGGGCTATAGCCCGCTAGAAGGAACGCCTATCGCGTCGCGATTGCACCGCGGCATGATAGGCGTTTACTATTGCGCATGACTGCTGCGCGCTCCGGGTCATGTGCCATGGGTCATGTGCCATGCGCCGCATGCCCGACCTGCGCGCAACCAAACAGCATCAAGCAGAGGAAGAATCCAAGAATCATGAGAACGAAGAAGAACAAGGGACTGAGAAGCGCGCTCGCGGCCGGACTCGCCGCGGTGCTCGCGCTCTCGCTCGCAGCCTGCTCGCAGACCGGCGGCACCACCGCATCCAGCGACGCGGACGCGAACGCGTCCGGCTCCAACGCAAGCGCCCAGACCACGTTCACCTACGCGCGCGCCGCCTCCGTGACCTCGCTCAACCTGTGGACCGAGATCACCGCGAACAACGCGTTCGCCATCGACAAGGTGTTCGAGCCGCTCGTCAGCTTCGACAAGGACGGCAAGATCATCGACTGGCTCGCCGAGTCGCACAAGATCTCCGACGACGGCCTGACCTACACGTTCACGCTGCGCGACGGCCTCAAGTTCTCCGACGGCTCCGACGTGACCGCCGCCGACGCCGTCTTCTCGATCAAGCAGCATCAGGCCGAGAAGGACGCCGCCCTGCCGCTGACCGCCGACATCGCCTCCGTCGACGCGCCGGACGATCACACCGTCGAGATCAAGCTCAACAGCCCGTACACCCCGTTGCTCGCCGAACTCGCCAACTTCTCCAACGGCATCGTGCCGAAGGACTTCGGCGGCAAGTCCGAGGACGACTTCTTCAAGAACCCGGTCGGCACCGGTCCGTTCGTCGTCTCCGATTGGGACAAGTCCGGCGACCTCACGTTCACGAAGAACAAGCACTACTGGCAGGAAGGCAAGCCGGGCATCGACAAGCTCGTCTACAAGGTCGTCGAGGACGGCACGCAGGCCGTCAACCAGCTCAAGACCGGCGAGGTCGACGGCATCGAAAGCCCTGCGCTCGAGAACCTCGACGAGCTCGAGAACGGCGCCGACACCAAGGTGGAGACCGCGGGCAGCTGGGTCACCCACACGTTCTTCTTCAACACCAAGGACGAGCATTTCGCCGACGTGCACGTGCGCCGCGCGCTCGCCTACGCCCTGAGCCGCGAGGACGTCACCAAGGCCGTGAGCTTCGGCCACGCCACGGCCGCGAAGACCGTCCTGCCGAAGGCCATCGAATACAGCACGCAGGACTCGATCAAGCCGGTCGACAACGACCTCGACAAGGCCAAGGCCGAACTCGCCGAATCGAAGTTCCCGCAGGGCTTCAGCGCGAAGATCCTGCTCGCCTCCGGCAACAACGCATACTCGCAGGCCGTGCAGCTGCTGCAGTCGGCGGCCGCGAAGATCGGCGTCAAGCTCGACATCGACTCGGTCGACATCGCGACCTTCCGCTCCCGCTTCAAGGCGTACGACTACCAGATCATGATCAACTCCGCGCAGGCCGACTACCCGGACGCCGATTCGATCATCGACTTCCAGGCCGACCCGGACGGCTTCAGCAAGTCCTACTGGACCAGCTACAGCAACGACGAGGTCACCAAGGAGCTCAAGCAGGCGCAGGTCACGCCCGATGGCAGCGAGCGCGCCGGCCTGTACAAGAAGATCCAGCAGACGCTGGCCGACGAGGTGCCGTACATCCCGCTGTACTCGCCGGACATCGTCAAGGCCGTGCGCAAGAACGTGAGCGGTCTCGAGGTTCTGCCGAACGATTCCGTGCGATTCCAGGACGTGAAGATCGGCTGATCGGCTGATCGGATCCTCAGACCCGCTTCGAAGGCCCGCCTTCCGGCTCATTCCCGGGAGGCGGGCCTTCGTCGATGTCGTGCGGCCGCAGACGCTACTGCGCCATCACGGTCTCGGCCTGCATCAGGTGGACGTTGGCGCGCATGAGGCGCGCGTCCTCGCGGGTGATCTCCTGGTTCTCGAGCATCTCGCGGATCGTGTCGAGCTCCATGCGCATCGCGTCGGCGCGCACCGCCTCGACCTTCGATTCGTCCGTGATCGGGATCGCCGTCATGGACGTGTCCAGGATCTGGTTGAGACCCTTGCGGTATTCGATGAGCAGTTCGGCGACCAGTTCGGCGTCGTAGACGTGGTCGAGGAGCAGGTCCTGCAGCTTCTCCATGATGTCGTTGTACAGCGGCACCTGCACGGCGCGGATCGCGCGCGTGCGTTCGGCCTCAAGTCCCGGCGTGCGCTGCGCCACGCCCTCCCAGTAGCGGCGGATGACCGGCATGAACCGGCGGCGCAGCTTCGCGAGGCGGAACGACAGGCCGTGCCCGTGCCCCGCGTCGCCGGGCTCGAGCCGCTCCAGCACCCCCTCGATGTGTTCGAGCAGGTATTTCGCGCCCTCCAGCTGCGTGCGTGTCTCCTCGTCCGGGTCGACCACGCCCTGCCGCGCCTTGATCGCGTTGCGCAGCCAGTCGCGCTCCCATTCCAGCGTCCGTACGCGCAGTTCGTTGGCCTCCCGCGGTGAGGACGACGGGATGTTCATCTCGACTCGTTCGATGCGGTCGTTGTAGCTCTTGAGCACGCGCGTGACCGCCGAGTGCGTTTCGGGCGTCTCCGCGTCGACGATCTTCGCGATCGTGCGTCGCAGCATCTCGATGTCGCGCTTGGCCCACTCCTCCTTCGACGTGTCCTCGGGCTTGGGGGAGAGCAGCGGCAGCATGATGTTCGAGATGAGGATCGACAGGACGATGTAGCCGGAGACGATGAACAGGATGATGTTGCGCACCGGCACCGACGCGCCGTCGTCGATCGAATACGGCAGCGAGAACGCCATGGCCAGCGAGATCGCGCCCTTCGGGCCGCCGAAGGTCATCACCACGGCCGAATGCCAGCGTTCCGGCGTCATCTTGCGGCGCAGGCCGGTGACGAGGTCCTTCGCCCAGCGCAGGGTCGCCACGCACCATGCGAAACGCAGCAGCAGGGTGAGGACGGTCAGCAGCAGGACCAGTCCGATCACCACCCACAGGTTCACGCGTGGATCATCCCAGATCGTGCGCATCGCGATCGGCAGTTCGATGCCGAGCAGCACGAACACGACGCCGTTGAGCGTGAAGTCGACGAAATGCCACACCGAGTTCGACACGAGGTTGACGCGCGCCACGTCGCCGCCGACGCCGGTGCGCGGGAACGTGATCACCACGCCGCACGCCACCACGGCCAGCAGTCCGGAGATGCCGACGTGCTCGGAGATCAGGTACACGCCGAACGGCAGGAAGCACTCCATGAGCATGCGCGTGGTGACGTCCTCGAGATTGTGCCGGCGCAGGGTCAGGACCATGCGGTCGAACAGCCAGCCGACCACGGCGCCGATCAGCGTGCCGAGCACGAAGCTCATGAGCACCTGCCAGCCGAAGCCGACCGGCGAGAACTTGCCGGTGGCGAGCGCGACGAGCATCGTCTGGAAGCCGACGAGGCTGACCGGATCGTTGAGCAGGCTTTCGCTCTGGAGCACCGACTGCTGGCGTGGGGTGAGCTTGACGACGCCGCCGAGCTGTGCGACCGACACCGCGTCGGTCGGGCTGATGACCGCGCCCATCGCGACGGCCGCCATCATCGGGATCGCAGGCCAGATGGCGTGCAGGGCGACGCCGCTCAACGCCATCGTCACCAGCACGAGGCCCACGGCCAGCGACATCGACAGGTTGAGGTCCTTGCCCAGGGCGTTGCGGTCGATGTTGCGCGCCTCAAGGTAGAACAGCGGCACGATGAACAGCAGCATGAACATGTCCGGCTCGAACTGGATGTTCTGCAGCGACGGCGTGAAGTACCAGACGATGCCGAAGGCGATCTGGATGAGAGGGGTCGATATCTTGGGCAGGAACCGGCTGAGGAACGAGGAGATCAGTATTGCGAAGAGGATCTCCGTGACGAGTATCGCGTTCGCCATCGTGCCATGTGCTCCTTCTCGGGGCCGTCCCGCACGTGACCGTGCCGTCGCCATCCCCGAGTGGGCCCCATACGGGCATGGACCTAGTGGCTCATCGAATTGAATTGGGCGGGTATGTCTTGTTTCTCTCCCAGTCAGCTTCGCTGACAGCCCCCTCGTCGGAAGGGGCCAGGAACTGTTCACAATCTTTCGCAATTGTGAGACAGACCACCTCTTTGAATGCTATTGACTGCGTGTGCGGGGGGCATTCGGTACTAACGGAACACATACGGCGTGTAGGCATTGCATCCGCGAGTTCCTTACGGTTTCCTTACGTGCCATCCCTCTTGCGCACGCCAGCCTACCCGCGCACGCCAGCCTACCCGCGCACGCCGATGCGTGGATGATGCGCGATTATCCCCGCGCCGGGAGTCCTACAATGGCCCACATGACCCAATCCCGCCGTGAAACACCACCCGTCGCCCAGTGGGTGCGATGGACCCAATGGGCGCGATGGGCACGTTGGGGCCGCTGGCTGGGCGGCGTCGTCCTGCACGCGCTGCTCGTGATCGCGCTCGTCGCCGTCGGCGTGTTCCTCATCGTGCGCATCGTGCCCGGCGATCCGGCGCAGATGGTGCTGGGACTCAAGGCCCGTCCCGAGCAGATCGCCGACATGCACCGCCGACTCGGCCTCGACCAGCCGCTGTGGCGTCAGTTCACGTCATTCATCCTGACGATTGTCACCACGGGCGACACCGGCGAGTCGATCGCCTACCACGCCTCCTCGCGCGCGCTCGTGCTCGACCGGCTGCCCGTCTCCCTGTGGCTCGTCGGCTGCTCGGCCGTGCTCGTCGTCGCGATCTCCCTGCCGCTGGCGATGACCGCCGCACTGCACAAGGGCACGTGGATCGACCAGCTCGTGCGCGTGGTCCCCACCATCACCCTCGGCATGCCCGAATTCTGGGTCGGACTCGTGTTCGTGCTGCTCTTCGCGGTCACGCTCAAGATCTTCCCCGTCGGCGGCACGCAGCCGGGCATCGACGGCATGCTCTATTCGATGGCGCTGCCCTCGCTCACGATCGCGCTCGCCCAGACCCCGTTCATCGTCAGATCCCTGCGCACGCGCATCCTCGACGTGCTCGGCGCCGACTTCGTCACCACCCTGCGCGCCGCCGGACTGCCCGAACGCGCGATCCGCCGCCACGTGCTGCGCAACTCCCTCATGCCGGCGCTCGAACTGTACGGCATGAAGATCTCGTTCCTCATCGGCGGCACGCTCGTCGTCGAACAGGTCTTCGGCCTGCGCGGCGTCGGCACGCTCCTGTTCTCCGCGATCACCGCACGCGACTTCCCCCTCATCCAGGCGATCGCCATGTACTGCGCGCTCGGCGTCGTCATCGTCTCCACTCTGGTCCGCATCGCCACCGGCCTCGTCGACTACCGCGTGCGGGAGGGCAGATGACGATGAAACGCACCCTTGCCCCCACCCTCGTCGCGGGCCTCGTCCTGATCGCCCTGATCGCGCTCGCCGTCATCGTCATCCCGTTCCTCTCGCCCTACGACCCGATCGCCGAGGACATCGCCGCGATGCTTCAGCCGCCGAGCCTCGCCCACCCGTTCGGCACCGACCAGCTGGGGCGCGACATCCTCACGCGCGTGGCCGCCGCCGGACGCATCGACCTGGCGCTCATGATCGGCGTCGAGGCCGCGCCGTTCGTCATCGGCACCGCCGCCGGGCTCGTCGCCGGATTCTACGGCGGATGGCCGCGCCGCGTGATCACCCTCCTGTCCGACGCGCTGATCGCGTTCCCGTTCTATCTGCTCGTCGCGGTCGTCGCGTTCGTGACCGGCACCGGCGTCAAAGGCATCTTTTTGACGTTCCTGATCATGGGATGGATCATCTTCGCGCGCACCGTCACCGGCGCGACCGCCTCGCTCGCGAGCGCCGAATGGGTCGAGTCCGCGCGCGTGATGGGCTTTTCCGACCTGTCGATCCTCGTGCGGCAGATGCTGCCGAACGTCTTGTCCCAGGCCGTGACCGTGCTGGTGAGCGACATGGTCGCCCTGCTCGTCGCGATCGTCACGCTCGGCTATCTCGGGCTCGGCATCGCCCCGCCCACGCCCGACTGGGGCACGATGATCGCCGACGGCCAGTCGTTCCTGTCGACCCGCTGGTGGGTGTCGACCCTGCCCGGGTGCGCGGTCGTGCTCGTCGGCATCGCCCTCGCCCTGATCGGCGACGGGCTCAACGACATGAGGAGGAACGCATGAGCGAACGCATGAGCGGTGACGACAACCTGATCGCCGTACGCGACCTGCGCGTCGTGGCGACGGCCGACGGCAGGCCGCTCGTCGACGGCGTTTCGTTCGACGTCGCACGCGGCGAAGCCGTCGGCATCGTCGGCGAATCCGGCTCGGGCAAGAGCCTGACCCTGCGCGCGATCATGGGCCTCATGCCCGAAGGCGTCCGCATCGCCGACCCTGCGGCCGTAGCTGCGCCGTCCGCCCGCCCGCGGCTCGCGATGATCTTCCAGGATCCGGTCGCCTCCCTCGATCCGCTGTGCGGCGTCGTCGCACAGGTCGCCGAGGTCATGCGCTGCCATGAGCAGGGGGATTCCGGCCATGCCGGCCGACTCGCCCGCCGATTCTCCCCGAACGCTCGCCGGGAATCACGTCGTCGCGCCGCCGACCTGCTGATCTCGCTGGGACTGCCCGAATCGCTGCGCGAGCACGACCGGTATCCCGGCCAGCTCTCCGGCGGGCAATGCCAGCGCGTCGGCATCGCGATCGCGCTCGCCGTGCAGCCGGACGTCCTCCTGTGCGACGAGCCGACCACCGCGCTCGACGTGACCGTTCAACGCCAGATCCTCGACCTGCTCGCACGCCTTCGCAGCGAACTGGGATTGACCATGCTGTTCGTCACCCACAATCTCGGCGTCGCCGCGCACCTGTGCGACCGGCTCATCGTCATGCACGACGGCCATGTCGTCGAAACCGGACCGACCGCGCGCATCCTCGCCGACCCGCAGGACGACTACACGAAACGCCTCATCGACGCGATCCTGCCGATCCCCGCCGATCCGTCGGCGAAGCCGACCGGGGCGGCCGAGGAGGAGACGGGATCGACCGCCGGGAAAGGCAAGGAGCCGCGATGAGTCACCACACAATCCCCGCCGTCCCCGCCGCGTCCGGCGGTCAGACCTCCGGAGCGCTTCTGGAACTGCGCCACATCACCGTCGCATACGGCGGGTTCACCGTCGCATACGGCGGGTTCGCCGCCGTCGACGACGTCTCGATCGCCCTGAAGCAAGGCGGCGCGCTCGGCGTCGTCGGCGAATCGGGCGCCGGCAAGTCGACCCTCGCGCGCGTCGCCGCCGGGCTCATCGCACCCGCCGCCGGCCGCTCCCTGCTCGACGGACGCGAACTCGCGCCGATCCGTCGCACGCGCGAGCAGCGCCGGCGCATCCAGATGGTCTTCCAGAACCCCGACTCCTCGCTCAACCCGAGTCACACCATCCGACGCATCCTCGCCGAAGGCATGATCCTGCACGGGATGCTGGGCCCGCATCCCCCGCGCGACGTCGTCGACGCGCGATGTCGCCGGCTTCTCGCCATGGTCGGGCTGGGGGAGGAGGACGACATCCTCGCCCGCCGCCCCCGCGCGTTCTCCGGCGGACAGCGCCAGCGCATCGCCATCGCCCGGGCGCTCGCGGTCGAGCCGGACGTGCTCGTCGCCGACGAGCCGACCAGCGCGCTCGACGTGACCGTCCAGCGCGGCATCCTCGACCTGCTCGTCCGACTTCGCCGCGAGCAGGGCCTTGCGCTGCTGCTCATCACCCACGATCTCGGCGTCGTCAACGCGGTGTGCGACGAGGTCGCGGTCATGCGCCATGGCCAGATCGTCGCCGACGGCCCCGCCGACCTCTTCTTCCACGCGCCTTTGGCCGGCTATTCCGGCGACCTCCTCGCCGCCGCCCGTGAGGTTGCGCTATAGGGCTTGCAGCGAATCGTTCTCAATAAGGAAAGTGTGAGCCTTGACACGTCGTCAATCGCACATTTGGGATGCCAAAACAGCGGAATCGCAATGATTTCGGGCGATGTGCGATTGTGCGGGAATGTGCGATGGGCTCACACTTTCCTTATTGAGAACGATTCGCTGCAAGCGGCTCTGGCGTGTAAGCCCGCTTTTCGGTACGGTGGGAAGGATTTGACACGCGAAGGGAAGAAAAATGTTCGATAAGCGACTGTTCCAGCTGGCCCCCGGCATCGGCCGGCTCGTGGCGGGCAAGATCGCGTGCCTGTGGGTGGCGCTTCTGGCCAACATCGGCTTCATGATCGCCCTCGTCGCCCTGCTCGGCAACGCCATCGCGCCGGGACTGGCCGGATCCGCCCCGATGGTCGGCGACCTCATCTTCTACCTCGCGATGATCGCCGTGTGCGCGATCATCCGATTCTGGATGACCACGCTCGCCGCGCGACTCGGCACCGAAGCCTCCGAACGCGTCAAACTCGCCCTGCGCGAGAAGCTCTACCGCAAGATGCTCGCGCTTGGCCCGTCCTACCGCACGCGCGTGAAGACCGCCGACATCGTCCAGTCGGCCGGCGAGGGCATCGAACAGATCCAGACGTTCTTCGAACTGTTCCTGCCGCAGCTGTTCTACGCGGTGATCGCGCCGATCACCCTGTTCCTCGTGATCGCCCCGATCAATCTGCCGACCTCGCTCACGCTGCTGATATGCGCGCCGCTCATCGTCGTGATCGTCGGCATGGTCGCGATGAGCGCCGCCCGCGTGTTCAAGAAGTACTGGGGTCGATACACCGACATGGGCGCCGCCTTCCTCGACGACCTGCAGGGTCTCGAGACCCTCAAGGCGTTCGACGCCGACGAGCGCGCCGCCCGCGAGATGGACGAGAAGGCCGAGAACTTCCGCGTCATGACGATGCGCGTGCTGCAGATCCAGCTGCGATCCCTGTCCGCGATGGACATCGTCGCGTACGGCGGCACCGCGGCCGGCATCGGCATGGCCCTGTGGCAGTACGCCTCCGGGCTCGGCTCGGGGGCGGGCGCCGCCGGTGCCGCCGCCGGCGTCTCGCTCGTTTCCTGGGCCGGCAGCCTGCCCGGCCCGCTCGCGTACGTCGGCTACGCGCTGTCCTACGTGTTCCCGTTCACGATCGGCGGCCCGATCACGCTGTCCGGACTGCTGTTCATCGCCCTGCTGTCCGCCGACTTCTTCATCCCGCTACGACAGCTCGGCTCGTACTTCCACGTCGCGATGAACGGCATGACCTCCACCAAACGCATCTTCGCGCTCCTTGACGCGCCCGAACCGCCGCGCGGCGACGAATCTCTGCCCGCCGACGCCACGGACTTGACCGTCCGATTCGACCGCGTCGGCTTCTCCTATGATGCGGGTGATTCCTCCGGTGCATCCGACTCCCCGTCCCCGTCCCCGGCGCCCGCCCTGCGCGACGTGACCTTCACCGCGCGTCCCGGCCAGGTCACCGCGATCGTCGGCCTGTCCGGCTCCGGCAAGTCGACCGCCGCCGCGCTCCTCGCCGGCACGATCACCGGCTACTCCGGCTCCCTGACGATCGGCGCGGCCGCCGCCGGAACCGGCGCCGAGATCTCGCACCTCGACGCCGAATCGCTCTCCCGCGCGGTCACGCTGATCGGCGCGCACAGTCACCTCTTCGCCGGCACCCTGCGCGACAACCTCACGATGGCCCTGCCCGCGGGCGAATCGACCGGCACCGAAGCGAACGCCGTCGAATCCCGCCTCTGGCAGGCGCTCGAACAGGCACGCATCGCCGACTTCGTGCGCTCACAGGCCGACGGCCTCGACATGACCATCGAACAGGACGCCGCGAACCTCTCCGGCGGCCAGCGCCAGCGCATCGCCATCGCCCGCGCGCTCCTGCACGACGCGCCGATCGTCGTCTTCGACGAGGCGACCAGCAGCGTCGACGTCGAAAGCGAGGAGCTCATCCTCGCCACGATCCGCGAACTCGCCGCCACCCACGGCAAGACGGTCATCATGATCACGCATCGCATGGCCAACGCCGTGCGCGCCGACAGCATCGTCGTCTTCGACCACGGCGAGACCGTCGAGACCGGCGACCACATCGACCTGCTCGTCGCCGGCGGTCGTTACGCCGAACTCTTCCACACGCAGGCCGACATCGAATCCCTCGGTACGGACACCGACGAGGGCGCCTTCCGACCCCCTGTGACGAAAGAGCCGTCAGCGGAGCTGACCGGGGGAGAGATCGTCGGCGAAGCCGAGCTTGCCGAAGCCGTCAGGACCGAGCCCGCCGCAAACATCCCGCCCTCCTACGACGGCGAAGGCGTCGCCAAGCGTCGCAAGGAGCGCGCCCATCGCATCGAGGAGCACAAGGCCGCCTCCGGGACGGCCCATTCCGCCGATGGCGCTGGTGTTGATGCCGATGCCACCGCCGCCGCCACCGCCGATGCCACCTCCACCGTCGCAACCCGTCAGTCCGACTTCCGAATCCTCAAGCCGCGACCGACCGCTCCGGCCGAATCGATGACCACGCAACAGGTCATCGCCCGACTCCTGAACGAGGCGAAACCCCTCGCAGGCCTCATGACCGCCGCCTCCGTCACCGGCGCGATCGGCCACCTGTCCGCCACCTTCCTGCCGGTCTTCGGCATGATCGCCGCGTTCGCGCTCGCCGGACACCCGGTGTGGGGGATGGATGTCAAGCCCGCCGTCATCGCGATGATCGTCTGCGCGCTCCTGCGCGGCATCATGCGCTACGTCGAGCAGTACCTCAACCACAACGTCGCGTTCCACCTGCTCGCCCTGTTCCGCTCGAAGGCGTTCGCCGCGCTGCGTCGCCTCGCGCCGGCCAAGCTCGCCGGACACGGCAAGGGCGACCTCATCGCCCTGATCACCACCGACGTGGAGCTGCTGGAGATCTTCTTCGCGCACACGATCAGCCCGGTCGCGATCGCCGTGGTCACATCCGTGTCCTACACGATCGCGCTGCTCACGCTCGACCCGGCGATGGCGCTCCTGCTCATCGTCGCGCACCTGATCATCGGCGTGCTCGTGCCGAAGTTCTTCGCGACCGGCGTGCGCAACCTCGGCCCGGCGATCCGCCGTCAGGCCTCCGCGCTCGACGACGTGATGCTCGACGACATGCGCGGTCTGGACGAGATCATCCGATTCGGCCGCGGCGAGGATCGCGTCGCCGCGATCGTCGCGCGCACGAAGCGGCTGTGGCGCAAGCACGCCGATCTGAGCCGCGTCAACGGGCGATTCGCCGCGATCGGCGGTCTGCTCGTGCTGATCCTGACGACCGCGGCCGTGCTGCGTGCCGCGTTCGGCGCCGCCTCCGCCGCCGACCTTGCGCAGGTGCCGTCGATCATCGTCGCGTTCGTCCTGTTCGCCAGCTCCTTCGGTCCGACGATGGCGCTGAGCGCGCTGCCCGCGAACCTGACGCAGACGTTCGCCTCCGCCCGCCGTCTGTTCGCCCTGATGGACGAATCGCCCGCGGTGCGCGAGTCCGGCAAGCACACGCCCGACTACGAGGGCATGCGACTCGACCACGTCACCTTCGCCTACCCGTCGAGCGCCAGAGGCGGTAGGGACGGTTCCGCGTCCGTCGCGGGCACGACCGATGATCGCACCGATGATCGCGCCGGCGCTCCGGTCCTCGACGACTTCACGCTCGACATTCCGATCACCGGCATCCTTGGCATCCAGGGGCCCTCCGGCCGCGGCAAGTCTACGACGCTGAAGCTGCTCATGCGCTACTGGGACCCGCAGTCCGGCAAGGTCACGATGTCCGGCACCCCGTTGCCGCAGGTCAACGCGCATCACCGCCGCCGCGTGCAGGCCCTGATGGGTCAGGAGACGCACCTGTTCGACGGCACGATCCGCGACAATCTCCTCCTCGCCCTCCCGCAGGAGGCTCTCCCTCGGGAGGAGCTGAGTGGCAGCTCGCCCCGCTCCGCCAATGGGGCCGGTGACGCCGGCTCGGAGGGAGCTCGCGCCGCTGTGGATGGATCCGCCGGTTCCCGCTCCGGTGATGTCCCCGTGCGCGCGGGTGATGAGTCGCCATTCGCGACGACGGTCACCGGCACCAATAACACCGGTGGCGTTTCCGTACGTCCGGGTGATGAGCTGCTGCGCGACGCGTGCCGCAAGGCCTCCGTCCTCGACCTGATCGATTCGCTGCCCAAGGGCCTCGACACCCCCGTCGGTGAGCTCGGCGACCGCCTGTCCGAAGGCGAGCGCCAGCGTATCGGCCTGGCCCGCGTGTTCCTGCGCGACGCCGACCTCGTCCTCTTCGACGAGCCGACGAGTCGCCTTGACGCCCTCAACGAGGCCGTCATCCTGCGTTCGATCCGCGATCTCGCCCGCGGCAAAGTCACGAGCAGTCCCCAAACGACTCCGAGCGCTACGGCGGTTTCGGGCGCCGCTGCTGTCTCGGACACTAGGGCACCCCTTGCCGCGGAGTCGTCGGTCAAGACCCCCCGTGCCAAAGCCGTGGTTCTCGTCTCCCACCGCGAATCCGCGATGCGCATCGCCGACCAGACGCTCTCGCTGCGTTAAGCAGCGTCACAAATTCCCGAGAACAATCCACTCCTCGGGAATAAGTGACGCTGAGCTCGAGGCAGTGTCACTTATTCCCGAGATCAAGGGTTATTTCGGTAATAAGTGACGCTCGCATAGGGGGACTCGGGGAGAATTAGGAAGAACTGGGTGGAACCGGGGGAGGGCTGTGTCGGTTGGGTGGGTGTCGGTTAGGTAGGTGTCGGTTAGGTAGGGGTTAGGTAGGGGAGGTAGGGGGGGACCCACGTCTCGTTCGATGAGAGGATGAGAGGATGAGAGGATAAGGGGCCGACGCCTACGCCTTGATCAGGGCGTCGAGGGAGTCAAGCGCGCGGTCGATGGCGGCGGACTCGCGTTCCTCCTCGCTCGCCGAGACCCCCGTCGGATTCGATGCCTCAACGGGATGGATATCGGCCTCGCGCGGCAGCAGCACGCCCCGCGACAGTTCAGGGTCAGGGGTGATGGGACGGTTCGGGATCTCCTCGCCGTATTCCAGCACTCGCGGCTCCCGGCGTTCGGCCCGGCGCTCGTCTCCATTCCCTCCGTCGTGGCTCTCATTATGCCCGGTGGCACGTCCGGTGTCGCGGCCGTCACTGGGATCGACCCTGTCGATCCTGCGTCCGGATCTGCCCGATCCCATGCCTTCCGGCGCGACATCGGGGATTTCGATCCGAGTCTCCCGATGCATTGCGGCATCGACGCCGTCCTCATGTTCCTCGCGCTGACTGCGATCGTCCTGATCCCAATCCTCGCGGAAGCTCTGCTCCCGTACCTCGGCTTCGCGATCGGCACCGCCGCGTCCGTTCTCCACGAGAGAAACCGCGCGTTCGCCGGCGCTCCCATCGGTTCCGTGGTCCGTGGCGCCGGTTGACGCGGGGATCGCACCCGTGGTCTTCAAGGAGTCCGGGGTTCGCGATTTGGTCATCCCGACTTCGCTTGGCTCGCCCAAATTGACCGAAACGCCGATTTCGCCCGAATCGCCAATACCCCCGGCGGCATTCCCGCCATCGGCCATCGCGATCGAATGGGACGTGACCGTCTCCTCGCTCTCGCCATGCAGCTGCGACTCATGCAGGTAGGCGTTGCCGGAGCGACCCGCATCGGGCTTCATCCGTCTGATCCCCGAGGCGATATCGGCGTTTCTGGTCGATTCGCCACGCGCAGCCAGCGATACATCCAGCGATTCGGCTCCGCGCGTATGCGCCGCCTGACGCGCCTCCTCGGCGACCCGCTCGGCCGATTGGCGCTCGGCCTTGGACCGCTCCGCAACCTCGATCTCGAAGATCTTCTTCTGCGCGGCGACTCGAGCCCGTTCGGCCGCAGCCATGATGCCCATCGCCTGCAGGCGCTCATTCTCGACGCGCATCATCGTCGCCTCGGCGTGGCGGATGTTCGCGTCGGCCGAGCTCAGCGCGTACTTCGCCGCGGCCAGTTCGGTGTTCGGCTGCCACAGGTGCTCGATCTCCTCGAGCGTGCGTCCCATCGTCTCCGGAACGATGGTGACGATGCCGGCCAGTCCGATGAGGTCGAGGATGCCGAAGATCGCGAACGAGATGCCGCCGCCGAGCCCGTCGATCATCATCGGCGTGAACTGCGCGATCACGAAGTTGGCGAACAGCAGACAGGTCACGCACAGTCCGGTGGCGCGTCCGCGCAGGTAGGTCGGGAAGAGCTCGGGGATGACGATCCACGGGATCGGTCCCATCGAGAACGCGAACGACGCGGCGAACATCATCACGAACACGAGCGTGAGCAGCGAACTGCCCATCGCGTAGGATGCGGAGATGCACAGGGCGAACAGGCACATGAGTCCGGTGCCGATCGCCATGAGACGTTTGCGCCCGAACGTGTCGATCAGGTACATGCCCACGACCGTGAACACGAGTTCGATGCCGCCGACGCTCGCGGAGGCGAGGAACTCGGTGTCGCCGCCGAATCCCATGTCGGCGAACATGACCGGTCCGTAGTAGGAGATCGCGCTCATGCCGACGAACTGGTTGAATACGGCCGGGAAGATGCCGATGATGAGCGCCTTGCGCAGACCCGGGCGGAACAGGTCGTGGAACTCCTTGGACATCTCGTTCTCGAGTTTGACCGACGCGCTGATGTCGTCGGTGCGCAGTCGGGCGCGCTCGGTGCCGAGGATGTGCTCGAGCACTTCGAATCCCTCGTCGACCCTGCCGATCTGGATGAGGAATCGCGGGCTTTCGGGCGCTCGCAGCATCGCCGCGAGGAAGGCGACGGCGGGAATCGCGCCGAGTCCGAGCATCCATCGCCAGCCGGTCTCGACGTCCCAGTGGTTCGTGCCGTACGAGGCGATGACGTAGTTGATGACGTTCGTCAGGAAGATGCCGCACACGGCGAGCATCTGGTAGGAGAAGGAGAGCAGTCCGCGGATGTTGGTTGGCGCCGATTCGGTGATGTAGGTGACGGCGAGCGCGGCGGTCAGTCCGATGCCGAATCCGCCGACGATGCGCGCGGCGATCAGGGTGATCGGGCCGAAGGTCAGCGCGCTCCAGATGGCGGAGACGAGGAAGAGCACACCTCCGATGATGAGGATCTTCTTGCGGCCGAACCTGTCGGACAGGAAGCCGGCCGCCGCGGCGCCGATGATCGCGCCGATCATGATGGAGGAGATGACCAGTCCCTCCATCACGGTGTCGAGACTGTATTTCGCGCGAAGGAATTTGATCGCGCCGGAGATGGATACGGTGTCGTATCCGTACAGCAGTCCCGCGAGGCCGGCGCTTAGGGCCAGCCCGAACGTGTACTTGCCCGAACCCTGCGTCCGGATCGTCGTTCCCAAGGGGTTCCGCTGTTTCGAAACAGCCTGAAACAGGCCCGCCATTTGCTCTTCCTCTCAAATGCAGCTATGGGGGATTGTGGCCTATATTACCGATGCCTGGCATTTTTGGCTGGATGATTCCACTGTGCGTCCGCTGTGCGTCCACTGTGTGTCCGCTTGATCCGTCAGGCTCGACACGCTGTCCCGCGGTTGCCCGTTGACAAATTGGTACACGGCTGTATCATAAGAATCGTACTTGGTACACGGATGTACCATCAAGTACGGCAGACAGGAAACAGGACGGCAACGAATCGGAGAATGCACTCCGACTCGCATGTCCAGGAGGAGATAACATCATGCACAACCTGAAGAAGATCGTCGCGGCGGGTGCCGCGGTCGCCACGCTCGTCGGACTCGCCGCCTGCGGAGGCGGTTCGGACGCCTCCAGCGACAACTCCGCGAACAAGGGCGACGCCGACAAGGCCGAGCTCGTGTTCTGGGGCTGGGACTCCGGCAACTCGATGAAGCAGATCCTCGCCGACTTCGAGAAGGCCAACCCCGGCATCACCGTCAAGTTCAACAACACGGGCACCGCCGAGAAGACCTCCACCGCCCTCTCCAACGCGATCGCCGCCGGCAACGGCGCCCCGGACGTCGTCATGCTCGAGGACCCGACCGTCACCCAGTTCGCCGTGACCGACGGCCTCGTCGACCTCTCGGAGTTCGGCGCCGACAAGCTCTCCGACGACTTCGCCGCCGGCCCGTGGAACAAGCTGCAGTACAACAACAAGCCGTACGCGCTGCCGATCGACTCCGGCCCGGAGATGTTCTTCTACAACAAGGCCGTGTTCGACAAGGCCGGCGTCGACGGCGAATCCATCAAGACGTGGGACGACTACTACGAGGCCGCCAAGAAGATCCGCGCCACCGGCTCCTACATCACCAACATCGCCGGCACCTCCAACGACTACCAGCCGTTCACCGCGCAGGTCTGGCAGGCCGGCGCCAAGCCGTGGACGGTCGATGGCGAGAACATCACCATCAACATGACCAAGGACGAGGGCATGCAGCGCTACATCAAGTTCGTCCAGAAGCTCATCGACGAGGACCTCGTCGACACCAAGACCCCGAACTGGTCCGACGACTGGAACCGTGAGCTCAACGACGGCACCATCGCCTCGCTCACCATCGGCGCGTGGATGCCGATCAACCTCATGACCGGCGCCCCCGATCAGGCCGGCAACTGGCGCGTCGCCCAGCTGCCCCAATGGGAGGAGGGCAAGGAGGTCTCCGCCGAGGACGGCGGCTCCGCGCTCGCGGTCGTCAAGCTCTCCAAGAACCAGGCCGCGGCCTACAAGCTCGTCGAGTACCTGACCCACGGCGACGGCGCCCAGACCATGGCCGACACCGGCACCTTCCCGTCCCTGAAGAAGATCCTGCAGTCCGATTCCTTCACCGATCCGACCACCGAGGCCAACAAGAAGACCAACGACTACTTCGGTGGCCAGAACGTCAACGAGGTCCTCGCCGAGGCCGCCCAGCGCCCGACCGAGAAGTTCCAGTACCTGCCGTACAACCCGTACGCGCAGTCCACCTACGGCGACGAGGTCTCCAAGGCCTACACCAAGGAGATCACTCTCGAGCAGGCTCTGGAGAACTACGGCAAGAAGCTGGCCGAGCAGGGCGAGCAGCAGGGCTACACCGTCACCGTCAAGTGAGCCTAGGCGAGTCGCCTGCTTGGCCAGTGCCTCGCCTCGGGAGCTCGTCAGCGAATAGCTGGGGCGAAACATCGGGCGAGGCGGTTGCGCGGGCTCGTCGCAAATGAGGCAAGCGGGTGGCTGGAACATGTCCGGTCACCCGCCTCGTTTGAAGGCCGTCGTGGAGCGAGCGAAGGGGTTTGCGCGGTGGCGTTTCTCATGTCAGAGGGGTGTTCTGCTCGTAAACCGCGGATAACTCGCTTACAAGGGGTACTTTTGCCGTTCTGCGGACATCTATCTCGCTTATGAGGGGTGCCCTCGCGTAGTATCCGAACGCGGAAATGGCTTCATGGCGTAATTGAATCACGAGAATACCTGTGTATGCCATCGTGAGGATACCCCTCATAAGCGAGATAGATATCCGCAAAGGCCCGAAAGTACCCCTTATAACGCAGAAACCGTGTCATAACGCAGCAATCAGGGTCGAGGTCAGTGGTATTCCTGGCTTCCTCGGGCATCCGACTCGGGTTTCGCTCCGGTCCCCGATCGGGCTTCCGGCTGTCTGGCTTTTCTGCCTCCTCTAATTGCCTGAAATTGTATGTACTGTCAAGAAAGTGATTCATTATGTCCGAACAATCGGTTCCCGTCATGACCGGCGGCCATTCGGTGGCCGCCCGGGTCAACAAACATAAGCCGGATTGGCGTGGTTGGAAGTTCATGGCGCCGTTTGCGGTGGTGTTCGTGTTCGTGTTCATCATTCCGATCGTGTACGCGATCTATATCAGTTTCTTCAAGAAGCAGATGATCGGCGGTACGAGGTTCGTCGGGGTGGAGAACTACGCGCGTTTGTTCCAGGACGGTCAGTTCTGGAGCAGTGTGGGTCGTGTGGCGTTGTTCACGGTGGTGCAGGTGCCGATCATGTTGTTCCTGGCGGCCGCGATCGCGTTGGCGATCGATTCGATGAAGCTGCATGGCACGAAGTTCTTCCGTATCTCGACGTTCCTGCCGTACGCGGTCCCCGCGGTGGTCTCGACCCTGATCTGGGGTTTCGTGTATGGCGCGAAGTACGGTCTGATCGGTTCGTTCAATGACTTCTTCGGCACGAACATCGATCTGTTCGCTCCGAACGTCCTCTTGGCGTCGATCGGGAACATCAACACGTGGGAGTTCACGGGTTACAACATGCTGATCTTCTACAGCTCGCTGTCGACGATCCCGCACAGCCTGTATGAGGCGGCGTCGATCGATGGCGCGAGCGAGTGGCAGATCGTCAAGAGCATCAAGCTGCCGGAGTTGAAGGGCAGTCTGGCGATCACGGTGATCTTCTCGATCATCGGTTCGTTCCAGTTGTTCAATGAGCCTTCGATTTTGCAGAATATGGTGCCGGGTAATGCGATCACGACGTATTACACGCCGAACATGTATGCGTACAACCTGAGCTTCAGTGGCAACCAGTCGAATTATGCGGCGGCGTTGGCGATCACGATGGCGGTGATCACGATGGCGATCGCGTATGCGGTGCAGTTGAACAGTATGAAGGAGCAGATGAAGTGATGCTGGTGACGCAAGTGCTGCGTGCTGATGCGCCGCGCGTGACGGGTGCGGGCGCCGCCGTGGGCGCCGCCGTCAGTCGGGCGTCGCTTTGGATGCCGGGGATGTCATCGTCGATGGGTAAGGAGATCAGGAAATGAGTACGGCGAATGCGGGTGTGTCCACCCGTTTGACGGATGCGGAGCTGCGCGCACAGGAGCGCGAGGCGAAAAGGGCCGAGCGCGAGCGTCAGAAGCGCATCGCCCGCGACGAGGCCGCCGAGAGGAAACGCAGCGCGAAGGCCGGTTTCGCGAATGTGAACAATCCGCGCCGCAGCGTGTGGATGACGGTGGTGTGCGCGATCTTTGCGGTGTACTGCCTGTTCCCGTTCGTGTACCTGCTGATCAACGCGACGAAGACCCAGGCGGACTTCACGAGCACGTTCGGTCTCGGTTTCGGCAAGACGTTCGCCCTGTGGGACAACATCGTGACGGTGTTCACGTATCAGGACGGGATCTTCGGCCGCTGGCTGGTCAACACGCTCCTGTACGTGGTGGTCGGCGCGGGCGGCGCGACCCTGCTGGCGATCATGGGCGGGTACGCCCTCGCCAAGTTCCGGTTCCCGGGCAGGAAGGCGGTGTTCGCGGTCATCATCGGTTCGATTTCCGTGCCGGGTATCGCGTTGGCGGTCCCGCAGTTCCTCCTGTTCGCGAAATTGGGGTTGACGAACACGCCGTGGGCCATGATCATCCCGAGTCTGATCAGCCCGTTCGGACTCTACTTGATGTGGATCTTCAGCGACCAGGCCGTGCCGACCGAACTGCTCGAGGCGGCTCGCGTGGATGGCGCGAGTGAGTTCCGTACGTTCTGGCAGATCAGTCTGCCCCTGTTGGCGCCGGGTATCGTGACGACGTCGTTGTTCACGATCGTGGCGACGTGGAACAACTACTTCCTGCCGTTGATCATGTTGAAGGACGCGGACTGGTATCCGTTGACGATCGGTCTGAACCAGTGGAAGGACCAGGCGTCCACGGCCGGTGGTCAGGCGATCCAGAACCTGGTGATCACGGGCTCGCTGATCACGATCATCCCGCTGGTGATCGCGTTCCTCGCCCTGCAGAAGTACTGGCAGTCCGGCCTCGCCGCCGGCGCCGTCAAGGAATAACAATAATTCGGAGCAATCATGGAAATGACATCGCGTAGACCATTCAAATGGCCGGCGCTGCTTACGGAATCGGGTCGCGGCATCGCGTTCGGCGGCGACTACAACCCCGACCAGTGGCCGGACGACGTGGTGGCCGACGACATCCGTCTCATGAAACAGGCGCATGTCAACACCGTCGCCCTCGCCATCTTCAGCTGGGATCGCATCGAACCGACCGAAGGCGCGTTCACGTTCGACTGGCTCGACGGTGTCATTGACCAGCTCGGGCGTGCGGGCATCGCGGTGGATCTCTCCTCCGCGACCGCCGCCGCGCCGATGTGGCTGTACGAATCGCATCCCGAGGTGCTTCCGGTCGACAGGTACGGCCATGTCGTCAACCCGGGCAGCCGCCAGTCGTGGCGACCCACGAGTCCGGTGTTCAAACGGTACGCGCTGCGCCTGTGCCGCGAACTCGCCGAACACTACAAGGACAACCCGACCGTGACCGCATGGCACGTCGGCAACGAGTACGGCTGGAACAACCGGTACGACTACTCCGACGACGCGTTGCGCGAGTTCCGCTTCTGGTGCGAGCGGCGCTACGGCACCATCGACGTGCTCAACGCGGCGTGGGGCACGGCGTTCTGGTCGCAGCATGTCAACGGCTTCGACGAGGTGCTGCTGCCGCGCCACATGGGCGGCGACTCGATGGTCAATCCCGCCCAGCAGCTCGATTTCGAGCGATTCGGCAACGACATGCTCCTCGACTTCTACAAGGCCGAGCGCGACGCGATCGCCGCCATCTGCCCGGACAAGCCGTGCACGACGAACTTCATGGTCTCCACCGACCAGTGCTGCATGGACTACGCGCAGTGGGCGGACGAGGTCGATTTCGTCTCGAACGACCACTACTTCCACGAGGGCGAATCGCACTTGGACGAGCTGGCTTGCTCGGATGCGCTCATGGCCTCGCTGGCCCACGGCGACCCGTGGTACGTGATGGAGCACTCCACGTCCGCCGTGCAGTGGAAGCCGTGGAACGCACGCAAACGTCACGGTGAACTCATGCGCGATTCCCTCGCGCATGTGGCGCTGGGCGCCGACGCGATCAACTTCTTCCAGTGGCGTCAGTCCACCAGTGGCGCCGAGGCGTTCCACTCCGCGATGCTCCCGCATGCGGGGGAGGATTCGAAGCTGTACCGGGGCGTCACCGAACTCGGCGAGGCCTTGGAGACGCTCTCCGATGCTGGCGTGCAGGGCACGTGCCTGCGCCGCGCGGACACGGCGATCCTGTTCGACGCCACCTGCGAATGGGCCACACGCTGCGAGACCCTGCCGAGCATGCGGCTCAGCCACTGGCACGACGTGCGCGACTGGTACCGCGCATTCCTCGACGCCGGCGCCCGTGCGGACGTGATCCCGCTCGCCTACGACTGGAGCGGATACGGATATCGCACGATCGTGCTGCCGACGCTCATCGCCCTGTCCGACGCGGACGTGCGGCGCATCGCCGACTTCGCGCGCTCCGGTGGCCGAGTCGTCGTCGGCTACGCGACCGGCCTGATCGACGAGCGATTCCACGTGGGGCTCGGCGGCTATCCGGGGGCGGGGAACGGCCTGCTGCGCGAGCTGCTTGGCATCCGCTCCGAGGAGTTCAACATCCTCGGGTCGGACGATGGTTCCGGTGACGGGACGTCCGAGGGCGAGCCTGCCGCGATCACTCTGTCGAACGGCATGACTACGCGCCTGTGGCAGAACGACGTGACCTCCACCGCCCAGGACACGACCGTGCTCGCCGCCTACGCCGGTGCGGCCGCGGCCGAATGGGAACTCGACGGCACGCCCGCCGTCACCCGCCACCCCTACGGGGACGGCGAGGGCATCTACATCGGCTGCGATCTGGACCGCCACGATCTGGCGCGGCTCCTTGGGGAGCGTGGCTTCGGCGCGGCATCGGGCGCGACTGTGGATGCGGCGACGGCCAACCCGCAGGTCATCCACACGATCCGTGAATCCGAGGACGGCGCGGTGCGGTTCGATTTCTATCTGAACCGAGCCAAGGAAGCGGTGCAGGTCCCGGGAATCGAGGGAGAGCCGATCATCGTCTTCCGGTGTGAGGCCTCAAAGGCTCCGAAGACGCCGGACGCTGCATCCTACACGCTCGGCCGCAACGCGATTCTCATCACCAGGACCGTTTCCCGCGGGTAAGATAATGACGTCGAAACCCGGGTCAAGTCATCCCGTGTCAGCGGTTCGTTGACTGTGCCCGGATATTGGGTATATGCGGGCCTCACGCATAGCGTAAAGGGTGGTGAGATCGGTGAACGAAGTGGAATCGCAGGCATCGCACGATCCGGTTGCGCTTGGCTCGTCCATGCCCGCCGGCGGCACGCCGGCTAAACCCGCCCGCCCCCGCCGCGTCACGCTGCGCGACGTGGCTGAGGCGGCCGGCGTCTCGCTCAAGACCGCGTCCAACGTCATCAACCATTCCGGGCGTATGAGCGATGCCACGCGCACCAAGGTCGAACTGGTCATCAAGGACCTCGGCTACCGCGTCAACGTGGCGGCGCGCAACCTGAGCCGCGACCACACCGGCTTCATCACGCTCGCCGTGCCCACGCTCACGCCTCCGTACCTCGCCGAACTCGCCAACCGCACGATCGACGCCGCGCGCCTGCAGGATTACTCCGTCTACGTCACCACCTACGCGGAGGGCTCGGCCAAGGGCGCGCGCGACCTGCTGCGCCACTTCAACTCCACCGTCTCCGACGGCATGATCCTGTCGATGAGCGAGGTGGAGGACATCCGTCCGGAGGATCTCGAGGTCGACTTCCCGCTCGTCGTGGTCGGCGCGCGCACCACGTGGGGCAGGGCGGATCACGTGACCCCGGACGATATCGCCGCCGCGGCCACCGCCGCCGGATACCTCTACGACCATGGTTCGCGCCACCTCGCCATCGTCGGCGCGCGCGGCACGTACGATGAGACCTCGCTTCTGGGAGCGATCGAGGGCAACGCCCAGCTGCGTACGCGCGGCGTCATCGAGGAGACCCGCCGCCGTGGCCTCGAACTCGATCCGCGACTGGTCGGCGCCACCGATCAGGACTGGACGATCGGCGCCGGCGCCCGCGTCACCCAGCGGCTCATCGATGCCGGCGTATCGTTCGACGGCGTCGTCGCGTTGAACGACCAGCTCGCCATCGGCGCGATGACCGCGCTGCGCACCTCCGGCTACGACGTGCCCGGTCAGGTGCAGGTGATCGGCTTCGACAACATCGAGGAGGCCCCCTACCTGCAGATCCCCCTGACGACGATGGCCTCGAGGCTCGAGTGGACCGCGCCCACCGCCGTCGAACGGATCCTGGGGCGCATTCGCGGCGACTTTTCCGCCCCCGAACTCCTCATGACCAAGTCGCACGTCATCGCCCGCGCCTCCACACGGTGATGCACCAACGTGTACAGTGAGTGCGTAGCAGCAACGAAGGAGCAGCCATGACGAACGAATCCACGCCGAATCCGGCATCACAGTCCGCGGCGAAGCCCGTATTCCACACGCCCGTGATCACCCTGAACGACGGCCATCTCATCCCGCAGATCGGCCTTGGCGTCCTGAGGATCGACGACGAAGGCGTCACCCCGGTCGTCGAAAGCGCGCTCGAGGCTGGATACCGCCACATCGACGGCGCGGCCGGCTACAACAACGAGGCCGGCGTCGGCCGCGCGCTCGCTGAAACCGGTTTCAACACCGGCGAGAAGCGCAAGTCCCTGTGGCTCACCACCAAGCTGCGCGACTCCCAGCAGGGCTACGATTCCGCCCTCAAGGCGTTCGACGACTCCCTTGCCAAGCTGCAGGTCGACTACGTCGACATGTACATGATCCACTGGCCCACCCCGTTCGACTGGCGCAGCGGCGAGACCTGGAAGGCGTTCACGAAGCTGCGCGAGGAGGGGCGCGTGAAGACCCTCGGCGTGTGCAACTTCCTGCCCGAGCATCTGGAGCGCCTGCACGAGGAGACCGGCGAATGGCCGGCCGTCGATCAGATCGAACTGCATCCCACCTGGCAGCAGCGTGAGGTCGTCGCCTTCTGCAAGGAGCACGGCATCGCCGTCGAGGCGTACTCGCCGATGGCCCGCGGCGCCGACCTCAACGCCGGCGACGGCACGATCGAGCGCATCGCCGAGGCGCACGGCGTCACCCCGGCGCAGGTGATCCTGCGCTGGCACATCGAGAACGGCACGATCATCATCCCCAAGTCGGTCCACGCCGACCGTCAGCGGGAGAACCTCGACCTGTTCGGCTTCGTGCTCGACCCGGCCGAACACGCCGCGATCGACGAGCTCGACGGCCCGACCCGCGCCGGCCACGATCCGCTCACCTTCACGTATGCGTGATCGCCGCGTCGGCCGGCGACGAGGGAGAGGCGCAGGCGCCGTCCCCGCGCGATTCCGCCGACGGATCCTCACCGCGGCGAGCCCGCTCGAACGACTGCTCATCATCATGGTCGTCGTCGCGCTGGGCGGCATCGGCGCGGGATCGCTCCTGCCGAATCTCAGCCCCGAGATCGGCAAGGTCTCGGGACTCAACGCTGCATCCGGGCCCGCCGCCGACGCGCTCGCGAAACTCACCGTCGACGACGCGCAGAACGCGTCCGGCTACGATCGCGACGCGTTCGGCTACCGGGAGACCGACGACGACGGCAACGGCTGCGACATCCGCGAGGACATCCTCGCCCGCGACCTCAAAGACGTGCGATACAAGGCCGCGACCGGCCCCGGCGCGTGCCAGGTCAAATCGGGCGTGCTCGACGACCCGTACACAGGCAAGACCATCCACTTCACGCGTGGCGTGGACACCTCCGCCGCCGTGCAGATCGACCACGTCGTCGCCCTCGAGAACGCGTGGGCCTCGGGCGCGCGCAACTGGGACACCGCCAAACGCCGGCGATTCGGCAACGACCCGTACAACCTGCTCGCCGTCGACGGCCCCGCCAACCAGGAGAAGGGATCCGCGTCCGCCGCATACTGGCTGCCGACGAACGGCTCCTACCGATGCGAGTACGTCGCCCGCCAGATCGGCGTCAAATCGACCTACGGCCTGACCGTCACCACCGCCGAAAAGGACGCGATGCTCGCCGTCCTCCATACCTGCCCCGCCCAGCAGATCCCGTAGGCTATGCCCTGCCTCCCTCGGCTCCCCTTGTCAGGGGAGCTGGCCCGTGAAACGGGCCTGAGGGGTAGTCGAGGCGACAATGAGACCGCGCATGCGACTGGCGAAAGCAGCAGCAAGTAACACGGTCGCGCTATACCTTTGCGTGGAAATCGATGACCATGGCATGGTCATGCGCGGGATGTGCGCGGGACATGCATGACACGCGAGGGGGATGGATAACGAAAAAATGAGCGTGAACATCGATAACGGCAGCAGCAACGGGAACGGCACCGGGAACGCCGGCAACGGGGAACACACACCCAAGAACAGCGATCGCGTCGTCGCGGGATCGACCGAAACCAGCTACCCGACCATCGCCAGAAGCGGACACGCCCACGGCAGCGGCTACGGGCGCATCCACGGCGACGCCAAACGAGCCAAAATCACCGCCGCCATGCGCCGCAACGGCGACTTCGCACACGGCAACCTCGTCGGCGCCGACGGATACCAGCGGCCCGAACCAGAGATCGAGAAGGAGCGTCAGGCGGCGCGCCACCAGTCGGGCAAGGTCCACCACGGCCACGCGCTCGCCGGCATTCTCGGCCCCGCGTTCGTGGCGGCCGTCGCGTACGTGGACCCGGGCAACGTGGCCGCGAACATCACCTCCGGCGCGCGATACGGCTACCTGCTGGTGTGGGTGCTCGTCGTCGCCAACGCGATGAGCGTGCTCATCCAATACCAATCCGCGAAACTCGGCATCGTCACCGGCAAATCGCTGCCGGAGCTGCTCGGCGAGCGCATGCGCGACGCCGGGCGATTCATGTTCTTCATGCAGGCCGAGGTCATCGCCATCGCGACCGATCTGGCCGAGCTGATCGGCGGCGCGATCGCCCTGAACCTGCTATTCGGTCTGCCGCTGTTCGTCGGCGGCGTGATCATCGGCGCGGTCTCCACCGTGCTGCTCCTGTTCGAGGGCGGCAAGACGCATCGACTGTTCGAGAAGATGGTGATCGCCCTATTGCTGGTCATCACGTTCGGCTTCATCGCCGGGCTCTTCATCGCCCCGCCTGACCCCGTGGCCGTGGCCGGCGGCCTGATCCCGCACTTCACCGGACGCGACTCGGTGCTCATGGCCACCTCCATGCTCGGCGCGACCGTCATGCCGCACGCGATCTACCTGCACTCCACGCTCGTCAACGACCATTACGTGGGCGGCGAGAAGCGTCCGACCACGCGCGAACTGCTCCACGGCTCGAAGATCGACGTGGTGTGGGCGCTGCTGCTGGCCGGCTCGGTCAACCTGTGCCTGCTGGTCCTCGCCGCGAACTCGCTGTACGGCATGAAGGGCACCGATTCGATCGAGGGCGCGCAGCACGCGATCGTCACCGTGCTCGGGCCCGTCATCGGCACGATCTTCTCGATCGGGCTGTTGGCCTCCTCGCTGAGCTCCACGTCGGTCGGCACCTACGCGGGCTCCGAGATCATGCACGGACTGCTGCGCATCAAGGCGCCGATGTGGGCGTGCCGCGTGGTCACGCTCGTACCGGGCCTGATCGTGCTGTGGTTCGCGCCGAATCCCACCGAGGCGCTGGTCATCGGTCAGGTGATCCTCTCGGTCGGCATCCCGTTCGCGATCATCCCGCTGCTGCGCTACACCCACGATCGCAAGCTGATGGGGGAGTACGCCGACGGTATGGTCAAGCACGTGGTCTTCATCGCCGTAGCCGCCCTGATCGTCGCCCTGAACGTCCTCCTCATCGCCCTCACCCTCTTCGGACTGGCGTGAGGTGCGTGCGGCGGAGAGTACTCCGTCTGGTGGCGGGTGGCACGGTGCCCTCCATCGGGTTCTCCCTTCTCCCTTCTCCCTTCCCGGCTGCCGCTCAACGCGATTATCCGCTGATTTTGCGTTGAGCGGCAACGGTTCGTGGTGAGCCTGTCACTCGTCTGCCACTCAACGTCAAAAAGCACCGTTTTCTCGTTGAGTGGCAGTGATTTGTGCCGCTCAACGGTATTTCACTGCGTTTTCGCGTTGAGCGGCAGCGGCATCGCCGAATTCATGATTTCCTACGAGGACTCGAATTGAAGAATCCTTGGAATTAAGCCATTTTGAGATGAGCTTGTCAGTTGTAATCGCACTCTTGCCGCGATCGCTTTGCCGCTCAACGTCAAAAACCATCATATTTGCGTTGAGCGGCAGCGATCTGTGCCGCTCAACGGTATTTCACTGCGTTTTCGCGTTGAGTGGCAGGCTCCTTCCCTAGAAGCCTTCCTCAGACTCCTTCCCCTCTACGAATTCCACATCATTTCCCGGGCTTTTTAGGACTCCCGGGATTCCCGAGAATCCTGAGCCTACTAGGACTCTCGGGATCTCGGGATCTCCGGGATCCTTAGGACTTCCGGGATTCCCGTACCTCTCAGGCCTCTCGGAATTCCCGGGACTCTCAACAACCCTCAAAACACCTGAGCTGAACCACACTCAACTCACTGCCGCTTCGCTCTTTTCCGAGCCTCCCTGGCCACCGATTCAATCGGCGCCTCCAACACGCGGAAGGGGAACTCCGCTCCACGCGTCATCAGCGCCCTCGCCACATGAAACGCCAGTTCCGCTCGTGCGCCGGCATCCGCAAGCGTCGCACCAGTCGCGATGAAGATCAGCCATCCTCTGCTGCGCAGACGATCGCGCTTCTCCTGATCCCTGCGCCATTGCGCCTTGTTCGTGCGATGATGATCGCCATCGTATTCGACCGCCACCCGATACTCCGGCCACGCCATATCCAGCGTCATGGCCGCTCCCGAGCGGAAGGTCGATCCAGAAACGACATGATTCAGCACCATTTCAGGCAACCCGTGTTTCAGCAGCGACAGTCGTTCGCGGGTTTCGGTGGGCGAATCCACGCCCGCCCTGATGAGCAGCGATGCCGTCTGGCAATTTCGCTTTCCCCTGAAACGAGGCAGAGCATCCGCGAAGCCCATAAGCTCGCGACGGATCGTCTCCGCATCCCGCCCCTGCGCGAGCTTCGGCTGCCGAATGATCGCGGTGATGATCGCGTCGCCGAGCACGATCAGCGATTCCATCGTCAGATGATGGGCGAGTTGTGCCCAGGTGTGGAACAGATCCAGTGCGTAGACATGCTGGTTGATGCGCACATTGGCGTCGGGGTACTGGACGAGAGGCTGCCAGATGTGCGCTGTGATCGACGGATCCGCCAGCCGCGTGCGTCGGTCACCGCTGCTGGAGACCGTGTGCAGTTGCGCGGTGTCGAGATCACAGTCGTCGGGTATCGGCACGGATTGGAGTGCGAGTGATGTGGTCATGCCGAAGAGGAGTCGTTTGCCGGCGGATTTCGCCGCGTCCGTGCACCGTTGGACGGTGTCTCGTCTGCGGTCGGCGAGCGACTCGTGCAGGGTCGGTTGCGTGGGATCGGTACCATTCGGCGATCGGAACGCGTTCGATCCGTATTCCCCGCGCGAGCGGGAGTAAGCCGTGTGCGGTGGCGAAAGCGTGTTCGCGGGAGGAATGCCGTCCCATTCGGCATCGATGCCGAAGCCGTCGGAGGCGGAAACGTCGTCGTTTGTCGAGGTGATTGCGCCGTAAGTAGTCATGGCGGCACCGTACAGGGCGATCGCGTACGTGCGAAAGCCCAAACGACCAATGTGGACGAAACCCCTGTGGATATCCACTTATCCACAATTCGCGTGACGGGTGGAAGGGTCGCTATCCCTCCGGATGGGCGTAGGCGAGAACAGCTGTGCAAACTATGGTGTAAAAGGTGTCTTATATGCTCAGCTGTTCACTGTCATGAGCCTTTGAGCATCGAATCACTCGTCAGGTGTTTCCCATCTGAGATCGGCGTGGTTCCAGTGTGTGGATGGTGTGCCATCTGAAATGGGCACGTTCAGGAATCGAATAACGAGATCTTCTGCCTCCTCAAGATCGTATGACCGGGCTGGGGTGCTTGCTGCGGTCTTTCTGAATTGCGAGGTTTTCCAGCTTCCGGGAACGTGGAAGACGAGCGGGAATGGGAGATGCCGTCTGTGGCATTCGCTGCGCAAGGCCTCCGATAGTTCAGTCGCATTGCAATCCTGTGTGTTGGCGATGATAATCAAATCCACAAGATCCTTGATTCTCGTGGATTCGCGTCCACTTATTCTTTCTACTACGGCGCATGCTTTGTCGGCTATCTGATTGGCGATGGGGTAGAGACGGTATTGATGAGATTCCAATTTTTTGATTAATGCTGGAAGATTCCGGGGAGAGATGACCTCGACGTTCTGTAAAGCCCCCTGATGGGTGACAAGATCGACGTGGATATTGCTGAGCTCCTTCGTTCCCAAACTCATGCGGAAGACCACCCGGTATCCGTCAAGGTATGGCTGGTTGTCTCCCTGCGCAATGGGCGTGACCGAATCGAAGGTGAAGGTGAAGAAGTCATGCAGATCCTTGGATGCGAGACGCTTCAGGTCCTCGAGGGATTGGTCCAGATCGTAGCCCTGCTCGAACAGGTCTGCATCTAATGTTCGTCGGGTCGTAGGGATACGGGCAAGCATGGCGCTGCCTCCCTTGAGCACCCATTCGCTGTGTTCATCTTCGCTGAACACACGGCTTAGGAAACGGTCGTGATGCATCTGCCGAATGATGTCGGCTATATTGCGCTCTGGATGCCGTTGGTGTTCGCTTTTTGCCGCGGCTTTGATGGCTTGTTCGACGGCTAGACCGTTCGTGTAATGATCATTGGCCACTGCGTTGCTCCTTTGGACGTTCTGCCGGCTACCTGGATTTCTGATTGTAATCGGGTGGCCGGAGTGATTGAGCTATACGGGGACGAACTGCCTCTAGTATCTGTTGCGTTGCTTGCGTGAATGCCGTGTTCTGTGTTCTGACGAGAGTATCGATTATCGGAGACAGGGAATCGGAATATTGCTGTGATGACGCGATCTGGGTCATGGTCTCTTGCAGCTCTCTGATTTGCGGAGACATAATTTGCGCAATCAGCTTCTGGGCCGATTGGATGCCTTGTTGGATGCGTTCGTCGACGGGAGCGGTAAGCTCGCGGAGCATCCCAGCGCCATCTCCGGTGGTGAAACCGTTACGTTTTGCATAGGGGGCAAGCAGTTTCTCAAGGTATGGGCGGTTGAGATTGTCGTATGTTTCGATGCTGCAGTTCAGGAACATGCCTGACACCAGTGAAAGATCCATATTCTCCGCGACAAGATCAGCAACGGTCTGCTCTAAGGTGGTGATCGGCAGACCCTCTCGTACGGTCAGTGACTCGATCGGATAGCTTTTTAGCCGAATCGTAATATCCGTCCGCTGCGTTTGCTTCCTTGAAGGAGTGCTAAAGCAATAAGGTTCCGGAACGAAATCGCCTACCCTCAGGAGCCATGCTGCGGTACGGGAGCATACTACGGCGTCGGGAGGGGTGATCTGCAGTCGTTCCTCCGCGGTTCTTTCGGGATACAGGGATAGCCATGCGGCGTGCAGCGATTCAAACTGTTCGGACGGGGCGGAGATGTTGCGGTACACGCCCTTGCATACCCTCTCTAGCTTGCCTGTTGATTCCAGTCGAGACATGAGGGACCGTGCGACGCCCAGCCGTTGCGCCTGTGCAGTGGTAACCAGCCCCCACTGGGTTGCCGTCAGCGGGGTGAGGCGTTGAATGATTGAGCTTCTAACCATGCTTGGATTGTATACTATAAAGTATACAATCCAAGCATGAGTAAGCGGGTTGAGGGTATGTGGTGAAAGAAACGACCTATACGCATTGCCCTGAAGGTTTTGTGCGATGCACCAGCATCTCCAGCCTTCAGGGCAATGGGGAATCAGTGCGATTCAGCGCGAATATAGGCGACGTCGGGTGATGGTCACTCGGCGGTTTCGGTGTTCTCGGACTCGGCGCCCTCAGCGGACTCCGAAGCCTTCTTGCGGCCGCGGCGCTTCATCGTGCCGACGGTGGCGTTCTCGGCGTTGAAGATGACGGCCTTCTCGTGCGGGAAGTATTCGCCGTCCACGGACGCGTAGGCGACCTCGCCCTCCGGGGCGTCGGTGAGGGTGAAGAACTTGCCGATCGCCTCGATGGCGTTCTTCTCGCGGATGCTCACGGAAAGGATCTGCTTGCCTTCCGGCTTGCTGAACTTCACCGCGTTGAGCGCCTTGGAGGTGGTGACCGCGACGGCGATCTGCTTGGTGTTCTCGTTGACCAGCAGGCGCACGTACGCCGGGTATCCGAGGGCCTGCGCGGTGGCCTTGTTGAAGCGGATGGTGTTGCCGGTGAACGTCATCACGATCCTGCCGACCGGCTTGACGAATTCGACTTCCTTGAATCCCTGAAGGGCGAATGCCATATTGAACTCCTTGATTCAGTGGTATTCCAGTGGAATTTCCAAAGGTATTTCCATATCAGTATAACGAATAACCGCGAGTATCGCGGTAATGCAGGGCCGCTCTTATCCGAAGGGGCATTTGTCGCATTACGGCCGGCATAAAACGGTGCAAATGATTGCTGGTTGTGGTACCGGTTGTGGCGCCGGTTATGAGCAGGTCGTGAGCCTTGGCAGTGTTCAACGGTTCCATTTCCCTGTTTTCACACAGGCGGACAAGCCACTAGCCAAGCCTCTAGCCAAGCCGCTAGCACTGTTCGATGCTCATGCGAATATATGCCGCATGTTCGCGTAGATATTCTCGTAGATAGGGGATCGCGAAGTCGACGAGTCCGTATCCTTTCTCTTCGATGACCTGTGCGTCGAGCAATCGGGCCCGGTAGGTGCTGGCATAGCTGACGTCCTTGCCCATGCGGCTGGCGATCGTGGATGTGGATGATGGGCCGTCGTCCTGCGCCATGGCAAGCAGATAGGTTTTGTCGACCGGCGAGAGACTATCGAGCTCGGGGCCGTGTACGGTGTCGCCAAGCCGAACGAGTGCTTTGGCGATGCCTTCACGGGCGTCCTCCATGGAGACGACGGGATTCAGCGGGTGTCGGCGTCTGACGAGTCGCCAGATGTGGTATCCCACCAGTTGGACCATGAATGGGTATCCGTAGGTGGCTTCTGCCGCCGTACGCAATGCCTCGCCGGATATGGTCATGCCTGATTCGGTGAAGGTGTCCTCGAAAGCCTCGGCCACGTCATCCAAGGGTACGTCGGCCAGCATATGTGGTTCCGCACGTCGCATGAACGTGGTCGCCTCGTCGTTGAGCCATTTTGATGACATGGATGGCAGACCGGCGAACACGAAGGCGAAGTTTCTATTCTCCGTGTTCATGTCCTGAGCGGCCGTGGCGATGGCGATCATATCATCCCTGCTGGTGGCCTGTGCTTCATCGATTGTGATGAGAAGTCCCGTTTTTCTCTTCTCGAGTTCGGTCAGTCTGCCGTGCAATGCGTCGGATAATGTCAACGGCATCTGTTGCGGTGATTCGTAGTGGAATTCCCCCAAACTGCCGCCGGCGATGTTTGCGATGCTGATGCTGGGGCTTACTCTGAATCCGAATGATCCCTTCTCGGTACGTAGATGCGTCACGAGTCGTGCTGCCAAGCCTTTTGACGCGGATTCTCTGATGACGTCCCAGCCGCGTTCCTGGGCGATGCGAGAGAATTCGGAGAGCAGCACGGTTTTGCCGACGCCTCTGGCTCCCGTGATGCGCATGAGGCGGGAAGGAGCGCCGGGGCCGTCGTCCAATCCCTCGACGAAATCATCTATGACCTCGTTTCTGCCGATCAGCAGTGGGGGTGTGAACCCGGCACTTGGCTTGAAGGGATTGCTTCTGGTGTCGGTCATTCCATGCGCCTTCCTGTGATCACGAACTTTCGTAAACATTATAAAACATTATGAAAACTTATGAAAAAATAAAATGAGCGGCACGGGGTGCCGTCAGTGATGGTGCCAAGACCGGGGCGATTCGTCGTTTTCCGGTGCCGTTGGGCGATGAGCCGACTTCCGACACGGTGTACGTGTCATTGGCGATGATGTCGCCTTGGCCCGCGTAGTGATTTCCGGAATGTGCGTACGTTGTCCGTGGCTATCTTGGCCCGACTCCGCGTTTTCGTATGCTGCCGGGCTCGTAGCGTACGGTCCTTGGGGTTATCGGCGTGGGATCACCCGTTTTCGTATGCTGACCGTGAGTGGGCGTACGAAATCGGGTGATATCGGCCGTATGGTCCCGTTCCGCGTACACTGATCGCCGCTCGGCGTACGTAAAACGGGGTCATACGGTAGTACCGTCGGTCCGGACGTTGCCATCGCCGTCCAGCGTACGTGGAACGTGGGCTGCGTTACTGCCGTGACTGTGCCATGTCAGTCCGTATGCCAGCCGGTATGCCAGCCCGTAGTCAGCCCGTATGACTGCACAGTGAAACACTCGCCCCCTTGACATCCCCCCTTGTGAATAAACTGCAAAAAGGAGATGCCCCCGTCTAGTTGTCTCATGCCCGTTGGGCTGATGGAAGATGGTTGATGGAGAACCGGTCGGGTCGGCAGACGCCTGATGTGGCGGGAGCCGTGTCGAGGCGGAACGTGAGTAGAGAACGTGAAGTAGAGGTGCAGGGAGAAGTTGACGTACAGCAAAGACTCGTACTCCGCAGCGCAAGGAGAGGGGAATTCGCCCGTGAATCCCGTGAATGCAGCCTCGACCTCGCCGCTGACCGGACCGGCAGTTATGCCTCAAGCCTCCGGCGATAACAACGCCAGCAACACCAACAAGGACGATAACAATGCGTCGATTGGCCAAATGGCAGACGCAGCCGGTATAATCGACAACTCCGGAGCGCCCGATGTGCCCGGAACGCCAAAGACGCCGAAGACGCCGAAGATGCCAAAGACGGACGAATCGCAGGCGAATGACTCATCGGAGGAGACGAGGCGCGAGCTGAACGACATGCGACAGAGCCAGCTCTCTCACGTACTGTACTGGCGATTCTTCGTGAACATCGCCCTGGCATGCTGCGACGCGGCCATGTTCCTGATCGGCGGCGCCACGGTGTCGAATCTGCGCGGGGAGACCGGCCCGTTCTGGTCGGTGCGTTTCCACCTATGGGTGAGCGACTCCGTATTCCTCGTCATCACCTCATGCCTATGGGTGTGGTGCCTGTATCGTCTGGGCGTGTACCACCGTCACGTGATGGGCGATGGCTATCGACTCAACATGAAGCTGTTCTTCAGTGCGGTGCAGTGCGGTCTGGCGCTATGCGCGCTGGTGTTCCTCCTCGACCTGCGTATCACGCTGGTCAATCTCATTCTGATCGTGCTCGCCGGCTTCGCCCTGACTCTGCTCGAGCGTCTGATCTCCCGCCTGTACATCACGCGGACCCGCCGCCACGGCGCCTATGCGTACGCCACCGTTCTCGTCGGCTCGCCGAAGGGCATGGCGAAGACCCTGCGATTCCTTGATCGCCGTCAGCAGCTCAACTACCGTACCGTTGCCCTTTGCCCGGTTCGGCTCAACGAGGAGACCGGCCTGATCGAGGCCGATCGTGACGTGAAGACCCTGCAGGAGCTGATTCTCGACAAGTGGCCGGAGCTCAAGGTCATCGAGTACAGCGAACACGGTCTTGCCGAGACGTTCGTCCGCGAGCAGATCCAGACCGTGATGGTCACGGACGTGTTCCGCCGCTTCTCCGACAACTTCAACATCTTCTCCGTGCGCATGGAGTCCCTGGGACTTGAGATTGCCCTGATCTCGTCCGCCGCGGATATCGCCGGACACGAGACGCAGGTGCGTTCGATTCAGGGCACGACGATCGTCACGTATCGTCTGCCCCAGTATTCGATGAAGACCCGCATCGTCAAACGACTGTTCGATCTGGTGGTCTCGTCCCTGGCGATCGTGCTGTCCCTGATCATCACGCTGCCGGTGGCGATCGCGATCAAGCTCACCGACGGCGGCCCGGTGTTCTACACGCAGAAGCGCATCGGTCTGCGCGGCAAGCCGTTCCGCATGATCAAGTTCCGTTCGATGGTGGTCAACGCGGACGCACTCAAGGCCAAGCTGGCCGCCGAGACCGGCCAGAAGGACCGCTTCATCTTCAAGATGAAGGACGATCCGCGCATCACGAAGGTCGGCCACTTCATCCGCAGGTTCTCGATCGACGAGCTGCCGCAGTTCCTCAACGTGTGGATGGGCGACATGTCCGTCGTGGGCCCGCGTCCGCCGCTGCCGGAGGAGTACGCGCGCTACAACCGCGTGTACGCCACCCGCATGCTCGTCAAGCCGGGCATCACCGGCCCATGGCAGGTGTCCGGCAGGTCCGACCTGTCCGCCGAGCAGAGCGAGGCGCTCGACGTCTCGTACGTGCAGGACTGGTCGATCTCCGGCGACATCAACCTGATGTTCCGCACGGTCAGCGCCGTCCTGAGCCACAAGGGCGCCTACTGATAAAAACCGACTGAAAATACCCCCATGGCGGTAGAATTCCGCTTCGATGAACGCGCAACATAACCATGGGGGCAACGAGGGCGCAGAGGTGGGGAAGGATGACTCCCGCTCTCCGTTGAACCCCCCGCATCCGCCGGAATCTCCGAAGCCACCGGAGAGCACAACGAGTCATGCCTCCGAACCCGAATTCGGACCCGAGCCCGAACTCGAGGCCTCGCCCAAGGTCTACATGCCGCACGTGGACCAGAAGGTCATCGAACAGGAACGGCAGGAGGCTGAACGGCATAAGCACCGCCGCCGCATGAGCCGCGAGCACATCAAACGCATCAAGCGCAGAAAGCGGATCCGCAACATCCTCATCGCCGTGGCGGTGGTACTGCTCGCGCTCGCCGGCATGGCCGCATGGTTCGCCACGTCGGCCACTAAGGCGAAGAGCGAGATCGAGGCCGCCGTCCAATCCGCAAGCGGCATCCAGAAACAGGTCAGCAGTGGGGATACGGCCAGCGCGAAGACCTCCATCAATGCCTTCGCCGCACACATCGACGCCGCCTACGCGCAGACCAGGCAACCGGTGTGGCGTCTGGCCGAGTTCATGCCGTATTACGGATCGGATGTCAAGGCCGCGCGAGACGTCGTATCCATCCTCGAGGATGTTTCGGTCAACGCACTGCCGAAGCTGGCCGACTCCGCAGCAGCGCTCGACTTCGACAAGATCGGCATCAAGGACGGCACGATCCAGCTGGGCGACATGAATGCCGTCGTACAGAACCTCGACGCCGCCAATCAGGTTATCTCCGACGCGAACGTCCGCCTCAACAACATCTCCGGCACGCACATCCCGCAACTGACCGAAGCCCTGAACACCGGCAAGACCAAGTTCAAGGAGCTCGCGGACCTGACCGATATGGTCGCCCGCATGGCCGACATCATGCCCGCCATGTTCGATCTCGACCAGACCGGCCAGACGAACGCCACGCCGCGCACCTACCTCGTGCTCGCGCAGAACAACGCCGAACTGCGCGCCACCGGAGGCATCCCGACCTCATGGAGCACGCTCACCATTGACCGGGGCAAACTCAGCATGGGCACGTTCGATACGCCCCCGCGCGCCGGTCTGTACTCCGAAAGCGAGGCGCAGAGCGTCCTCACCCCGGACGAGCGCAATCTGTTCTCCACGAAGATGGCCACCGACTATCAGGACATCAACTTCACACCCGACTTCCCGCGTTCCGCAGCGCTCGCCAGCGCCATCTGGCAGCGGGCAGGACGCGGCAACGTGGACGGTGTGATTAGCGTCGACCCGGTGCTGCTGCAGCGTTTGCTCACAATCGCCGGTCCGGTCACGCTCACGGACGGCACCGCGTTGAATGGCGATAACGCCGCACAGGTGATTCTCAACCAGACTTATATCGACAAATCCTCTTCGGAGGAGCAGGATGCCTTTTTCACGATGGCCGCCGGTCAGGTCTTCGACCATGTGCTGCACAATCTCAACGGGCATAACAGGGAGCTTGTCACCACGATGCGTGAGGCTGTCACCGACGGACACGTATATATATGGAGTGCGCACGAGGAGGAGCAGGAGAAGATCCAGGATACGGCGATCTCCGGTGCGCTCGCTTCGAACCCCGCCAAGCCGGTGGTCGGCGTCTACTTCAATGATGGCACGATGGGCAAGATGGATTGGTACCTCAAACGTGAGGTGACCAGCACCTACGACAAGACGTATCCCAACGGCGCCAAGCAGTATACGATCCACATCAGGCTCACCAACACCGCAGACGCGGCACAGGTCAACGCAGCGCCCGATCTGCTGCGCGGATATGATGCGAACCATCAGCCTCGTCACGGCGAGATCGAAACGGTGATGTACATCTACACTCCTGATGAGGGGCGTCTGGTGGATTGGGATCCGCAGTTCGACCAGATCGCCACGCATGACACGCTGACGTTGGGAGCCAAGACGATCACGCTGCAACCGGGGGAGAGCTTCGAAGCCACGGTGCACGTACTGGCCAGCCCGAAGGCCGGTTCGAATGCGTTGGTTTTGAGACAGACCCCCTTGGTCGACTGAGAGTGACCCCCCTAGTCCTTATAGTGAAACAGTATCGGAAGAGTACAGAAAAGAACGGAGCAGGGTAGTGAACGAGCCGGAAGAGGGCCAGCAGGACGGCCTGACCGTAATGGATCTGTTGATGGCGGTCAGGAAGCACCTGATTACCGCCATCGTGACGTTGGTGATCGTGGTCGCCGCCGTGGCGGGTTATACGTTCACCCGCACTCCGCAGTACACGGCGACTTCGGAACTGCTGGCCACATATCGTACGTCGGCGAGCAGCAACAACGGCGGTGCAGGCAGTGAGCTTAATTCAGGTGCGAACTATCTGACGAGCCAGATCCAGACCTATCCGCAGCTGGTGAAGACCGAGTCCGTGCTTCAGCCGGTGATCGACGATCTGGGTCTCAACACCACGGTGACGGAACTGGCCAAGACCGTGACCGCCTCGAACCCGACCGACACGATGCTCGTGGACATCTCCGTGCAGAACGACAATCCGAAGGATGCCTCGAACATCGCCAACGCGGTGGCCAAGAGCCTCAAGGAGCAGGTGACCTCCACGCTGTACAGCGATGAGGGCGATAAGATCGTTTCTCCGGTGAACCTGACTGTCGTCCAGCAGGCGTATGCGCCGGCTTCTCCGAGCTCTCCGAACATCAAGCTGTATCTGGCCGTCGGCGTATTCGGCGGCCTCATCCTCGGTATCGTCGCCGCGCTGATCAAGGATCTCATGGATACCCGTGTTCGTCAGGATTCCGACGTGACCGCCATCGTGGATGCGCCGGTGCTTGGTGGTTTGACCCGTAATGATGCCTACGATGACAAGGCTCCGGTGATCATTGCCCACCCGGCCTCACGCGAGGCCGAGGAGGTTCGTCGACTGCGCACGAACGTCGCGTTCGTGCTGCCTGACGAGAAGTTCTCGAACGTGATCGTGGTGACGTCTGCTGGCCCCGCCGAGGGCAAGACCACGACGAGCGTGAATCTGGCAACCGCATTCGCCGAGAACGGTAGCAAGGTACTGCTGATCGATGCGGATGTGCGCAATCCCTCGGTGAGTAAGAAGCTCGACATTGAGGGCACAGTTGGTCTGACTCACCTGATCACGAACCGCGTGTCCTCCCAGGATGCGATCCAGCGCTACTGGAAGCCGAACTTCCACGTGCTGCCCGCTGGCAAGCAGAACCTGAACCCGAGCATTCTGCTCAACTCCCGTGCGATGAAGGCGCTGATCGTGCAGGTGGCCGGAGCGTACGATTACGTGATCATCGACACCGCCCCCATGCAGGTCGCCAACGATGCTGCCGTCTTTGCCAAGGATGGTCCGGAACTACTGCTGGTGGCTGGAGTCGGCGTGACCGAGAAAAAGCAGTTGAAGCAGACCGAGCAGGAGCTCGAAACCCTCAACATCAAGGCCGCCGGAGTGGCGATGAACTACGTCGAGGCCGAAAAGCCGCAGAAGAGCGGCTATTACTACTACGGTGACGACGCGGACGGCAAGGGCAAGAAGAGCCAGCACGGTAGCGCCAAGAGCGATGCCCAGACGAAGGCCGACGACAAGAACTCCTGATTCCCTGTTCGTGCCATAGGCCTGCTTAAGGCTCTTCCGTGATAGTACTGTGATGTTGCTGCGCTGCCACCCATATGTGACAGCGCAGCAACATCATCGTATGTATGGCGCCGGCGATACGTATACGCACCTTCTTGATACGTTGACCAGTTGATCTTGCTCAATGCTGAAGTTCGATTAGCTGCACGCGTCCGTGGCGTGTATGCGTATACGATGGAGATACACGGATTCGTAGGGAACCTGTGGGAGCAGGAGTGCAACCGCAACCTGAGAGGAGGCGCTTTCATGGATTTCAGCGAGTTTGATGCTTTGCCGCTGAGGGGCGAGCATGTGATCGTGCTGGATGAGCCCTATCATGGAGGTATCCGTGACATGCCTCGTTTGGAGGATGTGTCTCGCATCGTCGGCGGTTGTTTGAACGAGAGCGGGTGGTCTGCCGCGAAGGTCGCCGATCGAGCATGTGTCTCTGCTTCGGTGGTCGAGAACATGACGGACGGTCATCCAGTTCCGTTGGCCGAAGCGATGCGCGTGTTCGACGTGGTGGGTGTTAAACCCGTGCGCGTGCCAGCTGAGTATCTGGAGGCATGATGCGTCACCGTGAAGTCCTACATGTATGGAATGGAGGTCGTCATGTGGGCGAATTCTCCCGGAGAAGGACCGATTCCGACGTAGATTTCCGTTATGATTCGGATGAGTCTACTTCCGGCGGTGTCGGTGTGCCGATCAGTCTTAGCCTTCCTGTGAGCGGTGTATCGTCCCGGCGTGCACCCAAGGCGTTTCTGGAGAACATGCTTCCTGCTGATCCGAGTGCTAGACGAAGAATTCGATTGTCTTTACTCCTAGTAGATTCCAGTTCTCGCCTATGTATGATCTGACATCGACGAGAACTTGGCCTCAGCTCGATCAAGAGCTGTCGATGTCCATCAATGGGGTCCAATACGCGGATTGGCTGACTCCGTCCGATTGGGCTTCATTTGCCAGAGCCGCTGGTTTGGATGAGGAAAGGGTCGTCCACATCGCACGTGTCGTTGCACATCTAGTTTTGACGTATGCCGATCAGGCGATACATGACGTTCCTGCGACTCAGCGTGATGCCATGCTGCGAGGGATCGTCAAGTCAAACGCTAATATTGAGCCGCTTGATGAGTCACTTGAGGATATTGGAGCGGACTCATCTGTCTCTGCTGGCTACAAACGCGAGGACAGCGACGTATGGGTACAGCCCTATGTTCGTGGAGACCATCACATCTCCGGATACTGGCGTAGGTGAAGTTGACTTCAGATGTGGTCTGAGCTATTGGTGACCCCCCGTTGTTACCCCCGTCGGGTTATACTGGTGCATGATTTGTTGCGAGGTACGGATCCCCTCGGGGAGACGTAGCGCAGGCAGGAGGAGAGACAGTGAAGAAGAGCCGTATGGTCGATAATGGCTGTTATGCCGGTTCTGCAGTTCGCTGATTGCTGCGGTTTGTCTGGAGTCTGCAATGCGTATTGCAATGATAGGGCATAAGCGTATTCCTTCGCGCGAGGGCGGCATTGAGATCGTGGTCGAGGAGTTGGCGACCCGTATGGCCGCGCGCGGAGAGCAGGTGGTGGCGTACAACCGCAAGGGCCACAACGTTGCCGGTGAACGCTTCGACAATGAGTCCAACAAGAACGACAAGCCGTTCACGTACAAGGGCGTGAAGGTCATCCCCGTCACCACGATCGATGCGAAGGGTCTGGCCGCGCTCACCTCCTCGTTCTTCGCGACGATCAAGGCCATCAAGGCCCACCCCGATGTGATCCATTACCATGCGGAGGGCCCGTGCGTTCCCTTGCGCTTGGCACACTGGGCAGGCATCCGCACCGTCGCTACGATCCACGGTCTTGACTGGCAACGTGCCAAGTGGGGCAGGTTCGCCTCCACCTATCTGAAGCTGGGCGAGCGCACCGCCGCGACGTGTGCGGACGAGGTGATCGTCCTGAGCCGTAACGTCCAGCAGTATTTCAAGGACATGTATGGTCGCGATGTCCGATTCATTCCAAACGGCATCGAGCGCAATACGTCCGTGCCTGCGGATGAGATCACGCGCAAGCACGGTCTTAAGAAGGACGGCTACATTCTGTTCCTCGGCCGTATCGTACCGGAGAAGGGCGTGCATTACCTGATCGAGGCGTTCAAGCGTCTCGATACGGACAAGAAGCTCGTCATCGCAGGTGGTTCCTCCGATTCCTCCGAGTACTACGACACGATCAAGGCCGCCGCGCAAGCAGATCCGCGTATCGTCCTGACTGGGTTCACGGAAGGCCAGGAACTAGCAGAACTGTACTCGAACGCCTACGTGTATGTGCTCCCAAGCGATCTTGAGGGCATGCCGATGAGTCTGCTGGAGGCGATGAGCTACGGCAACTGCTGCCTGACTTCCGACATCCCCGAATGCGCCGAGGTGCTTGAGGACCATGGTGTGACGTTCCGCAAGGGGGACGTCGACGATCTTACCGACAAGCTCAATGCGTTGCTCAACGACTCCTCTCGAGTGAAATCACTCAAGGCCACGGCCGCCGACTACATCACCGCCAAGTACAGCTGGGACAGGGTCGTCGACCGGACGCTCGCTCTCTACCACGGGGAGGCGGCCTGATGAGGATTCTGCTCGTCAACAAGTACTTCTACCGCAAGGGTGGCGCAGAGACCTACTTCTTCGCGCTGGCCGAAGGCTTGAAGGCGCTCGGCCACGAGGTCGCGTTTTTCTCGATGCAGCATCCGAACAACGAGCCGAGCTACTGGAGCAAGTACTTCGTGTCCGAAAAGGACTACGTGGGCAAGATCTCCGCGTTCCAGCAGGCGAAGGAAGCGGCCACGCTCATCTACTCGTTCGAGTCGAAGCGCAAGTTCGAGGCGCTGCTTGAGGAGTTCAAGCCGGACGTGATCCACTTGAACAACGTCCACCGTCAGTTGACGCTGTCGATTTTAGATGCACCGTACCTGAAGAATCATCATGTGCCGGTGGTGTACACGGCGCACGACTACATCCTGCTGTGCCCCGCATACACGATGGTGGATGGTGCCGGCAACGTGTGTGACGACTGCCTCGACCGTCACTTCATTCATGCGGTGAAGAAGACCTGTGTGAAGGGGTCGAAGGCCAAGAGCGGTCTCGCGTTCCTGGAGGCCGAGTTCCTCAAGTACCACCACAGCTACGACAAGATCGACAGGATCATCGCGCCGAGCGAGTTCATGAAGAAGAAGCTCGATGAGGGCGGATATAAGGGCCGTACCATCGCGATGCAGAACTTCCTGACCGAAAGCCAGATGGCCATGGCTAGGAAGGTCACGAATACGGATAAGTTCAACATGGTTGAACCGTATTTCCTCTTCTTCGGCAGGCTCTCCAAGGAGAAGGGCATCCTCACGCTCGTGCGCGCATTCCTTGATGCTGCAGACAAGTCTCTTCCCGAGGATTGGACGTTGCACATCGTGGGCGACGGACCGGAACGGGAAACCATCAAGGATCTCATCAAGCAGGCGGGCGACGAGGCGGAGCATCGCATCAGTCTGCTTGGTTACAAAACCGGCGAGGACCTGCAGCGTGAGGTCGGCAGCGCCCGTTTCAGTGTGCTGTGCTCCGAATGGCGCGAGAATATGCCGTACTCCGGTCTTGAGTCCTTGGCCGCGCAGACCCCGGTGATCGGCGCGAACATCGGAGGCATCCCCGAACTTGTGATGGAAGGTGAGACTGGTTTCAGGTTTGAGAGCGGAAACCAAGTTGACTTGTCGCGTGTGTTGGCAATTGCGTCACAGGTGGATGCAGCGCGTTACGTAACAATGCAGCAAGCGTGCGACCACTATGTGGAGGAGCGTTGCCGACAGAACATATACGTGCAGCAGTTGGAGGATATCTATCGGGACATCCATCATGCCGATGCCATCACTGTGGTTCCTTGTGAGGGGAATGAATCAACGCGAATTGCCGTCTAGGCGTGCAGAAGAATAGAAGTAGAGGAAGAGGGAGCGAGGATAGATATGGTTGCCGGTCATTCAAGTATCAAGCGCATCGTCCACCGTATTGGTGAGGAGTGTCGTTCCACAGCGGAGATAGCTCGACTGACGTCATGGCCGGAGGCGATGGAGACCTTCATGGCCAAAGTGGATATTCAGGTGATGAACCGCAACGGGTTCAAGGAGCCTCCGGCGGTGCGCAAGCGCCTAGTGCGTAAGCATGAGATCCTTATGAAGTACTTCGAGAAGCGCTATGGCCGCTTCGCCGACAAGTATGACTTCCATGCACCTATGCCGCAGAGCGACCCCGCTCTTGAGGGCAAGATCTGGATGTGCTGGTGGCAGGGCCTTGATCAGGCTCCCGAGATCGTCAAACGGTGCGTGGAATCCATCAAGCGGAACGCCGGCGACCGCGAAGTCATCATCATCACCGACGAGAACTACGAACGCTACGTGCATATCCCCCAATGGGTGAAGGAGAAGCAGAAAGCCGGCATCATCACGAGGACAAACCTTTCCGACCTGCTGCGGCTGTCTTTGCTCGCGGAGCACGGTGGTCTGTGGCTGGATTCCACGTTCTTCTGCACCGGTCCGCTCGAACAGATGACGTTCGATGAGCCCGTTTGGTCGATCAAACGCCCGGATTACCTGCATTGTTCCATCGCGCAAGGGTATTTCGCGGGGTATTCGCTGCAATGCGATGTGGATCATCGTTGGATGTTCCGTGCTATCCGTGACTTCTTCCTCGAATATTGGAAGACGAACGATTTCATGGTGGACTATCTAATGGTCGATTATATGATCGTCATGGCGCAACGCCATTGCGTCGAGATCGCCGATACGTTCCGAAACATCAGGCCGAACAATCCGCGATGCGACGATCTCTACAAGATGCTGGGAGATCCGTACGACGCCGAACAGTGGAAGGCGTTGACGGCGCAGACATCCCTGTTCAAGCTGACCTGGAAGCAGAACTTCCCTGTCGAGGCAAACGGAGGAAAGACCTTCTATGGCAAATTGATCGATGGTAGTCTGTAAGGTAGGACCCGTATATGGATAATCCGAAAATGAAACTACCACGCTTGTTTAAGCATACCAGCTCTCATAGAGAGGTAATTCAACAATGATAACACCTATGAGATCGTCACGTCCAACCGTATCCGTTGTGGTCCCTATCTATAACGTAGAACGGTATTTGCGCATATGCGTTGATAGCCTACTGCGACAGACATTGCCTAACATGGAAATCATTCTAGTGGATGACGGCTCTCCGGATAGTAGCGGACGAATTGCAGATGAGCTTGCGGCCGAGCATGATTGTGTCAAGACTATTCATCAGCAGAATGGAGGACTTGGCCCCGCTCGTAATACCGGAATCGAACATGCGTCAGGCGAATACGTCGGTTTCGTGGACTCAGATGACTGGGTCGAACACAGCATGTTCAAAGGGTTATACGATGCAGCGAAGCGTAGCCACGCGGATATTGTATTCGGCGGCCATAAGGACATAGTCAATGGCAAAGTAAATAACGTCAAGCCTCATCCTCTGGCCGGTATGACGCTGACGGATCAAAGTCAAATTCTTGACATTCGCGAAAAGCTATTCGGACATTTGCCAGAAGACGCGGAGGTCGAGGCGTTTCCGATGCGTGTGTGGACTGGCATCTACAGGAACGATTTTCTTAAAGAACATCGCCTACGGTTCAAGGCGATTCTTTCCGAGGACACGATCTTCAATCTATCTGCATATCAACAGGCTAAGGTGATTGCATTTACCGATGGCACCGCATATTGTTATCGTATGGACAACCAGCCTTCGATCATGCGAACGTTTTCTACAAAGAAGTTGAATCAGTATGAGGGTTTCATAGATGAACTGTTCCATATAGCTGAACAGGATCCGAGGCGTGAGCGTTGTCTACTTCGTGCAAGGCGCATGGCGATCGATTACTGTCGTTTGTATATCGGTCTGATTGCTGGTGGTCGATTATCTTGGCGCAAGCAGCTTGTGGAAACAAGACGATTGACCTCAAGTGCAATGTTCCATAAGTATTGTCAGGATTATCCGTTGAACAAGTTGCCTCGACAACAACGACTGTTCCATGAAGCATTATTGAAAAACAGATTGAACACGGCACTGTTGCTGCTGCATGTGCGACAGCTATTGAAGAAGAGGATTTGGAAATGAACATTGGTCGTGCACATATCAGGTTAATCTCCAAGCGAATTTGTAAGGAGCTTGGCTCTATAGCCGGGTTAGATTGTTTCATGTTATGTGCTGACGCGTTGGATACGTTTTTGCGAAAGTGACATATAGTATGCATACAAATAGAGAAATTAAGGCAATACGTTCTAAATACCTTCGATCTATTCTTGCCATTCATTTTAACGCACGATCAGGTGTAATTTTTATATTATTTTACTCTTCGATCATGGAGCTGTTAATTTCTTTCTTGCATGCTCCAACTTCAATTCGTTATATAAACGACTTTGTTCTATCCGCTGTAGTTATTTCTTTGTGGACAGGATATGCTCATGTTTTTAAGAAACAAAAGGCAAATTTGGTCATTTATTCAATTTTTGCCTTATTAGTTTTCGATCTATTCACATCTCTAATTAACTTTGTACAGCCTCAGCTTGTTTTTTGGGCTCTTCGTAATACTTTTAGAGGAATACTTTATTTCCTATCTGTTGCTGCTGTATTATATATTGATGATATAGCTAAAATTTTTGGTTTTTTATTCTGGCTTCAAATTCCAAATATTTTAATTGGGGTTTATCAGTGGCGATTCCTTGATACAGGACTAGGTGATGAGGTCCATGGTATTTTCGCTACTGGTGCTGGTGCTAATATGTTTAGTATTCTTCTTGTTGCATATTATTTAAATGAATATCTTTCACGGAGAGAGAACCTTGTACGAGTAATTGTCGTGACGGTTTTATCAATTTTTATGGCTGTTATTGGTGAAGAGAAAACTGCTTTTGTTTATTTAATTGTTGTTTTTATAATTTCTTTGTTGGTGTCTAAATGGTCTTTAAAGACTTTATTGTCGATTTTCATAGTTTGTATTCTTGCTTTTGTTATGTTTGATTGGATTGAGACTGTAAGGCCCAGTATGCTAAGCGTTTTTCTTGATATGGAGGGTACTGAGAAGTATTTAAATTCGACGTGGTCTAACGCTTATGGGATTCCTCGCATTGGTGCTTTTACATTTATTTCGTCTGTATTTTTCAAGAATGATATTTTTAAAGAGTTATTTGGACTTGGTTTTGGAAATTGTGAATACTCACAATTAAAGGTTTTTCAATCCGATTTTGCGAAGCAATATATACATCTAGAGTATAGAAATTTTGTTCATCAATGGACATTCCTTGAAACTGGATATATTGGTTTCTCGTTATTAATTATATTCTTTTCTTGTATTATTATTTGTTTGATCGCAAAGCGTTTTATTTATAAAAATTCGGAAAATGCTTCATTTAATGTTACTTCTATCTGTATTGCACTATGTTGTATTGTATCGATGTGGAGTAATAATACTATAAAGTATGATTCGGCTTTTTTGCCTTATTTTGGTATCGCCTTGGGATTTCTTTCTTCAAGAAAGTAGAGGATAATCATGATTAAGGGTCTTCTTTCAGTTGTCGTCCCTGTTTACAATGCTGATAAATATATCGTATCTTGTATAAATAGTATACTTGCTCAACAAGTTAATATGGAAATTCTTATCATCGATGATGGATCGACAGATAATAGTGGAGATATTTGTCGCTCTCTTGCCTCCGACAATCAGTGTGTTCGATATTTCAAAAAGCAAAATGGTGGTGTTTCTTCTGCAAGGAATTATGGCATAGAACAATCACGAGGTGAATTTATAACATTTGTTGACAGTGATGATTCAGTTTGTCCGTATGCATATAAAACCATGCTTTCGTTGTTACTTCAAGATGATAGTGACATTGTATGTTGTGGTGTAAATAGAGTTGGAAATAAAGCAATTCAAAATACCATTATTTATAACTCAGATAAACCGTTAAAAGTTAGTCCTAATGATGCTATGTATGCTTGTCTTTCGCAAAGTTTCATCGGTTTTACTGTTTATGCTAAAATATTTCGTATTTCATTATTTAATGATAAACCTACTGTACGTTTTCCTTTAGGTACTTTGATGGAAGAAGCTTATGTTCTTCCCTATTTATTTTCGAGATCGCATTCTATTTCTCATACCGGTGAGGTTGGTTATCGTTATTATACTCGACCTTATAGTTACACCACAAAACCTTTAAGTGAAGAGTGTTATGCTATTTTTGAAACAGTTACTCGGTATAAGTCGATATTGCCAAAATATTATCCAGGTTTTGATTTAACAATCCTCTTTCATTGGCGTGTCATTCAATGTATAAACTTGTATAGGACTTCTTTGATTCAAAAATGTATTATTAAGAATAACGTATTTATTAGAGTTCGGAGAGAGTTTTGGTCCATTGCTTGGAAGGCTTTATTTAGCACGAATTTCTCATTGAAGGAAAGACTCTTATTACTTGAAACGATGTCACATATGTTTCTAGTTCGTAAATTCATATCATCTAAAGTGGGAAAGATTGTCAAATGAATAATTGTATTTTAATTCTTCCATATTTTGGTAAGTTTAATAATTATTATCCCTTATTCCTAAGGTCATGTGGTTATAATACTCTTTTTAATTTTTTAATCATTACAGACAACTATACGTCATATAGCTATCCATCTAATGTCAAAGTTGTACATATGACTCTATCTGATTTTAAGCGGAGGGCAGAACAAAAATTAGGTTTTAAAATATGTTTGTCTAATCCGTATAAGTTGTGTGATTATAAGCCATCCTATGGTTTTTTGTTTGAAGACCTTATAAAAGGATATAAATATTGGGGACATTGTGATTGCGATTTGATTTTTGGCAATCTTGATAAAATTCTTACACCAATTCTAGATCTTAATTATGATAAAATTTTTGCAGCCGGTCATCTTACTCTTTATAAAAATACACGAGAAAATAATCGCCGGTTTATGAATGAATTAGATGGTCGAGTTGTTTATCGTGAAGCTTTTACGACTGATAAAATTTATGTTTTTGACGAGAATGTCACTTGTAGCATGAATCCCTATAGATTAAATGTGCATCATATTTTCCAAAATAATCATGCAAATATTTTTGAACAAGATTTATCTTTTAATGTCAGTACAAAGTATGAACGTTTGATTAGAGAATATTATGATCCTCAATTGCAACGATTCATTGATGAGAAGGGTAGGATTTCGAGGATTTTCTTTTCTCAGCGTGGAATTAAACGTTTCACTTGGGATAAGTATAATTCTTGTATTCATACGGATGATTATATATATATACATCTGCAGTCAAGAAAGATGCGGTTTAAGGCCGATTTAGGGGATGCTGAATTTATAGAAATCAAACCAGACAGGTTTGTGCCCATTAAACATCTACCTTATTCGAAGAAAGAATTACATCTTTGGACCGTTTATTTGCCTAGTTTGTACTGGTTTGATGTTTATTATAAGAAAGTACTAAGAAAAATTAAGTTAATAAAAAAAGGAGATAAATGATGTTTTTAAAAAAGTATGCTAGGAGACTAATTTTAGGACCTAGGGCTGATTCTGAATTCTTTATTAATTTTTTAAGGAAAAAGGGTGCGATAATTGGCGAAGGAACTTATTTCTACGATCCTCGAAGCAATTGTATTGGTTTAAATAATTATTTCAATTTAGTTATTGGTAATAATGTAAATATTACTCATGGTGTTGTGATTGTTGATCATGGGTATGATTGGAGCGTTTTGAAATGTAAATATGGGGAGGTAATTGGCAATACTGGTCAGGTTACAATCGGCAACAATGTTTTTATTGGCATGAATGCTGTTATTTTAAAAAATGTAACTATAGGTGACAATGTCATTATTGGTGCTGGATCTATTGTTAATCGCGATATCCCGTCAAATTCAGTTGCTGCTGGTTCCCCCTGTCGTGTGATTGAAAGTATTGATACTTATCGAGCTAAAAGAAAACAAGTACAGCTAGATGAGGCTTATAATCTGTATTGTGCTTTTATAAATCGTTATCCAAATACAATTCCTAATCAAGATATTTTTCGAGAATATTTTTGGTTATTTGATCGTCCTGGATGTGACGGCCATTTATCTTCTCCAGTTTTTGATGAGGTTATGCATTTGGTGAATGGTACGTATGATTGTAGTATTCAGGCTATAAAAAATTCTTCTCCTGCTTTCGATAGTTATGAGGATTTTTTGATATATTGTTCGTCTCGTTATTTTAAATATAAACGCTGAAACGAGTAAAAGTTATGTTTGTCTCTTTTACTAATAAATTATTTTACCTGTAAAATATGTTTTTATTATAAGTAAACTTATTTTAAAGCCAACATATGCTTAGTTTTTATATTTGTTATATTTTATAAATTTAGGGAGATATTATGAAAAAAGAAAAGTCCTTAAAGAAGAATTTTTTGATGAATATAATTCTTACTGGATCACAGTTCATTTTTCCTTTGATTACATTTCCATATGTTTCACGTATTCTTCTTGCTGATGGTAATGGTAAGATTAATTTTGCTAGCTCTATTGTGAGTTATTTTGTTCTTATTGCTTCTCTTGGTATTCCTTTATATGGTATTCGTGCTACTGCTGTAGTTCGTGATGACAAAATCAAGTTGTCGAAGATTGTTCATGAGTTATTCTTTATAAATCTATTTACATGTTTTGTCTCCTCCATTCTTTTAATTTTATTGATTATATTTATTCCTAAGTTTCATGTATATGCATCTTTGTTATTAATATTCTCTGTAACTATATGGTTAAATCTTATTGGTATTGATTGGCTTTATCAAGGCTTAGAAGAGTATTCATATATAACGAAGAGATCCATTTTATTTAAGTTCATTGGTATTTTTCTAATGTTTCTTTTTGTGCATGAGCATTCGGATTATATTAAATATGCAATAATTACTGTAATCGGATCAAGTGGTTCTCTGCTTTTGAATTTCTTCAAGTCGAGAAAGTATGTTTCTCTTTCTCTGATTCGTCCTTATAATTTTAGACAGCATGTTAAGCCTATAATTAATTTTTTCCTTTTGAGTGCATCGTGGACATTATATACAAATATAGACACCGCTATGTTAGGTTTTATGACTTCGGATTCTGAGGTTGGTTATTATACGGCAGCAATTAAGGTAAAGACTATGCTGATGAGTGTGATTTCTGCTCTTGGCACGGTTTTGCTTCCTCGTTTGAGTAATTATATTGCTACTGGTAAAAATAATGAATTTTATAGATTGCTAAAAAAGGATTTTTCTTTTATCGTTATCTCTTCATTTTCGATGTTAGTTTTTTGTGTTTTAAATGCTGAGCCAATTATATTGCTTCTTTCGGGTAGTGCGTTTCTTCCTGCTGTTCCTGTGATGCAAACCGTTATGATGTCAATAATATTTATTGGGATTTCTACTATGCTTGGTAATAATGTTCTTATTCCACGTGGAAAGGAAATTGTTACTACCATTTCTACTTTTGTCAGTTTATTTATTATTGTTATTCTAAATATTGTCCTTATACCCAATTTTGGTGCGATTGGTTCGGCTTGGGCTACTGTTGTTGGCGAAATTATTATTGTCCTAATAGAGTCTTTCTATTTACGTCATTCTATTATTAAAGTTATCGAAATTCGTACCTTGTTATGCGTTCTTCTTTCCTCTATTATTTCTGGTACTATTTTATTCTGTTCTAAATTGTATCTTTCTAGCTTTTCAAATAATTCTTTTGTCATTCTTGTTATTACTAGTTGTATTTTTTTTGTTGTCCTATGTTTCTATTTTAATAATAACACATGAGCCTTTTACCAAATCGATAATTGAGAATTTTTTGAATACTAAATCTCCAAAACATGCGCGTCATTAATTTTTATCCCTTTTATATTGTGTTTAAATTTTGATTATGTCAGCTGTTGGCTGTGGGTTCATCGGTTCGAACTTCGTGCACTACGTGTACAACAACCATCCGGACGTGCATATCACGGTTCTGGACGCGCTGACGTACGCGGGCAACCTTGAAAACATCAAGTTCATTCTCGGTGACCGGGTGGAGTTCGTGCACGGGAACATCTGCGACGCGGAGCTGCTCGACAAGCTGGTGCCGGGTCATGACGCGATCGTGCACTACGCGGCCGAGTCGCACAACGACAACAGCATCGCGAACCCCGAGCCGTTCCTCAAGACCAACGTGGAGGGCACGTTCCGCCTGTTGGAGGCCGTGCGCAAGTACGGGATCCGCTATCATCACGTGAGCACGGACGAGGTGTACGGCGATCTCGCGCTGGACGATCCGGCGAAGTTCACCGAGGAGACCCCGTATCATCCGTCGTCGCCGTATTCGTCGACGAAGGCGAGTTCGGACCTGCTGGTGCGCGCGTGGCATCGCACGTTCGGGATCCGCGCGACGATCTCGAACTGCTCGAACAACTACGGCCCGTACCAGCATGTGGAGAAGTTCATCCCGCGTCAGATCACGAACATCCTCGACGGCCTTAGGCCGAAGCTGTACGGCAACGGATCGAACGTGCGCGACTGGATCCACACGGACGACCACTCCACGGGCGTGTGGACGATCCTGACGAAGGGGCGCATCGGCGAGACGTATCTGATCGGCGCGAACGGCGAGCGGAACAACCTGACCGTGCTGCGTGACATCCTGACCGTCATGGGCAAGGACCCGGACGACTTCGACTGGGTCAAGGACCGTCCGGGTCATGAACGCCGGTACGCGATCGATTCGACGAAGCTGCGCACCGAGCTGGGCTGGCGGCCCGTGCACACGGACTTCCAGAAGGGTCTCGAGCAGACGATCCAGTGGTACACGGACAACCGTGCCTGGTGGGAGCCCGCCAAGGCCGCCACCGAAGCCAAGTACAAGCAGCAGGGACAGTGATCTGATTCGATCTGATTCGATCTGGTTCGATCTGATCCGCAGCGGATGGCACTGACATGACGTGGAGGTGAGCATGGCGTCATACTCTCAGGATGAGCTTATGTCGATTCTGAGCAGATTGATTTCGGGGTGGGAGAACGAGGTCGTTGAGTTCAAGGAGGCCAATGAGAATTACTCCACGCAGGATATCGGCAAGTACTTCTCGGCGTTGTCCAATGAGGCGAATTTGCGTCAAGCCGAGTCGGCTTGGCTGATATTCGGGGTGAAGAACAAGACCCACGCAATCGTGGGCACATTCTATGGGCGGAATCCCGAACGGCTGCAGCAGCTGAAAATGCAGATTACGAGGGATACCGAGCCGCGTTCCTCTTTTCGGGAGATTCATGAGCTGGACACGCCTGAGGGTCGTGTGCTCATGTTCGAGATTCCCCCGGCGCCGATAGGCATGCCCGTCTCATGGCAGGGGTACTTCCATGGTCGCAGCGGCGAGAGTCTGGTCGCGCTGAGTATCAACAAGCTGGATGCCATTCGCGGTGAGAGCTCGCTGAACGATTGGAGCGCCCAGACGGTTCCCGACGCGTCATTGGACGATCTGGATCCTGAGGCGGTTCAATATGCCAGAGAGTCGTTCCTCAAGGCGCATGCGAATCGGTTTGATCCCGAGGAGGTCTCGGGATGGAGCGACCGGGAGTTCCTGAATCGCGCTCACGTGACGCGTGATGGCGCAATCACGCGTGCCGCGTTACTGCTCCTCGGCAAAGAGGAGTCGGTGGACAAACTGCCCGCCGGTATGTACGAAATGACTTGGAAGCTCGTCGGACAGGAGAGCGCCTACGAGCATTTCGGTCTTCCGTTCATGCTGACCACCACCCGGCTGTACAGTCGTATCCGCAATATCCAGATTCGTTTGCTGCCGCCCGGGACTCTTCTGCAACAAGAGGTCTCGAAATACGACGAGCAATCGGTGCTTGAGGCGTTGCATAACTGCATCGCCCATCAGGATTACCGTCGTCCGGCCCGCATCCTGGTCACGGAGCATCCGGACAGACTCACGTTCGATAGCTGCGGTTCGTTCTTCGAGGGCACTCCGGACGATTACGTGTTGGGAGACAAGTCTCCTGATCGTTATCGCAATCCGTTCCTCGTCCGCGCCATGAGCGAGCTGTACATGATCGACCGCATGGGGTACGGCATCAAACGCATGAACGAGGTGCAGGCGAAACGGTATCTGCCGTTGCCGGACTATGATCTGAGCGATCCCGAGAAGGTCCGTCTCACCATGTACGGCGGGGTGGTCGATCCGGAGTACACTCGTCTGCTGCTGAGCAATACGGATCTGCCGTTGTCTGATGTTCTGGCGCTGGACCGCGTGCAGAAGCATATGGAGATCCCCAATGCCGCGGCCAATCGTTTACGTCGTCAAGGCCTGATAGAGGGTCGCAAGCCTCATCTTCGTGTGGCTCCCGTAGTTGCGGCCGCCACGGATACCAAGGCGGATTTCATACGCGCGCACAGTCAGGATGATATGTTCTATCGACGGCTTGTGGAACAGTATTTGAAGGCCTTCGGTACGGCGACGCGTTCTGACATCAACGAGCTTTTGATCCCGAAGTTCGGCGAGGACCTGGCGGATAGTGAAAAACAACGCAAGATTGATAATCTGCTTACCGCAATGAGGCGAGACGGTGTCATTGCCAACATCGGGTCACGCAGATATTCGAAATGGCGGATTGCCGGGCAAAGCGGATAGGCTTGCTTTCTGCTGCTTTCTGCGGAATGCAGAAAGCAGCAGAAAGCAGCTAGGCCGCTTGAAGAGAGAAACGTTGAAATTGCAGCATTCCTATTTCTCCTGACGGGAAATGGGGAAGAAAGGAACAATGGATCATGGGTTTTGAGTTTGAGAAGGAACTGAAGGTCACGGAGACGAATATTCCGGGCCTGTTGGTGTTTGATCTGCCGGTGCACGGGGATAATCGTGGCTGGTTCAAGGAGAACTGGCAGCGTGCGAAGATGACCGCGCTGGGTCTGCCGGATTTCGGTCCGGTGCAGAACAACATCAGCTATAACGCGACCAAGGGCGTGACGCGCGGCATTCATGCGGAGCCGTGGGACAAGTACATCAGCATCGCGTCCGGTGAGATCTTCGGCGCGTGGGTGGATCTGCGTCCGGGTGAGAGCTTCGGTCAGGTGTATACGACGCGGTTGGATCCGTCGCGTGCGATCTATGTGCCGCGTGGCGTGGGCAACAGCTTCCAGGCTTTGCAGGATGGGACGGTGTACACGTATCTGGTGAACGCGCACTGGAGTCTGGAGCAGAAGAAGACGTACACGTTCGTGAACCTCGCCGACCCGACGCTCAACATCCAGTGGCCGATCCCGCTCGAGGAGAGCGAGCGCAGCGAGGCGGACCTGCATCATCCGATGCTTAAGGATGCGAAGCCGATGGCGCCGAAGCGCACGCTGGTGACGGGCTGCAACGGGCAGTTGGGCCATGCGATCCGCGCGTACGCTGAAGCCCATCATCTGGAGGGCTTCGAGTATACGGATATCGACACGTTCGACTTCTCCGACCCGACGGCCTACGAACGGTTCGACTGGAGCCTGTACGGGACGATCATCAACGCGGGCGCGTATACGGCCGTGGACAGGGCCGAGACCGCGGAGGGCCGCCCGGTCGCGTGGAAGGCGAACGCGGCCGGTCCGGCCCTGCTGGCGCGTGTGGCCGCGGAGCATCACATCACGCTGGTGCACATCAGCTCGGACTATGTGTTCGACGGGACGCGCGAGGAGCATACGGAGTCGGAGGCGTTCGCGCCGCTGGGCGTGTACGGGCAGTCGAAGGCCGCGGGCGACATCGCGGTGGCCAACGCGCCGGAGCATTACATCCTGCGTTCGAGCTGGGTGATCGGCGAGGGCCACAACTTCGTCAAGACCATGATGGCGCTCTCGAACCGTGTGGCCGACCCCGCGGATGCGTTGGATCATGTCACGGTGGTGGACGATCAGTATGGTCGTCTGACGTTCACGAAGGACATGGCCGAGGCGATCTTCCACCTGCTCGACACGCACGCCCCGTACGGCACGTACAACCTCACCGGAAGCGGCACGGTCAGGTCCTGGGCAGAGATCGCCGCGGCCGTGTTCGAGCAGACGAACGGCAACGGCGACAAGGTCCAGCCCATCTCGACCGAGCAGTACTTCGCCAACGCGAAGAACCCCGTGGCACCGCGCCCGGTCCATTCCGCGCTCGACCTGAGCAAGATCGAACAGGCCGGCTATACGCCCGCCGACTGGGAAACCAGCCTTAAGACCTACGTCGCCAACGAACTCGCCAAGCAGAACAAGTAAGCAGAGAGGAAAGAGGACATCATCATGAAGGGCATCATCCTCGCCGGCGGATCCGGCACCCGACTGTACCCGCTGACCACGGTCACGTCGAAGCAGCTGCTGCCCGTGTACGACAAGCCAATGATCTACTACCCGCTGAGCGTGCTCATGCTCGCGGGCATCCGCGACATCCTCATCATCTCCACGCCGAAGGATCTGCCGAACTTCGAGCGACTGCTCGGCGACGGATCGCATTACGGCGTCCACTTCAGCTACAAGGTGCAGCCGAGCCCGGATGGTCTCGCGCAGGCGTTCATCCTCGGCGAGGAATTCATCGCGGGGGAGCCGTGCGCACTGGTCCTCGGCGACAACATCTTCTACGGCAACGGTCTGGGCAACACGCTGCGCAAGGCGGTCGCTCAGGCTGAGAGCGGTGAAGGCGCGAGCGTGTTCGGCTACTACGTGGACGATCCCGAGCGCTACGGCGTGGTCGAGTTCGACAAGGACAAGAAGGCCGTGTCGATCGAGGAGAAGCCGAAGGAGCCGAAGTCTCACTACGCGGTGACGGGCCTGTACTTCTACGATGAACGCGTCACCGAGTTCGCCAAGCAGGTCAAGCCATCCGCGCGTGGCGAACTGGAGATCACCGACCTCAACCGCATGTATCTGGATGATGGCACGCTTAACGTGCGTACGCTTGGTCGTGGCTACGCGTGGTTGGATACGGGTACGATGGATTCGTTGTATGAGGCGGGTGAGTTCGTGCGTACGGTGCAGCGTGCGCAGGGGCTGCCGATCGCGGTGGTCGAGGAGATCGCGTACGAGAACGGGTGGATCAGCAAGGGCGAGCTTCTGGAGTCCGCGGACCGTTACGGCAAGTCCCCGTATGGCAGGCATCTGAGGGATGTGGCCGAGGGTCGTGTCGTCATCATTCCCAACCGGGTGAGTACTGATCGCTTCTCGTGGTATGTCGTGAGGTGATCGGCGTGTGCTGGGGGCATGCTGAGTAGGTAGGGGGCAGTCGGGTGCGGCTGCCCCCTACTCGTTATGATGGAGGCTTCTGCTGTTTTCGTGGGTTGGTTGGCTGGGGTAGTCGGATGTCGAGGCCGCCGCATCTGAGCGTGGCTGGGGCAATGAGGTTGCCAACGTGGCGGATGCCGTAGGCCATGTGGATGATGACCTTGATCCGGTTGCCGGACGCCCCGAACATCCAGTGCTTCAATTCGGCCCCGGCCTGCATGATGGGGGTGTTTGAGCGGGTTGCGCAAGAGTTGCCTGAGCTGCCGAGCTCAGTAGCGCCGTCCCCTGTCGCGTCTGGTGCGTCCCCCGTTCGCCTTGCTCGCCCGTCTCGGGGGATTCAACGCGAAAACCATGGGGAATCATGTTGAGTCCCTCGGATTCGCGGGACTCAACGCGGTTATGGGCGATTTCGTCGCTGAGTCCCGAGGGCTTGAACGCCCGCCTTACGGCCGCCTGTCGGCCGTGGAAGAGGAATCATTGGAATTCCGCCGTTTTGCGGCGATGCTGACGTGTCGTTTCCGGTCCGGTACCGGTGTGGGAGGGTGTGGTCGCGGGACTCAGCGCGACAATCGCGGGAAATCGCCCTGAGTCCCTCGGATTTGCGGGACTCAACGCCGGAATCGGCTTTTGCTGCGCTGAGTCCCCCGCAGACTGTCGAAACGGACCGTAGGGGAGCGCGCAGATCGGCGGGACAATCCGGGAATCAAGCATTGGATGCCGCCGTTCGGCAATGAAGAAGGCCTTCTCCCTGAGGCGTCGTAGGCGAGAGGCCCGATGTCGGATGATGACAGGAATCTCTCGCTAGGGGAACCGTAGGCGAGAGCTAGGTACCGGGGGGTGATGGCGGGAATCTCTCACCGTACGGGCCCGTAGCATGCGGGTTCCTTAGGCCGCGAGCTCGGCGTTCGCCCTGTTCGGTAGTTCGCTGAACGGGATCACGCGGATGCCGTAGCTCATCAACGCCTGCACGGAAGAATCCCTCAGTTCGTGTTCGCGGTCGTCTCCGATCACGATGAGTTTGGATCCCGTTCGCTCCGATGCCTGTTCGGTGTCGGTCCAACCGAAGATGATCCGCTCCGCCGCGCCGCGGTCCAAACGGCTGGGCGCCTGACAAAACCGTGTGGGATGATTCGCGCTCCGTTGGAACAGGAAATCGAAACCATGCTCGTAGCCGGATGCCCCGTGGACACTAATGCCTTGGGTATAGAACACTCCATTTGCGTCAAGTGCCGCCGCCACGTCGTCGGCGAAGTATTCGGCAACTCGGTGCTGTGCCGTCTCCGTCATCGATTGCATGTTGGAAAGAGCCAGGACGAAGCGGTTCATAGCATCGGGACGACTGCCTTCCGTCTCAAGCGTGATCTCCCCCTCGGGGTTGAGTGTGGCGCCGAAACGACGTGCGATGCGGCTAAGGCGGTCGAGTCGTTTGCCGGTGAGCGTTATACCGGCGGCATTCAGGCCCGCAACGGTGTAGCCGTCATCGGTGAACGACGTGGCCCCATCGCTGGTCTTCACATAGAAGCACATCTGATCATTGGAGTCGTCTAGGAACGGGAAAGTGATCTCGTGCCATTCTCCATACTTGCGAATGGAGGACTCGCGTCTGAGCCATTCGCCATACTCTTCGACGAGATCGGAGATGTTTTCAGTCTGCTCTTTCATGCCGTCCCCTCGATTCCTTCCTGGAAGTTCGGCTTACGAACCACGTGGAATCTATCCAACAACATCACGGTGTCCTCCACGAAATCGGGAGAGTCGATATCAATCGGGTATGCAACTCTGTCGTCAACACCTTCATGATAGACGTGTAAGTGGGTTCGTCCTATTTTGGAACCACCCGGATTGGTATGCGGAGTCCCCTCAACGCATAATCGCATGAGCACCACTTCTGAGTGGGTGATGCGAGCGGCAATTGAATGCTTGTTGGGATTGCGTTTACCGCGGAATAGCGCAATGGTAAAGTCCTCGTCATCGGATTCGCTCCGAACGTGGAACTGACGGTTCTGTTCTCCTGGCGCTGGCATGATGACTAGTCTATCCACGGACTTCTTGATCTCCTTGATGAGACGTTCCGCGTCCTGCTGGCTAAGCGACCATTTTGATTGCTTCGTGTTCCGTTTGGTCATTGATCGACTCTCCATATGGATATGGAATATGCGTTGTTGTTTATGCTACATGGCTGGTTGGAACGGACGCCTTGTCTTCTGCGCCATACAAAGTTTCTCAATCGCATGTACTTGGATGATGGCACGCTTGATGCCGTCCGCAAAGATGTGTCGCTTCGCAAGATGCTCGGCAAAATCGCTGATCTGGTCGAATATGTCGGTATATCGGTTCTCGGGTGATTGGCCAAACACGGGAGTGAATGTAGGCGTTAGAACGCAGGATATCATTCCCAATATGGCATCCCTGCGTTGATCGGAGACGGCATCAGTCAGATCGAAACCCGCCTTGCTTACCGTAGAATGGTGGATCTCGTACACTGATTCCGCCAATCCTCTGACCATCTCGTCGTCCAGTACGATTGGAGAGATGACGTCCTTCGTCATCATGAATTCTCGAGCATGCGCATGGCATTGGGCCATTTGCGGTTGACCTGGGCAACGCCCAAGGCCAGGGTTTCTTCCATGATGCCCTTCACTTCGCCGTCGCGAGATTTGATGATTACTTCGGGCGTGATGGGCTTATTGGCTTTACGTACATATACGCTTTTCCAGGCGCTACCGTCGCGATGCGAGAGCCGAACAAGGTCAAAGGCTGTTAGTTTTCCGAAGGACTCCATGACATCTCGGATGACGTTGGTGGCGAGATCCGAAGGAATGGTCACGTCTCCTTGCGGACGGCGGATGACTCCACTGCCGAACTGGTTGAAGGCATAGTACACCTTGGGTTCCACCGGTCCGTAGTCCCATGCCTGAATCTCATCATCAAACAAAGGGGTCCCATACTTTCGCAGTGAAATGGCCTGTGCGAAGTAAACCAACTTGTTCAGCTTCAGATTGGTCAGTTCTATTTCATTGCCGTAGCGCGTGATCAGCAGGTTGGCAACATCCAGTGATTGCATGAGATCCTCCTTTCGTAAACCAGCTAATATACATGCATAGTCTACTCAGCACAACTGAATATGCGTGTCGGTGGCCTCTCGCTGGGCCGTTGCATCGGCAAAACGGCGTTGCTGGACCGGTTCTCGAAAGACAGGTACATGTTGTACTTCACCGCACGCATGAGACAGTGCCGTTCACCGCGTTGCGATTCGGCAGATGGTGGGACAATGATCCGAAGGCCCGATCGCAGACGGACATCGACGTCATAGCCGCGGATCCGGTGCATCATCGGATCCTGCTCGGCGAATGCAAGTGGAGGAACACGCTGGACATCGCCGCAACCACGCAGGCGCTGCGCTTACGGGTCGGGTTGGTGGAGGGGTATGACCGGAGCGATTTCGCGTTGTTCGTCAAGACCGACGAGCTTGCCGAGAAGGAATCACGCGGATGCCGTAGCTCGTCAGCGCCTGTACGGAGGAGTCCCTCAGCTCGCGTTCGCGGTCGTCTCCGATCACGATGAGCTTGGATCCCGTACGCTCCGACGCCTGTTCGGTGTCAGTCCAACCGAAGATGATCCGCTCCGCCGTACCGCGGTCCAGACGGTTGGGGGTGTTCCGTGCGTCCACTTCAAGCCGCTTCACGATTGATGCATGGTCTGCATCGCAGACGGCATGACAACATTGGCCACGGAGCGCTAGCCGTTGTTTTCGTGTAGAAACGCGTGATTCTATACCGTTGTTTTCGTGTATGTTAGCATAGATTTATACCGTTGTTTTCGTGTGGAAAGTGGTGTGGCATGCTCAGACGCAGGATGATGGATAAGTTGATTGCTTGGAAACTCAAGGCGAATGGCAGTGAAGCGCTGTTGATCGAAGGTGCTCGCCGCGTAGGCAAAAGCACCGTCGTCGAGGAATTCGGACGCAACCAGTATCAGTCGTATATTCTTGTGGATTTCGCTCGGCTTCCGAGAGATGTCCGGGACATCTTCGAGAACCAGATTGGCGATCTTGACACGTTCTTCGTGTTGTTGTCCGCATATTACAGAACGCGATTGGTGCCACGGAAGTCGTTGATCATCTTCGATGAGGTGCAGCGGTATCCGGCTGCTCGTGAACTCATCAAGTATTTGGTGGCGGACGGTCGCTATGACTATATCGAGACTGGTTCTCTGATCTCCATCAAAAAGAATGTGGCAGATATTGTTATCCCGTCCGAGGAACGAAAAATCGATATGGGGCCATTTGATTTTGAGGAGTTCTGTTGGGCTATGGGGGAGGAACTTCTGGCGGAAGCCGTACGCTCTGCCTTTGATGGTCTGAAACCACTTCCGGATGTCTTGCACAGGCGGGCGATGCGTCTGTGGAGAGAGTATCTGTTGGTTGGAGGCATGCCGCAAGCCGTTGCCTCGTATGTCGAATGTCGGGACTTCGGCGCGGTTGATGATATCAAACGTGGTATTCTGCAGCTTTACAGCAATGACATCGGTAAATTCGCTGGTGGTGATGCTGGCCGGGTGAGAGATATTTTCGCGCGGATCCCGGGGCAGCTGTCCAAACATGAGAAGAGGTTTACCCTCGCTTCAGTGAACAAGAACGCCAGGTATCGTGATTATGATGCGGCGTTCTTCTGGCTGGAGGATGCACGATTGGTGAACATATGCCGCAACTCGACCGATCCAACGGTCGGGCTGGGACTGTATGAGGATAATGCGTCGTTCAAGTGCTACATGGCTGACACAGGTCTACTGGTTTCGCAGGCGTTTGCTGATCGTGAGACAACTCCGGATGATGTCTATCGTGATATTCTGTTTAATAAGCTATCGCTGAATGAGGGCATGCTGGTGGAGAATGCCGTTGCGCAGCAGTTCCGTGCGAATGGACGGAAATTGTATTTCTTTTCACGCAACGATCGGAATGATTCCGGTAAAACCATGGAGATTGATTTCCTTATCATTCGGGAGTATGATAATGCGGCCATGAAACCTCGTGTCAGTCCGGTTGAAGTGAAATCGACCAAGCGGTACGGTGTTTCGTCGCTGGATAAGTTTCGGCTCGTGTATGGCCAGCGCTTGGGCAAGGAGTATGTGCTGCATCCTCGCCAGCTCGAAGTTGACGGTGAACGCATACGTTTGCCGTTGTATATGGCCCACTGCTTGTAGTTTGGGCCCTCTGACGAGCCTGCGCGAGACGTGTCCGTAACGGACTGACAGCCCTTCAGGCATCTTCGGCCCCAGACCCACCGGAAGCCTGTGTGCGTATGGTCCGTCGTAAGGTGGAACGGTCCGGCAGGCGAATGAGCGGAGGTGCCGATATGGCCGACAGGTTTCGTGTGCTGATGTGCCGTGATCATCCGGTTCTGGAATACGAGTACTTCGCAACCGGCGGATACGTGCTGCGCGTAGTGAGGATCTTCGACGAGTCGCGCATCGACGAGGTGAAGACGCCGGATGGTCACCAGTGCCGGCGATCTGCCGAAACGCTGGATCATCGGTGAGAACGGCGTCAGGAGCCTGATCAAGGCCGGGCGTACCAGGCAGGAGTCTGACAACGAGCGCATCGCCTACCGGATCCTCGGCCTCGGGGCGATCGCTCGCCGTAGCAGAATCCTCATATTGATGTCTCGGCTCTGGCGAGTGATAGGCATATCGTATTCAGAGTTCAGATATCGCTTTGTCGAATCGACTAGCCATGAGGTTGATCGAGCGCTGGTCTATATGTCGCATGGCGGCACGGGGAAGAGCTTGCATCAATGCAGAACGAAACGTTGAAAGCCATTGATTGGCGTCTGCGAGACTGATGCCGAACAGAGCAAGACTGTCTTTGGTGAGCAATCGGGATATGGTGATTTCAGTGTCGCCGAACAAAGACAGTTGGTGATTGTCCGGCGTGCCATCGATTGGCTCGGGATTCATATCGAATGCCGGTGCAAGATGCCACGCACCATTCGCAAAGAGAAAACCGTGATTGCGCAGATGATCGTCGAGGTTGCCGATTGCGGCACCGAACATGGCGCGTTGCCATAATTCCCTTGTGCTTGCGCCGACGGAACGGGTGAACTCGGCGAGATCCAGCCAATCTCCGCCATCGCCGTCGCTTGCCTCCAAAGCGGTCATTGCAGACATGTAGGGAATTCTCCGCATATGATCGGGAGAGGTTCCCTCCGTGCGGTCGAATCGTTTGGTCAGCAGTATGGTACGGACATGTTCATTGGCGCTTTTTACCGTGATAGTGCGGTGTTTCGGCACGGTAATGCCGGCCATGCCAGCGATTTCCAAGGTGACTGCTTCCCAGCCAATGATGTCCCAGTCATCACCGTTGGGCTTTGGGAATTTCGCCATCCAAAGTGCGCCTTGATCCATGACTGACGCTTTGGGGCGTGCCCCGCCAAGGGATCCTGTTGCTCTGTAGAGGCGGCGCAGAGCGATGTCGTTTACGTCGTGGTTCTGCTCTACTGCGTCTGCGGTGTTGAGCAGATCGGGCAGATTGGCGAGTACCGGCACTCCCTCGTTTCCGGCCACAGGCTCGCCGTTGACAATGAATCTGATTGCTCCTTGTCTGGTTAAGTCGTTCACTCCGAACAAGTATTCGGACTCACGTACGCGTGTTCGCTTAAGGGAACGTGCAAGTACCTTGCGCCCCCAACGGTCTGGTGCAGAATCGGAGAACGGGCCGAGGCCACTGAAGAAGAAGGGGGCCATCGAGCGTGGCAGGCTGGGGAATAAGTCAAATGATTGAGATTTGGTCAGATAGTCTGAGGTGTAGCGGAAAGAAAGGTCGTCGCCGGTTGCGTATAGCGTGCCTGCTGCCGTTTCTTCTCCGTTTGGCAGGGTGGTCAGCACTGTCGCTTCGATGGTCTGTCGTGACATGAGATCATCTCCTCACGCGCTTGGGAAGTTGTTCGTTGGCGCGAAGACGTCCTAGGTCCGTCTTGTATGGGTCGGTTGCTGTGACAATGCCGTCGGCCATCTGCAGGATGCGGGCGACGCTGAGCAATGAGTCCGTACGTACGGCCTTCCCTTGTTCGATGTTTGCGACTGTGGTGGGGCTTACGCCGGCTCTTTGCGCCACATCCGCGATGGTCAGAGACAGCAGTCTCCTCTGCTGGGAGAGTTGTGTTCCCAGTAGCCGTAGGTCGCGGCGAACTGCTGTTGGTACGTACTTCATGATGGCCTCTTTCGCTCCTACATTGCTCTTTTTAAGAGTAGTATTATGTATCTTACATAATTTAATCACTAGTATTCTAGTGATTATTATATATGGTGCAGTGATTGCCCGTGATACTACGTCAGCAGTCAGCAGGTCGATCGATGTGCTGAGTGAATTGGAGTCTAGCGTCGATTGTTTCCTGGTTGGGGGCGGGGAGATCCGAGCGCTATGCCTGCATGCGGTTGATCAGCGTCTTCTTGTTGGTGATCTCCTCCTCGGTAATGCCGGGAAGGACACTCACCCATGCCAGTGATTCGGTGGATGCCTGCACAAAGGAAGGGGCGATCCGAATGGCCAGTTCCGCAAGCATGTCGGTGAAACGTTCCTGATCAGTCGGATCGCCTCTGCATTGCTCGAAGAATCTCGTCCAATGTCGAAGTCCGATCCGCTCCCACTGGTATTCGCCGCCGATGCTCATCGCCAGTTTCCGCTCCTTACGCCGGGTGTCATATGCAAATAGAGATGCGATGTCGTAGAGCGGAGCTAGACGAGGGGCGCCGCCGGATGCGGGCTCGAGAATCGCGTAGTTCTTGGCATGCGCATCCGATCCGCCTACCAGGTAATTGAATATCAGCGCTTTTATGAACGTATTCACATCCTCCTCCGGGAACCCGTTGCTGTTCATGTACCGCACGATGTCGACGGCTCCGGGGCCTCCATCGGATTGATACTTGTTATCTGTCATGATGCTCATGGCCTGACAGAAATCCTCCTGGTGAATCCTCGTCACAGTGGCGGGGACAACAGTGTCGTCAATGATTCGATCCCAGCGCTCGCTGACGACTGCCGGCACTCCTCCGAACAGCCGATAATCGGTTCGTGCAACGGGCAACGACAGCCTTCGCTGATTGGTGTGATACGGCCGGCTGGTGGCAAGGTCTTGTCCGCATTGTTCGTGTCGTTCTCTGTGTTAGGGGTATCGGGGACGACGAACTGCACACCTCCTCCGCAGTCCAATCCCACTGCGGTCAACAGGGCGAATGGGTTACGTGGATTGACCCCGTATAGACGGCCGATGCGTTGTCTGATGGCGGGGTCATCGGGAAGGATGCCGTCGATATACGCCTCGATCGGGTCCCCTCTCCATGGTTCGGCTTTACGGGGCATGGACAGCGAAAGCGGCATCGCGTTGGGGGCGTCCGAATCGTTGGTGAATGTGTGCTTGCCGGTTGGCTCCTCGCGCAGCACGCCGATATGGCGTCCGTTGAGGAGCACGTCAAGTGCTTTATCTTCATCGGTGCTCCGACTCTTTGGATGAGCCGTTGGGTGAGCTGTCGGATGAGCCGCCCGGACGTGTATCGCTTATGCCGTGCGAGTGGTTTGGCGTGGCAGGGGACTGCTCCGGCACGTTGTAGGAGACGGTGAAGGTCACTCCAAGTTCTCGGCATAGCAGCAGTATGCGGGAGATGCTGGCGTTTGCGATCTTGCCTTGTTCGAACTGGTTGATCCATGGACGGGTCAGGCCGGTCCGCTGGGCCAGCTCCTCCTGGGTGAGTTTCTGCATCACTCGGGCATCACGTAGTGCCACTGTGAGTTGTCTGGTGGATTGAATCTCACTTGACATTCTTCCCATCGCCGCTCCAATGTTAGACTTATCGAACATTTCGTATTATGTTAGATAAGTCTAACATAATAATGCTATTAAATGTTAGGAAAAACGAACTTTCCGACGTATGTGAGTATTTGGTGGCGTGGGGGCCAGTGGTTATTGTCGGTGGGGGCCGGGGGTATTGAGGTTGGGGGCCGGTGGCCGTTTGGTTGGGGGCCACCGGCTGGTTGTGTGTTATTGGTTGTTGGTTTGGTGTGCGTGGTGTTGGCGCATGTTGTATTCGCCGGTGTCGATGGTGATGCCGTTGTGTACGATGCGGTCCATGATCGCGTCGGCCGTCACGTCGCCTCCCAGTCGTTCATGCCAGTCCTTGACGGGGAATTGGGTGCAGAACACGGTGCTGACGTTGTCGTAGCGGTGTTCCAGCACCTCGAGCAGGAAGGAGCGCATCCGGTCGTCGGGTTTGTCGAGGAGCCATTCGTCCAGCACGAGCAGCGTGTACGCGCTGTATTTGCGGATGAGCTTGTGCGTGCCGGCCGGTTTGCCCGCGGCGGTGTCGAGTTGTTCGGCGAGGTCGGGCATGCGTGTGTACAGGGACCGGTAGGATTGCCGGCATGCCTGTTTGGTGATCGCGCATGCGAGCCAGCTTTTGCCGCTGCCGGTGGCTCCGGTCAGGAGGATGTTGAGGCGTTGGGCGATGAACGCGCATGATTGCAGCTGGTTGACGGCGTTGCGGTCCAGGCCGCGTTCGTCGATCAGGTCCAGGGTGCGCAGGTCGGCTTGCGGGTATCGTGGTTTGGCGCGTCTGATCATGGCCGTGGTCTTCCCGTCCGCCCATAGCGAGTAGGCGTCGTCGACCGCCAGCATGATGCGCTCGTTGGCGGGCATGCCGGCGCAGGCCTGTTCGTCCTGGCGTTCGAACGCGTCGAGGAGCCTGTCGGCGCCCATGAGGCGTAGTTTGCGTCTGGTCTGCTCGTCGATGATCATCGTGCCGCCGCCTTGCCGTAGTAATCACCGCCGCGCACGAATCCCGCGGGTTGGGTGCTCCCGGCCGCGGGGTTCCCGCCGGTTTGGCCGGGTTTGCCGTCGAGGATGGGTTTGAGGTGCCGGTAGCGGGGCGAGTACGTGGTCTCCAAGGCGGTGCGGCATGCCGTCTCCAACCGCGCGGCGGTGTGGTCCTTGGATAGTCGCAGGACCGCGAGGGCGGCGCCCAGTCCCTGCTCGTCGAAGCGTACGGATTCGAAGATCCTCGCCGTCACGGTCGCGCAGGCGGGTCCCACGCGGTTCGCCCAGGCGGTCACGCCGTCGCGGTCCCATTGCTTCCATTTCGCCTTCTCGGGCAGGTCGCCCGGGTTCGTGGAATACCGGTTCCTCACGTATCCGGGCAGCAGCGCGTGCGAGGAGACGCGCGTCCCGTCGGCCCATATCTCGAGCCGGCTGGCGGTCACGCGCACGTCGACGCTCCGGCCCACGTACGCGTACGGCGCGGAATACCAGTTGTTCCGGTACGCGACGTGGCAGTTGGCCTGCACCTTGCGCTCGTACGACCATTCGCTCACCTCGAACCGGGCCGGGGGAAGCGGGGTGAGCAGGGGTCTCTCCATCTCGGTGAACATGGAAAGACGGGTGCCCTCGCGTTTCTGGAACGGGGTCGCGTTATACGCGGTCAGCCATGAGCGGATCGCCTCGCGCAGCTCCTGCAGCGAATGGAACGCGCGGTCGCGCATCGCCCCGACGAGCGCCATGGTCACGTGCCATACCGTGTTCTCCACGCTGGCCTTGTCCTTCGGTCTTCTCACCCTGCCCGGCAGCACGGCCGTGGAGTAATGGTCCGCCAACGCCCGGTACCGCTCGTTGAGCACGACCTCGCCCTGACGGGGATGACTGGTCACGCCGGTCTTGAGATTGTCGGGCACCAGGCGCGGCGTGGACCCGCCGAACCACTCGAACATCGCGACATGGCAGGCGAGCCACGTCGACTCGCGCATATCCAGCGCGGGCTCCACGAACGCGTACCTGCTGAACGGCAGACACGCGACGAACAGGTACACCGTCGCCGTACCGCCGGTCACGGGATCCGACAGCGTCAGCGTGGGGCCGGCCCAATCCACCTCGATCGTGGAACCGGCCTTGCGCTCCACGCGCGACGTGATCCCGTTGGCCACCACATACGCCTGATACAGCTTGCAGAACCGGTCATACCCCATCGCCGGCACACCGTCCGCCACGCACTTTTCCCGGTACTCGGCGTGCAGCAGCCGCAACGTCACGCCCGTACGCGCCAGCTCGCGGTGTACGAGCGGCCAATCCGGCTGACGATGCACAGGACCATGCTCGTTCCTGCCCGGGAACAGCATCGCGTACACCTCGTCATCGCTCTTGGACTCGACATCCGCCCAGCCGATCCCGGCATCCGCGGCGGCCCTGAGCGTGGCCGCGACGCTGTCGCGCGAAACGCCCAGAGTCCCGGCGATCGCACGCCCGGACAACGAGCGCGCATGCAGCCTCAACACCTGCTTCGCCTTGATTTTCCGTACCATGATAGGTAACTCCTTTCACCACACGTCCCTCGCATGGTGAAAGGAGCCTAACCGCACACGGCCTCCGACCGCAATAACCCCCGGCCCTGAACCGCAATAACCAACCCAACCCCCAAGTGGCCCCGAACCGCAATAACCACGGCCCTCAAACAATCAAATACTCACGTATGGGCACTCGCGCATGACCGGGTGTCTATCCGAGATCCCTGACGCCGTTGTGGGAGATTGGTGCCAGATGACGCAACGGTCTTTTGCTGGGCCGTAGTAGGCGGGAGGTCACCATCGGGTGATGACGGAAATCTCTCACCTTGTGGAGCCCGTAGCTTATCAACGCCTGCGCGGAGGAATCCCGTGGAGGAATCCATCCGTTCGTTGCTGCCTTGGATTGGTTATTCGAATGTGATGTCCCCGTCGTTGGCGAGGAATTCCATCAGGTTGCGATGCCGTACGCCGTCGCGTTGCAGCGGCAGTGGGTCGAGCGTGAACAGATAGCGAGGGAAGCCGTCGCGGATCAGTGTGAACGGTCGGTATTCCCGTTCCTCGACTTGCGGGTCGAGTACGCTCATCGCAACCTGGACATACGCATACTGGTTGCGTTTGCGTACAATGAAGTCGCATTCGAGTTTGCCGATCCTTCCCACGCTGACCTCGTAGCCTTTGGCTCGCAGGTGCAGGTACAGGGCGTTTTCCAATGCGGGTCCGTAACTCATCCGCACATCGGTGTTACGCGCGTAATACACTCCGGGATCTGCGATGTAGTACTTCTCTCCTCCGCGCAACGATTTGCGTGACCGCAGGTCGAACCTTGGGCACTTGTACAGGATTTTGGCGTTTTCGAGCATCCGCACGTATTTGGCAAGCGTCTCCCTCTTGATGGATATGCCCTCACTGTGATGGAGATACTGGGCGATGTGCGTCAGGTTGGTGGGTGATGCGTAGTTGTTGATCAGATAGGACTGCACGCGCGTGAATGTGTCGCGGTTCGTGATTCGGCTTCGTGCGGTAATATCCTTTTCGAAGATCTGTCGGATGACGTCTTGGACGTACATGGACTTCGCGTCCGGATCATCGTATTCCAATGCCTTGGGGAAACCGCCGTAGGTCAGGTAGTCGTTGAACGATGCCATGCCCGCGTCTGTCGGAGCGCTGAGGAAACCTCGCATGCCTAGGTATTCGCCGTAGGAGAGCGTGTACATTTCCAATTCCACGTACCGTCCGGTGAGTTTTGTCGCCAGTTCTCCGGACAGCAGATACGAATTCGAGCCGGTGATGAAGATGGAGAACCGACCGTCCTCGCGGTAGGCATTGACCACGGTCTCGAATCCGCTGACGTTCTGGACTTCGTCGATGAACAGGTAGATAAGGCCGTCGGCTCCGGTGTGTTGCGCAATGATCCGGTCGAGCTCGTCCGCAGTGGTCACCTTGCGCAGTTCACGGCTGTCGAGATTGAGAATGATGATATTGCGCTCGTCGACGCCACGTCGGCGCAGTTCCTCGGCGACGCATGCCATGAGGGAGGATTTGCCGCACCGGCGGATGCCCGTGACCACCTTGATGAGGTCGGTGTCGTCATAAAAGGGGCGAAGGCGTTCCAAGTACCGTTCGCGCGGATACAGAGCCATCTGGCATCCACCTGCTCTTCCTGTCCCTCGCATTGCTTCCGGGGGGCAAACTTGCTTTTCCATCTAAAATACCCCCCGGAAGCGACCTTGAAACGCGATTATCCGCTGATGGTGACACTATGGTGCGCGCCAAAATCGGCAAGAAGGGCAGATGAGTGTCGATTCGACGCACAACTGGGATCGGTATGATCTGAACGCGCTGGATGCTGTTCCCGATATCGTTCGCAATCAGCTCGCCACGAACGTACGCATGTCCCCGATTATCGTTGACGCCATCTGCGCGACGCTCTCCCGGAGAATCCCCCTCATACGCGAGATCCGCGACAGTGTCTCGTTGCATTTAGCCTTGGTGAGAGTTTGATGCAGGCTGACGGCGATGATCTCTCGTTGCGAGGTCGTCAGTGAGAGACCACTGTTGGGCAGAGACAATAATCTCTCGCTGAGGGGTGTCTCGGCGAGAGTTCGGCGTCAGGACCGATCAGATATCTCTCACTGAAGGCTCCCTAGTAAGAGATATCTGATGCGCTGTGTCAAGGATCACTCACTATCGGGGTGATCAGTGAGGGAGCCCGGCAAAGCAGTCGTCATCGTTCATACCCTGCGAGAGAAGTGAGGAATATGTTGTTTTCCTAAGATCAGAGCGTTGAAAAACCGCGGAATTCCAACAGTCCTCAGACTCGAGAGGTCAAGGTGTACTTGGCCTATGTTCCAAACGGCTCTTTCGACTGTGCAAGCGTCTTCGTCCTTTGCCAAGCGTCACCTCCGACTGTGCAAAAGGAGTGCCTACTGCTCGAGTAGGGTGCCGTAGCGCGTGACGAGTCCCTGATTCACTCGCTCGAATTCGGGGATGTACTCATCGATGACGGTGCGTACGAGCTGCTTGGCGCGCGACTCGTCATAGATGTGCGCCGAATCGTTGCGGTCGCGCAGCATGCGCAGCCAGAGCGATTCATCCATGAAGTCGTAGTACTGGTATGCCGTCTTGATGACATCCCGTGGGGAGCCGGAGGCGGAGACCGGGTCTCCTTCATATGCCAGCATCGCCTTGAACAGCTTCCAGCCGAGCTCGAACTGAAGCTCGAACTTGTCGATGACGCCGCTTTGGATGAACTCGTTGTCCAGATCCTGCGAGGGGGCCTGCCTCAGCGAGCGCAGTGCCGAGGCGTAGTTCTCATACTTTTTCATAGAGTACCTTCCGGTGCGGGCTATCTCCGTTCTCAGGGATTCGGAGATCGGTCCGTCGAGGTTGATTACGTCCACCTTGAGCAGCGACCAGAGCTCGTTCTGGAGTCGACTCTCCAACGAGTCGAAATCGGGGCATCCGGCCACAGCGAGGTCGATGTCGCTTTTGGGCCTGTTCGTGCCTTTGGCCCTGGAGCCGAAGAGTACGATCCTGCGTGCGCCGGATTCGGCTGCGAACTCGCGGATCTGCGCGTACACATCCTCGATGGGAATCATCAGCCACCCTCCGATCCGTTGATTTGCACATGGTGTGTGTTTGCGGGCCTTCCTGTCGCCTATGATATGCCGATTGCGCCGCCATCTCATCTTTCCGTGCATCGCATTGCTGTTCACCGCGTCGCGATTCGGCAGATGGTGGGGCAACGATCCGAAGTCCCGCTCGCAGACGGACATCGACGTCATGGCCGCGGATTCGGTGCATCATCGGATCCTGCTCGGCGAATGCAAGTGGAGGAACACGCTGGACATCGCCGCGACCACATCATTCCGGATTCCGGCCGTATTGGCGCGATGTGGCAAAATCCGCTGCCACAAGTGTTCGAAAACAGGATTCCGGGCGAGTCGTGACAGTATGTTCCGGAAGCGCTTGAGGCTCGATCCGAGTAGAATGGCGGAATTCCAAGGATTTGGCAATGGAAGGGTATGTCACGACGCTTGCATTACGCCGATTTCGTCGTGTTGTGGCCGGACCTGTTGCCACAAGTGTTCGAAAGAGCGAAATCGCTGGTCCTGTGACAGAGATTCCTGCCACAGGACCGCACAAGTACGGTTTCGGTCGTGTTGTGGAAACGTAGAGCGGTTGAAGACGACCTGTGTACCGACCACATCTTCTGACTGCGCACGTGTCTTTGCCATTTGCGCACATCAATCGGCGCTGACGTCCGTGAACTCCTCGACTCGAGTCATCGACCAGACGAACAGCGGGAACGCGGCGAACGCATACCCCTCGAACTGTATATAAAGGTATGCGAGCAGGATCAGCCAGCATACGGTGAGCTTATTCCACACGCACTGATGGCTACTGAGGAATCGCGCGGTCACTGTGATCAGCAGAATCAGCCCCACCAGACCGAACTCGGTGACGAAATTCGTATACAGACACATCGTCCATACGGTATCGGGGGTGGTCGTCGAATACCAGCCGGCCGCGCCGGTCGGATCGGTATGCATCGCGGTCAGTGCACGGACGGCCAGATCGGCCCCCTGATGAACGGCTTCGGCGATGTTGCCGGAACCATAGCCGCTTACCAGAGTCCATGGATGGGTGATCAGACCGCATAGGGGACCGAGCGACTGCCATATGCGCGCGAAGAACGAACCGTCGCCCTCCATACCGTTGTTGAGGATCGAATCCAATCGTGAGTTCACGGCGAAACTGATCACCGACAGCACCGCCGTACCGATCAATCGCAGGATGCCCTGTTTGCGGGAATCGGGATCGTGCCATGTGGTGCGGATGACGATCACGACGACCAGCGCCACCAGACAGTCCAGTACGATGCGCGTGCCCGCCCCCATGATCACACTGCCCACGGCGAACGCGACGATGAGGTCACGCAGCCTACGGGCAAACACGGAATCGCGCGTCCGCATCAGCCAGTACAGCGGCAGCAGCACACCGAACAGATGCATGCCGATGTAGCTCGGCTCGGCGAACAGGAACTGAGGGCGACCCGTCACGCCACCCCACTGGCCGGCGGTGCTGTACGAGCGATACATGAGGTGGTTGAAATACCCGCTGATACTGCCTATATCGAGTCTCACCGCCAACCATTGCACCACGCCCACGCCGAATGCGAACCAGTATGCGGCGATCAGCGTGCGCACGCATTCGCTCCAGTCAAGACGCTTATGCACGAAGGCGATGTCGAGTGCAGCCAGTGTCGCCGGGACGGCGATGACCCCGGACAGGCTCATCACGATGGCGACGTTATGCACGCCGAACGCGGCCCAACCCGCAGCGGACAGGTACACGAGAACGACGGGCAGCAGTGCGAACGGAGCATATCGATGAAGGGTCTGACGCAGCAGAGCTGGATTCGCCAGGCAATAGATAAGCAGCAGCCAGGGGCTTATCGGAGTCCAGAACGGCTGAAAGAACCCGATCGTCGTACCGTCGATCGGCAAGGTGACGAGGGCGAGCCAGAACAGGTAGTCACTGCGGTCACGTGGAGTGAACAGCCGGGGAAGGAATGCCGGTTCGGATCTGCGATTGGCGGTTTCCGCGAAGTCGACGGGGAAGGAGGTGTCCATGTGGTCCTTTCCCGGGCGTCGGTTCAGCATCGACGCCCGAAAATCGGCCACGGCGTTGTGGTGGGTGTACAGAGGAGAAAGTGGCGCAAAGCGGCGCTATGTCATGAAGTCATGAGCATCGCGCGTCGCGAGTCACGCCACGGCATCGAAGATGGTGTTCACACCCTTCTTGATTTCGGCGTAGACGCGGTCGAACACCTCACGAGATTTGCGATGCGGGTCCTCGGTCTCCGGTGCCTCAGGCAGGAACGGACGGAGCATGGAGACGGATGCCATCACCTCATTCAGGCGATCGCCGACAGTGTCCCCCGGAATCGGACCATCAGCGTGCAGATGTGAGCACACGTTGACAAAGTCGTTGAACAGGAACACCTTACGCGCGGCAAGCGGATTCTGATCGAGAAGGTCGGAGATCTGCTCGCGTTCGAAGCACAGGATCAGATTGGCGGTCCGGCTCAGATCCGAAGTGAGCGGAGTGGACACATGGGGATTCGCGTCGATGCCATCCGCCTTGAGGACGTCGATGGCCAGCGGATCCGCCGGATGCGGCGGATAATGCAACGTGCCGGCGGACCGTACGTCCAGATCCTCGTTGTTCAATCCACGCGCGGCGAGGACGGAGCGGGTGTAGTACTCGGCCATGACGGAACGGCATTGGTTGCCGGTGCACACGTACAGAATCTGCATAACAAATCTCCCTTCCGGAAAAGAAGATACCTCGCACATTGTGCGGGCTTTGTGTGGGCAGTGTGCGGGGCATGAAAAAACCGGGAATCACATGACTCCCGGTTTTTTCTCTTTAAGTTATTTACGGCTGTGCGGCTTCAGCTTTACAGCCTCGCTCATTCAGCGACGGTTGGTCGTCTTGCGGACGGCGAACAGGGCGATGCCGGCAGCGGCCAGCAGAGCGACGGCCACGCCGTACGGGGCGACGGTGGCACCGGTCTTGGCGATGGTGGCGGCACCAGTGTTGGAGACCGACTGATCGCCGGCACCGGTGGCGGGCACCGTGATGGACGCGGTGTGAGTGCCGGAAGCGGCGGAAGCGGTGACCGTGATGGTCTTACCGGCCTGGCCAGCCTTGAAGATGTAACGCAGGGTCAGGGAGCCGTCGGACTTGGCGGTGAAGGTGCGCTCGCCGATCTGCTGAACATCGGCAACCACGGCGTCATCCCACTTGACGGTGACGTTCTCGTTCGGCTCGAAGGTGCCGGCCGGGAAAGCGACGGTGGCGGTGTTGCCGCTGACGGTGACGGTGGCACCGTACGGGGCGGCGACGGCGGTGTTGGCGGCGAAGCCGAAGCCGAGAACCGCGACGATAGTAGCCAGAAGGGCCATGAACTTCTTCATCATGATAATTCCTCCTCTAATTCGAATATTCCACATCATGCGACATGGAGAGCATTGATGGCAGTAGACTTGCTCACTTGATTGCTTGCGTACTACCTGTCTGCTGTGCTGTCCGCTCTTTTCCGTGTCTGAACCCTTACTGTACACCCCCTTGTGACACCCCCGTTTGGTTGCTATGAATGGGGATGCCGCCATGTGACAACGGCGTCACACCATGTGACATGGTTCGCGCATGCGCCAAGCTCCGGGGGAATGCCTCCAAGCTTCTGGAAAGGGCGAAAACGTTGGAATTTCAAGGATTTAGCGCGATTTACTTGAAATTCATATATCGCGACACGCCCGGAGCGTAATCAAAGGGCGAAATTGGGAGAGGGGGCTGGGGAGAGGCTGGCCTGGGGAGAGACTGGGGCTATCGCGCGGTTCTTGCGGTTCTTGCGGTTCTTGCGGTTGCGGAGGCCGTATCGGTGTCCATGTCCTCGTCCTCGAAACTGAACAGTTCTTCGACGCTTGTACCGAATACCTTGGCGAGATCCATGGCCAGGCGAAGCGAAGGGCAATACTGCCCCTGTTCCAGTCTGCCGATGGTCTCGCGGCGAACATTGACGAGATCGGCCAGATCGGACTGTTTCAGACCGCGTTCGAGCCGATGGAATTTGATGGTGGTCTTCATTCGTCATCCTCGCCAGTGTCGCCTTGATGTTCCAGCCAGAGATATCGTGCGTCGGCGATGGCCAATGCCAGCATCCCCAGAGTGGGCAGGATCATCGGAGTTGCCATGACGTACGTCCGAAGCAGCAGCCCGGAAAGCAGATTGGCGAAACCGAGCACCATGAGGACGATGACCAGCGTGATAAAGGCGAATCGCGTCGACAGCAACTGATGCTGGTCTGACAGTTCGTCGGAACGGGGATTCTCGCGGCGGAAAACCAGCACAACCCAGATCTCACCTGCCACCCAGAACAGGGCCACCGCCACGGTGGCGATCAGACCGAACATGCTGCTGTCGTTGAACAGCTGGGTGGCGCATGCGATCGCGCCGATCAGTTCAATGACCATTCTGGAGGCGATATATCGGTTGAACGTCATCGGTTTCCTCCTTGCATGGATACGGAGCCGGATTCTCTATTGGGCATCTTGCTATTGGACATCTTGTCTAGCGGTGTTGATTGACCGCTATTTTTTCAAAATCTAATATATGCCGTGAATGAGAAGGCAGGGAGTGACGGGATCATGATCAGGAATATGAGGACTGTGGAAGAAATGGCGCGTCGCGCGGTCGTTTCGGCTGTGGCGGCGCTCGGCGCGTGCGGACTGGCGCTCGCGGTGCCTGCGGGTGCGATGGCGGCGGATTCGTCATCGTCGTCGCTGGGAGTCGCCGGGGTCTCGGGGGAGTCGAGCGTAACGGCTCCCGCGAGCGGAAGCACCGGATCCGGAGACGCTGCAAGCGTCGATGCGCGCGGTCTCAGCGGGCTCGGCGCGGCGATCGACCACATCCACAACACGAACCAGCAGATCCATCAGGACATCGTCACCCATCACGAGCATATGGAGCAGATCCACGATCAGATCCATCAGGACGTGGACGATCTGCGCCAGCATCACGAGCAGGCATGGCAGGACGCGCAGCAGGCGCACGACGACATCAAGAACGCCATCGACGGCGCCTACGATCGGGCGCACGAGCGTCACGAGATCATCCATCAGGACATGGTCGACCACCAGCAGCATCTCGACCAGCTGCAGGCCGACTGGAAGACCGAGCACGATCTCATCAAGCAGAATCACCTGCAGTGGGTATCCGCACGCGAACAGTGGCACAAGGCCTTCCAGGACGCGCTCAACGACTCGCTGAACAACGGTCTGGGCAACGGATCCACCTCCGGGGGCGCGAACGGTGGTACCGGCAACGGTGGTACCGGCTCTGGTTCCACCGCGAACGCCGGTTCCAACGGCAACGGCACCGTGACCAACGCCTCCGCCAACGGCACCGGTTCGGTCAATGGCACATCCAATGGCTCATCCAACGGCGCGGCCTCGTCCAACACCGCGACGGGCAACAACGGATCCGGCAACGCCGTCTCCCGCGCCGTGCAGGGCACGCTGGCCGAAACCGGCATCGCCCTGCCTGTGCTGCTTGCTGTCACCTTCGGCCTGTTCGCCGCCGCCTACATCCTCAAGGTCATCGCCCAGTACCACTCCGAAACGGCCAATCGCTCCCTGTAGTCGGCATCCTGCGGCTCTCCTGCCTTGTTTTCATGCCTTGGTTGGATCGCGTTTGACCTGCCCGCGTGCGAGTCGTTTCGCGACTTTGTTCAATGGCCTTGGCGTGAGCAGAAACGTGAATCTGGCCCCATTGGCTATCAGGTTACGGCTCAATCGCCATGCGAATTCCTCATGCGACGCCTCATCCGCCAGCGTGGCCGCATTGGCGACGAATATCCTCCATCCGTGATTCTGCAGCCAATCGCGCTTCTGCTGATCGCGATACCACTGCGTCTTGTCGGTGCGATGCTGATCGCCGTCATACTCGACGGCCACGCGAAACTCCGGCCACGCAAGATCAAGCGTCATCGCACTTCCTGATTTGAACGTGGCGTTCGGCACCACGTAATTCGTTCGCGGCAGGGGGACGTCATGCTGCAGGAGGCGCAGACGGATCTCGGATTCCTTGGGGGAAGCCGCATTGGGCATCAGCAGCGGAGCGGCGAGTGTGCACAGTCGTTTGCCTCGGAACGGTGATAGGCCGAGAGTCATGCTGATGAGCTTGTCTCGCAGAGCGGTGCCATTGCCTCGCATGGATACAGGCTGCTGCTGTTCGGCAGCGTTGATGATCGAATCGCCGAGAATGACCAACTGCATGAGGTCAACGTGATCGGCCATCTGAGCCCACGTGGAGAACAGGTCGATCGCAAATACATGCTTGTTGATGCGCAGAATTCGTTCGTTATTGAGCTGCTTCCATACGTGTGGCTGTGTTCGCACCTGTGTCTGTGTCTGTGCCGAAGGTGCCTTTTTGCGGATCCTCTTGTCGGGCGAGCTGCTGACCGTGTGAAGTGCGGTCATGTCGAGATCACATGCCGGTAGCGGGACCTCTTGCAGTACCAGCGATGTCGTCAGACCGAACAGTAGCGGCTGGCCCAGCAGCTTCGCTGTGTTGGTGCACAGATCGATCATGGACCGTTTTCGTTGCTTGAGGCTTTCTCCCATCGGGAGAGTTGCGCTGGTGTTGGTGCTCACATTGGCGTTCATGGTGATTGCGGAGTTCATGGTATTCATGCCGTCACGGTATCCGTTGCCGTTCGATGCAGTACAGGGCGATTGACCGATGTGGGTGGAGGTCTCGGCCTCCGGCGTGTTGGGGATAACTCAACGCACGGCAAGCGCTCGTATATGCCTCGCCTACTGGAATCATGTCGCCTCGCCACAACGTGATTATTCTGGCCATATTCGAGAGGTGTGGCGGGATTTATTGCCACAAGTGTTCGAAAAGGGGTTTTTGAGCGAGTTGTGGGAAAGCGCTCCCTGCCGCTCAGAACGTGATGTGGAAAGAATGGCGGAATTCCGGGGATTGACTCGTGGGGAATCTTGCCATAACGCATGCATTACGACGTTTTCGCCGTGTTGTGGCGTGACCTATTGCCACAAGTGTTCGAAAGATTTGATTCTCGCATGTTGTGGCAAAAATTATTGTCATAACAGCTCAATAATTCGCTGATACTTATGTTGTGGCAGGAACGTGGCAGGAGCGATTGCCACAAATGCTCGAAAGTGACCAGATTCTTCCGTTGTGGCAAGAGATACGATGCGGCAGGCGGAGAAGGCACAGGAAAGCGTGAGCAGAGAAGGGATCGGGGGAGGTGGGGGAGGTGGGGGAGGAGAAGGAGGAGAAGGAGGAGAAGGAGGAGAAGGAGGAGAAGGAGGAGAAGGAGGAAGAAAAATCCCTTGGGCTCCTGGTTTGCAGGAGCCCAAGGGATCGCGGATAAGGAATTCCAAGAGAATTCCTGAAGTCCAGAGTTACGTGAGGCGATGGAACCGAAGGGCATAACAGCTTTTGGTGAGGCGCCCAGCAGTCACACTACACAAACAGGTCAGTAGCTGTGGGCGCTGAGCCAGTGGTTGTAGGCGCCGGTGATGCCGCCGTAGCGGGAGTTGCAGTAGCCGACGAACCACTTGAACTGCGTCTGGTAGTTGGTGGCCCAGTCCGCGCCTGCGGAGGCCATCTTGGAGCCGGGCAGCGCCTGCGGCAGGCCGTACGCGCCGGATGACGGGTTCGTGGCGCGCGGGTTCCAACCGGATTCGTGGTTGATGATGTAGACGGCGGCGGTGAAGTCGTTCTCCGTGTAGCCGTTGGCGATCAGATAGTCATGCGCCCAGCTCTGCATTTCGGAGGCCGGCACGGTGGTGCCGAGCGAGCTGGACGAGGATGCGGTTGAGGACGACGAGGACGAGGTGGAACCGGTGCCGACGAGCACGATCTTGTCCGTCGGAGCCGTCTTCACCCACGAGGCGAACACGTTGGATTCGACGACCTTGCCGCCCGCGCGGGTCACGAGGCTCGTGGTCTCCATCGTGCCGACCTTGCCCTCCTGCTGCACCTTCTCGGTGCCCTTGGGCAGCGCGCTGGTCTCCTTCTTCACGGTATTGAAGGGGATGTCCGTGTCGCTGGTGTCCAGGGTCGCGCCGGCGCGTTCGATGGTGATGACGGTCGACTCGGTGACCTTCGTGGTCAGCGAGGGAGAGACCTGATCGCTCGGATCGAGCACGATATCGCCCTGTTCGAGGACGGACTTGACGTCGGTGAAGTCCGTGCCGAGCACGGTACGTGACTTGCCGTTGATCTTGACGGTCACGTACGAGGTGTCATCACCGAGCGATCCACGCGCGCCGCCACGGGACGCGGCGGCGGTGCCGGAATCGGTGGCCGAGAACTCGGTGATCGGCGTGGTCTGCTGCGACTGCTGATAGAAGTTGCGCGAGACCACCGCCGCTCCCGCCAGCATCGCGATCGCCGCGACCACGGCGATGATGCGGATCCACTGGCGTTTGCTCAATGATTTGAGAGTCGGTGTTTTCCTGCGATGATTCGCCATTTCGCTCCTTAGCCTTGGGTAAGCTCTGGCACATCTCACGACCGGAGGTCGGCATTGCCGTGACGTTACCGGTCCTTAATGCTGCCGACCATCCTACCTCACGGGGAAGAAGAACTATTCGGCAGTGCCGTTGCCGCCAGAGCCGGAACCGGAACCGCCGGTTTCTCCGCCGTTGCCGTTGCCGCCGGACTCGCCGCCATTGCCGGTACCGCCGGACTCTCCGCCGTTGCCGTTGCCGTTGCCGTTGCCGCCGGACTCCGTGCCGGACCCGTTGCTGCCCGAGTTGTTGCCCGAACCGGTTCCGGTCGAGCCGGAGCCGGAACCGCCGGTGGAGCCCGTGCCGGAGCCCGATCCGGACGTGTTCGGCCTGGTGGTGGAGCCCGTGCTGCCGTTGTAGCGGTTGTTGTACCGGTTGTTGGTGTACGACCCGTTGGTGCCGTTGGAGTTGGACGTGCCGGAGTTGGAGCTGCTTCTGCGGCTGCTCGAGTAGGAGCTCATCGAGTCGTTGACCGCGTTGGTCGCGTCCTGCAGCGCCTTCAGGGCGTTCTGCAGATCCTCAAGCTTCGGGTCGGAGTCGCCGATGAGCTTGTTCGCCGCGTCGATGGCCGACTGCAGGGTCTGGCGGGTGGAGTCGTCCGCCACCGCGCCATCGCTGTTCGTCATCAGCGTCTGCGCGTCGGTCACGGCCTTCTGCAGGCTGTCCTTCGCCGTCTTGACGTCGGCGTCGTTCTTGTCGTCCTGACTGTCGGTCACCGCCTTGAGTGCGGAATCGACCGTCTTGATGTGGCTGTTCAGCGTGCTCGCCAGCTTCGAGTTCTCCTCGGTGCGACTGGTGAGTTCGGCCGTCGACAGGCTCGCGTCGCACGCGACGGCCTTGCCCGCGCCGCTCGCGTCGGACACGGCGGTCTTGAGCTTGCTGATCGTGGTGGCGTCGGACACTTGGTCGACGGTGAGCTTGCTGGCCTCGTCGGCCTTCTTGAGCGCTTCGGCGAGCGAGTCGTTCGCCTTGCTCACGTCGCTTGCGGCGGCCTCGCAGTTGGAGAGCGCCGTGTCGAGCGCGGTCTGGCTCTGGTGGCGCTGGAAGGCGAACACGCCGCCGACCGCCGCCGCGACAAGCGCCGCGACCACGACGCCGATGATGATCGGCTTGCGATTGACCGCGCGAGTGTCGCCGTCGCTGCCGTGATCGCCGTGACGTGTGTCGCCATCACCATTGCCGCCACGACCGCGACCGTTGCCGTCGGATCCGCCGGTGATGCCGGAGCCGGACAGACCGGAGTCGCCGGCGGCAGAGCGAGACGAATCGTTCCGATCCGCCTCGGCACCGTACAATTCGTCGGCCTCCTCGGCCTCGGTCGGCTCGTCCGACACGTCCTCGAGGTTCCTGAGCGTCTGATTCTCGCCGCCCGCGACCTTGCCTAGGTTGACCGCGCCGGGTGCGATCACCGGGCTCGGCTTGTCCGTGGCGCCGGCGCGTCCCGGAACGGGCACGTTGATGTTGAGCGGAGGCAGCACGGTGGTCTCCGACCCGGAGTCGGGCGGGAAGACGGGGGCCGGATTCGTCGATGAGGGGAACACCGAAGCGGGCGTCGGTGCGGCCGACAGGTCGCCCGGGGCATCAGCCGGTACGGTGGCTGCCTTGGCGCCTGCCTTGGCGCCTGCCTTGGCGCCTGCCTTGGCGCCTGCCCCGGCGGGAGGAACGGTGGGCGGCACGGCGGTCGGGGCTACCGGTGCGATCGTCACGGTCGGCGCGGCCGTTCCCGGCGTCCCCGTCGTGCGGGATGCCTCCGACTTGCCCGAGACACCCGTTGTGCGCGTCACGTGCGATGAGGCCGAACGAGTGGGAGGCGTCGGCGGGATGTTCGACACCGGCGTAGCGGCGTCCGACAGGGCCGGCGTCGGCGCGTCCGCAGGCATGCCGGCGGACGGCACGGACGGGAAGGTCAGGTTCTGCTTCATCTCCTCGGGCGAGGGGACGTCTCCGTGCTCGTCGATGTTCGGGAACGACAGCGCGGGGATGTCCCAGTCGTCGTCGCGCTGCGGGTTGAGCAGTGAATTGTCGTTGAATCGCACGTTGTTTGAATCGAGCCCGCTGTCGAGATGCGGTTTGTCGTCGGGGTTCGGGAACCCGGACGGGATATTCGTGGGGACCGCCGCCCCGTTCGCGTTCTCGCCGCCCTTGCCATTGGTCGGCCTGTCGGACCGATGCCCGGTGTTCTTCGGATTCGTCATACTCTCCAATACCCCCTACGATGCATTGCGATTCATCATAGTCCGATGTCCAAGGACTGTCATCGCCCGCCCCGAAGATGAAGAAAGACAAGGACACCCATCGACGTGCGGGCGGATGTCCGCGGGTCGATGGGTGTTCGGGAGGATTCTGCGGCGGAAGGCGCCGGCAACCGACAATTCGATGGGCGGCGCTCGCCAACGCGCAAATCAGGCGGCCTGATTCTCCTGGGCGGTCTGGGCGGCGGCGAGATCGAGCTTCTTGGCCTGCTCGATCAGATCGTCGAGATCCTCGGCGCGCAGGGCGCCCGCCTGCTGGAAGATGATCTGGCCCTGCTTGGCGATCATCAGCGTCGGCACCGCCTGAATGCCCGCGGCGGCGGCGAGATCCTGGTTCTGATCGATATCGACCTTCGCGAACACGATGTCCTTGTTGTCCGCCTGATCGCTCGCGGCCTCGAAGATCGGGCCGAACGCCTTGCACGGGCCGCACCAGGTGGCCCAGAAATCGACGAACACGATCTCGTTGTCGTTGATGGTCTTCTCGAACTCGGCGGAGGTGAGGGTGGTGGTCGCCATGTGAAGCTCCTTTAATAACAGTAACTAGCTGGTGGTGCGCTAACAAGCGTAAGGGTGGGTACTCTTACCCACCAGCAAACCAGCATGTGGCAACAAAGGCAAGGACTTGCGCCCATAGATGATTTCGCTGCCGCGGTTCTCATGCGCACGCGCGATAATGGGACGCATGCCAGTGATGAATGATGAGGTGCCCGACGAGGGCGACTTCGACGCCGACCGTCAGCGCGGCGAATTTGACCATGTGACCCCGGAGGACTTCATCCGAGGCTCCGGCCACGGCAACCCGCCCGGATGGCTCGACCCCGCGGACATCAACCGTGCCCGCAGCCAGATGCCCATCGCCTACGTGGAGATCGTGCCGGTGCGCATCGACGAGTTCGGACGCGTCGCGCAGGTCGGCTCCCTGCTGCGCGTCACCGAGGACGGCTCGGTGGAACGCGCGCTGATCTCCGGGCGTGTGCTCTTCCACGAGACGCTGCGCGAGGCGATCGCCCGCAACGTCGCCAAGGATCTGGGCGATATCGCCCTGCCGATGCTGCCGCTCAACCTGCAGCCGTTCACGGTGGCCGAGTTCTTCCCGACCCCGGGCCTGTCCGAATACTTCGATCCGCGCCAGCATGCGATCGCGCTGTGCTACGTCGTGCCGATCGCGGGCGACTGCCGTCCGCAGGACGAGACGCTCGACGTCGAATGGGTGAACCCCCATTCCGAAATGCTCGACAAGTTCCTCGCCCAGATGACCAACGGCCACGACCGCATCGTCCGCAAGGCGCTGGAATGGGTCAACGCGTGACATGCGCGTGACATGCGCATGACAACGCCGAAAACGCCAGAAGGGATATCGATATGACTTTCACCATTCACAACCGCATTCTGCGCGAGGGCGAGGGAACGCCGCTCGTGCTGGTCAACGCCTACCCGGTCGACGGACGCATGTGGATCGAATGCGCGAAGCGCATCGCCGCGCTCGCCGACGAACAGGGCCTTGAACCCTTCCCGATCTGGGCTCCGGACATGCCGGGCTCCGGCGAATCGCCCGCGCCGAGCGACAAGGAGTCCGGCCGCCGCGCCGAGAACGGCTCGTATCCGGACGCGCTCGACCGCATGGCCGAATCGTACGTCGATCTGATCCGCGCCGCCGGCTACGACAGGGCGGTGTGGGCCGGCCTGTCGATGGGCGGCTATCTGGTCACCGACCTGTACCGTCTGCACCCGGAGGCGGTCGCCGCGATCGCCCTGTGCGACACGATGGCCTCGTCCGACGGCGTCGGCGGCGAGCCGCGCCTGAAGACCTCAGACGCCTGCGAGTCGACGAACAGCGTCGAACCGGTGATGCACTTCGCCAAGCCCGCCGAGGGCGATTCGACCGTCAAGAAGAGCCAGCCGTTCATCGACCAGATGACCGCGTGGATCAACGACCAGAACCCGGCCGGTCTGGCCTGGCGCCAGCGCATGACCTACGGCCGCACCGATCTGGCCGGCGTGCCGGAGACGATGGACGTGCCGGTCGCGGTCGTCTCGGGCGAACTCGACCCGACCAGCAATCCGAGCGTGATGGGCCCGCTTGCCGAACGCATCGGCGCCAACGCGGTCTTCACCCCGATTCCCGACTGCGGCCATTTCAGCGCGGTCGAGCATCCGGACACGGTCGCCCGCGCACTGGTCGACCTGGTCAGGCGTGCGGCCGGGAAGAGGGCGTGAGACCATGGGCATCTCCTTCAGTCCGCTGGCGCTGACACAGGCGCTGCCGTTCCTGCCGCTCGCGCAGGGCGACATCGACTACCAGACCGAACGCCGAGGCGAACCGGACCTCATCGACGCGACCCTGGCCGAACCGGCCACGAAGGTGATCCTGACCCGCAACGGCCTGATCGCCGTGCCGCGCGGACAGGGCGAGCTGGTCGACTACGAGAACGTCAAGCTGCGCCTCGCCACCCTGCCGGGGGCCTACATGGCGGATGAGCTCAAGGCGAATCCCGAGGCCGTGGCGATGTTCCTTGGCAGCTACGGCGGTCGTCGCGACGAGCACGTCGTGGCTGTCGACATCACCCGCGTGGCCGCGCGTCCGGCCCAGTTCGGGGTCGACGACGGCACCAACGGCTCGTCGCGCGGCAGTGCCGGCGGCGTGGCCGGCGTGAGCCACAGCTCGCAGGGCGCCGACGCGGCGTTCGACGAGACGCCGGCCTCGGGGGCATCGGGCGCGACCGCCCGAAAGAGCCTGCTCGAGCAGGCCCTCGACCGCTTCGACTGGGTGGATCTGCGCGGTTTCGCGCCCCACGCCTCCGCACGCGAGGCCGGTCAGGCCACCACGGCCATCTCCCTGAGCATCTGGCATAATCGCCAGCGTCACTGCCCGACTTGCGGCGCGCCAGTCGAAGCCGCCAACGGCGGCTGGGCGCAGCGCTGCACGAACGAGTCGGACGGCCGCCGTCTGCTGTTCCCGCGCGTCGAACCCGCGGTGATCACGATCATCGTCGATTCGGCCGGGCGCGCGCTCATGCAGCACAACGCCGCGTGGAAGAACCCGACGCTGTACTCGGTGTCGGCCGGATTCGTCGAGGCCGGCGAGAACCTCGAGCATGCGGTCCGTCGCGAGGCGATGGAGGAGGTCGGCATCACGCTCGGCGAGGTCAAGTACCTCGGCTCCCAGCCGTGGCCGTACCCCGCATCCCTGATGATGGCGTTCAAGGCGCATGCGCTGACCACCGACGTCCACGTGGACAACGTCGAGACCGTGGAGGCGCGGTGGGTGACCCCCGACGAGTACATGGCGGCGATCATCTCGGGGCGCATGAGCGCGCCGGGCAAGGCCACGATCGCACGGTACATGATCGAGGAATGGCTCGGCCACGAGCTGTGATCCCACGCGATTCTGCGAGATCCCACGAGATCCCACGCGATCCCACGAATAGACATCTCAGAAACAGATATTTCATAGTGAGCTATGTCACAGGGATGTTTCCGTTCGGTGAAAATCCGCCGTTTGCGCGGAATTTCACAGGATTGGCATTCCCCTCTGGGATGCGGTTGATGTAGAGTCGGGTTCAGTTCCGCATACGCCGGCCTGGTGCCGGCGGCGAACCGCAGAACGAAAGACGAACCACGTCAACCAAGTAGTGTAAGGAATCGGGAATGACTGACGAGCAGACGCAACGCATGTCGAACTGGCAGCCGGAGTACGGCGCCATGCGTGGCGACTTCGAGTCCACGCAGCGAATGGCCCCGATCGCGGCCGCCGCGGTGCCGATGCCCGGAGTCGCCGGTGGTACGAACGGCGGCGCATCGTACGCCAGCCGTCATCAGGTCGCGGGTCACGCGCAGGCATCCGCCGCCGGTGCGGTGCCCGCTGCCTCCTCGGTTCCGGCCGGCGTCTCCGGCATCACGGACATCCCCGCCGACGCCATCGCCGTCAAGGCCAAGTCGTCCCACAAGGGCCTGATCATCACGCTCGTCATCGTGGGCGTGCTGCTCGCCGCGCTCGTCGGCGCGTTCTTCACCGCGCGCTGGTACTTCTCCGATCGTGTCGCCCCGGGCGTGCGATTCGGCGCGACCAGCGTCGTCGGACAGACCCGTGACGAACTGGCCGACACGGTCAACGCGGCCGTCAACGACTCCGCGATCACCGTGAAGGACACGACCAGCGGCAGCTCGGTCACCGCCGCGCTCAAGGATCTCGGCGTGAGCGTCGACGTCGACAAGACCGTCGACAGCCTGCTGGGTGCCAAGTCCTCCTCGAACCTTCTCGAGGATCTCGTGCGCGTCAACCCGTTCAGCCGTGTGAACGTGCCGCTGACGGCCACCACCAACGACTTCACGCTCAACGACTACCTGTCGAGCAAGCTCATCGACGAATCCGGCCGCGCCGTGCCGTCGTCCATCGCGTACAACGCCGAATCCAAGGCCTTCGTTGCCGCCGAGGGCCGTTCCGGCTCCACGCCCGACGACACGAAGGTGGTCGCCGCCGTCAAGCAGGCGATCGCCGAACCGGGCACCGCCGCCACGGTGAGTGTCGCCGACAAGACCGTCGACACGCCGATCACGCTCGCCACGGCCCAGCAGGCCGCCGATCAGGCCAACCAGCGCCTGACCAGCCCGATCGTCATGACCAACGGCGACGCGAAGGAGTTCACGCTGCCGGCGGCCGAGGTCGCCAAGTGGATCAAGCCTACCGGCGAGCCGTCGAAGGGCAGCATCACGCTCTCCTACGACACCGAGGCGATCAAGCAGTACCTCGCGGCCCAGCTGCCCGAGGAGCTCAACCAGAAGATGGTCTCCCAGGTCGACATCGTCGACGGCAACGGCACGGTCGTCATCAAGGCGCAGACCAAGGGCGTCAACGGCGTGGCCATCAAGGACACCGACGCCGCGGCCGCCGAGGTCGCCTCCAGCCTCGAACAGGGTCAGGGCGGCACCGTGCAGGTCGCCGCGGACGTGACCAAGTACGACACCAAGCAGAAGAAGAGCGAATACCGCATCGTCGTCGACAAGAGCTCCCAGACCGCCACCGTCTACCAGAACGGCGCGGTCATCAAGACCTTCAACGTCGTCACCGGCAAGGGCTCCACGCAGACCGACAACGGCACCTTCTACGTGTATCTGAAGTACAAGACGCAGACGATGCGCGGCGAGGACTACGTCACGCCGAACGTGCGCTGGGTCACGTACTTCAACGGCGGCGAGGGCTTCCACTCCGCTCCGTGGAACTACAACGCGATCGCCTCGGGAGACCCGGTCAGCCACGGATCCCACGGCTGCGTGAACATGTACGACGACGACGCCAACTGGATCTACACCAACATCCCCGACGGCACGATCGTCCAGGTGGTCGGCTCCCAGCCGTCCGCTCCGACCCGCTGACCGCACCCCCCCCTTCGCACCCCTTTATAGGCCCGGCCGCCCGCCCGATGCGCGAGCAGCCGGGCCTTGTGCATGCGGTTTTTCATATGAGCTTGCTACCCTTGTAGCCATGAACGATGAACTGGATGACGAACAGCCGCTGAACCTCGACGTGCCCGAGCACCTCGAATACTCCGACGACCACGTGTGGATCGACACGACGCTCGAACCCGCTCCGCTCGGCATCACCGACTACGCCGCCGAGAAACTCGGCGAGCTCGTCTACGTCGACCTGCCCGAACCCGGCACGCGCGTCGAGGCCGGCGACGAGATCCTCGAACTGGAATCCTCCAAGGCCGTCGAACCGCTCATCGCCCCGGTCGCGGGAACGATCCGCTACGTCAATCAGGCCGTGTCCGACGATCCGAGCGTGATCAACTCCGACCCGTACGGCGAGGGCTGGATCCTCAAGATCGAGCTCGAGGACGACGAACCCGAACTGCTCACCGCCGAGGAATACCTGAAGGTCATCCGATGAGCGGCGAGGGGAGCCGGTCGCGCGACGGCCAGCACGGCCAGCATGACCACAACGACCTCAACGGCCGCAATGGCCACAATGGCCAGATCCCGGCCGACGACATGCCCACGGTGCCGATTCCGGCCCGGCATGTCGTCACCACGTTCGACGCCGCCTCCAGGCGCGAGCGCATCGAGATACAGCCGTTGTACGAACGCATCGTCCGCCGCGTCATCACCCGCGTGTTCAGCGTGTGGGTGAAGGCGGCGACGAAGGCCGCACACGACCTCGACTGGTTCCCCCGCGTCGATCCGTACGTCGGATACGGCACCAACGACTACTCGCGACTGATCTGCCGCACCGTGTACGCGGGCGCGCACAGCCAGTCCGGTCTCGCCATGCGCGGATTCAAGGGCATGCTCGCGATCCCCTCGCCGCACACGCAGGTCAGGATCAGCATCGACGACGTCCCCCTCGAAACAGTGCAGGTGGGCGCCTCCGAGCGCTACGACGCACTCGACGAGCGGCCGGAGGTCGACAGCGAATACGCGCTGTCCGACACGTCCGGATACCTCGATCTGGTCGCCGAGCACAAGCTCGCCTCCGGCGTGCACACAGTCTCCTACCGGGTCAGGGGCCGCAGGCCGGTCACCGCGAGCCTGTTCACGATCCCCAAGGACGCGAAGGTCGGCATCATCTCCGACGTCGACGACACGATCATGATCACGCAGGCCCCGATCCTGTGGAAGGCCGCGTGGAACCTGTTGTTCCTCAACCCGGAGAAGAAGGCGTCGGTGCCGGGCATGAGCGTGCTGTTCACCAAGCTTGCCGACCTGTTCCCGGACGCGCCGTTCTTCTACCTGTCCACCTCGCCGTGGAACGTCGAGGGCGCGATCCGTCACTTCATCACGAACCACGGCTTCCCCGAGGGGCCGCTGCTGCTGCGCGATCTCGACCCGCGTCCCAAGACGTTCATCCCCACCGGCCCGCAGCACAAGCTCGAGTTCGCCGAACAGCTGATGGGCGATTTCCCGGATATGAAGTTCATCCTTGTCGGCGACGACGGGCAGAAGGACCCCAGCACGTACGCGACGATCGTCAAGCGCTATCCGGGGCGCGTGCTCGCCATCGCGATCCGCCAGCTCACGCCGCGCGAGGCGATGCCGTTCGGCATCAATGCGGGAGGCATGACCGCCTCCCAGCCGACGCCCGTCACCGACGTACCCGTGTTCACCGGAACCACCGGCGCGAACCTTATGAAGACGATGCTGCCGTATCTGAAGGAGCATCTGTCGTAGCGCGTCCGGCGTCATGACGTAGTCATAAGCGCAGTCATAGGCGGCGTAATCGCGTGGTTGACGGGGGATTCGGCTTATAATCGCGATTATGACTGACGAGAAGAACAACCCTACGGCAACGGAGCCGCACACCGAGCAATCCGTGGAACACCTTGTGGAACCTACGGCACAGTCCGCGAACGAGTCCGAGGCACAGCCCGAGCAGCTGGAGTCGATCCGCGACATGGCGTGGGCGGCCGAAGCCACCGCCGCCCGCAAGGAGGTCGTCGAGGCGGAGAGCCCGGATCTGACCATCCCGCCGCTCGTGCCGCAGGCCGTCAAGGAGTATACGCGCCGCGAGCATCACGGTGATCTGTTCCTCGACCCGTACGAGTGGATGCGCGACAAGGAATCCACGCGCACGCGCGAATACGTGGCCGCGCAGAACGATCTGTGCAAGACGCGCAACGCCCATCTGGCGGGCCTGCGCGAGACCCTGTTCGACGAGCTCAAGTCGCATGTGCAGGAGACCGACATGTCGGTGCCGGTGCGCATGAACGGCTACTGGTACTTCGCGCGTACGCAGGAGGGCAGGCAGTACGCCGTCCAGTGTCGCATCCCCGTCAAGGGCGAGGATGATTGGACGCCGCCCGAGGTCGACCCGATGGGCGCCCCCGGCAGCCTGAAGAACGAGCACGTCATCTTCGACGCGAACGTCGAATCCGACGGTCACGACTTCTTCCGCCTCGGCGGCATGGATCTGAGCCGCGACGGCCGCTGGATGCTCTACGGCGTCGACACCGAGGGCGACGAACGCTACGACTTCCGCATCCGCGATCTGGGCAAGCCGGTCGCGCTCGACCCGGAGCATGCGTCCGAAGCCGACCTGCCCGAGGTGTTCAAGGGCGTCGGAGGCGCGTGCTTCACGCCCGACGGCGAATACGTGTTCTGGGTCGAACTGGATGACGCTTGGCGTCCCTGCGCGGTGTGGCGTCACCGCGTCGGCACGCCCGTCGACTCCGACGTGTGCGTCTACCGCGAGCAGGACGAACGCTTCTGGGTGGGCGTCGGACTGAGCTTCGACGAGCGCAACATCGTCATCGGCACCGGGTCGAAGACCACCACCGAGGTGCTGATGCTGCCGACGAATCGCCCCGAAGGTGAATTCCAGCCGTTCATCCCGCGCAAGACCGACATCGAATACGACGTGAGCTTCGCGTGCTTCGAAGGCGCCGGCGAGCATGGCGAGGACGTTCCGCTCGCGGTCGTCTACCACAACGCGAAGAACCCGAACTTCGAGATCGACGTGATCGACATGCGCGATCACGAGCCGCCGTACGCGCTCGGCGAGGGCGTGTGCATCGCGCAGGGCTCGCCGTACGGCTGCGAGCGCGGCGACGAGGTCGCGGCCGGCGAGGACGAGGGCGATAGCCTGATTCCGAACTCGCGCCAGCCGATCACCAAGGCGTACGTCAACCCGGCCAATCCGGCGATCCTGCAGGGATTGCACGGTCTCGGCATCGAGGGCATCGCGATTCATCGCCATTTCGTCTCGCTGGCCTACCGCGCCGATGGCCTGCCGCATGTGGCGGTCATGCCGAAGAGTCTTGCGGCCGAGGATTTCGCGGCCGGACGCCCGTGGCGGTTCACCGAGCTGCTGCCGCCGTCATTGGAGAACGACTGGGACACCGTCGCGCAGGATGCCGGCGAGCTGATCGGCGATCACGGCGAACGGCTGTGGGCCGCTGACGAGACGCCGTCCGACCACACGTCGTCGTCGGATGGCGCGAGCGACGATCATCTGCCCGGTGAGACGCGCCGTCTCTACTCGATCGGCACCGGCGGCAACCCGTCGTACGACGCGCCGCGCATGCGCTACTCGTTCACCAGCTACACGCGCCCCGGCGAACTGCATGAGGTCGATCCGGTCACCGGCGAGGATCGTCTGCTCAAGCGTGCCACGGTGCTCGGCGGATTCGATCCGCGCGAGTACATGGAGCGTCGTGTGTGGATCACCGCGCGCGACGGTGAGCGCATCCCCGTGTCGCTGGTGTGGCGTCGCGACATCCCCATGCAGGATGCGCCGATGTTCATCACCGGCTACGGCGCGTACGAGATCTCCTCGGATCCGAGCTTCTCGGTGGCGCGACTGAGTCTGCTCGACCGCGGCGTGCTGTACGCGGTGCCGCACGTGCGCGGCGGCGGTGAGTTGGGCCGCGCCTGGTATGAGCAGGGTCGCAGGCTGAACAAGAAGCACACGTTCGAGGACTTCGTCGACGCGACGATCGCCCTGCAGAAGGCGCATCTGGCCGATCCGCGCAGGACCGTCGCCAACGGCGGCTCCGCGGGAGGCCTGTTGATGGGCGCGATCGCGAACATCGCGCCGCAGGTGTATGCGGGCATCGAGGCGGATGTGCCGTTAGTCGACGCGCTGACGTCGATCCTCGACCCGTCGCTGCCGCTGACCGTCACCGAATGGGACGAGTGGGGCGATCCGCTGCACGACGAGGACGTGTACCGGTACATGAAGTCGTACACGCCGTACGAGAACCTGCCGGAGAAGGGCACGCCGTTCCCTCGCGTGTTCATCACCACGTCGATGAACGACACGCGCGTGCTGTACGTCGAACCGCTGAAGTGGCTCGCCGCGATGCAGGAACGCGGATTCGACGCGATCGCCAAGATCGAGGTCGAGGCCGGCCACGGCGGCACTTCGGGCCGATACAAGCAGTGGCGTCAGGTCTCCTACGAAAACGCCTGGTGCCTAGACGTCATGGGCCTGCGCTGAGCGCGGACGAAAAGAGGCTCCCCTCGCCTCGGGGGGAGCCTCTTCTATGTTGCTATAGTCGGCTGTTTATGGTCGATATGCGCGCGGAAACGCGTCAGATGCGCTTGAGGATATCCTCACCGACCTGATCGGTGGAGCGGACGGTGGAGCCGAGCTCGGCGATGTCCGCCTCGACGGCCGTATGGATCTTCTTCGCCGCATCGTCGAAGCCGAGATGCTCGAGCAGCATCGCGGCGGAGAGGATCGCGGCGGTCGGGTTGGCCTTGTTCTGACCGGCGATGTCCGGGGCGGAGCCGTGGATCGGCTCGAACATGGACGGGTACTTGTCGGTCGCGTTGATGCAGCCGGACGCGGAGTAGCCCACGCCGCCGACGACCGCACCGGCCTCGTCGGTGAGGATGTCGCCGAAGAGGTTGTCGGTCAGGATCACGTCGAAGCGCGAGGGGTTGGAGACCAGAAAGATGGTCGCCGCGTCGACGTGCTGGTAGTCGTGCGTGACCTCCGGATACTCTTCGCCGACCTTGTCGACGATGCGCTGCCACATGTCGCCCGCGTTGACGAGCACGTTCTTCTTGTGCACGAGCGTGACGTGCTTGCGGCGCTTCATGGCCAGCTTGAACGCGTAGCGCACCACGCGCTCCACGCCGTACGCGGTATTGATGGACACCTCGGTGGCCACCTCGTTCGGGGTGTCGCGGCGGACGGCCCCGCCGGCACCGCAGTACAGGCCCTCGGTGCCCTCACGCACGACGACGAAGTCGATGTCGCCGGGGTTGGCGAGCGGGGAGGTGACGCCCTTGTACAGCTTCGACGGACGCAGGTTGACGAACTGGTCGAGGTCGAAGCGCAGCTTCAGGAGCAGACCGCGCTCGAGGATGCCGGCCTTGATGCGCGGGTCGCCGACGGCGCCCAGCAGGATCGCGTCGTTGGCCTTGATGCGCTCCTCTTCCTCCTCGGGCAGGATCGCCCCGTCCTTCAGGTAGCGTTCGGCGCCCAGATCGAAGTGCTCGTACTCGAACTCGGCCACGCCCTGCGCGGCCTTCTCGAGGGCCTTCTGAGCCCACGGGGTTACTTCCTTGCCGATGCCGTCGCCGGGAATGACGGCGATCTTGTACTTCTTCGTTGCGGTGTTATCAGTCATGTGACTGAACGTTACCCGCGCGCCGTGGGCGTCCACGGATGGTGTTCGGCCTATGGACATCCTTGACCTCTATGATGGGCATCATGCGAGGGGCATATAAGGTACCGAGCGGCAAACTGGTCGCCGTCGCCATACGGTTCGAAGGGGCGAGGATCGTCGATGTGCGCATCGACGGGGACTTCTTCATCGACGCTCCGACCGACGCGATGGCCGATGCGCTGATCGCCGACATAGAGGAGTCACTGGAGTCGGTCGCGGAGGAGCTGGTGGCATCGGAAACATCGGAGACGCTCGTCGCGTCGATCGCACGCGCGATCGCGAGGCATCCGGAGACACGTCTCGTCGGCTGCGATGCCGCCGCGATCGCAACCGCATTCCGGCGCGCGATCGGACGGGTCGACGGGCGGGTCGGTGAACAAGCCGATGAACGGGCCGACGGACGGGGTGATGAACGGGCCGACGGACAGGGTGACGGACGGGCGGCAGGCCAATCGGACGGTCTACCGTCGGACGACGGTCAGACGTCGGATGGTCGGACGTCTGACGGTCGACTGACGGCGGTGCATTCGCACGTCGGTGCGTCACAACACGTCCGATCGCAGTCGGACGTGCCGCAGAAGCCAGTCGACCCCAGTCATGAGGAGGACACGGAGGACGCCGAATTCGCACGTCGCTGGGCTCGGCTCCTGCCCGAACTCACGCTCGTCCACGACATCCCCCGCTCTGCGGCCGAACAGATGCGCATCGACGAGCAATGGGCGCGCGAGGTGGCCGACGGCACGCGCCGCCCCACGCTGCGCATCTGGGAGTGGAGCGGATCGTGCGTGGTCGTCGGACGGTTCCAGTCGATCCCCGACGAGGTGCACGAGGACGTGGCTCGCGCCGAGGGCATCGCCGTGGTCCGCCGATCGACCGGGGGAGGGGCGATGTTCATCGAACCGGGCAACACGATCACCTACTCCCTGTATGCGCCGCTGTGGTTCGTCGACGGGATCGACGTGGCCGCATCGTACCGGCTGTGCGACCGCTGGCTGGTCCGCGCGCTCGCCGGCCTCGGCCTCGACGTCCGGTTCGCCGGGCTCAACGACATCGCCTCGTCCCACGGCAAGATCGGCGGTGCCGCGCAGCGCCGGTTCCCCGGGGCGCCGCGTTCATCGAGCCGGTCGGGTGTGTCAGGTCAGTCGGGTGTGCCAGGTCAGTCAGGTGTGCCGGGTCAGTCGCGCGGTCCCGGCGCGGTGCTCCACCACGTGACGATGGCGTACGACATCGACGCGCGGAAGATGGACCGTGTGCTCAACACCAGCGCGGAGAAGATGAGCGACAAGGCGGTCCGATCCGCCGTCAAACGTGTCGATCCGCTCAAAAGTCAGACCGGCATGACGCGTGGCGAGATCGTCGACCATCTGCTTGATTCCCTACGTGGTGCGGTACAATAATGCGAAACGAACGGCCGGTGTTGTGTGAGCCATATTGCGTAAAGGCCCGTCCGACAGATCCGACAAGGGAGTGATGCGTGGTGACGGAGAAACCGAATGCGATGCCCGATCAGGAGAACATCCTGCTGCATACGGCATTGTTCAAGCAGGTTTCGCCCGGTGAGGCCGAGGAGCTGATCCCGCATCTCAATCAGGCCGTCTACGACAAGGGCGACGCGATCTTCGAACAGGGCGGCACCGACCATCGCATGTATCTGCTGGAGCATGGACGCGTCAAGCTCATCCGCGAATCGAGCGATCATCGCATCCAGCTGTTGTCCATCCACGCTCCCGGCGAGGTGCTGGGCGAGATCCCGGTGTTCGATCCGAACGGCGGCCCCCGCACCGCGTCCGCGCTCGCGATGTGCCACGGCACGCGCGTGGTGTGGCTGGAGCATGACGCATTGTTCCACTGGCTCGACCAGCATCCGCGCGTGGCCATCGACATGCTGCAGGTGATGGCCAGCCGCATGCGCACGAACAACGAGCACATCTCCGATCTGGTGTTCATGGACGTGCCCGCGCGGCTTGCGAAGACCCTGATCAATCTCGGCGCGCGCTTCGGCGAGCCGGTCGAGGAGGGGCTCAAGGTGCCGCACGATCTGACGCAGGAGGAGATGGCCCAGCTGGTCGGCTCCTCTCGCGAGACCGTGAACAAGGCGCTGATGGACTTCGCCAACCGCGGATGGATCGCACGCGAGGGCCGCTCCATCATCATCTACCAGCCGGGCATGCTCATCAGGCGATCGCGCCGATAGCCGCATCCGCGCCGATAGCCGTGGCCTCGCCGGCATTAAGCCGATTCCCAGAGAGTGCGGTTACTGTGAACAATTGACTGCGGCCATATCAGGTTCGGCATCACGGACCACCCGCCCACTTAGAATGGGCCGCATGCCGAAAAAGAAGTCCTCACTGATCGCTCGACGCGTGTCCACCTTGCTTTTGACATACATCATGCTGTGTGTCGGCGGTGGCATCGTCGTCGCGACCATGGTATCCCCCGCAGTATTCGCGGCCAACGCCGTCGCCAAGGCCGTGGTGCCGTCGCTGAAGGTGGAGGGCGTCGACTTCGACGTCACCTCCCTGCCGCAGAAGTCCGTGATGTACGCCTCCGACGGCAAGACGGAGATCACCGATTTCTACGCCGACAACCGCACCGTCGTGCCGCTCAAGAAGATCTCCAAGGCCATGCAGCACGCGGTCGTCGCACGTGAGGACCGTCGATTCTTCCAGCACCACGGCGTCGACATCCAGGGCACGATGCGCGCGTTCTTCCAGACGTTCGTCAAGAAGGGGGACACGCAGGGCGGATCCACCCTGACCCAGCAGTACGTCAAGAACGTGCTTGCGATGCAGGCGCGCGAGGATGACGATCCGATCGCCGAATACCATGCCTCCGAGCAGACCATCGCCCGCAAGCTGCGCGAGATGCTCATCGCCGTGCAGATGGAGAAGGAGTACTCCAAGCTCGAGATCCTGCAGGGATACCTCAACATCGCCCAGTTCGGCAACCACAACCTGTACGGCGTCGAATCCGCCGCCAAGCGCTACTTCAACACCACGGCCGAGAAGCTCAACGCGATGCAGGCCGCCACGATCGCCGCCATCACCAAGAACCCGGTGAAGTTTGACCCGACCATCGAAGCGAACCTCAAGCGCTCGCAGAACGAGCGCGACACCGTGCTCAAGCTCATGCTCGACCAGGGCTTCATCGATCAGGCCACGTATGACAAATCCGTCGCCACCCCGCTCAAGGACACGCTCGACGTGCAGACCATCGAATCCGGTTGCCAGGTGGCCGGCGACGCCGCGTTCTTCTGCGAGTACGTGACCCGCCAGATCCTCAAGAGCCCCGAGTTCGGCGCCACCGAGGAGGAGCGCAACAAGCTCCTCAAGGAGGGTGGTCTGAAGATCGTCACCACGATGGACGTCAACGCGAACACCCTTGCGATGCAGACCGCACGCAACACGATCCCGCCGGACGATCCGACCGGATTCGAGGTCGCGATGGCCGTGATCAGACCGGGAACCGGCGAGGTGCTCGGCTTCGGCCTCAACCGCACGTTCGACGCCACTGATCGCGCGAAGACCGATTCGACCAGAACGGCCGTCAACTACGCCGTCGATCAGATCGACGGCGGTGGCTGGGGCTTCAACGTGGGATCCACGTGGAAGCCGATCAACCTGGTCGCATGGATGCAGAAGGGCAAGTCCATCAACCAGATGCTGTCCACCTCCACCGTGGTCAACACGAGGGGCTTCAGCTGCAACGGACACAGCTTCGGCGCCATCCCGTGGAAGGTGCAGAACTCTGGCGGCGGCACCGTCTCCTCCGAGTCCCCGCTGCAGGCGCTGGTCCTCTCCCACAACACCACGCAGGCCGCCATGGCCTCGCAGATCGGACTGTGCGCGATCGCCGACGCCGCGAAGTCGCTCGGCTACCACAACTCGATCCAGGGCAAGGAGGACGTCTATGACTCGAACTCCTTCCAGCCGCCGATGGTCATCGGCACCGTGCAGGCCTCGCCGCTGACGATGGCCAACGTGTACGCGACCATCGCCGCCAAGGGCGTCGAGTGCACCCCGATCGCCATCACCAAGATGACCGACACCACCGGCAAGAACTACAAGGTGCCGTCCGCGAACTGCCATCAGGCGATCGACCCGGAGGTGGCCGAGACCGCCGCATACGCGATCAACCAGGGCGTCGTCCGCTCCGGCGGCAACGCGACCCTTGCCCAGCTCGACGGCGGACGCAAGACCTTCGCCAAGACCGGTACGAACGAGGACACGTACATGCTGACCGGCGGATTCATCCCGCAGGTCGCCACCTACGTGGCCGTCGGCAACGCCGAGACCCCGCAGTCGTTCAACTACAAGACGATCAACGGCAAGTACCACGGCACGTGGTACGGCATGTACATCGCCGAGCCGGCATGGCGCGAGTTCATGCAGAACTACGTCAACGCGGTGAATATCCCGATGAACAACGACTACGGCAACCCGAGTTCGAAGTACACGTACGGAGCGTCGTCGACGACCACAAGGAAGAAGAGCTCCACCTCCACCAACGACGACGGCACGGACGGCACGACCGGCGGCGGTACCGGAACCACCGGAGGCACCACCACCGGTGGCACGACCGGCGGCAATGGCGGCACAACCGGTACGACCGGCGGTGGTGCGACCGGCGGAACCGGAACCACCGGAGGCGCGGGTACTACGGGCGGTACGACCGGCGGTGCCGGCGACACCACCCAGCAGGGCGGCGGCGCGCAGTAGTCGGCGTGGGGCTCTCTTCCCCTTGGCTCTCCTTGCCCTTGGCCCTTGTAAGGGGAGGTGGCCCGCAACGCGGGTCTGAGGGGTATCCCAAGCGATTCGCGAACCTACGTACCGCGGTATAGGTCGGTACTCATTGGGAACGTCCACCTCATCGGTGGGCGTTCCTTCGTATATGGAGCGATCGCAGGTCTAGAATGGGAACGTTCATAAATCGTTCATCAGTGAAGAACGGCGTACGGCCGGGGCGATGCGGCCGATCCGCGGATTCTTTTCGTTGCAAATAGGGGGTATGTATGACGGATACCACGGATACCGGTATCACCGACAATGATGGCGCGGACGCGGCAGACGCCGCGCAGGGCGGCATCGAAAGCCCGAGCGGATTCGACTTCCGCGGTCTGACGGTCTCCGGGCTGGCGGCTCCGGCCGCGGCCGTGCCCGCATCCGGCAAGGGCGACGCCAAGTCCGGCAAGGGCGGCAAGTCCGACAAGGGCGACAAGGGCGACAAGGGCGACAAGAAGAAGAGCAAGGACGCGAAGAAGACGGCCAAGTCCGGCAAGGCCGAGAAAGCTGATAAGGCTGACAAGTCCGACAAGGACAACAAGGACAACAAGGACAAGGTCGAGGGCGGCAAGTCCGAGAAGTCCGACAAGACGGACGATTCCGCAGCTGTCACGACGGGCAAACGCTCCATCTTCCCGTTCCTCGGCACGTTCTCCGACAAGCCCGGCTCCAACGGCCCGGCCCTGTTCGAGCCGATGACCCTGCGCGGCCTCACGATCCGCAACCGCATCTGGCTGCCTCCGATGGACACCTACTCCGCGCTCGGACGCGACGGCCGTCCCACTCCGTTCCATTACCAGCACTACGTCTCCCGTGCGCTCGGCGGCTTCGGCATGATCATCGTCGAGGCCACGGCCGTCGCCCCGGAGGGACGCATCTCCCCGTGCGACGTCGGCCTGTGGGACGACGGGCAGATCGACGCATGGCGATGGATCGTCGAGGATATCAAGGCCACCGGTGCCGTCGCCGCGATCCAGCTCAACCATGCTGGCCGCAAGGGTTCGACCGGCTGCTTCGCCGTCGGATATGAGGGTCGCACCGTGCCGCCCGAGGCCGGCGGGTGGGCCACCGTCGCGCCGAGCCCGATCCCGTTCGGCGAGTACACCACGCCGCGCGCCCTGTCCGTCGACGAGATCCACGGACTGGTCGACGCATTCGCCGTGGCAGCCCGCCGCGCCGTCGCCGCTGGATTCCAGGCGATCGAGATTCATGCCGCGCACGGCTATCTGATCTCGCAGTTCCTCGACCCCCTGAGCAACGAGCGCGAGGACGAATACGGCAAGGGCTTCGAAGGCCGCATCCGCTTCCTGCTGGAGGTTGCCGACGCGATCCGCGCCGGAATCCCCGGCGACATGCCGCTGCTCGTGCGCGTCTCCGCGACCGACTGGGCGGCCGGCGGCTGGGATCTCGATCAGACCGTCGCGCTCGCGAGGATCCTCAAGGATCACGGCGTCGATCTGGTGGACGTGTCCACCGGAGGCATCGTCTCCGGCGTCACCGTGCCGGTCAAGCCGGACTATCAGGTGCCGTTCTCCTCGCAGGTGCGCAAGCGCGCCGAGGTTCCGGTCACGGCAGTCGGCCTCATCACCAAGCCGAAGCAGGCCGAAAAGGTACTCGTCAAGGGCAACGCGGACGCGATCGAGATCGGACGCGCGGCCCTGCGCGACCCGTACTGGCCGCTGCGCGCCGCCGACAAGCTCGGCGTTCCTGTCTCCAAGGCCCCCTACGCGCCGCAGTACGTCCGCGGCGCCTTCTGACTTCCGAGTGATGCCTGAGGGATGGTGACTTCTGAATGGCGATTTCTGGGTGGTGTCTTCTGAGTGGTGCCTTCTAGTGTCTCCTACGTCCATCTATCTCAGCGTCACTTTTTCCCGAGATTTCCTCATATCGCGGGAATATGTGACGCTGCCTTCTTCTGGGCGTCACTTTTTCCCGAGCCTAGGGGGGTTTTCGGGAATTTGTGACGCTGAGGACCGTGGTCGGTTGCGTTGGGTGGTCGGTTCTGGAGTGGCTGGTCGTTGGGCGGTTGGTTCTGTGGTGAGCCGGCGTTGAGTGGTCGTTGGGTGGTGAATTCGGAGTGGTGGTTCGGTGCGGTGGTGGTTGGTGTGCTGAGTCGGTGTGGTGGTGAGTCGGTGTGGTGGTGAGTCGGTGTGGTGGTGAGTCGGTGTGGTGGTGAGTCGGTGCGGCGATGGTTTGGTGTGGTGCTGAGCCGCGGTGATGGTTGGTGTGGTGAGCCGTGGTGGTGAGCCGTGTGGCGGTGGTTTGAAGTGGTGAGTCGATGAAACCGTTGATGAAGTAGTCGATGCAGCCGATGGAGCGTGTGACTGCCGTGACGTTTGTGCGAAATGGTGAGACAATGGACTCCATGAGTTACGTTTCGGATAGCTTCTGGCATGACGCCGTCAACAAGGCGACGACCGACCTCTTCACTTTCGGCTATAAGTACGTCATCAAGCCGAATTTCGTCTTCAACGTGCCGCCGGACGAGGCGCATGATCGCATGATCACGTTCTGCCGGGTCACCAAGCACATCCCGCCGCTGCTGTGGGCCGAGCGTACGATGCTCAACTACACCGACCCGATCCTCGAAACCAACGTGATGGACGTCGACTTCGCCAATCCGTTCGGCCTGTCCGCCGGGCTCGACAAGAACTGCGACATGCCCGTGCTGCTTGACAACGCCGGCTTCGGCTTCGAGACCGTCGGCTCGACCACGTCGCGTCCGTGCGCCGGCAACCCCAAGCCGTGGTTCCATCGCCTGCCTGAATACGATTCGATGATGGTGCACGTGGGACTCGCCAACATCGGCTCCGACAAGGTCATCGATCGCGCGGAGAAGGCATGGACGCATGCGCACGACATGCAGGTGTCCGTCTCGATCGCCCGCACCAACGACGACAGGTGCGGTGATCTCGATGAGGGCATCGAGGACTACTGCATCTCGATGCGTCGCGCCGCAGGCCGCACCGCGATGGTCGAGGTGAACGTCTCCTGTCCGAACACGCACGCGGGGGAGCCGTTCACCGACAGTCCGGAGAACCTCGATCGCCTGTTCACTGCGCTCGACGGGATCGATCGCCCGCAGCCGACGCTCGTCAAGATGCCGCTCAACAAGCCGTGGGATGAGATGCGTGAGCTGCTTGAGGTGCTGACCGAGCACAACGTGCAGGGCGTGTCCCTCGCGAACCTCAACAAGGACCGTACGGGCCTCGAGATCCCGCGCGAGTGGGAGGGTGGCCTCTCCGGCGGTCCGTGCACGCGGGCAAGCGAGGAGCTGGTGGCCCGCACCTACCGCGAGTTCGGCGACAGGCTTGCGATCGCCGGCATCGGAGGCGTGTTCACGCCCGAGCAGGCGTATGCGAAGATCCGCGCCGGCGCGAGCCTGGTCATGTTCATCTCCTCGCTCATGTACCGCGGCCCCCAGCAGATCACGGTCTTGAAGCGCGGGCTCGCCGAACTGCTGCGTCGCGACGGTTTCAGCTCCGTATCCGAGGCCGTCGGCGTCGACGCCTGATCCACGCGTCGCCCTGCCCTTTCCATCCCCTATCCCTGTTCCCCGCGAGCCCCAGCCTCCAGCCGCCCTGCCTTTCCCGGCGTCCGATCCTCCGATCCTATAGGATCGGAGGATTTGAGGTGGTTTGGTGCAGTGTATTCGTCAGATTCTGTAGGATCGGACGCATGGGTTCGTCTCGTCGTGGCGGGCGGGGGATGACTACGTCGTCGATGTGCCGTTTTGTTCGCTAACGTTTGCAAAACCGAAAATTCCTTGCGCGAAACGCACAAGTCGGTTTGGTAAATGGGCGTTTGTGTGCGATAATGTTCGTATGATATCGTCACAACGTCAACACCTGATACTGAGCAGGCTTCGCACCAGAGGTGCCGTGCGAATCACGGCCCTGAGTAAGGAACTCGGCGTTTCCGCGATGACCATCCGCCGCGATATCGCCGAACTTGCCGACAAGGGACTGCTCAAACGCGTCCATGGCGGCGCCGTCACCACCAGCACGCTGCTGAGCGAACCGCTGTTCTCTGTAAAGTCGCAGATGGACATCGGTCTCAAGGACGCCATCGCGCAGGAGGCCATCAAGTATGTGTCTCCCGGTGACGTCATCGCCATCGGCGGCGGCACCACGGCCTACGTCTTCGCGCAGCACCTGCTGGAAAGCCAGCAGGCCAGCGGCATCACCATCCTCACCAATTCGATTCCGGTCGCCGAACTCGTGCAGGCGCTCGAATCGAAGGACGTCGAGGTCATCGTCACCGGAGGCGTCACCACGCGATCCAACTCGCTCGTCGGTCCGATCGCCGACAAGGTCATCGCCTCCCTGCGCGTCAACACCGTCTTCCTCGGCACGCATTCCGTGTCGATTCCCCGCGGCTTCCTCATGCCCAACTCGCTGGAGGCCGCAACCGATATGGCGATGATGGGCATCGCCGATCGCACCATCATTTTGACCGATCACACCAAGTGGAGCTGCACATCGCTGTCGTTGTTCGCGCGGTTCGACCAGGTGGAAACGGTCATTACAGACGACGGTCTCGATCCGGATACCGCCGCCAAAACGAAGGAACTGGTCAATGAGCTCGTCCTGGCCGAACAGGTCGAGCCCGCACAGGAAAGTGAGCAGCAGTAACCATGACCGAATTCGCAGCCTACGAGCCCGGCGAATACGCCAAGGAACACATCCGCATCACGCCGACGAAACTCGCCGACGGACGCGACTTCTTCTATCTCGACGACGATCCGGAGTACGTCTCCGGCAAGAAGACCCGCGAGCTCAAGGACCCGCGCGACCTGCCGTACCGTTTCAGCAACCAGCTGAACGCCGCCGGCGAGGAGGTGCCGTACGCGGCCCCCGAAATGCGCCGCGACCCGCTGACCGGCGACTGGATCCCGATGGCGACCGCCCGCATGAACCGCCCGATCACCGCCGGCCCCGGCGCCACCGCGAAGGGCAACCCGCTGGCCGCCCGCAAGCCCGGCGACCCGTACCAGGACGGCGAGGTTCCGGACACCGACTACAACGTCGTCGTCTTCGAGAACCGCTTCCCGTCGATGGTCCGCGTGCCCGGCCGCTCCGAGGACGTCACCTTCGTCGACGGCAACCCGCTGTGGGAGAAGAAGATGGCCGCCGGCCGCTGCGAGGTCATCTGCTTCGACCCCGACGAGCACGGCCTGCCGGCCGACCTGCCGGTGTCCCGCCTGCGCACCGTCGTCGAGGCCTGGGCGTTCCGCACCGCCGAGATCTCCAGGATGGAGGGCATCGAGCAGATCTTCCCGTTCGAGAACCACGGCCAGGAGATCGGCGTCTCCCTCGCCCACCCGCACGGCCAGGTCTACTGCTACCCGTTCATCGCCCCGAAGATGGAGAAGGAGCTCCAGCACACCGAGGCCTACCATGAGAAGACCGGCGGCAACCTGCTCAAGGACCTGATGAACGCCGAGCTCGAGGCCAAGGAGCGCGTCGTCCTGCGCAACCACAGCTGGGTCGCCTACGTGCCGGCCGCCGCCCGCTGGCCCCTCGAGGTCCATGTGGCCCCGGTGCGCGACGTCCTCACCCTCGACGAGCTCAACGACCAGGAGCGCTGGGACCTCGCCTCGATGTACTCGCACCTGCTCAAGCGCGGCAACGCGTTCTTCGACAAGGGCGACGGCAAGGGCATGGACCTGCCGTACATCGCCGCCTGGCACCAGGCCCCGATCCACGACCCGCGCCGCGCGAACTACCGTCTGAACCTCCAGTTCTTCAGCTTCCGCCGCGCCGCCAACAAGATCAAGTACCTCGCCGGCTCCGAATCCGGCATGGCCGCCTGGATCTCCGACACCACCCCGGAGCTCATCGCCAAGCGCTTCCACGAGCTGGGCGACATCGACATCGCCGACTGAGCGTCCGCCCGGCCGTCACGACTCCGATCGCAATCGCAATCGCAATCAAAAAAAGAAAAGAAAACAAGGAAACACACCAATGACCGATGTTGAATTCATTGAGCCGCTTTCCCACGAAGAAGGCGTGTCCAAGGCCACCAAGCTGTTCGTCGACACCTTCGGCACCGCGCCCGAGGGCGTGTGGGGCGCGCCGGGCCGCGTCAACCTGATCGGCGAGCACACCGACTACAACGCCGGACTGTGCCTGCCGATCGCCCTGCCGCACCGCACGTTCATCGCCCTGAAGCCGCGTGAGGACACCAAGGTGCGCGTCGTCTCCGACGTCGCCCCGGACAAGGTTACCGAGGCCGATCTCGATGGCCTCAAGGCCCGCGGCGTGGATGGCTGGGCCGCCTACCCGGTGGGCGTCGCCTGGGCTCTGCGCGAGGCCGGCTTCACCAAGGTGAAGGGCTTCGATGCCGCGTTCACCTCCTGCGTGCCGCTCGGCTCGGGTCTGAGCTCCTCCGCCGCGATGACCTGCTCCACGGCGCTCGCCCTCGACGACGTGTACAACCTCGGCTACGGCGACTCCGACGCCGGCCGCGTGACCCTCATCAACGCCGCCATCAAGTCCGAGAACGAGATGGCCGGCGCCTCCACCGGCGGCCTCGACCAGAACGCCTCGATGCGCTGCACCGCCGGCCACGCGCTGCTGCTCGACTGCCGTCCGGAGCTGACCCCGCTGGAGAACGTCTCCCAGCAGGAGTTCGACCTCGACAAGTACAACCTCGAGCTGCTCGTCGTCGACACCCAGGCCCCGCACCAGCTGAACGACGGCCAGTACGCCCAGCGCCGCGCCACTTGCGAGGAGGCCGCCAAGGTCCTCGGAGTCGCCAACCTGCGCGTCGCCGCCGACGGCATCTCCAAGGCCGACGACCAGTTCCAGGCCTTGAAGGAGACCCTTGACGCCCTGCCCGACGAGACGATGAAGAAGCGTGTGCGTCACGTCGTCACCGAGATCGAGCGCGTCCGCTCCTTCGTGCGCGCCTTCGCCAAGGGCGACATCCAGGCCGCGGGACGCCTGTTCAACGCCTCCCACGACTCCCTCGCCGCCGACTACGAGGTCACCGTGCCCGAGCTCGACATCGCCGTGGACGTGGCCCGCAAGAACGGCGCCTACGGTGCGCGCATGACCGGCGGCGGCTTCGGCGGCTCCATCATCGCGCTCGTTGACAAGGGTCGCTCCCAGGAGGTTGCCCAGAAGATCGCCGACGAGTTCGAGCGTCAGGGCTTCCACGCCCCGCGCGCCCTCGCCGCGTACGCCGCGCCGTCCGCCTCTCGCGAGGCGTGACGCACGCGGCCCGCGAGGCGTGACGCCCCGCTGATCCGCCGTCCGGTCCGTCGCCGCGACACGCGCGGCGGACTTACGAAAAAACCGGAAATGTACTACGGTCGCTTCTCGACTTGATAACCGCATGCCGCTTGGCGTTTTCCACGCCAGACGGCATGCGGTTTTTCGTTGTCCGCCGGAACCCGGACGTTAGGGGTTCCCGGTTCCCCGCGATGTTGCCGCCGCCCGTGCGTTTCGCATGTGTGTTTCGCATGAAACGTGATGCGGGTGTGCGTCAGCCATGCCCGTGGAAGCCGTCCGGCGGCGACAGAGATCCAAGAGACAAGAAGAGGTATCCCGTTGTCCGATATGACAACCGACCGTAGTGACGCAACCCGCAAACCGCATCTCGACAATCCCTCCTACGAGATCGCCACGCCCGTTCCCGGCGGCGAACCCGCATCGCGCTTCGAGCATCCGCACCGCGTGATGCTCGGCCTGTACTTCGCCGTGTTCCTCGGCATGCTCTCCGAAACGTCGATGAACATCGCCATTCCCGATCTGATGGACGACTTCGGCGTCTCCTCCGGCACCGCCCAGTGGATGGTAGTCGGCTACATGCTCGCCATCGGCGTGGTGCTGCCGTGCGTCGGGTTCCTGCTCAAGTGGGTGAAGGCCAAGACGCTCGTCATGGCCGCGCTCGTCTGCTTCCTCGCTGGTGCTATCGTGTGCACGATCGCCCCCACGTTCCCCGTGCTGCTCGCCGGCCGTATCGCTCAGGGCGTGAGCACCGGCGTCGTGCTGCCCACCATGTACGCGGCCATCATGCGCGTGTTCCCGCCCCATCGCATCGGCGCCGCGAACGGCGTCGCCGGCCTCGTCATCATGTTCGCGCCGGTCATCGGCCCGACCATCGCCGGCGCGCTCATCGGCGCGGTCTCCTGGCGTGCGATCTTCGCGCTGTTTGCCGTCATCGCCGTCATCGCGCTCGTGTGCACCGCATTGTTCTTCGTCACCCCGATCGAACGCACGCGTCCGGCCGTCGACGTGATCTCCATCATCGCGTCCGCGCTCGGCTTCGGCGGCCTCGTCGCGGGCGTGAGCCTGGTCGCCGACATGGGCTTCTCGCCCCTCGTCGTCACGCTGCTCGTCGTCGGCGTCGTCGTGCTCGCGTTCTACGCGTACCGCCAGCTGCACATCGCGGCGCCGCTGCTCGACCTGCGCGCGCTCGGCGTCGCCGCGTTCCGCACGCCGGCGATCATGGTGAGCTGCTCGTTCGCCTGCACGCTCGCGTTCATGTACCTGGTGCCGCAGGAGCTGCAGCGCGGCCTCGGACTGAGCTCCACCGTCGCCGGTCTGCTCATGCTGCCCGGCGGAGTCGTCAACGCCGTATGCACGCTGATGGCCGGCCGTCTGTTCGACCGTCACGGTGCGAAGCGACTCGTGTGGATCGGCGCGGCGATGACCGTGGTCGGCGGTGTGCTGTTCTACGCGATCGGCGTCGGTTCGTCGATCGTGCTGTTCCTCGCCGCGCACATCATCGTGATGGTGGGCATCCCGTTCATCCAGCAGTCCACGCAGTCCGCCGCGCTGAAGGCGCTTCCGGGCCGCATGGCGGCGGACGGCAGCACGATCCTCAACACGATGCAGCAGGTGTTCGGCGCGATCTCCACCGCAATCGCGACCTGTCTGCTCGGCCTCGGTCAGACGCACTATATGGCGACCGGCGGCACGGATACCGAGTGGGGGTTCGTGACCGGATCGCGCTATGGCTACCTGTTCGGACTGGCGCTGATCGTCTGCGTGTTCGCGTGCTCGTTCATGCTGCGTGAGCGTGCGCATGAGCCGGAGCTCACTGAGGTGGACGTCGATGGCGTCGCGCGCAAGGACAAGGTCGTCGCGGCATGATCGTCGTTCCTCGTCCGTGACGGCACGTTGACGGTATCGACGTGAACCACCGCCCCGCCGACGCTCCGACTGAGACGGAGCGGGCGGGGGATACGGGTGTCTTCCTATACTTGGAAGACACCCGTTTTTGTTTTCGATTTCAGGAGCGCCATGAACAAGGCAATCATCACCGTCGTCGGCCAGGACACCGTCGGCATCATCGCACGAGTCTGCACCTACCTGTCGAATCACCACGTCAACGTGCTCGACATCTCGCAGACCATCATCGACGGATTCTTCAACATGATGATGATCGTCGACTACTCGAACTCGGACAAGGAGTTCAGCGCCATGGTCGGCAACCTCGAGGACCTCGGCGACGACATCGGCGTGCGCATCCGCTGCCAGCGCGAGGAGATCTTCACCAAGATGCATCGCATTTGATCGACGGCCTCGAAAGGAACAACACCATGCTGAATATCATGGAGGTCCACGAGACCAACCAGATGATCGAGCAGGAGAAGCTCGACGTGCGCACCATCACGATGGGCATCTCGCTGCTCGACTGCGCGAGCGAGTCCGTCGACGAGACCTGCGACAACATCTACCGCAAGATCACCACGTACGCGAAGGACCTCGTCTCCACCGGCGAGGACATCGAACGCGACTACGGCATTCCGATCGTCAACAAGCGCATCACCGTCACCCCGATCTCATTGGTCGGCGCCAGCTGCTGCAAGACCACCGAGGACTTCGTCAAGATCGCGCACGCGCTCGACAGTGCCGCGAAGGAGGTCGGCGTCAACCTGATCGGCGGCTACTCCGCGCTCGTCTCCAAGGCCATGACCCCGGCCGAGGAGCTGCTCATCCGTTCGCTGCCGCAGGCCCTGAGCGAGACCGAGGTCGTCTGCTCGTCGGTCAACGTCGGCTCGACGAAGACCGGCATCGACATGAACGCGGTCGAGCTGCTCGGCCACATCATCAAGGACATCGCGCACCGTACGGCCGACAACGACTCCTACGGCTGCGTGAAGTTCGTGGCGTTCTGCAACGTGCCCGACGACAACCCGTTCATGGCCGGCGGCTTCCACGGCGTCACCGAGGGCGATGCGGTCATCAACGTCGGCGTCTCCGGCCCGGGCGTCGTCTCCCGTGCGCTCGACGCCGCCAAGGGCAGGGACTTCGAGTTCCTGTGCGAGACGATCAAGCGCACCGCGTTCAAGATCACTCGCGTCGGCCAATTGGTCGCGCAGGAGGCGTCGCGTCGACTCGGCGTGCCGTTCGGCATCATCGACCTGTCGCTCGCGCCCACCCCGGCCGTCGGCGATTCGGTCGGCGAGGTATTGGAGAAGATCGGCCTCGAGCAGGTCGGCGCGCCCGGCACCACCGCGGCCCTCGCGATGCTCAACGATCAGGTCAAGAAGGGCGGCATCATGGCGTCGTCCTACGTCGGCGGCCTGTCCGGCGCGTTCATCCCGGTCTCCGAGGACAAGAACATGATCGATGCGGCGGCCTCCGGATGCCTGACGATCGAGAAGCTCGAGGCGATGACCTGCGTGTGCTCGGTCGGCCTCGACATGATCGCGATCCCCGGCGACACCACGGCTGCCACGATCTCCGGCCTCATCGCCGATGAGGCGGCCATCGGCATGGTCAACCAGAAGACCACCGCCGTGCGCGTCATCCCGGTCGAAGGCAAGGGTGTGGGCGAGATGGCGAACTTCGGCGGACTCATGGGCTACGCGCCGATCATCCCCGTCAACCAGACGTCGTGTGAGGCGTTCGTCATCCGCGGCGGCCGCATCCCCGCCCCGATCCACAGTTTCAAGAATTGATTCGGCTGATTCGGTGGCGCGGCTGGCCCGCTAACCCTCGATCTGTCTGCCAGTCAACGTGATTATTGGTTGTTTTTTCCGTTGACTGGCAGCATATCGTGCCACTCAACGCGATTTCCTCGAAATATCGCGTTGACTGGCAGCGCATGCATCTCAATGGCTCTCATCTCGCAAGACGGATCGTTGGAAAACCGCCATTTATGCGCTTGTTCATGTCGCATATAACCGTGGAAAGCCCGATGCTTCTGCCAGTCAACGCAGAAAACCACCAAAATCGCGTTGAATGGCACGAAATGCTGCCAGTCAACGGAAAAACCATCGACAATCGCGTTGACTGGCAGTGCATGACCGTCCAGACGACGATTCGTCCTTAGTCAAATGGACGCGAGACCTCGGAAGGCCGTGTGGGCAGAGCATGTCCTATGCTCGATTGTCGTCCGTGACGGTGGAACGGATAACAGGATGAATCAGACGGTGGGAAACAGGACCATGAGCGAGAACAACGAGAACCAGACCATGCCCGGGGAGGGCGAGACTTCCTCCAACCCGGAGGACAAGGTCGAGAAGATGTTCGAATACGGTTATCGTAAGTCGAACTACGGGCCGGACGAACTGGTGACCGACGCGCACGGCAACCCGATCTCGGTGGTCGACGCGATGCTCTCCGCCGAGAAGGCCGCCGAGACGGAGACCGTCACCCCGCACCTGTGCTACTACAGCCCGCGCATCCCCGGCAACACCGGTTCGGCGATCCGCCTGTGCGCGGTCACCGGCACGATCCTGCATCTGGTCGAGCCGCTCGGCTTCAACCTGCGCGATACCAAACTGCGCCGCGCCGGCCTCGATTACCACGACATGGCGCACGTCGTACTGCACCCGAACTTCGAGAACCTCGTCGAGTCGATGCCGAACTCGCGCATCATCGCGTTCACCGCGCACGCCACGAAGCTGTACACGGAGATCGACTACCGTCCGACCGACATCCTCCTGTTCGGCCCCGAGCCGGGCAACATCCCCGACCCGATGGACATCATGGCCGGACCGCATGTGGCCGAACAGGTGAGGCTTCCGATGCGCCCGAGCCTGCGCAGCCTCAACCTCACCAACTGCGCGTCGATCGCGATCTACGAGGCGTGGCGCCAGTTGAACTTCGCCGGCGGCAGATGAGTCGGGAACTCCCGATACTCCCGATAGGTGATGGCCGCGTTCGCATCGTGCTTCACGATGCCGGTTCGCGTCCACTTATCCGAGTCGAGCAACCGGTCGTAGTCGCGCGTCGTCGACCATGACAGCAGCGTGAACCCTGTCGCGTCGAGGTCGTCAAGAGACCGCAGTTGCGCGGCCGACCCATGTAGGGGCGCGTATCCGCCGCGCGCCGGCACGTCGTCGGCGTCGAGGAAACGGTAGGCCGGGCAGTCGCGGTAGTACCAGTACGCGTCGATGTACGTGTATTCGTCCTGCGCGACCACCGGATGTGTCTCGGAACATTCGACCTGACGGCTCAGGGCGGCCGATCCGGGCGTGTCATCGCGATCGAAACTGTGATTGCCCCGCACCCCGAACACGATGGCGCCGGCGAGGATCGTGACCAGCGTCACTACGTAGGCGATTCCGGTGAGGTGTCGGAAGACTGTGGTTCGGCGGAGTACGGCTATGCCCGGCGATGGTGCCGGCGATGCCCGGCCCTCGGTGAGGGGCATGGCGAACGATACGCCCAGCGTCGTGTAGAGGAACGGCGCGACTACGCTCAGATAGCGCACCGAGAACATGCCGTATCCGCCGTTCGCCGTCTCCTGGATCGCCGACCAGAGTATGAGCAACGTTGTCGGTACGACGAACAGCATGACGATCAACGTCATCGCCGACATGCGATCCATGTCGCTTGTCTGATCCTCTCGATTCTTGTGATTCATCCCGTTTTCCGCATCCGTCCATCGCGGTGTGCACATACATGCCGTGTACGCCGCGACCAGCGATCCGGCGGCCGCCAGCACGATCGCCCCGACCATCAATGACGCCGGCGCGGGAATCTCGTCCTCGGTCATGCCGAGCAGCATCACGTCGAGCGCGTTCGCCACGCCGGACATGTTCATCCTGCGCGTCACCGGCGGCAGTACGGAGGAGGAACCGCGGACCTGTCCGATCGCGGCCGGCATCCAAGGCAGGAACAGCAGGATCGACGCGACGTAGGCGAGCATCCAACGCCATCCATGCCATGTGCCATCGGCTCGGGTCCCTCCCGATTCGTCCCGTCGCACCGCCTTCACCGAGCGGATGGCCAGCCAGACCGCGTGCGTGAACCAGACGAAGGCGGTCAGATACAGGGTCAGCATGCCCAACGCGACGATCACCGCGTACGCCGCCCACCAACCGAGGACCGCGGACGGGCTTCGCGATTCGGTCCGTGGTGCGGCCGGTCCCGGTCGCGTCTGGCCGGTATGGCGAACCACGGTGATGCCCGCGGCGTGCACGAGCGCATAGGTGCCGAGCGTGGCGAGCAGCATCGCCATCGAGTACATGCGCAGCTCGTAGCCGTAGCGCAGCATGAACCCGCCGCACAGCAACAACGGCATGCACAGGCACGCGACGCGCTCGCCGAACAGGTCGCGCAGCATGACGAGCAGTGTCAGCACGGCGGCCCCGAGCAGCAGACAATTGAACGTACGCAGCATGTCGATGTTCCCCTGCGCCAGCGGCATCCACGACTTGAGCATCAGGTAGTAGAGCGGCGGATGGGCGTCCACGGCGGTCAGCCTGATGAGTTCCGGCACCGGCTTCGAGGCGAGGATCAGCGAATACTGTTCGTCGAACCACAGGGATCGTCCGCGTCCCATCAGCGCGCTGGCCGTCGTGACGGCGGCGGCGCAGCACAACGCCGACACGGGGAATGGGATGGGAAGGATGGGACGTGGGTGCGGGCGCATCCGGTTCGGGACGGGGGAGGTGGCGTCTGCGTGGAATCGGCATGCGGAGGGGCGTGGGCGTGACATGGCTGGGTTTCCTGTGACGATTGCCGGCGCCTACCGCGACGCCGGCTCCCTGAAGTTGTCCCCGAGGTTGCCGTCGCGCACGATGTAGCTCGGCCGTCGCTTCGTCTCGAGATACGTCTTCGCCAGATACCGGCCGATCACCCCGAGACACAGCAGCTGCAACCCACCGATGAACGTGACGATGCAGGCGAGTGACGGCCAGCCCGCCACGGGATCGCCGAACAGGGCCGCGCGCACGGCGATGAAGCAGGTGGCGCCGAACGCGACCGCGCACAATAGCAGACCGATGTAGGAGGCGATGGTCAGCGGCATCGTGGAACAGGACATGAGACCGTCGATCGCGTATCCGGTCAGCGTGAGGAAGTTCCATGTCGTGCGTCCGGCCGCGCGTTTCGCGTTCGGGTACTCGATCCACGCGGTGCGGAATCCGACCCACGCATACAGCCCCTTGGAGAACCGGTTGCGTTCGGGCAGCGCGGTGATCGCGTCGACCATGGCCCTGCGCATCATGCGGAAGTCGCGCGCGCCGTCGGGCACCTCGACCGGCGACACGAGGTTCATGAGACGGTAGAACAGTCGGGAGAACGCCGATCGGATCGGAGGCTCGCCGGCGCGTGTGGTACGTCGCGTCGCCACGCAATCAAGCGTCGGATCGTCGGCCAGCATGGCGGCCATGCGAGGCAAGAGCGACGGCGGATCCTGCAGATCGGCGTCCATCACGGCCACGAGGTCGCCGCTCGCCGCGTCGAGTCCGGCGAGTAGCGCGCCCTCCTTGCCGAAGTTGCGCGACAGCGACATCCATCGGACGTCGAACGGCCATGTGCCGCTCGCCGCCTCGCGCAGCAGCTGGGCGGTGCGGTCGCGGGAGCCGTCGTCCACGAACACCAGTTCGACGCGCATGCCGGGCGCGGCCGCGTCGATGTCGTCGATGGTGTCGGCCATCGCCGCGAGGAACAGCGGGATGCAGTCCTCCTCGTTGTAGGAGGGCACCACGATGGACAGGGTGGATGCGTTATGCATGGGAGCCTCTTTCTCTCGCGTTTTGCTTCTTCGTGATTTCGCGATGACTTCATTGTCGGTTTGGGCGACGACGAACTTGCCTGTAGTCGCCCTGAACGGACCCTGATTCATGTCCGGGTTGTCCTCATAACGGCTACGGGATGACGTAGGGGTTGTCGGGGCGTCGTGTCGTCGGCGGCTGTACGGCGTGGCCGGCACAATGGGGTCCTTGACGAAAGGGGTGGAAATGGTGCGGAACGGTGATCGGACTGACAGCGGTCGGGCTGATGGTCGGATCGATGGAACCGGCGTGGTGGCGTCCGGTGATGCGGGCGATACCGGTCCGACTGATCGGGCGAACCGCGCCGAACGCGTCCGCCTCAGGCTAGCCGCGTGGTGGGAGGCGAATGCGCGCGACCTGCCGTGGCGGTTCGGGCGCGCGACCCCGTGGGGCGTATTGGTCTCCGAGGTGATGAGCCAGCAGACGCAGATGAGCCGCGTCGTGCCGTACTGGACCCAATGGATGGAACGCTGGCCCGATGCCGGGGCACTCGCCGCCGCGCCCAAGGCCGACGTGATCACCGCGTGGGGGCGTCTCGGCTACCCGCGCCGCGCGCTGCGATTGCAGGAGTGCGCGCACGTCGTCTCAAGCGAATGCGGCGACGAATTGCCGCGCGCGTACGACGCGCTTGTCGCGCTGCCCGGGGTCGGCGACTACACCGCGTCCGCCGTGATGAGCTTCGCGTACGGCGAGCGCGTGGCCGTGATCGACACGAACATCCGTCGCGTGCTCTCCCGGTTGTTCCGTGGCGAGGAGTCGCGCGGGGGAGCGGCCAGTCCCTTGGAGCGCGCGCTCGCGAACGAAGTGCTGCCGTCGGATGGTGGCGATTCGGATGATGGTCCGGATGATGGTCCGGATGATGCCGTGATGAAGGTGCCGTCGGGTGTTTCACACGGTGTTTCACACGGTGTTTCACGACATGTTCCGCGTGCGACGCCGCCGTCGGTCGTGTGGAACCAGTCGGTGATGGAGCTGGGCGCGCTGGTGTGCACGGCGAAGAACCCGTTGTGCGAGCAGTGCCCGGTGTCGGACGACTGCGCGTTCCTCGCCGCCGGGCGTCCGGGGTTGGGGGAGCGGCGCACCAGGCCACGACAGAGGTTCGAAGGCACCGACCGCCAGGTGCGCGGCATCGTGCTCAAGGCGTTGCGTGAGCTGCCTGCCGAGTCCGTGGGTTCCCAGGATCCCGATTCCCTGCCGCGCGAGCGGGTTGAGGCGCTGTGGCGTGACCATGTCCAGCTCGACGCCTGCATCGCGGGTCTTGACGAGGACGGGTTGATCGAGATCCTGCCCGACGGGGCTTTGAGGCTGCCGCGGGGCTAGGCCCGGCGCGTGTGAGGTATTGGGAGAATCGTCTGTTCCGCGCGTATCGAACGCGTTCGTCCGTACACTGGGGATGTTATGGCAGTCAGGAGGAGCAGCATGGGCGGAACCGTGAATCCCGGCGGTGCGGGTCGTCCGGGGATGACGTCGGGGAACGGGGCGTCGGGTCGGTCGGCCGGCAGTGACCGGTCTGGCGGTTCGTCTGCCGGTAGGCCCAACGGGAAGAAGCGTAAGCTCAGCAAGCGCCAGCGCGCGATCTACCGTCGTCGTCGCATCGTCGTGTTCTCGGCGCTCGTCGTCGTCCTGTTCGTGCTGGGATTCACCGTGTACAGCCTCGGACGAGGAGCCGGTGCGGTCATCAACGTGGCCACGGGCAACGCCAGCCATGCCGTCCTCGAACGCTCCACCTCGCCCGAACCGCATCACAGTGCCACCGTGAAGAACTGCACGGCGAAGAACACGCGGCTTGAACTGACGGCGAAGACCGCCACCGTCGCGGTCGGCGGCTCGCTTGACTGGGTGGCGACGATCACGCACGAGGGTTCCGACTCCTGCATCATCGACGCGTCCGACTCCGGGCGCGTGCTCACCATCACCTCCGGCGGCGAAACCGTGTGGCGCTCCGACTCCTGTCCGACCGAGGCGCGCACGCTCCTCATGGCCAAGGGCGACAAGGACGTCCAGACGATCACGTGGAACGCGAGCCGCACGTCCGACCAGTGCGTCAAGAACCGGGACGATCTGCCCAAGGTGGATCGCGGCACGTACGTGGGCGTGCTGAGTCTCAAGAACGCGCCGAAGGTCAAGAGTCAGCCGGTCACGGTCGAGGTGCAGTGACGGCTGAGAGCGTCTGTAGCGTCTGTAGTGGAAGCGCGGGACGTCACTGGGGCGCTGTCGACACCGGCAAATGCCGAAAATACCGAATCGGCCGCCAATAGTCATGTGATTTGTGAAGGAAATGTGCTGATTTGATTCCGTCGTGTGGGGAGATCGTCTCGCCGCGGTAAAGAGTCCACCCTTACCACTACATTTGTTTACTTGCATATGGCGTGTCATATTGCGGGCATGCCGTCAACGATGAAGCGCCCGCACAGGCATATGGTGGCCGTGCCGGCGCTCCCGGGGAAACCATACGATCTAGCGAGCGATAAGGAACGTCCATTGGCTACTGAGTCCAAGACGAACACCACCACCATCACCGCACGCGCCGACCAGCACGACATCGACCTGCACAAGGCGTCGGACCGCGTGAACTTCGGTTCCATCAAGGAACCCATCGATGTGCCCTACCTGCTGGGCGTGCAGACCGACAGCTTCGACTGGCTGATCGGCAACGACCGCTGGAAGGCGCGCGTCGCCGAGGACGAGAAGAACGGCACCGTCACCACGCCGCACACCTCCGGCCTCGATGAGGTCTTCAACGAGATCTCTCCGATCGAGAACTTCGCGCAGACCATGTCCCTGACCTTCTCCGACCCGTACTTCGAGGAGCCGCGCCACACGGTCCAGGAGTGCAAGGAGAAGGACTACACCTACTCCGCGCCGCTGTACGTCAACGCCGAGTTCGAGAACGGCGAGACCGGCGAGATCAAGTCCCAGACCGTGTTCATGGGCGACTTCCCGCTGCAGACCGCGCACGGCACCTTCATCATCGGCGGCACCGAGCGTGTCATCGTCTCCCAGCTCGTGCGCTCCCCGGGCGTCTACTTCGACCGCCAGCAGGACCGCACCTCCGATAAGGAGGTCTTCGGCGCGAAGATCATCCCGTCGCGCGGCGCGTGGCTCGAGTTCGAGATCGACAAGAAGGACCAGCCGCAGGTGCGCGTGGACCGCAAGCGCAAGCAGTCCGCGATCGTCTTCCTCATGGCCATCGGCATGACCAAGCCGGAGATCCGCGAGGCGTTCAAGGACTACCCGCTGGTGCTCGACGCCCTGGAGAAGGAGCAGCTGCAGACCCAGGACGAGGCCCTCGTCGACCTCTACCGCAAGATCCGCCCGGCCGACACCCCGACCCCGGACGCCGGCAAGAACCTGCTCGACTCCTTCTACTTCAACACCAAGCGCTACGATCTGGCGCGCGTCGGCCGCTACAAGATCGATCGCAAGCTCGGCCTCGAGACCGACATCAACGATCGCAGCCTCAAGCACGAGGACATCATCGCGACGATCAAGTACCTCGTCACCCTGCACGACGGCAAGACCACCTTCCCGGGCAAGCGCAACGGCGAGGACGTGGAGCTGCGCGTCGACGTCGACGATATCGACCACTTCGGCAACCGCCGCATCCGCCAGGTCGGCGAGCTGATCCAGAACCAGCTGCGAACCGGCCTGAGCCGTATGGAGCGCGTCGTGCGCGAGCGCATGACCACCCAGGACGCCGAGGCCATCACCCCGCAGTCCCTGATCAACATCCGCCCGGTGAACGCCACCATCAAGGAGTTCTTCGGCACCTCCCAGCTGAGCCAGTTCATGGATCAGAACAACCCGCTCTCCGGCGTGACGAACAAGCGTCGTCTCTCCGCGCTGGGCCCCGGCGGCCTCTCCCGCGACCGCGCCTCCATGGAGGTGCGCGACGTGCACCCGTCCCACTTCGGCCGTATGTGCCCGATCGAGTCCCCTGAAGGCCCGAACATCGGTCTGATCGGCTCGCTGGCGACCTTCGGCCGCGTCAACCCGTTCGGCTTCATCGAGACCCCGTACCGCAAGGTCGTCGACGGCCACGTCACCGACGAGGTCGAGTACATGACCGCCGACCGCGATCTCGACCACGTGATCGCCCAGGCCAACCAGGAGCTCGACAAGGACGGCAACTTCGTTCAGGACGAGGCCCTTGCCCGAGTCGGCGAGGAGGAGGCGGTCGATGTCCCGGTCAGCCAGGTCGACTACATGGACGTTTCCCCGCGCCAGATGGTCTCCCTCGGCGCCTCGCTGATCCCGTTCCTCGAGCACGACGAGGGCCACCGAGCGCTGATGGGCACCAACATGCAGCGTCAGGCCGTCCCGCTGATCGAGTCCGAGCGCCCGCTCGTGGGCACCGGCTCCGAGTGGCGCGCCGCCAACGACTCCGGCGACGTCATCAAGTCCGAGAAGGACGGCGTGGTCACCTACGTGTCCGCCGACATGATCCGCGTGATGAACGACGACGGCACCACCAGCTCCTACAAGCTGGCCAAGTTCCAGCGTTCCAACCAGACCACCTGCTACAACCAGCGTCCGATCGTCCACGACGGCGAGCGCGTCGAGGCCGGCACCGTGATGGCCGACGGCCCGGCCATCCAGAACGGCGAGCTGGCCCTCGGCAAGAACCTGCTCATCGCGTTCATGCCGTGGAACGGCTACAACTACGAGGACGCCGTGATCATCTCCCAGCGTCTCGTGCAGGACGACACCCTCTCCTCGATCCACATCGAGGAGTACGAGATCGACGCCCGCGAGACCAAGCTGGGCGCCGAGGAGATCACCCGCGACCTGCCGAACGTCGGCGAGGACGCGGTGGCGAACCTCGATGAGCGTGGCATCATCCGCATCGGCGCCGAGGTCGAGGCCGGCGACATCCTCGTCGGCAAGGTCACGCCGAAGGGCGAGACCGAGCTGACCCCGGAGGAGCGCCTGCTGCGCGCCATCTTCGGCGAGAAGTCCCGCGAGGTGCGCGACACCTCGCTGCGTGTGCCCCACGGCGAGACCGGTACGGTCATCGGCGTCAAGGAGATCACCCGCGAGGATGCCGAGGAGGACGGCGACGAGCTGCCCAACGGCGTCAACCAGATGATCCGCGTCTACATCGCCCAGCACCGCAAGATCACGGTCGGCGACAAGCTCTCCGGCCGCCACGGCAACAAGGGCTGCATCTCGCGCATCCTGCCCGAGGAGGACATGCCGTTCCTCGCGGACGGCACCCCGGTCGACATCATGCTGAACCCGCTCGGCGTGCCGTCCCGAATGAACCTGGGCCAGGTGCTCGAGCTGCACCTGGGCTGGATCGCGCACTCCGGCTGGGACATCTCCCTGGATCCGGATCTCGAGGCCGAGTGGAAGAAACTCGTCCCCGCCGGCGCCGAGAAGGCCGAGCCGGGCACCCCGGTCGCGACTCCGGTGTTCGACGGCGTCAAGCCGGACGTCCTCAAGGGTCTGCTGTCCACCACGCTGCCGAACCGCGACGGCGACCGCATGGTCGGCCCGGACGGCAAGGCCACGCTGTTCGACGGCCGCACCGGCGAGCCGTTCGCGCGCCCGATCTCCGTGGGCTACATGTACATGCTCAAGCTCCACCACCTCGTGGACGACAAGATCCACGCCCGTTCCACCGGCCCGTACTCGATGATCACCCAGCAGCCGCTGGGCGGCAAGGCGCAGTTCGGCGGCCAGCGCTTCGGCGAGATGGAGGTGTGGGCCCTCGAGGCCTACGGCGCCGCGTACACGCTGCACGAGATGATGACCACCAAGTCCGATGACGTGGACGGCCGCGTGCGCGCCTACGGTGCGATCGTCAAGGGCGAGAACCTGCCGCCGGCGGGCATCCCCGAGTCCTTCAAGGTGCTCCTCAAGGAGATGCAGTCCCTGTCCCTGAACGTCGAGGTCCTGAACGCCGAAGGCCAGGCCATCGACATGAAGGACGAGGACGACGATCCGACGAACGCCTCCGACGACCTCGGCTTCAACATCGGCGCCCGCCCGGACGCCGCTGCGAAGGAAGACCAGGCCGCCCCGCAGCCCGAGTATCAGTGAGTGATACCGGACCTGAAGGTCTTATGACGGCGGCGCGCGGCCGGACGGGGACGACCCCCGGCCGGCGCCGCCCATGAGCCAAAGAGTCAATCGAGACAACGACAAGCTAGCGTAAGTAAGGACGAAAGAAACAAGTGCTGGACGTCAACGCATTCGACAAGCTGAGGATCGGCCTGGCCACCGCGGACGACATTCGCGGCTGGAGCCACGGCGAGGTCAAGAAGCCCGAAACCATCAACTACCGCACCCTGAAGCCGGAGAAGGACGGTCTGTTCGGTGAGCAGATCTTCGGTCCGACCCGCGACTGGGAGTGCGCCTGCGGCAAGTACAAGCGCGTGCGCTTCAAGGGCATCGTGTGCGAGCGATGCGGCGTGGAGGTCACCCGCTCCCGCGTGCGCCGCGAGCGCATGGGCCACATCGAGCTGGCCGCCCCCGTCACCCACATCTGGTTCTTCAAGGGCGTGCCGTCCCGTCTGGGCTACATGCTGAACGTCACCCCGAAGGAGCTGGAGAAGGTCATCTACTTCGCCTCCTACATGGTCACCGCCGTCAACGACGAGCAGCGTCACCAGGATCTGCCCGACCTGCAGGCCGAGTTCGACCACGACATCAACGCTCTGGAGCATCGCCGCAACAACGAGATCGAGGATCGCGCCAAGAAGGTCGAGGCCGATCTGCACGAGCTCGAGGAGGCCGGCGAGGCCAAGGGCGCCGCCAAGGCCAAGCTGCGCAACTCCGCCGAGCGCGATATGGCGGCCATCCGCCAGCGCTACGACGATCAGATCGCGCGCATGGGCGCCGTCTTCGACAAGTTCAAGAAGCTCAAGCCCGGCGACATCATCGACGACGTGGATCTGTGGAGCGAGATGCGCGATCGCTACGACGACTACTTCGAGGGCTGCATGGGCGCCGAGGCGGTCAAGAAGCGCCTCCAGTCGCTCGACCTCGAGGCCATCGCCGCCGAGCTGCGCGAGGAGATCAAGGACGCGTCCGAGCAGCGCAAGACCAAGGCTCTGAAGCGCCTGAAGGTCGTCAACGCCTTCCTGTCCACCGGCAACAAGCCGGAGGCCATGGTCCTCGACGTGATCCCGGTCATCCCGCCGGATCTGCGCCCGATGGTCCAGCTGGACGGCGGCCGTTTCGCGACCTCCGACCTGAACGATCTGTACCGTCGCGTCATCAACCGCAACAACCGTCTGAAGCGACTCATCGAGCTGGGCGCCCCGGAGATCATGCTCAACAACGAGAAGCGCATGCTCCAGGAGGCCGTCGACTCCCTGTTCGACAACGGCCGTCGCGGCCGCCCGGTCACCGGCGCCTCGAACCGCCCGCTCAAGTCCCTGTCCGACATGCTCAAGGGCAAGCAGGGCCGTTTCCGTCAGAACCTGCTCGGTAAGCGAGTCGACTACTCCGGCCGTTCCGTGATCGTCGTCGGCCCGTCCCTGAGGATGCACCAGTGTGGTCTGCCGAAGCCGATGGCGCTCGAGCTGTTCAAGCCGTTCGTCATCAAGCGCCTCGTGGACATGAACTACGCGCAGAACATGAAGAGCGCCAAGCGTCTGGTCGACCGCGGCGACTCCGAGGTGTGGGGCGTGCTCGAGGAGGTCATCTCCGAGCACCCGGTGCTGCTCAACCGTGCGCCTACGCTGCACCGTCTGGGCATCCAGGCGTTCGAGCCGATCCTCGTCGAGGGCAAGGCCATCCACCTGCCGCCGCTCGCCTGCGCCGCGTTCAACGCCGACTTCGACGGCGACCAGATGGCAGTCCACCTGCCGCTGTCCGCCGAGGCCCAGGCCGAGGCCCGCTCGCTGATGATGGCTTCCGACAACATCTTGAAGCCGGCCGACGGCCACACCGTGACCATGCCGAGCCAGGATATGATCCTCGGTCTGTACTACCTGTCCACCGTGATGGAGGGCGCCAAGGGCCAGGGCCGCGTGTTCTCCTCGCTCGCCGAGGCCGAGATGGCCCTCGACCTGCACGAGATCGACATGCAGGCCAAGGTGCTCATCCGCGTGCCGAGCAACTTCGTGCTGCCCGCGGACTGGGAGCCGGGTGAGCTCAAGGTCGCTGACCCGGCCGCGCAGAACGGCGAGGAGGTCGTCAAGGAGGAGCGCTTCCACGACGGCACCGCGCTGTTCGCCACCTCCTACGGCCGCGTGCTGTTCAACGAGACCCTGCCGATCGACTACCCGTTCGTCAACGAGCAGGTCGGCAAGAAGCGTCTGGCCAAGATCGTCGACGACATCGCGACCCGCTACTCCACCGCCCAGGTGGCCGCCTCGCTGGACGCCCTGAAGGATCTCGGCTTCACCCGAGCCCCGTGGTCCGGCGTGTCCTTCGCGTTCTCCGACGTCATCGAGCCGGCCGAGCGCACCAAGCTCGTCGCCAGCTACGAGGACGAGGCCGCCACGGTCAACGAGAACTACGAGATGGGTCTTCTTACCGAGGAGGAGCGCCGTCAGGAGCTCATCGACCTGTGGACCAAGTGCACCGCCGAGGTCTCCAAGGCCGTCGAGCACGACTTCGATCCGTCGAACAACCTCGCCATCATCGTCCAGTCCGGTGCACGAGGAAACATGATGCAGATCAACCAGATCGCAGGCATGCGTGGCCTCGTGGCGAACCCGAAGGGCGAGATCATCCCCCGTCCTGTCAAGTCCAACTACCGCGACGGCCTGTCCGTGCTGGAGTACTTCATCTCCCAGCACGGCGCGCGTAAGGGTCTGGCCGATACCGCACTGCGTACCGCAGAGTCGGGCTACCTGACCCGTCGTCTGGTCGACGTGGCTCAGGACGTCATCGTGCGCGAGGAGGACTGCGGCACCAAGCAGGGCATCCAGATCCGCGTGGCCGACCGTGACGCCGACGGCAACCTCGTGCTCGTCAAGAACGCCGACGGCGGCCCGTACTCCCGTCTGCTCGCGGCCGACGTCGTCGACCCGGCCGACGGCACGACCGTGCTGTACAAGCGCGACGACGCCCTGTCGATGGACGTCCTCAACGATCTGGTCGCCCACGGCGTCGAGTTCGTCAAGTGCCGTTCCGTGCTCTCCTGCGAGTCGAGCCGCGGCGTGTGTGCCAAGTGCTACGGCTGGTCGATGGCCACCAACAAGCTGGTCGACGTCGGCGAGGCCGTCGGTATCGTCGCCGCCCAGTCCATCGGCGAGCCGGGTACGCAGCTGACCCTGCGTTCCTTCCACTCCGGTGGCGTCGCCTCCGCGTCCGATATCACCCAGGGTCTTCCTCGTGTCACCGAGCTTTTCGAAGCCCGTACGCCTAAGGGTGAGTCCCCGATCGCCGAGTTCGCCGGTACCATCAAGGTCACCGAGAACGACCGCGGCCGTCAGGTCATCCTCAACCCGGACTCCGACTCCGGCGCCCCGACCGAGGACGGCGTGATCAAGCCGATCACGTACAACGTCTCCCGCCGCGTGCCGCTGCTGGTCAAGGACGGCGAGCACGTCGAGACCGGCCGCCAGCTGGTCGAGGGTTCCGTGGATCCGAAGAAGATCCTGCGCATCCTCAACAAGCGCGCCGCGCAGATGAACATCGTCGAGGAGGTGCACAACGTGTACCGCTCCCAGGGCGTCGACATCCACGACAAGCACATCGAGGTCATCGTGCACCAGATGAGCCGTCGCGTCACCGTGATCGACTCCGGCGACACCGATCTGCTGCCGGGCGAGCTGGTGGACCAGCGTCGCTTCCGCGACGTGAACAAGGCCGCCGTCAAGGCCGGCAAGAAGCCGGCCTCCGGCCGTCCGGAGCTCATGGGCATCACGAAGGCCTCGTTGGCCACCGATTCGTGGCTGTCCGCCGCCTCCTTCCAGGAGACGACCCGCGTGCTCACCGATGCCGCCCTGAACCAGAAGGTCGACGACCTCAAGGGTCTCAAGGAGAACGTCATCATCGGTAAGCTCATCCCCGCCGGCACCGGTCTGGCCCGCTACCGCAACGCGGTCGTCGAGCCGGACAAGGCCATCCGCGACACCATCTACCCGAACTTCGGTCTGGGCGGCGACGCGGACAACGAGGGCATGGACTTCAACGACGGCGACATGGGCGATGTGGACTTCTCCAACATCGACTTCGGCGACTTGAAGCTCGGCGAGGACTTCAACCCCGACGACTTCCTCGACGACCAGGGCGGCACCGCCGACTTCGGCGGCGACGAGGGTGACGATGCGCACCACATCGATCACAGCGATCTGCTCGCCGGTCTGGACACCGGCGACGCCTCCGATGCCGACTCCGCGGATGCGGATGCCTCGGACGCGCCTGCCGATGACGCCGATGATTCGGCCGCATCCGATGACGCCGGCGCCGACGATCAGAACGCCTGAGCGCAGCTGATCCGCGACTGATTCGCGTCTAAGCACAAGGGCCGCGGTTCCTTCCCCCATCAGGGGAGGAACCGCGGCCCTTGCCGTTGTTCGTATTGTCGTCTACTGCAGATTGAACAGCTGATCTCCGAATCGGATGACCGCAGGCGCCTCGATGGAGACCGGCGAGCCGGGCGTGACCTTGACGTCATGCCCGTCGACGACCAGATACGTGCCGTTGAGCGAGTCGCAGTCGTCAAGCCACAGCCGCCCTTCGGCGTCCATCGTGATCGTCGCGTGATTGCGCGAGATCGTGCGCGTCGGATCGTCGAGCTGGACGACCCTGGCGCCGTCCGGCACCGGATTGGACGGTCTGCGCCCCAGAAGCATGCTGGCGTCCACGAGGATCTCCTGATGCGTGGTCCCGTTGATCATGCGATACGTGCGGGCCGCAGGGGCGGAGGACCCGTCAGAAGCGCCGGAGGGAAGGGAATCGCCAAAGTCATCGGGCATGACCTGACCGGCATCCGAAGGACCCGAAGTCGCATTCGCACCCGCGTCCGAGGAGACGGACGGCTCCTGATGGCGCGGCAGCGTGCTGCGCGCGTCACCCGTGGGAGCGTCGGCAGTCGCGGAGGACCCGGGGAACCCGGAAAGGACGGACTGCCGGGCGCTGCGACCGACCGCCGACCGTACCGTCATCGGCACGGTCGACTGCGGGATCGCGGCGCTGGTGGCGGGGTAGGCGTCCTCGATTGCCGCAAGATCACTGATATCGGACATGCCTCCGATGCGATCGATGGGGGCGATGCCGAGCAGGCCGTCGCCGTCGAGGGCCTCGGCGTCGATCGGATGATCGGCGATGGACTCGATATCGTCGGCCAATGCGTGACCGCCATGCGCGTCATCCTCATACCAGCCGGGTTCGGGCGGGGGAGGGAACGGAATCGTTCGGGCCATCGGATGCTCCTTTCAGAAGCGACGTCCGCGTGCGGCGAGCGCCGCGTCGACCGCCGGGTCGTGCAGCTGGGCGAGCCAGTCAACGAGCGCGGGATACAGGTTGGGGTTGCGTGCCAGATCCGCGTACAGTTCGGGGGCGTTGCGGGCGATCTCCGCCATCTGCATCTGATCGGTGGTGGTCGCGGCCTGCTCCGCGGTGAATCCGTAGGGGTTGCGCGCCGGCTTCACGTAGGCGTCAGCGCCGTACGATGCGGCTCGATCGTATGATGCGGGCTGTGCGGCGGGTTGCGCGCTCGCCTGATCGACGCCGATTCCCGCGTCGACGTCCGGCTCGTTCGCCGCCGGCGTCGTCTGCTGATTCGGCTGATTCGCGCCGGCGGGGGAGTCCGACACCTTGTATCCCAATTGCGCGACGGTCTGACGCGCGCGGTCGTCGCCGAATTCGGCGAGCCAGCGGATCAGCCCCGGGTAGGCACGCGGGTTCACCGCCACGTTCGCGCCGAACTCCGGATTCTCGTAAGCGATTTTCGCGAGGAAGACGGGATCCGCATCCGGATCCTGCACGGCCGCGACTGCGGCGTCATAATCGACCATCCTTGAACTCAACTCCTTGTGTGGTGTGTGCGGTGCGAAGTCGCATCGGCGCGCTGCCGGATTCCTCACCTTTGGTATCCAAGTGTAGTCAGGAGCACGTCATGCCCGGTTTCCATGAAGACGCATACTGGACGCGACACGCCGCAACACGGTCGTCCGATGGGTTCCAGGTAGATATCGACCGCCCGCCCGAAAGAGGAATAGGCTTGAGGGTTATGAACGAGATGATGGGAAACGTGACGGCGTCCGAGGCGTTGGACATGCTGCTTGGCGGTGCCATCGCCGGGGACCCGGCCGGAGGCGATCGGCCGCGTGCGCTGCTGGCCGCCGCGCCGCCGCGGGGCGGCAAGACGGAGTTCGCGTTCGCCGCGCTGCTGGCGGCATTGGATCGGCTCGGCGACGAGCGCGCGCTGATGGCCGTCTCCAATCGCATGGTCGCCGATCGGCTGCGCGACGAGGCGATCCGTCACGTCGGCGGCTCCGCGCAGACCCGTCCGGTGACCACGTTGTCGGCGATCGCCTTCCGTGTGATCGCGACCGGCGTTTCACTCAGGGGCTCGCCGCCCCGAGGCTGCTCAACGGCGCCGAACAGGATGCGCTGCTGCGCGGCGTGCTGGCCGTGCATCTGGCCCACGCCATGGCCGGCGATCCGTGTGACGTGTGCATGCTGCTGCGCGCGTACTTCGCGTCCGACGATTGGGCGCGCGCCGTCGCCTCACCCGTGGAGACGCCTGCGGAGACGCCTGCGGACTCGTCTGCGGGCTCGCATGGCGACGCCTCCTCCACGCCCGAGATGTTCGAACGCGGCATCTCGTCGGCGTTCGTCGACCAGCTGCGCGACATGCTGGCGCGTATGAGCGAGCTCGGCGCCTCGATCGCGCGCGAGGGCGAGCTGCTGTCCGCCGCCCGCGAGGCCGGCGCGCACGGCGAACGGCTGGAGCTGCAATGGCGATTGGCCTTCGCGCTGCGCAGCGAATACGCGGCGGCCGTCGAACGGGCGTATCCGGGCGAGTACCGGCTTGACTCGTCGCGTCTGCTCGTCGAGGGCGCGAGCGTTCTGCGGCAGTCGGCTGCGGCTGCGGGTTCCGGCGGCCCGTCCAGCCTGCCCGAGGTGCTGATCGTCGACGATTTCCAGGACACCACGCTCGCGGGGCTGCGATTCCTCGAGGCGTTGGCCGACGCCGGCGTGAGGCTGCTGCTCGTCGGCAACCCGGACGAGGCCGTGCAGACCTTCCGCGGCTCCTACCCCGAATACCTGTTCGCCGAGGCCTGCGAGGGGCCGCTCAACGCGGCGCGCATCGGCATCGCACAGGCCGATCGGGCGGGTGATCGGGCAGGTGATCGGGAGACCGATCGGGTCACGTATCGCGACATCGTCGTCTCGCGGGTCTCCCTGTCGATCCCCTCGCCTGAGGACGATCCCACGCCGCTGCCGGATCGTCCGGGCAAGACCCCGAAACGCGAGGGCACGTGGCCGATCGCGATGCTCGACGCCGAATCGCCCCGCCGTAATGACGGATCGTTCGCCTCGGCACTGTACCGTTCGCCGCGCGAGGAGCTCGACGACGTGGTCTGGCGGATCAAACGCGCCCGACTCGACGGCGACGCCCAATGGAACGACATGGCCGTCATCGCGCACGACAACGCCACCGTACGTGTCTTCGGCGAACGTCTGCGCCGCGACGGCGTGCCCGTACGCTACTCGTCCGTCACCCGTCCTTTGAGCGAGGAGCCGTTCGTGCAGGGGCTCTTCGCGCTGATCGAACTCGCGCGTCTGCGCCGCGAGGGCATGGACGGCACGTCGATGACCCTGCGGCAGATCGCCGCGTTCGCCCGATCCCGCGTCGCGACGCTGATGGACGGACCGCTGATCACCATCGGCGCGAAACGGTCGGCAGAAGGACGCCCCGCACGCATCGAGATCGTCGAATCGGCCATGAGCGCGTTGGAATCGCTCGCCGGAGTCATCGGGGCTGAGCCCGGGGAAGACGACGATGCCGACGACGTCGATCAGGCCGACACCGCGGGAACGCTGTCCGAACTGGTGCAGGCGTGGAACGGGCTGTGCCATCGGCGCTCGTCCCGGAACGCCGCGGCATCCGCCGGCACAGCACCCGCCGGCACCGTATCGGTCGACGAATCGCTCGTCGACGCGACGGCCGTGCCGGATGCGGACGCGCCGTCGTTCGGCGTGAACGCGCTCTACGCGATGCTCGCCCTCGACGACCCGCACGCGCCGGCCGACATGGTTGTCGCCGCCGTCGGACAGGTGCTCGGCACCGACCCGCAGCTCAAGGCGTTCCAACGCCTGTGGACGCTCGTCGGCAAGATCGCCGAAGGCCTCGTCACATTGACCAGCAGGGAGCCGCAGTTCGCGCTCGCCCTCGCCTGGGAGGCGACCGGCGTGGCCCGCGTCTGGCAGCGGACCGCATTCGCCAACACGCCCGACGGCCGCGCCGCCAACGACAGGCTCGACGCGGCGATGCGCCTGTTCCAATACGCCGAGGGAGGGGCGTCCGGCCACGACATCGTCTCGTTCATCGAACGGGTGCGCTCCATGCAGATCGAAGCGGACTCCCTCGCCCACGTGGGGCCGATCGAACAGGCCGTGACCCTCACCACGCCCGCCGGCGCGGCCGGACGCCACTGGGCGTACGTGTGGTGTCCGGCGATCCAGCAGGACGTGTGGCCGAACCTCGCCGAACGCAACACGATGTTCGGCGGCGAGGATCTGGGCGACGTCATCCTGCACGGCGGCATCACCCGGGACGATACGGCCCGCGCGGCCGCCGACGTGACGGGCGATCCCCGACTGGCCGCCGTGCTCTCCTCCGAGAAGAAGAGCCTGCTGGTCGCGCTCACCCGCGCCGACCGTCTCGTGACGGTCAGCGCCGTCGCGAACGACGACACGCTGCCCTCCGACTTCCTGTACACCTACCTGCCGGAACGCTACTGCCGCGACCGGAACCTCTTCACCCCCGTCGGGCGGGAGACGGTCGGCGCCGCCATCGCCGGCCGATCCCGTCAGGCACGTTCACCCGCGACGGAAACGGCGTGGCGATGATCGTCGATCCCGGAGCCGACGGCGGGGTTGATCCCGAGACCGGTGACGGAGCCGACGGTGGGAACGACGTCTACGGCGAGTACGCGGGATTGGATGCCGACCCCCGCGGCGTCGTCGCGGCGGCCCGCGTCGCGCTCGCCGTCAATCCGGCCGATTCGCCCGAAGCCCGCGATGCGGCCGCCGCGCTGGCGCTGCTCGCTGATCATGGCGTCGCCTCCGCCGACCCCGATCACTGGGCGTACCTGCCGCACGCGTTCGACGGCGAGTCCCCCCAGCCCGAGCACGCCCCGATGGTCTCCCTGTCGCCCTCGTCGGTGGACCGGCTGTGGGAGTGCCCGGTGTGCTGGATGCTGGAGAACACGTTCGCCGGACCCCGCCCCTCCGCCATCGCCACCAGCTTCGGCACGCTCATCCACGCCGTCGCCCAACGCGGCAGCGAGGAGGGAATCGACCTGCCCGGCTTCATGGCCGACGCGCCGCACGAACAGCGGCTTGCGGCGGTCACGGAACGGCTGAAAGCCATCTACGACGAGCTCAGGCCCGACACCTCCCTGATCGAGGACCCCGCCAGCCGGTACGCGGCCATCCGCAAGGACGAAGGGGCCGGCGAGACGCTGGCGAACATCGCCTCCTACTTCGTGGACGGCAACGAGGCCGGATACCTCGGCGCCAATGCGAAGTACTTCGACATCGGGCGGCTCGAACGTGCGTCCTGCGAGGAGGAGTTCGCCGCGCGATTCGATCTTGGCGACATCCTCGCCGCCTACAACGCCACGCCCGGCGTCGAACCGGTGGACCGCCACGGTCTTTCCGAGCTCATGGGCCTGCTGGTGGGCGGATGGCCCGAGGGCATGCGCGACGACCTCATCGTGCGGCTTGCCGGACGCATCGACCGCAAGGAGATCCGCACGCTGCCGGATGGCGGCACTCGCGTCAGGCTCATCGACTACAAGACCGGCCAGCTGCCGGCCGTGAGCCAGATCGTCAACGACCTGCAGCTCGTGTGCTACCAGCTCGGTCTGACCTTCCCCGAACGGCCCGCCGCATCCGGACAGAGCCAGTCGAAGGGCGGCTCCTTCGGCCCGCGCGGCGCCGAAGCGCTCGCGATCGCACCCGAAATCGGCCAGAGCGCGCTGTTCCACGTCGAACACAAGTCCGCCCCCGCACACAGCCGGGCCCCCGAGGGCCTGCACCAGCCAGCGCTGTTCACGAGCGGCTCGCTCAACGCCCATGCCTACACGCCGCGATCGTACTTCCCGAACCCCGCGAAGATCCTCGATATGCCCGCGATCGCCCTCGACCCGTCCGCCAGACCCGAGGGGCTGGCAAACGTCGACGACGCGCAGTGGGCCGCCTTCGCGTCGCTCAACGGCACGCAGGCGCTGTGGTCGCTGACCATGATCGCCCGCGTTTTCTACACGGCCGTGGCCAGCCGTTGCGAGCATCTCATGGCCCACCCCACGGCCAACCACCTCAAGCACTGCCGTATGGGCGCCGTCTGCCCGGCGTGCGCCGGCCGGATCGACACCGTGATCGAAACGAGGCAAGCATGACATCCATGATTCCCGCAGGCACCGCGACCGCCGCATCGCAGGGCGCCAGCCCGAGCAGGCGGCCGTCATCGACGCGCCCGCGAACGACGACGTGCTCGTCGTCGCCGGCGCCGGATCGGGCAAGACCTACACGATGACCCGCCGCATCATCGCCCTGATCGAACGCGGCGTGCCGCCGGAGCGCATCCTCGGCCTGACGTTCACGCGCAAGGCCGCCGGCGAGCTGCTCACCCGCGTCTGCGCCGCCGTGGCCGACATGCGCGACGAGGCGACGTTCCTCAAACCGTCGGTGTTCACCTACGACGCGTTCTTCCAGTCCATCGTGCGCCAGTACGGCCTGCTCGTCGGCTTCGACCAGAACACGCAGCCGCTGAGCGACGCCGGAGCGATCCAGATCGCCGTCGACGTCATCGACCGCCACATGGACCTGCTGCGCGGACACGATCTCGGCGCGTTCAACACGCTCGCCAAGCGGGTGCTCGCCCTGTCCGGAGCGATCGGCAGCGCGATGATCGGCGGCGAGGTCACCGACATGACCGAGGCCATCGCCCGGGTGCGCGCGTGGGACGACGCGTTCGCGCGGCGGGTGCGCGAGGCGATCGGCAGCGACCCCGTACCCGAGCAGGAGCCGAAACCCAGGAAGCCGAAGCGCACCAAGCGCGACACCGACGCCACCTGGACGGCCAAGCTCGACGACTACCAGCGCGCCCAGCACGAGGCGTGCGTCTACCACTGCGCGAATCTCGTCGGCGTCGCCGAAACGCGCAACATCCTGCTCGACCTCGTCGAGGCGTACGTCGCGGAGAAGCGCCGACGCAACATGGCGGAGTTCGGCGACTTCACCATCGCCGCATACCAGCTGGTCACCCGTTTCCCGTCCATCGGCGAACGCTACCGCAGACGGTTCAGCCACGTGCTGCTCGACGAATACCAGGACACCTCCACCACGCAGGCGTCCCTCATCGCCACCCTGTTCCACGGCCGGGGCACCGCCGTCAATGCGGTCGGCGACCCGTTCCAGTCGATCTACGCGTGGCGTGGCGCCAGCCCCGGCGCGTTCCGCATGTTCCAGCGGGACTTCGCCATGCCGTCCGGGTCGAGACCGTATGCGCTGAGCGTCACCCGACGCAATCCGCGCATCGTGCTCGACGCCGCCAACGCGCTCACCCTCCCGTTGCGGCAGGCACCGCGCCGGCCCGGCAGCTCGCTGATGCGCGAGGTCGACGTCACCCCGCTCGGCACGCTCGCGGGAGCCGCCGAAGGTACGATCGGCGTGCTCGGATACGACACGCTCGGCCAGGAGATCGACGGCGTCGTGCGATTCTGCCGCATGAGCGTGCGTCCGATCGCGCAGGCGGTGTCGGCGGGGGACTCCGCCGCGAAGGATCCATGGAATCCCGGCGACCCTCACGGGCGGAGCGTGGCCGTACTGTTCCGCTCCAAGAAGACCATGCCCCTCTACCAGCAGGCGCTTGAGGCCGCCGGGCTGACCACGCTGGTCGTCGGCTATTCGGCCATGCTCGAACGCCCCGAGATCCGCGACATCCTCGCGCTGCTGCACGTGGTCGCCGATCACACCGATGCGGCGTCGCTGATGCGTCTGCTCGCCACCCCGCGATTCGGATTGGATGCGGCGAGGCTGACCGCATTGGCGTCGATCGCCGAGAACCTCAACATGGAGACGCGCTACCGTGCGCTCGTCGCCGCCGGGCTCGCCTCCGCCGAGGCGCCGCGCGGCCAGTGGGCCGCGATCGTGCGCGACCATCGCAACGAGGTCGCCAACGCCGTGTTCCTGCCGGACGTGATGCTGCGCGGCGATCTGGACGCGCTCATCGACGACGACCGGTTCGACGGCGAGTCCCGACGCGTCATCCTCAACGCGGCCGGTGCGCTCCGGCAGGTGCATGATCTGATCGGCCGTCCGCTTGCGGACGTGGTGCGCGAGGCGGTGCGCGCGCTCGATCTGGACATCGACACCGTGGTAGCGCAGGCGTTCCGTTCCGACAGCGAAGCGACCGGCAAGGCGACCGACGGCGCGCGCATCGATCCCACGCTCGCCAACGTGCCGATGGACGCGGTCATCGATCTGGTGGACACCTACACCACCGAGATCGCGGCCGGGTCGACGCCCACGCTGCGCGGGTTCATGGCCTGGGTCGACGCGCTGAACAGCGTCGACGACGACACGTCGATGCTGAACGCCGACCGGAGGGCCGACGTGGAGCTCATGACCATCCACCAGTCCAAGGGACTCGAATGGGATGCGGTCGCCGTCGTCGGACTGGAGAGTGGCGTCTTTCCCAGCGACGAGGGCGACGGCCTGAGGATCGAGACGGACGAGGAGCACGCGGGCGGCATCGAGGACGGGCGGTGGCATGCGCCCGAATACCGTGAGACCGCCCGCACATGGCTCGACGACCCGACCGCCGTGCCCGTGCCGATCCGCGCCGACGCGGGCATCCTGCCCCGATTCCCGCACGACGCGCCGGTCGACGAGGATCCGATCGCGACGATGGACGACTCGGGATTCGACGACGTCGAGACCATCGACGACGAGGTGTACGGCACGCTGCGCGGCATCGGCGACGGCATCGACGACGTCGACCCCGACTCCTGGCATCTGACGCAGGCGGAGGAGTACGGCCGCCGGCTGCACGCCGACGAACGCCGGCTCATGTACGTCGCGCTGACCCGCACGAAGGGGGAGATGCTGCTCACCTACGCGAAGTCCAAGGATCTCGGCCGCGGCGTGGAGGGCGAGACCAAGGGGGCCAGAGCCTCGAACTTCTGGACCGAGGTGCATGACGCGTTCCACGCGCGCCCCGATGCGGTCTCGCAACCCGCCAACCTGCCCGACGGCGTCGAACCGACGACCAGCGCGCCGCAGGGGTTCTTCATCGGCGAGCGCGCCGCGGCGTACGAGGACGCGGTCGTCGGCGAGGCGCTGCTCGAACCGGTCGAGGAGGTCGACGGCGGCGGGACGCTGCCGTGGCCGGCCTCGCTGAGCGAGACGGTCGAATCGCGGCTCGTCGCCGCCGCGGATGCGGTGCGCGCGGTCCGATCGGGCCAGACGGGAGCGTCCGGACCGCTGCTCGCCCGTGCGCGCATGCTGGTCGCCGACGAGGACCTCATGTCCTCGCAGGCCGAGGATGATCGGCTTGACGAGGAGATCAGGGTCCGGGCGCAGCGCATCCTCGAGGGTTCCCGGCAGTCGGTCACCGGTCTGCAGGCGCGCGCCGGACGCATGAGCGAGCGCGAGGAGCGCCGCTACTGGCGCGGAGTCGTCCGCCCGATCCCGACCGTCGCCTCGCCGGCGGCATCGGCCGGCACCCGGTTCCACGCGTGGGCGGAGCGTTTCGTCGACGCCGCGATCCCCGGCGTGTTCGACGACGCTGCGGCCGGCCTCGGAGGCGAGACGCGCGCCGCGATGCTCGCCGATCTGGAGGCTCAAGAACGTGACCGCGACCGTGTGAATGCGGATGCGGTGGAACGCGAGCTGATCGCATGGGAGCGTCGCCTCGCCTCCTCGCCGTGGGCTGCGCGCACCCCGGTGTGGGCCGAGCGTCCGATTGCGGGTCCCCTGCCGCAGTTCGACGGCATCATCGCCAACGGCAAGCTCGACGCGGTGTTCGCGGGCGGGCTCGACCCGGACGATGCGGCCAAACGGTTCACCATCGTCGACTGGAAGACCGGGCGGCGGCCTCGCACGGCCAGACAGGTCGCCGAGAAGCTCGTCCAGCTGGACCTGTACCGGCTGCTGCTCGCCGCGGTCGCCGACGTGCCGCTGGACAGTATCGACGCCGCTCTCTACTATGTCAGTGAGCCTGACGAATCGCGCCGACTGGTGCGCGCCGAGGTGAAAACAGAACAGGATATCATTGCCGAGTTGAGCTCCGGAGTTCCCGAGCAATCCGACGACGACTAGACCCATCCGCCTTACGCCTCCCCGGGCAACGACACCCTGCGGGACGTGGGGGCGGACAGCGGGTCCCACGGCTGGAACGCGCCGTGAACGCCGCGCCGGGGGAGACCGCGACCCTCGTGCGTGCACGTGTGGGCGGGCGCACGTGCCGAACGACCAACCAAAGGAGTGCAAGGCATATGGCTGCGACCAGCGCAACCGCCAACACAACCGCAACCGCAACCGTCATCTACCGGCCGATCCGCCGAAGCGACATCGACGCCATCGTCGAACAGTTCTACCGCACCTGGGGCGTCGACGAACCCGGGGATCCGGCCATCGCGCGCATGACCTCGCGTCATTTCACGCTCCACTACCTCGAACCGGCCACACGCGGCGACATCGCCGAAGGCCCCGACGGCACGTTCATGGGCGTCACCCTGACCCGCGTGGCCGGCCGTCCCACGCTGTTCGACGACACGGCGGACGAACTGAAGCGCATCGACGCCGAACTCGACGCCACGCCCGAAGGCGCCGCGGCGCTCGCACGCACCAACGCATGGCATGCGCTCGAGATCCGCATGGAGGACGACATCGCCATCAACAGCCGATGCCAGGGCGAACTCGAACTGTTCCTCGTCGCCCCCGCCGCACGAGGCCACGGCGTCGGCGGCACACTGTGGCGCAGGATGCTCGACCATTTCGCGGCCGAAGGCGTCGAACGCTACTACCTGCACACCGACTCCACGTGCGACGTCGGCTTCTACGACCACAAGGGATTGCGGCGCGTCGCCGAACGGTACGCGAAGGACCACGCCGACGAACCCGCCGGCAACGGCGAGGACGTCTTCATCTACGAAGGCGGGATCGAGCGAGAAGGCGGGGCCGAGGCGTGAGCGCGAGTGCAACCACGGTGAACGCATCCCCCTACGCACGCCTGTTCCGCATCCCCGGCGCGAAGGCGTTCTGCGTCTCCGGGGCCGTGGCGCGACTGCCGATCTCCATGATGAGTCTCGGCATCGTGCTCGCCCTGAACCACCTGTACGACAACTGGACGGTCGCCGGCACGATGAGCGCCGTCTACGTGTTTGCCCTGTCCTGCGTGACCCCGTTCTACGCGCGCGCCTTCGACCGGTTCGGCCAGCGCCGCGTCGGCCGCATCGCCCTCGCCGTGCAGGTCGTCTCGATGCTCGCCTTCGCGTTCGCGGCCCTCGTGCGCGTGCCGATCCCGCTGCTGTTCGCGCTCGCCGTCGTGATGGGACTGACCCAGTTCTCGTTCGGCGCGCTCGTGCGCACCCGTTGGGCGTACGCGCTGCGCGGCGTCGAGGACGGCGAGGCGCTGCTCAACACCGCGTACGCGATGGAGGCGGCGATCGACGAGGTCGTGTTCATTCTGGGCCCGATCCTCGCCGCATGGCTCGCGACCTCGGTGCATCCGGTCAGCCAGCTGTTCGTGCCGACGCTCGCCTGCGGCATCGGCGGCGCCGTGTTCTTCTCGCTCAAGTCGACGCAGCCGCCGGCCATGGTCGAGACCGTCGACGTGCCCGGGGCCGGGGCGGGGGCTGCCGCGGATCGCCCCGCCGCCGGCAAGGCCGATTCCCTGAGCCTCGACCCGCTGCGCCGTCAGGGCGCCAGACCGAGGAGCGTGCTGCTCTACGGCGGCGTGCTGCCCCTGTTGATCGTGTTCGTGGTGTTCAACATGAGCTTCACCGCGTTCGACGTGTCGATCACCGCGTCGATCAAATCGATGGGACTGGAGGGCTTCCTCGGCCTGCAGCTGGCCATGTTCGCGCTCGGCTCGTGCATCGGCGCGATCGTCTTCGGCTCGCGCCAGCTGAAGGGCTCGCACTGGGGGCACATGGTCATGTTCCTGTGCCTGCTCGCCGTCGGCTATGTGGGCTTCCGTCTGGCGATGGACAACCTGCTGCTGCTCGGCGCCGTCGAGATCCTCACCGGTCTGTTCGTCTCGCCGCTGTTCACCACCGGCAACCTCATCGTCAAGGATCTCGTGCCGGCCGAAAGCCTGACCGAGGGCCTGAGCTGGGTGACGACCGCCGGCACGGTCGGCACGTCGATCGGCTCGTCCGTGGCGGGCATCACGCTCGACGCGGCGGGCCCGCACGTCGGCATGCTCCTGCCCGCCACGTTCACCGCCTGCGCCGTGCCGCTCGCCCTCCTCGGCTGGGTTCTGGCCAAACGGCGCTAGGGGCCTATCGGCGCTCGAACGGATACGCCAGCCCCCATGCCCCGCGGATGCGATCCATCAGCTCCATGATGCGCATCGTATCCGCGTGGGGCATCTCGGCGCATTCGCCCAGGCCGTCGAGGATCGCGTTCGCCGCGGCGGCGACCTCGTACTCGTAGCCGGTCAGCTGCGCCGGCACGTCGATGTGGCGCTTCACCTCGTGGTCGAGGCCGTACACGTCGATGCCGGTCGGATTGTTGATGTTGTCGACGATCGCATACCCCTTGTCTCCCTCGATCACGCCGGCGCGGTCCGAGGCGACCGCACGCGAGCTGGTCGCTACGGCCATCATCCCGTCGTCGTAGACGATCGTCGTCGCGTTCGACTGGTCCACGCCCGACTCGTACGGGACCATCACCGTGTTCAGCGAGGCGATCTCACGCCCGTGATCGGCGCCGACGGCCATGTCGATGAAGTTCAGCGCGTACACGCCCACGTCAAGCAGCGCGCCGCCGGCCAGCGCCGGATTCGTGATGCGGTCGCGCCCGTGGTTCTCGTAGCTCAGATCGGCGCGCACCATGCGGATGTCACCCAGCTCGCCCGAGGCGACGAGCTCGTTGATGATCGCGCGGCTCGGCTGATAGCGGGTCCAGATCGCCTCCGTGGCGAGCAGACCGGTCTCATCGGCCACCTTGAGCAGCTCACGGGCCTGCGCCGCGTTCGCGGTGAACGACTTCTCCACCAGCACGTTCCTGCCGGCCTTGAGACACAGGATCGCCTGCTCGGCGTGGAAGACGTGCGGCGTCGCGATGTACACCAGATCGACCATCGGATCGGCCGCCAGCTCCTCGTACGATCCGTACGCCCTGTCGAAGCCGTACCTGCCGCGGAACTCCTCGGCGCGCTCGTAGTCGCGGGCCGCCACCGCATACGGGTGGATCCACCCGGCGTAACGCTCGTCCGCGGCCATTTTCACCAGCGTCGTCGCCATCGTGTTCGCGATCGAACCGGCGCCCAGAATGGCGACGTTCACCTTCTCGCCGTTCGCCTCGACCTCGGCTCGTCTGCCGTTCAGCCTGCCGTTCAGCCTGCCCATCGTTCCTCCTTGAATCGTGTCGAATCGTTGAATCGTGTCGAATCGTGCGTCCACCCGTGCGGGACGGGCCCGACGGGACAAGCCCAATCCTACCCGTCGTCGCGTCTCGCGGGCGGGACCACCCCGCCGCCCCGCGGCCATCCTGTCGGGCCGTGCCGATACAACGGGCGTATGACCAGTGGTGAAGCAAAGCAGCCCGTGATGTCACGACGCGCCCGCGAGGCGCAGCCCTTCCGCGCCATGGTGTTCGGCGCGAAGGCCGACGAGATGATCGCCAACGGCGTGAACGTCATCAAACTCTCCCTCGGCGAACCCGACTTCGGCGCGCCCCCGGCGGTGCGCGACGCGATGCGCGAACAGTACGACGGCCGCGCCCTGCCCTACACCGCCGCCATGGGCCTGCCCGAACTGCGTCAGGCGATCGCCGACTTCTACCACGAGCGCCACGACCTCGACATCGACCCCAGACGCATCGTCATCACCTCCGGAGGATCGGCCGCGCTCCTGCTCGCCACCGCACTGACCGTCGACCCGGGCGACGAGGTCATCATCGCCGACCCGTCCTACCCGTGCAACCGCGAACTCGTCAACAGCTTCGAAGGCAGGGTCGTCGACGTGCCCACCTCGGCCGCCACCCGATTCCACTTGAACCGCGAACTGGTCGCCGCGCACTGGACCGAACGCACGAAGGCCGTGATGATCACCTCGCCATCCAACCCGACCGGCACCACCATCGACTTCCGCGTGCTCTGCGAAGTCGCTGCCTTCGCGCGCGAACACGGCGCGTGGCGCATCGTCGACGAGACCTACCTCGATCTGGCCGACCGCGAACCGGACGGCACCGAGGTCAAATCCGTCCTCGCCTGCGACGACGGCGCAATCGTGTGCAACAGCTTCTCCAAGTTCTTCGGCATGACCGGCTGGAGACTCGGCTGGGCCATCGTCCCCGACGACCCCGCCGTACTCACCGCGGTCGACGACCTCGCCACCAACTACTACCTGTGTGCGCACACGCCCACCCAGCACGCCGCGCTCGCCTGCTTCACGCCCGACAGCCTCGCCGAATGCGAGCGTCGCCGGCAGGAGCTGCTCGCACGCCGACGCATCGTCGTCGACGGCCTGAAGCGCATCGGCCTGCCCGTCGAAGTGGAGCCGAACGGCGCGTTCTACGCCTACTTCAACATCTCCTCGACCGGACTGGACGCATGGACGTTCTGCGAGCGCGCGCTCGATGAGGCGCACGTCGCGCTGACCCCGGGCCGAGACTTCGGCGCCGCCACCGCGGACACGCACGTGCGCCTGAGCTACGCCGCATCGCGCGAGGCGCTCGCCGAGGGCCTCGACCGCCTCGGCCGCTGGCTGCCCACCCTGCGATAAGATTTGATACCTGATCAGAGAAAAAGATCAGAAGAAAAAGAAGAAGGAATCCAACCCACATGGTCAATCTGCGCGCGCACACCACGCGACTCGGCGTGCTCGACATCGGTTCGAACACCATCCACATGCTCATCGTCGACGCGGCTCCCGGCGCCCGCCCCGAGCCGGAGGCCAGCACGAAGCGCACCGTGCGCCTGATGCAGTACCTCAAGGAGGACGGCTCCATCAAGAAGGCCGGCATCGACGCGATCCTCGAGGCCGTCGACGAGAGCATGAAGCTCGCCGAGGAGTATGACATCACGCAGCTGCTCGCGATGGCCACCAGCGCCCTGCGCGAGGCGCCGAACGGCAACAAGGTGCTGCGCAAGATCGAGGAGCGCATCGGTCAGGGCGTCACGGTCCTGTCCGGCACCGACGAGGCGAGGCTCACGTTCCTCGCCGCCCGCCGCTGGTACGGCTGGGACGCCGGCCGTCTGCTCATGCTCGACATCGGCGGCGGCTCGCTCGAGGTCGCGATGGGCTCCGACGAGGAGCCGACCGTCGCGCTGTCCGTGCCGGCCGGCGCGGGCCGTGTGACCACCAAGTACCTGCCCGAGGGCACCGCCACGCCCGAACAGCTCGAGGACGTGCGCCGGCATGTGCGCAAGATCCTCGAGCCGATGGTCGAGGCGTTCCCCAAGTCGAAGCATCCGAACCATGCGGTCGGCACGTCGAAGACGTTCCGTTCGCTCGCCCGGCTCGCCGGAGCCGTGCTGCGACAGCCGGGACGCGAGGACACGCTCATCATGACGCGCGAGCAGCTCGAGGACTGGATTCCGCGTCTCGCCGCGATCGCCCCGGAGCAGCGCGTGGCGCTGCCGGGCATCACCCCGGAGCGTACGATGCAGATCGTCGGCGGCGGCGTCGTGGCCGACGAGATCATGAAGGCGCTGAACATCCAGGAGATCGAGATCTGCCCGTGGGCGCTGCGCGAGGGCGCGATCCTGCGCTGGCTCGACCAGTTCGGCCGCACCCGCCTCGGCTTCTAGGATGCGTGAGTATGAGCATGGCATTCAAGCAGACGGTCACCCTGCATGACGGCACACTGATGCCGCGTCTCGGCATGGGCACATGGCATCTGGCCGAGGGGCGGCGTCCCGAACGGCAGGAGATCGCCGCCGCGCTTCGGGCCGGACTCGACGCGGGTATCACCCTGATCGACACGGCGGAGATGTACGCCGATGGGGGAGCGGAGCGTCTCGCCGGCCGTGCGATCGCCGGATACGACCGTTTCAGGCTGTTCCTCGTCTCCAAGGTCTACCCGCACAACGCGGGGCGCGGCCGGCTGCGGCGTAGTCTGGAGGCGTCGCTCGCGCGCCTCGGCACCGACTATCTCGACATGTACCTGCTGCACTGGCGTGGTTCGATACCGCTGTCCGAGACCGTGGCGTGCATGCAGGAGGCCAGGGCGGACGGCCTGATCCGCAACTGGGGCGTCTCGAACTTCGACGTCGACGACATGCGCGAGCTGTTCGCCGTGCCGGGCGGCGATGCCTGCGCGGTCAATCAGGACCTCTACCATCTCGGATCGCGCGGCGTCGAATTCTCGTTGCTTGACTGGATGGACGCGCATGGCGTGCCGCTCATGGCCTACTGTCCGTTGGCGCAGGCGGGTGTGCTGCGCGACGGGCTGCTCTCCTCGCCGGTCGTACGCCGCATCGCCGACGCGCATGGCGTCGAGGAGATGCAGATCCTGCTCGCGTTCGTGCTGCGCCGTGACGACGTCATCGCGATTCCCTGCTCGGGTGACGCACGTCACGTGCTCGCGAACCTGCGCGTGCGGGACATCGAACTGACGGCAGACGAGCTCGCGGCGCTGGACGACGCCTTCCCCGCGCCGAGCGACAAGGAGCCCCTCGACATGCAGTGACGGCGTGGCGTCGGAACCGTGCTCGCGGGATGACGGCTCGGCGTCAATCGGTGTCCGGGTGTCCGGGTGGACGGGGTAACTGCCGCTCAACGAAAAGATCCTTCGAAATTGCGTTGAGTGGCAGTGTTTTCTGCCGCTCAACGACGAATCGTTGATTTTTCGCGTTGAACGGCAGCGAACATTCGCATTCCACGCCCCCCTGATAATTGACGTGGTGCCAAAACGGCTATTTTCCAACGATTCTGGAAATCGTGATTCGCATGATGGTACTTGGTGGAAGCCCGCTGCTGCCGCTCAACGAGAAAAGCGGCGGAAATTGCGTTGAGCGGCAGTAAGTGGCTGGAGCACTGAGGACGCGTAAACCGAAAACCCCTTGGAACGCAATGGTTCCAAGGGGTTCATGGTGCCCCGGATCAGATTCGAACTGACGACACCCGCTTAGATCGGGGCGTCGGTTACTGCTTGGTGGACTTTTCTTGGATGCTGTAATCGTTGAAAAATGGCGGTTTCTGGATCAGCTGGATATTGTCGATGTTGGGTGTGTGTGGGTGTTTTGAGAGGTCATTACACCCGGATTGCACCCGGGTGTGATTTTCGTGGGCTGTTGTGGAGCGCGTTGTACTGTGGGCGCCGGAACTTCTTGCTATGTCGTTCCCGGGGTTTGAACGGCATGAACGTAGTGGATCGCGTGTCTTCCCAATAACAGCTGTTATTTTTCGTTAGCCGATGACGTGTCTGACGATCGTTGTGATTCCAACGGTTTCAACCCCGAAATATCACTCATCACACATATAACAGAGGATGTTATAAGGGGTGTATTGCTGGTTGGATGACGTCTGGGCCATGTGTTGCTTGCCGCTGGGCGTCATGCGTCGGGTTCGGTGTGTCGGTGCCAGGGGCAGTAGGCGCTGATGTAGTTGATTTTGCGGTGGAAGGCTCGGGTGTATGCCGGGTTGATCGTGTCGAGGTAGCGGGTGCTGACGATGCGGGCGACGCAGTAGACCGACACCTGTGCGGCTCCCTCGAGTTTGAGACGTGCCGCGGCGGACAGCACGGTGCCGCCGGTGACCCACGAGTCGTCGACCAGCACGACGTCGCCGCCGAGATGGCGCCTGTCCGACGGGTCGGCCAACGCGAACGCGTCGGGGTCGAGGTTGCGGGTCTTGGCCTTCCGCGCCGTCAGGCGGATCTCCGGGACGTTGGGCAGCACTCCTTGGATGATGTCGTGGAGCGGGTGGGGCTGGCGGAAGCGTGGCGAGCCGGTCGTGGACGGCACCATGACCCATCCACTCACCGGCATGCCGGCGGACTCGTCCAGACACTGGCCGTGGCCGACGAGGGCGAGGGCGGTGAGCGCGCGTATGATCCTGCGGTAGTCCGGCGACGGCGGGTGCGGCGCCTTGTACCCGTACATCATCTTCAGCGTCTGGCTTGCCGGTTCCGCCGCGTACACGCCGCACGCGATCCGGTCCGCGGCCAATGCCACGCCCGTTGCCATGCCGAGTCCGGCCTGCAATGCGCGTGTCTGGGCGGCGAGCGTCTCGCAGCTGCGGCAGCGCGGGTACGCGGGGTTCCTGAACCCGCCGCATACCGGGCATAGCAGGTCGTGGTGCGACTCGTAGCGGACGGTCTGCAGGTAGCTGCCGGCCGTGTCGTGGAGTATCCGGTCGAGTCGGAGCCCGTACTGGTTGATCATGCGGTGGCCGTGGAGGAGACGAGCTGGTCGATGGCGTGGTCGAGTTCGTCGCCCAGGTGCAGGAGCCGCAGCAGAATGTCGTGCACTTGAGCGACGGTGGACGCCACGTACACGCCGGGCCTGCCGGCGAGCCTGCGGCCCCATTCGGTGCTGGCGGCGACGGTGTCGCGCAGGATGACGGGGCGTCCGTGCTGCTGGGCCTGCCTCGCCTGGATGCGTGTGCCGGAGTATTCGTGGGCCTCGACCACGACGGTGGCTATCCCGTAGCCGCTCATGGACGCGTTGCGCATGGGGAACGTGGTCTTCGTGGGTCCCTGATCGGGCCAGAACTGGGAGAGCACGAGTCCCCTGCGGGCGATCTCGTATTGGAGTGCCTGATTCTGGCGTGGGTATTGGCGGGTGATGCCGGTGCCGATGAACGCGACCGTGCGGCCTCCCTCGGCGAGTGCCTGCTCGTGGGCGGCGGTGTCGATGCCGGCCGCGAGCCCGGCGATCACGGCGAACCGGCAGGCGACCAGCATGGACGCGGTGTCGCGCGCGAACCCGAGGGCCTCGGGGGAGGCCTCGCGCGAGCCGACCACGCTCACCGCGAGCTCGTCCTGGACCATCGTGCCGTCGGCGAACAGGAACGGGGGCATGTCCGCGACCTGGCGCAGCCGGTTCGGGTAGCGCCCGTCCAGCACCGACACGAAATCCAAGCCCCTCCCGCGCCACTCCCGGACCTCACGGCGGGCGTCCTGCAGCGCCTTGTCCAAGGCGTGGCGTCGTTCGGCCGTCGGGGGCACGTCGTCCTCATCGAATAATGCGGGGTCGTCGTCGTACAGGAGGTCGTCGTCGATGAGGTGATGGTGCACGGGGTCCATTTCGTGGTCGAGCACCGCGACCGCGCTGCCCTGACGTGCCACGGTGTTCGCGACCGACGACCACGTGTCGCGGTGTTCGTCGATCGTGGTGAGCAACGCCACCAGCGCGGCGTTCTCCTCCAGCAGGCGATCCTGCGCAACCATACCGACCACGCTCCCATCCACACCCGAAACCAATCAGAACACCAGTCTACAAGCCCCACCACAACATCTCGCTTTCATGGAGCTCGCAATGGAACTGGAGTGACTTTGGCCCAAGATAACCAGTTACGATATAAGGAACGATGACGTATGTGGGGATGTCCAAAGCACCGAAGGCAGGTAACAAGCAAAACCCCTTGGAACGCAATGGTTCCAAAGGGTTCATGGTGCCCCGGATCAGATTCGAACTGACGACACCCGCTTTAGGAGAGCGGTGCTCTATCCCCTGAGCTACCGAGGCGACAGCGGTCCATTGTACACGGGGGGTGGTCAACACGCATCCCGCGTGGCAGAACGGGTGTGTGCGTGCGTCGGTTACGTTCGTGCGCATCGGTCGTCGGTTGCGCCCGTGCGTCGGTTCGGGTCACATTGCCCGGCATGGGGGCGAACTTGTGAAATCGTCCGTCGAACATGTCTCCTCGCATCGCGATCACAGTAATGTGGCCGGAGATGTAAGGAGGTGCGGTGGCAGGTCGATCGGCGGGAGGGAACAAGCGTGGCGCATCGCGTTCGGCGGGTTCACCTCGCGCGTCCCGTTCAGGTCGTTCATCCGGTGCGTCCCGGTCGTCGCCGAGGTTCGACTCCGGCCGGGACGAACTGATCGCCCGCGCCGAGACGGACGCCAGAGAGCGTGCTCGCGCAGAGCGCGCGAACGGTGCGCGCTCGTCGGGATCGCACTCCGGTGGTAAGCCGGCGAGGCGCACCGGCGCGTCGCGCACATCCGCAACCCGCACGGCGCGCAGGATCACGGTAAGGAAGCGCAGTATGAACGGACATGGGGATTACGGCGGAAACTCGCGCAGGCATCGGGTGGCGGGCGCATGCTCGACACTGTTCGCCATGCTCGCGCTCGTCGGCGTGGCCGCCCGCGCGCTGCCCTCCGATCTGCAGACGACGCCCTACGTGCCGATCATCGTGTCGGCCACGCCGTGGTTCATCCTGCTCGCGGGGCTGTCGCTGGTGCTGGCGTTCGTTTCGAAACGCGTCGTGACCGCCGTGGTCGCGCTCGCCCTGCTCGCGGTGAACGTGTACTGGCAGTACCCGTTCCTCCTCCCGTCGGCGCAACTTCCGGGCCGGGCGCTGTCCGCCACCGCTCAGGCCAATCCGATCCTCGACGACTCCTACGCGCGCGTGATGACGTTCAACGTATATAAAGGTCGCGCCGACGCGCAGGCGATCGTCGACACGGTGCGCGACCAGCGCGTCGAGGTGCTGGCATTGCAGGAGACGACCGAGGCGTTCGTCGCCCGTCTCGAGGCCGCTGGCATCGGGGACTATCTGCCGTATGCGCATGTCTCCAGCTCGGACGGCATGTACGGCAACGGACTGTGGTCCGCGACGCCCCTCGCCGATCCGGCCGACGACGACGTGAACTCCAGCGCCTCGTTCATGCCGGGCGGCACCGTCTCGTTCGCCGGCGGCGCGAAGCTGATCCGATTCGTCTCCGTGCACACCACCGCCCCTGTGCCCGGGTACTGGAACCAGTGGAGGCGCGCGCTCGACGAACTGGCGCTGATGCGCTCGCACACGGACGCGGCGTACGTGTTCATGGGCGATTTCAACGCGACCTACGATCACGCCCCGTTCCGCGGGTTCCTGGGCGATCGCTTCAGCGACGCCGCCCGCCAGTCGGGCCACGGGTTCACGTTCACCTGGCCGGCCGATCGGGTCGTGCCTCCCGCGTTCGCCGGGATCGACCATGTGGTCGTCGACAGGGGAATCGTCGCGGGGCGGATGCAGGTCAAGCGCATCGCCGGGTCCGATCACGAGGCGCTGTTGGCGACTCTTGCAGTTGAGAGCTGAGTTATCCACATTGGCCGTATCCGGTTTCCGGCCTGACAGCGGGCCTGAACTATAGTGGACCCCATGAGTTATGACATGAACGCCAACGGCTATGGCCAGGGCTATGGCCAGGGCTATGGCCAAGGCTATGGCCAGGCCCAGAATGGTCCGGCGGGATCGGGGGCGCAGCCGCCCGCCGGCCCCCGTCCGCTCGACCAGCTGCCCCGGCTCGCCGCCGAGACCACGGCCGAGAACCCGTGGCCGGTGAGCGTGCTGAGCCAGAAGTTCCACAACGCCGTGGCGAAATGGCCCGCCGCGTGGATCTGCGGCCAGATCACCGAGATCAACACGCGTCGCGCCGGATCCGCCTACCTCACGGTGCGCGACGACTTCGAGGACATCGCGATATCCGTCTCCGGCTGGCGCGGGTTCGCCGCGGCCGCCTCGCAGTTCCGTCAGGGCGATCGCGTCGTCATCCACGGCCGCGCCGAGATCTGGGTCAAGCAGACGCGACTGAGCTTCATCGGCGACGACATCCGCAAGATCGGCGCCGGCGGCCTGAAGGAGCAGATCGACGAGCTGCGTAAGAAGCTCAAGGGCGAGGGTCTGTTCGACGCGGAGAACAAGATCCCGCTGCCGGAGTTCCCCAAGTGCATCGGCCTGATCTGCGCCCCGCAGGCCCGCGCCGAGGGCGACGTCGTCACCAACGTGAATCTGAGGTGGCCGGCCGTGCGATTCAAGATCGTGCACGCGCACGTGCAGGGCGCGCAGTGTCCGCCGGACATCATCGAGGCGATCCGTCGCCTCGACGCCGATCCGGACGTGGACGTGATCATCGTGGCCCGAGGCGGCGGCGCGTTCGAGGATCTCGTCGGCTTCTCCGACGAGGGCGTGGTGCGGGCCGCCGCGGCCTGCCGCACGCCGATCGTCTCCGCCATCGGACACGAGGACGATTGGACGCTGATCGATCTGGCCGTGGATCTGAGGGCGTCCACGCCGACCGACGCCGCCAAGAAGGTCGTGCCGGATGTGCGCGAGCAGTGGCAGCTCATCGACAACGCCGTGCGCCAGATGCGACTGCGCATCTCCGCTCGCGTGGACAACGAGATCCGCCTGATCGAGGGCTATGCGAACCGGCCGAGCCTGACGCAGCCGCTCACGATGCTCGAGCCGCATCAGCGGTTCATCGACGATGCGGTGAACCGGCTCGACATCGGACTGCGCCGCATGGTGGACGACGCCTCGTTCACCATCGAGAAGGCGCACGCCTCGCTCACCGCATTAAGCCCGCAGTCCACGCTCAATCGCGGATACGCCGTCGTGCAGACCGCCGACGGGCGTGTGCTCGACGACGCCGCGGCCGTCAGGTCCGGCGACGAACTCACCCTGACCCTGAAGAAGGGCGTCGTCATTGCCAAGGCCGACTGACCCGCTGTTTTTTTGGCTCCCCTTGTCAGAGGAGACCGGAAGGACTGGCCCGTGAAGCGGGACATACGTAAGCAAAGTAAGCAAAGGAGAACGTCATGACCGAGAACATCGAGAACGTCGAGAACACTCAGAACGCTGAGACCACCGAGAACGCCACGGAGCAGACCGCAACCGCTGCCCCCGCCTCCACGCTGACCGACAAGGAGCGCGAGATCATCGCCAACATGCCGTACGAGGAGACGCGTGACAAGCTCATCCAGGCCGTGCAGGCGCTCGAGGCGGGCGGCCTCAACCTCGACCAGTCGATGCGCCAGTGGGAGATCGGCGAGGCGCTCGCCAAGCGCGCCCAGAGCCTGCTGGGCGACGTGCGCGCCCGCCTCGACGCCGCGCAGAACGCGCAGGCGGCCACGGCGAACACCGCTGGAACTCAGTCCAACTTGGACTGAGTTCCCCTCGCAGCATAGCGGCTCGCTTCGCTTCATACCTCGGCTCCCCTTGTCAGGGGAGCTGGCCCGCGAAGCGGGACTGAGGGGTAGTCAAGTGAGTGGGGACGTCTGTCGCGCGACACGCGGGAACGCGCGATTGTCACATTAGTCACACGTTGCCGATTCGGCTTTATTCCGCCAAAAACCACTACCCCTAGTGTCATTGCGGCGCGTCGCGACTAGATATAGGGTCGGGGTTGCCGTACAGTATCTGAGGCTCAAGTAATTACACCCGTGTGATTCACTCGGAATTCACCTGAATCACCTCTGCCGGACGCCTTGAAAACGGCCGCTTGGGGTATGCAGGTACGTAAGGAAGAAAGAGGGAGAAGCGATGGATACCGCAGCGATCGATACCGCGACCACAACCGTCAGGAACACCAGCCGTCAGGTGCAGGTGGAGAAGCGTGACGGCCGTATCGTCGACTTCGACCCGATCAACATCATCGAGGCCGTCAAGGCCGCCTTCGGCGATCTCGATAAGCAGGTCGGCCCCGAGGAGGAGGCCATGATCCGCGGCTTCGCCAATCAGGTCGAAGGCGAGATCAAGGAGCGCTACGCCGGCCCCGCCAAGATCGAGGACATCCAGAACCTCGTCGAGCACGCCCTGATCGACGCGCACCTGTACGACGTGGCGCGCGCCTACACCAACTACCGTCTCGACAAGGACATCCAGCGCGCCAAGGCCACGGACGTCAACGAGGCCGTGTCCCGCTTCATCAACCAGGACCCGACCCTCATCCACGAGAACGCCAACAAGGACGCCAACGTCTACGCCACCCAGCGCGATCTCCTCGCCGGCGCCGTCTCCAAGGCCGCCGCGTTCAACATGCTGCCGCCGGCCGTCTCCAACGCGCACATGAAGGGCGACATCCACTTCCACGACGCCGACTACTCGCCGTTCACCGCGCAGTCCAACTGCTCCCTGCCGAACTTCTGGGACATGCTCGCCAACGGCTTCACCCTCGGCAATGCGCCGATGGCCTCGCCGAAGTCGATCGCCATCGCCGCCACGCAGATCACCCAGATCATGAAGGACGTGGCCTCCAGCCAGTACGGCGGCCAGACCGCCAACCGCGCCGACGAGCACCTCGCCACCTACGCGCGCCTCGACTACGAGAAGTTCCTCGAGGAGGCCCGCGAGATGATCCCCGACGACATGCCGATCGAGTTCGCGCGTCGTCAGGTCGCCAACGCCAAGGCGAACGAGCCGGCCAAGCTGCACTTCGAGAAGGGCCGCGAGCCGCTGCCGATGGACACCCCGTTCCACACCGACGTCGACGAGCTCGAGCAGGAGCGCGAGATCCTCGCCAAGATCCGCACCCGCAAGGCCATCTACGACGCCATGCAGACCATGGAGTACCAGATCAACTCCAACCGCGTCTCCAACGGCCAGACCCCGTTCGTCACCGTCGGCTTCGGCCTCGGCACCGACTGGTTCTCCCGTGAGATCCAGCGCGCGATCCTGCTCAACCGCATCCGCGGCCTCGGCAGGGAACACCACACCGCCATCTTCCCGAAGCTCGTGTTCACCGTCCGTCACGGCGTGAACGCCGACCCGGGCGACCCGAACTACGATCTGAAGCAGCTGGCGCTCGAATCCGCCACCAAGCGCATGTACCCGGACGTCGTGTTCTACGAGAACATCGTCAAGATCACCGGCTCCTTCAAGGCGCCGATGGGCTGCCGCTCCTTCCTGCAGGGCTGGATCAACCCCGCCACCGGCAAGGATGAGGAGGACGGCCGCATGAACTTGGGCGTCGTCTCCGTGAACGTGCCGCGCATCGCCATCGAATCCCACGGCGACAAGGCCCGCTTCTGGAAGCTGTTCGAGGAGCGCATGGAGGTCGCGCACCAGGCCCTGCAGTTCCGCATCATGCGCTGCAAGCAGGCCACCCCGGTCAACGCCCCGACCCTGTTCCGCTACGGCGCCTTCGGCCGCCTCGGCGCGAACGACAACGTCGACCAGCTGTTCAAGAACGAGCGCGCCACCGTCTCCCTCGGCTACATCGGTCTGGCGGAGGCCACCGCCGTGTTCTACGGCAAGAACTGGATCCGCGATCATGGCTGGGATCCGGAGGGCAAGGAGTTCGCGCTGTCCATCGTCAAGCGCATGAGCGAGCTGTGCAAGCAGTGGAGCAAGGCGGAGGGCTACCACTACTCCGTGTACTCCACGCCGGCCGAATCCCTGACCGACCGCTTCAACCGCATGGACCGCGAGAAGTTCGGCCGCATCGAGGGCGTCACCGACCACGACTTCTACACCAACTCGTTCCACTACCCGGTGTGGCTGCAGCCCACCCCGATGGAGAAGCTCAACTACGAGAAGGACTTCCCGTACTACGCCTCCGGCGGCTTCATCAACTACTGCGAGTACCCGTGCCTGCAGGACAACCCGAAGGCGCTCGAGGCCGTGTGGGACTACGCCTACAACGTCGGCATCGGCTACCTCGGCACGAACACGCCGATCGACCACTGCTTCGTGTGCGGCTTCCAGGGTGACTTCGAGCCCACCGACGAGGGCTTCAAGTGCCCCGAGTGCGGCAACTCCGACCCGGACAAGTGCAACGTCACCAAGCGCACCTGCGGCTACCTCGGCAATCCGGTGTCCCGTCCGATGGTCCACGGCCGTCACGAGGAGATCTCCCACCGCGTCAAGCACATGAGCGGCGAGACCGGCCATGTGACGCTGGACGACGGCTCCACGCGCGAGTGGTTCGAAGAGACCAAGTAACTACTGGTATCGCGAGGGTCCGCATCGGCCTTCGCAATGGATCGCCTGACACACTCAAGGCCGTTCGGCCAAGCCTACGGTCAGTCAATCCATTGCGAAGGCCGATGCTCGTTTCGCTCAACGTTTCGGTTGAGTGGAGCGGCGGAAATACGGTCACAGAAAGAGAGAGCGACGTGACGGAGCGAGGGATGGTTCGACGGGATTTTGCTTCCGGGGAGACCGGGCGGGGGCCATCCGTGCCCTCGCATGGGCTCGCCAACGATCCTCGCGCGGGGCAGTGGGACGGGCGGCGGATGTCCAAGCGGATGATCGCCGACTACAAGACGTTCGTCGTCACCGACGGCGAGGGCGTACGCAACTCGCTGTACGTGTCCGGATGCCCGTTCCACTGCGTCGACTGCTTCAACTCGTCGATCTGGGATTTCCGTGCCGGACACGAGTACACGCAGGCGCTCGAGGATCGCATCATCGAGGATTTGAAGGCCCCGTGGGTGCAGGGCATCACGTTCCTGGGCGGCGAGCCGTTCCTCAACACGCCGGTGCTGCTGCCGTTGGCGCAGCGCATCCGGCGCGAGTTCGGGGATTCCAAGGACATCTGGTCGTGGACCGGATACACGTGGGAGGAGCTCATGCGCCCCGGGGAGACCCCCGACAAGCTCGAGCTCCTGCGCCTCATCGACATCCTCGTCGACGGGCGATATCTCAAGGATCAGAAGGACTCGCTGCTGCAGTTCCGCGGCTCGAAGAACCAGCGCATCATCGACGTGCCGAAATCCCTTGACGCCGGCCGGCCGATCATCTGGGCCAAGCTGCACGATCAGGAGCGCGACATTCCTGAAATATATCTGAAGGACCGCGAGGCCGGCGAAGGCGCCCAGGCCTCCTGACGCGGCGTGTCATCTGCGCTGCTCCTCGGTAGACGTACCTTCCTTCGATACGCCTTGGGGTCTCGCGTATTTAGCAGTCTTTCAGCCTTATGCCATCGGCACGTCGGCCACAGGAGAAACAATTGCGGACACGCTACGCGCGCAATTGCACGAGCGGATGTTGACTCTGTTGATCCACAACTCATCCATCGATCGATTGATGCTTGAGTTGTGGCGAGGATCATTGCCACAACTCAAGAAAAACGAGAATTCCATCCACTTGAGGCAACGGCCCATGCCACAACGCGACAATACGGCATCGTTTCGTGAGTTATGGCAAAAGCTGATTTTCGAGAGGCTTGGAATTCCGCCATTCTTGCCGAGAGGTCGAAATCGTGCGTCTGGAGCGCCTGCCACAACTCGCGAAAACCTTTCGATTCCGCAAGCTGTGGCAGGGGTCTGTGCCATAACACGATGAAACGCCATTATGCTACGTGTTGTGGCGCGTCGTCGCGACGCCAGGCGCAGGACTGTCAGGCGCGGCGCCGGAACCTACTTCACGCGCTTGACGGCGAGGATGAGCAGGCCGCCGACCACGCAGATGATGGTCTCGGTCGGGAAGATCCACTGGTAGTTGTTGCCGGAGATCGTCAGGATGAAGCCGGCGACGGCGGGGCCGAAGATCTGTCCGAGCGTGTTGGCCATGTTGATGATGCCGAGATCCTTGGCCGCGGTCTTCGGATCGGGCAGCACGGCCACGTTGAGCGCGCCGTCGACGGCGTTGTAGCCGCCCATGCCGATGCCGGCGATCACCGCGTAGGCGTACATCGTCCACGGTTCGGGCGCGAGGAACGGGAAGAAGGCGCCGACGCCGAGCAGGATCGTCGTGATGGCGACCGGCAGCTTGAGCCTGTGGAAGCGATCGGCGAGCGGTCCGGCGATGATGCAGAACACGATGCCGGTGATCATGAGGATCATCGACATGATCTTCAGGGAGGCGGACTGCTGGTCGGCGTCGAGCTTCATGTAGTCGGAGAAGATGTACAGCTGATAGCCGACGATCACGTACTGTCCGGTGACCATGAGCATCTTGCCGACGAGAGCGAGGTAGTAGTCGCGGCAGTTCTTCGTCGGGAACATGAAGTTCTGCCTGATGGTGGCGGCATCGAACTTCACCTTGGCGACGTGCGCGTTGCTGGGCTCGCGCATGAGCAGCGGGGAGACCACGCCGCCGATCGCGGCGATGACGGCGAAGATCAGGATGCCGGTGGTGGCGGCCGTGTTGTCCCTGATGAAGCTGGAGGCGATGATGCCGGAGCCGTAGTTGCCGATGGCCATGCCGATGCCCCAGAACGACGAGATCGTGCCACGCCAGCGCGGGGCGATGCGGTCGGAGATCTGGGCGATCATCGGGGCGGTCACGCAGTTGAGGGCCACGTTGTACAGGGTCCAGGTGACCAGCAGCATCGGCCACGAGTTGGCGAACGCGAACCAGACGAACAGCAGTGCGCAGGCGATCGACGAGCAGAAGATCCACGGGGATCGCGAGCCGAAGCGCGAGCGCGTGATGTCCGACAGCGCGCCGGCGATGATGTTGGAGATGGTCGCCGCGATCATCGCGACGAGCGAGAACAGCGGGATCAGCGCGACCTTCTGGCCGGGGGCGAAGAACTGCAGCTTGGCGGGCAGCAGCGTGGCCGAGACGCCCACGTAGGCGATCATCCAGCAGGCCGGACCGACCATGAGGCCGAGGCCGAGACGGGTGGGCAGCTTCGGCTGCTGCTCGTTGGTGACGCCGTAGACCGGTTGATCCGATGTGGCTTCGAGTGATGTGGTTGCGTTATCAGGACCGTTGCCGGCCGAGTTGAATGATCTGTCAGACATGATCGGTGCCTCTTCTTCTCATAGGGCTTATTTCCCATGCAGTTTGTGGCATTCGTCACCTGTGTGGGATTGCTGCCCGGTGTGTATCCATAAGATGTTTGCGTAAACATCTATAGACGTGGGTAGTGACAATTCGTTCGATAAAGTGAGTTTGTGTTTGATATTCTGGACTTCGGTGCGATGAATTTGCGTTGTTCTGGGCTGTGGTGTTCTGAGCCGTGGTGTTCTGGGCTGTGGTGTTCTGGGTTTTGATTCTGTCTGAGTTTGTGGTGTTCTGGGTTTTGATTCTGTCTGAGTTTGTGGTGTTCTGGGTTTTGATTCTGTCTGAGTTTGTGGTGTTCTGGGTTTTGATTCTGTCTGTAGTTTGTGGTGTTCTGGGTTTTTTGATGCGCTGGTTCGCGGTGCTCTAGTATCCCGCGCTGTAGCTTCATTGATGAACTGCTGCCCTTCATCCCGCTGGCTGCCCCTCGGTTCCACTTGCTACCTCTTGGTCCTGCTGGCCATCCCTCGGTCCCGCTGCACACACCTCGGTCCTGCTGGTCACACCTTGGTCCTGCTGGCTGTATTGCTTCAATGTTTGTTCGGCGGACACCAACTTGCCAAAACACACTGCTGGCCACCCCTTGGTCCTGCTGACAGCCCTTCAGTCCCGCTTCGCGGGCCAGCTCATCCCGTATAAAGGACGCGCGCTATGCCCGTGCATCTTACTGGCTCGCCTGTCGGCTCGCACGTTGCCTGCAAACAGTTTCGCCGTTTACCTCACGGCAACGTCCCGCCTGACAAGGGGAGTCCCGACAAGGGGAGCTGGAAACGAGGCCAACGAATTTCTGGAGTGCGATGTCAGATCTGCGTCACTTAGGCATCACACAGATCTACGTCAACTAGCCGCCTGCCAAACAAATCCGACTCGAGCATCCAGTCCGGTCCGAGCCCATTGCGTCCAATCCCATAGGATCCACCACAACAACCCACACTTCTCATTCCATTACGTTCGATCCCGTAGGATCTGACGCTATGGGAGGTCGCGGAGTCGCGAAAACGTCCGAACCTATAGGATCCGCCGCGAGAGCTTCCATTTCTCATTCCATTGCGTTCGATCCCGTAGGATCCGACATTATGGGAGGTTGCACGGTTGGGAAACGTCCGATCCTATAGGATCCGCTGCGAGAGTCCTCATTTTCTCGTTCCATTGCGTCCGTTCCCCCACGGTCCGGCGTTATGGGGCTTGTGGGGTTGCGAAAACGTTCGATCCCTTTGGGTCCAACACGGCGACCGGAGTGGATCAGGGAATGGATGCGTGATGAGTCGTGATGGGTCTGCCACTCGGTGCATGTCAATCGGTTGATGTTCGTTGAGTGGCAGAAAACCGTGCCGCTCAACGCGATTTCGGTGGTTTTTCGCGTTGAACGGCAGACAGATCGGCGGCGGGGGCGGTCCTTGCGATACTGGCCATTGCAGAATCGTTGGAAAATAGCCATTTTGACAACATGTAAAAAGGTGATGGGGGTGGCAATGACGCATCGTCGTGCCGCTCAACGCCAAAACCGCCGAAAAATGCGTTGAGCGGCACAGGAGGGGTGCGGCCGGGCGGTATGGCTGGCGGTATGGCTGAAGTGGCATAGCTGGGCGACACCGCCGGGGTGCAGCCGGGCGGTATAGCTGGGGTGCGACTGGGCGGCGTGGCTGGGCCGGACGGTATGGCTGAAGTGGCATGCATAGCTGGACGGCACCGTCGGGGCGCAGATGGGCGGCATAGCTGAAGTGGCGTGGCCGGGCGCCATGACTGAGGTGGTGCGGCCGAGTGGCGCAATTGAGTTGGCCTGTGATGGCTCGGTCGAGCGTCTAGCATCTTGCGCCGGGAATTCGTTGGTCTCATTCCTGGCTGCCCTTGTCGGGACGTTGCCGCGGAGCAAACGGCGGAGCTGCTTGTAGACAACGTGCAAGCTGGCAGGCGAGTCGGTATGACGCGTGTGTCCGTAATTGCAGGACGAGCCGGCCTGCAAAGCGGGTCCGAGGAGTTGTCAATTCAAATTCAACAATGGATTCACGGCGCAGGGTACTAGCCGTCTCTGCTTGTTCCGGGGGATTCAACGTGAAAAACGCGGGGAATCGCGTTGAATCCCTCGGATTCGCGGGACTCAACGCGGTTATAGGCGATTTCGTCGCTGAGTCCCACGGCCTGAACGCCCGACTCCGTGACCGCCTGTCGTCCGCAGAATGGAAATCGTTGGAATTCCGCCGTTTTACGGCGGTATTGACGGGGCGTTTCCAGCCCGGTGCCGGTGTGGGCGGGTGTGGTCGCGGGACTCAGAGCGGAAAACGCAGGGAATCGTGTTGAGTCCCCCGGATTCGTGGGACTCAGGGCCGGAATCGGCCTTGACCGCGTTGAGTCCCACGCGAGGCTGCCGAGACAGACCGCAGGAGAATGCGCAAATGGGCGAAATTCGGGATCGAGTATTCGAATGCCGCCGTTTCGACAATGGAAAGGCCCTTTCCCTGAGGCTCAATGGCGAGCAACCACCCGCGAAAACAGCAATAGCGCCTCATTGCATTAGGTAGGCAGCACAGGGATCATCGCAACAGGGCAACGGAGTCATGTAGATCTATTTGACGCAGATGGAGAGATGGATGACTTGGCCGTGCGAGCGTGTGGACACCACAGCCGGCTGGCAGTCCACGACTCGCGTGTAGCGGGATGGAATCGTTATGAGGCATCGGGAGGTTTGTTCTGCATCGCCATATCGGGGATTCAGTGCCGGAATGGGGCGAAGTGGCGTTGGGGCCCGCGACCGCGTTGGGGGCCGCGACCGCGTTGGGTCCCGCGACCGCGTTGAGCTCCGCGTATGATCGCGGAAGGTGTCGTCCCCTGTCTCTCGCGCGTATACCCTGAACCGCACTTCCGTGTGCAATAACGCAAAGCATGCCTCGTCGTGCATTCGTTGACGAATGCCGGCGCAGGGCGTTCGCCAGCTCATCTACGCGTTCGTGCGTTCGTGCGTTCGTGCGTTCGTGCGTTCGTGCGGATGGGCTCGCACCGACCCAATCCCAATCCCGACAGGACACGAGGGAACGTTGCGTTTGCGGCTTTTCCTGTTAGATGAATCACGCTGAATGACCGCGTCACCCGCCGCTCTTGGGCGGGGCTTCGGACTACAGTATGGGTTTTGAGCGGCCGGGCCATACGCTATCTGTGCGCGACGCGCAAGGGGCGTCCCGGAAAATCGGTTGAAGAGGTTTACATGGTGAACGAAGCACATACCGTGGCGTCGAACCACGATACGAAGCCTTTGCGCGTGGGATTGGACATCGGCTCCACTACCGTCAAGGCCGTCGTGCTCGACCAGTCCGACTCCCTGTCCGAGACCCTGTTCTCCGACTATCGCCGACATCACGCCAACGTGCGCGCCACCGTCGCGGGGCTGCTTGTCGACATCCGCAAGAAGCTCGAAGAGCTCGGGCGCGGCGACGAGCCGATTCGCCTCGCCATCACCGGATCCGGCGGACTTGCGCTCGCGGACAACCTGCACGTGCCGTTCGTTCAGGAGGTCATCGCCGAGACCGAGGCGATCGACAAGGAGTACCCGCAGGCCGACGTCATCATCGAGCTCGGCGGCGAGGACGCGAAGATCACCTACCTCAAGCCCACCCCGGAGCAGCGCATGAACGGTTCGTGCGCGGGCGGCACCGGCGCGTTCATCGACCAGATGTCGACTCTGCTCGATACCGACGCCGCAGGCCTCAACGAGATGGCCAAAAGCTACCAGAACCTGTATCCGATCGCGTCGCGCTGCGGCGTGTTCGCGAAGACCGACCTGCAGCCGCTGATCAACGACGGTGCCGCCAAGCCGGATCTCGCCGCATCCATCTTCACCGCCGTCGCCACGCAGACCATCGCCGGTCTCGCCTCCGGACGCCCGATCCACGGCACCGTGATCTTCCTCGGCGGACCGCTGTTCTTCATGAGCGAGCTGAGAGCCGCGTTCCAGCGCGCGCTCGACGGCAAGGTCGACGAGTTCATCGTGCCGACCAACGCCCACCTGTACGTCGCGTACGGCGCGGCCCTGCAGGCCGAGACCGACGTCGACGACGAGGGCCACCACTTCGAAGCGCATTCCTGCGCCGATATCTTGAAGCGCTTGGAGGAGCTCAAGAACCTGCCCTCCAATACCCCGACCATGCCGCCGCTGTTCCCCACCGAGGCCGATCGCGAGGCGTTCAACGCACGCCACCACCGCGAGCACATCCACATCGGCACGCTCGAGGGCGCGCACGGTCCGCACTTCCTCGGTATCGACGCCGGATCGACCACCATCAAGGCCACGCTCGTCAACGACGATCGCGAGATCGTCTGGTCCTCGTACGCGAACAACGAGGGCAGCCCGCTGACCGCCGCCATCAACATCGTCAAACAGATCCAGTCCGAACTGCCGGCCGACGCGTGGATCGCCCGCTCGTGCGCCACAGGCTACGGCGAGGGGCTCATCACCACAGGCCTGCATCTGGACGAGGGCGTCGTCGAGACGATGGCCCACTACCGCGGCGCCGAAATGGTCAGCCCCGGCGTCACCGCCGTCATCGACATCGGCGGCCAGGACATGAAGTACCTCGCCATCACCGACGGCGTCATCGATTCGATCGCCGTCAACGAGGCGTGCTCGTCCGGCTGCGGCTCGTTCCTGCAGACCTTCGCCATGTCGATGGGACTGACGATCCAGGAGTTCACGGCCAAGGCGCTCGCCTCCACGCATCCGGTCGATCTGGGATCGCGATGCACCGTGTTCATGAACTCGTCGGTCAAGCAGGCGCAGAAGGAGGGCGCCTCGATCGAGGACATCGCCGCCGGCCTGTGCTATTCCGTCGTGCGCAACGCCCTGTACAAGGTGATCAAGCTGCGCGACGCTGGCGAGCTCGGCGACACGGTCGTCGTGCAGGGCGGCACGTTCCTCAACGACGCCGTGCTGCGTGCGTTCGAACTGCTCACGGGCCGTGAGGTGACCCGCCCGAACATCGCGGGACTCATGGGCGCGTACGGCGCGGCCCTGACCGCTCGCATGCACTATGAGGACGTCGCGGACGACGACCACGATCACGTCGCGGCGGACGGCACCTCCCTCGAGGACGCGGGCGATTCGGCCGGCGCGACCGATTCGGCCGAGGCCGAGGCCGAGGAGTCCGCCGCGGGCGACACGCCCAACGCCGACGCGCACGAGGGTGAGGTCGTCATCGACGGCGTGCACCACACCGCCTCGTCGATTCTCACCGGCGACGCGCTCGACAACATGTCGATGACCACCGAACGCGACGTGTGCAAGCTGTGCCAGAACCACTGCAAGCTCACCATCACCACGTTCTCCGACGGTTCGCGCTTCGTGACAGGCAACCGCTGCGAGCGCGGCGGCGACGCGAAGAAGCAGCGCTCCGACCGTCCGAACCTCTACGACTACAAGTACAAGCGCTGCTTCGCCTACCGCAGGCTCACCGACAAGAAGGCCACGCGCGGCGAGATCGGCATCCCCCGCGCCCTCAACATGTATGAGAACTACCCGTTCTGGTTTACGCTGCTGACCTCCCTGGGCTTCAAGGTGATGATCTCCGGACGATCCAGCCACGAACTGTTCGAGACCGGCATCGAATCGATCGCCTCCGAGAACATCTGCTACCCGGCCAAGCTCGTGCACGGCCACATCAAGTGGCTGCTGGGCAAGGGCGTCAAGACGATCTTCTACCCGTGCGTGAGCTATGAGGAGAACCTCGTGCCCAACACGGATAACCACTACAACTGCCCGGTCGTGGCGAACTATCCGCTCGTCGTCGGCGCGAACATGCCCGAACTGCGCGAGGAGGGCGTGCGCTACATGCACCCCTACTTCAACCTCGCCAACCACGAGCTCATGGTCGACCGCATCGTCGAGGAGTTCGCGTGGGCGAACGTCACGCGTGAGGAGGCGGAAACCGCCGTCAAGGCCGCCTACGCCGAGGACAAGGTCTTCAAGCACGACGTGCAGCAGGAGGGCCTCAAGGCCCTCGCCTACATGAAGGAGCACAACTGCCGCGGCATCGTGCTCGCCGGCCGCCCCTACCACATCGACCCGGAGATCAACCACGGCATCCCCGAGACCATCTGCGCGCTCGGCATGGTCGTCCTCTCCGAGGATTCGATCTGCGAACTGCAGCCGGGGGAGAAGCTCAACCTGACCGAATTCCTCGCACAAGGCGAGGAGGATCCGCGCAGGAAGAACGCCAACGGGTTCCGCCATGTCGGCGATCGCACCGTCACGCGCATGCCGCTGCGCGTGACCAACCAGTGGGCCTACCACTCCCGCCTGTACGCGGCGGCCCACTTCGTCGCCTCCTATCCGGGGCTCGAGCTCGTCCAGCTCAACTCGTTCGGCTGCGGTCTCGACGCGATCACCACCGATCAGGTCGCCGAGATCCTCGCGGACAAGGCCGACGTGTACACGCTGCTCAAGATCGACGAGGTCTCCAACCTCGGCGCCGCCAAGATCCGCCTGCGCTCGCTCAAGGCCGCCGTCGAGGAGCGCGAGGCCAACAAGCGCCGCGAGGAGCAGGCGACACGCGCCCTTGAGGCGGCCCGGTCCGCCGGCGTCGACAAGCGCGATCAGCCGCTGCTGGATGACAGGGCGATCGCCGCGAAATCCGCAGAACTGGAGGCACAGATGGAGGAACGTCGCAAGGCGCAGGCCAAGGCCGAAGCCGATCTGGCCGCCGCGAAGG